>NZ_AWEP01000003.1:0-236722 GCF_000463525.1 Marinimicrobium sp. LS-A18
CCGTGAACGCAGGGGGATTTGGCGCCATGTAGGGCACACGGGGGGAATTAGGCACCTTGGAGCGGGACAAACCGGCAGGAAGCCGGTTTGCACAGCCGCAGGCTGCCCGGAGGGCGAGCCACAACGATGTGGCTCGTGAAACGAGACTCGTTTTCCGGGCGGAGCGAAAGCACCCAAATTCCGGACACAAAAAAGCCGGCAACGAAGCCGGCTCTTTCAAATATTGGAGCGGGAAACGAGACTCGAACTCGCGACCCCAACCTTGGCAAGGTTGTGCTCTACCAACTGAGCTATTCCCGCCACATTGCGTAAAATGGCGTCCCCTAGGGGACTCGAACCCCTGTTACCGCCGTGAAAGGGCGGTGTCCTAGGCCTCTAGACGAAGGGGACTAAAACTGGTCTTTAGTGCAGGCTGACGCCAAACGCTTACACTGTATAAACTGGAGCGGGAAACGAGACTCGAACTCGCGACCCCAACCTTGGCAAGGTTGTGCTCTACCAACTGAGCTATTCCCGCAATGGCGTCCCCTAGGGGACTCGAACCCCTGTTACCGCCGTGAAAGGGCGGTGTCCTAGGCCTCTAGACGAAGGGGACCCGGACCTCCCTGAGCGCTGTATGCCGTGGCATTACCCTCAGAAAGTGGAGCGCATTCTAGGGAGCGGACCGGCACCTGTCAACACTTTTTTCGAATTATTCGACCGGGAAAACAACCACTTAGCGACGCCCCTCTTTCGGCCCTCCCGATCATTAGTGCTATACTGCCGTTTTTACGCCAAATTCCCCATTCGACCCGATAAACTTCGAATCAATAACAGCGGCGGCCTATGTCCTCTTTAATGATTGCCAGCATTATTTTCGCCTTGCTCATTGTGCTGGTGGGGTACGCCTTCATTGCCCAGACCCTGGAAAAACGCAAAAAACGGCGCCAACGCCTGCTGACTGCCCTCAAGCACCGTCAACGCAACTTCAAGTACATGGTTTCCGGGTTCCCCGAGGGTCTACTGACCAAAGATCTGACCCTGATCATTTACCGGGCCCTGCTCGATGCCTGCGAACAGCTCAGCCAACTGGAGCCGCGAGAACCGGGCCACATGGAGGACTTCACCTTCTACTCCGGCGAGCTCGAAGCGCTCAAACATCGCGCACCGTCCGAGCGAGCCCGCCCCGCCTCCGCAGAGCAGGCCGTCGAAATCAAGCGGCTGCTGCAGGAGCTGTATCGGTTTATTGCGCACCAGACCGAACGTGGCAATATCGGTCAGGCTCAGGGACAAACCTATAAGGACCAGGTCAAGCGCCTGGCGCTGCTGGTCTCCGTGGATGCCCATGCGGTCTCCGCCCGACAGGCCCAGGCCGCCGGTAAACCCAGGTTGGCCATCCATTACTATAACCTTGCGCGCAAGATGCTGACCCAGGAAAAAGGCGGACAGGGCTTCCAGAAGCAACTGGCCCAGATCAACGGCATCATCAAGAAGCTGGAAAGTCAGTTGGAACAACAATCCGACGCCGGCGCCTCGCCCACCAAAGAAGGCCCCGCGCCGGAAGAAAAGAAAGAGTGGGAAGAGTTCGAACAGGAAAGCGACTGGAAAAAGAAACAGCTGTACGATTGATCCGCCCCCTGCCCCATTTCAGATTATTGCCCCTCATCTAGCTTGATGGAGGCCGAATTGATGCAGTAGCGCAAACCCGTGGGCGCCGGGCCATCGGGGAAAACGTGCCCCAAGTGACTCCCGCAGTTCTTACACATTACCTCGGTACGACGCATGCCGTGGCTGCCATCAAAAGCCTCCTCGATCACCTCTTCGGTTTTGGGCGCGTAGAAACTCGGCCAACCGCAATGGGCGTCAAATTTGGTATCTGAATCGAATAACGGCTCACCGCAAGCGCGACACCGATAGGTACCCTCCGTGAACACATCCCAGTACTCACCGGTAAACGGGGGCTCAGTGCCTTTTTCCCGACAGATTCTATATTGCTCCGGCGACAACTGCTCACGCCACTCGGCTTCGCTACGATTTTTCGGGTCACTCATGAAGACTGCTCCTTGACAGGGGCTGGGAAGAGACGGGATGATTCAGTCATAGTACGGTCTAAACCACCGTAGAGTTTACTTTTCACCCGCCCCCATGGACAAGATACTGTAGATGCGCACCGTCAATAAATCCACCAAGCTCGAAGGGGTCTGCTACGACATTCGCGGCCCGGTTCTCGAGCACGCCAACCGGCTGGAAGAAGAAGGCCACCGAATCCTCAAGCTGAACATCGGCAACCCGGCACCGTTCGGCTTTGCCGCGCCCGATGAAATCATCCAGGACGTCATCTACAACCTGCCCAATGCGGAGGGTTACACCGAATCCCGCGGGCTGTTCGCCGCGCGCAAGGCTATCATGCAGGAAAGCCAGCGGCTGGACATTCCCAACATCGATATCGACGACATTTTCCTGGGCAACGGCGTCAGCGAATTGATCGTGATGGCCATGCAGGCGTTGCTCAACAATGGTGATGAGGTACTCGTACCGGCCCCCGATTACCCGCTGTGGACCGCCGCCGTCAACCTGGCCGGTGGCAAGGCCGTGCACTACCTGTGCGATGAACAGTCCGACTGGTTCCCGGACGTCGCCGATATCGCCAGCAAGATTACCGACCGAACTCGCGGCATAGTGGTAATCAACCCCAACAACCCTACCGGGGCGGTGTACAGCCAGGACGTGCTCGAACAGATCGTGCAACTCGCCCGGGAGCACAACCTGATCATTTACGCCGATGAAATCTACAGCAAGATTCTGTACGACGACGCCGAGTTCGTACCCTTGGCACGTTTGGCTCAGGATGTCTTGTGTGTGAGTTTTAACGGCCTGTCCAAATGTTATCGCCTGGCCGGTTTCCGCTCCGGCTGGATGACCGTCAGCGGTGCAAAGCACAAGGCCAAAGGGTATATCGAGGGCCTGGAGATGCTGTCCTCCATGCGCCTGTGCGCCAATGTGCCTGCCATGTACGCTGTGCAGACCGCACTGGGTGGCTACCAGAGCATCAACGAATTGATCATTCCGGGCGGGCGCCTGCGGGATCAGCGCGATGCGGCCATGAAGGCCATTGACGAAATTCCCGGTATGAGCTGCGTCAAGCCCAAGGGCGCGCTCTACCTGTTCCCGAAGCTGGACCTGAACCGCTACAAGATCAAGGACGACCAGCAGATGGTGCTGGACTTCCTGATTCAGGAGAAGGTGCTACTGGTTCAAGGCACGGCATTCAACTGGCCGGACCGGGACCACCTGCGCATTGTGTTCCTGCCCCGGGAGGACGATCTGACCAAGGCCATTCAGCGCCTGGGCCGATTCCTGGAACATTATTCTCAGTAGCACTCAGGGAAGGCAGCAGACGTCATGGCGGATATTCATATCGCGGACTTCTACAAAGATGCGGCGCGGATTCTGGTGCAGCTGTACAACCAGTTCCCGCGCCCGACCATGCTGTTTGTAGAGGACATCGCCGGACCGGATACACCGGATGAATTCGGCCTGCACAGCCCGCGCCATCAGAGCTGCCTGTCCACCATGCTCTGGCTGGCCCAAACCGGCTACCTGCGCTACGAAACGCTGGTGCGCCAGGAAGCCATTGATCAGGCGGTGTTGACCCAGCGGGGCTTCACCCTCCTGGCGAGCCCCCTGCCGGTACACGATGTGGTCGGCTTCGAAGCCCTGCCCCACGACTCGGACGCCCCCGATTCAGACATCAACCCCAGCGATGATGTGCAGGCCGCGGCCCGCGCCGACAATGGGGTACAGTTGTTGCGGGATGTGCTCAAGCACGGCTCGTCGACGGCGATTGAGCAGGTGATGCTGGAGTTGTTTCGGCAGTCGCGGCATCATCCGTAATGCGTTTTACGGCGGATGCGGCACGGTCGTCGTCAGTTACGGCGGCGGGGTTACGGCGGATGCGCGCTTCGCGCTTATGCCGCCCTACACAACCTGTGGAGCCTGGCGTAGGGCGGCATAAGCGCGAAGCGCGCATCCGCCGTAACCCAAACTCGGCACCAAAGGGGTCCCCTACTTGAAACCGAGCTCGTTCAACCGCGTACGCGCCTCATCCGATGCCCCCGACACCCGATAATTATTGAACTCCCGCCGCTTCGGATACTGCTTGCGCAGTTGATCAAACCCTTTAGCGAAATCCGCCTCGCCACGTTCGGCTTTCGCCGCGAGCTCTCTCAGGCGCTGGTCGTCCTCGGCGATGGCGTACACCTGGGGAATCAGCGTTTTCAACGCCGACCAGACATCACCGCCCGCCAGCGTCCGCTCCGGGTCCGCCACCGCCGGACGCAAGGCATCCAACACTTTATCCGGCGCGCGGCCCAAGTGACGGCAAAGGGCTTCGTAAATCATGAAAGTACCCTGCATCTTGCCGTCGTAGCTGTACCCGGCAATATGGGGGCTACCCAGCTCGACCCGCGCCAACAAGGGCCGGGAAATATCCGGCTCCGGCTCCCAGACATCCAGCACCACCCGCAGGTCCGCTCCGGCCTCCAGGTGGGCGAGCAGCGCCTGATTGTCGATGACTGCACCCCGACCGGCATTGAGCAATACCGCCCCCGGGCGCAGTTGTTTGAGCTCTTCGGTGCCAATAAGGTGAAAACTCGGGTGTGAACCGGAGCGGGTCAAGGGGGTGTGCATGCACACCACGTCACTGTCCAGCACGGTCTCCAGCGAGGTCAGGTCGGGAATCTGTTCGGTGGAGAGAAACGGGTCGTACACTCGGCACTCCACCCCCTGAGCCTTCAGGCGCTGGTACAGCTGCCCACCGACATTACCGCACCCGATAATGCCAACGCGTTTGCCAAGCCAATCGACATCCAGGTGCGCCAGCGCCGCATAGACGTACTCGACCACGGAGTTGGCGTTGCACCCGGGGGCGCTGGACCAGGTGATGCCCCGCCGTTCGAGGTAGTCGATATCGAGGTGATCGACGCCAATGGTGCAAGTGCCCACAAACCGCACGGGGGTGTTGTGGAGCAGGGTTTCGTTGACTTGGGTAACCGAACGCACAAGCAGCGCGTCGGCACCTTGCAGGTCGGCATTGGTCATATCCCGCCCGGGCAGGCGAACAACCTCCCCCATTTCTCCAAAGCATTCATTGACCAGGGGGATGTTTTCATCAGCTACGATTCGCATTTGTTAATCCAGTTGTTTGTTGATTTCACACCTTGCTTCTCTGGGGACTTCGCATTGTAGTGCTGCGGGAGGGTAGGTGTTTCCGAGACACGCCGTAAACCCATCCATGGGGGCTCATCACCCGCCGTCCAGGCGGGTGACGGTCTCGGAATCACCTACCCTCCCTCCGCCAGGAGCTAACTGCACGGGCGCTGGAGATGGCGCCTATCGCCTACCTTGAGCAGAGGGGACGAGTGCTCGAAAGGCTGATATTGGCAATGAGGCCGTGCGTGGGGTATACCGTTTGTAGACTCTCGGAGACAAGGATGTCGACGAGAAGCCCCCATGGATGGGTTCACGGCGGGTCTACAAACGGTATACCCCACGCATGGCCGGCCCCGCAGGCAATCCCAATTAATTGTCTTCAAGCACTCGTCGAGCCCGAGCCAGAAACCCTTCCCCAAAGCCCATTTCGTCGGCGAACTCCTCCATTGCCCACCAATCGACCGGCCCGAAGGTCAGATCTGAAAGTGTGACGTCTAACGGCAGATCGTCCACAATTTTGGCCAACTGGCGGGAAATCTCCACCTGCTCCCGGTTCGCCTCCAACTTCGCCGCCAGAGACTTCGCCCCCCGGATGGGCAAGGTTGCGACGGCCTCCCGGTTCGCCCACAGCTCATCCAGAGTACCAAAATGAGCCAACAGCGCGCTCGCTGTCTTGGGGCCTACCCCCGGAACACCCGGGATATCGTCGATACTGTCCCCCACCAACGCCAGGTAATCCACCAACTGATCCGGCCGGACGCCGAGTTTTCGCTCAACATCCGGCGCGTAAGATCGCTGATCCGCCCCGTGGTCCCACAGATAATCCTGGGGCCGACACAACAGCTGGCCCAGGTCCTTGTCCCGGGTCAGGATTGCCAGTGGCCGGGGGCTGGAGCGCATGGTGCGGGCCAGGGAGCCGATCAGATCGTCCGCCTCGTGGGTCTGACTGGCGAAGCTGGCGATCCCCAGAATTTCGCCAAAACGGCGGCAGGCCGACAGTTGGAATGCCAGGGCCTCATCCGGGTGAGCCCGGCTGGCTTTGTAGTCCGGGTAGAGGTCGTTGCGGAAGCACTGACCCAGGCTCTCGTCGTAACAGGCGGCGAGGTGGGTCGGGCGGGTCTGTTCGATCAGCCGCATCAGAAAGGTGCTGTAGCCGTACACAGCACCCGTGCCGTAACCGTGCTCCCGGCTCGACCAGTTGTCGGGCAGGGAGAAATAATACCGGAAAATGTAGATTGAAGCGTCAACCAGGCAGATCGGAGACGGGGTCATGCCACATCCTCCCAGGCAAACCGGGTTTCAACCAGCAAGGACTCGACACTCTCGGCGGTGCCATAGAAGGCGACCAATGCTGCCAGAAAGGCATGGACCCGGCGGCTGACACCCTCCCGGCAAAAACGCTGCACCTGCTGATGAATCGCGCGCTTGAACGAATCGCTCGGGCCGAGCCCCGCCGCCAGGTTGTCGGCGCTGGGACGAAAACGCCAGCCCGCCGCTCGGGAGAACAACCACTCCAGGGCCTGGGGGCGCACCTCCACCCGTTCGAACTCCGCCTGCTGGGCCTCCGTACGGCCGTCCGGCGCGTACCAATAGCCATAATCCTCTTTCAGACGGCGTGCCGGGCCGGCGACACACCAGTGCGCCACCTCGTGCAGCGCGCTGGCGTAGTAATTGCGCGTAAACCAGATGCGGTGCGGCTCGCCGGGGGCGTACAGGGGCTCCTCGGCACCGCCACAGAGGCGCGTGGCGTGGCTTTCACTGAAGGTCTGGTCGAACAGCTGAATCAAATCTCGGCAATCGTGCCGGCTGGTGTCGCCAACATCGGTCAACATGCAACTCCTCAGGCACACTCGGGCCTGCAGGCTCTGGTGTGCGGAAAGATTTTTACTACTAGGTGTTGTGCTTTCGGGTTATAACCTATACTTTAGTGACAGATGGTTATGAAAAAGGCTCGAGCTGTGCTCGGGAACCAGTCTTTCACCATCGGTGTCTCCTGGGCTAGCGTCGTTAGCCCCAGCCTCAGCCGGGAGGTGTATTATGAAGACCTCACAGTCGCGCCACAACACGGAAAATGTGGTTGATCTCTTCACAGGAAAGTCTCTCTCCGAGCTGCACGATCAGCGCTTTGTCCGCCTGGCCCCGGAATTGGACGGCCTGGAAATGCTGTATTCCAACGATACCAGCGACGATCGTCTGTTCAGCCTGAAAATCCTGTGCTGGGGTCTGCGCGCCAATGGCGAGGTGGTGGGTCTGGTGCCCTGGCTCAATGATATCGTGGCTTGCCCGGACATCTGCGACCCGCTCAACGGCCAGTGGGAAGGGTATTACGATCCGGGCATTGATGATGTCTTCTTCGACGCCCCCATTCACAAGGTGGTCGAACTGGAAACGGCGGCGGAGTATTACGAGCTCCAATGTGAGAACGACGACGATGTCGTTCAGGAGTTGCCGGATACCATTGGCACCCACGCAGTGCTCGCCACCGAAGAAACCAACAAACTGAACCTGGTTGAAGTCATCAGCTGGCGTCTGCAGCATGACGGCAGCATTTACGGCATGCTCACCGACATGAACAAGATCGTGAGCACCCCGGTCCTGCCGGGCGATGCCTGCCTGTATCCGGCCCAGCAGAGCGATCAATTCCGGTACTTTTTCCAGCACCAGATCGCCAACAAGATCAAGGCGGAAGATCCGGAGGCTTTGGCGGCAATTTCGTTGTTGGTTGATGGGTATTGATTCAAGACGACTTGAGTGGATCTTGTCGGGTTACGCGCTGGCGCGCTAACCCGACCTACTGAAGTTACCCACTCTTGCGGATGTAATACCGGTACTCTTCCCCTTCCCTTTCTTCCAGCACCAACTCATGCCCGAGAAACAGACAGAACTTGGGCACGTCCCGCTCCGTGGATGGATCGGTGGCAATCATCTCGATCACCTCACCCGCCGCGACCTCACGCACCGCCCGATGTAACAACATGACCGGTTCCGGGCACACCAGGCCCCGGGCGTCCAACGCTTTGTGAATGGTCCCCGGACCTTCTTTGTGATCAGACATCGACCCTTCCCGTTATCATCAAGACGAATTTTTCGGCTTTTGCCGGTAAAGCACATACTTCGTTGCTAGACTTGAAGTAGGAGATCCGCCCGCAGGAGCGAAGCGCTGTTTCAGCGAACCGAGGCGCCGTGTTTTACAGGGGTAGTCTTTATGTCGTCACCCAATCGCCATGCTGCACATAGTGCATTAACGCCCACTGCGCTGGTCATCACCTCTCATCTACTGCGCCATGATAACCCGAATCTTGCGCAAGCCATACAGCAGGCGTTGAGGTCCCTCCCCTCAGCACCGGAGCCAACCACCGCAGAAGCTGCCAGCACCGCACTCAACCGCCAGTTGCTCAGCAACCTGCACGCGCAAACGGTCGGAGAAATACTGGCGGCACTGACATCACTGGGGCAACAGGCGTTGCACGATCATCAACGTCACCCCGAACGCGTCGCGTTGCTGCATGAACTGCTGGATGAATGGGTCGCGCTGGCGGAGTGGATTCTGCAGCGCAACGAAAGTCCGCCCAGCCAGTGGCATTGACGCCCGCTTTGCATTCCCGGGCGCGGGCGCTAGAATAGCGCTTTTAACGCCTTTATTTTCATTAGCCGGAATCATTCATGATCTACGTGCTCGTTGAACGCCACATTGCCGACGGAATGGAAAGTACTTACGAAATGGCCGCGCGCAAAGCGCTCAAATCCGCTTATCAGGCCGAAGGATTTCTCAGCGGTGAAACCCTGCGGGACTTGCAGCGGCCCAACCACCACTACCTGCTGTCCAAGTGGCGCTCCGTGCACGACTGGAAACGCTGGTATTACAGCGACGAGCGTTACGAGGTCATGAACCAGCTCAACCCGACGCTGGCGGATTTTGAAAAAATCACGCTGCTGGACAAAAATCCCGTCTAGCAGAGAGCGCCATCAACGCAAGCGCATGATGTGGCCGGTCACTTCTTCGCGGTCGTGATACAACTGCTTGAACGCCAGTGCCACATCCAGCCCCGCCGCTTCACACTGCTGCTCGATTCGCTCCCGCAAGCGCGCCACTTCGGCATAGCGCTGCTTCATCGGCAGCTTCAGGTTGAACACCGCCTCCCGGCACCAGCCCTGACTGACCCAGAGCGCAATCATATTCGCCACCCGGGCCGGCTTGTCGGCAATATCACAGACCAGCCAATCCACCGGCTTTTTCGGCTGATAGACAAAACCGTCTTCCCGGTGATGAGTGACCTGGCCGGACTCCATCAGTGACTCCGCCATGGGGCCATTGTCCACCGCATCGACAAACATGCCCCGGCGCACCAGTTGCCAGGTCCAACCCCCCGGCGCCGCCCCGAGATCCACCGCTTTAAGCCCGCCGGCGAGGCGAACATCCCACTCGTACTCAGGGATGAAGTGATGCCAGGCTTCTTCCAGTTTCAACGTGGCCCGGCTCGGCGCCTCTCTGGGTTGGCGCAAGCGGGGAATGCCCATGGGCCAGGCGGCACGGTTGTCCACCGGGCTGACGCCGAGGTACATGCACTGGCCGGACAGTACCAGCAGGTGCCAGTGCCAACGGCTCTTGGGGTCCACCAGGCGCTGTTTTTTAAGGGCGGCCATCAAGGGCGAGGTCAGCTTCTTGCCGAGCGTCGACAGCTCCTTGCCGTCATTGGTATCGGGGGTTTCCACCACCAGGGAGCGGGCAGCGGGCAGCGCCTGGGCCGCCTCCACCAGCGGTCCGACCCGATCCCCCGGGGGCAGGTTGGCCAGCGGCGCGGTGGTCACAAACCACTGCCGGGCAAACACCAGATCCATAAAATGCAGCTGTCCCACCAGCCTCAGCGCACCGTCGGACTCATGGGTCACGTAGATCACATAGGCCTGTCCTTCCCGGGTTTTGATAAACCCGTACACACCGGCGGCGGTCGCCAGCTCCTGGATTTCCGCCGCACACTCTTTTTCAAAACCGGGCCGACAATGTAAAAACAGATGGTTCACGGGCGCTCTCCCCAGTGTTGATCGATCCAGTCGACGATACCCTCGATCGCCGATTGCCAATGTTGTTGCTGACGGTACCCGGACTTTACTCGCGGTTTGAAGTCGTGGTCGCCATCGTCCAGCCAGAGCCAGTTCAGAGTCGTCGGCAGATCATAACCTCGGATCTCGTCCCGGTTTCCCAACGGGTCGCGCGTGCCCTGCACAATCAGGGTCGGCACCTGAACCGCCTGTAAGGGCTCCAGACGGGTCTTGTCCGGCTTACCCACCGGATGAAAGGGGTAGCCCAGGCAAACCAGCCCCGAGACCCCGGGCTCATTCGCCACCAGGCTGGCCATACGCCCACCCAGCGACTTGCCGCCTATCAGCAGGGGAAGCGCCGTCGGCTGCGCGGATGCCACCGCCTCGCGCCACGCCTCCAGCAGCTCGGGCTGGCGGTTGGGCGGTCGTTTTTTGCCCCCGGTCCGCCGCTCGGCCATATAGGGAAACTCAAACCGCCAGACGTCAACGCCCCGGGCACAGAGCCCCTCGGCCATGGCGTTCATGAAGTCACTGTCCATGGGCGCGCCCGCCCCGTGGGCCAGCAGCAAGCGGGCCGACGGGTTCGGCGGGGTATTTTTCAGCCAGTCAGTCATCCCCGAACTCCCAGGCATCCCGCTCCGGAAGCAGGCTGACGGTTTCGGTGGCGGGGTCGAACACGATCACCACATCGCCCCGCTCAATCTGGGCTTGTACCTGCTGTACCTTTCGCTCCAGGCTGGTTTCCTCCCAGCCGTAGTCGGTGCCCTCACGCGTGATGAATTCTTCGATCAGGCCTCGCAGGGCGTCGGCGGATACTTGCTGATGGGGAATGATCATGGCTTCACAATGACTTTTTTCCGGGGTTGCGCCACAATGGTGGCATAACAACTCTGAAGTGGATGACAACGATGCAACACTATTTGATTTTGACGCTGATCAGCGACGACAAGCCGGGCATTGTGGAGCGACTGGCGCAGATTATCCAGCAGCACGAGGGCAATTGGCTGGAAAGTCGCCTATCGCACCTGGCCGGCAAGTTTGCGGGTATTGTACAGGTTGCGGTGCCCGAAGCGCAGCGCGAACCCTTGACCGCCGCCCTGCAGGCGCTGGGCGGACAGGGGCTGAAGCTGGTGGTGGAATCCGCACAAGCCACCGAGCGCGCGCCCTTCCGCGCCTTCCGCTTTACCGTGGCGGGGCCGGATCGAGCCGGTATCGTGTTGGAAATCGCCCAGGCGTTCGCCGAGCGCAGCATCAATATGGGCGAGTTGGAAACCGATTATTCCAGTATGCCCTGGTCCGGCGAGCCGCTGTTTCAGGCCAACGGCGTGATTGAGGTTCCGGAGTCGGTGGATATGGACGAGCTACACGATGATCTGGATTCCATCGCGGATCAGCTGGCGATTGATATCCGTCTGGAAGAGGACCAACCGTAGGATACCCATGTAGTATCACTTACAAAGCCTTATCGGTGCATTCGTCACGCTCCGGTATCAGCGAGGAACACCTATTGCAGACCCGCCGTGAACCCATCCTTGGGGGCTTCTCGTCGGCATCCATGCCTCCGAGAGTCTGCAATAGGTGTTCCTCGCTGATACCTCGGTGCCACATTTGAACTTCAGCACCCGTAGGGTGGATCGGTCCGACGTCTCGGAGCGCGAAGCGCGTCATCCACCGAAAACCTTAAAGCTCAGCACGCCCTACTCCAGAACCTCTCGCCAATAAATGATTCGATCGTGCCCCCGGTAAGAACCAAAACCGATGTTCGCCGGCGGCATCTGAATATCGTTCAGAAAATCACCGTCCTGATTCCAGTCGAAGCGCAGCCAAGGGCGGTTGGTCAGGTCAAGCTCGATATCGAACGAACCGGTATTGCCCTCCCCCGGTGCGGTGAAGTAATGATCGGCATCACTGCTGCTGAAGTTGACACCCACCCCGTCGAGATCGGCGTATTGACCCGTGGTGCTGCCGCCACCAATAGGAACCGTGCGGTTACTGCCGTCCACCAGGTCGCCGGTGGGCTGATAGGTGATGGCTTCCCGGGGAATGCGGGTGCAGCTGTCGTCGACGTTGCGGACAAATTCTGAACCGTTCCAGTATTCAGTGTAAAAAGGCACCGGCAGATCAATGACTTCGGGGCCGAAGGCGTCCTCGAGGTGCAGGCGGCCATATCGCAGGTTGAGTGACTCGCCCAGGGCAACCGCGTTACAGTCGCCCGCCGCCACACAGTCGCCGCTAGTGTTGGCGTTCATATCCAGGTCCACCAGAGGGCGACCATCCAGTGAATCCATCAGCGTCAAACCCCATCGCAAGTCCGCCCAGGGACCATCCGGGCGCGTATTGGATGCTCTTAGAAAAGCGGCGCTAGAATCAGTTACTGTGAGCACCCCGCCGCTCCAGTCGGCCTCACTCTCCGCCTGAACCCGCCCACTTAATTCGCTGCCATTGGCGGCGTCATCGTTTTCGGCGACGTAGCCAGGGTTCGCGGTGCCCGCATACGCCAGAGTGGTATCGTCGTAGTTGCTTACCACAGCGCCATTCAGGTTACGGGCGCTGACGGTATAGGAAAGATCAACCGCCGCCTGATGCATATAGCTGAAGGATCCGCAGGCATCGTTTACAGCACTACCATTCAACGTATAATCGTAAGGATAAAACCGGCCCACAGGATCACTTTCGGTCACCTCCACCAGGTCGCCCGCACCGAGGTAATCGTCAGCGACCAAGCGGGGTTCCAGAGTAATGGTGCCCACGTTATCCCAGCTCACCCCATCGCCAAGCGCTACGCCGTTATCCTCGCGAGTCAGACTCCCTGCACCACCCAGGTTTCCGAGGCTGCCGCCCGAGGGGTAAACCAATTCACTCAGTTCAAGACGGACGCTCTGTACTGGCGATTCGTTGCCGAAGTTGGGAGTCAGTGCGCCATTGCTATTCCGGGCTTCGACCCGCACTGAGAACGGCTCCCCCGACGCCACGAAACCAGCTCCGGACCCCGTGCCGCCGGGATTGGATTGCCCCGCAGCGCTCTGAACGTCGGTAACTACCAAGGTGTGCGGCTTTACGACAAAGCGGTTGCTCTGCCCCACCAAATCCACCGCCGGCTGCTCGCCCTCTTCTGGCAAACTCAACTGTGCCCAGAGGCGAATATCACCCACGTCGGAGTACTCCAGTGGAATGTCCGCGTAGCCCTCATCATCAAAGCCGAGGGAGACGGACGAATAGGCCGGACCTGCACCGGCGTTGTTCGCCTGAATGAAGGTTGATGCCAGGCTAAGGGTTTGGCCTGCACGACAACTGCCGGGGTTGATACACTCATAGCCCAACTGCACGGTTCGGGTCTGGTTGTCCACTCGCGCCTCGCAGGAGCCGGTTTCGTCACCGTCATCACCGGTGCGCACCGCGCGAATGACCGGGTTGAGGTCTTCGGTACCGGCCACCTGATTGGGCAGAGGCCCACCGGAGCGATCCCCGTAAAACACCAAGCCGGTGTCGACAAAGCTCACCGGCCCGGAGCTACCGGAGGCGGTGCCATCGGTCACCGACAGTCCCACCTCAGCCGGGCTGAGTTGACGCAAAAAGGCCGTAAAGTTGTTCTCCGAGCCTGAAAAAACGTAAGTGCCATCACCTACCCAGCCCGTATCACCCGAGTCTGGCACCGGATCGGCCAGCAGGTCCACCACGGTACCCGCGGCAGGCACAACGGCATTGCCGGCGCTGTCCCGGGCGGTAATCACTACCGGCAAGGCTTCACAGGTCACGCCGTTGTTGGCATGCACCAGCGTATAGCCAGCCACACGGTTACCGGGGCAGTGATAAAGGCCGGCAGCAGTCTCTTCGGTATTTCCAGCGGGAATCAGGCGTTGGCTCATTGGTGGCCCGCCTCCCCGACGAGACCAATACAGCTCGATATCTGCGTCGCCCTGATTTTCATAGTACTCGAGCTGTAAGTCATAAACTTCTCCGGCTTCCAGTGCCCGCTGATCGGAATCAAATGCCTGATCATCATGATCGTACCATTCGTCAATCAACGTCTCTCCATCTAGCAATAGACGCACCCCATCATCCGAAACCACCGTAAACTCATAGTTTCCCGACTCGGTCACCAACAGCTTTCCACTCCAGAGAATGGAAAAGTCATTACCCCGCGCCAACACTGAGGGTCCATCATTACCGTTCCAGGTAAACTCAATTGGCCCATCCACACGAGTCGCCTCGGCAGGCTGATCCCGCACGGAATCCAGATCTTGCGTATCGTAGTAGCGACCCAATAATCCCGGCATGGCCCGCCCCGAGGGACAAATATCCGACGTACTCACCGTGCCTGCAGTGCAGAAGGGTTCAAACTCCGCCGAAGCCAGCGTATTGGTCGAGTAATCGATTTGTGAATCAAAGCCAATTTCCAGTGACGCCGAAGACATAGCACCGGTTAGCGAAAAGCGATCTCCGGTTGACATGGCACCGGAGGCATAAATATAAGAACTGAGCTCTACATCAAGTCCAATGGAGATGCTGCCTGTGGCATAAATCAGTAATTCACCTTCTTCGTAGCCTTCCGTGACTGTCCGATCACCGAGGTTGATATTACCATTGACGAAAATACGAGTGGTGCCATCACCCTGCTTGGAAATGACGCTGTCCGATTCTAGATTAACGTTCCCGTTGATCCAATAGTTTCCTTGAGACAAGCGCCACTCCGCTCGGGAACTGAGATAAACACCACCCAAGTTATAATCGTCGGAATCGGTCATTGCGGCTTGTGAATCATTGAGCGCCCAAAGTCCGGAATAATCACCTGCCTCAAAGCTCGACGTGATACCAAACCAGACAAACGCAAAACCGTCAGAACCATCACCCACCGGGATTTCCACTGTGCTCTGCTCCGCCGCACTCCCCGATGCCTGGCATCGGGCACCACCACAAGATGCGGAACCGGGCGCCGACAAAGAAACGGTGTCAATGGTCGAACCATTATCTGAAATTTCGGTTCGCGGACGGAGTTCCACACTTCCTGCACTGTCGTGACTCTGCACTCCATTGGTGAACACTGCTTGGCAGGCGACAGACCAAGCCGAGGGCGCACACAGCATCAGAGCCAACCCGGTAAGCCAGCCAACAAATTGCATTCTGAATCGAACGTCATTTGAGGTGGGATGCGTTTCTGTCGAATTTGAGAGCGGTTGCATCAGAACTTTGCCTGTATGTTCAGTGAGCGCTCGGCACGCGTCGGCCCACTGCCACAGCTACCATCAACTTCGAGGATATAGACACCCGGTTCCGCCAAGCTGCATTGAACCAAAGCGGTGCACAGATTGAGACCAGCAACTCCGGAAAAATCGAGTGACTCATTCAACCCACCACAGCGGGTATCCACCAGCTGGCGGGAGCTGGCGTCAGGGTAAAACAGTTCATTCAGACCGAACTGAACCGCACTCTCCGCCGCGTACAGTGCCTGCACGGAAACCACCTCCTGAACGCTGGCAATGCTGCTTTGGCTTGTAGTACGCCATAACGCCAGCGAGGCGAAGCCCATCACGACGATAATAAATAGCGCAACCGGCAACAGAAAGCCGTCCTGCTTCCGCATAGCACGGTGTTGAAAAAGATCAGGGGACATTGCGAATCAATACCTCCTGCTCAAAAATCATGGTTTCGCCGCCTTCGCTGAAGGCGACGTTCATCTGCAGTAACACATTGCGACTGTCACTCGCGGCAGACAACACGAAGGGACTGCCCGATGCCTGAGCGTTGCGGGCCAACAGATCAAAGTCACTGCCAGGATCAACGTTCGCCGCCGTACGATCCTGCGCGGGATAGAAACGCAGTTGACCACCAAACAGGCAAAACGCCTGGGGTTGATTGAGCAGGAAAAAGCGCCGCCCGATGGAGTTGCGCTGCCAGGTCCGGCCGGGGAATGTCACCTCGGTGGCCGTGCGGGTGTTGACCGGCGCCAGCGACACCGGACTGCCGCCATACAGCTCGCCGCTGTCCATCGCGCCGATACTGAGGTAATCCGCCGTGCCAAAGCCCACCGAGTGCGGCGCGGTCTGGATGGCAGTGTGAGGGGGCGCGCCATTGGCCGCATCGGGTACCGGCTCACGGTAAATACCGCCACCCGCCACCGGCATAAACTCCACACAGTCACCACCATTGGTAATGCGCACGCTGTAGGGCATGGCACCGCGAATCTGGCGGGTCATCCGCTCCAGCGCCTGCCGGGCGGTGTTGACCAGTGCCGCCCGGGCCTGGGTCTGGCGATAGCTGTCGGTGGCACTGACGATAAAGCCGGTGCCGATGGTGGCCACCAGCGCAAGCACCACGATGACCGTGATCAGCTCCACCAGGGAAAACCCGGTTTGTCGTGACCGGCACCGGCACATCAGAAATTGGTCCTGTAGGCTGAGAGGGTAAGTGACTCGCCGCTGGGCGCGGTGGTGGTCACTGTAATCCGCTTGGCCCAGCGGTTGTTGGTCAGCCCCAACTCACTCCCCGCAAACTCGACGGCGACGGCGCGGTTGTAGCCGGAATAAGGCGAGTCGGTTTCACCGTCGAAGCTGCTAACACCTCCTGCATCGGCACAGACCGGCGGTGTCGGACGCCCCGGCGGGGCCTGACTGTCGCAGGCCGGTACTCCGCCGGGCGGCGTATTGGCATCATAGGGTTGTGCCAGTACCACATCCAGTCGGGATTGGGTGGATTCCAACAACCGCACCCGCACCAGCGGGTCCACGCTGTTGGTCACCGAATATCGATAGACGCCCAGCAAAGCGCCGAGCGCCAGGGCGATCACCGTAATAAAGACGATCAGCTCAATCAGGGTAACGCCGCGTTGGCAACGTGGCTCAGGGCGTGTAGGCATAGCCGCTGGCCTCCACACGCACAGTGGCCGATGTCGAACCACGGGTCATGACAATCTGGCCGGGATCGGTCCGGCCCAATTTATCAAAAGAATAGGTGCCCGTACCCGTCGTAATGGTGACGCCTTCGGGCAGTGTCAGTGGGTAGGTTCCACCGGTGGCGGCCACGGGAGTGCCGTTTTCCGTCACATTCAGACCGGACGTGACAACATTCACCTGAATGGTGTTGCTCGTGCTGGCACGGGCCATGGCCAGTTGTTGCGCGGTAAACAGGGCGGACAGGACCTGGTCGCGAGCGGATTGGATCGCTGCGGCGTCGGTATTGTAAAAACGGGGCAGCGCCACCACGCTGATAATGCCCAGCAGGATGATCACTGCAATCAGCTCGATCAGGCTGAAACCCGATGACTTCCGGCCATTGTACATTGCGCACGCTGAGGGCATGGTCGGACCTGTAGCCGAGACGTTAGGAACTGCTTGGATTGATTCCATGAAGCGTAAAGCTGGCGCGGATGGCGGTATCCGTTTCATCGACAACGTCGCACTGGACGGTAGCCATATGCGATACCGTGCCATCGCCGGACCCGGCCGCTTCAATCCGATAGCCCGTCGGTAAGCCGGTGGCCAACAGAAAACGGGCATTCCCGCAGGCATTCATTGGGAAGGCCGATTGGGAAATAGCCGCTGGATATTCTTCCCTCAAAATGAAGGTAGCCAAATTGGAAGAGCTTGCGGTCGACAAAGTCGCTGCCAACTCCTCTGCTGCTACCCTCTTCGCGGACGATGAGAAATCAATCAGCTTGGGAAGCGAAAATGCAGCCAAAACTGCCAAAACAGTAATGACTGCAATCAGCTCAACTAGAGTGAAACCTTTGAGTCGGAGCACTCTGCTATCTCAGAGAAAATTAAACTACGGGGTTGCCGGGGCTGCAACACCGTAAACGGTGAAGTTCGCATCAGCCTCAGAATCAGCCACATTGGGAGAGTGAACGGTACATGTTTCGTTTGCACCATCACCAACCGTCAGGGACGCGATCTCATAGTTTGCGGGTAAGGCTCCACCTTCCAGCAAAGCGGCCGCATCGGTACAGTTCTCAATCGTAGTTGGAGTTGGCGCATCCTGTATTCCTGCATCAGTGGCGACCGCCGCCGCATAGTTCAATGCACTGGCGCTCGCCAGGTTACCCGCAACGCCATCAACAGCCGCTTCACGAGCCGCATCCGACAAATCCACAAACCGAGGCACTGCCACGGCGGCGATGATGCCCAGAATAACGATTACCGCAATCAGTTCGATCAAAGTAAAACCGGATTGTTGTTTCATAAGAGAACTCCATTAAAGGTCATGAGTTATTGTAAAACCTGTAAAAACCACTGCTGGCGCCGAACTCCGCACTTGGCGCATGTTTTCACCTAATATAGGTGAATTCAACATCCATGCCAACACTTAAACCGATAAAAAGCGTCATTCAGGTGACGAGCTGACCAAAACCCGACCATCAAACGGAAAATAGTCAAAATATCGACGACCACTCCCGTCAACCAAATGACGGTAGCGGCAGGCGCTTTCCCGGCCCTCGCCCACCTTGGCCACCCCGAACACCGCATTGGGCGCCAAAGCCCCCTCCAGACTGACAGGCGGCGCCTGATGCAGAAACGCCCGCCACAGGTCCAGGCACTCCTCGGGGTCAAGATGCCCGTCTGCGGCCTCGCCCCGGGAGCGGGTATTCACCGGCCAGCCCTGAGAGTTCAGGTAGACCCTGATGTCCGAGGCATCTTCCAGCCCCACAGGAATCGTCGGTAGCTCGCTGAATACCACCACATCCCGCTCTGCTTCGCCTTTTGCCCGCTGAATGTACCAGTGAGCCCGCACTCCAGAAACCGCCGTTTTGAAGTTCTGGGCCCCCAGCTCGAAGCTCAGCCGCTGCACGTCACCGGCCATGCGCCCGTACAGCCCGACAGCGAACACCAACACGATGCCGATCAGCGCGGCCATCAATAACCTCTCGAACACCCGCGGGGATCTCTGGCTCATAGGCTCACTGCTGGATGTTGTACATTTCCCACATGGGCAGGAAGATGCCCAGGGCGAGAATCAGGACAAAACTGGCCATGATGACCACCATGATGGGTTCGATCCGGTCGCTCAGGCGCTTGGTATCGTAGTCCACCTCCCGCTCATAGAACTCGGCCACTTCCGAGAGCAGTTGGCCCACCTGGCCGCTCTCTTCCCCCACGGCGATCATCTGCAGCACCAGTGGCGTAAACATGCCGCTAGTCATGTGGGTCTGAAACAGCCCTTCGCCGCGCTCCACACCGGCCCGAATCTCGCGGATCTTGTCACCCAGCCAGGGGTTATCGATGGCCCGGGCACAGAGGTCCAGCGCCTGGTTGACCGGCAAGCCGGCCCGCAGCATCACGCTGAATGAGCGCGCATAACGGGCCATGGAAGCCCGTTCGATGATGTCGCCGATCACAATCAGGCCCAGCTTTTTGCGGCCCCAGACTCGGGCCCCCTTATCGGTTTTGATATAGCGACGAAACCCGTAAAAACTGCCCACGGCGACAAACAGCAGATAGGGCCAGAAAGCGACAAAGAAATCGGACACACCCACCAGAATTCGGGTTGGCAACGGCAGGTCCGCGCCAAACTGGGAAAACATATTGGCAAAGGCGGGAATCACCTTCACGTTGATGACCATGATGGCGATGGCCAGAGCGATCAGTACAAAGCTGGGATAGCGCAGCGCCGCCTTGATGCTTTTGATGGTTTCCTGGTCCCGCTCCAGGTACTCACTCAACTGCTTGAAGGCGCTCTCCAGGGAGCCACTGCCTTCTCCCACACTCACCACGCTGATAAACAGGTTGTTGAACACGTTCGGGTGGTGACGCATGGCCACCGACAGTTCGAGGCCGGACTCCAGGCGGTCGGCAATGTCCTCCAGGGTATTGCGAAAGGTCACATGGCGCAGGTTGGCGGCCAGGCCGCGAATGCCGCGTACCAGAGGCACGCCCGCCCGGGTAATGGTGTACATCTGCCGGCAGAACATGATCAGGTCAACGGTTTCTACCTGCCCACTGTGGCGCCACTCCTGCCATCGTTCAGACCAACTGGGGCGGTGCTCATAGGGTTCGATGGCAATGGGCGTTACCCCGCGCCCGGCCAGTTGGCCGGCGACGGCGTCGGGGCTGGGGCCTTCCAGTTGGCCGGATACGGGGCGTCCCTCGGCGTTGCGGCCTTTGAATTGGTAGAGGGCCATTAGACGATGCCGTCCTTTGGTGACGGCGGATGCGTGCTGAGGGACGGCGGATGCGCTGTGCTTATCCGCCCTACGGATGGCTCAGAATTATAGATCGGGCTCATCAGATCAGCTCCGCTTCGTCTTCGATTTGTGCTGAGACTTTCATGACTTCCTCGAGGGTGGAGATGCCCTCAATCGCGTAATCGAGTGCGCTGTGGCTTAGGGGGCGATAGTTGGGGCTCTGCTGGGCCGCTCGGGTAAACGCATTCAGGCTGTTGTCCCGCAATGCTTCGGCCATGGCGCCATTGACTTCCAGCAATTCGAAGACCCCGACCCGACCCCGGTAGCCGGTGTTATGACAATGAGGACAGCCCGCCCCCTGTTTGAACTGCACCTGGCTGAGATCGCGCCCCCTGGCGATCGCCGCCAGCAGTTGGCGCTCGTTGGCATCCGGCTCGTGATCCTGAATGCAACTGGTGCAAATGCGGCGCAACAGGCGTTGGGCCACAATCGCCTTGAGTGCCGTGGCCACCAAATAGGCATCGACGCCCATATCAATCAGGCGCAGCGCGGAGGTCAGGGCATCGTTGGTGTGCAGGGTGGACAATACCAGGTGACCGGTCATGGCCGCGCGCAGGGCAATTTCGGCGGATTCCGCATCGCGGATCTCCCCCACCAGCAGAATGTCCGGGTCCTGGCGCAATGACGCCCGAAGCACACTGCCAAAGGTCAGGCCGATACGCTCGTGCAATTGCACCTGGTTGATCCGTGGCAAACGGTACTCCACCGGATCTTCCACGGTAATGATCTTCTTCTCGGGCTTGTTGAGCTCCGAGAGCGCGCCGTACAGCGTCGTGGTTTTACCACTACCGGTCGGACCAGTGACCAAGACCAACCCGTGAGGGCGAGCAATAATTTTACGAAACCGGTCGACCAGCGCGGGGGGCATGCCGACCTTGCCGAGAGGCAGTACGCCATCGGTGTGGTCAAGCAGACGCATCACCACCGACTCGCCAAACTGCACTGGCATGGTGGACAGACGCACGTCAATATTGCGACCTTTCACCTTCAGGTTGAAGCGCCCGTCCTGGGGTTTGCGCTTCTCGGAAATATCCAGCCCGGACATCAGTTTCAGACGCACCACCAGGGCCGGGGCGATGCGCTTTTCGTTCATCACCTGCTCGAGCAACACGCCGTCGATGCGGTTGCGAATCCGCAATACGGTTTCATCCGGCTCGATGTGAATGTCCGACGCTTTGGCGGTGATCGCCTCTTCAAAAATTTTCTGCAACAGCTTGACCACCGGCGCATCGCTGTCGGTCGCCTCGGCGGCAAAGTCCGTCAGATCGATCGCGGAACTTTCCAACTCTTCATCCAGCTCTTCGGCCAGAGAGGCAATTTCACTCGCCTGACTGTAGGCGATATCGAGCACATCAAGCAGTTCCGATTCGCGCACCACCGCCGGTTTGATCGTCTGATCGAGCTGGCGGGTCAGCTCATCCAGACAGAAAATGTCCGTGGGGTCCGCCATCCCCAGCAGCAGACCATCGGCGTCTTCGCGCAGCGGAATCACCCGATAACGCCGGGCACTGGTTTCCGGCAGACGCTGGATCAATTCGCGGTCAAACCGGAACTGACGCAGCTCGACGAAGGGAATATTCAACTGATCGGACAGCAGGTTGAGCAGTGCATTCTCGTCCACGTACCCGAGATCCACCAGGGTGTTCCCCAGCTTCCGGCCGCTCTGCTTTTGCTCTTCCAACGCGTGGGAGAGCTGCTCATCGGTAATCATCTGCTGCGCTACCAGCAGATCCCCGATGCGAATGCGTTTGCGAGTACTTTGTTGAGTATCAACCATATCAGGGTTCCCGGTTTTCGGTTCGACGGGCCAGTACGCCGACACGCCCTTCCAGGTATCGGCGAATGGACTCACGGCCATCGTAAGCGCCACTGGCCAGCGCCCGTTCGAAGGCTTGCAGTGCCGCCGCCGCTTGCTGCCGGGCATCCTCCGCCAGCCCCAGCCCCAACCAGTAGGCCGGCTGTGCGCCAAAGTCATTCAGTAGCTGTCGGTAGTGATTGGCCGCCTGCTCGTGGCGCCCCTGCTCATAATTCAGGCGCGCCCACAAAGCGCGGTAGGGTTCATTGTCGGTCGAGTGCTCAGCCGCGTTCTCCAACAGTGTCAGTGCCCGGGCATTATCTCCGCGCAGAGACCACAGTTCGGCGCCCAGGCGTGCCCGCTCATCGTCGGGCAATCCCCGGGACTGATTCAACAGTTGCTCCGCGTCTGACAGATTGCCCTCTTCCAGGTAAAACTCCGCCAACGCCACCGTGCTCATAGCGGGTGAAGCCCCATCACCCGGCCACTGGGCGAGCGTCTGCTCCAGAAAATTCTGGGCCCGGCCGCGCTGATCCCGAGACCACCACTGGCGCGCCTGTTGCGCGCGCCGTCGATCCTCACTGGCAAGATCGAGTTGTACATTGAGTGAGGAAGCATCATCCACGTCCTCGTTTTCCGACTCCGTGCCACCGCTTTGCGAACGCTGTTGCAACTCCGCCAGTCGGGCTTCGCTGTTCTGCATTCCCGACAACTGAGGATCGACCGAACGGGCCCGGCGCAGAAACTGCTGGGCCGCATCCAGAGCCTCCCGGTCCATGGCCGCTTCAGCCAGCTCCCGATAACGCTGGGCAATCGCCGCCAGCCCAGCGAGCGCCTCCGGATGATCAGCACTGAGGGCTAACACTTGCTGATAATATTCATACGCATTGTCTCCCGCCGGGCGCGTCAATCGATCCCGGTCCCGGGCCTGGCGAGCCTTGTCGAGCAGCAGTTGAAGATCCTTTGAGAAGCCGGAGTCCTGCGACTCATCTGGAACCGCCTCGACGGGTTCCTGAGTCACCGGTTGACTCAATGCCGCCTCTACGTCCCGTGTTGCCGGCATACGGGGCTCCGGCTCAGCGACTGTGGATTCAGCCACCGGCGCAGAATCGATTGCTGGCATCGGTTGTTCTGTCATCGGCGCGCTGCCTTCACCGCCCGCTCCAACCAGTGACCAAAACACCAGTGCGGCTATGACCAGTGCCACGAGAACGGCCAGACCCGCACCAACAAAATAGCGCGATTGCATTGGCTGAGTTCGGTGCGTCGATGGGCCGGCCGGGTTCGGGGAGGTACCGCCCCGTCGATCCAGGTCGCGCAGCATGTCATTCATCAGGCTCACAGCGTGCCCCCGTACCACCATAGCCCCACACCCACCAACAACAGTGAGACCGCCAACCAGGGAGTCCAGCCAAAGGGCGTGACGGACAGCCAGCGCCCCAGCCGACGACTCTCGGTGGTGTCCTTTACGGCCCTGGCCACCTGCGCCCGGCTCACCATAGAGCGCCCCTGACCGTAGCTGACCAACAACGCCTTGTGGGCGAGCACATTGATCAACCGGGGAATCCCCCCGGAAGCGCGGTGCATTAGCCGGACCGCGCCCCGGGTAAAGAGCGAGCGCCCCCGATAACCGGCGGACTGCAGACGAAAATCGAGATAGTCGGCCAGGGTGCGGCGATCGATGGTACCGAGAGTTTCCGAAAACACGATACGCTGTTTCAACTGGCGCAGGTCACTGCGATTGAGCACGTCTTCCAGCTCCGGCTGCCCCAACAGAACCACCTGCAACAGTTTGCTTTTTTCCGTTTCCAGATTGGTCAGCAGGCGCAAGGCTTCGATGGTCTCCCGGGGCATGGCCTGGGCTTCATCCACCACCAGTACCACTCGCCGCTTCTCCGCGGCGAGTGCCACCAGCCGGGCGTAGATCTCATTCAGCAGTTGATAGGCGGGCATATCGGGCGAGGACGGCACACCGATTTCCTGGGCCAGAAAGCCTTTCAGTTCGTCCGGCGTCAGGTAGGGGTTGGGAATGTACGCGGTGAGAAACTCCGGCCCCAGGCTCGCCAGCAACTTGCGGCACAACAGGGTTTTACCGGTGCCCACTTCCCCGACAATTTTGATGAATCCTTCACTGTGCCGCAGGGCCAGCAACACGGTATTCAGCACCGCCCGGTGGGCGGCGCTGTCGAAGAAGAACTGGGTATCGGGGGTAAGGGAAAACGGCATCTCCCGCAGCCCGAAGTAGTCCTGGTACATGACCGGCTCCGCGCTATTGCTCCCAGAGGTCGCGATAACCATCGCCCATCTGTTGCATGCGATTGCGACTGCGATCGAGTTCGTCCTGCCAGGTGCCATCATCTACCACCACCGGACGCAACAGGATCACCAGTTCGGTTTTCTGGCGGCTACGCCCCTGGGTTTTGAACAGGCTGTTGAGCAGTGGAATATCGCCCAACACCGGCCGCTTGCCATCGGTATCCCGGGTATCCTCCTGCATCAGGCCACCCAGCACCACCACCTGGCCGCTGCGCGCCCGGACAATGCTGTCCGACTCGCGAATACCCCGTTGTGCCAGAGGCAAGGCGAACTCTTCGCTACCGACAGTAAACACTTTCAATTGGTCATTCACTTCACTGACCACCGGATGAATGTGCAGGATCACCTCGCCACTGTCGGCGATTTGCGGGGTGACATCCAGTGCAATGCCGCTGAAGAAGGATGACAGTTCGATATTGGGCGTGCTGGTCACCGACGCCACATTTGAAGTGGTGTTATTGGAGATACCGGTCACAAAGTATTCATCGGAGCCCACGCGAATCAGTGCTTTCTGGTTGTTCACCGTGGACACCCGCGGGCTGGACAGGACCTGCACGCTGCCCTGAGTTTCCAGCAGGTCCAGTAGGTCAGTCACATCCCCAACCTGCAAGACAGAGGTGAAAAGATTTTCGGTACCACGTTGAAGCTCCTCCAGACCGGCAACCTGGCGCGAGGACGTACCCGGTATATTTCGCACAGCCGAATCCTGCTCCGAGTAGCTGGTCGAGCGCAGCCGGTTATAGCCGTAGTCCAACTGCCCACTGATGGCGCCCCAGTTGATCCCGGCCTGAAACCCTTCGTTCAGACGGACCTCCAGAATCTTCGCCTCCAGAATCACCTGACGCCTTACGCTCAGCTCCGAACGCTCCAGAAACTCCCGCACCGCATTCAGCTCGTGAGGCATGGCTTTGACCACCACCATACCGGCCTGGGGGCTGACCATCACCATCTTGTCGCCACCCTCGCCGCCGACAATGGCGGACACCGACTGGCGCAGCGACTGCCAGAAATCGGTGCGGTTCATGGTCTGCACCCGCGCCCCCGGGGACACCTCAGACCCATTGGTCGAACTGCCGTCTTCACCGGCGAGCAGGCCCAGCAAGTTGGCACTGTCATCGCCGCTGCCCGAATTATTGCCGGAACCGCGATTGTTGCGGTTATTGTTTGATGATTCACTGCGACCGATCGACAGGTTGGTGTCCGACACCCCCACCCGCTGAACATCCAGGTAGTTCACATGGAACACCTGAGTCTGAAGCTCGTTGGGATACACCGTGTAGATATTGCCTGAACGCCGGTAGTCATAACCGTAAATGTCCCGTGCCACTTCCAGCACTTCATCCACCGTGACTCCTTTCAACTCCAGCGAGAGACTGCCACTGACATCGGGGTGCACCACAATGTTGGTGTCTGAGTCCTGCACCAGCCCGAGAAAAAACGCCTTGGCGGGCACATTGCGCACTCTGACATCAAACCGCTCCGGAGCCACCTCCTCGCTGCGACGGCGCTCTGGAACCAGTGCCTGGCTCACTTCCTCGGGTACCGCCTGAGCCTGCTCACGCTGCGCCTCGGCCACCTCACTCATTTCACGCTCAGCCGCCAACTGCGAATCGCGCGGCCCAACACAGGCCGTCACCAGGACGACCGCCATCAGCGCGGCGGCGGTGTGCATCGTTCTTCTCAGAAAATGCGGATCCATAATCGTTTGCCTCATTGCTCCGCGGGCCTCGTTCGACGTACGGATTCATCGTTCAAATTCAAACGCCACTGCCGGCCGCTCTGACCGACAATCACTGAATGGGATTCAACTTGCAGCAGGCGTACCCCCCCGGTGTTGGCAATCATCTCGCCCGCCGTCAGGGACTGTCCGTTGATGATCGCCAGGCGGCGCGAGTCGCCCGCCATGATTGCGTTCAGCGTCAGGGACACCGACTCGCGGCTGGCCCGGTAATCCAGGGGGCGAGTGGGGTCGCGCTGACTGTCCGCCCACACCAGCGCCGACCACCCGATCAGACAGGCAATGCACAATAATCTAGACACCGAGCAGACCCTCCTCGGCACTCAGGGTATAAACCCGCAATCGAATATCGCCCACCGGGTAGTCCATTACTTCGTAGTCCAGACGATCCCAGTAGAACCGCCAGGGCAGCCCTTCGAGCCGGCGCAGGAAACTCAACACTTCAAAGAAGTCACCGCTGACATCAAGCTCGACACTGTGTCGAAAAACACCGGTCGCCGTTTCAACCGGTTCCGCCGCTTCAGTGCCATCTGCGGCCTTGGTCAACGGCAGTTCCTCAACGGGAAGCGTGCGCACCCGTCGCAGCTGTAACTCGGTGGTGGAAATCAACACTTCCTGAAGAATCTGTGGCAATTGATCCGCACTGACCAACCCCTGGGAAAGGCTCGCCAGACTCGCATCCAGCTCATCCAATGTCCGCTGCAGTTGCTCCAACTCCCTTGCGGGTCGGTTGTCCGCCTCGGTGCTCATCAGGGCGGCCAGCTGTGCCTGCTGGGCATCCCGATCGTTTGCGACGGCGGTGCGCTGCTGTTCAATCTGCTCGCGCTGACGCTCCTGAGGCAACTCAATCAACCACTGCCAAAGCCCGATCAACACCGCGATCAGGCATAGCAAGAGCAGTACCCGCTCACGCAGGGAATAGGCCTCCACCCGCTCGGCCCAGCGCTGCCAACTCTGCTGCCAATCAGTCACGCGATCGCCCTCCCCGTGCGTTGGTCTCGTCGGCCTCGGCGCGCTGCACCGAAAATATCAACCCCGGTCCTCGGTCATCCGGCTCCCGCGCCACTTCCAGTACGCCGAATGACACGCTGGCGAAGCTCTCATCCTGACGCAACCGCTGTAGATACAGAGGCACCTGTTCCGGCTTGCGCACCCGGCCAGCCAGCTGGACATACTGACCCCCGGACTGCAGCGAAAACTCCGCCAGCGCCAGATCATCCATGGCATGGCGGGACAGGCTCAACAGTTGCCCGGAAAACCCCTCGGCGTTGCCGAGATTCTGCTGGGACATCAGGCGCAAAATCTGCTCCCGCCGCTGAATTTCCTGACGCAAACGGGCCACCTGCTCTTCCACCGTCGCACCGCGACGGGCGGGCAGTTCGGCCATGAGCCGCTGCACCTGTTGCTGTAATGTCTCCAACTGCGCGCGTTCATCCGTCAAGCGGGCCTGTAGCGAATCGGTGTACGCCGCACTCCACAGCGACAGGCCGATAATCAACACCAGAACCACCGCGATCGCGGCGATCATCTGGTTCAGGCTCAACCACACCCGACGGGGGTGAAACTCCGGCAAATACAGATTGACCTGTTGCATCAGTCCCCCTCCGTGAGTCGCAGCGCGGCGCCGATGGCGGCTAGGCACAGCGTCAGGGTGTGAGACTGAACCTGATCGCCCAGCGTCAGCGACGACTCGATATCCAGCAATGAAACCGGCATCGGCAGACCATTGGTCAGTGATTCAGTGATTTTATCGGGGCTGAGATTTTCCCCGATCAGGCAGATCTGGCCGGGCGGCGGCTGGCGCATCTGGCGTTCGAAGTAATCCAGGGAGCGCTGAATTTCCAGCAGCAGGACATCCTCCGGCAGATCTTCCAGCAGCCCACCTTCATAGGGCACATTAAAGCGGCGGGCCAGGTGCAGGTCGTCACCGCGGACGATATGCAGGCTGCCGGTGCCACCGCCCAGCTTGACCAGCGCCACCCCCCGGGCCGTGTCGCACAACCGATACACCAGGTTGCGCAATGCCAACTCGGGAATATCGATCACCTGGAGATCCAGCCGGGCATCGGCTACCTGAGCGATACGCTGCTCAATCAGATGGCGATGGGCCACAGCAACATAGGCCATGCGCTTGCCGCCACGGCTGCGGTCCTCCGGCAGCAGAAAGGCATCCAGGACCGCCTGGTGGGCGGGAAAATCAATCAGGTCGCGAATTCGCCAACGCAGGGCCTCGCGCAGCTCCGAGGCCGGCACGGCTGGGGCCTCAACCAGAAGCAGGTTGTAGTCTTCCCGCCCCAACACCAGGTGACAGGGTTTACGGCGCAACCCCAACTGCTCCACCCGTTCTTCGAGCAACCCCGTCTGGCGCTGGCTATCGCTCTCGGGGAGCCATTCCGCAACCTGGAGAAAAGGCCGGGCCGTTTCGCCCTCACCGGCAGGAGCCCCAAGGGGACTGGCCTCGGCACAGACGAGCGAAACCCCGCCCTTGTTGAATTGGACGCCAACTATACCTGTACTGGATGGTCGTTTACGAAATAAGCTCAACGGCTGGCCACCTGGGCTTCCCGAGTTATTGTTGACTGAGGCAATAAACATGCCTGAACGCTGGTATTATGACGCATCGCGCGCACTACGTCCCGGCGAACCGCACAATCGCCAAGAAAATCTCGCCTTGAAGACGCTTTATATTCCTTTTTGTTATAACCAGCGTCACGAGGCCCGGATCTTGCGCACAATAGTACACGAAATCGGCTGAAAACCAATGTTCCATATTGTTTTATTTGAACCGGAAATACCGCCCAACACCGGCAATATTATTCGTCTGGCGGCCAATACCGGCTGTCACCTGCACCTGATTGAACCCCTGGGTTTCGTGCTCGATGACAAACGGCTACGCCGCGCGGGACTGGACTACGGTGAGTGGCAGTCCCTGAAAACCTATCCGGATTGGCCCAGCTTCCTGGAGCAGGCGCAACCGGCGCGACTGTTCGGGCTCAGCACCAAAGGCCACCGTTACCCGAGTGAAACGACGTTCGAAGCGGGGGACTACCTGCTGTTCGGCCCGGAAACCCGGGGGCTACCCGCGTCCATCCGCGACGAGCTGGGCCCGGACCATCTGTTGCGCATCCCCATGGTGGCGGACAGTCGCAGTATGAACCTTTCCAATGCGGTGTCCGTAGTGGCCTATGAGGCCTGGCGCCAATTGGGGTTTCCCGGCAGCCACCGCTGACGCCAACTCCAACAGGCTGGTATCATGCCCTGCTCAAAGGGCGCCAGCCTGATCCAGCATTCGTACCACAGTTGATTAGCAAGGGGACTCATGAGTCAAATCCAGATATTGGTGGGTAGTGTCACCGGCAATGCTGAGAGCATCGCCGAGCTCGCAGCCGAGGAACTGCAACGCAAAGGCCACCAGATCAGCATCAACAACTTTGCTCAGGTGGAAGACCTGGTCCGAAGCCCCGACGAAATTTTACTCATCTGTACCTCCAACACCGGCGCCGGCGACCTGCCGGACAACCTGCAGCCGCTGTACGTTCAGATGACCCGCGAGTATCCCGCCATTGCCGGGCGCCAGTACGGCCTGATCAATCTCGGCGACAGCAGCTACACCACTTTCGGTGAAGCCGGCCAGGCCATCGACGACGCATTTGCCGACCTCGGCGCGCAGCGAATCGGCGAGCCTCTGGTACTGGACGCCTGCAGCGGCGACGACCCCGAAGAATCCGCCCGGGAATGGCTTGAGCAGTGGGCGGCGCTCCTGCCGGATGGAGCACCGTCATGAGCCGTGCCCCCATCGGGCTGTTTTATGGCAGCTCCACCTGCTATACCGAAATGGCGGGGGAAAAGATCCGCGCGGTACTGGGTGAAGACCGGGTGGACATGTTCAATATTGCCGATGAACCGGTCATCACCGCCCAGTTTTACGACTACCTGATTTTCGGCATCCCGACCTGGGATTACGGGGAGTTGCAGGAAGACTGGGAAGAGATCTGGGAAGAGCTGGCGGAGCTGGACCTGCGTGATAAAGCGGTGGCGCTCTATGGGCTGGGGGATCAGATCGGTTACCCGGAGTGGTTTCTCGACGCCATGGGCTACCTGCACGCACAACTGCTGGCCCGGGGCGCCCGGCCCTGCGGTTACTGGCCCCGGGAGGGCTACGAATTTGAGGCCTCTCAGGCGCTCACCCCCGAGGGCGATCAATTTGTGGGGCTGGCACTGGATGAAGAGAACGAGTTCGATCTGACCGACGAGCGCATTGCGCGCTGGTGCGAACAGATTACCCGGGAGTTCGGCCTGTGAGCGACGCCCCGGAGACCGGCACTCCGGGGCCGGATCAGAACCTGGAAACCGCTCACCTGCAATGGGATGAGGCGGGTCAGCCAATCTCCACCCGGTTCGACGACGTCTATTTCTCCCGCACCGACGGACTGGCCGAAACCCGTCATGTCTTCCTGCACCACAACCGTCTGGCCGAGCGCTTCCGGGCCCTGCACGAACAGCCTGTGACTGAACGCCGCTTCGCCATTGGCGAAACCGGCTTCGGCTCGGGCCTCAACTTTCTGGCCGCCTGGCAACTCTGGCGGCAAACGGCCCCTGACGATGCCCGACTGCACTTTATCAGCGTGGACCGTTTTCCCCTGCAGCGAGACGACCTGCAACGGGCCTTGAGCCTGTGGCCCGAACTCAGGGCGCTCGCTGATGAACTGATCGATCAATCCCCCCCCACCGTGGGCCCGGCATTTCATCGGTTACACCTGGACCGCGGGCGAGTGATCCTGACACTGATATTTGATGATGCTCAGAGTGGCCTGGCCCAGCTACTGAGCAGCGATCACCCTGATTTCATCCACTCTGGGCCAGCTCTGGACGCCTGGTTTCTGGATGGCTTCGCACCGGCCAAGAATGCCGATATGTGGACTCCGGAACTGTTCACTACCCTGGCGCACCTGAGCCGGCCCGGCACCACCCTGGCCACCTTCACCGCCGCGGGAGTGGTCCGGCGCGGCCTGGCCGCTGCGGGCTTCACGCCGGAGAAAGTGCCCGGCTTCGGCTGCAAGCGGGAAATGCTCACCGCTCAGTATTCAGAGCAGCAACTGGCAGCGGTACCCCAGACACCCGCCTCACAGGCCTCAGCCCCCCACCGCCTGAGCCGCAGAAAACCCGCCCTGCCCTGGGCTCTGCCCTCCCATCCGGGGCTTGGGCCCGATGCGCCGCGCACGGCGTTGATTGTCGGGGCCGGACTGGCGGGCTGTCACAGCGCACGGGCGCTGGCCGAGCGGGGCTGGCAGGTAACCGTTCTGGAGCAACACCCCCGTGCCGCCCAGGAAGCCTCCGGCAACCCCCAGGGGCTGCTATACGCCAAACTTTCCCCCAAGAACTCGCCTCTGGCACGTTTCAATGTGCTGAGCCTGAGCTTCGCCCAGCGGTTTTATCGGCCCTATTGGCCAAACGGCGCCGCCTGCGGATTACTGCAAGTCGCCACCACTGACAAAGAGCGTCAACTACAGACCCAAATCGCCCAGCGTTACCAGGCGACACCGGAACTGGTCCGCCCGGTTGATGCCGCCGAAGCGGGCGAACTCGCCGGCCTGCCACTGCCCCGGCCCGCCCTCTACTTTCCTCAGGCGGGCTGGTTGAGTCCGGCGACCCTGTGTGAGGCGCTGCTCGACCACCCCAATATCACCTTGGGAGGCGAGACCACGATCACCGAGCTCAGCCGGCAGGGAGAACTCTGGAGCGCCCGGGACCTGAACAACCGCGAGCACCGGGCCCGCATCGCGGTATTGGCAAACGCCCGGGCGGTGCGACGGTTTTCCCAAACCGCCGCCCTGCCCCTGAAGGCCATTCGCGGCCAGATTACCCAAGTGAACGCCACAGACCGGAGCCGGCAGCTGAAAGCGGCACTGTGTGGCGATGGCTACCTCGCTCCCTCAGACGGCGCCCAGCACTGCCTTGGGGCCACGTTCAATCTGCACGACACCAATACGGCGATAACGGAACGGGATCAACAGCAGAATCTGGAACAACTGGCGCAATTTGGCCCCGAGATCGCCACCCTCTTTGCGGATCAACCATTGGCCTCACTCGGGGGACGCGTCGCGTTTCGCTGCACCACGCCGGACTATCTGCCCCTGGTGGGTCCCGCCCCGGACCGGGCCGCGTTTCTGGAGGACTTTGCGCCGCTACGCAAGGACGCCCGACTGAACATCCCCCGTCCGGGGCGCTACCACGACGGTCTGTTCATTAATGTCGGCCACGGGTCCCGCGGGTTGTGCTACACCCCGCTGAGCGCCGAGCTGCTGGTCGCCCACATCGAACGGGAGCCCATGCCGCTGGACCGCGAGCTGATTCAGGCGCTGCACCCGGCGCGTTTTCTGATCCGGGATCTGATGCGCAACAAGATTTGATCCTTCAGCTCACCGAAAGCGGGACTCAAGGCTGGTCAGTGGACGCCGCTGGCTGCTCGGGGGCGGGCTCCGGCGGGTCACTGATGATCTGGGAGCCGCTACCACAGGAAATTACCGTGCGCATGGCCGCCTCGACACTGATGTGTAGCAGCAACTCCACACAGTCTTCGGTCAGGTGATAGACAAACCCCGACGAAGGAATCGGCGCCGTCGGCACATACACGGTGCAATCGCCATTGCTGTGCCGCGCCGTCACAATGGCGGTCACCGACACCGGGTTCTGACGCCCCATGATGTAGGCGCGGCACACCTGGCCACGCAGTAGCGAGGTATTGTTTTCACCGCCGAGAAACTGCATGACCACTTCCCGGATGGTGCTGTAACCGGGTGCAAAGCGCGTGAGCCACTGATCCACCCGGTTGTGTATCCAGCGGCCAATGCTGGTTTTGACCGCCAGGCCGATCAGGAAAAAGGCGCCCAGCACCAACACGATGCCGAGCAGGTCGGCCACCTGCTCCGCCAATGGCGCCCAACTGGCCAGCCAGGTGCTGATCGGGGCAATCACGGCGGTCACCAGCCCCAGCAGCCACTGCAGGATAAAGATGAAGATCGCAATGGGCAGCGCCACCATCAAGCCACCCAGTAGCGTCAATCCCACAAACGACTGCCAACGTTTCATAAATGCCTTCCCGTTGATTACCATAGAGCCCTCACTGTCCAGGACCACGCTTATGACACAATCTTCCGGTGCTTTCAACACGCTCAGCCGCAGGTGCTGCCAGATCCTGTGGCTTACCGGTCTGATGATGTCCCTGGTCGCCTGCGCCGACACCGGCCCTCGCGACATTGTTCAGTACCAGTTCCAGATCGAGGTAGAGCAACCCCACGACCCCACCCTGTTTACCCAGGGATTACTCAAGCGTGGTTCACGGTTCTATGAAAGCGGGGGCCAATACGGCCAATCTCGCCTGGTCATCTATCAGGACAACGGCCGGCAGGTCGAGCGTGAACGGCCTCTGGCCGCACGCTACTTTGCCGAAGGGCTGACGGAACTGAACAATGAACTCTACCTGCTGACCTGGCGGGAAAAAACACTGCTAGTGTACGACGCGGGCACACTTGAACCTCTGCGAGAGATGAGCTATTCCGGCGAGGGGTGGGGCCTGACCGATGACGGCGAACACCTGATCCGCTCCGACGGCAGTGCCCAGCTTTATTTCCATGCGCCGGAGGACTTCAGCGTACAACGTCAAATCACCGTTACCGAAAACGGCAAGGCAATCACCCGCCTGAATGAACTGGAATACGTCGATGGCACCATCTGGGCCAATATCTGGTATTCAGATCGCCTGATCCAGATTGATCCCGACAACGGCCGGGTGATCGGCTCTCTGGATCTGGCCGAGCTGGTGCGCACAGCGCAGCCCGCGACATCCGGCGCAGTGCTCAACGGTATCGCCTACGACGCTGAGCATGACCAGTTCTGGGTGACGGGAAAGCTATGGCCCACGCTTTATCGGCTGTCCCTGAGTCCCGAGCCGTAGTTCTGACCCCAAGGCTCGGAGTCCAGCCCTGTCGAGAGCCGCGCATAAAAAAAGCCGCACAATCTGCGCGGCTTTTTTTATGCGGTATCGCCTACGGGCTCAGAGCCCAACGACATTATCCGCCTGAGGGCCTTTCTGGCCGTCTTTCACATCAAATTCCACGCGCTGGCCTTCGGCCAACGTCTTGAAGCCGGTACCGGTGATAGCACTGTAGTGCACAAACACATCCTGGCCGCCTTCCTGCTCAATAAAACCAAAACCTTTGGATTCGTTGAACCACTTAACAACACCTGTACTTCTGGACATAGTCTTAACCTTAACGTTTTGCTGAGTCGAATGAAATCCGCACCGGTACCACATGACTCCGAACGCGGGACAACCCGCTGGCACAGTTCACTTACTTATGACTGACAAAACGTGGTGCTAAAAACAGGCCTGCAGCGTGTGCAGGACAACCTTGTTAGTACGACGGTGTAACCATAAATAATGCGGCGATTGGCCAGCAAAATGACTATATACTCGTTGCGGAGCCCCTGTAAAGAGCCCACCGGTGCAACTCCTTTACCCTGCCAGACAAAGCTGCAACAATAGCCTCACGACCTTTATGGAAGATGCCATGATCCGGATCAGCACCTCTGAAACCAGTTGCAGTCATGACCCCCAGACCTCCTGCGGCACCTGTCGTCTGAATACTCTGTGCCTGCCGCTGAGTCTGCATCTGGATGACGTCGATCAGCTGAACCGCATCGTCCAGCGCGGTCGTCCACTGCACAAGGGCGAACATCTCTATCGGGCGGAAGATCCGTTCGACGCTTTGTTCGCGATCCGCTCCGGTGCCGTCAAAGCGTCCACCCTCAACGAACAGGGTGAAGAGCAGGTGACCGGCTTCTACTTGCCCGGCGAACTGGTGGGCCTCGACGGCATCGCCGATAACCGGTATACCAACACCGTGGTCGCGCTGGAAACCTCGTCCATCTGTGAAATCCCCTTTGAACAGGTGGAGGATCTGAGCCTCAAAATCCCTTCTCTGCAGCGCAATGTCTTTCAACTGCTCAGCCGGGAGATCACCCAGGACCAGCAGCTGATCAGCCTGCTGAGCAAAAGCAGCGCCGAAGAGCGGGTAGCCACCCTGTTGCTGAGTCTCTCCAGCCGCCACCAGCGCCGCAAGCTGTCGCCCACCGCCTTCCGACTGCCCATGTCACGAACGGATATTGGTAACTTTCTCGGGCTGACCATCGAGACCATCAGCCGGGTGTTCAGTCGCTTGCAGCAGCAGAAAGTGCTGTCTGTCGACAAAAAGGAAATCCATATTCTGGATATGGAGCAACTGCGCCAACTGGCCAGCCAGCGCCACTGACACCGTTTGCCGATCAACCCCACAGGATTTATTAGGCCCCATGCCCGATTCTCAGACCCGACTCGATCAGACTCTGGCCGCGTTCGACGCCGCCAACGCCGAAGACCCGAACCGGGAAACGGATCAGGGGGAGAGCCACCCCAAAGAGTGGCTGTACGGCCGACGCATGACCGAAACTCTCAACGTCTTCTGTCCGGATGCCTCGGAACCCCTGCAACTGGCCGCGCGCTGCCAGCACATTCGCCGCTGGGAGAGTCCACGCAGCGACTACCCCGACGGCCGGGCCGGTTATAAAAAGTGGCGCAGCCAGCTCGCCCTGCACCACGGCCGGGTGGCCGGTCAGATCATGGCGGAGCACGGCTATGACGACGACACCATCCGCCGGGTCCAGGACATGCTGATCAAGCGCAATCTCAAGCGCGACCCGGAGGTGCAGACTCTGGAGGATGTGATCTGTCTGGTCTTTCTGAGCCATTACCTGGAAGACTTCGCCCAGAAGCACGACGAGGAAAAGCTGATCGATATCATCCAGAAGACCTGGAACAAGATGTCGGAGCAGGGCCATGAGGCGGCGCTGAAGCTGCCGTTGTCGGAGCCTATGGGGCGGCTGATTCACAAGGCGCTGGGGGCATAGTGTTGGGTTACGGCGGATGCGCTTCGCTTATCCGCCCTACGCTTGTCTATACCGCTGCGCTCCGCCGTAACCCGCAAAACCGCACACATCCACTATTGCCACACCCGCACCAAAACTCACCGCGCCCGCCAAACCCACCTTAAAATTTGCTACAATTGCCGGTTTTGCAAAACCGGTGAACATTTCATGGCAGCGATTACCCTCTACGGCATCAAAAACTGCGACACCGTCAAGAAAGCCCGCCGTTGGCTGGACGACCAGGGCGTGGACTACCGGTTTCACGACCTGCGATCCGATGGGCTGACCGAAGCCCAAGTCACCGGCTGGCTGAGCGAGCTGGGAATGGACCTGGTGAACAAACGCAGTACCAGCTGGAAAGCGCTGGACGAAGCCACCCGGGAGCAAATGACCGCTGACAATGCGGCCGCGGTGATTCTCGAGAACCCCACCCTGATCAAGCGTCCGCTGCTTGATACCGGCGATGCCCGCCACGTGGGATTCAAGGCAGACGATTACACCGCCTGGCTGGCCCGCTGAGCGGGCCTCTCGCACCGCATCGCGCTTCTTTCAATTTCCGTATTAACGTAATGACCCACAGGACATGACCATGACTCAACTGTACAGCCTCGGCCTTGGTGTCGGCACCCAGAATCTGAACAACGAGTGGTTGGAAGTTTTCTACCCTCAGCCTCTGCTCAACCCGGCCGAGGCCACCGCCTCCGCCGTGGCCCAGGCGCTGAACTATCAGGGCGGCAACCAGGTGATCGAGCTGGACGTCGACAAGATGCAAGGCCTGGCTGAGGCGCTTGAGCAGGCCGGAGACGATGTCCAGGCGGCCATTGCCCGTTCCTTCATTCACAGCAAGCGCCCGCTGGTCGCGACGCTGCTGGCCGAAGACAGTGCGCCGCAATCGGTGCCCGAGGGTTACCTGAAACTGCACCTGATCTCCCATCGACTGGTCAAACCTCACGGTACCGACCTGACCGGTCTGTTTGGTTGCCTGCCCAACGTGGCCTGGACCAATCAGGGCGCGGTGGATCTGGACGAACTGCCGGAGCGTCAACTCCAGGCCCGCCTGGCTGGCGATCTGTTGGAAGTGGCCTGCGTGGACAAATTCCCGAAAATGACCAATTACGTGGTGCCCAAGGGCGTGCGGATTGCCCACACCGCCCGGGTTCGCCTGGGTGCCTACTTGGGTGAAGGCACCACCATCATGCACGAAGGTTTTGTGAACTTTAATGCCGGTACCGCCGGGCCGGGCATGATCGAAGGTCGTATCTCCGCCGGTGTATTTGTCGAGTCCGGCTCCGATCTCGGCGGCGGCAGCTCGACCATGGGCACCCTGTCCGGCGGCGGCAACATCATCATTTCCATCGGCAAGGAGTGCCTGTTGGGCGCCAATGCCGGCACGGGCATTCCGCTGGGCGATCGCTGCACCATCGAATCCGGTCTGTACATCACGGCGGGCACCAAGGTGGTGGTCCTGGACGATCAGGGCAATGAGGTGAACACCGTCAAGGCCCGGGAGCTGGCCAACCAGTCCGGCCTGTTGTTCCGCCGCAACTCCCTGACCGGTCGGGTCGAATGTGTGACCAACAAGACCGCGGTGCAGTTGAACGAGGCGTTGCACGTTAACAATTAAGTTAGGTTAGGTTACGGCGGATGCGGCCGTCGGCCTTATCCGCCCTACGGCCGAGCGCAGCGGTATAAACCCGCGTAGGGCGGATAAGCGAAGCGCATCCGCCGCAACCGAAACCACCGCCGTATCCGTAGGGGTCGAGCGCAGCGGTAAAGACCCGCATCCGCCGTTCCCAAAAGCCGCATCCGCCGACACCCCAAGAGACCTGCTATGACCCCCACACTCCAACTCGCCCACGACCTGATCCGCCGCCGCTCGGTTACCCCCGAGGACGTCGGCTGTCAGGACCTGATGATCCAGCGCCTGGAAGCCATCGGCTTTCAGGTGGAACGGTTGCGGTTTGACGAGGTGGACAACTTCTGGGCTACCCGGGGCACCGACGGACCGCTGCTGGCTTTTGCCGGGCACACCGATGTGGTGCCCACCGGCCCGGAAACTCAGTGGCAACACCCCCCGTTCGAACCGGTGGTCGAAGACGGCATGCTCTACGGTCGGGGCGCGGCGGATATGAAAGGCTCTCTGGCCTCCATGGTTGTGGCCTGCGAGCAATTTGTGGCGGAGCATCCGGATCATCAGGGCCGGATCGGTTTTCTGATCACCAGCGATGAGGAAGGCCCCTCGGTGAACGGCACCGTGAAAGTGGTGGAGTGGCTGGAAGCCCGTCAGGAGAAAATCGACTGGTGCATCGTGGGTGAGCCCTCCAGTACCGACCGGGTGGGCGATGTGATCAAGAACGGTCGCCGGGGTTCTCTGGGTGGCATCCTGCGAGTCAAAGGCGTTCAGGGGCATGTGGCCTACCCTCACCTGGCCGACAACCCGATTCACAAAGCCGCCCCGGCGCTCGCCGAGCTGGCGGCACAGGAGTGGGATCGGGGCAACGAATTCTTTCCGGCCACCAGCTTCCAGATTTCCAATATCAACGGCGGCACCGGAGCCACCAATGTGATCCCCGGCGAAGTGGAGGTGGTGTTCAACTTCCGCTTTTCCACGGAAGTGACTGAAGCACAGTTGCGCGAGCGCACCCAAGCGATATTGAACAAGCACAAGCTCGATTACGAGCTGGACTGGAAGCTCAGCGGCCAACCCTTCCTGACCGCCGAGGGCGAGCTGGTCGACGCCGTCGTCAAAGCGGTAGAACAGCACACCGGGCAGAAGCCGATACTCTCCACCGCCGGCGGCACCTCGGACGGGCGTTTTATCGCACCTACCGGAGCCCAGGTGGTCGAACTCGGTCCGCGCAATGAAACCATTCACAAGGTGGACGAGTGTGTGAAGGCGGAGGATCTGGACACCCTGACCGCGCTCTATCAGAGCACGCTCAAACGGCTGCTCACCCGCTAAAGTCGATCACCTGCTGGAGACCGAGAGGGTACTGTGCAGAATTATTTTCGTTTTATCGCCCAATCCTGGCCGCTGTTGGCGTTTGGGTTTATCAGTATTTTCTGGGGTAACTTCGGCCAGTCGTTTTTCATCAGCTGGTACGGCACGCCCATTCAGGAGTCCCTGGGGTTGTCCGCCGGTCGGTACGGGTCACTGTATTCCATTGCCACACTGACCAGCGGCCTCCTGATCATGGTGTTCGGGGGGCTGATTGACCGGCTGCCGTTGCGTTTCTTTGCCTCCCTCTCAGCCGTCGGGCTCACGCTCGCGGGCATCGTAATGGCGCTGGCGTATCACCCCCTGCTGTTGTTGCTCGGCCTGTTTCTCCTGCGTTTTTGCGGCCAGGGACTGCTGCCCCACACGGCACAGACCACCATGGCGCGCTATTTCGATCGGGACCGGGGCAAGGCACTGAGCGTATCGGCCAGCGGCGTACCGGTCGGCGAGGTGATTCTGCCCATTGCGGCGGTGGCACTGATTACCCTGATTGGCTGGCGAGGCAGCTGGGGCGTCATCGCCCTGCTGACCGTAGTGGTTTACATTCCCCTGATGCTCTGGCTGCTCAAGCAGGCCCCGGTGGATACCCGCAGCCGCCCCGCCACCGCGGACGCTGAGGTACTCAAGCGCAGCGCCGGGCGCCGGGACATGCTCAAGGATTACCGGTTCTGGCTGGCTCTGCCCACGGTGCTGGGCGGTCCGTTTATGGTGACCGGCATTTTCATCCAGCAGGGTTTTATTCTGGCCGAGAAAGACTGGTCGGCCGCCTGGCTGGCCAGTTGCTTCATCATCTATGGTGTCACCCACTGGGTGGCGCAACTGGTCACCGGCATTCTGATTGACCGCTTCAGCGCCCAGACGGTACTGCGTTTCGTCCTGGTCCCGCTGACCGGGGCGGTATTTGTCCTGGCCTACCTGGAAGGCAACTGGGTGGCGCCGCCGTTCATGATGCTGTTGGCCATGACCATTGGCTCCGGCAGTCCCGTGGGGGGCGCGCTCTGGGCTGAGGTCTACGGTACCGCCAAGCTCGGTTCCATCCGCTCCCTGATGAGCTCCCTGATGATCATCTCTACCGCCATCTCGCCCTTTCTGTTCGGGGTGCTGATCGACCGGGACCTGACCGCCCAGCAGATGTTCAGCGGCACCGGCTGGGTACTCATTGCCGCCCTGATTCTGGTGCAGTTTTCCTATAAGCCGCAGCAGACAAAACAGTAAGACTTTCCGGATCTCTCGACTCTTGGCATCATGGGCTCTCCACGATTAAAGGAAGGCCCATGCTGACATCACTGCTTCATCAATCCAGCCACTGGTTCAACCGGTTGGCGCTGTGGCCACTTCTGTTTGTCAGCCACTTTCTGGCCGCCAGTCTGCTGGCCTGGCACCTGCTCGCTCAAGTGGACTTCGGGTTTTCCCTGGCCTACCCGCTCCTGGATATTGATCAGCACATCGAGCGTTTCGGACCGGAAAACCGCTACAAAACCGGGTTTGGAGAGACCTCACAGGAAGAGCATGTGCGCCTATTCGGCGAAATCACCCGCAGCATTCAGAGCAGTGGCGAGGGTCTGGCGGAGATTCAGTACACCCTGCCCAATGGCCAAAGCACCACGCTGATGCGCCTCCCCGAAGTCATTCACCTTCAGGATGTGGCTCGGCTGGTGGATCACTATTATCTGGCGGGCCTGACGGCGGCGGTATTGCTGGTCGTATTGGTGCTCTACGTGCGCCAGCACCAGCTGACACCACCGCGACCACGGAAGGTATTGTGGGTGACCGGAGCCAGCCTGGCGGTTGGCGGTGTCGCGCTCTGGGTGGTCGGCCCGGTGAAGGTCTTCTATTGGCTGCACGAATACGCCTTCCCCGAAGATCATCCCTGGTTTTTCTACTACCAGGACTCCCTGATGACCACACTGATGAAGGCGCCGGACCTGTTTGGCTTTATCGGTGCGCTCCTGCTGCTACTGACCCTGATTCTCTGGGCCCTGTCCGGCGCACTATTACTGCGCGGGTTCAGGCGCGGGCGCGCTCTTCCTTGATCAGATCATAGGCGGTGCGGATTTCCTGGGAGCGCTCGGTGGCCTCCTTGATCATGTCCTCAGGCACCCCCTGCCCGATCAGCTTGTCCGGGTGGTACTCGCTCATCAGCTTTCGGTAGGCTTTCTTCACCTCGGCATCACTCGCCTCGGGAGAGACACCCAGGGCATCATAAGCCTGCCTGAGCCGGTCCCGGGCTGACGGTCCGGCACTGGCCCCACCCTGGTAGCGCTGCTGGCCACTGAAGCTGTTCTGGGCCTGGATCATCCGCAGTAACTGTTCGAACATGGCGCTGGACAGGCCCAACCCGAGGGCAATCTGGCGCAGCACCTGGACTTCCTGCTCATCCAGCTCGCCGTCGGCCAGAGCGATGTTGACCAGGTAGATCAGCAGCATCCGCACCAGATTGGCGCGACGACCGCACACCTCGCGGAATCGGGCCACCTGGGCATCGGGATCAAAATCCGCCGCCACCCCTTCCTTGAACAAGGCAATCGCCTGCTGGCGATGTTCCGGGGTAAGCCCCATCTCATTCATGTAGGCTTCGGTCTGCTTGATTTCCGACTCGGAGACCCGGCCGTCGGCCTTTGCCAGGTGACCCAGCAGGCGAAACACCGTCTCGAAGAACGTCTGTTCGATCTCCCGACGCCGCTCGGGCGAGCCCTCCGCCTGAATCTGGTTGTACCCCTTATCGAACAGGTGGCCCACCACCAGGCCGAGCAGCGCCAACAGGGGGCCGCCCATCAACCAGCCGAGCACACCGCCAATGAGTTTTCCGAGAATCATCATAAATCGATCGTATCCTTTAACTGTTCAGATCATCAGGAGCTGCAGGAGAGCATAGAGCAGCCCGCCTTGCGCCGGGCCCATTCGGGTCGGCGGGCAAAGTAAGCGGCGTGCTCCGGCTGTTCATCGTAGGGATGACGCAGAAGTTCCTGCAGCCGGTGAATTTCGCTGAAATCCCCCGCTTCGGCCCGATCAATGGCCTGCTGGGCCATGTAGTTGCGCAGCACGTACTTGGGATTGGTGCGGTTCATCTGGGCACGCCGCTGAGCGGCTTCGGTACCGTGCAGTACCCGGTCCTGAATCAACCGGTCCCGATAGCGACGCAACCATTCGGCCATGGTGTGCTCGGCTTCGAAGGTCGGTGGCTGATAGTAGGCTTCCAGGACCGGCTCCAGCAGCTGAGCGCTGTCCGCCTCCTCTCCGTGAGTCTCGCCATCCAGATGGAAATCCGCCAAGCGGCGGAAGAAAATTGTCATATCGATTTCGGCGCTCTGCAATACCTGCTGCAGTTCAGACACCAGCACCGAGTCCCCATCCTCCCAGCGGCTCAGGCCCAGCTTCGCGGTCATATCCCGCTGACAGCAGCGCTGATATTCCTCGCGATAGACATCCAGCACCGCCTGCAGGGGCTCTACCTCGCCAATCAGCGGATGAATGGCATTGGCCAACTGAGCGAGATTCCACAGTGCCACCTGGGGTTGAGCGCCGAATCGATAGCGACGCCCCTGGGCGTCGGTGGTGTTGGGAGTCCAGTCCGGGTCGTAGCCTTCGAGCCAGCCATAGGGGCCGTAGTCGATGGTCAGTCCCAGGACCGACATATTGTCGGTGTTCATGACCCCATGGACAAAACCCACCCGCATCCAGTGGGCCACCATCTCGGCAGTGCGCACCGCCACCTCTTCCAGCCAGCGCAGGTAGGTGTCACGGCCCGGCGCGCCGAGGTGCGGAAAGTCTGTCTGTATGGTCACGTCGAGCAGCTGCTGGAGCAGATCATGCTCCTGGCGGGCCGCATGCAGTTGAAAGTGGCCAAAGCGGGTAAACGATGGGGCCACCCGGCAGACCACCGCGCCGGGCTCCCACTGGACATTGCCGTCGTAGAACATGTCCCGCTCGACTTTATCGCCGGTGAGCACCAGACTCAGCGCCCGGGTGGTCGGAACGCCCAGATGATGCATGGCTTCACTGCAGAGAAACTCGCGCACCGAGGAGCGCAGCACCGCCAGACCATCGGCGCCCCGGGAATAGGGCGTGCGCCCCGCACCCTTGAGTTGCAGGGTCCAGTGCTCACCCGCCTCGTTCAGGATTTCGCCCAGATTGATGGCCCGGCCATCACCCAACTGCCCGGCCCAGTGACCAAACTGGTGACCACCGTAGACGGTGGAGTGCGGTTCCATACCGGGCAACAGCGCGTTGCCGGCGAACACCTCGGCAAACGCCTGGCTGTCACAGTCTTCAGGCAGGAACCCGAGCGTATCGGCCACTTCGCGGGCGTAGGCAACCAGAGTCGGTTCACTGGCCCGGCGCGGGGCAACCCAGCTGTAGCTGGCGCCGGTGACCGGGCGCGGCACATTGTCCGCCACCGGGTCGGCCGGCAAGGCCCTCAACCAGCGGTTATCGAATTGGGGAAGGTGACGAAATGAAGAGGAGGTATCGGTCATGGGGCCAGTATATCATCTGGCCCCGACGCGGGGGTTAATGGACGCGGCGACGGGCCGCCCAGAGGCCACCGAGACCGATCAGCAGCAAGACGAAGCCACCAGCCTCGTTGACCGAAACGGCTGTATCCCGGAACTGCAGGCTGTCCATGGCGAAGATGCCACCGGCAGCGTCAACGACCAGCCTGGAAACATTGGTAAAGTCAGCCGCAATCCAGAGCGGCTGGTTTTCGAAGTCCGGGTTGATCTGCGCGTCGACCAGCTCGCCGACCTTATTGCCCTGACCATCATAAGCCACCAGGGTAATCCAGAACGACATGTTGTTGTAATTGCTGGTCGACGCGAAATAGGCCCCCATAAAATCAAAGGGATTATCGCGGGTAATTTCCAGGTTACTTTCGAACCCCTGATTGAACAGAAACTGGCTACCACTGTGCGCCGCATCGCCGAACCCCGACATACCGGACTCGCCCAACCCCCAGCGACTGTCCCAGTTGAACCCCGCATAGCCTTGTTCGGACACACTGCCTTCTGAGGGGTCCAGATCATCAAAGGTGATCAGATCGGCGCTCGCCAGGGGCGCTCCAAGCAGAAAAGCTATAGCCAGGCCCTTGAGCCAACGCTGTGTGAAATGAATTCCGTCTTTCATGAGTCCAGGTCCGTGTCGCATGCCAATGTTGGTGGGTTTAAGTGCCAACCCGATATGGCGTTTAATGCAACGAAAGAGCCAACCCAAAAAAAATCATTAAAAACAAAAGGTTACAGAAAAACCGATATGCGCGAACGTCAAAATGCTACTTTTGGCGCCATTTCTGTAAAGCCCTTCGACAAAACCCTCCCCGTCAGAACCCGCGCCAAGCCAATGAATCCGGGGCCTCGTCGGGCAAATTGACAGCCCCTGCCCGCCCCTTCGGTCACCCGCTCCTTGACGCTCCGGGTGACTGCTCTTAACCTAGGCGCCCTTTGAGTTACTGGGCGAGCCCAACTATGACCTACTGCCTGGCCATCAACGTCGAGAACGGATTGGTGTTCTGTTCGGATTCACGCACCAACGCCGGGGTCGACCAGGTGAGCACCTATAGCAAGATGTACCGCTTCGGAATCGAGGGCGAACGTCAGTTTGTGGTGCTCTCGGCGGGTAATCTGGGCACCACTCAGGCGGTGATTTCCCGCTTGAAGCGGGATATAAAGGATGACGCCGAACAGAGCCTGAAGACGGTGGAGTCCATGAGTGACGCCGCCGAGTATCTGGGTGAGGTCAACCGCGCCCAGCAGGAAAAACACTCCGATAACACCAGCGCCAACTTTGAGGCGAGCTTTATCATCGGCGGGCAGATCCAGGGCGAGAAGCCCCGGGTGATGATGGTGTATCCGGCGGGCAACCATATCACCACGTCGAAAGACACCCGCTATCTGCAGATCGGGGAAAGCAAGTACGGCAAACCGATTCTGGACCGTATCCTGACCGCCAAGACCGACCTGGACACCAGCGCTCTGTGCGCCCTGGTCTCCATGGACTCCACCATGCGCAGTAACCTGACGGTGGGGCCTCCCATCGAGCTGCTGCGCTACGAGAAGGACTCCTTCACCGGTCAACACAACCGCTTCGATGAAGACGACGAATACCTGCGGGAATTGAAAAAGGCCTGGGACGCGCGTCTGGTGGAGGCGTTTGTGCAACTGCCGCCTATTGACTGGCAGCCGCAATCACCCGATGAATCACACGAAGCTTAGCGATCACTGAGTCGGTCAGCACGAACGGGTAGGCGTCCGGCAAGCCCATACTGCGGTTCAGAGCGTTGAGCACCACGGTCAATTCCACCCAGCTCTGGACCAGCTCGTCCACCGAATCCGTCGCCACCACGGGGGCGGAGCCAAAGGCCCGGGCGGTGTCTAGGGTATCCCACATGTGCAGGTAGTGCGCCCAGGTTTCGGCCCAGTCTTCCAACGGGTGTGAACAAGCATAGGCGCTGATGTGGGTACCCTGCCAATTCGGGTTTCCCCCCTGCTTATAATGGCTTTTCAGCGCTTGCTGATAATCCACGTGGGGATTGCCAAACACCTCGATCACCTCCTGCTCCCAGGCCGTCCCCCGCACCAGCAGATCGTAGTAATAGTGACCGCTCTCGTGGCGAAAGTGCCCGAGAATGGTCCGGTAGTACTCCCCCAGTTGCTGGCGAATCCGCTCCCGGTAGGCATCGTCCGCCTCGGCCAGGTTCAGGGTGATCAACCCCATGGCGTGGCCGGTGGCCACATAGGATTCACGCACATTGGCGTTGGAGCGGCTGTCCTCCAGGAACGCGAACTGCAGGCCGATTTTGGGCGCCTCATGCCGCCCCTGCACCGGCAGCCCGAGCTGCATCAGGGTGTAGATCAGATGGCGTTTGGCCGATTCCAGCTTGGCCCAGTGGCGCACATTCCCGGGGCGTTCCAGGTGCGGCACAATCTTGTTCAATCGACAGGAACGACAGTAGCGGTGACGATCACCGGCGGGCAGCACCCAGTTGCAGCTCTGATACTCGATGTGATTGCGACAGTCGTGAAAGCGTTCGCCCGAGGCACTCACCAACACTCCGTCGGCTTCGCGGATCAGCGCCACCATATCCTGCCGCTCGGGATCAAACCGCAGCAGGCGCCCGCAGTTCAGGCACTCGCTATTATCAAAGAAAATGCGCTGGCCGCAGGTGCACTTGAAGTCTTTCATAGGGGTTATTGGCTCTGGGCCTGAGGGGCGACAGGCAGGAACCAGGTATTGGCAATCTGCCGGTGAATATCCGCCACTTCCAGTTGCACGTTGTCGACATACTCCTGAAGGCCGGATTCGAGCAGCTCGGGGATGTTGGCACTGCGCAGGCGACGGCGCACGCCGGTCACCGCCCGCAGGGCTTCATCACTGTTGGGCAACTTGTGCAGGCAGGATTCCAGCTCACCCAGGCTGTGGGACACTGAGCGCGGAAACATACCGTCCTGCAACAGAAAGGTCACCACATCCTCCGCGTTCACCCGGTCCTGCACATGCTGGCTGTACATCTGATAGGCGCTGAGCGAGCGCAACACACTCATCCAGAGAATATTGTCGTAGGGCTCCAGTACATCTTCCTCACCGCTGAGGTGGGGCAACAGGTTCGCCGAGCCGGCATCGACAATGCGGGTGGTCATATCGGCCCGCTCCAGATTGCGTCCGATGCGGATGAAGTCATAGGCGCTGTTGTGACTCATACAGCCCGCCAGCAGACCGGTGAACTGCTGAATGCTGGCAATGACCGTATGCAGCACGCGGTTGCGCTCGCGCCGGGCCACCGACTTGGACAGATTGTCCTTCACCTCGAGATACAGGTTGTTGATCAGCTCCCAGGCTTCCATGGGAATGATTTCCCGGGTGATACGCGCATTCTCCCGCGCCCAGCTCAGTGAGTTGAGCAGCGAGGCCGGATTGTCGCGATCCGACAGCATGAAGCGCACCACCGTGCGCTCATCGGCTTCCTCGGTATCGCCCCGATTGAAGTAATCGCCGGTGCCACTGATTTTGATCAGTGAGCCCCAGCCCACCCGGATACCCCGGGGCAGATCCATCAGCAGGTGAGAATTGACGTTGACCAGGCGCGCCACGTTTTCGCTGCGCTCCATGTATCGGCTCATCCAGTAAATACGTTCTGCAACTCGTGACAACATCTTATTTATCCCCCTCAACCACGATCCAGGTGTCTTTACTGCCACCCCCCTGGGAGGAGTTCACCACAAAGGAGCCCTTGGTCATCGCCACCCGGGTCAGGCCACCGGGGGTGACATGATGATCCCTCCCCTGAAGAATGAACGGCCGCAAGTCGATGTGCCGCGGTTCGGCGTTGCGCGGCGTCACCACCGGCGCGGTGGACAGGGACATCAACGGCTGCGCCATATAGTTGCGCGGATTGGCCTTGATTTTCTGGGCGAAGGCTTCCCGCTCTTTCTTGCTCGCCTGGGGCCCCATCAACATACCGTAGCCGCCGGACTCATTGGCCGGCTTGACCACCAGTTTGTCGAGGTTGGCCAGCACATAGTCCCGATCCTTTTTGTCGTTGCACAGATAACTGGGCACATTGGGCAGAATCGGGTCTTCGTCCAGGTAGTATTTGATCATCTTGGGCACGTAGGTGTAGACCAGCTTGTCATCCGCCACCCCTGCGCCGGGGGCATTGGCCAAGGCGACATTGCCCTTGAGCCAGGCGCGCATCAGCCCCGGTACACCCAGCACCGAATCGGGATTGAACATCTCCGGGTCGAGAAACAGGTCATCGATCCGCCGGTAAATCACATCCACCCGGGCCAGGCCATTGATGGTGCGCATGTACACCATGTCGTCTTCCACCACCAGGTCGCTGCCCTCCACCAGTTCCACACCCATCTGTTGGGCCAGGTAGGAGTGTTCAAAATAGGCGGAGTTGTAGATGCCCGGAGTAAGTACCACCACTTCGGGAAACTCCATGGGGCGCGGCGAAATCGCCGCCAGGGTATCGAACAGTTGGTTTGGGTATTCGGTCACCGGCAGAATGGTGTGGTTTTCAAACAGCTCCGGCAGCACCCGCTTGGTGACCTTGCGGTTCTCCAGCATGTAGGACACGCCCGAGGGGACCCGCAGATTGTCTTCCAGGACGTAAAACTGCCCTTTCTCGTCGCGAATCAGGTCGGTGCCGCAGATATGCGCCCAGACGCCAAACGCCGGCTTCATGCCAATGCACTCCGGCCGGAAGTTCTTGGAGTCCGCCAGCAGCTCTTCCGGGAAGACACCGTCCTTGATGATCTTGCGCTCGTTGTAGACATCGTCAATAAAGCAGTTCAGTGCCTTGAGGCGCTGGATCAGGCCGCGCTCGGTTTTCTCCCACTCGCGCTGGGAAATCACCCGGGGAATGATGTCGAAGGGCCAGTCGCGGTCAATATTGCCCGCGTCGCTGTAGACGGTGAAGGAGATCCCCATGGTCTTGATCGCCAGCTCGGCGGAGAGCTTGCGCTCCTGAAGCTCCTCACCGCTGAGGGAGGCGAGGTAGTTGGCCAGATGGCGGGCCGCTTTGCGCGGGTTGCCGGGGGAGCTGATCAGTTCGTCGTAGAAGTCGCCACAGGCGTATTCGCGCCAGTCAATCTGCATAGCCGGATCCCTACTGCTGTGAGTGATGCTCGCGCTGCAAAAGCGCGGAATCATTGACGATAGCAGCTCAATCCACAAAGGCCAAGCGGGATTCCTGCTTCCCTGCGCAGGGTAGACGCCACTATCTGGGCGGATCAGGAACCAACGCCGAGCTGTTGTTCACCCGGAACCAGCCCGCAATGCTATAGCGCTCACGCTGGGCGGGACGGACTTCGTGGGGGAACACTTCGCTGAGGAAAATCACCAATTTGCCGTATTCGGGACGGACGCATTCCAGCTCGGACTCACCGTCTTCGGCATATATCACCAGCTCGCCACCGTCATTCGGTTGCCATTGGGGGTTGAGATAAAACACCGTGGACAGCACCCGGTTGGACTGCCCCTTGAACGCATCCAGGTGTTTCTTGTAAAAGGCGCCGGGCGGGTAGCTGGCAAAGTGGGCTTCGTAATCAAACAGCCCGAGAAACAGGCGGCGGTTGAGCCCCTGGCGCAGTTGCTCCATCCAATCGAGAAAACCGCCGGCGCCCTCGCTCTGCCCCTGTAACCAACAGATTTGGTCCGAGCGCACAAACCGGTTAACCTGAAAGTCGTCCTGACGGCCAATACCGGCCGGTTTGAACTCGGCACTGTCGAGCTGTTTGAGTTCAATAAACAGCCGATCCACCAGTGCCGGAGGGACGGCGGCGGGGATCACCGCATAGCCTCGGGTTTCCAGTTGCTCGGCGATATAATCCAGCGTGTCGCCGTCGGAGGGGCCCCGGGGCGGTAGGGGTTGGGTGCTCAATCGTGATCCTGCCTATACGTTCAGGGGCGCCATGGGGCCGGCGCCGTCAGACGGCTATATACCGTAAATTAACGCGGAATACACGCTTTTCAATCGCGAACCCGGCAATTTTATGAAGTACTCATGGCTCGCCGCCTTAAAGGCCCACTACACTGGCTCTCTGGAGCAGGGCTTCCGCCAGTTTCGGCTGGGGGTTTCGCTGTTCTTTCTCGGCGTGGTTGGGCTGTATATCGCGAATACGCTGATCGAACCATCGATCGAGCAGGAGCTTGTGGTATTGGCGAGCTTACTGGCTGGGGGGGCGGGCTTTATCTGGGCCATGATGGCCCACCTGCGGATGCTGATCGGGCGGCTGATCCGCTTTTTCAGCCGCTGAGAGATCAGCCGCCAGCGATGGCGTCCGGACTCAGTTATCCGAGCCCGGCTTGGGGGCAAAATTGCTATAGGGGAACTGGGTGACCTTCTCGCCCTTGAATTCACTGATCTTGCCCGCGCCTTCCTTTTCCACCTCATCGATACGGACGATGGCGTGCATGGGAATATAAGAGCGCTTGACCCCGGCGAATTCGTTTTTGAGCTTCTCTTCCGACGGGTCGACCACCAACTGGCTGCGCTCACCGAAAACGAACTCTTCCACTTCGATAAAGCCGTACATTTCGCTCTGATAGATGGCGCAGGCAAAGACCTCATAGACCTGGCCCTGATTGACGAAAATGACTTTGTAGACGGGTTTTGCGGCCATAGTACTGCTCGGGTTTTCCAGACAAATCGAAAGGGCGCGAAGAATAGCACAAATCCCGTGCTGAATAGACCCATTTTTGGGTAGATTTTGATCAATCTATGGGATTTCAGGCCCAAGATCGCTATAATGCGCGACCTCGAATTTGACCATTTTTTAACCAGGTTGTTGCCATGACCACCGAGCACAGCACCCCGACGCCGAAAAAACTCTATATCAAGACCCACGGCTGTCAGATGAACGAGTACGATTCCGCCCGCATGCGCGACCTGCTGGGCGAATCGCACCAGATGGTGGCCACTGAAAACCCGGAAGAAGCGGACGTGATCCTGATCAACACCTGCTCCATCCGGGAGAAGGCCCAAGAGAAGCTGTTCCACGAGCTGGGCCGCTGGAAGTCACTGAAAGACGCCAAACCGGACCTCAAGATCGGCGTGGGCGGCTGTGTGGCCAGCCAGGAAGGGGAAGCCATCTCCAAGCGGGCGCCTTTCGTGGACATGATTTTTGGCCCCCAAACCCTGCACCGCCTGCCGGAAATGATCGAGACCCCCCGTGGCGACAGCGCTGTGGTGGACATCAGCTTCCCGGAAATCGAGAAGTTCGACCACCTGCCCCAGCCAGAGTCCGACGGGGTCAGTGCCTTTGTCTCCATCATGGAAGGCTGCTCCAAATACTGCACCTTCTGCGTGGTGCCCTACACCCGGGGCGAGGAAGTCAGCCGTCCGGTCACCGATGTGCTCGCCGAAATCGTGCACCTGGCCGGTCAGGGCGTGCGGGAAATCAACCTGCTGGGCCAGAACGTCAACGCCTACCGGGGTGAAAACAGCGACGGCACCGTGGTCGACCTGGCCGAGCTGATCACCTACGTCGCCGCCATCGACGGCATCGACCGCATCCGTTTCACCACCTCTCACCCGCTGGAATTCAGCGACTCGCTGATTGATGTCTACAACGAAGTGCCGGAGCTGGTCAGCCACATCCATCTGCCGGTACAGAGCGGTTCAGACCGGATTCTGATGGCCATGAAACGCGGCCACACCGCTCTGGAATACAAGTCCAAACTGCGGCGCCTGAAGGCCAACCGCCCGAATATCAGCTTCTCCTCGGACTTCATCATCGGCTTCCCGGGAGAAACCGACGTGGATTTCGAGGCCACCATGAAACTGATTCATGATATTGGCTTTGATACCTCCTTCAGCTTCATCTACAGCCCCCGCCCAGGCACCCCGGCGTCGGATCTGCCGGACGAGACGCCGATGGAAGTGAAGAAAGAGCGTCTGAAAATTCTGCAGACCCGTATCACCCAGCAGGCCCAGGACATCAGCCGCAAGATGGTGGGCAATACCGAGCGGGTGTTGGTGAGCGGGTACTCCAAGAAGGACCCGGGTCAGTTGTCCGGGCGCACGGAGAACAACCGGGTGGTAAATTTCCGCTGCGATGACCCGGCGTTGATCGGCAAGTTTGCGGACATTCTGATCGAAGAGGCACTGCCGAATTCGCTGCGCGGGACCTTGTTGAGCTCGGAGTTGGATCAGGGTTGGGCAGCTTGATACTTCGTCAGAGATTGACTTCGTAGGGAGTCCGGACACGCTACCGGACAAGGGGTGACGGCGGATGCGGGCTTCGCCCTTATCCGCCCTACTCATATCACGGCAGGTCGCGTAGGGCGGATAAGCGCAGCGCATCCGCCGTAACCAAGCGAGACGCTACTTCAGAGGGCGCGGCGTCGGGTGACCTTTTGGCAAACCCTCGCTTCAGGGAAGAAGCGAGGGAGCTACACGGACGTATTCATCGCGTTTTGCCAAAAGGTCACCCGGCGGCGGGCCTGGACGATCTGACAGGCACCAAGCCCCTTATAACCCAGGGTTCGCAAAACCACCCGGACTAAGAAACAAACGGCCGAAGATTTGCCTTTTCGCCGTCATTTTTATGGTTTAGGCTTAAAGTAAGTCCATACACAGGAGAACGACACCTCATTGAATAGTCACGCAGTAACCAGCCCCGACGCCGTCACCCATCGGGTGACCCTGGAACCCGACGACAACCGCCGTCTCGCCAGCCTCTGTGGTCAATTCGACCAGCACCTGCGCCAGATCGAAGAGCGCCTCAATATCCAGATTCGCAACCGCGGCAACCAGTTCGCGCTGACCGGTGATGCCCAGACCACCGAGACCGCCGCCGAACTGCTCAAAAGCCTCTACCGCGAAACCAACACGGCGGAGCTCACCCCCGACGAAATTCACCTTGCCCTGCAAACCTCCGGTATTGAGGAGCTTATGGACCAACTGAACGACCGCGTGACCGACGAGGGTGCCGCTGAATCCGGCACCGGTGGCGATCAGGCCTCCGGCGGCATGACCCTGATTCGCACCAAAAAGTGCACCATCAAACCCCGGGGCGGCAATCAGCAGCGCTATGTTAAGGCCATCCAGGCCAACGACATCAACTTCGGCACGGGGCCGGCCGGTACCGGTAAAACCTACCTGGCGGTTGCCTGCGCGGTGGAAGCCCTGCTCAAAGACGAAGTCGAACGGATTCTGCTGGTGCGCCCGGCGGTGGAAGCCGGCGAGAAGCTTGGCTTCCTGCCCGGTGACCTGGCCCAGAAGGTGGACCCCTACCTGCGGCCGCTGTACGACGCGCTGTTCGAAATGCTGGGTTTTGAAACCGTCGGCAAGCTGATCGAGCGCAACGTGATCGAAGTGGCGCCCCTGGCCTACATGCGCGGCCGGACCCTGAGCAACGCCTTTGTGATTCTGGATGAAAGCCAGAACACCACCCGGGAGCAGATGAAAATGTTCCTGACCCGAATCGGCTTTGGCTCCACCGCCGTCATCACCGGCGACCCCAGCCAGATCGATCTGCCCAAAGGCCAGAAATCCGGGCTGCGGCACGCCATTGAGGTGCTGTCGAACGTCAATGGCATCAGCTTCACCCACTTTACCGCCAAGGACGTGGTGCGCCACCCGCTGGTGCAGCGCATCGTGGAAGCCTACGACGCCTTCGACGAGAGCAACCCGGACGACTGACGTGCCCCTGACCATCGATATCGCCGTCGCCTCCGTGGACGGCGGCCTCCCCTCTTCCGAGCTGATCGAACGCTGGATTGGCGCCGCCCTTGAGGCCGGTGCCCCCCGGCCCGACGCCGAAGTCAGCGTCTGTATCGTGGACGAGGCCGAAAGCCAGGCCCTCAATCACCGCTATCGGGGCAAGGACAAACCGACCAACGTCCTGTCCTTTCCGGCCGAACTGCCCGAGGAGCTGGAACTGCCCCTGCTCGGCGATCTGGTGGTCTGTGCTCCGGTGGTGGCGAGGGAAGCAAAGGAACAGGGCAAAAGCCCCGAGGCCCACTGGGCCCATATGCTTGTGCACGGGACCTTGCATTTGCTAGGTTATGACCATATTGATCCGGAGGAAGCCGACCAGATGGAAAGCCTGGAAACCCGGATTCTCACTCGGTTAAACTACCCGGCGCCTTACGACGAGGCACCGATACCCGGCGAAAGCCAACCAACAGGACAGATTCAAACCCATGAACGATGACCCTCCGAGTAGCAGCCTTCAGACCCGCTACTCCGATAAAGCCGATAAAACCGACCGATCGGACAAGACCGAACGCGCCGACCGGTCCTGGTTGCACAAGTTGATGCAGGCCTTCAATGGTGAGCCGCAGTCCCGCGAGGAGCTGCTGGAAATCATCAAAGAAGCCGCCAACAACAAACTGCTCGACCAAGAGGCACTGAGTATCATCGAGGGGGCCCTGGACGTCTCGCTCCTTCAGGCGCGGGAGCTGATGATTCCCCGCTCCCAGATCGTCGCCATCCGTATCGACGAAACCCCCAAAGAGTTTCTGCCCAAGATCATCGAATCCGGCCACTCCCGCTTCCCGGTGATTGGCGAGAGCTTCGATGACATCAAAGGCATCCTGCTGGCCAAAGACCTGCTGCGCATGATGCTCGAAGAGAATACCGACTTCAGCCTGGAGTCGATCCTGCGCCCGGCCAACATCATTCCCGAAAGCAAGCGGGTGAACGTCCTGCTGCGGGAATTCCGGGAAAAGCGCTACCACATGGCCCTGGTGATCGATGAATACGGCGGTATCGCCGGTCTGCTGACCATTGAAGACATTCTCGAGGAGATCGTCGGCGACATCGAAGACGAAACCGACGAGGAAGTCAGCGACGAGTTCATCAAGCGGGTCAGCGATACCGACTTTATCGTCAAGGCCCTGACCCCCATCGACGACTTCAACGACTACTTCGATGCCGGCCTGAGCGAAGAGGACTTCGACACCATCGGCGGCATTCTGATGCAGGAGTTCGGGCACCTGCCCAAGCGCAACGAAGTCGCCACCATCGACAACTTCCAGTTCCGGGTACTTTACGCGGACAACCGCCAGATCCATCTGGTGCGGCTGACCCTGATCGAATAACCCCATGACCGAACTGCGAGCGGCGCTGGCGCGCCTACCGGGCTGGGCCGCCTGGCTGCTGTGTGCGACGGCCGGCGGGCTGGTCCCCCTGAGCTTTGCCCCGTTTGACCTCTGGCCACTGGCGCTGCTCGGCCTGGTGGCCTTTGCCCTCTTGTTGGATCAACAGAGTGGCCGCACCGCCTGGTGGCGCGCCTGGGGATTCGGCATCGGCCTCTACGGGGTTGGGGTGTCCTGGATCTTTATCAGCATCCACAGCTTCGGCAATGCCTCGGCCCCACTGGCGGCGGTCATGACCGGGCTGTTTGTGCTGTTTGTCGCTCTGGTGTTCAGCCTGCCGTTTTACCTCTATGGCCGCTGGTTCAGCCAGCACCCACTTGGCCCCCTGCTCGCCTTCCCTGCCCTTTACCTGTTGGGTGAGTGGCTGCGCGGCTGGCTGCTGACCGGCTTTCCCTGGCTGTACCTCGGCTACGGCCACCTGGATACCTGGCTGGCCGGTTGGGCGCCAATTGCCGGGGTACTGGGGCTGAGCCTGATCCTGGTGTTGACCGCCAGCGTCATCGCTCAATGGCTCCTGCGCCCATCCCGCCCGCGCACGCAAATCGCTGCCACTCTCCTGGTGTTTGGCCTCTGGCCCATCGGTTGGGGGCTGAACCAGATTGAATGGACCCAGCCTCAGGGAGAGCCGGTCACCGTCGGTATGATCCAGCCCAACATTCCCCAGGACCGTAAGTGGGACCCGACATTTTTTGAGCCCACTCTGAAGCGGCTCGATGGCCTGAGCGAAGACCTCTGGGACAACGACTGGCTGATCTGGCCAGAAGCGGCCATTCCCCGGGTGTACCACCAGATGCTGCCCTATCTCGAAACGCTCAATGAGCGCGCGGAGGAGACCGAGACCGGCTTTATCACCGGGATCATTTTCGATGAGCGACGCAAAGGGGAGTACTACAACAGCGTGGTCGGGCTCGGCCCGGCGCTGGGGATCTACCACAAGCGCCGGCTCGTGCCCTTTGGGGAATACGTGCCGCTGGAGGATTGGTTGCGCGGGCTGATCGACTTCTTTGACCTGCCCACCTCCATCATCAGCCGCGGCCCCTGGGAGCAAAGCGGATTGCAGATTGGCGATGTGGGAATCTCCGCGTCTGTCTGTTATGAAGTCGTGTACCCGGACCTGGTGGCCCGCAGTGCGCGGGATCGGCAGGTGCTGCTTACCATCAGTAATGACGGCTGGTTTGCCGACTCCATCGGTCCGCTGCAGCATATGCAGATGGCCCGGATGCGGGCGCTGGAAACCGGGCGGCCGATGATTCGGGCCACCAATAATGGAGTCAGCGCCTTTGTGGGTCATAAAGGTCAGATTGAAAAGCGGGCCGAGCAGTTTGTGCAGACGAATCTCGAGGGCAGCGTGCAGCCCCGAACCGGCAGCACGTTGTTTATGAGGTGGGGGAGTTGGCCTGTGGCCATAGTATGCGGGATCGTGTTGGTGTTGTTGCGGGTGTTTCCGCGGCGGTAAATTTGGGAAGCGGCGGATGCGGGCTTCGCCCTTATCCGCCCTACGCGGAGTGGCGTGGGTTGCGTAGGGCGGATAAGCCGAAGGCGCATCCGCCGTCACCAAAAAACAAATTACGGCTTACCGCACCCACTCAAGGTATTGATCGGAATCTTGAAATACCGGGTGCCGTTATCCTCCGCCGGCGGGAACTGGCCCGCCCGGACATTCAACTGCACCGATGGCAGAATCAACCGCGGCATTCCCAGGGTCGCATCTCGCTCCTCCCGCAGCTGCACAAATTCGTCTTCGCTTTTCCCCTCACCGACATGGATATTGCCCTTGCGTTGTGCCCCCACGGTGGTTTCACACTGGTGGTCGCGCTCCTCACCCGGGTAGTCGTGGCACATGAACATCCGGTATTCATCCGGAAACTCCAGTAACTTCTTCACCGAGCGGTACATCCGGCGCGCATCGCCGCCCGGAAAGTCACAGCGGGCCGTGCCCCGGTCCGGCATAAACAGGGTGTCGCCAACAAAGATCGCATCGCCAATCCGCCAGGCCATATCCGCCGGGGTGTGGCCGGGGGTGTAGATCACCTCCCCCTCCAGCTCGCCAAAGGTGAAGGTCTCCCCTTCGGCAAACAGTTTGTCGAACTGACTGCCATCGGGCAGGAATTCTTTCTCGAAGTTGAAGATCTTGCGGAAGATTTCCTGCACCTGGACGATCTGATCGCCAATGGCCAGCTCGCCGCCGACCTGCTCGCGCACAAAGGGCGCAGCGGAGAGGTGGTCCGCGTGGGCGTGGGTTTCAAAAATCCAGTCGACCGTCAGTTGTTTCTCGCGCACGAAATCCACCAGCCGCTGGGCGCCCTCGGTACTGGTCTGGCCGGCCTTTGGGTCGTAGTCCAGCACCGGGTCGATCACCGCGGCGTGGCCGCCTTCATGGTCATAGACCACGTAGCTGAAGGTTTCGGTGTCCGGATCGAGAAAGGGTTCAACCAAAGGTTGTTTGGGCATGGGGCCTCCGGTGTTGGATGTTTGATGTTCGGGTTGCGGCCGGGGGGCGTTGGGGCGGCGAGGCTTGGTTACGGCGGATGCAGCGTGGTTCGGTTACGGCGGATGCGGCCTGCGGCCTTATCCGCCCTACGCAACCTGTCGGGGTATCTGTTCGTAATCGCTACTTACGCCTCGGCCTGCTCGGGCATCAACCCCGGGCAATAAATGGACTGCAGCACCCGGATCACGCGCATGGCCTTGTCCCCCGTCAGGCGGTAATACACCGTCTGGGACTCCTTGCGGGTCGCCACCAGGCCCGCCCGGCGCAGGTTGGCCAAGTGCTGGGACAGGGCCGATTGGCTGAGGGGAATGTGCTCGTTCAGCTCGCCCACGGACATCTCCCCGGCTCCCAGGGTGCACAGCACCATCAACCGGTGTTCATTACTCATCTGTTTGAGCAGGTCGGCCGCGTCGCGGCTGTGGGCCTGCATTTCTTCCAGGCCTGCGTTGAATGCGTTCATCTCAAGTTCCCGAACCGGTCGTTACGATACGCCCACTACACCGCAAAACCTCCGACTTGTCAATATTTCTAATTTAGATTAATCTAAATTAGAAGATTTATCGATTTTGTGGTGACAGCATTCCCACCATCGGCTATATTTATTAGAACAATCTAATTTACTGCTGGCCAGCAGAAGTTGCTTCAACCGGAGAGTACACCAAAGGCAGGGGACCAACTTAGCTACTTATCGCCAGTTGAAGCGAACCACGGGTTTTACCCGACCAATCAATGAGGAAGCCACTATGAGTCTTGAACGTGCTGTCACCGCTTTCGCCGGTTTTATGGTCCTGCTGTCCGTTGCCCTGACCTACTGGGTTCACCCCGGTTTTGTCTGGCTGACGGTCTTTGTGGGCGCCAATCTGTTTCAGCAATCCTTCACCGGATTCTGTCCGGCGGCGTCGTTTATGCGTAAGGTGTTTGGGTTGAAGACCGAGGCGGAACTGGCGAGGTTATAGACATTACGGCGGATGCAGCGTGGCTTGGTTACGGCGGATGCGGCCTGCGCCCTTATCCGCCCTACGCGAGCTGCCGTGGTTTACGTAGGGCGGATCGGTCCGACGTATCGGAGCGAAGCGCATCCGCCGTTCCCCACGCACAACGACCGAAACATGCGTAGGGCAGATCGGTCCGACGCCTCGGAGCGCGAAGCGCATCCGCCGTTCCCCACGCACAACGACCGAAACATGCGTAGGGCGGATCGGTCCGACGCCTCGGAGGGCGAAGCGCATCCGCCGTTCCCCACGCACAACGACCGAAACATGCGTAGGGCAGATCGGTCCGACGCCTCGGAGCGCGAAGCGCATCCGCCGTTCCCCACGCACAACGACCGAAACATGCGTAGGGCGGATCGGTCCGACGCCTCGGAGGGCGAAGCCCGCATCCGCCGTAACCCCACCTTACCCGCTGACCTGAAACGCACTGGTCAGGTGATGCAGATTCGACGCGGTGCTGCGCAGTCGATCCGAGCTGCTGTGTAGGGCCCGGATCACCTGCCGCATGTCATTGCTGGCCCCCACCACCTCGCGGGTCTGTTGCCCGTGTTCCTGGCTGTGGGCTTCAATGTGGCGGATGATCTCAAACATCCGCTCCACAATCCCGTGCAGCTCGGAGTTATCGGACGAAGCATCGCTGGCCAGTTGCAGCCCCCGATCGACATCCGCCACGCTGCTTTCCATGAAGGTGGCCGCTTGCGCCGCCTCTTCCTGAATGGTGGCAATCTGCTGTTCAATCTCTTTGGCCGCATCGGCGGTGCGTGCCGCCAGGCCCCGCACCTCATCGGCCACCACGGAAAAACCTCGTCCGTGTTCACCGGCGCGAGCCGCTTCAATCGCCGCGTTCAGCGCCAGCAGATTGGTCTGACTGGTGATATTGCTGATCAGAGAAACCATGCCTCCGATTTCCCGCGTCCGTTCGTTCAACTGATGAATGGTGCGCGCGGAATTCTCCACGGCATTGCGAATCGCCTGGGTACCGGAACTGGCGGACTCAAACTGGGCCCGGGCCTCTCGCACCACGGTTTCCATGACCTGTTTCATTTCGGTGGCGGTGCCGGAGGCGTTGCTGATTTCACCGATCTGTTCTTCCAACAGGCTCAGCATCTGCTCCATGGCGGCGGTCACCTGAGTCATGGTGGCATTGGCGCTGTCATTGCGCTGAAGCATCTGCTCACTGTTCTGCTTGACCTCGTTGGCCGAGCGGATCACCGAGCCGATAATGCCATCCAGATTGTCGATAAAGCTGTTGGTCCAACGCCCCAGATCGCCGGTTTCATCGGCCACCAGTTTGCGGGTATCCAGGCGCTGTTTGAGGTTGCCACCGCCCTCGCCCAAGGCGTGAATGATTTCCGTCATTTTCCCCAGGCGCCGGGCAAGACGCCTAGGCCCTCGGGCCAGAAAACTCCAGGCGCCCACGGTCAATGCTCCAGCGGTCGCGAGGTTGATGGTCCACAAGGGCCAGTCGCTCCAGGCGTGCAGTGCCATATTGCCGCCGAACACCAGCAGCAGAGGCAACAGCAGCAATCCCATAAATCGGTAGGTAATGGAGCGAAAGCGATACACCTCCTCCAGGTCCCCTTCGCACATCATGCCCCAGCGGTCTTTGGAGCCCTTGAGGGTAAAGGTTACCCCCTTACCGATCACCGGAATGTGACGGTAATCCGAATAACCCGGATAGGTGACAAACAGGTTCTCGCCGTTGCGGATGGTTTCGCGGACGCCGGGGTGCAACTGGCCGGTGGCCGGGTCGGTAAAGCGGATTTCGAATTCGGTGTGTCGCTTGACCCCCACCACGCCCCAATCGGTGTGAATACCGCTTTTGAGGTTTTCGCCGTGGGAGAACGTACTGTCTTCAAAGCGGGACCGTGACAGAGCCGTCCCAGGAACGATGCGCCGATCAAAACCCGGTTCCACCATAAACAGATAGTTGTCACCGGACTCGGTAAAAATATGCCCCGCTTCCCGTTGAATCAGATCGCCGAGTACGTCATTGGGAACCCGGGCGCAGACACAGCCGATGGCTCCGTCCGCCAATTCCACCGGCTGGTAAAACATCAGGGTCACTTCGTCGTGAAAGCGCGACGAGGAGGGGCCAATATCCAGCGTGGTGCGATCCACATAGGGCCCGTGCAGAAACGCCCCTTTCAATCCCTCCTCCAGGGCCCGGGCATCCAGGTCACGTGCACCGACTCTGGCGCGATAGCTGGAGGCCAGCACTTTGCCGGTGTCGTCCACAACAAACAGCTCCGATGCATCCACCCAGCGCTGAAGCTGCTGTGGCAATAAGGTATCCCAGCGGGTTGGATCCTGCTCTACGCTGGCCGCCAGGGACACCATCTGCTCCCACTGACCGTCCACCCACTGGTTGAGGATGTTGATTCGCGTCTGGGCGACGCTTTCAAAGGCCTGCTCCATCAGCGCATAGCGATTGCGGTTGAGCCAGCAGGACCAGCCCATGCGCACTTTACCGGTAGCGCCAAACCAGTTCAGCCAGCGCCGTTCAGCGCCGGACAGATTCATACGAGTACTTCTTAAACTCATTGAGTCATTCCAATTTGCGGGTTGATACCCCAAGCCATAGCAGGAAACAGGCCAATCGAAAGACGGTGAATAAGGCGCCAAGCCGCTCTGTTTGCACCGAATCGGTGCCAGGCTTGCATCAGCGACCCGTTCGGTGCACCTTTGTGAGGCAGAATAATTGTCAGGCCCGACACAGACCGACCCGGTGAGGAGGCTTTAACCGACCCGAGTTTCCGGCTATTCTGGCGGTCTGACACCGGGACCAAGGATCGCCATGTACCACCCGTTTTTCGGCCTTCAGGAGCCGGCCTTCGCCATCGCCGTCAACCCGCGCTACCTCTATATGAGTCAGCAGCACCGGGAGGCCCTCGCGCACCTGTTGTTTGGCCTGCGCGGCGGCGGTTTTGTGCAACTGACCGGCGAAGTGGGCACCGGCAAGACCACCATCATCCGCTGCCTTCTGGAACAGCTTCCGAGCGACACCGACATCGCCCTGATTCTGAACCCCATGGCCTCCGTGCCCGAATTACTAAGTACCATCTGTGACGAGCTCGGCGCCCGCTATATCTCGGACGACGACACCAGCATTAAAACCCTGACCGATGCGCTCTATGATCGGCTGCTGGACAACCATGGGCGCGGCCGCAAAACGGTACTGCTGATCGACGAGGCACAGTCGCTCAGCGCCGAGGCACTGGAGCAGATCCGGCTGCTGACCAACCTGGAAACCCACACCGAGAAACTGCTCAACATCATTCTGGTGGGCCAACCGGAATTGTGTGATCTGCTCGCTCAGCCCTCCCTGCGCCAGCTCGCTCAACGCATCACCGCGCGCTTCCACCTGAACCCACTGAGCCGGGAAGAAACCGCCGCTTACATTCAGCACCGCCTGCAGGTGGCGGGCCTGGCCAGCGGCAGCACCCTGATTCCCGAGGACATTCAGACGGAAGTGCACCGCTTCAGCGGCGGCATTCCCCGCCTGATCAATATCATTTGCGAGCGCATGTTGCTCGGCGCCTACGGGCAGAACCGCAACGTCATCGACCGGGAGCTGTTTCGCCAGGCTCGGCGGGAAATCACCGGGGAGCCCGCCTCGGACCGACCCAGCACAACAGCAGCGCCGACACCAAAGCGGGCACGGCCAGCGTGGTTGGCCAGTGCCATCGCGGGGTTTGGGGGTATCACATTGGGCGCCCTGCTGTTTGGCGGCCTCGGCAACGAGCTGCCCTGGCAAGCGACACCGGAGCCGGAACCGACCGTCCCGGAACTCAGCGCCGCCTCACTGTCCGTTGCATCGGAAGTGCCGCCCACAAATCTAACCGCCCCGGACGCGACCGGATCGGTCGACACCGATTCCGAGGCGATGCCGAACACAGATCCCCCGGCGCTACCGGATCGGCCCTGGCCCCGGAAACTGGATGATGCCCTTCGCCACCTGGCCGACCACTTCAGCCTGAGTGTACCCACCGCCGGCAGCCCCTGCACCGAGAGCCCCGCGCCGGGCCATGCCTGTGGGCGACGTATGCTCACCACCTGGAACGAGCTGATCGAACTGGACCGCCCCGGTGTGCTGACCCTGATCACCCCGGAGCGCAAACTCGCTTACATCCCGCTGTTGGGCCTCAATGACCAACAGGCATTGACCTGGCTGGACGGTCGTCCGCAGACCGTTGACTGGGCCGATGTCGCGCAGCTCTGGACCGGGGAGTTTCACCATTTCTGGTTCCGCCCCGCCGGTTTTGACGGCGGCCTCAGCCCCGGCGAGCGCGGTCCCGCCGTCCGCTGGCTGGCCGAGCAGTTTGCCGAACTGGACAGTGAAGCGGAGCCTCTGAGCCGGGATCGCTATAACCAGCCCCTGCAGGCCCGGGTAGAGATTTTTCAGCGCGCCGAGGGGCTGACCCCGGACGGACTGTTCGGGGAAAACACCCTGAACCAACTGGCACGACGACTCGGGCTGGACCCGGGATTGCTGCCAATTGCGGAGGCGCCCTGATGTCCATGATTCTGGACGCCCTGCAACGGGCCGATCGGGAGCGGCGCCGGGACGAATCGCCGGCACAGGCGCTGCCCCCAACCTCCGCACTGGCAACACCCCCACCGGTTCAGCCCCGGCCAACGGGAGCCAGGCGCAAATGGGGGCTCCCAGTGGCCATTGCAGGATTGGCCACCGCGGGACTGCTGGCCTACTGGCTATTCAGAGGCGCTGAGCCGCCCGAACCCACTCCCCCGGTGGAGGCAACCGCAAGCGCCCCTACCCCTGAAAACACAGCGGAGACGAGCATCACCGAGCCCCAGCGACCGGGGGTTGAACGTCTCTACCAGGCCCCCGCTCGTCCCGAACCGTCGGACGACTCCATTGCCTCGTTGTACCGCCGGGCCCAGGCGCCAGAACCGACCCGCCCCGAGGTGACCCCATCGGAGGCGGCCACCGAGCGCCTCGCTCCGTCGCGCGACAGCGCCAGTGTCACACTCAACGACACACCGGAGGAGCCGTCTTCATCTCGCCAGGAAGCCGAACCAGAGCCACAACCGGCCACCACACCGAGGCCGGCTGTTCCGGGGATTCGGGACCTGTCCTGGAGCCTGCAACAGGACATTCCGTCGTTGAATTACCAGGCCCACCAATACCGGGAAGGGGAAGGCAGTACCGTAACCATCAATCAGCGCGAGTATCGCACCGGTGACCGGATTGCGACCGACCTGCGCATTGAGCGAATAGAAGAAGACGGGGTGGTGCTGACGTTCAAGGGGCAATCATTCAAATTGCAAGCCTTGAACAGTTGGATCAATATGTAGGCGCACTCTGTTTCCTTTTCATCTGACAGGAAGGAGTTCTACCATGGGTAAAATCCGCCTCTACCTGACCCGACTGCTGTGTCTGTCAGCCGTCTGCATCGGCACCGCCAGTGCCGAACCCTTCGCCCAGGTTACCCTCACCGAGTGGGACGTTCCCTGGAAGCCAACCCGCCCCAGAGATCCCTGGCCCCTGAATGACCAGACCATCTGGTTTGTCGGCCAGGCGGACGATTACGCCGCCACCTTCAACCCGGACACCGAAACCTTCAAACGCTATGACCTGGAAAAGGGTACTGGCCCGCACACGGTCATCGCCAACGAAAAGGGCGCCTGGTATGCGGGCAACCGCAACCGTCATATCGGCCTGATCGACCCCGACACGGGTGACATTGAGAAGATTGAAATGCCCGGCGACGGCTACGGAGACGTGCACACCATGGCATTCACCTCCGAGGGCGATATCTGGTTCACCCTTCAAGGGGCCAACCAGATAGGCTTTCTGGATGTGAAGCAACGGGAGGTCACCCTGTTCGATGTGCCTACCCGCTCGGCGCGCCCTTACGGTCTGGTGGTCGACGCCGACGATCGCCCCTGGGCGACCCTGTTCGGCACTCATAAATTGGCCACCGTCACCACCGAAGGTCGTGTGGAGGAAATCGAGTTGCCCCGGGAATCGGCCCGCCCGCGTCGCCTGGGTATGGGTGCCGACGGGGTCGTCTGGTATGTGGACTACGCCAAAGGGTATCTCGGCCGCTATCACCCCAAGACCGGGGAAATTACCGAATGGCAGGCGCCGGGCGGGGAACAGGCCTACCCCTACGCCATGGGGACGGACCACCAGAACCGCCCCTGGTTTGTGGAGACCGGGCCCCGCCCGAACCGGTTCGTGGGCTTTGACCCCGAGACGGAAACCTTCACCGAACCGGCCGACATTGAAAGTGGCGGTATTACCGTCCGTCACATGGCGTTTGATCGGGACAAACGGGCTTTCTGGTTCGGCACCGATGCCAACACACTTGGCCGGGCCGTGATCGAGTAGCTTACTGACCGATAAGCGCCACGAAAGGCAGGATGGACAGGGTCAGGATGACCCCGATGGCAATGACCAGAGCGGTAAATCGCAGGGGGGCGGCGGCCGCTCTTTGCCAGAGCGTTGGTTGCTCGCCGGCGGCCTCCCGCTCCTCTCTCAGCGCCCGCTGCTGTTCCAGGCGGCGGGCCTGATAGTCCGCCAGCAGGGCCTTGGCCTCGGGCAGCTGCTCCGGGTGGGTCAGCCAGATGGCGGACACCCCCAACCCCCAAAAACCGGCGTGGGTTTCATAGGTGGCAAAGTCGTGATCCGCCAGAAGCTGGCGAACCTCTTGCGCCTCATCGTCAGGCACCTGATTCAGTTTAAACAGTAGTTGACCCATTGCTCAGCGCGTACGCTTCCCCCCTTTGGAACAGTGGTGATCCGGTTCTATGTGGACGCGGTTACGCCCTGCATCCTTCGCCTGATACAGTGCCTTGTCCGCCCGTGACAGCAACTGATCAAACCGTTCATCCTCAGCTTGCACCTGGGTAATACCCGCGCTGAAACTCGCCTTGAATGTCTGCAGCTCGTCGTTGAAAAATTCGGTTCCGGCAAACACCGCCCGAATATCGTCAATCAGCTCCAGCGCTTCACCGGTGTCGGTGTGGGGCAAGAGAATCAGAAATTCTTCCCCGCCCGAGCGCCCCGCGATATCCCCTTTGCGCAGGCGGTTTTTGAGCGTGGCTGCGAAAGCTTTGAGCACCTCATCGCCCATCAGGTGCCCATAGGTATCGTTGATGGACTTGAACCAGTCCAGGTCCACCTGTACCAGAGAAAACACCACTTCATGACGTCGATAATCGTCCAGTAACTCCGCCAACCGCTGCAGCAGAAAGCGCCGGTTATACAGGCCGGTCAACTCATCGGTGACCGACAACTCCAGCAGCCGGGCTTCGAGCGCCTTGCGATGACTGATGTCCACCACCATGCCATACCAGGTCACCACTTCCTGATCCAGCCACTCCCGCTCCGGAGTGGCGATGCCTTCCAGCCAGATTTCCCGGCCATCCACCACCACCCGGTATTCGCAGGTCCACTGCCCGAGGGCCCGATAGCTTTCCATAATGGATTGCTGCAGCCGCTGCGCGTCCTCCGGGTGCACCAGGTCAAACACCAGTGAGGCGTCCTGCAGAATGGCCTCGGGTTCCCGCCCGTAAAATTCCCGCACTCCTTCACTGACGTAGGGAAACTCCACCCGTCCATCGGCGTACATCCGGAAAATATAGATGACCCCGGGGATGGTCTCGGCCAGCTTGTTGAGCAATTGAGCATTGATGTGCTGCTGACTGATATCGATGTGGGTGCCCACCACCCACTCCGGATCGCCCTCCGCGGTGCGGGACATCAGGCGGCCACGGTCGTGAATCCAGACCCAGTGCCCGTCTTTGTGCCGGAGTCGCACAATGCATTCGTAGTAGGGGGTTTCACCGTCGAAGTGGCGCTGGAAGGCTTCGTTGGAACGGGCCAGATCGTCGGGATGACAGAGACGGTGCCAGATGGCGATGCTGATGGGCGCCAGCTCCCGGGAGCTGTAACCGAGCATCTCCGCCCAGCGTTCGTTGATCCGTTGCTCACCGGTGTGGGCATTCCACTCCCAAGTGCCGGCTCGGGTACCCTCGATGATGGCCTTCAGCCGGTTGAGCTGCTCGCTTGCACTTACCTGGGACACACCATGCCTCGAATTACCTCAATTAGCGCTATCTTCGCAAGCCCCGAAAGCCGTGGCAAGCACGAGCGACGCCTCCCTGCCCGTCACTGACCGGTTGAGGTATCCGCAGCCGACTCCAGAACCCCGATCCGATAGTGTTCAAGCTGACCCCAGGCGGCGGGGCTGTGGTCCCGACCATAGCCTTTGGTGGTCATGCCTTCGGTGGCTTCGCGCCCACACCAGGGCAGAATCACCGCCGGTGGCGCCGGGTGGTGCGGCAGGTAGTCGGTCAGGTCATACACCTCACCCCGGATCGCCATCCAGCAGTCATCCTGCTGATCGTGCCTGGCGACTTCTTCCAGGGTAAAGGTCTGCTGCTCCTCCTCGGCCAGCGTCACCGCCGGCACCAGCGTCCAGGTCACCAGCAAGGTCACGACCGAAGACCAGAATGCGACAAACGCCGCAAAGGCGGTTTTTTTCATGGGTTACCTCCCGCTCAGATTGTCAAAGCAAAACAAATTCTTCGGTTACCAGGCGCCCGGCGGGCACACCGCAGGCGCTCAGCGCCTCCCGAGCCCGTTCCAGCAGCGGCAGCGGTCCACAGACAAACACCGCCCGGTCAGCCACATCCGGACAGACCTGCTGGATGAAGGCCTGATTCAGCGGCCCCTCCCGATAAAAATAGTGCACGCTCAGTTGGCTGTCGGGCCAGCCCTCGAACGCGGCCTTCAGCTCGTCGGCAAAGAGGAAGCGCGTCTCGTCCTGAACACAATCGATCAGGTGAACCCGCAGTGACCGCCCCGCTCGCACCGCCTCACGTACCCGCCCGAGAAAGGGCGTGATGCCAATGCCTCCGGCGATCCACAGTTCAGGCCGGGCGGATACCGTCGAAAAAAAATCGCCGTAGGGGCCCTCCACCCAGAGCTGGGTGCCTTCGGGAATACTCAGCATGGCGTGACTGGCATCCCCCAGGTCCTTGATCGCCACCCGCAGATCCGGCTCATCCGGGGCCGAGGAGAGAGTGTAAGGGTGCTCTTCGTCGTGCCCCACATGGCCGCCCCACTCCGGCGTCAGATAAATGAATTGCCCGGCTCGATAGCCCATGTGCTGCTGCTCCGGGGCCAGCGTCAGCTCCACCACATCCCGGGCCGGGTGGCCGATTCCGGTCACCCGATAGGGGCTCCGACCCCGCCAGCGTGCATACAGCCACCGGTAGCCCAGCGCGGCAATCGCCAGCAGGGCCAAGGTCGTCCATAGCCCCCAGGCCAGCCAGCCCGGCAGGGTTCGGCTCAATAACCCGGTATGCAGCAGCGCCAGGATCACCGTAACCCCACTCAGGCGGTGCAGCCATTTCCAGCGCTGGTAATCCGGCTCGCCAAAAAAGCCGAAACTCGGTGCCATGAACGCCATCAGTGCCAGCAGCGCCACCCATCCCCAGACCGACGCCGGCTGCGTGGACAACAGGGTCCCGACCGCCGCATCCAGGGACGTGCCAGTGGCCGAGAAAGCCAGCAACAGAGGATGGGCCAGCAACAGCAGAAACGCGCTGGCGCCCAGGCGATGATGCAACTGCCACAACTTGGTCAGGCCCCCGAAGGGACGATCAAACCCCGGCACCCGACAGCACAGTGCCGCCGCCATCAACAACAGGGCCAGACCCCAGATACCGGCGAGCCGCCCCAGTGCATTCAAGCCCCCTTGGGCGTTATCGAGGCCGCCCCCAACATACGGCAGGGCCAGTAACCCCGGCAGCAGCGCCAACAACCAGACCGCGAGGTGAGCAATGAGCGGAGAGTGACCCATGAACAAACTCCTGACCCTTGTGGCCGGTAGGCTAAAAGTGGTGGCGATACCCCAGCGTGAACCAGGTGGCCGAATAGGCCGGCGTGCCCGCGCCCATCAACAGAACATTGGCCAGGGTATCCGGCGCAATGTCGCGCGCCGCGAAGTCGTTGTCCCGGTAGTGCTCCCGCTCCAGGGCCAGACGCACCGAATGACGTTCGGCCCAGTGGTAACGGGCGCTCACTTCCCCCCGGGCATACCGGGTGCGCACCTCCGGCAAAGGCGCGCCGAGCAGCCCCTCGCCCACCGTGGGCCGATAGCGCCCCTCGGACAGAGAACGACTCAGGTGAACGGACAGGTCCAGCACCCCGCTCGCCCGCCACTCCCCCCAGCGGGGCTGAAGGCCCGTCCAGTCGAGGTTGACCCCGGCACTGGTGTGTTCATCCCTCGCTTCGAGCGCCCAGTTCCGAGCCGGGTCATCGACATCCGTCGGCACATTGCCCCGGAACGAGCGTCCGCTCTGGTCACTGAGGTAGCGCTCGCGTCCGACAAAGCCCGACAACCGCATCCGGTCGGAGGGCGTCCAGGTCACATCCAGGTTCGTCGATATCATGTCCGAGGCGCTCAAACCGAAGTAGCCCGACGGGTAATCATCCCGGTGATCGGCCAGCAACAGCCCGACCGAAACCCGCTGGTGCGGATACCAATCCGCGCGCAACCGCCACTGGTCACGGTCGCGATCCGCCAGATAGTACTTGCGCAACAGCGGGTGATTTTCAAAGTCATCGGCATCGATGGCGCCTGGGAGGTAGGTATCGAGCAACGGCTGATTACCGATGTAGCGCTCGGCCCGCCGCTCCAGCCGGTGGTAGTCCAGCGCCACGGCCCAGGATTCCGATGAGGTGCTGCGCACCCCCACATTGACGCCCTGCTCCCGGGATTCGGCCACCTCGGAGTAGTCCCGCTCAAGCTCATCGCGGGACAGTCCCCCGTACCATTGCAGTCCCCGGCTCTGGCGATATTGCCACTCCAGTGACGCCTCCTGGTGGGTGCGACTGTATGGCCGGTTCAGCCGGGCCGCCAGCGGCTCCACCTGATTGGCCGCATCGCCTCGAACCCGTTGGTAGGCGTGGATCGGGGTCTGGTTATCGCGCTCCCGATAGCCCAGGCGGCCGATCAGGTGGACCTTTTGATTCGGGCGATGGGTCATTCGCAGCACGACCCGCTGCGTATCGACCTGCCCGTCCAGAGAACCGCTCGGCAAGGGCTCTGGCGCCACCATGTCACCATTGACGGTGTAGGGCAGAAACGCCTGATCCTGAGAGTGTCGGCCGAAAGCGGCATCCAGCATCAGCCGGGTATCGGAGGTGAGCGTCCAGTGGCCACTGCCGCGCACCTGGTGCGCCTGATTGTCAGGCTCGCGGGCCAGTTGGTTGCGGCCCTCGGGATAGGCGGTGCCCGGCCCCCACTGCGGGTGCGGACCAAACGGGGTCGGCCAGTTCAGGCTCTGGTAGCCATTGTCGAAAAATGAGCCCAGATAGCTGAGCTGCCAGCGCGAACGCACCCCGGTGTGGCTCACCCCCAACTGGGCGGTATGGGTTTCGCGGTCGATGGGCGCGGCGAACAGTATCGCCCGCACATTGCCGCCGGTGGCACCGGTTGCCCCACCCAGTGGCTGGTTCCCCTGCACCTGGTCACGCCGAAAATCAACGGTCAACGTCCATTCCGGAGCGAGGGCCCGCCAGTAATCCAGTTTGAGCGTGCGCCGCTCCTGCCAGAGGTCGACGCTCTCAAGTCGCTCACTGAGCCCGCTCATGCCGCTTGTGGTGTTGTCGTTACTCTGCCAACCGCCAGGCAAGCGGTAGCGGTTCCCCTCCCGACTCAGCGGTGTCAGGCCGGTGCCGGCGCCATCGCTGGGCAGCCGTTGATAGTGCAAGTGCAGCCCCTGCTCGTCAGCGGATTCCAGGAGCAACTCCAGATCCGTTCGTGGCCCGGGCGTACGCCCTCCCTCTTCGCCACTGATCATCGCGCCCACGGACAGCTCCAGAGTCCCCTCGAGTTCCGCCGCGGCAACCGGCCGCACCATCCCCGACGACGCCAGCATCGACACGGCCAGGGCCGAAAGTGCGCCGGCGAACCGGCCCCTATGTGTTTGAGGTGTGCGGTTCATGGGTCACCTCAACGAGTCAGGCCGGAGCCCGAGGGATGGTTGGAGCCGTGAACCTGACTGTGGCAGTTGGCACAGTCCTTCCCAAGCAAGTTACTGGAAGCGCCGTTGGGTGGCACTCCCATGCCGGTTTCGGCACTGCTGGGATGGAAAGCCGCCATATGACACTGCTGGCACAACCAGGGCGTGCGTGCCTGCAACAGCGCCCGGTGGTTGGAACCATGGGGTTTATGGCAGTGACCGCAGTCCTCGGTGACCGGCGCATGCTCCCAGAGAAAGGGTCCCCGGGTTTCGGCATGACACTGGTAACACTGATCGTTCACCGTCGCCTGAATCAGCTCGGCGGGACCGGGACCACCGTGCGGGGCGTGGCAATCGGTACAGTGCATCTGGCCATTGCGCAGCGGATGCCCGAAGGGCCGGTGCATATCGGCCCGAACGTCGGTATGACACTCCATACACACCTGGGTCTGGCCCCGCACCCGGCTCTGCGGTGTCGGCTTGGCCAGATCCTGGTGGCAGGCGACACAGGAAACCTCGGCTCGGTGGTGCGCACTGCCGGACCAGAGCAGCCCCAGTGAGTCCTCTTTGTGGCAGGCAGCGCACACCGCCGGGTCATCGGGCAGGTTGGCGTGCACGTTATAGGCGCTGTCCTGCGCCCAGCCAACCGATGCCCAAGCGAGCCATATAATCCCCAACAGGACGGTTCCGATCTTTTGATGGTGCATGGCTGCGCTCCTTACAAGAACCCTGTTGCCCGCCCGGCTAAAGGGTGAGAATGGATCGGTACTCGGCCACCTCGACCGCGTAATCGCCATGATCCTGTAAATACAGGCGCTGGCAGTCGGCCGCTTCCGGCTCACCGTGAATCAGCTGAATCGGTGTTTTCGCCTTGAGCCGGGAGTCCTTCAACCACTGTCCCAGTTCCCGGAAGTCCGCGTGACCGGACAGCCCATGCAGCACATCCAGCTGCGCTTTACGTGGAATATAGGCGCCGTGAATCTTGACCGTTTCTCCCCCCGCAATCAGATGTGCTCCGCGGGTACCACCCGCCTGGTGGCCGCTCAACAGGAGCGTGTTGCGGTGATTCGGCAGCAGCCGCTTCATGTGATGCAGAATGCGACCGCCGCTCATCATGCCACTGCCGGCGATGATGATATGCGGGTACGACAGGTCGGCCAGCGCCTTGGACTCATCGACACTGTGAGTATAGGTCACCAGCTCCGCCATACGGGCACAGTCGGCGTCGCTCAGCCGGTGTTGGTCAGCGTACTGGTGGTAAATGGCGGACACGTCGATGGCCATCGGGCTGTCGAGGAACACCGGCAGCGTGGGGATGCGTCGCTCATCCATCAGCCTGGCCAGCATATGCTGCAGCAACTGGGCCCGCCCCACGGCAAAGCTGGGAATCATCAGCACCCCGCCGCGATTGACCGTGGCGTTGACGATGTCCGCAAGCTGATTCCAGGGGTCGCTGTCCGGGTGCGGACGATCACCATAGGTGGATTCAAGCAACAGCAGGTCCAGCGCCGGCAAGGGTTTCGGGGGATACATCAGAATATCGTGGGGCCGACCCACATCGCCGGAAAACCCGATCCGCTTGCCTTCCGCCTCCACGATGATGCTGGCCGCCCCGAGAATATGTCCGGCGGGCTGAAAGGTAATGGACAGGTCCCCGAGCTGCAGGGCCTGATTGAAATGCACGGGCTCAAACAGCTTCAGGCTGTCTTCGGCGGTACGCTGGTCGTACAGGGGCTCGGGATGATCGTGCTTGCTCAGCTTGTGACGGGAGAAAAACCGGGCGTCCTCTTCCTGGATGTGACCGCTATCGGGCAGCAGAATGCCGCACAGCGCCCGGGTGGCCGCGTGGGTGTACACCGGCCCGCGATACCCCTGCTGATACAGCCGCGGAATGTAGCCGGAGTGGTCCAGGTGCGCGTGGGTCAGGAGCACCGCGTCCAGGGTGTTCAGATCCACCGGCAGGCTTTGCCAGTTGCGCCGACGCAACCATTTGTAGCCCTGAAACAGGCCACAGTCGATCAACACCCGGGTTCGACCGGTCTCCAGCAGGAACTTGGAGCCGGTCACCGTTTCCGTACCGCCGAGAAAGACTATCTTCACACGCACCCCCGAGCTTCTGCCGTGGCACTGCAGTGGTTCTGATAGCCAGCATAGACACAGGCCGGGCACCCCGTATTGACCTGAATCAACCCGGGAGGCCAAAAAGGAAATTGCCCCTCAAAGCTTGCGCCCTCGAGGCAACTTGCTTACATTATAGTCCACACAACAATTAGTGATTTAAGCGCCACTCCTCAGGGACAGGTTCCTGCACCCGGGCCACCGGCCCCAGTGCCCAGCGCATAACATCAATAACAATCGCCCTGTAGCAACCCAAACCGATTGCCGCAGTTCACTCACCCAGACTCGGTTTCCGATCATGAAAACACGCATGAACAGACGAGAAATCTTACGTTACACCGCCTGGCTGACCGGCACCTCTGTGGCCGCACCGCTGGCCTCGGCGGTACTGACCGGCTGCTCCGAAGCACCCCCGGGGGATGCCGCCCCCAGCGCCACACCGGCCGACGGCCAACTGCTTCACTTTTTCAGCCCCAAGGCTTTCGGCCTGATCACCGAAATCGCCGATACCCTGCTGCCGCGCACCGACAGCCCCTCGGCCAGCGACGTCGGGGTACCGCAAACGCTGGACACCATGCTCGGCAAGGTCCTCGAACAGGGGTACGTGGAACAGTTCCAACGGCTCTGGACCGACCTGGAGACCGCCCTCACCCAGGCCAACTTTGCCAGCCAGAGCCAGGCCGAACGCGAAGCACTTCTCAGCCAACTGGAAACCAGCACGGACGCCGCTCAAGCCAGCGCCCGCGATGCCATGGTAATGCTGAAGCAACAGGTGGTGATCTATTACCTCACCAGCGAAACCATTGGCGAGCAGTACCTGAACTACCTTCCCATCCCCGGCGAGTACAAACCCTGTATCTCGGTGGACGACGTTGATAACAAGAAGTGGGCAATCTGATCATGGCAACGACTGAATTCGACGCAATTGTGATTGGCTCCGGCATCAGCGGCGGTTACGCCGCCATGGAGCTGTGCAAAAAAGGCTACAAAACGCTGGTGCTGGAACGTGGCCGCGATGTGCAACACGGCGAATACCCCACCGCCCACGACGATGTGTGGGACCTTCCCCACCGCGACAAGGTGCCCCGGGACGAAATTGCCGAGCACTACCCCAAGCAGAACCGTCTCAACTGGTGGGTCACCCAGGCCAACAAGCACTGGATCAACAAAGACGACGAATACCCTTATCAGGAAGACCAGCGTTTTGACTGGATTCGCGGGCATCACGTCGGGGGCCGCTCGATCATGTGGGGCCGTCATTGCTATCGCTGGAGCGACATTGACTTTGAAGCCAACAAAAAAGAAGGCATCGCCATCGACTGGCCGATTCGCTACAAGGACATCGAGCCCTGGTACGACTATGTGGAACCCTTTGTGGGTATTGCCGGCCAGGCCGAAGGCCTGAAACAGGTACCCGATGGCAAATTCCTCAAACCCTTCCCGCTCAACTGCGCTGAGCAGCACCTGCGCGAAACCGTCGCCCAGAAATATCCGTTCCGGGTGGTGACTCCAGGCCGGGTAGCGAACCTGTCCGAGTACAACCCGGACGTTCACCTCGGCAAGCGTGGCCAGTGTATGTCCCGGGATCGCTGCTGGCGCGGCTGCCCCTTCGGCGCTTACTTCAGCAGCCAGTCCGCCACCCTGCCCGTGGCCGAAGCGACCGGCAACCTGAGCATTCGCCCGCACAGTATCGTCAAGGAAATTGTGTACGATGCCGACTCCGGGCGCGCCACCGGCGTGCGTCTGATCGATGCCCAGAGCAAAGAAGAGCTGGAAATTTCCGCACGGATCATTTTCTGCAACGCCAGCACCGTGGGCACCACCGCCATCCTGCTCAACAGCCGCTCCGACGCCTTCCCCAATGGCTTGGGCAACCGCAGCGGCGAGCTGGGCCACAACATCATGGATCACCACTACGGCATGGGCGCCGCCGGCGTTCTGCCCGCACTGGAAAACGAATACTACTCCGGTCGCAAACCCGGTGGCTTCTACATTCCCCGCTTTACCAACCTGGATGAAGAAACCCGGCGGGAAGATTATGTGCGCGGTTTCAGTTATCAGGGCTCAGCACAACGGGCTGAAAATATTCCGGTGGGCGCGGTCGGCTCATCCCTGAAAGAGGCGGTGTTCAAACCCGGCACCTGGACCATCCGCATGACCTGTTTCGGCGAGATGCTGCCCTATCATGAAAACCGGATGTACCTGGATCACAGCAAGACCGATCAGTACGGAATGCCGCTGATCACCTTTGATGCCCAACTTCGGGACAATGAAATGAAGCTGCGCCAGGACGGCGTGAAAAGCGCGGTGCAAATGCTGGAAGCGGCGGGCTGTACCGACATCACCTGGTACAACAGCGCCACCGCGCCCGGCGCCTGCATCCATGAAATGGGCACCGCGCGCATGGGCCACGACCCGGAAACCAGCGTGCTCAATAAATGGAACCAGATGCACGATGTCCCCAATGTGTTTGTGACCGACGGTTCCTGCATGACCAGCTCCGGCACCCAGAACCCGAGCATCACCTACATGGCGCTGACCGCTCGGGCCGTAGACTATGCTCACAAACAGATTCAGGCCGGCGAGCTGTAAGCTCACCCGGTTCTGGCCCACACACCCACTGCGGGCAGCCTTGCGGGTTGCCCGATTTTTTTGAGGTAATAACCATGAAAGCTTTCTTGCGCACCCTGTCCCTGATCACTCTGGCGACCACGGCCAGCGCCCCGACACTGGCCGACTCCGAGCGAGTGTTCGAGCTGCGGACCTACACCACCCATGAAGGCAAACTGCCCGACTTGCACGCCCGCTTCGAAAACCACACCCGCTGGTTGTTCGAAAAACACGGCATGAGGAACATCGCCTACTGGACACCCACCGATGAAGCCCTGGCCGACAACACCCTGACCTATATCCTGGTGCACGAAAGCCGGGAAGCGGCCGAGGCAAGCTGGAAGGCGTTTTCCAACGACCCCGAGTGGCAGGCGGTTTACCAGAAGTCCCGAGAGAATGGACCACTGGTCAAACACATCGACTCCACTTTCATGAAGCCCACCGACTACTCGCGGATTCGCTAAACCCATTAAAACAGCAAGGACTCTATACCGTAGCGCTCCAGCAGGTATACGTACTCGTCGGTGTCCCGAAAGCGCTGCACGGCCCGGGTAAAGTCAGCGGCCAGTTTATGGGCATCCTCGCGTTGACGTGAAATGGCGATGTAAATGGGGCCCCGGAATACCGGCGGCTCCATGAACTCGATCTGATTCCGCACCCCCAGCCGCTCGGCGTGCAGTTCAATGGCCGGCTTGTTGCCCAGGGCATAGTCCACCCGGCCACCGAGCAGCACTTTGATCAACTGCTCCTCATCATTGACCCGCAGCTTTTTGAACGCGGTATCGTCTTCAAGCGCCTCGCCATAGTAGTAAGCGCGAATTCCCCCGAGCTGAAACTCGCGCAACCAGTTGATATCGGACGAATCCAGAGGCTCATCCCCGGCGCGGCGAAACACCGATACGGTTTCAAAGGCGTGGGGAATGGAGGTGAAGGTGACGCCCGGGGCGCGCTTGGAGGTGTTGAACAGGGTGCAGGCAATATCGGCCCGTCCGTCACCGACATGCTGCAACAGCCGGCTGAACGGATAGCGCCGGTACTCGAGCTTATACCCCAACTGCTGGGCCACCCGTTCACACACATCGACGGAAATGCCTCGCCACTGGCTGGTCTGATCGTCAAAATAATAGAACGGCGGGTAGTCCTTTTCGGCTACCGCCGCCACCAACGTGGTCCCGCTGGCCGCACAACTGATGCACACCAGCAAAACCGTCAGCACAATACGCCTCATGGAGGATCTCCATCCTTTTTGGAGGAACAGCCAGAAAAAGTATAGCACCGAATAGTCGCCCCTTGACCTTCCAGTGATTGGAAGGTTTAGAGTGGCCCTATTCCCTACTACGGAGGCGTTTATGACATCCTCGAATGAAATTGATCTGCACATCAGCGGGATGAGTTGTGCATCCTGCGTCGGCCGGGTTGAAAAAGCCCTCAATGCCGTGGAAGGCGTCACCGAAGCCAACGTCAACCTGGCCACGGAAACCGCTCAGGTGAAGGGCAGCGCCAAGGCCGATACGTTGATCGACGCCGTACGCCAGGCCGGCTACCAGGCCGAACCCGCACGCTCCGACCAGACCGATCAGTTGGCGGAAGAGCGGGCTCAGGAGGCCCTGCGTCTCAAACGCTCTCTGTGGTTTGCGGCGGCGTTGACGCTGCCGGTGTTTGTGATGGAAATGGGCGGCCACCTCTTTCCGGCATTGCACCACGCCATCAACGACAGTATCGGTCAGCAGGCCAACTGGTTGATCCAGTTCACCCTGGCCACCCTGGTGCTGTTCGGGCCCGGCCTGCGCTTTTTCCGGCTCGGTGTGCCGGCTCTGGCACGGCTGGCGCCGGATATGAATTCACTGGTGGCCCTGGGCACCACCGCTGCCTGGGGCTACTCGGTGGTGGCCACCTTTGTGCCCGAGGTACTGCCTGACAATGCGGTCAACGTCTATTACGAGGCCTCGGCGGTCATCGTCACCCTGATTCTGCTCGGCCGGTTTATGGAAGCCCGGGCCAAGGGCCGCACCAACCAGGCCATCAGCCGCCTGGTGAGCCTGCAGGCCAAAAGTGCGCGGGTGCTGCGCGACGGGCAAGAGGTCGAGGTGGCGCCCGAAGAGATACAGCTTGGGGAGACCATTGTGGTCCGCCCCGGCGAGAAAATTCCCCTCGACGGTGAGCTGGTCGACGGACATTCCTATGTGGACGAATCCATGCTCACCGGCGAAGCCATTCCCGTGGAAAAATCCACTGGGGACACGGTGGTGGGCGGCACCCTCAATAAAACCGGCAGCTTCTCCTTCAAGGTCACCAAAACCGGGGAGGATACCCTGCTGGCCCAGATCATTCATATGGTCGAAAGCGCCCAGGGTTCCAAACTGCCGATCCAGACCCTGGTCAATAGAATCACCCTTTGGTTTGTGCCCGCAGTAATGGCTGCGGCTCTGGTGACTCTGGTGGTCTGGCTGGTATTCGGCCCCGAACCGGCCCTCACCTTTGCGCTGGTCAACGCGGTGGCGGTGCTGATCATCGCCTGCCCCTGCGCCATGGGGCTGGCCACACCCACGTCCATCATGGTGGCCACCGGCCGGGCGGCGGAAATGGGTATCCTGTTTCGCCACGGTGAAGCCCTGCAGGCACTGCGGGGCATGGACGCCATTGCCTTTGACAAAACCGGCACCCTGACCCGGGGCCAACCGGAGCTGACCGACCTGGTTCCCGCCAAGGGTTTTGAGCGCTCGGAGTTGCTCACCTGGGCAGCGGCACTGGAAAAACGCTCCGAGCACCCCATTGCCGAGGCGATACTCAAGGCGGCGGAGCAGGAAGGTCTGACGCTTCCGGAGGCCAAGGGGTTCGACTCATTGACCGGCTATGGTGTGAAGGCCACCATCGAGGGGCGGGAGGTCGCCATCGGCGCGCTGCGGCTTCTGCAGGAGTACAGCCAGGGCGACAATCCGTTTGAAGCCGAGGCCGACACCCTGGCCAACGAGGGAAAGACCCCGCTTTATCTGTTGGTGGACAGCAAACCGGCCGCCCTGCTCGCCGTGGCCGACACCGTAAAAGACACAACGCCGGCGGCCATCGACTTTCTGCACCGGGAAGGCTTCAAAGTGGTCATGATGACCGGCGACAACCAGCACACCGCCCGGGCCATCGCCGATCAGCTCAAGATTGATGAAGTGGTGGCCGATGTGCTGCCCGACGGCAAGGTCGAGGCGCTGAAAAAGTTGCAGGACGAGGGCCTGAAGGTGGCCTTTGTGGGCGACGGCATCAACGACGCCCCCGCTCTCGCACAAGCCGATATCGGTATCGCCATGGGCACGGGGACCGACGTCGCCATCGAAAGCGCCGATGTGGTGCTGGTCAAAGGCGATCTGGTCGGAGCGGCCAACGCCATTGCCGTCTCTCGCGCCGCCCTGCGCAACATCAAGCAGAACCTGTTCTGGGCCTTCGCCTACAACACCGCGCTGATTCCGGTGGCCGCCGGGCTGCTCTACCCGGCCTTCGGCTTGCTGCTGTCGCCGGTGTTCGCGGCGGGCGCCATGGCATTGTCGAGCGTGTTTGTGCTGGGTAATGCCCTGCGCCTGAAACGCTTTCAGGCGGTCATCCAATCCGGCCCCGACGCCGTACGATGAAGTGAGCGCCAAGCGTTTCAATTGGGCGCTCATAAGCCTACACTGGTTTGCGAAAAGGCTTGCGAGAGTCCTTTAGCTGACGAGTATTCACCGTTTTACTAAGGAGTAGGTTATGCAAGTTCGAGACTTGATCCCGGGCCAGGCCCGGAAGAAATCCAACCCCAGCGCGATGGAACACCTGTCTGAACGCTCGGCCGAACTCACCGATGAATTCAAGTCATTTGTGGGTGATATGGAAGCCATGCTCAAGAACAGCGCATCGCTGCAGGGGGAAGAGCTGGCCCGCGCCCGCCAGGCGCTGGAGGAGCGCGTCCACAAAGCCAAAGGTGTGGTTGACGAAAAAGGCAATCGCCTGGCGCAGTACACCAAAGAAAACCTGCATCAGGCTGGTGACTACGCCCGGACGCACCCCTGGACGGTCACCGGTGCGACCCTGGCGCTCGGAGTTGCGGTCGGGCTGTTGATCTTCAAGCGTAAATAAGGCGGTGACCGGACACACCAGTGGTCTGCCTACGAACTGGCGACCCACTGGTTGCGTCCCCGGTCCTTGGCCCGGTACAGGCAGTCGTCGGCGGCCACGATAAGATCATCCGGGGTATCAACACTGATCAGGTCCGAAGTCACCACCCCGACACTCAGTGTCACCACCCCGTCAGTAGCGGTGTGTTCGTGCGGGATCCCCGAAGCCTGCATGGACGCCAAAATACGCTCCGCAACACGTCGAGCGCCGGCACTGTCGGTTTCGGGAAGCAACACCAGAAACTCATCGCCTCCATAGCGAACCCCCAGATCCATCGTACGGTGACTGGCACTGCGGATGGCATCGGCCACGGCCACCAGGCATTTGTCACCCGCCAGATGACCATAACGATCGTTGTACTCCTTGAAGTGATCGATATCGACCATCAACAACGACAGCACGCCGCCGGTGCGCTTGATCCGCGCCAGTTCGCTGACCACCACCTTATCAAAGCGACGGCGATTGGCCAGCCCGGTCAGGGGGTCGGTGAGTGAAAGCGCCTGCAACTCCCGCATTGCCTGTCGCAGCTCTGCGGTGCGCCGCTCGATTTTCTCTTCCAGCTGTTCATTCAGTTCTTTGAGCTCACGCTCGGTTTCCACAAAGCGGGTAAGCTCCTTGGACGTGCCCCAGATATGGGTCACCACCCCGCGATCATCGCGCATCGGAACCAGAATGGTTTCAAACAACCGCTGACGGCCGTCGAGCACCGGCTTCTGCTCTGTAACCACGGTGCTGCCCAGGGCCACACAGCGCCGGTAGCCTTCAATGATTTCCTCGGCGCCCTCCCAACCGGCCAGCAAGTCCCGGAATCGGGCGCCGGGCACCTGTCTGGGCTCCAGAGCTCGGGCCGCCTCATTGGCGTTGACGATTTCAAAGTCGTCATCAAGCACCTTCGCAATCCAGAAGGGATCGCGAGCGTGATGCCAGAGCGCCTCAAAAAACTGCAGCAGCGCCTGTTGGTCCAGAGCAGCGTGAAAGTCGGTCATATCCGGATACTAGCGCAAAGCGCCCAAAGATGCAGCATCAGGCGCCAAAGTGGCCTATCGGCGTCCCCGCATGGCTTACGTAAAGATTGGTAAGCGCCGTCCGCCCCGCAACAAGACAAACCATCCGCTCGCCTGTTAGCGTCGTATCTACCACTTTAACTTACCCGAAAAGGAGTCTGTTTGATGTCCAAGGTTCTTGTTCTTTACTACAGCATGTATGGCCACATCGAAACCCTGGCTCACGCCATCGCCGAGGGAGCCAGGCAGGTGGATGGGGTGGAAGTCACCCTGAAACGTGTGCCGGAAACCATGCCTGAGGATGTGGCCCGCAATGCCGGCGCCAAGCTCGACCAGGATGCGCCAGTGGCCAGTCCGGAAGAGCTCGATCAGTACGATGCCATCATCTTCGGCACCCCCACGCGCTTTGGCAACATGTGTGGTCAGATGCGCAATTTCCTGGATCAGACCGGCGGACTCTGGGCGCAAGGCAAACTGGTCGGAAAAGTGGGCAGTGTATTTACCTCCACTGCCAGCCAGCACGGCGGTCAGGAAACCACCATCACCTCGTTCCACACCACCCTGTTGCACCACGGCATGATCATTGTGGGTGTACCTTATGCCGTACCCGCACTGACCAATATGGACGAAGTCAGCGGCGGCACGCCCTACGGCGCCAGCACCCTGGCCGGTGCCGATGGCAGCCGCCAACCGACCGAAAACGAGCTGACCATCGCCCGCTATCAGGGTGAGCATGTGGCGAAAATTGCCATCAAGCAGAGCGCGTAAAACCCTTGCGCCAATAAAAAAGCCCGCGCTATTCGCGCGGGCTTTTTTGTACTCGTCGTACTGAGTGCTACTCGGCGCTGGTTGGCACTCTCAGCAGCGCATCCACTGCCGGCTTGGGCGAATAATCCCGGTTGAACAGCAAGGGGTAGTTGATGCGGTTCTCGATGGGATAACCGTTTTTCCAGGACATATCATCGGTCACGCCCCAGAGGGTAACCCGGTCGATTTTATCCCGCTTGCGATAAAACAGTTCGAACAGTTCCCGCCAGCGCTCGGTCAGTTGCTGCTGTACATCATCCGGCAAGCCGTCCGCGTAGGGGTTCAGGTACTCCACAAATTCTTCATTCTGATATTGTGGATGAAGCATGCCGGTACCGATGATCTGGCCCTCACGAGTGAGCGGCAGCACATCGATGTCCATCTCGGTAATCATCACTTTCACACCCAGCTCGGCGTAGGCATCAATGGCCTGCTCGATGTATTCCATTTTCGGGTAATTCAAGCCCCAGTGTGCCTGGATGCCGACGCCGTCAATGCGAATACCGGCGTCCTGCAACATTTTTACCATACGCACAATACCGTCGCGCTTGGCCGGACGCCAGGCATTGAAGTCGTTGTAATAGAGCTCGGTATCCGGTGCGTACTCGCTGGCGTACTGGAAGGCTAGTTTCACCAGCTCATCGCCACTGCCAATGCTGTTAACCCAGGTGGTGGGACGGTAGGAGCCATCGTCCGCGATCACTTCATTGACCACATCCCAGGCGTGCACCTTGCCGGCATAACGCCCGGCGACCACCTCGATGTGCTGACGCATACGCTCTTTCTGCTGCTCGGGGGTGTTGGGCTCGCCGTCTTCATTGTGAAAGAACCAGGCCGGTGTCTGATTGTGCCAGACCAGGGTGTGCCCCACGGTAAACAGGTCGTTTTCCCGCCCGAATTCAACAAACGCATCGGCGGGCCCAAAGCGGTACACGCCGGGTTCCGGGTTGATCTCCTCGGCCTTCATGGCGTTTTCCAGAGTCACGGTATTGAAGTGGTTCAACACGATGTCCCGGGACTGGGGGTCATCGCCGGCGGCGATTCCCGCATTGATCGCCACGCCCACTTTGAAGGCATCGGCATAAGCCGCCTTGAGCGTCTCGGCGGCGGGCTCCACGTCATTCTGGCTCTGGTAGGGGGATTGCTGGCAGGCGGACAGCAGTGCTGCCGCGGCAAGTATCAAAACAGGTTTCATAACAGTCATACCCTGGTTTTATCATGTTGGATGGCGCTGGCGCGCCGGGCAGCCTGACAGGCCGCTCGACAAATCACTAAGAGTCACAACAACTATATCAAACTCTGCGCCGCCTGTCGGCCCGATTTCTGATCTGGCGCAAGGCCTGGCCCTCCCACAACGACTAGACTGATAACAACGACCCTTTCAGGAACATCTCACGCCAGGAGCTGAGCCATGACGCCGACAGAAGCCATCGTATGGTTTGAGCAGATCACCCTGGAGGACATCGGCCGGGTTGGCGGCAAGAACGCCAGCCTGGGCGAGATGACCCGGTCGCTTCGGTCCGCCGGCGTCCCCATTCCCCCGGGGTTTGCCATTACCGCCCAGGTGTACCGGGATTTCATCGAGGCGAACCAACTGACCGGGCGGATCGCCGAACAACTGGCGGCGCTGAAACATGAGCAGCAAAGTCTGGCCGATACCGGGGCAGCCATTCGGGCACTGATTCTCGGCGGGGAGTTCACCACCGGGCAACGAAATGCTATTGAGGACGCCTACCAGCGGCTTTGCGACCGACTGCAAAAGCCCGACGCCCCGGTCGCCGTGCGCAGCTCCGCTACGGCTGAGGACCTGCCGGAGGCCAGTTTCGCCGGTCAGCAGGAAAGCTTTCTCAACGTCCGGGGGCTGGATGGGTTACTGGAAAGCAGCCGGGCCTGTCTGGCCTCCCTGTACACCGACCGCGCCATCGCCTACCGGGAGCAGCACGGCTTTGCCCACGAGCAGGTGGCGCTTTCGGTGGGTGTGCAACAGATGGTGCGCTCGGACCTCGGCTGCGCCGGCGTTCTGTTTACCCTGGATACCGAAAGCGGCTTCCCCGATGTGGTGCTGATCAACGGCGCCTGGGGACTGGGCGAGTCGGTGGTCAAGGGCAGCGTCAACCCGGACCGGTTTATGGTTTACAAGCCGCTGCTGGAACGTGAATTTCAACCCATCATAGAGCGCACTTGCGGGAGCAAAGCGGAAAAGATGCTCTATGCCGACTCGGCCGACGAACCCGGTAAAACCACGCGCACGGTTGCCACCAGCGAAACCGAACGCCAGCGTCTGGTGTTGAACGATGAGGACATTCTCACCCTGGCCCGTTGGGGGATACAGATCGAACAGCACTACCAGCGCGCCATGGATATCGAATGGGCGCGGGACGGTGATACCGGACAGCTTTATATTGTCCAGGCGCGCCCGGAAACCATCGAGTCACAAAAAGACCGCGCGGTCTTCTCCAGCTATAAACTGAAGGAACAGGGCACTGTCCTGGTGGAAGGCGCCAGTGTCGGCAGCGCCATCGCCACCGGCCCGGTATGCAAGCTGGACCGACACGACCAGAGCGAGCAGTTCCCGAAAGGCGCCATTCTGGTCACCGACCGGACCGACCCGGACTGGGTACCGATCATGCGCCGCGCGGCAGGCGTCATCACCAACAGCGGCGGTGCCACCAGTCACGCAGCCATTGTCAGCCGGGAGCTGAAGGTGCCCGCCATCGTCGGTACCGGCAACGCCACGGAGCGTCTGACCGAAGGAGCGGAAGTCACGTTGGACTGCTCCCAAGGCGCCCAGGGCAAGGTGTACGAAGGTAAGCTGGCCTTTGAGGTAAAGCAGATTCGGGTGGACGAAGTGGTGCCCACCCGCACCGATCTGATGATCAATGTCGCCATGCCCGACGGCGCGCTGTACTGGTGGCAGCTGCCGACCCGGGGAATCGGCCTGGCCCGGATCGAGTTCATCATCTCCAGCCAGATTGGTGTTCACCCCATGGCCCTTTTGCACCCGGAGCGGGTCACCCCGATTGAAACCCTGGACACCATCGCCGCCTTGACTCAGCGCTACGCCACCCCGAGTGAGTACTTTGTCGATCAGTTGGCCACCGGCATTGGCAAAATTGCCGCCTCCTGTTACCCCCACCCGGCCATCGTGCGTTTTTCAGACCTCAAGTCGAACGAATACCGGGGGCTGATTGGTGGTGAAGACTTCGAACTGGAAGAGGACAACCCCATGCTCGGGTTGCGCGGCGCCTCGCGCTACTATCACGAGCGCTACCGGGAAGCCTTTCAGCTTGAGTGCCAGGCATTGAAGCGCGCCCGGGAGGTCATGGGCTTTGACAATATCATCGCCATGATTCCCTTCTGCCGCACACCGGCCGAGGCGGATCAGGTGCTGGCGGTGATGGCCGACGCCGGGCTCAAACGCGGCGAGAACGGCCTTCAGGTTTACGTGATGTGTGAGATTCCCTCGAACGTCATTCTCGCCGAGCAGTTTGCCCAGCGGTTCGACGGCTTCTCTATCGGCAGCAACGATCTGACCCAACTGGTGCTCGGCATCGATCGGGATTCACAAGCCCTGCGTCCGCTGTTCGATGCCCGGGACGAGGCCGTCAAACGACTGATCGCCCAGGTCATTCGGGTCGCTCACGAACACCATCGCAAGGTCGGCATCTGCGGCCAGGCTCCGTCCGACCATCCCGATTTTGCCGCGTTTCTGGTGGAATGCGGCATTGATTCCATTTCCCTCAACCCGGATTCCATCATCCGGGCCAGCCAACATATTGCCCAAGCGGAGAAACAATGAAAGTTGCCGTATTCAGCAGCAAACCTTACGACAAAGCGTTTCTGACCAGTGCCAATCAGGGGCGCCACGAGCTGGTGTTTCACGAAGCCGCGCTCAACGCCGCCAGCGCGCTTCTCGCCCAGGACTGCACCGCCGTCTGTTGTTTCGTCAACGACCAGTTGGGCGCGGACGTGTTGGAGATTCTGGCAAAGCAGGGCGTAAAACTCATTGCCATGCGCTGCGCCGGGTACAACCAGATTGATCTGGACGCCGCCCGGACCCTGGGAATCACCCTGACCCGGGTGCCGGAGTATTCTCCCCATGCCATTGCCGAACACACACTCGCCCTGATTCTGATGCTGAACCGGCAACTGCATCGGGCGCACTACCGTGTTCATGAAAACGACTACTCACTTGACGGCCTGCTCGGCTTCGACCTGTTCGGCAAAACGGTCGGGGTGATCGGCACCGGTAAAATCGGCGCTACCTTTGCGCGGATCATGCTCGGGCTGGGCTGCCGGGTGATCGCCTACGACCCATTTCCCGACGAGGCGCTGCAAACCGCCGGCGTGGATTACGTGGCACTCGACGCCCTCTGGTCGCAGTCCGACATCATCTCCCTGCACTGCCCGCTGACCCCGGACAACCATCACCTGATCAACGCCGATGCCCTGCTAAAAATGAAACCGGGGGTGATGCTGATCAATACCGGTCGCGGCGGCCTGCTCGATACCAAAGCGGTGATTGCCGGACTGAAATCCCGACAGGTGGGTTACCTGGGGCTGGACGTGTATGAAGAGGAAAGCGATCTGTTTTTTGAAGATCACTCCAGCCAACTGTTGCAGGATGATGTGTTTGCCCGACTGCTGACATTCCCCAACGTCGTGATCACCGGACACCAGGCGTTCTTCACCCGCGAGGCACTGGCCGCCATTGCAGACACCACCCTGAAGAACCTCACCGGATTCGAACAGCAAGACCGGTCCCTGATGCACTTGATCGAGTCACCGTGAATGACCGCCATGGACACCCGCAACGCCACAACGCCTCCGCCCTCGTCGGACGGAGAGCCGGTGCACGCGCTCAGCGCCGAACAGACGCTGGAGCAACTCGACAGCACCCCAAACGGATTGAGCACCGATGATGCCCGACAGCGACTGACACAGTGGGGGCCGAATGCCCTGCCCACCCAACCGCCAACACCGGGCTGGAAGCGCTGGCTGCGGCAATTTCACAATCTCTTCATTTACGTTCTGCTGGTCAGCGGGTTGATCAGTCTGTTTCTCGGTCATTGGGTGGATGCCGGCGTTATTACCGGGGTGGTATTGATCAATGCCACCATCGGTTTTGTGCAGGAGGGCAAAGCCGAGCAGGCCCTGCGCGCCATTCTGTCCATGAGCCGAAGCCAGTGCCTGGTGCTGCGTGACGGGGGGACTCTCACGCTCGACAGCGAAGCACTGGTACCGGGTGATGTGGTACTGCTGCAAGCCGGTGACAAAGTCCCCGCCGATATCCGTCTGTTGGAAAGTAAAAGCATCCGCTGTGACGAAGCGTTACTCACTGGTGAATCCCAGGCCGTTGATAAAGTCACCGCACCGGTAAGCGCCGAAGCGCCCCTGGCGGAACGGCTCAATATGGCCTATATGGGCACCCTGATCACCTACGGCAGCGGTCGCGGTGTGGTTACTCAGACCGGCTCACACACCGAGATTGGCACCATCAACCGGATGGTTCAGGGCGTGACCTTGAGTTCGACGCCGCTGCAGCGCCAACTGCAACGCTTCGCCGGACAAATGACCCTGGCCATTCTGTTGATCACCGTCGCCACCGTTGTTCTGGGTGCGCTGCTGCATAACCAGAGCCTGGCCACGCTGTTTCAGGGCGCGATCGGTATTGCCGTTGCGGCCATTCCCGAAGGCCTGCCCGCCGTGGTCACCATCACCCTCGCGCTCGGGGTGGAGCGCATGGCCCGCAAACGCTCACTGATGCGGCGCCTGCCCGCGGTGGAAGTGCTCGGTTCGGTGGACGTGATCTGTTCGGATAAAACCGGCACCCTCACCGCCAATGCCATGACCGCGCGTGCGCTGGTCACCAGCACCCACCGGTACACGGTAAGCGGCGAGGGCTACACGCCGGAAGGCGATATCAAGGCGGAGCCTCACTCCTCGGGCGACAGTGCCGGCAGTGACTCCGTTACCACCGCCTCCCGCATCGCCCTGTTGTGCAACGATGCCAACCTGACCGAGGAGCAGGGCGAGTGGCAGTTGCACGGCGACCCCACCGAGGGTGCTCTGCTGGTATTGGCAATGAAACACGGGTTGGAGGCCAATCAGTGTCGACGCAAATGGCCGCGCATTGACAGTCTCCCGTTCGAAACCGAAAAACGCTATATGGCCGTGTTGCATGACCACCCCGACGGCGACCGGGAAATGGCGATCAAGGGCGCGCCCGATCGGCTGTTAGAGCTGTGCCGCGAGCAGCTCGGTCCGAATGGCCCGGAACCCCTGGACCGGGATTACTGGCACCGCCAGATGGAGCAGCTCGCCTCGAAAGGGATGCGGGTCATGGCTCTGGCTCGCAAACCGATGGACAGCGAACAGACCGAGCTGCATCACCACCATATGGAAAGCGGTCTGGTCATGGTGGCGCTGGTCGGCATCAGCGATCCGCCCCGCCCCGAAGCTGTCGAGGCAATCGCCCAGTGTCACGCGGCCGGTATTCGGGTTCTGATGATTACCGGCGACAATCCGGTAACCGCCGCCGCCATCGGCCGCGAGCTGGGCCTGAACGGTGAGCGGGTGGTTACCGGAGCGGAGCTCGACCGGATGAATGATGCCGAGCGCACCGCCGTGGTCGATCAGGTCGATCTGTTCGCCCGCACCAGTCCGGCCAACAAACTGCAACTGGTGGAATCACTGCAAGCCCGGGGGCATACCGTGGCCATGACCGGCGACGGCGTCAACGACGCCCCCGCCCTGCGCTCCTCTGACATTGGCATCGCCATGGGCCAGAAAGGCACCGATGCCGCCAAGGAGGCCGCCGACTTCGTACTGACCGATGACAACTTTGCCACCATTACGCATGCCGTAGCAGAAGGGCGCACTGTGTACGACAATATTGTGAAGGCCATTGCGTTCATCCTGCCCACCAATCTGGCCCAGGCCGTCGTCATCGTGCTCGCCATTCTGTTCGGTTGGCTGTTGCCGATTACACCGGTGCAGATTCTATGGGTCAATATGGTCACTGCGGTCACTCTCGCACTGGCCATGGCTTTCGAGCAGAGCGAAGCCAACATCATGCAGCGCCCGCCCCGCCCCCGTAACCAGGGCCTGATTACCGGCACGCTGCTCTACCGGATCCTGCTGGTCGGTGGTCTTGGCGCGCTCACGGTATTCACCCTGTTTGAGTGGCAGATGTCGGCCTCGGGAGACGAGGCTCTGGCACGCTCCGTTGCGGTCAATGCTCTGGTATTGTTTGAAATATTCTATTTACTGAGTGCGCGTACCCTGAACGATTCCCTGTGGCACCGTCGCTATTGGCAGGGGTTACGCCCGACACTGGTGGCCATTGCACTGGTGCTGTTGTTTCAGGGGGTGTTTACCTATTGGCCGATCAGTCAACGTATTTTTGATGTCGGCGCTTTGAGTGTGAGTCATTGGCTGGTACTGGTGCTGTCGACCAGTCCGATTCTATTGATCGTCGAGTTGGAAAAGTTTCTGACCCGACACCTGCGCGGACACTGACATGGCCCTATCCTCTCGCCCGTTACCGGAAGCCCTCGCCATTTTGCGAGAGCTGTCCCTGGATCTGTATTGGAGCTGGAATCACGATGGCGACCAGCTCTGGCAACAACTGAACCCGGAGGTGTGGGAACACACCCAAAACCCGGTGGAGGTATTGCAACTGACCAGCGACGAACAACTACAGAAAATCGCCCGGGACAAAAACTTCCTCGCCGCACTGAACACTCTGACTCAGGCGAGGGATGCCTACCTCACCGACACCAGCTGGTATCAACAGCACTACGCCAACTCGGCGCTCAAAGGCATTGCCTATCTCAGTATGGAGTACGGCCTCTGCGATGCCCTGCCGCTTTATGCCGGGGGGCTGGGCATGCTCGCCGGGGACTACCTGAAAACCGCCAGCGATCTGGGTGTACCGGTGGTCGCCGTGGGGCTGCTGTATCAGCAGGGCTATTTCCACCAGAGCCTGGATGACACCGGATGGCAACGGGAAACCTATCTGTACAACGACCCGGGCAGCCTGCCCCTGCGCCGGGCTCAGGCGAAAGACGGCAGCTGGCTGCATATTGATACCGAATTTCTTTGTCGGCGGGTGCGTTTTCGGGTCTGGCAGGTCACGGTCGGACGCATCACCCTGTATCTGCTCGACAGTAATGATCCGCGCAACCAGGCGGGCGACCGGGGCATCACCAGTCAACTCTACGGCGGCAACCGCGAGCTGCGTCTGGTGCAGGAAATTGCTCTGGGCATTTGCGGCTGGCGATTGCTGGACACCCTCGGTTGTGGAGACTACGTCTGTCACCTGAACGAGGGACATGCGGCATTCGCCACACTGGAGCGCATGCGCACCTATTGCGAGCGACACAAAGTCTCCTTTGATGAAGCACTTTGGGCCACCCGTGCGGGAAATATTTTCACCACTCACACGCCAGTGGCAGCCGGTTTCGATCGCTATCCCATCGAAGTCTTGCGTCGCTATATTGACGAATTCTCCCAACAACTCGGCGTCCCGGCGGAACGGTTATTGGCACTGGGCAAAGCCAATCCAGAGGACTCGACAGAGTGGTTCAATATGGCCTGGCTGGCCATGCGCACCTGCGCTTTTGCCAACGGCGTCAGCGCCTTGCATGGCGCCGTCAGCCGAACCATTTTTCAGCCCCTTTTCCCCCGCTGGCCAGAGCGCGAAGTGCCCATTGGCCACGTCACCAATGGCGTCCATGTGCCCACCTGGGATTCCTCCCGGGCCGATAACGAGTGGCGCCAACTGTTCGGTCCGGACCGCTGGCGTCAGGACCTGGAGCGCATGCCCACCGACACCATTGAGCAGCTGGACAATCACCGCCTCTGGCAGATGAAGGGTCAGGGCCGGGCACAACTGGTGGACTACGTACGCCGACGTCTGGGCCATCAGTGGCGCCGCGAAAGCGACCCCGGTCAGTGTGCGGTATTCAGCGAACAACCGCTGGACCCGAATGTCCTTACCCTGGGCTTCGCCCGACGGTTTGCCGAGTACAAACGACCCAACCTGTTGCTGCACAATCCGGATCGACTCGCCGCCCTGCTCAACCACCCTCAGCACCCGGTGCAACTGATTGTGGCTGGCAAAGCCCATCCCGCGGACCAGTGGGGAAAGAATGCGTTACAGGCCTGGTACCGGTTTGCCCGTCGCGCCGACGTTAAAGACCGTGTGGTTTTTCTGGAGGACTACGATATCGAGCTGGCACAACATCTGGTGCAGGGCGTCGATGTCTGGCTGAACACACCGCGCCGCCCCTGGGAGGCCTGCGGCACCAGCGGCATGAAAGTGCTGGTCAACGGTGGCCTGAACCTGTCCAGCCTGGACGGCTGGTGGGCCGAGGCCTGGCACGCGGAAGTGGGTTGGGCCCTGGGAGATGGTGACGTCCACGGCGAGGAGCAGGACGATGACGATGCCACGGCGCTGTATGAACTCCTAGAGCAGGATATCGCGCCCTTTTTTTATCATCGAGACGACGCCGATATACCCACTGACTGGTTGGAACGAGTACGACACAGCATGGCCCAACTGACCGCGTCTTTCAGTTGCAACCGGATGCTTCAGGAATACATTGAAGGCTACTATCTCCCGGCCGCCCAATTACTGGCGAACCGCACAAAGGAAAAAGGCGCCCTTGCGGCCGAACTGTTTCAATGGCATTCAGGCCTGTCCCAACACTGGCACGAAATCCACTTGGGTGAGCTGCAGTTCGATGAGCGGGATGGGCATCGTCGGGTCGGGCTGAATGTACAACTCGGCGGATTGAACCCAGAGCATCTGACCGTAGAGTTGATCGCCGACCCCACCGACGCGGAGAGCGCCATCACCCTGGCACTGACACCGGCGAGTACCTTGCAGAGCGCCACTCACAGTTACCGGTATGAAGGGCAGCTGGACAGCGCGCGCCCGGATGGCGACTTCACCGCCCGAGTGGTTCCCAGACATCCGGCGGCGATGATTCCGGCGGAGCACCAGAAAATCATCTGGCAATCGCGGTAGCGTTGAACCCTCAGCGAGCCTCTACGCGTCGGCCCGGTTCAATATCCTGGCCGGGATGGAGGATCACCCGCTCGCCCGGCTCCAGGCCATCCTCAATCTCGGTCAACAGCCCACTGCGCCGTCCCGGCGTCACGGTTCGGCGCACGGCCTCACCGTCCTCAATCACATACACCGCCCAGCGTTCCTCTTCCCGGAACAGGGCGCTGGCCGGCACCTGCAAGACATCGTCACCTTCCCAGAGAATAAAGCGCGCTTCCACCCGGTAACCGTCACCCAGGTCTTTCCAGCGTTCGCGCTGCGCATCAAAATCGACAATGACCCAGACGCGCTGCTCTTCCACTCCCAGCGCGGAAATGTGCGTAAAGCCCGCTGGTTCGATCCGGCGCACCCGTCCCGGCAACACCTCGTCGCCGCCCCAGCGTTCCAATTCCACACGCATTCCCGGGCTCAGACGCACGGCGTCCGGTGAGAGCAGATCCACTTCCACTTGCAGGCTGCTCAAATCACCCAGGGTCAGTATCGGTTCACCCGGTTGAACCCGCCCGGCACTCTGTCGTTCACGGGTGAGTACGACGCCCTCCGTGGGTGCGGTGACCTTGAGCGGCTCCGAACGGACTTCGCCACCGGAAATGGTCAACGCCGCCTCGGCGTTTTCCCGCTCGTGCCGCGCCACATCCACCTGAAACTGTGCCGTGCGCAGACGCGCACTGGCACTGCGTGCTTCCGCCAGCGCCCGGTCCAATGCTTCCCGGGACAGATGGCCCTGATCCACCAGCCGCTGTACCCGTACCAGCTCCCGGTCCGCCAATTCGGCCTGGGCGCGCTGGACTTCAACGGCGGATTCCGCGGCGGCCAAAGCCGACTCGGCCCGCGCCAGAGCCGCCCGGGCCTGGGCGCCGGTGCGGGCATCCAGCGCGTCAGCCGGTGCCGGATTCAGAGTAAACAGGGTATCGCCCTGAGCCACTTCATCGCCGGGCTCAAGCAGTACTCGATTGAGGTAACCCGCCACCGGCGCCGAGACCTCGAAGCGATCCGGCAGGCGGGTGCGCCCCTCCTCCTCGACAGTAATCCGGAAGGGACCACGAATCACCTGCGCCGAGTCCACCAGCGCGGGCGGATCGCGAAAACTGATGATCATTACCACAATCACCAGCAAGGTGATGGCGGCAAAAATCAGGGTACGACGGTTCGGGCGTTTCATAGCCATAAGTCCTTGGACTGTCTTGAGCCAGGAGGTTCGCTCCGGCGCCAGAAGGTTTACTTACTCCGCCGACTTCAGGGCCGACACCATATCCAGTTTGACCAGTGCCCGCCCCATCATCAAGGCGGACAACAGGGTCGCGACCAGCACCACCAGGGCCGCGCTGGCATAGGTGTCCGCGGTCAGCACCAGCGGCACCCGGTAAAGATCGGTCTGCATGCCCAGGGTGAGCAACTGACACAGACCGGCTCCCAGCAGGAAGCCGAGCGGCATGGCCAGCACGGTCAGCAGCAACAGTTCACCCAACAAAATAAATGCAATTTCCGCCCGGGTAAAACCCAATACCCGCAAGGTCGCCAACTCCCGGCTGCGCTCGGCAAAGGCGATGCGCGCGTTGTTGTACACCACGGCAAAGGCGATCGACCCGGCCATAAACACACTGAAAAAGGTGAATACCAGCATACTGTCCGCCATCATATCGTCGAACGCGCGGATGGTGGTGTCCCGCTGGTTCACTCCCGCCACCCGGGGCATGGCCTCCAGGCGGCGATTGACCTCGTCCACCAGCTCCGGGTCCACCGCCAGAAAAGCGCCGCTCACCGTATCGCCCTCACCCAGCAGTCGGGCCAGGGTGTCCTGCCGCAGATACGCGCCCACGCCGATAAATTCGGTGACCAAACCGGCCACGGGAATGGCGAGCTCCGGCTGCCGCCCTTCCTGCACCTTGACCTGCAGGGTGTCCCCCACACCAATACCGAGCATGGTCGCCAGATGGTCGGTGAGCAACACCCCTTCGTCGGGAATGGCGATGGGCTGCAATTGATCATCGAGCACCTGCACCAGATGCCGGGGCTCGGAAAAACCCTGGACCCCACCCCGATAAGAACGATGTCCGTACTGCAGAATCGCCGAGGCGCTGCGAAAGCCCTCGACGTAACGAACGCCGGGGAGCGCTGCCAGCTCGTGCAGAGCACCGCGCTGGGTGGGTTCAATAAAACTGACGGTCATATCCTGTTGCTGGGCAAGGCGAAACTGCACATCCATCATGTAATCGATGGAGCCTTTCTGAAACCCGGTGAGCATCATCATGCCCACCGCCAGACTGATACCCAGAATTGACAGGCCCGCCTTGACCGGTTGTCGTTCCAGGTTGCGCAGGATGATTCGGGTTGGCTGACTCAGGCCCCGAATGCCCAGCCGCTCGATGAGCGTGCGACGAAAATGGGTGGGCGGTTCCGGGCGCATGGCTTCCGCCGGAGGTAATCGAAACGCCCGGTACACCGCAGTCAAGGTACCCAGCGCCGTCGCGCCGCCGGCGATAACAATAGCGGTCAGCGCCACCGAGGCCCGCAGCCGGAACTCCAGCCAGGGAAAGCGGAAAAAGTCCTGATACAGACCGGCCAGGGCACTGGCCAGCCAGGTGCCCAACAATACCCCGAGAATTGAACCGATCAGGACAATCACCAACACCAACATCAGGTAGTGTCCGGCCACGGTCAGGCTGTCGTAGCCGAAGGCTTTCAGCACCGCGATCTGCTCGCGCTGGGTGCGGATCAATCGGGCCGCCACCACGTTCAACAAAAACGCGGACACGCCAATAAAAATCAACGGCAGAAACACCGCCATGGCGGCAATCTGTTCCAGCTCCTGTTCAATAAAACGGTGTGACAGTTGATCGTCGCGACCATAGGCGCCGAGCCCGCCCCAGGGCTCAAGCAAACCATCCAGATGGTCGATGGTGGTCTGCGGGTTGGCCCCCGCGTATAGCGTCAGCGTAACGTTGTTGAAGGCCCCTTCCATATCAAAGGCGGATTCCAGGGCATCGCGATTCATCCAGAGAATGGCGTAGCGGGAAAAATCCGGAAACAGATCCCCCGGGCGAATCTGATAGATGTACTCCGGCGAGAGGGCAATGCCGCTGATCCACAGCGTCTGGTAGCGACCATTGATCACCACCGACAGGCGATCACCGGGCTGCAATTCATGCGCCTCGGCGAAGGCTTCGCTCAACAATACCTGATCGTTGCGGCCCGCTTCGGGCAACTGGCCGGTGCGCAGATGCAACTGATTGAGCTGGGGCTGGCGCCCGTCGGGAATGGATTGGGCGAGGCCGGTAACGGGCTGATCGAACCTGGGCACCTGCAGTTTCACCGGCGCCTGCACGCGGGTTTCCAGGGTGGCGACGCCGGGCACGGCGCGCAGACGATCGGCCAGGGATTCAGGCGCGCGCTTGAGATTGGCAAACACCTCGGAAAAGCGCTGGCTCTGATACACACTCTGCTGGCTGAGGCGCAGTGCATCCAGGGCGGTAAAGGACATCACAAACATGGCCACGCCGGTGGCAATCACCACCGCAATGGCAAGGCCCTGCCCTTTCAGGGTCCAGAGGTTGCGCAGCAGTTTGGTATTGAGAGCGCGCATGGCGGGTTACCAGTGCAACTGGTCGGGATCAACGGGGTGCGGGTTTTCCGTGACTTCGCTCACCCGCCCGTCGCTCAGGCGAATCATCCGCTCGGCCATATCCGCAATCACCGCATTGTGGGTAATCACCGCTGTGGTGGTACCCAACTCCCGGTTGATCCGGCGCAACACTTCCAGCACCTTGATACCGGTTTTTGAATCCAGTGCACCAGTGGGTTCATCGCACAACAACACTTCGGGATTTTTGGCGATGGCCCGGGCAATGGCCACCCGTTGCTGTTCACCCCCCGAAAGCTGGGCGGGAAAGTGATCCAACCGCTCCTCAAGTCCCACCAGCGCCAGGGCATCGGCCGGGTCCATGGGATGGCGGGCAATGTCGGTAACGATGGCGACATTCTCCCGCGCGGTCAGGCTGGGAATCAGATTGTAGAATTGAAAAACAAACCCGACATGGTGACGACGAAAGTCCGTCAGCACCCGCTCAGTCGCATGACTCAGGTCGGTATCCCGGTACCACACTTCCCCTTCGGTACCGCTGTCCAGCCCCCCGAGAATATTGAGTAAGGTGGACTTGCCACTGCCCGAGGCCCCGAGCAACACCACAGACTCCCCGGCGTACAGCTCCATATCCACGCCGCGCAGCGCGTGAATTTCCACCTCGCCCATACGAAACACCCGGGTGAGGCCCCGGGTGCGGAATACCGGTGTCATCCAATGATCCAGGCGAGCACGATGATCACCAGGGCAATCAGGCCGGCAATGCCTCCGAGTTTCATAAAGGCGACATTGCGCCGGCGCACGGCATCGAGCCGGGCGGTGGTTGAGGCAATGGTGGGCTCTTCGATGTTGGTGTTGGCGGGGTCGGCGCCGGCGTAGCGGGAGCCGCCGGGGGTGTCTTCATCACCGGGCAGCACGATCAGCAGTGCGCCGTCATCCGCGAAATCCCGGCGCCAGTGGTCGGCGGCTTTTTTGTCATCGACGGTTTTGAACTCGACCGGCGAACCGGTAAAGAAGGTTTCGCGCACTTTATCCGGGGACATCTCCAGTCGCCTGGCCATGTTGCCGATCACTTCCTGGCGCTGAAAGCCTGTGACCAGGTCGCCGGTAAACATCAGTCGATACATCGCTCGCTCCTTTTACCTAATGTCGCGGTGTGTTCCTCATCTTTACATATCCCGGCGGCATCTGCACGGGCATCATCAGCGAAAGGTGCGGGCCAGAATCAGGCCACCCCACAACAGATTGCGGTCCCCGGGGCCCTGTTTGATCTCCGAGCTGTGGCCGCGCACGACGTAGCTGATGCGATACCCCTCCGCAAAGGCCACGGTATAACCCAACCAGGCTTCGAGCATGACTGAGCGCAGTTCACTACGCTCAAAAGTGACTTCACTGTCGCGAAACTGCCCCTGCAGAAACGCGTTATAAGCTCGCGCTTTAACCGACACTCCGCCCCAGAAGTAATGCTCATCGACCGAAATACCGCTGTTGGTGTAGGAGGATTTTTCGCCATAGCTCACCAGCTCCGGGTTAAATGAAGACCAGGCGGTGTGATAGTCGCCGCCACGAACCGACAAACTCCAGCTCGCCTCGGTGAGGTAGCCCACGGAACCCTGTACGGTGCTTTTGATTTCCAGGTTGTCGAACAGCGTGGCGACATGGTGTTGCCGCGCCACGGTGTAGCGGGCCGTCAGTTCGCCGCCGTCGCTGATCTGATTGTCCCAGCCCCGGGCCGGCGTACTGCCGAGAATCGCATGGGATTCATTCTGCACATCCCCCACCAGATCAAGCCCGAGAACCCCCACGGTCAAGGTGCTTTTCCATGCCACCCGATTGCGGATATCCAGCCGCTCTCGGGAGTTCGCCAGGTATACCAGGCCGGCATAGGGCCGATCGCCATACTGCGGTTGGGCCACCTCGATCTCGCTGGGGGTAAACCCGAACAGCCCCGCTTCGCGGCTGTGCTTGCTGACCCCTACGGGAGAGAGATGCTCAAAGCCCAACGCCGAGTCCAGCCAGCCGAGCGGCGCGTCCAGAGAGAGCCAGCCGTCTTTCGCGGACCGGCCGGTGTAGGTGAAATTGAAACCATAGGTGTAATCCTGATCCTTGCCCCCCAGAGCGATGTAATCATTATCAATGGCCAGCGCCCAGCTCGAACGCTCCGGCTCTGTATAAGGCAGCGAGCGAATCGGCGCGGCAGGTCGTTTTTGATCCTCGATCAACCAGGCCACCTGCAACGGTTCCTGGGCGCGAGCGCTCGGGACAGCCTCGGCCTGCAGCGTCTGTGCGTCGGCGGGCTCCGCCATCATCAACAGCGACACCACCGTCCAGAGCGTTGCCGCCCAAAATAAAGTGACCGGTCGTCTTTTTTCCGTTTGTAATTGCTCCGAATTCATTACCGTGTTCCCCCAAGTTCAGATTCCAATCAACTATAGATGACCAGTCGTCTTTAAAAGCACAGTCTTACACCGCGCAGCGCTTATCAGCCCCGCCACTGACGGAGACCATTTTATGAAGCGCTGTAGCGGGTATTATTGTGGGTATAAAGACGAGTTCTGGTCCGCCAGCACGTCAGTTGGCGTTTACTTGTCCGACGACGATAGGCAAGAGCGCGAGAAAGGCATCCAGCGGCTCGCGGCATTTGGCGGCCTTCATCCGCATGACCGTGCCCTCCCAGGCATTGAACAGATACTCCGCCAGCACCGATGAGGGCTGCGGGCTGCTCAGGCTACCCTGCCGGCGGGCCTCTTCCAGCACCGCTTCGATCGCCTCGGTATTGTTGCGCAGTAGCTGGCGCACCTTCAGGCGAATGACCTCGCTGGAATCCGACATCTCCTGGCACATGTTGCCGATAAAGCAGCCGCCGGTGACGCCACTGTCACAGGCGCCGGTGTAGTCCCGGAAATACCGGGTCAAGCGCTCCAACGGCGGCAGACTGGTATCTTCCAGCAACGCCCGGCTCTCCTGGTTGCGCGCCTCGGTGGCCCGCTCCAGGGCTTCCAGCGCAAAGTCCTCCTTGCTTTTGAAGTAGGTATAAAAAGACCCTTTCGGCACCTCGGCGGCGTCGACAATGTCCTTGATACTGGTGCCGTTATAACCGTGGGTCGCCATGACACCCAGGCCAGCTTCCAGTAAGAGGTCTTTTTTTAACTCGCGCTTGCTCATGCCCATCAATATATGACCGGTCGTCTGGTTTTACAAGGGGATCGCTTATGGTTGTTTTCTATAAGCACCATAGGCCAGGGCATAATAGCCCGTTTTCCGTTCGTCAAAAACCCCAAAAGGATGCCTTCATTGGGCCGAGGTTCTGAGCCGCATGACCGGCGGCAACCGGGATTGGGGTATCCAGTCGAGATCGGGAAGTGGCGCCTCCAGCACAATCAGCCGCCGGTTCTCACCGTGTATGGCCGCCAGTTCCTCAGCATAATGACGTTGGAACAGCGCTTCCATCGAGCCATCCTGCATTGCCTGCTTTAACCCCTGCTCCAGGCGAGCCGCCAGGGGACCCGCTTTGGCGCTGACATGAAACACCACCGGAAAGGGATAGTAGAGGTACAGGTCCGGTACCAGCGCCAAGCCTCCATTCACCGGTTGGTGACTGGCCAGCTCCCGGCGCGCCTCGATGATGCCCAGAGACAGGTAATCAAAGCGGTCCTGCTCCAGCATGGTGAACAGATTGCTGTAACGACCGGTGTCGTTCACTGAATAGCCGTTGCGACGGAAAATGGCCACGTCCGGCCAGCGCTGCCCCTGCCCTACTGTCAATCGCTTCAGTTGATCCTCCGAGGTCACCTCGGCCATGGCCGGCAAGCGGTCCTCGCGGACGATCAATTGCCGGTAGCCCATCAGGCCACCGAGAATCGGAACCGGGATGGAGATGATCTGCGCTTCCAGCGGCCCCTCTTTATCCCGCGCTGGCGCCGCATAGACATTGATCTGCAGCCCCTCGGCGAGCGCACGACGCCCGCGCAGCGAGCCAAAATCCTCGTCGTGGCGCTTCAGGTCATAGGCGGGGTAATCATCGGCGGTTTTCTCCAGGGCGAGCTGGAGCAGTTCGTACTCGTAGTTAAGTCGCCCTTCGGTGCTGTCCCAGAACCGGACATCCATAACCGAGGACTCATTTCCCTCAGCGCACCAGCCAGAGCCGGCGCCCAGCAACAGAGCGAGTAACAGCGTCTTACGGAGCGGTCGCATATTTTATTGTCTTTATTGTGATTCAACATAGACCGACAAGTTAACGGTTATGCGCCGACCCGGCAACCCTCTAGCGGGCAAACACCACCGTCTTGCTGCCGTTGAGCAATACCCGGTGCTCGGCGTGCCAGCGCACCGCGCGGTTGAGCACCACCGCTTCGATGTCACGACCGATTTCCGCCATTTCCTCGGGCAGATTCACATGGGAGACACGCTCCACGGACTGCTCGATGATTGGGCCTTCATCCAGATCGGCGGTCACAAAGTGGGCGGTGGCACCGATCAGCTTGACCCCGCGCTCATAGGCCTGATGGTATGGCTTGGCACCCTTGAAACCGGGCAGGAAGGAATGGTGAATATTGATGGCCTTGCCATTGAGTTTACGGCACAGGTCATCGGAGAGAATCTGCATGTAGCGGGCCAACACCAGGCACTCGACCTCATGCGCCTCGATCAGGGACCAGATCTGCGCTTCCTGCTCGGCCTTGGTATCGGGGGTAACCGGCAAGTAGTGGAACGGCAGCTCGTACCACTCGGTCAGGTCCCGCATGACTTCATGGTTGGACACCACCCCGACGATATCGATGGGCAGGGAGCCGTTCTTCCAGTTGTTGAGCAGGCTGTTCAGGCAGTGGCCCCACTGGGACACCGCAATCAGCACCTTGGGCTTGCAGTCCACATCGTAAATCGCCCAGTCCATGCCGTACTTCTCGCCCACCGGCTGGAACAGCTCGCGGATTGCGGGCAGCTCATAGCCCTGGGGGCATTCAAACACGGTGCGCATAAAGAAGCGCCGCTGGGTCACATCCTCAAACTGGGAGGACTCGCGGATATTGAAGCCGCGCTGGGCAAACAGACTGGCCACCGCCGCCACAAGACCCTGGGCATCCTGACAACTGAAGGTAAGTACTACTTCCCGCACACCGGCCATGGAACAATTCCTGATATCGAATAGAGAATGAACAATAGATGAAAGGCTGCAAGACTACTGGATTGCGGACAAGGGGCTCAAGTGCTTTATGGCGCGGCCAGGGTAGTGCCAGCCAGCGGCAGAACAAACACCAGCACAATCGGCAGCACCACAAACGCCAACAGCGTGGACATCAGCACCATGGCAGCTACTTCCTGAGGCGCCCGGTCGTACCGCAGGGCCAGCAGGTAATTGAAGATGGCCACCGGCATGGCGCCCTGGAGCACCGCCACCCCGAGTGCTTCACCTTCCAACCCGATCAGCCGCGCGGCCAGATAGGCGAGCGCCAGGCCGCCCAACACCCGCAAGGTACTGAACGCCAGGCTCAGCCGCCAGGCCACCAACTTCAGGCGCGCCAGAGAAACCCCCAGGGTCAGAATCATCAGCGGAATGGCAAAACCGCCCATCAGGTCCACCGTATTGGCCAGCCACAGCGGTAGCGTGGTATCGGTCAGCAACAGCGCCACCGCCAGCACCATGGCGTAGAGCACCGGCTGGCGCGCCAGCGCCTTGAGCCGTGCGCCCAGCCCCTCGGCGCGGGACACCATCATGATGCCCACGGTAAAGGTACTGAGGGTCATCACCATAAACGCGGCCAGCGCCAGGGCCAGCCCGGTATCGCCAAAGGCAAACAGGCACAGCGGCAGCCCCAGGTTGCCGTTATTGGGGAACATCAGAGAGGGAATATAGTGGACCGGCGGCAGCTTCAGCCAGCGGGTCAGCAGGTAACCAATCACGCCCATGCTCAGAATCACCACGGCCGCCGCCAGGGCCACGCCGCCCATGATGCTCGGCTCCACCTCGACCCGCGCCATGACCGAGACAATCAGGCAGGGGGTGGCGATGTTCATCACCGCGCGGGAGACAAACTCGGATGGGTAGTCGGCACCGGAGCGCACCCAGCCGTAGCCGATAGCGGTTCCGATAAACAGCGGGGCCATAATGGCCGCTAATTCCGCGAACATGTCGCTCCTAATGTCGCGTGGTGGTCAGGACGGTCAACACCCATTGTACCGGAATGCGAGCGACACACTAGCGCAAAAAGGCCGCTATGTTATTTTTGGCGATAACAGCCAAAGCCGGTAGAATAAAAAAATCTATTCAGCCCACATTGGCCAACTTTACACCACTTTCAGGGTACCCCTCCCTGAGGACACGGCCCGCAGGATAGTGGTCACTGACCTGACGATTTACACACATTTTATCCACAGGCCATCCCCGTTTTTGTCCGCTTGCATTCCCGCCCAAAGCGCATTATCTTGTAGCGCATTCACCCGGTACCCCTATATATAGGGTTTTTCGATACCCCGCCCCAACGCTTCACGCTGTGCGCGGTACCGGGTTATCCAGTTTCACCAAACACCTGTCACCTGCCCAGGGTGACCGCTTACAGTCACGGAATTCAGATCGCTCGCGGAGACGTCCATGCACACAGAAACCGACTCACAGAACACCACCACCGGCTCCCAGCCCCACACGGAAGGCTCATCGCAGCAGCGCAGCGCCTCCAACCTCTCGGCCACCGCGCCGGGCCAGGTTCGGGTCATCAAGCGCAACGGCACCGTGGTCCCCTACGACCCCAGCAAAATCGCCGTGGCCATGACCAAGGCCTTCCTGGCCGTGGAAGGCGGTACCGCCGCCGCCTCGCGCCGGGTGCGCGAGACCGTGGAAAACCTGACCGGCCAGATCACTGCCACCTTCAAGCGGCGCATGCCCTCCGGCGGCACCATCCATATTGAAGAGGTGCAGGATCAGGTCGAGCTGGTACTGATGCGCTCCGGTGAGCACAAAATCGCCCGGGACTACGTTCTCTACCGCGAAGAGCACGCCCGCCTGCGCGCCGAGAAGCAGCCGGCCGCCAGCGCCGACACCCAGGCCGAAGACCCGGAATACCCCACCATCGAAGTCACCCTGGACGACGGCAGCAAGGCCCCGCTGGACACCCAGCGCCTGCGCACCATCGTGCGTGAAGCCTGCGCCGGCCTGACCGACGTGAGCGAAAAGGCCATTCTCGATGAGGCCATGCGCAACCTCTATAACGGCGTGAGCCTGCGCGATGTGAACACCTCCCTGGTGATCACCGCCCGCACCCTGGTGGAAAAAGAGCCCAACTACACCTACGCCACCGCCCGCCTGCTGCTGGACAAGCTGCGCGCCGAGGCGCTGAGCTTCCTGGGTGTGGCCGACTTCGCCACCCAGGCAGAAATGGAAACCTACTACGCCCAGGCCCTGCCCGCCTATATTCAGAAAGGGGTAGAACTGGAGCTGCTGGCCCCGGAACTGCTGAGCTTTGACCTGGAGAAGCTGGGCAAGGCGATCATCGCCGAGCGCGACCTGCAGTTCACCTACCTGGGCCTGCAGACCCTGTATGACCGCTACTTCATTCACAGCAACGATGTGCGCATCGAGCTGCCCCAGGTGTTCTTCATGCGCGTGGCCATGGGCCTGGCGGTGGAAGAAGACAACCGCGAAGAGCGCGCCATCGAGTTCTACAAGCTGCTCAGCTCCTTCGACTACATGAGCTCCACCCCGACCCTGTTCAACGCCGGCACCCTGCGCCCGCAGCTGTCTTCCTGCTACCTGACCACGGTACCGGACGACCTGCACGGCATTTACGGCGCGATTCAGGACAACGCCATGCTGAGCAAATTCGCCGGCGGTCTGGGCAACGACTGGACTCCCGTACGCTCTCTGGGCGCCTACATCAAAGGCACCAACGGCCGTTCCCAGGGCGTGGTGCCCTTCCTGAAAGTCGCCAACGACACCGCCGTGGCGGTGAACCAGGGCGGCAAGCGCAAAGGCGCCGTCTGTGCCTACCTGGAAACCTGGCACCTGGACATCGAAGAGTTCGTCGAGCTGCGTAAAAACACCGGTGACGACCGCCGTCGCACCCACGACATGAACACCGCCAACTGGGTACCGGACCTGTTCATGAAGCGCGTGTTCGACGATGAAGAGTGGACCCTCTTCTCCCCGAACGACGTGCCGGACCTGCACGACCTGTACGGCAAGGCCTTCGAGGAGCGCTACAACGAATACGAGCGTATGTGCGACACCGGCGAGATGCGCCTGTACAAAAAAGTGCGCGCGCTGGACCTGTGGCGCAAGATGCTGGGCATGCTGTTTGAAACCGGCCACCCCTGGATCACCTTCAAGGACGCCTGCAACCTGCGCAGCCCGCAGCAGCACGCCGGTGTGGTGCACTCCTCCAACCTGTGCACCGAGATCACCCTGAACACCAAGGCGAATGAAGAAATCGCCGTGTGCAACCTGGGTTCCGTGAACCTGGCTCAGCACATCGTCGACGGCAAGCTCGACCATGACAAACTGGCGAAGACCGTGAAAACCGCCATTCGCATGCTCGATAACGTCATCGACATCAACTACTACTCCGTGGACAGCGCGCGCAACTCCAACCTGCGCCACCGCCCGATCGGCCTGGGCCTGATGGGCTTCCAGGACGCTCTGTACCGTCAGCGCCTGGCCTATGGATCGGACGAAGCGGTGCAGTTTGCCGATATCTCCATGGAAGCGATCAGCTACCACGCGATCAAGGCCTCCTGCGAACTGGCCAAAGAGCGTGGCCGCTACGCCACCTTCGAAGGCTCACTGTGGAGCCAGGGCATCATGCCCAAAGACTCCATTGAAAAGCTGGCCGAAGCACGCGGCAGCAAGTACATCGAAATGGACCTGAGCGAAACCCTGGACTGGGACAGCCTGCGCGAAGAGGTGAAAACCAACGGCATGCGTAACTCCAACGTCATGGCCATCGCCCCGACCGCCACCATCGCCAACATCACCGGCGTGAGCCAGTCCATCGAACCCACGTACCAGAACCTGTACGTGAAATCGAACCTGTCCGGCGAATTCACCGTCGTGAACCCCTACCTGGTGCACGACCTGAAAGCGCGCGGCCTGTGGGACAACGTGATGGTCAACGACCTGAAATACTACGAAGGCACCGTGCAGCCCATCGACCGCGTACCGGACGACCTGAAAGCGCTGTACGCCACCGCCTTTGAAGTTGAACCCAAGTGGATCGTGGACGCCGCCAGCCGCCGCCAGAAGTGGATCGACCAGGCCCAGAGCCTGAACCTCTACATCGCCGGCGCCAACGGCAAAAAGCTGGACATCACCTACCGCATGGCATGGTTCCGTGGCCTGAAAACCACCTACTACCTGCGTGCCCTAGCCGCCAGCACCACCGAAAAATCCACCATCACCACCGGCACGCACAACGCCGTGTCCTCCAGTGGCGGCAACGGCGTAGCCGCCGCCAGCGCATCGGCGGCCAGCACAGCCCCGAGCAATGGCGAAGCCGCGCCAGTACCCAAGGCCTGCTCCCTGGACGACCCAGACTGCGAAGCCTGCCAGTAACGGCAATGACCGACGCGGGGTTTGGGACCGACCGATACTCGCTCCCAAACCCCGCGTAGGGCGGATAAGGCCAAAGGCCGCATCCGCCGTAACCAAACCCAACGCGGCACCAAAAGTCCGCGTAGGGCGGATAAGCAAAGCGCATCCGCCGTAACCCAAACTCAACGCGCCACCAAACCGTGCCGCAAAACCAAACAACAGAGGAAAGCGCCATGCTAAGTTGGGACGATTTCGACGCCGCCGAAGAAACCCCGCAAAAAGCCAAACCGGCCCCGCAACCCGCGCGCGCCCCGGAACCCGAGCCCAAGGTCCAGGAACCGGCCGCCAGCTACGACAGCGCCCCTGCACAGGCCGCAGCCGCCGCGGAAGCCACCCAGAGCAACGGCAACGTCTCCGACGCCGTCGCCCAGGCCCGAGAATCCCTCGAACACCTCGACGTCGCCCCCGGCCTCGAAGAACTCGAAATGGGCGCCTCGCGCATCGAAGTTGACGACAAAATGATGATCAACTGCCGCGCCGACCTCAACCAGCTCGTGCCCTTCAAATACGACTGGGCCTGGCAGAAATACCTGGACGGCTGCGCCAACCACTGGATGCCCCAGGAAGTAAACATGACTGCGGACATTTCCCTGTGGAAAAGCCGCGACGGTCTGACCGACGACGAGCGTCGCATCATCATGCGCAGCCTGGGCTACTTCTCCACCGCCGACTCCCTGGTCGCCAACAACCTGGTGCTGGCCATCTACCGCCTGATCACCAACCCGGAGTGCCGCCAGTACATCCTGCGCCAGGCGTTTGAAGAAGCCATTCACACCCACGCCTACCAGTACTGCATCGAGTCACTGGGCATGGACGAAGCGGAAGTGTTCAACATGTACCGTGAGCTGCCCTCCGTGGCCGCCAAAGCCGCCTGGAGCCTCAAGCACACCCAGACCCTGGGCGACCCCACCTTCAACACCGGCACCCCGGAAAACGATCAAGAGTTGCTGCGCAACCTGGTCGCCTTCTACGCCGTCACCGAAGGCATCTTCTTCTACTGCGGCTTCAGCCAGATCCTGTCCATGGGCCGTCGCAACAAAATGACCGGCGTGGCCGAGCAGTTCCAGTACATCCTGCGCGATGAGTCCATGCACCTGAACTTCGGCATCGACGTCATCAACCAGATCAAACTGGAAAACCCGCACCTCTGGACCCCGGAATTCCAGAAAGAAGTCACCCAGATGATCCTGGAAGGCACCGAGCTGGAAATCGCCTACGCCCGCGACACCATGCCCCGCGGCGTACTGGGCATGAACGCCGGTATGATGGAAGAGTACCTGCACTTCATCGCTAACCGCCGCCTCGCGCAGCTCGGCCTGAAAGAGCAGTACCCCGGCGCCCAGAACCCCTTCCCCTGGATGAGCGAAATCATGGACCTGCGTAAGGAGAAGAACTTCTTTGAGACGCGCGTGATTGAGTATCAGACGGGTGGTGCTTTGAGCTGGGATTGATTGGTAATTAATTATCCCTCCGCGCAAGCCCCCAAAATCTGGCCAAGGAGGGCTAGGCACGTAAAGGCGTATTTAGGGCGCGCTATTCCCAAGTGAGCTTTGCTTATGGTGGCCCGCAGCTTTGAATTGCGCCTCGCTGCAAAGCCCATGAGCTTTTGCAGAAAACTTCATAAAATGGACAGCACCAACATTTATTCAACAGAGCAATATATCAACGCCATAGGGAGAATGTCTGCAACTCAGGCTTTCATTTATAGAACAATTGATTATAACTTGGGTGTGATGGCCTTCTGCACTTCCCTCTATATTAAATTCGTGAACGCATTAGGGCGAAAAGCAAGTCAACACTAATACTTCTAGCATAAAAGAAACCCAACTCAATCGGGGCGAAGAATACTGACAGCACTGTACGCCTTAGCGCTAAATTCTTGCTCTTGCAAATATAAGATGAAATTTAGAGGATTATATGAGCCGCTGGATTGAACAGTTTGAAAACCATGGATTTCAATCTACATGGAGAAAAATCCTAGCAGTCACTGAAAAGATCTTTGTGGACGACGAGACCGTCGCAACTAACGTCGAAGAAATTGCCCGCCTTAAAAAAGTAGTCACATACCTAGATAGCTTAATAGAAGCCTGCGATCCAGAATTAATCCCAATCACGACATGGAACAACTTCCACTCTCAATCCAACTCTTGCTTAGAGCACATCAACAACTATCAAAACAATAGAAATATTGGACATATCAATAATGCCAACAATCATCTAGACAACCTATTATCTTATCTGAGGCCGTATCAAGTTGTTGCTGGAAAAGCCGCCAAGTCAGCTAGCGCATCATATACTGCATATAAAAAAGTAATCGATTCAAGCATGGACTCTTTTCATGAAAAGGCTCGTTCAATATTAGCGGAAATATCCGGACATAACGAAGACGCTCTCAACAAGGCCAATGCGGCAGAAGCAGCCAATGAAAGAATAAAGGAGCTTGAAGCATATTATTTTGATGACTCCGAACAAGAAAGCCTAAACACAAGAATTACTCATCTTGAGAGCTCCATTGAGGAAAACTATAAAAGATTTAATCAGTATAAAATGGAGCTATTTGATGGCGACTCCGAGAACAACTCAATCTCATCTGAAATAAAGGATGCACTAGAACTAGCAGAACAGGATTCTGAAAATATTAATCAATTGCTTTCCGACGTCAAGAGTAAGCTATTGGATTTTAAGCAGTATCACGCTGATGTTTTTGGAACCAAAGACGATGAAGGTAACTTCAAGGGCGGATTAAAAGACGAGATTAACGCAAGAAAAGAACACTTAGACGAGTTCAAAAAGAAGCAAGAGCTTAAATATAGAACTCTAAATGAAGAAATTGAAAGCTTACTCCCTGGTGCCACAAGTGCGGGACTAGCCTCGGCTTACTATGAGCTTAAGAAATCATTTGATGAACCAATCAAAAACTATTCAAGGTTATTCTATGCTTCTATCGCAACATTAATGTTAGTTGCACTCATATCCATAACTCAAGAAGCAGGTTGGCTTTATGTGAGATTCGTTGACGTTACCAACTTCAGCAAATTATTTTCAAACATATTGTACAAACTTCCAATCATCATACCTGTTTTATGGCTAACACTTTTCGCATCAAAAAGAAGAAGTGAAAGCTTAAGATTGCAGCAAGAATACGCACACAAGGAAGCTCTGGCAAAGTCATACCAGAACTTCAAAACTCAAATTGAAGCACTAAATCAGACAGATCCAGAATTAATGAAAAAGCTGCTTATCTCAGCCATTGACGCAGTCTCAAAAAATGCGTCCGATACACTAGACAGCAAACACGGAGATAAAACTCCAGCTCACGAAGGCGTCGACGGGTTAATTTCATCAATGGAAAAAGTAAAAAAAGTCTTTACTTAAAATGATTTCGAACACCGACCCTTTAAAACGACAGAAACCTCTGGAGTCAGAGTCGTTGATTTTGCACTCCGTTGAATCGAGGCATAGAGGGCACTATGGAACTCGAGAAGCTACGCAGAGATAGAAATAATAGTAGGCTTGCACACTTAACCAAGACATTTACTATTTGAGTAAAAACCAACTGTAAGGAATGACATGAAAGAGTGCTTCATTATCACACCAATTGGAGGCTCTGGATCAGACATTAGACGAGAAACAGACGGCCTTGTCGCTAGCGTCCTTAGCCCAGTACTTTCTGAATTTGACCTACAGCCAGTACCAGCACACCTAATATCTGAAACAGGCAGCATCACCAGACAAGTAATAAAGAGAATTATCGAATCTGATTTGGTCATTGCCAACTTGACCAACCTAAACCCGAATGTCATGTATGAAGTAGGAATTAGACATTGCGCCCGGAAACCAATGATTGTGGTTGCCAGAGAGGGCACCACCCTTCCTTTTGATCTAAGTGATGAGCGAACTATATTTTTCCAGAACGACATGACCGGCGCTGAAGAGCTAAAGGATCAGCTAAGAAAGATGATCCCAAAGACTCTTGACGAGGACACAACAGATAACCCGGTATATAGAGTGGTCGACGTCGATTTAATAAAACTCCCCGAAGGCACACCAGATGTCTCAGTGCTAGCAGACAAAAAATTCTCGTTGATTGAAAATCAACTAGATGAACTCAAAGCAGGCCTTCGATCTTTATTGGATGCCGACCAGTCAAAAAGAATTTATCTACGAAAAAAGAATAGCCCACTTTCTAACGCTCTAGCGGGAGACAGTTATATGGAGTTTTCTGTCTATGTAGAGCGATCTGAACACCTTGATCGTCTCAAAGCGTTTTGCGATGCCAAAAGTATCCCTTATGACACTTCATTCGTATATAAAGATGTTGAAAAATTCACAGCGATCTGCAGCTCAAAAAATCACAGAAAGTATTTAGGTGATCTAGCCAATGAATTTAACCTTAAAAGTGCATCATAACCACATGATTTTTCAGCTGGACGCCCATGCCTTGAAAACCCCGAGCACACATCGCACTCAAGCTCGGCCTTGCTAGAAAAAGCGAGTCCCCTTTTGCCCATCCACTAACCCGAAAATGCCCCATCCCAACCAGGTCATTCATGTCGGTTTTTCACATTTTCCTTCATTTCGCGGTTCCGGCGATCGTCGCCCGAGTGTTCTTTAAAGATAAATGGCTAAAAGCCTGGCTGATCATGGTAGCGACTATGGTGGTCAACCTCGATCACTTACTGGCTGACCCCATCTACGATCCTGACCGTTGCAGTATCGGCTATCATCCGCTCCATGGCTGGCCCTCCATAGCGGCCTATGCCGGCTTGGCTGCCAGGCCTAAAGCCAGGCTGATTGGCCTGGGCCTGCTGATTCACATGGCGCTGGACGGAATAGACCGCTTCGTCTGAGCCCCAGGAATAAGGCTTCCCCCCCCCACATCAACCACGCTTTCACCGGTTCGGACCGGCCAAAAAGAGGCGAATTTGACCAAAATTGGCTCCTGAGGGGCCAAAACTGGGCCGCTGGTCGAAAAATCGTCATTTTCAACGAGCAAAATTTCTCCCGTTCCTGTATATTCGCTGCCTATTTTCACCCCCGTGTTCAACCCAGCTTCAGAGAGCGCTATGACTGATCTATCCCTTTACCGCAACATCGGCATCTTCGCCCACGTAGACGCCGGCAAAACCACCACCACGGAGCGTATCCTCAAGCTGACGGGTAAAATTCACAAGCTCGGCGAAGTGCACGAGGGTGAATCCACCACCGACTTCATGGAACAGGAAGCCGAGCGCGGCATCACCATCCAGTCGGCCGCCGTCAGCTGCTTCTGGAAGGGGCACCGCTTCAACGTCATCGACACCCCCGGGCACGTTGACTTCACCGTAGAGGTGTACCGTTCATTGAAGGTACTCGACGGCGGTATCGGCGTGTTCTGTGGCTCTGGCGGCGTGGAGCCCCAGTCCGAGACCAACTGGCGCTATGCGAACGAATCCAAGGTGTCTCGACTGATCTTCGTCAACAAGCTGGACCGCATCGGTGCGGACTTCCTGCGCGTCACCGATCAGGTCAAAAAGGTTTTGGGCGCCAAGCCGCTGATCATGACCCTGCCGATCGGCCGCGAAGACACCTTCTCGGGAGTGGTGGACCTGCTGACCCGCAAGGCCTACGTCTGGGATGAGACCGGCCTGCCGGAAAACTACACCATCACCGATGTACCCGCCGATATGGTGGATGACGTCGAGATGTACCGCGACCAGCTGATTGAAAACGCCGTCGAGATGGACGACGACCTGATGATGGCCTACATGGAAGGCGAGGAAGTCAGCGAAGAGGACATCAAGCGCTGCATCCGCAAGGGCACCCTGGAGCTGGCCTTCTTCCCCACCTACTGTGGTTCGGCCTTCAAAAACAAGGGTATGCAGCTGCTGCTGGACGCCGTTGTCGACTACCTGCCGGCGCCGCAGGAAGTGAACCCGCAGCCGCTGACCGACGAAGAAGGTAACCCGACCGGCGAGCACGCCATCGTGTCTCCCGACGAGCCCTTCCGCGCCCTGGCGTTCAAAATTATGGACGACCGTTTCGGCGCCCTGACCTTCGTTCGGATCTACTCAGGTCAACTGAACAAAGGCGACACCATCCTTAACTCCTTCACCGGCAAAACCGAGCGTGTGGGCCGGATGGTCGAGATGCAGGCCGACGAGCGTAATGAGCTGTCGTTCGCCACCGCGGGCGACATTATCGCCATTGTGGGCATGAAAAACGTGCAGACCGGTCATACCCTGTGTGACCCCAAGCACCCCTGCACCCTGGAAGCTATGGTGTTCCCGGACCCGGTCATCTCCATCTCCGTGTTCCCGAAAGACAAGGGCGCCACCGAGAAGATGGGTATTGCCATCGGCAAGATGGTCGCCGAAGACCCCTCTTTCCGTGTCGAAACCGACGCTGACTCCGGCGAAACCATCCTCAAGGGCATGGGCGAGCTGCACCTGGATATTAAAGTGGATATCCTCAAGCGCACCTACGGGGTTGATCTGACCGTCGGCCAGCCGCAGGTGGCCTACCGCGAAACCATTACCCAAGAGATCGAAGACAGCTACACCCACAAGAAACAATCCGGTGGTTCCGGTCAGTACGGTAAGATCGACTACATCATCAAGCCGGGCGAGCCGAACACGGGGTTCACCTTCAGCTCCTCGGTTGTGGGCGGTAACGTTCCCAAGGAATTCTTCCCCGCCATTGAAAAGGGCTTCCAGTCCTTGATGGGTTCTGGCCCTCTGGCCGGCTTCCCGGTGTTGGACGTGGATATTGAGCTGGTAGACGGTGCTTACCACGCCGTTGACTCTTCGGCCGTTGCGTTCGAAATTGCCGCCAAGGGCGCCTTCCGTCAGTCTATGCCCAAGGCCGGCCCGCAGCTGCTCGAGCCGGTTATGAAGGTTGACGTCTACAGCCCGGAGGACCACGTGGGTGATGTTATTGGCGACCTGAACCGTCGTCGCGGCATGATCTCCGGTCAGGAGCCCGGTGCCACCGGCGTTCGCATTAAAGCCGATGTGCCGCTTTCAGAAATGTTCGGTTACATCAGCACCCTGCGCACCATGACCTCTGGCCGCGGTCAGTTCTCCATGGAGTTCTCGCACTACGCGGCCTGCCCGGCCAACGTGGCCGAGGCCGTGATCGCCAAAGAAAAAGAGAAGGCCGCCGCCGAAAAGTAACCTCGGATTGGTGTCACTCGGAGCCCCGCCTGCGAAAGCTGGTGGGGCTTTTTTTTGGGTATCAGAAAGCATAGCTCTCACCGGTCAGGCTAGTCGACAGCCCCCACCCAGGAACTATACTCCAGGGGTAAAACGTTGAAGTCTGTGACTATCATTGAAGTGAGGTGACAACTATGGCGATACCCAATACTGAGGGTATTCTTCGCAAACCGACCCACCCTGGTGAGATGCTAAGGGAGCACTTTATCCCGGATTACGGCTTAAGTGTCGCGAAGCTAGCCGAGCTGCTGAGGGTCTCTCGCCAGTCGGTGGACGAGTTGCTGCGCGAGCGACGCTCGGTCAGCCCCGAAATGGCGCTGCGACTGGGCCGCCTGTTTGGCAACTCTCCCGAGTTTTGGCTGAACGCGCAGAGAGCCGTTGATCTATGGGAGGCCTCCCAGTCAGCTAAAGATGAGGTGGCCCGAATCGAGCCACTGGATAACGGGAGCCTTTAGTTTAATGCTTATAGCGATTTTTAATAAATTTACACTCCCAGGATTTTCCGGTGTGGTGCTCAGCCATACTTTTAAGCGCCAGATAAAACCCCTCTTTAGGGAAATTCGTCAAGTGATTCAGCTGCTCCTCCAGCTCAGGAACTTCTTCAGACAGCCTGTCCGACAACTTCTGAAAGGTCGAAGGCCCCGCTGAAGCTTTACCGTCCAGTTCTTCTTCGTATATGGAGCAAACGCGATCATAAGGACTAACTGTATCCTCCGCCTGACCATTGCTACAACCAGCCACTGCCAGGAAAGAAAGAACGACGAAAATCTTATATGCCTGTTCAACAGATTTAATCATTACTCTCGCCCTCCTATAAAACAAGTTCATTGCGCTCTTCATGTATCAACCAGACCTTCCGATGATTTGTGCCTCGAAACGGATCAACCAGAAAGTATGAGAGTACATGCATGGGCACGTAAGAGCTCCCCTTTTTGGATTTTCCTATTTCCTCCATTTGCCACAGCTCGTCTCCCCCACGCGCCAAAATCCGGTGAGTGGTTTTACCAAGACTCACTCCTGTCGCTGCAGCACTGAATATAAGCCCCGCCCCACCCGAGACAAGCCCGGCGCCGAAGCCTGCGATAGATGTCAGAAGAGGATAGTCCCGGCCTCCCAGCAGCGAGTTATTGAGCATGAATGTGTAATTATCTTCAACTACATTGGGTAGTGTCATGGCCCTGCGTTGTGCAACGCGGCCTTCTTTGGACGCTAAGCTCGGCAGAGGAACGGCTGGTTCATACACCACCCTACCTCGATCAATTTTGGGATTTATCAGCAAAAGAGGTGAGCGTCCCATGTCTTGCAGGTACAACCTAAGACCTTTCATGTCACCCAGCACTTTAATGCCGGTTTCGGGGCGGAGCTCGTGCAGCTGATCAAGTATTGCGGAATTCATAGACAACCTCCTTTTAAGTAACATCCTAAAACTGAATATTCTATTCACGCAGAGCAGACAGATGTTACTCTAAAGCGCCTTGAGGGTCACTATCGATTAATGTGACTCCGTTCTCGTAACGAGCTGTCGCGAAAGACAACCGGGCGATTTGTCAGTCAAGGCAGTTGTCGCATCACTCAACGAATAGGAATTGGCTTATGAAAGGTTCTTGTCTATGCGGCGCCATTGAAATTACTGCCGAGAGCAAACATAACGTCGACGTCTGTCACTGCACCATGTGCCGGCGCTGGGGCAGTGGCCCTTTTTTTGCGGTGCACTGCGGGCCGGAGGTTACCTTCGACGGAAGCCTGGAGCCAGCCCGTTATCGCTCCTCCGACTGGGCCGAGCGCGGCTTCTGCCCCACCTGCGGAACGCATCTGTTTTACCATCTGCTCCCTACGGGAGATTATATGCTGCCGGCCGGGTTGTTCGGAGACGGTGAGGACTTCCAGTTGAGTGGCCAGGTGTTCTTCGATGAAAAGCCGGACTTTTACGAGTTCGCCAATGATACCCCAACCATGAGTGGTGATGATCTGATCGCCCAATTTTCCAATAAAGACGATTAGCCTGAACTTATGACGTTAGGCGGTTCCCGCTCTTGGGCCTACAAAAGCGGGCATTTCAGTTTTGTTACCAATCAATGAATTTTCAGTGAACGGACTCCCGCCGTCCCCACTGTCACCAGAGCTTCAAAATGCGTCCGTAACATCCCCTGACCATCGACGACTTCGTTAAATCAGGGGTAAAGGACAACATGAGCGTTTTCAGAGTATTTGCATTGAGCCTGCTCGCACAGGCGGTACTGGTAGGTTGTAGCGGCGACGACGGGGACGTCGGCCCGAGGGGTGAACCGGGTGAGCAAGGCCCTCAAGGGGAACAGGGTCCTCAGGGTGAACCGGCGCCGAAAGCCATCGACCTGACCATCCTGCACATGAACGATCACCATTCCCATATCGCGGCCGAGGGTTTTGATTTCGACGTGACCGGGTTGGTGGATGCCACCAATGAGGCCGGCGATGCCGTCACCGAGGTCGAGGTGACCTACGGCGGCTTCCCGATGCTGGTCAGCCTGTTCAATACGGTGGCTGGGCAACACGAAAACGTCCTGAAGCTGCACGCGGGGGACGCCATTACCGGCACACTGTATTACTCGCTGTTCAACGGCGCGGCCGATGCGGCGGTGATGAACGAGGTGTGTTTCGACGCCTTTGCACTGGGCAATCATGAGTTCGATGATGGCGACAGCGGCCTGGCGACCTTCCTGGACGCCCTGAATTCCACCGCCTGCGAAACCCCGGCACTGGCGGCCAATGTGGAGCCGGCGGAGGATTCCGCCATTGCCGACGGCTATATTGAGCCCTACACCATTGTCGAACGAGACGGTGAGCAGATTGGCATTATCGGCATTGATATCGCCGGTAAAACCAAGAATTCGTCCAATCCCGACGAGGGTACCGAGCTCCTGGACGAGGTGACGACGGCCCAGGCCAACATCGACACCCTGTCCGAAATGGGCGTCAACAAGATCGTTCTGCTGACCCATTACCAGTATCAGAACGATCTCGATCTGGCAGCCAGCCTGAGTGGCGTCGACGTAATTGTAGGCGGCGACTCCCACACGCTGCTGGGCGACGAGACTTTCACAGAATTGGGCTTTAACCCGGCCGGTGGCTACCCGACACAGGTGAACAACGCCGATGGCGAGCCCGTCTGTGTGGTTCAGGCCTGGGAGTACGCTCACCTGATGGGCAAGCTTCACGTGAGCTTTGACGAGGCCGGTGTGGTCTCTTCCTGCGCGGGTATACCGCTGATGCCCATCAGCGATAACTTTGTCTATGAATACAACGAAGAAGAGACGCGCAGCCTGAACGCTGCGGATCAGTTCTCCGTGGTCCGGGCGCTGACCGCCCACCCGGAAGTGGTGGTTACCCAGCCGGACGCGAACACCACCAACCTGTTGTCGATTTACGACGCTCAGGTAAGCGTGCTGGAACAGACCGTGATTGGCAGTAGCGCTGAAGACCTGTGCCTGGAGCGTTTCCCGGGACAGGGGCGGTCTTCCCTGTGTGATGGCTCGGCGACCTACGAGCGCGGTAGTGACATCTCCAATATCGTTGCCAAAGCCTTTCTCACGGTGACCCCAACGGCCGACATCGCCATTCAGAATGGCGGCGGTGTGCGGGTGGATGTGGAAACCGGCCCCTATACCATTGCCGATGCGTTTACTCTGCTGCCGTTCTCCAACACGCTGGTGACGCTGGACATGACCGGTCAGCAGATTATCGATGTGCTGGAAGACGCGCTGGCCAATGCCCTCGACAACGGCGGCTCTTCCGGCTCCTACCCTTACGCCTCCGGCCTGCGTTTTGAAGTGGATGCCTCTCAGGAGAAAGGCAGCCGCGTGTCCAACGTGGAAGTGAACTCACAGGTAGCCGGTGACTGGACCGCCATTGATACCTCGGCCACCTACACCGTGGTCACCAATGACTTTATCGCCTCCGGGCAGGATGGCTACGATACCTTTGCGATTCCCTTCGACGCCGGGGATTACGAGGATACCTTCACCGAATACGCCCAGGGCTTTATCGATTACGTCGAAGCCCTGACCGCTGACGGCCAGAACCTGATCAAACTGCCCGAAGCCGAGTACTCCACTCAGCGTTACATCGATTCCGGTGGCTGCGACCACAGTGCTGTGGCGACCTGCGCGAACGACGATAACCTATAAAAACGGTTGATCTACCCTGTAAAAGGCTCTTCGGAGCCTTTTTTTATGCCTGCCCCCTAATAGTCACCCCGACTCGCATCGCTCCCACGTCTGGTTTATAGTGGCACCCTACCGATTTCCACACTCAGCCTGTACCCAATAAACAGGAGAGCAATAACATCCCAACGGCAATGTGAACTTTCCCATGACTGTAAATACCCCTCGTATTTTCGCTGTTTTCGCCCTGGTACTCCTGGGCGCCTTGACCACTGCGTGCTCCGACTCTGAGCAGAGCGCCGAAAAGCCCTTGTCAGGCCAGCCGAGCGACCTGCTGGGCTCTGTGCTGATCTTCTCCAAATCCCCCGAATGGCAGCACGAGTCGACCCCGGCCGGGGTCCAGGCAGTGACCGATCTGGTTGAGGCACGCGGTCTGACACCAGTGGCAACGGATGACGCCAGTGTGTTTACCGATGAACAGCTCCAGACGATGGCGGCGGTGGTGTTCGTCAACACCCGCGGAGATGTGCTCAACACACAGCAGCAACTGGCGTTCGAGCGCTACATTCAAGCGGGCGGCGGCTTTGTGGGCATCCACTCGGCGGCGGACACCGAGGGCGACTGGCATTGGTATCGTCGCCTGCTGGGTGCGACCTTCAAGTCCCACCCGAGTGATCCGGCGGACGTCCAGACAGCCACCGTCAAGGTGGTCAATCCCCATCACCCGGCCACCGAAACGCTGCCGGCGCAGTTCCGGCTGGCGGACGAGTGGTACGATTTTCAGCAGCTGTCCGACCGCCGCACCGACCTGTTGACACTGGACGAGCTCAGCTACCAGGGCGGCCAGCACGGCGCTTACCACCCCATCGCCTGGTACCACGACTTTGACGGCGGGCGGGCCTTCTACACCGGCCTGGGCCATACCATCGAGATGTTCAGCGAACCGTTGTTTTTGAAGCACCTGGACGGCGGGCTTGAGTATGCCTTGGCCGAACGTCGACCGCTGGACTACGCCGAGGTGAAACCGGACCCCCGCCGCTTCAAGCGCGACATCCTGGTGGATGACCTGAACGAGCCGGTGAGCTTTGATGTCACCGAGGACTACAGCGCCGCCATGATCGCCCAGCGCCAGGGCAAGCTCTTCTGGGTGGATGTGGGCACCCGGGAAATGACCGAAATGGCCGAGTTTGAAGTGTTCGCGCCCGCCAAGAACATCGAGTTTGGTCTGATAGCGGTGGCTTTCGACCCCGACTTTGCCGAGAACGGGCTGATCTACGCCATGTACAACCTCCCGGACGAGAGCGGCGAGCACGATCTGCTGCAGCGGCTAGCGCAGTTCAAGGTGGACGGAAAAACCGTGGACATGGCCTCTGAGCAGGTGTTGATGGACATCCCCAACGACGACACCTGCTGCCACACCGGTGGCAACCTGGAGTTTGATCAGCACGGCAACCTGTTCGTCGCCCTGGGGGACAACGCCAACCCCTTCGAGTCCAACGGTTCCGGCCCGATCAACAACACCGCCAAAGGCACGCATCACGATGCCCTGCGCAGCGCGGGCAACACTCAGGACCTGCGCGGCAAGATCCTGCGTATCCAGCCGGACAAGAACGGCGGTTACCGCATTCCCGAGGGCAACCTGTTCGCCGACCCAGTACAGGGCCGACCTGAAATTTATGTGATGGGCACCCGCAACCCCTACACCATTGCCGTGGATGACAGCACCGGTACACTCTATTACGGCGATATCGGCCCCGACGCCAAGGAAGAGACGGCCGACTTCGGCCCGCGCGGTTACGATGAAATCAACAAGGTGACCGAAGCCGGTAATTTCGGCTGGCCTACCATGGTGGGCAACAATATTCCCTACCGCATGTACGACTACGAGGAAGAAACCAGTGGCAAGCTGTTCAACCCCCTGGCGCCGGAGAACTTCTCGCCGCGCAATACCGGGTTGGAGGTGCTGCCACCGGCCCAACCGGCGCTGATCTGGTACCCCTACAACAACACCGAGCGCTTCCCCGAACTGGGCCAGGGCGGCCGCAATGCCCTGGTGGCCGGCGTGTATCCGGACTCTGGAGAGTTGGCCTACCCCGCTTACTATAAGGGCAAACTGATCATCGGCGACTTTATGCGCAGTTGGATCAAGGTGGTCACCCTTGATGAGTACGACAATGTGGTCAAAATCGAGGACCTGGCCCCAGCGGTCGACTTTGCCGGGCCCCTGGACCTGAAAATTACCCCCGATGGCCGCCTGTGGGTGCTGGAATACGGCTCCCAGTGGTGGGCCGGCGGTAAAGAAGCCAAGCTGAGTGTGGTGGAATACGACGCGGGCGCTGAGCTGGCCGAGCTGAACGAAGATGAGGCAACCCCCGCCGCTGGCAACGACGGCATCGGGCATGAAGCCCAGCTTGAAATCGCGGAAGGTAAAGCAGCCGCCAAAAACACCAGCTGCGTGGCCTGCCACCAGGAACGCGCTGACTCCGTGGGCCCGAGCTTCCTGGCCATCAAGCAGAAATACGGCGACCTGGATGACCCCACAGCCTACATCGCCAGCGCCATCGCCAATGGCAGCTCCGGCAAATGGGGCGAACACGCTATGCCTGCCCATAACTTCCTGGAACAGGAGACCCGGGAAAAATTGGCGGCCTACATCTTATCCATCACACCGGAAGGCGAGGAATAACGCCACTTCGGCCGGCATCGCTCTGGGCAACCCGACGATGCCGACCCCCTGCTCTGAATGCCTGGTTGGGGCGATTTGACCCAACGACGGTTTGCCTGCGCTTTGGTTATCGACTATTGTCATAATGTCCTACAAACCATAAGCATCGGCAAACGGGGGCATTATGCGTATTTCTGGAGATATCTACTATCAGGGGGAGTGGCACAAAGGCGAGAGCGAGGGATATCAGGCGCTCGATCCAGCCAGCGGCAAATCGTTGGAGCCGGTCATGTCCGCCGCCAGCGAAGCCCAGGTGGATACCGCCGCTCAGGCCGCGGCCGAAGCCTTTGCCGAATACCGGAACACCAGCCTGACCGAGCGGGCCAGATTTCTGCGCTGCTGCGCTGATGAAATCATGAACCTGGGTGAGGCTTTGACGGACCGGGTCAGTGCCGAAACCGGCTACCCCACCGCCCGCGCCGAAGGCGAGCGGGCCAGAACCTGCGGCCAACTGCGCATGTTCGCCGACTACATCGAAAGCGGCGACCACCTGGACGCCCGCATCGACACCGCCCAGCCCGACCGCCAGCCCCTACCCAAACCCGACCTTCGCTATGTGAATCAGGCCCTGGGGCCGGTGGCGGTATTCGGGGTGGCCAACTTTCCCCTGGCGTTCTCAGTGGCCGGCGGCGACACCGCTTCGGCCCTGGCGGCCGGCTGCCCGGTGGTGGTAAAGAGCCACCCCTCTCACCCGGGCACGTCCGAGCTTGTGGGTAGAGCCATGGCCACGGCGGCAGAAAAGTCAGGCATGCCCGCCGGGGTTTTCTCCCTCTTGCGGGGCGATAACGCAGTCGGTGCCCGACTGGTTCAGGCGCCCCAGATTAAAGCCGTGGGCTTTACCGGCTCTTTCAAGGGCGGGATGGCCCTGCACAAGCTGGCCAACGAGCGCCCGGACCCGATTCCGGTGTTTGCGGAGATGAGCAGCGTCAATCCACTGGTGCTGCTGCCCGAGGCGCTGAAAGATTCCGCCGAGACGATTGCCAAAGGCTTCGTGGGTTCGATGACCATGGGCACCGGCCAGTTTTGCGTTAAACCCGGCCTGGTACTGGCCCTAGAGGGGGCCGAACTGGAAGCATTCCTCAATGCCGCCAGTGAGCAGTTACAGCAGACTGACGCGGGGGTGATGCTGAACGAGGGCATCTGTTCGTCCTATGACAAAGGGCTGACCGGTTATCTCAATCAGGATTTTGTGCAGGTGCTGGCCCAAGGCCGAGAGGCACAGAGCGAGCAAGGCTTCCATGCCCGCCCCACCCTGCTGCGAACCCGTGCCGAGGATTTTCTTAAACATCCCGAGATTCACGACGAACTTTTTGGCCCAGCATCCCTGGTGGTGGTCTGCAAGGACTCCAACCAACTGCGTAGCGTACTGGATACCCTGGACGGACAGTTGAGCGGCACTATTCATAGCACCCAGGAGGAATTGGCCCACCACAAAGCGTTAGTGGACCTGCTGACCGAAAAAGTGGGCCGCCTTGTGATCAATGGCTTCCCGACGGGTGTGGAAGTCTGCCCTTCCATGATGCACGGCGGCCCCTTCCCCGCCTCTACCGACGCGCGCTTTACCTCGGTCGGCACCGCCGCCATCCAGCGTTTTTTACGTCCTGTGTGCTTCCAGAACTTTCCCGAGCCGTTATTGCCCGACGCGCTGCGCGACAGTAATCCACTGAAGCTGACCAGAGTGGTCAATGGCACGCTTTCCCAGGAGGCCCTATGAGCCATAAGAAGAAACTGCGCAGTCAGGAATGGTTTGGCGGCAATGACAAGATGGGCTTTGTGCACCGCTCCTGGCTGCGCAACCAGGGCTATCCCGACGATTATTTTCGCGGCCGCCCGGTCATCGGTATTTGCAACACCTGGTCAGAACTGACCCCGTGCAACGGCCACTTGCGCGATATCGCCGAAGTGGTCAAAAAAGGCGTTCTGGAAGCCGGGGGCGTGCCCTTTGAATTTCCCGTCATGTCGTTGGGCGAAACCATCATGCGCCCGACCACCATGCTGTTTCGCAATCTGGCGAGCATGGATGTGGAGGAGTCTATCCGGGCCAATCCCCTGGACGGCATCATCCTGCTGACCGGCTGCGATAAAACCACACCGTCGTTAATCATGGGCGCCTGCAGCGTCGACCTACCCACCCTGGTGGTGCCGGGTGGCCCCATGCTCAACGGGAAATTTCGCGGTGGCGAAATCGGTTCGGGCTCGTTCAACTGGCAGATCAAGGCCAAGAAAGACACCGAGGAATTCACCGACGAGGACTTTCTGGAGGCGGAAATCTGCGCGGCCCGAAGCGCCGGCCACTGCAATACCATGGGCACGGCTTCCACTATGGCCACCATGGCCGAAACCCTCGGTCTGACTTTGCCGGGCGCCTCGTCGATTCCAGCGGTGGATGCACGCAAAAAAGCCATGGCGCAGTTGTCTGGCCGGCGTATCGTCGAGATGGTCAAGAACGATCTGAAGCTCAGCGATATTCTGGTGCGGGAAGCTTTTGAAAACGCGATCGTGGTCAACGCCGCCGTCGGTGGTTCCACCAACTTCATTATCCATTTGCAGGCCATTGCCGGTCGTATGGGCGTCCCACTAGAGCTGGAGGATTTTGATCGCATCGGCCGACATGTGCCGCTGCTGGTGAATCTTATGCCGTCGGGAAAGTATCTGATGGAGGATTACTTTTACGCGGGCGGTCTGGGTGTCGTGATGAACGAGCTGGGCGACTTGTTGCACGGCCAGTTGATGACCGCCAATGGCCGACACCTGGCCGACAATTATGTCAACGCCAGGTGCTACAACCGGGAGGTGATTGTTTCCCGGGACCAGCCGTTGAATCCGGCGGCGGGTATTGCGGTATTGAAAGGCAACCTGTGCGAGAACGGTGCTGTGATCAAACCCTCCGCGGCCACGCCCAAACTGATGCAGCACCGAGGTAAGGCCGTGGTCTTCGAAAGCATGGAAGACTACCACGCCCGTATCGATGAGCCCGATCTGGACATTGATGCGGACAGTGTGATTGTTCTGAAAGGCGTGGGCCCCAAAGGTTATCCGGGCATGCCCGAAGTGGGCAATGTGGACTTGCCTCGAAAACTGACATTGCAGGGTGTCAAGGATATGGTCCGTATCTCCGACGGCCGCATGAGCGGCACCGCGTACGGTACGGTGGTGCTGCATGTATCACCCGAGTCCACCATCGGCGGTACCCTGGCGCTGGTGCAAGACGGCGATGAAATCGAGCTGGATGTCGAACGCCGTCTGTTGCAGTTGCACGTCTCCGACGAAGAGTTGGCCGCACGACGTGCAAACTGGCAGGCGCCGGATCCCATGGCGACCCGAGGCTACGTGAGAATTTACCTCGACCATGTGGAACAGGCCGATCGAGGGGCTGACCTTGACGTATTGGTAGGCAAATCCGGAGCGAAGGTGGACCGGGACCTGCATTGATACCGCGATAAGTCGCGCTAACGCGACAGGCTGTTTATCGCTCCACAATAATAAGTAGGAGTGAGTATGCTGATTGGCTATCTGGTGCTTTGTGTCGTTTTGATCGTGTTTCTTACCTCCCGATTGAAAGTGCACCCCTTTATCGCCCTATTGCTGGTAGCCCTGCTATACGGGTTTCTGGCGGGCATGCCGGCGGACGATATTATCGCAGCGGTCAATGAGGGTTTCGGTCGAACGCTGGGTGGGATCGGGCTGATCATCATTCTGGGTATCATCATCGGCAGTTTTCTGGAGCACACCGGCGCCGCCTACCGTATTGCCGATCGGCTACTGGCGTTGCTGGGGCGAAAGAACATTGCGCCCTCCATGGGCATCATGGGTTATGTGGTATCCATTCCGGTCTTCGCCGACAGTGGTTTTATTCTGCTTTCTCCCCTGAACAAATCCCTGTGCAAAAAGGCTGGCATCACTCTGGCCGGCGCGGCCATTGCCCTGAGCTTGGGTCTGACGGTGTCGCACACCATGGTGCCGCCCACGCCCGGCCCCATTGCCGCCGCAGGCATTCTCGGTGCGAATCTGGGGCAGGTACTATTGGTGGGTTTACCGGTCAGCCTGATTGCCTTGACGGTGAGTATTCTCTTTGCCTCCAAGTACGTCGCGCGGTTTCAGGTGGACCCTTTGCCGGATCTGGATGAAGCCCGCCTGGAAGAGCTGTCCCGCCAGGCGCCCTCTCTGGTCAAATCGATTCTGCCCATAGTGGTTCCAATTCTGCTAATCGTCAGTAAGTCGTTGCTCAGTATTTTTGAGTTGTCGCCCTCGCTCTTCACTCAGATCGTCAACTTTATCGGCGAGCCTTTTGTGGCGTTGTTGATCGGCGTATTTCTGTCGCTCTTGTTGCCCAAGAAGCTGGAAGTCGAAATGTGGTCCACCAGTGGCTGGATCGGAAAGTCCCTGGCTAATGCAGCGTCCATTATCCTGATTACCGGCGCTGGGGGTATTTTCGGCCATATGCTCCAGCGTTCCGGAATCGCTGATACTTTGGGTGAAACGGTGTCCAGTTGGAACCTTGGCATATGGCTCCCGTTTTTACTGGCCGCCTCCATCAAAACTGCCCAGGGCTCGTCCACTGTGGCGTTGATCACCGCTGCCTCCATCATGGCACCACTCATGGAGACGCTGGGATTTGTGAGCGGGTTGGAAAAAGCATTGGTGGTGCTGGTCATCGGCGCGGGTTCGGCCGTCGTCTCACACGCCAATGACAGCTTTTTTTGGGTGGTGACGCAGATGTCCGGCATGGATGCCAAGACCGGTTATAAAACTCATACGTTAGGCACACTGGTGATGGGTACCAGTGCCGCGACTTGCGTGTTCATCATCAGCCTATTGGTGTAGGGGGAGGTATCGAGCCATGAAAATCCATAAATTGACTGACAGCATACTGATTGAGCACAACGGCCAGTGGTACCGGGTGCAGGACCAGTCCTGGGACGAGTTTATTAACGACGATAACCTGTACGGGCAAACCGAAGCATTGGTCAGCGGGATGACCGCTATTGATAATGCCGAGAATCTGTTGGCGAGCTCGCTGGACGCACCCATGCAGAGTCAGGAGCTTTGGGCCAGTGGCGTTACCTATATGCGCAGCAAACAGGGCCGGCAGGAAGAGAGCGAGAAAACCGGCGGCTCGGATTTTTACGCCCGGGTTTACGAAGCCGAGCGCCCCGAGCTGTTTTTCAAGGCCAGCCGCCACCGGGTGGTCGGCCACGGGGGCAAGGTCCGTATCCGGAGGGATTCCAGTTGGGATGTCCCCGAGCCGGAGCTGGTTCTGGTGTTGAGCAGCTCCGGAAAAATCATCGGTTACACGATCGGCAACGATATGAGCTCCCGCAGCATTGAAGGTGAAAACCCGCTCTATCTGCCTCAGGCCAAAACCTACGACGGCTGTGCGGCCCTGGGACCCTGCATTCTCGTGACGCAATCGCCCCTCGCCAGTGACACCCAAATACAGCTGACCATCAGCCGAAATCAGGAACCGATTTTTACCGGGGATGTTGAAATCAATCAGATCAAACGCGGCTTTGAGGAGTTGGCCGGATTTCTGTTTCGCGAGTGCAGCTTCCCGCACGGTGCCCTCCTGATGACCGGCACCGGCATTGTGCCCGGCGGCGACTTCACCCTTGAGTCCGGCGATATTGTCAGCATTACCGTGCCGGAGATCGGCACTTTAACGAATCAGGTCGCCTAGTTGAGAAACCATACCGATTTAGGGGATACTCTCGGGTTTCCTCTGGAATTCGCCAGGAGGAGTGTCAAATAGGATAAGGTTCCGATGTCAGCACTGTTCGAGGAAATCGACAGCCAGAACTCCCCGCTCGGGGAGATCTCCCTTCGTCGTCGCCGCATGCCCGCCTTTGGCGACCGGGATATCTATGAGGTCAAGCTGGGCGATGAATTCCTGATGTCCAGCATGTTTGTGGAAGCCGAAGAAGCCCTGTCCACGCTGTGCCTGGCGGCCGTGGAGGGCGACCCGCTCAGTGTTGTGGTGGGCGGCCTGGGTCTGGGTTATACCGCCGTGGCGGCGCTGAAGGACGAGCGGATTTCCGAGCTGTTTGTGGTCGAGGCGCTGGATACCGTGATTGGCTGGCATCGAGATGAAAAAGTACCGCTCGGGAAAGTACTCAATGCCGATGCGCGCAACCACTATGTGCTGGACAGTTTTTTCGACCTGGCAACGGACCCCAAGGCCGGTTTTGATCCGGATGACCCGAACAAGCGTTTCGATGCGATTCTTCTGGATATCGACCACTCCCCCACCGAATACCTGAATGCCGGTAACGCCGGGTTTTACACCACGGAAAACCTGGGGCTGATGGCAGAGAAGCTCAAACCCAAGGGGGTGTTCGCCATGTGGTCCCAGAATCTGCCGGAGGAGCGCTTTGAGGCCTTACTGAAAACAGTGTTCGAGCGTGTGGAATCCCACGTGGTTTCTTTCTATAACCCGTTTCAAAGCGGCGAATCGACCAACTCGGTATACGTCTGCATGAAGGGCAGCTAAGACGGACAATCCGGGAGTGAGGGGTAAAGCCGCTGCCATAGCCTCACGGCCGCTTGTGGGTTAGGATGAGGATTGCACATTTGCCTCATCCACCCAGCCCGAGGAGAGACTGCCCCTATGGATCCCCATCCCAAGCATCCGCGCGAAAAAGCCCTGAAAGTGAACCTCGAGGACACCCGATACGGCTCCTTCGCCGAAATTGGCGCAGGTCAGGAGGTAGTGCGCTGGTTCTTTCAGGCCGGCGGCGCGGCGGGGACCATCGCGAAGAGTATCTCCGCTTACGATATGACAGTGAGCGATGCCATTTACGGCAAATGCGCCCGCTACGTCTGCCGGGAGCGGCTGGAATCCATGCTCACCTACGAGTACGACCTTACCCTGGAGCGCCTGGCGCTAGACCGGGGTGAGAGTACCGCCTTCTTTTCCTTTGCCAACACCGTCTCCGCGCGCAACTACCATGGCACCAACGAGTGCCATGGCTGGCTGGGGATACGCTTCCAGGCCGAGCCCGGCACCCAGGCCAGCGAAATCATTATTCATGTGCGCATGCTCGACAGCGAAAACGCGTTGCAGCAGGAGGCCCTGGGCATCGTCGGCGTGAACCTCGTCTATGGCGCCTGCTTTTTGAGCGATGATCCGGACCTGTTGGTGCAATCGCTGCTCGACGGCCTCAGTGTGAATCGCCTGGAAGTGGATATGGTGGATTTTTCGGGCGCTGCCTTTGAGCAGGTGGACAACCGTGTTCTCAGCCTGCGCCTGGTCCAATTGGGCCTGAGTGATGCCGCCATGTTTGCCGCCGACGGCCGCGTGCTTCAGCCCTCCGAGCACCTGCGCAAGAAATCCGTGCTGGTGGAGCGTGGACGTTTTCGCCCGGTGACCCATGTGAATATCGACATGCTGGACTCCGCATTGACCGCCATGGAAGCCGAGACCGGAGCCGAATCCGGAGAGACGGTCGCCATTATGGAAATGGCCCTGAAGAACCTGAACGCCGGGGGCGACGTCGATCTGGACGATTTCATCAGCCGAGCCGAGGTACTGGAGGCCGCCGGCCACACGGTAATGATTTCTGACTACCCGGAATATCACCGCCTGGCGTCTTACCTCAGCCGGAACACTCAGGGCCGCATTGGCATCACCATGGGCGCCCACAGCCTCGCCGAGCTGTTTGAGGAAAGCTACTATAAAGACCTACCCGGCGGCCTTTTGGAAGGCTTCGGCAGGCTGTTCAAAAACAAGGTCAAATTGTATATCTACCCCTATCGCGACCCGAAAACTACCCAGTTGATCAAAGCGGACAACCTTGAGGTTCCCAAGCCTCTTCGTCACCTCTACCAGCACCTGTTGGACAATGGCCATATCGTGCAACTGGAGCGGTACAACGAAGACTACCTGGATATTTTCTCCCCGAACGTGCTTGAACAGATCGGCTCTGGCCAATCCGGGTGGGAACATCAGGTTCCGGATGTGGTGGCCCAGAAAATCAAACGCCAGAAGTTGTTTGGCTACAATTGACACAAAAAAAGAGGGCCCGCAGTAAGCGAGCCCTCTTTTTTTTGGGTGCCAGCCTCACTGGCACAACACCCCCTTATTCGGCAACCGCATCCTCAGGAATGGTGGTTTCCGCTTCCGGGTCCGTATTGATCGTATTGCCGTTCTGAACAATCTTGACCATGTACCAGTAGGTTTTACCTGGCTCCAGAGCCTCATCCAGGTAAGTACCGTTCATGCCGGCACCGGCAACGATACGGTCGCGCCCCAAGAGCTCCTGCACGTCGTTCCGGTATATTTCGATATACGTAATTTCCGGCTCAAAGTATTGAAGATTCCAGGAAACCTGAACGGAGGTGCCGTTGACAATGGTGGCTGTCAAGTTGGTCACGGGCACTTCATCGACAAACGGCTTTCTGATTTCGCCTTCGGCCTCGGTGTTGGTGGTTTCGCCATCGTGCACCACCTTGAACATGTACCAATAGGTTTTGCCGGCTTCGGCGGTTTCATCGACAAAGCGGCCACTGGTGGCGGCACCGGCGAGAATACGCTCGCGACCATCAAAATTCGCCTGATCATTGCGGTAGATTTCAACATAGGTAATCTCGCCACTGAAATTCTCCAGTGACCAGTTCAGCACGATGTTCGTATTTTCGAACTCGGTGGTCAGGTTGGTCATCACCGACCCCAGACCTTCGCTGTTGTTGAATACCGCCTCGTAGCTGGTAGCCATGGCCGCGGTATCAAACTCATAGATGAAGTCCGCAGATGCTTCGGCTCGATCACCATCCAGCCATTGAGTAAACTCATCGCCTTCGTTGGCCAGCGCTTTGAGCGTCATCGGAGCACCTTCAGGATACTCGAACGCTTGTGAGTAAGTGCCTGCAGCGGGCGTGGGTGACGAGACGCTCATGGCAAAAGTTGGTTTCAGCGCACTGACTAGGGGTGCCACTGAATTGACCCCGCTCAACTCCTCCAGCCCTTCCGCCACCAGGCGTGCCATTTCGACGGCGCCCTGCTTCTGAAAGTGCACGGTGTCCGAGGCGGCCGTGGCGTTTCCGTACTGGTTGGCACCGAAGCCCATGTAGTAAAACTCGTTAGCGTAGTCTTCGCCAACCAGTTCAAGCAGCGCTTTGTTTTTTGCGTTGAGGTCAACCAGCGGCACGCCAAGGTCGGCGGCCAGCTCACGGGTGACCACTGGATGTTCATGGTAAGCATCGTAGGGAACGCCGTTTTGCCATTGGTTGCGACGCACCGTGGTCACAAAGATGGGCGTTGCGCCCAGCTCCCGGGTCTCTTCCGCGAAATTGGTCATATAGCCTTCGAACACGCCGCCGGTGGGCGCTCTGCGCTCTTCATCCTGCGCGCGGTCGTTAATGCCGAACTGAATGAAGACGAAATCACCTTCCTGAACGCTGGCTTTGACATCGGCCCAGTGGTTTTCATAGTAGCTTTTTGAGCTGCGCCCACCCAGGGCCCGGTTGTCGATGGTGATTTTGGATTCATCAAAGTAATGCTGAAACACTTGCCCCCAGCCGGTTTGCGGGTAGTAACCGTCGGCGTAATCGGCAACGGTCGAATCACCAATCAGGTAAGCGGTCGCGGCCTCAAAATTGAACTCAGGCACAACCCCGTTGAACGCGGCGATCAGGGTGAGCTTTCCAACCGGCATGGTCGTCTGATACAGGTTGACTTCACTGGCCACCTGGCCAGCGGTATACCAGGCGTCAAAGGTATCGCTATCCCCAGCTCTCACCTTGAGGGTCAACGGCGTACCCTCCGGGTAGTTGTTCCCCTGGGTGTAAAGGCTGTCGCTGGCGCCCTCCTGCTCGACCGTCAGGGCGTATCGTTGCTTTACTCCGTCCAACAGCGTCATCAGGGACTCATTACCATTCAGTTCTTCAAGGCCTTCCACCACCAGACGAGCCATTTCCACAGCCCCGGACTCCTGGAAGTGAGTGCCATCGTTGCTGCCCTCTGGGTAATTCTCGTACTCGCCAGCGTCCAGAATCAGGTAGAGGTAATGCGATGCCTGCTCTTGCCCAAGGGAGTTCACCAACTCCCAGGATTTGGCGTTCAGGTCGATATAGGCAGCGTCCAGATCCGTCGCCACTTTGGCCATGGAACCGGCATAGTCATTGCCCTCCTCGGTGAACACATTGCGCAGTGCACCGTCGCGGTAGGCATTCATGACCATCGGGCTGACCAGTATCGGTGTCGCCGACTTCGCACGAGTCTCTTCCACGTATTCGGTCAGATAGACTTCGTAATCGTCTGTGGAGGTATAGCGCTCTTCTTTGGTCCAGTCCCGGTCGTTGTGCCCAAACTGGATCATCACATAGTCGCCCTCGTCCACCTCGGCCAGAACGTCATCCCAGATGCCATCGACTTTGTAGCTTTTGGAGCTGCGACCACCTCGAGCCCGGTTGAGAACCTCAATGTCACTCTCATCGAAATAATGCTGGAGAACCTGACCCCAGCCTGCCTGTGGATAGGAGGACGAGTTATAGCTGGCAACCGTTGAGTCCCCGACTACAAACAGCTGAACATCGGCACCCGGCTCGTCAACCACTGGCTCCTCTGTCTGGTCCTCCTCTGTCTGGTCCTCCTCTGTCTGGTCCTCTTCCGTCTGCTCTTCGTCGTCCGGGACGTCCCCGGTGTTCTCATCTTCCTCTTCGGGAGCGGTAGGTGTGGTCGGTGTTTGCGGCTCATTGGGAGTGTTGTCGGGGGTGGAGTTACTGCCCCCACCACATCCGGCAAGTGCGATGGTCAGGAGTAGCAGCCATAGGTATTTATTCATGTTATTCCTCTTGAATTTTTATGTTATGTAGTAACAACCTAAAAGAGCAGTCAACTGATTCACCGCACACTATTATTCTATTCTAGGTCATTTGCAAGCATTTTAGATCATTTAAATTAATATTAAGTCATATATTCATTATGAACGAATGGTTGATTCACTATTATGGCGGATTTGATCAGAATCAATCAGAACATCTGGGCTCGAATGAAATCAGAGTGGTTATCAATATTTGAAATTAGTGGCTTTGTTATTTATTAGGATTATTTATAAAGGAGTGCACTCGTGATAAAGGTTTTCGATGCTATATAGTGACAAGACAGCACTTGACTCCATTCCTACGAGCAACCCATGAAAAGCATACTGTTTGACCTCGACAACACCCTGCTGGACAGAGCGAGCTCCCTTATCGGATTCTGTCACTGGCAAGCCACTAGCTCACTGGGAATCGACAACTCGGAGAAGTTTGTGGGACGGTTTGTCGAGCTCGATAGCAATGGATCGGTTTGGAAGGACCAGGTTTACCAATGCCTGAAAGACGAATTCTCTATTCCACAGAGCGTTGACGAGCTGGTGGACGAGTACCTTAACCACTTTCGAAATTTTTGTACCGAAAGACCAGGGGCTTCGGATGCAGTTCGGCAGCTTGGTCGCGAAGGCTATAAAATTGGCTTGATCTCTAATGGTAAGAGCCCTTTACAGGAAGAAAACCTATCAGCGCTCGGCATAGCCGACTTCTTTGATTCGATTATCGTTTCCGAGGCAGTAGGCTGCAGAAAACCCGAACCCGCCATTTTTTAGCTGGCCTGCAAGGAGCTGTCAGTTTCGCCTGAAAAGTGCATTTTCGTCGGAGACAGTCCAGTTGCCGACATCCGGGGCGCCGCGAACATGGGAATGTATACCGTTTTTATTCCCAGCGACTTGCATGGTGCCAAATGTTCCGAAGCGGATGCCGTATGTCGAAGTTACGCTGAGTTGTTGTCTATTATCGAAAATGCTTAACGCTCACGTCTTGAGAGCAGGTCATAAAGAGTCGATATCAAGTATGCTAAATAATATGAGCATAATTAGAAACAAGGTCTGAGCAACCATGAACACAACCGCCCTAGTTACATCTCCCTTAGTGGCGTAGGACTTTACCAATGGAACGTCTATCAGCGGGTCGTCCTCCCGATTCGCTCTACCGACGGGAATCGCTATAACCCATGCATACCAGTAAATTCTTGCACCGGGGCCATCCCACGGACAGGGGCGCGGAAGACCGTCTCGTTTGATTCGCTTTTCAAGCGGTGCCATCGTCATACGACCAAAAACCAGCAGGGAACCGAAAGCGGCTATAACCACAGGAAGGGACAACCAAAAGAACCATGTTTCAAGATCGAAATTCATGGATCACCTTATCTATCAAAAATTATGGATGCGAACCACCGACCAAAACCAGTCCCTTGGCTACCCGCATAGTACCCTGCTGCGACTCCAGCCCCTATCATGACCACCCATCCGAGAGGCGTTGCTCCAAGTCCCACCATGGTTAACGCACCAATAGTTGCCTTGCCCACATAAAGCCCTGCGGCGCCACCCGCCCCGAAAGCCGTCGCTTCCAGTGCCAACTCCCGCTGCCAATTTTCATTCCTCTGATAACTCTCATGCACCCCATGAAGACGCATCCCTGCATCAAGCACCAAAACACCATTGCCCGCAAAGCGTACACCTCGGGCCAGCCTATCCAGGCGCTGGACCTGAGCGACATTGTCGATAGAGAGTTTGGACCTGCGATGGTGCCTTGCCAGAGTAATCCCACGGTCAGCATTATTCAGAATGTGACCGCGGTTGGAGTTTCTGAACTCCGGGCGAGCAATACTATTCAGCTCTGCCCGATACTGCCGAGCCATAGTAGCGTATTTACGGCGTGCCATGGCTTCCAATTCCACTTTGCCTGCCATACCCGCTCGACCAGCGTATTTATGGTCATTGAGTTTAATCAGGGCCGCCTGATAATCGATCAGCAGGCGCTGAAACCGGGTCAATCGCTGTCCACTGGCGGTCGCACCGGCACCCACCAAAGTGGACGTAGCCTCCAAGTCCAGATTGGCAAGGTGTCGATCATAGAATTCGGCAATGATATGGGTGTCATCACCGAATTCATCGATCGCACAAGATAGCTGTTCTCTGTGTGAGCTGGGGATCTGGTGAAGCTGATTCAGAATGAATGAGTCCTGCACCCCACCAGAGCCCTCACAATACGGACTATGAGCATACAGCCCACTACGGCATTCGGCATTTTGCTGAAGAAATCGATCAATGGCTTCTTGATCGCCGGCGGCGAACAGATCTTTGGCAGGGATATGCTGATGCGGGAAAAAGAATTCTGACATGGCAACGATTCCTTGTAGGTTTACCGGGTCTCCTCGTCTACACTGACGAAAATTCAGGTTCGAAATTTACTTAATTCAAACGAAAAAGTAAACATAGTGGCTGTGACTGCGGCTGGCATGTGAGCCCTGTCACAAAAACTCACACATCAAATACCTTATGAGGATCGCCACTTTGAACTGAAGATCGTTCGAATCAATCTCTTAAGGCTCCGATCAGCAGTGATCATATTTGAATTTCATATAAGTAATACCCGGACTCAGCACCAACCGCCAGGCCAGTTCCACGTCATCGTCGAATAGAGGATCATAGCGTTTGACCGTGTCCATCAGGCACTCCAGCCAGAGATCATACAGAAACGGGGGGACATCCAGGCTTTTGCGGCTGTGATTGGCGGCGATACGCTCAAGCACGTTATCGACCGATCCACTCGCATAAAAGGTCAGCAAGCTGTAGAAGGACTTTTTCAACATGGTGCGCTGCTGAACCATATCCGTATGGCGGAATTTGTGACGCACCAGAGGAGAGGCGGCAAGGAAACGATGATAAAAGCTCTCAAAAAACGGCTGCCCGTCCCGTACTCCAACGGCTACGCGTTCATAGCTTTCGTCAAACAACCGTTCGTAGCTCATCGTAGACTCCGAAGGTATGCCACAGCCGGGCTGACGCCTGAAGCTGCATTTTCCTATGCAAGGGCTGATTCCTGTTGTTTAAACCTCAAGTGTCGTCCATATTTACCTAATGACCAACGTTAAACGACGTTTATTTGAGCTGTATCAACACTGCGCGAGGAAAGTGCCATGAACTTTTTTGAAGACCACCTCAACGAACTCAACCTGCTGGCCCTGTTCGACTCAGCATCCTCTCAGGAGGGCCTCAAAGTACACCAGCACTCCGCCGACCCCGCGATGGTGGCCGCAGCGGAGCAACTCCACCAAAAGGGCCTGATTACCCAGAAGGACGGTGGGTACCTCACGCCGCTAGGCAGTGACGTCGTGGAGCATGTACAGAAAATCCAGGCCGTGCTTCGTAGTAGCTGAACACCGACGCCGGGCAATTTTTCAACCCCTGTCTATAATCAGAGGTGCCGTTCGACCAGTTACCGGGGCTGACTGACCGGGCCCTACTCGTATCTGGACACCATGAGGGCACACTGATGACCGACACCATCCTTTTGGGTACCCGTAAAGGTACCGTCATGATCGACCGACAGGGGGCGGGCTGGCGACCCCGTCCTATCCTTCACTCCGGCGTTCCGGTCTGCTATGCCGCCCGGGACCCTCGCGATGGCACCCTCTGGGCCTCCCTGGATCACGGCCACTGGGGGCCCAAGCTATCTCGCTCGCGGGATGGCGGTAAGACCTGGGAGGATATCTCGTCGCTGAAGTACCCGGGGGGTGCGCGTCATATCGCCCAGGTGCTGCCCACCCCGGATTTCGATCCCGAGGCGCCCGCCGGGACGCCGGAATACGCCGATGCGACGGTGTACAAGATCTGGCATCTGGCCTTTGGCGGGCCAGACCAGCCAGGTCGACTTTACGCCGGCACCATTCCCGGGGGGCTGTTTGTCAGTGATGACGGCGGGGATACCTGGGAGCTCAACCGGCCGCTGTGGAACCATGAGAGTCGCGGCGGCGATCTGTTTGCCGGGGATGCCACCAGTGAAAACCAATGGGGTGGAACCCCCGCGAGTATTGATTACGGGGTGTTTGAGCCGGGCATTCATTCCATCATTGTCGATCCGCGCGACCCGAATCACTTGCATGTGGCGGTTTCCTCCGCCGGAGTACTTGAATCGACGGATGGCGGCAAAACCTGGGCCGGGCGCAACCGTGGCATGCTGATGGACTATCTGCCGAACCCAGAAGCCGACTGGGGGCACGACCCGCACTTTGTAACCCATTGCCCCGGGCAGCCGAACCACCTCTGGCAGCAAAACCACTGTGGCGTGTTCTACAGTGACGACGGCGCTCAAAGCTGGAAGAAGGTCAGCGACCCGGACACGGGCGTCAACTTTGGCTTCCCGGTGGCCGTGGATGAACAGGATGGCCGCACCGCCTGGGTGGTGCCGGGCCGAAGCGACGCCCAGCGTATGACCATCGACGGCGGGCTGTTTGTCGCCCGTACCGAGGATGGCGGCCAGTCCTGGCAGGCACTGCGCAACGGCCTGCCCCAGGAGAATGCCCACGACATCGTGCTGCGCCACGCCCTGGACGTCTCAGGTGATTGCCTGTGCTTTGGCAGCACTACCGGCAATGCCTACCTTTCGGAAGACCGGGGCGAAACCTGGCAGTGCCTGGGCAACAACTTTCCGCCCATTTACTCCGTGCGGTTTGGTTGACCTCTATGCCTACGGTAAAGATGACCTCACACCTGTACCGGTTCTTTCCTCAATTACAGGACCGAACGCTGACCGCACCACCCGGCTCGGTCGCCGAAGTGCTGCATGCCATTAATGAGCAGGCGCCCGGTTTCACCGACTATGTTCTCGACGAACGGGGTGCGGTGCGGCGACACGTGAAGCTGTGCATTAACGATACCATTGTGATTGATCGAAAAACCCTCGCGGATCAGGTTGAAGACGGTGATACTCTGTTTATCTTTCAAGCGCTGAGTGGCGGTTAAAGATACGGCTCAATAAAACCATTGCCACCAATAGGCTTTTCTCAAAGAAACGAAACATCAAACCATGAAAGCATCAAGAGAGTTTTGGGACAAGAGCGCACCCCGCTACGCCAAGAGCCCGGTTCGGGACGAAGCGGTGTACCAGGAAAAGTTGGCCATTACTCAGAAATACTTCCGCCCGGACTCGTCGGTACTGGAGTTCGGGTGCGGCACCGGAAGTACGGCATTAGTGCACGCGCCCCATGTCAGACAGATTATCGCCACCGACATATCGCAGAAGATGCTCGATATCGCGGAGCAGAAGGCGCGGGATGCTGGGGTTGAAAACATCCAGTTCCAGCAGGGCACATTGAATGATCTCAGCTTCGAAAAAGAACGCTTTGATGTCATTCTGGGGCTCAATATTCTGCATCTGCTTGAGGATGTGGACGCCACTCTCGCAACCGTCCACAAGCTGTTGAAACCGGGCGGCGTTTTCGTTTCCAGTACCGCGCTGGTGGGCGACCTGTTTTTCTTGTGGCGATTGCTGATCCCCGTTATGCAATGGGTGGGCATGGCACCTTACGTCAATGCCCTGAGCAAGGAAGCGTTACTTTCCAAACTGACCAGATCGGGGTTCAGTATCGAGCGCGAGTGGCAGCCCAACAAGGCCTCGATCTTTATCGTCGCTCGTAAGTAGCGAGACAATGGCAGATTATTGCTGGTAGAGAACTCTGCCTTGGTAAATCGCACCCACCCGATTTGCGATGAGCTTCATAGTAAGCCGTGTCATGGGCCGTTAATATCGTTCAGCGTTGCGAGACCTGAACCGATGAGGACCAGGCACGGATGGGGATGAAAGCCGTTCTGTTCAATGTTCATGATATTGCGTTGATTGTGACAGTCATCGCCTGTGCGCTGCTGGGCTCCCGACACATTGGCGGCTGGCGTCGACCGAAGCGCTCCGGTTATCTTTTTGGGTTGTTTCTCGCGATCAATGCGCTGGTCGCCGTGAATACACTGATTGTCTGGGCAGAGCCCATTCGCCACCCGGTGTTTGCGCTGCTCCCCTACTTGTATCTCGTCTTGGGCGCCGTGGGCTTTCTGCTGGGGCCCCTGCTCTATTGGCAGTTGAGATCACATATGAGCCCGGGGTTCCGCTTGACCCGCTGGCAGTGGTGGCATCTGACCCCTGCGGTGCTGGCGCTGATATACCTTTACCTTGAGTGCTTCCGTTTTCCCCACGCGGTACAAAGGGACCTGCTACTGAACCTGCAGCTGTATCAGCAGCCGAACGCCTATTACGACGACTTTATTACCCTGAAGAAATTATTGCCGCTTGCCTATGGCCTGTGGTGTCTGGCCATCGTTGTTCGCTCCAGGCACGAAGTTTCAGCGACGATCGTCGACAAAGACGTCTTTCGTGAACAGAGTTGTATCGTAAGCGGCTTCACCATGGTGTGGTTGTGGAGCGCCGTTACCCACTTTGTGGGCAGCGCGCATTCCGGTCCGGTCAGCGATGCCATGGGCGTAGTCGGCAATTACGCCACCCTGGCGTTGGTCGCCTTTTTGCTCTACCGGGAATTGCTCACACCGCTCCCTACCCTCACAGCACAACAGAGCACGCCCCCGGCCAGTGCCGCCCCCATCGACGATGCCGACGTGGCGCGTATTACAGCGGCCATGACCCGAGATAGAGCCTACCTGAACCCTCAGCTTACCCTGGAGCGTTTTGCGGCGAAGGTTGACTGTTCGCCGCGAGACGTCTCAACCATCATAAACCGCCGCTTCAAGCAGAACTTTCACGATTTTGTCAGTCGCTATCGCCTCGAGGAAGTAAAACGTCAGCTACGCGACCCGGCAACCAGGAATCAGACCATTACCGATATCGCCCGAGCGGCGGGATTCAACAGCAAGGCCACCTTCCACCGGTTCTTCAAGAAAACCGAAGGCATCACGCCATGCGCCTACCGGCAGAAACACCACCCGGACTGTGACGGCCTGCCGGCCAGCTCTCGTACCGCCTGATCCCACCCTGTCTCAATTTCTGCAAAACGCCTATTGAGACTGTTCCTCACGCGCTCCCCACCGGAAAATTGCCCGGTCGGCCGCCACTCTCCCCGGGGAGCCAGGCGCCTACGATCTTCATTCTTATAACTTTAAGGAGTTCGTTATGTTTTCCTCTCTACGGCGACTCGCCCGCACGGTGCCCGTCTGCGGGCTATTACTCATGGCGCCTTTGTTGGCAGATGCCAAACCCTACAAAAGCGCTGAAGTGTTTACTCTGGACTCGGAGCTCTACGGCAAATACGTGATTCGCATGCGGGCCGGTAAAGGCAGCGGCCTGATCTCGGCGTTTTTCCTTTGGAAAGAAGGCTCGGAGCTCGAGGATGTATTCTGGGAAGAGGTAGACATTGAGGTGCTCGGCAAAGACGGCGCCAACGCCTGGCAGAGCAACATCATTACCGGTCTGGGCACCAAGATCACCTCTGAGGAGGTACACCCAGCGTCTGGCCTGGGGGATAGCTACCATACGTTCACGCTTGAGTGGACCCCGGATCGGGTTCGCTGGCTGATTGATGGGCAGCTGGTACGCGAAGTGAATGGCAATCAGGCCAGTGCCCTGACCAGCCCCGCCCAGGCGCGCATGAACTTCTGGCCGGCGAATATCGCCGAGTGGGTTGGTCCCTTCGATGACAGCATTCTACCGGTGCACATGTACATAAACTGGATGGAATACCATCGCTGGGATGGACAGAATTTCCAGCTTAGCTGGCGTGATGATTTTGATTCGCTGGATCCCTCCCGCTGGGGCACAGCCGACTGGACGTTTGCGGAAAACAGCGCCGATTTCACCCCGAGCAACGTCACCACTCGCGATGGCTATCTGGTGCTGAGCATGACGCATGAAGGGCAGGAAGGCTATAACGGTACGCCGCCACAAGACACCGACGGAGGTACGCCCGAGCCAGATCCCGAGCCGGAACCCGATCCCGAGCCCGAACCGGAACCAGAGCCCACACCCGGTACTATTGGCTGCAGCGTAACGGGGCTCAATCAGTGGGGATCGGGTTATCAGATGGATGTAACGGTAACCAATGACACCAATAGCGCCATCAACGGCTGGGTCGCCACACTCGGTTTTGATCAGGACCCACAGGTGACCAATAGCTGGAGCGCCAATGTACAGGCCAGCGCTTCCGACATTGTGGCCAGCAGCCTGAGCTGGAACGCCAACCTGGCTCCAGGGAGCACCGCCACCTTTGGGGTTCTCGGCAATGCCAATGGATCAATCAGCACGCCGGACTGTACCGCCACGGCCAACTGATACGCCAGAGGCGGTAGACACTGAAATAGGGCTTATCGCTAAGCCCTATTTCATCGCAGTGACTTTGAGCTTTCCCTCAGTCTTTTGCCGATTTCAGAAAGCCATTCACTTCCAGCCAGTACATGAACGAACCAAACCACTTGTTGCTGGTCCGGTCCGGATTGCCCAGCCCAAAGCCGTGACCGCCATTCTGGTACAGGTGGAACTCGACCGGAATGCCCGCTTCGTACCAGGATTCGATCAGGCCGAATTTTCCGTTGAAGAGGAAGTCGTCGGAAGCGATGGCCGCAAACATCGGCGGCGCACTCTCTGGCACATCGACAGCATTCATACCGCCGTAAATCGGACCAATAAACGCCAGCTCGACTTTTTCGGATTCGAGTGCGGTGGCCATAGTCAGGCCTGCGCCGGCAGAGAAACCAATCATGCCGATTCGTTCAGGATCAACGCCCCAGTCATCAGCGCGCTCGAGTATCATCGAATAAGCCGCCTCAACATCTGCAATCTGGTTTGACAGGTCCCAGCGCGGGCGCTCGGGTGCTTCGTTCTGTTCACCACCCTCGGAGGATTCGTCGGCTTCTTCGAACCGGCGGTTCATCTGGTTTTCAAAGTCCTCCAGGGAGGGAGCCGTGGGTTGCAGCCGGTATTTGAGGACAAAGGCGTTGATGCCTTGTTCGGCCAACGCTTCGGCCACTTCCCAGCCCTCGTTGCCCATGGACAACCACATGAAGCCACCGCCCGGCGCCACAATCACCGAGGTGCCATTGGCTTTTTCCGGATCGGCCAGTACCGGCGTCAGAGTCGCCTTGGAAATATTGCGGGCCATGGGGTCGCCCCACTGGCGAAACCAGCTTTCCGGCGCGGTCTGCCCTTCCACGCCTCCGGTCTCCAGCGGAATGGCGCCGGGCTCATCGGGGGCGTCGATCGGATACATTTTGCCGTCCTGCGCGAAGACGGCGGTGCTGAAGGCGATCAGTGCGACCGCGAGGCATTGACTCAAAAATGGGATTGGGTGTTTGCTCATGACTTTCCTGCCTGTGCGTTGTTATTGGGCTTTCATTGGGAACATTCACTGATTGAACGCTCGCTCCAAAACCAGGGTCCAGTACCGAAGCGTCTATCAGTCATATGGACAATAAGACAAGACGCCACACACGTAAAGCCCCGGCGTAAATGTATACTAGTCGTTTTCATCAGCCCGACACTCCGTTAGTGAGCCTGTAGCAGGCTGGGCTTGAGCAGACGGTCCGTCTCCTTTTTGACCACGGAGTAGCACTCACAACTGAGTCTCTCGAGTTTGGGACGGTCGATGACTTCGATATGGCCACGACGATACTCGATCACTCCGAGCTTCTGTAATCGGCCCGCAGCTTCGGTCACACCCTCCCGGCGTACGCCGAGCATATTGGCGATCAGCTCCTGGGTCATGACCAGATGATTGGTGGGCAAACGATCCAGCGACAGCAGAAGCCAACGACACAACTGCTGGTCGATGGAGTGGTGGCGATTACAGACCGCCGTCTGTGCCATCTGGGTAATCAGCGCCTGGGTGTAGCGAAGTACCAATGACATCAACTGACCGTGGCGGTTGAACTCGTCTATCAGTCTCTGCCCCAACAGCCGGTAGCCGCTACCGCCACTTTGAACCAGGGCTCGGCTGGAGGTGCTTTCGCCTCCCATAAACAGCGCGATCCCAACCAGTCCCTCATTCCCCACCACAGAAATTTCGGCCGAAGCGCCGCTCTCCATGACGTAAAGTAGGGACACAATGGAGTCGGTGGGAAAATACACATGGCGCATTTTATCGCCAGGCTCATAGAGCACCTTGCCCAGGGGCAGGTCAATTTCTTCGAGGTGGGAGAATATTCGTTGCTGAACGTCAGGCGCCAAGGCGGCAAGAAGCTGGTTTTGCGTCGGCTGAAGCGGTATGGGCATCGGTGACATCTCCTTGCTGTCCTGGCGGGTGAGCTTCAGTTTAGCCTATCTTTGGAGGTTATGCGCGATACCATGGCATAAGGCCAAGTTATCCCAGCCACCGGGGGCAATGGGCTATCAGTTTCCCGGACGCGCCATACATACGTCCATGTCGTCCTTCAGTGTATAGTTGTGTTCCCTATCTTCCCTGTAGGCTCGTTCTCAGTCGTCCTGCCCGAGAACGGTCCGGGAAACTGATAGCCCATCGCTTTCAGACCCATTAAAAAGAAGAATAACGCATTGCTCTGACAGTCTCTGTACGCTATCGAACATTGGCATTAATAGAAGTAAAAAATACGCTTTACAGATAATCGACTTAGGAGAATATGGCTGAATAGTTGTTCAAGCTTTCGTTGTAACAACCACAGGATGACTCCTCCAACCTTTTTCGGTCTAGAATAGTAATCCTGCCACGGCTATAGCGAATAATCTCCTCCCGCTGTAATTTGATGGCGGCGATGGTGACGGCTCCTCGTTGCACCCCCAGCATATCGGCAAGCCTTTGGTGAGTGAGGGATAACTGGTCACTCGGAGATCGATCGTGAGCCTGTAACAGACTTTTTGCGAGGCGGTTCCCCACATCATGAAAATTGATGCAACTGGCAGTTTGAGGCAGTTCCGACAACACCACATAAAGGTAACGCTGCAAAGCACGGAAAAGAGCCGGCTGGTTTTTCAGTGCCGCCCGCATTCTTGCCCCCGTCATACGCAACGCAACACAGGGCGTTTGAACAACACCTGACTGAAAGGCACGATTGATATTCAAAACCAACACCGCTCCCAGCATACCCTCGCTACCAACACTCTCCGTCTCCAGAGGGTCACGCCCGTGGTGAGAGCGCATCAGGGAAACACTTCCGCTGATGGGAAAGTACACATACTGGAAGGGTTCACCCGCTTTGCACAGCACCGTGCCGAGCGCAATGTCTACCCGATCGCACAGGGCCAGCACACCTTTCCTTTGCCGAACCGGCAGACTGTCAATCAAGGAGTTTCCGTTTTTCAACGGCTCGCCCGGGCTACGCTCGCCAGACAACGATGGCATCGCCTTCTCCTCTTCATAATTCGAACTGGGCGGTCACTTCTGGTTCAGATCCTTCCGGTCAACAACAAAATCAATAACACCACCACAATGACGCCTACCACCCCACTTGGCATATAGCCCCAACTCCTGCTGTGTGGCCACGCAGGAAGTGCGCCGAGTAACACCAGAATCAAGATGATCAGTAAAATCGTTGAAACGCTCATTTCCATTACTCCTTGGAGTCTCTGAAATTCGAACAATAGCGAACAAATAGCCAAACTTCGGTGCGCTATCGTACAGATACCAACCACACATCCTTATACAGTTGACCTGAAGCAGTCCCACCTCAGGAGCACCACTATGAAACAGGTAAGCACCCAACGTTCCAGACAGCGTCTACCCGGCGCCTTGAGTCTGGCGATGGCGGTCGTTTTGCTAAGCGCCTGTACTTCGGCGCCAATGGCGCCGACTTCAGCGTTGAACGAAGCGCGTGAAGCTATTGCCACGGCCGAGCAAGCCGGAGCCCGGCAGTTTGCCGGCGCCGAGCTGGACGAAGCACAACAGAAGTTGATGTTCGCGGAACGATCCGTGAGCAGTGAGCAGATGATTGAGGCTGAGCGTCTCGCCCGGGAAGCGATGATTGTTGCTGAGCTGGCATCCGCCCGGACTGAGGCCGCCAAAGCGGTCGCCATCAATGAGGAAATGCGCCGCAGCGCCGATGCCCTTGACGAAGAAATGCGGCGGACAGGAGAACAGCGATGAACAAGACAACCATTCAACCACTTAAATTCAAGTCAGCTTTGGCAGCGCTGGTGTTTCTGACGGTACTCGCCATCGCGGCGCTCGTGTTGGCGTCATGTGCCACTGCGCCCGACAGCCCCCTGGGGGCAGCGCAAGCACGCAGCAAGCTGACCACATTACAGAATGATCCCAATCTTGCCTCCCGGGCCCGGATCGAGCTACGAGAAGCGGAAGCGGCGGTGCGTCTGGCCGAGCAACCGTTGCCCGCCTCGGATGCGGCATTAGGTGAGCACCGGGTCTACATGGCCACACAAAAAGTCGCCATCGCCCAAGCCAAAGCGACCACCCGCTACGCTGAGGATCAACGGGCCCAACTGGGCGAGGAACGCAGTGAAGCCCGCCTGGAATCCCGAACCCGGGAAGTGAGCAGAGCCCGTGATGATGCCGAACAAGCCCGCTATTCCGAGGCTCAGGGTGCGGCCGAGGCGACCCGGCAGGCCGAGAAGTATCAGCGCCAGATTGACGCCTTGCAGGCCGAGGTGACCGATCGCGGCCTGGTTCTGACGCTGGGCGACGTCCTGTTTGCCACCGGTAGCGCCGATCTTCAACCGGGCGCCAATAGCAATCTCGACAAACTGGTGAACTTTCTGAACGAGTATCCCGAGCGGCGAGTCCAGGTCGAAGGACATACCGATAGCGTAGGTAGCGCCGAGTACAATCAGGCGCTCTCGCAGCGGCGCGCGGACTCTGTCAGCCGCTATCTGGTTCAGCACGGAATCACTTCCCAACGGATTTCGGCTACAGGCATCGGCATGAACCAACCGGTGGCGAGTAACGACAATGCCATGGGACGACAGCAAAACCGGCGAGTCGAGATCATCATCGAAAACCCACAACCCGCATCAACCAGCCAACTACGCTAAACGCGTGATGATCAAAAGGGGGAGCCACCGGCTCCCCCTTTTCTTTTGGCGGGAACTGCCCCACCATTACACATCTAGACAAAATTAAAATAAAGGTTCACAATGAGACCAGTAGCGCTCAGCAACCCCGTCTCTCGGGAGGTGATCCCATGGCAACCGCAACGCCCCGTCGACAGCCAGATACCGCTACCCTGGGCCCCGCCGGGCTCAAGGCGGCCTTCAATATTCTGGAAAAGTGGGACTGCAGCCTGAATGAGCAGTTAGCGATTCTCAGCCTGCCCAAAGCGACCTATTACAAGTACCGCAGTCAGCCCGACAAAGCCCAGTTGGACCGGGACCATCTGGACCGGATCAGCTACCTGCTGAACATTCATGCCAGTCTGAACACGGTATTCGACAACCCGGAAAACCGTTACGGCTTTATGCGCATGAAGAACCACAACCCCTACTTCAGCGGCAAAACTCCCATGGAGGTCATCAGTACCGGCTCCCTGGCGGCGTTATATGAGACCTTCAAACGCGTGGATGCCCTGCGGGGGGCACAGTGGTAGCACCGCTCGACGTACCCGAACAGCAGGTCGATCAATTGGCCTGCCACCGGCTGATTCCCTCCCGGTTTCCGCCGATTACGCTGTTCGAGGATGTGGCCGATCCGGAGGATTTCGAGGCACTGTACCAGTTGCAGGCGCGGACCAATCCCCGATTACTGGCTGAAGCCGGCGACCTGGGGCTGATTCCCCGGGGTGAGATTCCCTTCGGGATTCGGGGCTGTTCCTACGCCGTAGCACCGTTTACTCATGTAAACCCGGACGGCAGCCGCTTCAGCAATGGCGCCTTCGGCGTACTGTACCTGGCAGAATCCGTCACCACGGCGATTGCCGAGGTTCGCTACCATCAGCAGCGATACCTGAGTCGGGTGGAAGGTCTGCGCTATGACCGTCTGGTGTTTCGCTCGCTGGTGTGCGGATTTTCGGAAACCCTGCTGGATCTGACCAGGCTGGCGCCGGACCACCAGATCTATCATCCCGAGGATTACTCCGCCAGCCAGTCGCTGGGCGGTGCCGCGCGGCAACAGGGAACAAAAGGCCTGACTTACCTCTCGGTGCGCAATCCTGGGGCCACCTGCTGGGCTTTGTTCACCCCACGTGGAGTCAAAAGTATGGTGCAGTCAGCACATTATGAAATGATCTGGGATGGCGAGGGAATTTCCAGCGTAAACCGAATTTCGAAACGCTAACGAGGGAGTACGGATCTGGCGAGGACTGCCATTCCATCAAGCGTGAGATAACCGGGCCTCCCTGCCCGGTTCAACATCCAATACCAGCGCGACTTACAGGCGGCTGTACCGATACAGCTCGGTCACACCGTCGGTCATGGTGCTGCAGTAGAAGTGGTCTCCTTCGGCAGCAATCACACCGCATTCGAAGTTCTCCGCCGTTTCCATGGTGTTCCAGTCACTGTCACAGGCGTCACGCTGACGCTCAACGTGGGTGGACTGGGACAAGAGGCGACCGGTCATGCTCCAGGTGAATTCACTCTGGTACTCATCGCAGGCGCCATCGGCCGACTCGGATGCGAAGCCCCCGGTCTGATCCTCGCCCAGGGTTTCCTGACCGAGCGGCTCCCAGTAGCAGCTGCTGTCATCCAGGAGTGCCAGTTCATACTCTCCGGCGATATCACCCGGAGTGACAGGATCAGCCACTTCCATTTCGATGGACAGGTCACCACGCCAGCCGCGCTGACCCAACGCTTCCTGATACCCCATGGAAATGGGCGTCTGGGTAAGGTTCAGCAGGCCGACAAAGGTCTCAGCACAACCGGGGTTGCCCATGGTCTGCATCACCGGCTCAACGGTGTTGAACATTTTCATGGGCTCGCGCAGATTCAGCGCCAGTGCCGACAGCCCGTTGGTTTCCAGCGTTTCGCCGGCCAGGTTGTTAGCGGCTGCTTCGGCAGCACTGCCGCGATAGACCACCAGATGCTTGCCTTTGATCGCCGCAAAGTTACCGCCCAGGCCCATCGGGTCGGGAATTTCCACCGCGGTGCCGTCTGAGGGAATGCTCAAGCCCATCATACCCGGCACAAACGAGCTGGCCATGGAAGCCAATGCGGCGGGGTTTTCAGAGCTGATGGACACCAGCACGGAACCATCCAGGCCCACCGGCGTGGCGTTACTGGACTCGAGATTGAACAGCGCAATACCGGCACCACGCACCGAGTCGACCATGGCGGTACCCATGGCGAGCATGGCCGGGTTATAGCTCTGGGCTTGTTGCTGCATCGCCTGCAGTTGCTCGCACTGGAACTCGGCCTGGGTGAACTGGGTCCAGAATTCGCTCAACACCGGCACGAGTTGACTGACATTCAGCCCCAGGGCGTAAGCCGCCAGCTTGTCATCCACGGTGCGGGCATAGCCCGGCACATGGCCCTGCAGCTTATGCAAAGACGTGACCACGCTTTCGTTGTTGATGTGCCAGAGGAAACTCAGATCCTGCCCCAGCTCGTTGCCGTTGACGGAGTAGCCGTCCGAGCCCATGGTGATGCGCGGCATATGGCTCGCCAGCGCGACATAGTCGTTACGACAGGCATCGCTCATGTCCTGGGCGAAATCCTGTTCAAACTCCGGGAACCAGGTGCGCAGCTCACGGCCAGTGCCATTCTGCTCGGGCGAGAACAGGGCGGTCACAATTTGCTGGAAGTCCACATAGCCCATGAACTGATCCGCATCGGCATAGTCCTTACGCAGTTGTTTGAGGCGCTCGGTACCGGCCAGCGGCTCCGCCTGGGGCTGGCGGGCAAAGCGCAGCATCCGCGCCTCCGGCGTATCCTTGCTGTTCAGCAGAGACAGCGTCAGGCTGCGCTCATCCAGCGCCAGACCCAGCTTGATCTCCGGCTTTTCTTCATTCAGAGACCAGGCGTACAGGGTGGCACTTCCGAGGGTGCTCTGCTCCGCGGTTACGCCGGTTTCCTGCTCGGCTTCAGCCAGTACGGCCATCAGAGGCTCGGCGCTGGTCAGCGAGAAGCGGACTACCGGTGCAGCACCGCTGAAGTAGAAACCATAAGGGCCGGTGGGATTGGCACCGTAGCGATCCACCAGACCTTGCTGCCCCTGAGTGGCCGCCGTCTGAATGTAGTCATCGATCAACCAGCGTACCAGTTGTGCACCGGAACCCTCTTCGCTGGCATCCAGCAGGTCAATCAGCGGCTGGATATCATTGGGGTTCATGTTCTGAAGGGTTTTGTTGGACAGCTCGGTATAGTCTGCCTTGGTTTGCCCTACCACCACCACGGGGCTGTCCGCCGGGATAAAGGTGAGCAGTTCATCCAGCCCGTTGCCCGAGGTTCGGGAGCCTGTGAAAACGCCGGTGGCAAACGCCACGGCCACTCCCACCAACACCACTACGACGAGCGAAATTTTGGTTATTTTCTGCATAAGAGAAGATTCCTTGTTTTTCCGTATTTAACATCCTGATAAGGCGTAGGATCTGCGCGTAAGAACGCCGCCATATTCTGCCAGAAGCTCAGCCGCCGGGCCATGACCAAGTTCACGTCGCCTGAATAAACCTTTTAGCGGCGCATACGCAAACAGGCCACCCAGTGGTGGCCTGTTTACAATCCGGGGGTGAAACGGACTTAACGCGCGGGAGGTGTCACCCGGAAGTAATCGGCGTCGGCATAGGCGCCCTCGCCGCCTTCCACGAACAGACCGATTTTACCGCCCACCCAGCGGCCCCGCCGGGTTTGGAAGCGCTCACCCAGGGGCTGGTAGTCGTCGCCCTCCAGACTGTATTCGAAATCGACCGTCTGATCATCGTGAAAGTGCAACCGCAGGTAAATGCGCCCCTCGCCGGCATAGGCGATGTCGCCCTGAGTCTGTTCGTCACACCCGGTGCGGGCATCGACACAGGTTTTCTGCACCAGCCGGGCCTGCCCATCGCGCTGTTCCAGCCCGATCCATCCGTAATCCTCACCAAACATGACCAGGCCGGCCCGGTCACCGTTATGCCGGGTATTCACTTCGAGCACCGTGGTCATGGTGAATGCGGGCGCGGGCACTTTCTGCATGACCAGCGCCGGGTTCAGCCAGAGGTTGTCCTCGCCATTGGGGGAGTCAAAGTCATGGGCAAAGAGGCGCAGGTGCCCCGCCCGCTCAGTCAGGGAAAACCATTCATCGTAGTAATTGGCGTTCCACTGCCACTGCACACCCAATTGGTCACCGGAAAATTCGTCGGTGGTGACCGGTACCTTGACCAGGAACCCTTCCACGGGTTTGCGGTGCCGCAGTACCGGCTCCCCGAGGCCGTCGGCGTTCACGTTCTGGCCCATTTCAGGCCAGTCATCGCGCCAGCGCACCGGCTGCAGGTGCACAATCCGCCCGTAGGTTTCTTTGGACTGGAAATGAATAAACCAGTCATCGCCTTCCGGGGTCTGCACCCAGGCGCCCTGGTGTGGGCCATTGACCTCGGTGTCGCCCTGGGCCAGAACGATCCGGTCCTCGTAGGGGCCGTCAACGTTCCGGGCACGGAATACGGACTGCCAACCCGGCTCGACACCACCGGCCGGGGCGAAGATGTAGTAATAGCCATTGCGCTTGTAGAACTTGGGCCCCTCCAGCGTGCGATAGCCGGGCAACTGAAAGCCGTCAATCACGGTTTCGCCTTCGTCGTAGACTTTCGAAGCATCCGGTGCCATGCGCCGAAGGGTCAGAATGTTATTGAGCCCGGCGCGACTCTTTGCCCAGCCGTGCAACAGATAGGCTTGTCCGTCGTCGTCCCACAGCGGCGTCGGGTCGATCAGCCCGGCATCTTTGCCCGGCACCACCAGGTGCGGCTCGCTCCAGGGGCCGGCAAAGTCCTCGGCGTGAACCTGATAGATGCCAAAATCCGGGTCGCCCCAGAAAATCCAGAACTTGCCATCGTGGTAGCGCAGACAGGGCGCCCAGATGCCATTGCCATGTTGCGGCACATCGAACACCTTGCGCGGAATTTGCCGGTCAACCGCGTGTCCCACCAGCTCCCAATTGACCATATCTTTGGAGGTCAACAGCGGAAGGCCGGGGGCACTATTGAAGCTCGAAGAGGTCATGTAGTAAGTACCGTCGACCTGAACCACATCCGGGTCCGAGTAATCGGCGTAAATGACCGGGTTCTTATAGGTACCATCCCCGAGGTCGGATACCCAGGGTGCGGTCACCGTAGATGAGTCTGACGACGGAGTGGACTGACAGCCAAACAAAAACAGGCTCGCCGCGCCGAGCGCGGCCAGAAGTGTGCGTTGTCTCATGGTTGATTTCTCTCATTGCATTATGCTTTATTGACCAGCGGAATCATGGCACGGCGCAATTGCACTGGTCAATTTCAGGCGCAGAGCCACTTCCACCCCGGAGCGATCCACACGGGGCCATTTTTTATCCCATTGGAGTATGTATGTATTGGGGTTCCTTATTGTTGACGGGTGCGATTGCACTCACTGCCAGCGCACCGTCCCTGGCCATGAGCCAGGAGGGTTTTGCCCAGTGTATCGAGCGCTTCTCCCAGGAGGCCAAAACCCAGGGGCTGGATTCGGCGGTCGTCCGCGATAGCCTGGCGAACCTTAAGTGGGTCGAGCGGGTGATTGAACTGGATCGCCGCCAACCGGAATTCACCACGCCTTTCTCTGACTACTTGAGTCGCCGCGTCACCGACCAGCGAGTGGCGGACGGCCGTCGCCTGCTGCGCGAGCATCGGGACCTGCTCGCCCGGGTCGAGCGGGAGTACGGCGTACCCGCGCCGTATCTGGTGGCCTTTTGGGGCCTGGAAACCAACTTTGGTCGCTACTTCGGCAAAATGTCCGTCCTCGACTCGCTGGCCACACTGGCCTGCGACGAGCGCCGTAGCACCTACTTTACCCGGGAGTTGATGTCGGCCCTGCGCATCGTTGACGAGGGGGCCATTGCACCGGAGCGTATGGAAGGCTCCTGGGCGGGCGCCATGGGGCATGTGCAGTTTATGCCGTCGGTGTTTATTCGCCACGCCGTGGACTATGACAATGACGGCAAGCGGGATCTGTGGAACAGCCTGCCGGACGCCATGGGCTCGGCGGCCAACTTCCTCAGCAGCATGGGCTGGGACGACGAATACCGCTGGGGGCGGGAAGTCCGCCTGCCGGAGAACTTCCCGTACCTGGAAGCCGGTCTGAAACAGCGCCGCCCACTGTCGGAGTGGCACGAGATGGGTATTCGCCAGACCAATGGCACCACCCTGCCCTCCGCGGATATCGAAGCCGCCCTGCTGGTACCGTCCGGCCATCGCGGCCCGGCCTTCCTGGTGTACGACAACTTCAAGGTGATCATGGGTTGGAACCAGTCCGAGTATTACGCCCTGGCCGTGGGCCATTTGGCGGACCGGATTGCCGGCGCAGGCACACTGAGCAGAACGCCCCCGGAAGACAGCCCGCGGCTGAATCGGGACCAGGTAATGGCCATTCAGGAGAAGCTCAATACCGAAGGCCATGAGGCGGGCAAGGTGGATGGCATCTGGGGGCCCGCTACCCGCCAGGCCCTGAGTCGATTCCAGAGTGAACGGGATCTGGTGCCGGACGGCTTCCCGGACCCGAACACACTGAGTGCGCTGGGTATCGACCGGTAACACGGACCCCCAAAAACCGTCGGCCCGAAACCTCCGGAAGGGTACTATTTCCATCCTTCCGGAGCCGCCACCCCTAACCTTCCGAAGCCGCCAACTTTTCGTCAGGCTCCCCGAGCCACCCACCCGCATTCCGCCGCGCGTCAACCTTCCAGCACTTTCAGGGTGAATGTGACCACTTCATGGAAGATTGATAACTTTTTCCCTGTTTATTCTTTATGTCGATAACAAAATGTTCTTTTTAGAACCTTTTGAAACAATGATCCATGTGGGAGAATGCGCCCCGTGATCAGGAAGTTGCGAAGTCGGTCACAGACCTAGTCAGTCAAATATGGTTCTGCGGCCAATATCTCCGCAGGGCCGACGGTTAAAATATTCAGGTGTTTTACTATGAAAAAGTTTTTGTTTGCTGTTTGTGCATCCGCTCTGTTCAGTGTTTCCGCCCTGGCTTGTGAAGCGCCGGCCAATAAGCCCGCGATCCCGGATCCGGCAACGGCAGTGACCGCGCAGATGGTCAAAACCAACAATGAAGTAAAGCAGTATGTTCAGGCTCAGGAAGCATTCCTGAACTGCTCAAGCATGAGCAACCGCGAGAAGCGTCAGGCGGTGGAAGAGTTGAAAGCCTACGCCGACTCTTTCAACCAGGCGGTACGTCAATTCAAGCTGGCGTCCAACTAAGACGCGAGCTGTTGCAAGATTCGGGGCGCTTGCCCCCTTGTTAGACCTGAGGCCCTGGCCTCAACCCGCTTTTCTTTTGGCCCCCGGTTTCGGGGGCTTTTTTTATTCTCGATTGACCCCTGATGATGCGCGCTACCCTGGGTATCAGAAACGCATCAACTGCGAATCCTCACCAAAGAAATAGGCCTGAGTACCGTCTTTCAACCGATACTCCACGGTCAAACCGGCGTGTCCACCGCCCTGGAAGTAAGTCAGCTCAAACCGGTGTTCACCTTCATCCAGCCGCGTCCGACAACTCTGCTTGCGATACCCTCGATCCCGGTTGAACCGACAAATTTCCCGCCCGTCCACCTTGGCGATAAAACCGTCGTCACTGCCAATCAGAAAGCGATACTCCCCAGGCACCAACACCTCAAAGGTATGGTCAATATCCACAAAGAAGTTGTCGGCATAGCCGATTTGCCCCAGCTTGGTGTGACGTAGCTGGTTTTTGCGGGACAGGTCCAACCGGTCCACCCAGAGGGTGCGCTGGAAGTCCACCTCCCGCTCCTGGTCAATGCGCCGGATGGCCCCCTTGTTCTTGACCAGCGTCAACTCCACCACTTTGGGAACGTAGGGCGGCGTGATTCGCACCACGATGGCCAGAGCCACCAGAGCGAGCAACAAAGTCAGTACGGTATTTTTATTCCACCAGGTCCGCATGATCATCGCACCACGTTCATTTGCCAGAGATGAAACCAGTTGCGCGCCTCGAACTGGTCTTCATTGATGGGCAGCCCATAGGTAAACGGGGAGAAGTAGGCAAACATCGTCACCACCAACACCACAAACAACCCGAGGTTCACCATGGTGTGCCGCCGGTTGGCGAGCACCTCATCGCGGAAGATATAGGTGAACAACATGGCCAGATTGAGCATGCCGAATACCAGGGGCACCAGGTAGTGATACAGGTACATGACCCGCTCGATCTGCAGGATGGCGATCATGTAGCTCGCATACAGCGTGGTAAATGCCATGACCCAGTAAAACTGGCGCTCGTCTTTGACCGGGTTGCCGTAAACAAACCGGCTGATCGCCAGCCCGAGGGACAAGATCACCCCCAGGGCAACCGAAAACCAGACAATCGGGTTGGCAATAATCTGAATGTAGCGAACCTGCACTTCGCCATCGACGGTGTTTTTATCCCACCGATAGTTGATGCTTTTGTTCCCCAGGGGCCAGCCAATCGCGTAGCTGCCGTTTTCGCCGGGTTTGCAGATGTCCAGCCGGGCCACACCGTCGGAGTATTCCAGCATGTAACGCAGGTTGTCCTGAAAACCGTGATAGAACGCGCTGAGACTGTGGCTGCGACCGGCCCGCACTTCTTCGAGGTAGGGCTCCGACGCCTTGTAGGTGCGGTTGCCCACAATGTTTTCGCCCAGGGCAATATGCACGTACAGAATGCTGGCAAAAACGGCCAGCAACGGCAGCACGGCCGCAGGTACGGTGGTGGCGAGTCGCTGCAGCAACGCTTTCCAGTGAAAGGCCTTGAGGTTCTCCCACTGATCCACGCCCCAGAGCATGACAAACAGCAGCAACAGAACCGCCCCGTTGAGCTTTACCGATACCACCAGCCCCACCAATACCCCCAGGATGGCGTATTGGGGCAAGCGGATGGGCCTGTCCCGGGTGAGCACATGGACGAAGTAATAAAGTGCAGCGAGGATGAAAAAAAGCTGTATGCCCTCGAGCATGGCAGCCCGGGAGTGAACCACCAACGCATTGTCAAAAATCAGTAGCGCACTGAAGCCGGCGGCGACCCAGACCCGTCGTGTGACGCGCCAGACAATACCGTAGAAAAAGAGCACGGACAGGGCCATCAGGAAGGTCGAGGCGAAGCGGAACCCGGTGTAGCTCATCCCCTCCGGGACGGCGGAGCCCTGCAGGTAATCGGTGCGGTTGAAGCGGCTTTTGTCGAGGTCTTCGTTGCCTCCGAAGAGCTTTTCCCCGGCGGCGATGAGCAGCTTGCCCAGGGGCGGGTGCAGCTCCATGAATAGGGTGCCGTCCAGGTATTTCTGTCCGGAGGTCACATGATAGTTTTCGTCCCAGAACATGGCCTTGGGCGAACCGTAGTTCACACCGTACACCAGTAACGAGACCAGCAGAACGAGAGCAGGCACCCAAAAGCGCCGGGTTCGAGCGATGGATTGCAACATGATCTTATTGTGTCGTTGTCAGGCCCAACCGTTGGGTCACGGCTTTCCATAAAGAGCGGGCAGTCTAGGGCCCGCTCGCCTCAGGGTCTGCGAACGTTATCACAATCTGCCGGGAAACAGGAGCCCCAGCGGCTCAGTCGGTGCGACGACTCTGCTCGGCTTGCCACTCCTCGCGGGGGACAAACTCCAGCGCCAGGGAGTTGATGCAGTAGCGTTTACCGGTCGGTTCCGGGCCATCGGGGAACACGTGCCCCAGGTGTTCGCCACAGGCGGAGAGCACTTCCACCCGACGGCGACCAAACCAACTGTAATCATCCTCGAGCCGGATGTTATCGTCCTCGAAGACGGTCCAGAAGCTGGGCCACCCGGTACCGGAATCATACTTGTGCCGGGAATCGAACACCGGAATCCGACAACCGGCAGTGACATAGACGCCGTCCCGCTTGTTGTCCAGCAGCTCGCCGGTGTAGGCCCGCTCAGTGCCTTTTTCCCAGAGAATGTCGTACTGCTCGTCGGTCAGCAGTTCGCGCCAGGTGCTCTGGTCGATCTGTTCCAGATTTTCGCCGGCTTTGATCCAGGCACGGGCCTGTTCTACAGCCGGTTGGGACGCCGCTGGCAGAGCCGCCAGTAACAGCAATCCGAGCGCCAGAGGCAGCAGGCTGGCCAGAATTCGATGCTGATTGATGTAGCGCATATCAGGGCTCCTCGGGGGGTTGAGGCTCTGTGGAGCCGTTCTCGGTCGTTAGACCAGCCCCACCCTCAAACATTCGATCAAACTTGATGGTCGGATCATCCCAGTCGCCCTGAATGGTGTAACTGATGCTGGTTGCCTGGTCCACCTGCTTCTCGAACAGCTTGCTCACCAGAAATACCCCGGCCGCCGCGGGCAGCCCCGCCGCCACCGCGGTCAGAAAGGTCAGATTACCGGCGACGGGCAGCGTTGCAATCAACCGGGTGTCCAGAGTTTCATCCACCAGATTGGCGCGACCGGCGAGCTGGAGACGGCTGGAGGGGCTGCGCACCTGAACCGGCTCCGAGAACACCAGTGTCCCTTTGTCGAAGGTCATGAGCCCTTCAATACTGTCGTACGCCAGACCACTTTGATAGAGATCGGAAAAATCCAGCCGCAGCCGACGCGCCAGGGAGTCGAAATTGAGCACCGCAAACAGCCGCAGAATACCATCGCTACCGGCGGCGGGGTTGCGCTTGAAGCGCCCGGAGGTGACATTGAACCGGACGTCGCCCTCCAGCGTCTGGAGATCGAACGCCTGGGGCGCCCCGGCCCAACTGACATCGAGCCGATAATTGGCCGATTCACTTTCGAGAATGTCGGACTGCCCCCAGCGCTGCATCACCTCCGACAGGTCACCGGCACGCAGGCTGGCAGCAAGATAGGTCCGCTCGGGGCTGTCTTCAGCCTGCGACCAGAGCAGTCGACCACCCGTGCCTTCATCCTGTCCGGTGACGGTCAGACCTCGGATACGGCCTTGCAACTGATCGACAATGACTCCCTGATCCACTGGAGCCAACCGGAACTCCCACTGCCCGTAATCCTCACCACCGAGCATGAGTGACTCGATACTGACCTGGGCCTCGGGCAGGTTCCTCGGATCAAATGGGTCAGCCGACTCCGTCGCACCGACGGCCGACTCCAGCACCGACCGGGGCAGATCAACCCGGGCCAGACGCAGCGCCAGAGGCTGCCCCGGCTCCCAGTCGAGTTCGCCCGCCAGCTCGGGATTGGTGAAGGTCAGGCGCCAGCCGCGCTCGGTGGAGACGGCCCCAAGCTCAATCTCTTCCAGTTCCAGTGGGCCCAGTGAATACCGGGCCAGCGCCAGGTCCACTTCGACCGGGAGCCCCTCAAAGGCGGTCTCCGGTGTCGGCTGTTCATCGTCCGCGACCAGATCCTGATAGCGACGAAGCAGATCCTGCCATCCCTCCAGATCCAGCGTCTCCATGGCGCCGCTCAGATGCACACCGGGAGCCTCCGGCAGTTGTGCTGGCACCCCCAGGCCCACGCTGACCCGCTGCAATTGTTGCCGCTCGAGATCAATCTGGGCCCGGGCCTGCAAATGATCGTTGTAGTACAACTCGGCCTGCGCACTCTGACGCCCCAGAATCACGCTGGCGGTAAGCTCCCGCGTCTGCTCGGCGGTCTTTCCGATCGGTGCCGGGACATTCAGCGACACCCCGCGCAGGTCCGAGCTGAGCGTGAACGCCGCCAGCTGCTGGTCGCGATCGGGCTGGGGATCCCGGTAATGACTGAGTTCCAGCTCGCCGTCGAACGCAAAGGCTCCATCCAGAAACTGCAGTGCGGGGCGCTGAGTCCACTCCGCCAGCACCGCGCCAGAGGCCCGACCATTGAGATCAATGGCCGTCACCGATCGGTCTTCCTCCTGCCGGCTGGCGATGGCCAGCGTGAGCGGTTCGCCAAACAGCTCCCCGGTCAGGCCCTCACTGCTCAGCCCCTGCTCATTGTCGTAACGGAGGGGGCCCGACAGATCCCTTGCACTCAAATTCAGGTCGTTCATGGTCAGTCGGGGCAAGGTCAGATCCATCGCCACCTGTTGAGCGGCGCCGGGCTGATCCGGTTGCAGGGGGATAGCCAGATCCAGCTCGGCATCAATGGTGCCCTGTACGCTCCAGGCATCCATGTTGTCACCGACGTATCGGCGCAGGTAGCCCTCTCTGAGCAGTTGCAGCCCATCACTGGCCAGCGCCTGCAGCTGTCCGTCAATGTTCAATAACAGTCCCTCGCCCACGGGGTTCTCTGCCACCTGAATCCGAGCATTTTCCAGAGTACTGTTGTACAGCCGGGCCTGCTCCACCCGGGCATCGACCCGGTTATTATCGAGCACGAGCTGACCGGTCAGATCACTGAGTGCGGGCCAATCCGGATGATAGTTGAGGTCCGCGCCGGCCATGTCCAGTGCCAGTTGGTAACTGAGCATTCGGGGTTGGCCCGGACGATTCAGGGTGCCACGGAACAGAAAGTGCGCCGAGCGGGCAGTGCCGGGGTTATTCTCACCGAGGCTGCGAGTGAGCCAGTCGGTCAACGAGGCCGGGACGACCTTGGGCAAGTACTTGTCGTACACGTTAGCGCTCAGGTCCTCGCCATGGATATCCAGGTACAGGTCGATGTCACCGGTGTTGCGCTCCCAGGGCAGCGACAACCACATACTGCCCGTGGCGGACTCTCCCGGCCCGCGCAATGACAGCGGCCCGCTATTGACGTAAATCTGATTCTCTTCCGGCCGCAAGTGCCAGGCGACCTGACCGCGGGCGCTTTGATACGCCATCGGCTCATCGTAGGTTTTGGCAAAGAACATCTCGAAACCGTTGCGGCTATCGAGATCGACATGGCCACCGCGCTGATTGGCCTCAACAAACCCGGTCACGCCGCTCAGGCCCGGAACGCCCTGCCAGGGTTCCACCGCTACGTCACCGAGTTCGGCCATCAGCTCCCAGCCCCGCCAGTCGTCCTGGGGCACCGTAAGCTGCAGATGCCGGACGTCACCCTGGGGATTGAGGGTGCGCACCACTTCCTGCAGGCGCCCGTCCCCCAGCAATCCAAGCTGGTCCGCCAGGGTGGTCCAGTAGCGCAGATCGATGTGATCGACCATCCAGTGGATCGGGGCGTTGGTCCGGGCGGTGGACACAGACACCTGCAGCGGCTCCAGAGCCCGATCGCGCCACTCCGCCGAGAGATCCTGCAATGCCACCCGCCACCGGCCGGAGCGACGCCATTCGCCGCCGATGGTGGCGCTGACCCGGTCCAGCGTGAGCTCTTCCAACGGCAGAGCGACGTCGTCCAGCCCCAGATTGCCGACCCAGTCGTAGCCGCCACCGTCTTCCTGGCTGGAGAACCAGAGGCTGGCGTTCATTCGCCCTTCCCGGTACCAGTCACGGTGTTTGCTCTCGCCCACCAGGATGCCGCCAATCGCGGTCAGTGGCTCCAGAGTGGGGAAGTCGCGCAGGTTCAGATAGCCTTCGGTCTGGAAGTTTTTCGGATCTCGCGGATCACCCCGGCCTTCGAGGATGGCCACCAGGGCACGGTCACGCCCTTCCAGGTCCACCTGCAAGGAGAGCCGGTGGAAGTCCCCCTCATGCTCCAGCAACAAGTACGGGGCGGAGAAGGTCTGCTGGTGACCACTGGCAAAAGACAGGTCAATACTGGCATCGAGCAGCTCGACCCGGGTGCCGACTTCGAACAGGGTGAGCAGATCGTCTGGCGCGAGCGGTTCATCGGCGGACGGGCGCTCCTGATCGGCGACGAAGTCTGGCAGCCCCCAATACCCATCGGTCCCCTGGGACAGGGATAGTTGGGGGCGACGCAGCACGATCTTGTCCCAGGCCAGTCGCCCTTCCAGCGCGCTGCTGACCAGATTCAGCCGAAGCAGGACCCGGTCGGCCTTGAGCAGAGGGCGACCCTCCTGATCACTGACACTGAGCTCGTAAAGGGTGAGGCTGGGCTTCAGCTCCTGCCAGTCGGCGGTCAGGCGCTCTACCGACACGGACAGATCCAGTTGCTCCGACAGATACGCCGTCAACTGCCGGTCGTAGTTGGCCAGCAGCGGAAACAGGCTCCGCCCGGACTGCACCACCACCGCCAAAGCGATGACCAGCACCGCGCAGAGGATGTAGAATTTTTTCAGTAGGTAAGCTAACACCGAAACATACCTGAGGGTTTCCTCAAACCGGTCGAGGGGGCAGCGGGGGCGCCAGAATCCGCTTCTCTACCCGGGCTGATCATCAGACCAGCACAATGTCATACTGTTCCTGGGTAAACAGGCTCTCGACCTGGAACTCAATGGTGCGACCGATAAAGGCTTCCAGATCGGCCACATAAGCCGCCTCCTCATCGAGCAGGCGATCCACCACCAATTGGGAGGCCAGCACCAGGAACTTGTCGTTATCGTAAGCGCGCGCCTCGCGCAGGATTTCCCGGAAAATTTCATAGCACACCGTCTCGGCCGACTTGACCAGTCCGCGCCCCGAACACAGCGGGCATGGCTCGCAGAGCATCTGGCCGAGGGACTCCCGGGTGCGCTTGCGGGTCATTTCCACCAGCCCCAACTCAGACACCCCGGTGATGCTGGTTTTGGCGTGATCTTTCTCCAGGGCTTTTTCCAGCGTCCGCAGCACCTGACGCTCGTGCTCCGGGTCCTTCATATCGATGAAGTCGAGGATGATGATCCCCCCGAGGTTGCGCAGCCGCAATTGTCGCACAATCGCACTGGCCGCCTCCATATTGGTTTTGAAGATGGTCTCTTCCAGGTTGCGCCGCCCCACGAATGCACCGGTGTTCACATCCACGGTGGTCATGGCTTCGGTCTGCTCGACAATCAGGTAGCCATTGGACTTTAGCGGCACCCGGGTGTCCAGCGCCCGGGCAATTTCATCCTCAACACCGTACAGGTCGAGCAACGGGCGTTCGCCACTGTAGCATTCAATCAGATCCACCAGCTCGGGGTAGTAACTGGTGGCGAATTCGCGCATCTGAGTCCAGCTCATGCGCGAATCCACCCGGATTTTCTCGATCGGTGCCCGGGCCAGGTCCCGCAGGGCGCGCAGAAACAGCGGCATGTCGGTGTGAATGGCGCTGGGCACCGGGGCATTGGTGCACTTATCCTGAAAATCGAGCCACAGCTTCTGCAGGAAGTCGATGTCATTGCGCAGCTCGTCCGCCCCGACGCCCTCGGCCACGGTGCGCAGGATGAAGCCGCCGGACACACCGGCTTCCTCGGCTAGCGATTCGACCTGCCCGCGCAACCGCTGACGCTCGGCGTCATCGTCAATGCGGGTCGACACCCCGATGTGGGCGCTATTGGGCATGTAGACCAGATAACGGGAAGACAGACTGAGGTTGGTCGTCAGGCGGGCGCCTTTGGTGCCGATGGGGTCTTTGCTGACCTGCACCAGCAGGGTCTGGCCTTCGCGCACCAGGGTACGGATGTCCGGAACCTCTCCACGGCGGCCCTCATCTTCATCCGCTTCGGCCATATCCGAGGCGTGAATGAAAGCGGTGCGGGCCAGCCCGATTTCCACAAACGCTGCCTGCATGCCGGGCAGCACCCGGACCACTTTGCCTTTGTAGATATTGCCGACGTAGCCCTTGCCGTGACTGCGCTCGATGTGTAGTTCCTGGACCACCCCGTTTTCCACCAGGGCCACCCGGGTTTCCACGGGAGAGACATTGATCAGTAGTTCTTCACTCATGGACGCTCGCCTGTGGGTGCGCCGGCGGGATGGCCCCACCAGGGCACCTGAAATTGATTGAGCAGCTCGGCGGTCTGAGCCATTGGCAGGCCCACAACCGCGCTGTAACTGCCTTCGATTCGATCCACCCAGACACCGCCCAGGCCCTGGATGCCGTACCCACCGGCTTTATCCCGGGGCTCGCCGGAGGCCCAATAGGCCTCCATTTCGCGCTCATCGAGGGTCCGAAACCAGACGGTGGTGGTAACCCGGCAGACCGCTTCGCGCTCCGGCGAACAGACCGCGACGGCGGTCATCACCTGGTGCTCGCGCCCGGACATCAGCCGCCACATGGTCAGGGCATGGTCACGCCCGAGGGGCTTCTCCAGCACTTTTCCCAGACAGACCCCGATGGTATCGGACCCCAGCACTGGCGCGGCAGGCAGCCCCAACTCACCAAGCAGGGCCAGACCCGCGCGGGCTTTCTCCAGCGCCAGGCGCTCGACGTACTGAGCCGGTGGTTCATCCGCCCCCCGCTCTTCCGGCACCGACAGTGTCAGGGGCTCGAACTGTACGCCCAGCTGACCGAGCAACTCTCGACGGCGCGGGGATTGGGAGGCTAGATACAGATCCGTCATGTCACATCTCTCCAGTGTCTGTTGTGTGGGCCAGAACTGACGCCCCAGCTACTGGATGCGGTAGCGGTGACGCAGGCCCTCAAACCCGATGTGGACCAGAGGCCACAGCAGCGCGCTGACCAGTGCCGGGTACAGGAACTGCAGGCCGGACACCTGGCCCCCGGCCAGACTGTGTACCCAATTGCTGGTCATCTGGGCAATGCCGACCAGGACAAACACCCAACAGGCCTGCTGCCAGAGGGCGTAGTTGCCAAACCGGCGATAGGATTGCAGCGCAATGTAAGTCACGATCACCAACCCCAGCGCATGCTGTCCGAGAGGTGTGCCCTCCACCAGATCCTGAATCAGACCGAGCAGCGCGACCTGGGTCAGGCTGACGTGATCCGGCAGGGTAAACACCCAATAGACCACCACCAGCATGACAAACTCCGGGCGCCACCAGCGCCAATCCAGAGGCAGCGGATACACCGCCAAGGTCAGGGCCAGCAACAGAGCCACCAGCACCAGCCAGCGATTGTGGCCCCGGGTCAGATCAATCATTGGCCTCGCCCCCGGCCTCTTCAGTCGGAAGCTCCGGGGCGGGTTGCTCGGCGCCGCCGCGCTCGGACGTGCCGCCAGCAAAGACCAACAGCAGGTGTCGGCTGCGGTCAAGGCGTGCCATGGGGCGGGCAATGACCGTGGAGAAAGATTGCCCGGGATCCCGGACCACCTGTTCGACCTCGGCCACCGGATAACCCACCGGGAAGCGATCCCCCAACCCGGAGCTGACCAGCAGGTCGCCGACCCGGATGTCGGTGGTATTGGATACGTGGCGAAGGCGCAGGCGGTTGATGTGCCCGGTGCCCTCGGCGATTGCGCGAACGCCGTTGCGATTGACCTGCACCGGCAACGCGTGACTGGTGTCCGTGATCAACAGCACCCGGCTGCTGCCCGGGTTGGCCTCCACCACCTGCCCCATGAGACCAAAGGCATCCAACACCGGCTGCCCCATATAGACGCCGTCTCGGGCGCCTTTATTGATGACCACGGAGTGGCTCAGTGGATTGGGGGAAACTCCCACCAGCTCCGCCACCAGGACGTTATCCTGGAGCATGTCACTGGAACCGAGCAGGCGGCGCAAGCGCACGTTCTCGGCGGCCAGAGCGGCCATCTGTTGCAATTTGCGCTGGAGAATCAGCAGTTCGGATTTGAGGGCTTCGTTTTCCTCGCGCAGCGCCTGGCGGCCGGCAAAGGTATCATCGCCCCAGGCTCCGATGCGTTGGGGCAGATTGGTCACCCAATAGAAAGGGGTAGCGACGGCACCGAGCTGGGCGCGCACCGGCCCCAGCCAATCGGTGTAGAGACTGACAAGTATGAGGCCGACGGCCGCCACGCTGAAGAACAACGCACGCGAGGCAACCGCCGGGCCTTTGGTAAACAGCGTTTTAATAACACCCTCTCCCGCTCAGTGTGGATCCCGTTAACTCTGGGCCCAGCAACCCGTCAGGAAGACAGCAGATCGATATTCCGTTTGTCCATCATTTCCATTGCCAGGCCACCACCGCGTGCCACGCAGGTCAGCGGATCTTCTGCCACAATGAAGGGCAGACCGGTTTCGTTGGACAACAGCCGATCGATGTCGCGCAGCAGCGCACCACCGCCGGTCAGGACAACGCCACTCTCGGCAATATCGGCCGCCAGCTCCGGTGGGGACTGTTCCAGGGCGCTCTTCACCGCCTGGACAATGCCCGCCAGCGGCTCCTGCAGGGCTTCCAGAATCTCGTCACTGTTCAGGGTAAAACTGCGCGGCACCCCTTCGGCCAGGTTGCGCCCACGCACGTCGATTTCACGCACTTCGCTGCCGGCGAAGGCACAGCCGACTTCCTGCTTGATCCGCTCGGCCGTGGCATCACCAATGACGCTGCCGTAATGGCGGCGGACATAATTGACGATGGCTTCATCAAACCGGTCCCCGCCGATGCGCACGGAATCCGAATAAACGACGCCGTTAAGGGAGATCACGGCGATTTCCGTGGTACCACCACCGATATCAACCACCATGGAACCGCTGGCTTCCGATACCTTCAGACCGGCGCCGATGGCGGCGGCCATGGGCTCCTCGATCAGGCGCACTTCCCGGGCACCGGCGCCCATGGCGGATTCGCGGATGGCCCGCTTTTCCACTTCGGTCGACAGACAGGGAACGCTGATCAGGACCCGGGGGCTGGGCTGGAACCAGCTCGCCTCGTGTACCTTTTTGATGAAGTGCTGCAGCATTTTCTCGGTGACCTGAAAATCGGCGATGACACCGTCTTTCAGGGGGCGGATTGCGGTAATGTTTCCCGGGGTACGACCCAGCATACGCTTGGCTTCGGTGCCGACGGCCTCGACAATCTTGTGGCCATTGTGATGGCGGATGGCAACCACTGAGGGCTCGTCCAGGACAATGCCCCGGCCGCGTACGTAGATCAGTGTATTGGCGGTACCCAGGTCTATGGAAAGATCGTTGGAAAAGGCTCCACGCAGGTGTTTTAACATTGGTTCACGCAACCCTATATTGTTCTGTCTCGCAGCAGGCCGGAACCGGCCTGCTGCCTAAAATTCTTTCGGATGGTCCGCCGTGCTGCCAGACCCGGTCCGGACGGCGGTTAGACCGACACCCCGCCTGCGAATTCACTCGCGGCTCAAGCAGTTTACACGAGGTTGAACAGCTTTACCCGACGCGGCTTGGCGGGCGCCCGGCCCATGAGCGGGCCCGAAGCGTCGGCGCAGATGCTGGCACTCTATCAACGGCAGGGATTTAGGGCAAGGCGCAAATGTGATAACTTTAGCGGCTTATTGCACAAACGCGAACTTTTGGACCTTTTTGGCCACCGGTTGAGCACTTTTTGACCCGGAGCCACACCAATCTGGAGCATCTTGATGGCCATCGCCTCTTCCGACATCGCCAAGCTGGCGCATTTGGCGCGCATCGCTGTTTCCGACGATGAAGTCGGTCAAGTCACCGAGCGCATCTCTGACGTCCTCAATCTGGTCGACCAGTTGCAGGCGGTCGATACCACAGGCGTCAAGCCCATGGCCCACCCGCTGGACGCCACCCAGCGCCTGCGCGCGGATCAGGTGACCGAGCCCAATCAGCGCGAGCACTTCCAGGCCATTGCCCCGGCGACCGAAGACGGGCTCTACCTGGTGCCCCGCGTCATCGAATGATCGCCGCGCCCGGCCCGACCTTTGACCGGCCCGCCCTCTATAGCGCCCTGCGCCATTGAAGCGGCTTGAGCCCAGACACTTATTTGAGGATGTAAATCGCAATGCACCAACACACCATTGCCCAACTGGTTCAGGGACTGCGCAACCGGGAGTTTTCCAGCACCGAGCTGACCCGGCATTATATTGACCGCATCCGGCGCCTGGACCCGACCTATAACAGCTACATCACCCCGACCGAAGAGCGGGCCCTGGCCCAGGCCGCCAAAGCCGACGAGCGGCTGGCCCAGGGGGATGCGCCCGCGCTGTGCGGCGTACCCATTGCCCACAAGGACATATTCTGTACCACTGGCGTGCGTACCAGCTGCGGCTCCAAAATGCTGGACAACTTCATTGCCCCCTACAACGCCACCATCGTCGACAATTACGAAGCGGCCGGGGCAGTCATGCTGGGCAAAACCAATATGGACGAGTTCGCCATGGGCTCCTCCAACGAAACGAGTTTCTATGGGCCAGTGAAAAACCCCTGGGACACCGGCTGCGTGCCGGGCGGCTCCTCCGGCGGCTCCGCCGCCTCGGTGGCCGCCCACCTGGCCCCCGGCGCCACCGCCTCCGACACCGGCGGCTCCATCCGCCAGCCAGCGGCCCTGTGCGGCCTCACCGGCCTCAAGCCCACCTATGGCCGGGTAAGCCGCTGGGGTATGATCGCCTTCGCCTCCAGCCTCGATCAGGCCGGCACCCTGACCCGCACCGCCGAAGACTCCGCGCTGATGCTCAACGCCATGGCCAGCTTCGATCCCAAGGACTCCACCTGCGTGGACCAGCCGCTGGAGGATTACACCGCCGAGCTGGATAAGCCTCTCGACGGCCTGAAAATTGGCGTCCCCAAAGAATACTTCACCGACGGACTGGACCCGGACACCGCCAAAGCGGTAGAAGCGGCCATTAAAGTCTATGAAAGCCTCGGCGCCAGCATCAAAACCATCAGCCTGCCCCACTCCGGCCTGGCGGTCGCCGCCTACTACGTGATCGCCCCGGCGGAGTGCTCGGCCAACCTGTCGCGCTTTGACGGCGTACGCTACGGCTACCGCTGTGAAAACCCGAAAGACCTGAACGACCTGTACGAACGCTCGCGCAGCGAAGCCTTCGGCGAAGAAGTCAAACGCCGCATCCTGGTAGGCACCTACGCCCTGTCCGCGGGCTACTACGACGCCTACTACAACAAGGCCCAGCAAGTGCGCCGCCTGATCAAACAGGACTTTGTCGACGCCTTCAGCGAAGTCGACGTCATCCTCGGCCCCACATCGCCCTCACCGGCGTTCGCCTTTGGCTCAAAAACCAAAGACCCGGTGTCCATGTACCTGGAAGACGTCTTCACCATCCCCACCAACCTGGCGGGCCTACCCGGCCTATCCATCCCCTGCGGCCAGGTGGATGGAAAACCGGTGGGACTGCAGTTGATCGGTAATTATTTCGCCGAAGGCAAATTGTTGAACGTCGCCCACCAGTTCCAACAGGCGACGGATTTTCACCAGCAGAGTGCGCCCGGAATCGAATAGCCCCAAGGGCCTCGCGCGGGGCGGATACGGCACGACATATACACGGCGGCCCGCGTAGGGCGGATAAGCGCAGCGCATCCGCCGTTGCCAAGCGTAACGTTTGGTGGAGGCATAACGTGTAATTACGGCGGATGCGGCCTTCGGCCTTATCCGCCCTACGCCGAATTTTGGCATTGAGGTGAGCGGTGGGGTACACCGTTTGGAGACTCTCGGAGGCAGGGAGCCGACGAGAAGCCTACAGGGATGTATTCACGGCGGGTCTCCAAACGGTGTACCCCACCGCTCACCGGACTCAAATACAAAGTACCCAAGACCAACCGAATTAAGGTTATTAAAGATGGAATGGGAAACAGTCATTGGTTTGGAAGTGCATGTGCAACTTTCCACCAACACCAAATTATTCTCCGGCGCCAGCATCGCCTTCGGCGCTGAGCCCAACACCCAGGCCTGCGCCGTCGACCTGGCGCTGCCCGGCACCCTGCCCGTGGCCAACGAACAGGCATTCAAAAATGCCGTCAAATTCGGCCTCGCGGTCAACGCCGAAATTGGCAAGCGCTCCGTATTCGAACGGAAAAACTACTTCTATCCGGACCTGCCCAAAGGCTACCAGACCACCCAACTGGCCGAACCCATCGTCGGCCCGGGCTACGTCGACCTGCAACTGAAAGGAGGCCGGACCAAGCGCGTGCGTATCCACCACGCCCACCTCGAAGAAGACGCGGGCAAATCCTTGCACGAAGACTACCACGGCATGACCGGCATCGACCTGAACCGCGCCGGCACCCCGCTGATCGAAGTGGTTACCGAACCGGATATGCGCAGCGCCGAAGAAGCCGTAGCCTTCGCCAAACAACTGCACAACATCGTCACCTCCCTGGAAATCTGCGACGGCGACATGTCCCAGGGCTCCATGCGCTTTGATGTCAACATCTCCGTGCGACTCAAAGGCGAGGAAGAACTCGGCACCCGCACCGAAACCAAAAACCTCAACTCCTTCCGCTTTATGGAAGAAGCCATTGCTCTGGAAGTCGAACGGCAGATCGAAGTGCTCGAAGACGGCGGCAAAATCGTACAGGAAACCCGCCTGTACAACGGCGACACCAAAACCGCCCGCTCCATGCGCACCAAGGAAGACTCCAACGATTACCGGTACTTCCCCTGCCCGGACCTGCTACCGGTGATCATCGACGATGAGTTCATCGAAGCCGTGCGCAAAGACATGCCCGAACTGCCGGAAGCGCGGCGTGACCGCTTCATCAAGGAATACGATCTGCCCGAATACGACGCGGGCCAACTGGCCGGCGACCGTGCCACGGCGGACTACTTTGAAGCCACGGTCAAAGCCTGCGGCGAAGCCAAACTGGCGGGCAACTGGATCATGGCAGACCTGTCCGCCTACCTGAACAAAGAGGAAATCGGCATCGCGCAATCACCGGTCACTCCGGTGCAACTGGGCGGCCTGATCGAGCGCATCAAAGACGGCACCATTTCAAGCAAAATCGCCAAGAAAGTGTTTGAGGCCATGACCCAGGGTGAAGGCGATGCTGACACCATCATTGAAAAACAGGGCCTGAAACAGGTATCCGATACCGGTGCACTGGAAAAAATGGTGGACGAGGTGATCGCCAACAACCAGGCACAGGTGGACAATTACCGCAACGCCGACCCGGCCAAGCGACCCAAAATGCTCGGCTTCTTTGTGGGCCAGATCATGAAAGCCAGCAAAGGCCAGGCGAACCCCCAAGCGGTCAACGAAATTCTGATCAAGAAGCTGGAAGGTTAAACCCTTTCAGCCACGTGGAGACAACAGCAGTCATGAGCGAATTGAAGAAAGACAAAAAGAAAGTTCTGGGCGAAGTGTTTGATGATGAGCGCATCAAAAGTTTTTTCGGATACCCGGCTCCGGAGGGCATGGACCCGGACTTTCACCTGTTGGAGAAAGCCTACCGCGGTATGCGTGAAGAAAACTTCGCCACCTTTGTGCAGTTTTTTGTCGAGCGCGGCCACAACCTGGACGCCCCCGGCCCCGACGGCAAGACCTTTCTGCAGACCATCAAAGACCACCGCCTGGCGGACGAGTATATTGCCGCCCTGAAACAGGCCGGCGCCGAGTAACCGGCCTTGCCCTTCCTCCGTTTCACGCCCAGCCTCTGGCTCACACTGGGGTTGAGCGTGATGATGGTATTGCTCGGCGCACTGCAGAGCGTGGCCGAGCCCCTGCTTGAACTCAACCGCGACGCCGTCAGCCAGGGCGAACTCTGGCGGCTGCTCACCGGCCACTGGATTCACTACGGCCCCTACCACCTGGCGATGAACCTGGGCGCTTTCATGTTGTGCGGCTGGATTCTGTTTCAGGATATTTCGCTGCGCCACTATGGCCTTTTGTTGTTGACCTGTTTACTGGGCGTGGGCATCGGGATTCAGTGGTTCAACACCGACCTGGATTATTACGCGGGGCTGTCCGGTGCATTGCATGGACTGCTGGTAGCGGGAGTGATCATCACCTTCAGGCAGACACCCTGGATGAGCGGTCTGGCGTTGGCGGTGGTGGCTTATAAAATTGTGCGGGAACAGTGGCCCGGGTATGACACGTCCCATGAGCTTTTGCCCGTCCCGGTAGCGGTGGATGCACATTTGTATGGGGCGGTGATTGGGTTGGTTTGGGGAGTTGGGGTTTTCTTGTGGCGAACTTGGCGAAGCCGTCACGTTTAGTTACGGCCGAGCGCAGCGGTATAAACTCGCGTAGGGCGGATAAGCCGAAGGCGCATCCGCCGTAACCCAAATCAAACGCTACGAACTACGAGGCCGACCGCGTCCGCCGCCGCTGCGATTGCCGCCTGGGCGACCACCACTGCCGCCCGACGAACGGCGCCGGGGCGCGGCGGGTTTCATGGGTGGGGTTTCGACCAACAACTCCTCCGGCGGCTGCTCGCACTTGATCGACTCGCCCAAGAGCTCCTCGATCGGCGGCAACAACATCGCATCGTCCTCGCAGGCAAAACTGACCGAGGTGCCGTGCTTGCCCGCCCGGCCGGTACGACCGATGCGGTGCACATAATCTTCCGGCTCCTCCGGCAGGGTGAAATTCACCACATGGCTGATGCCGCTGATATGGATGCCCCGACCCGCCACATCGGTGGCGACCAACACTTTCAGATCACCGTCCTTGAAGGCATTCAGGGTGCTGACCCGCTTGTTCTGGGGAATCTCGCCCGACAGCAAACCCACCTTGATATCGTGGCGGCGCAGCTTCTCGTGCAGGTCGCGGCACTGGTCCCGGCGGTTGGCAAACACGATCAGGCTCTCCACATCGTCCTGCTGAATCAGGTTGTAGAGCATCGGATACTTTTCTTCGGTCGCCGCCAGGTAGACATGCTGCTCCACCGTGTCGGTCGCCACGCTTTCTGGCTGAATTTCGATGGTGGTGGGCTCGTGGGTCCACTGCTCTACCAGACGCTCAACCTCTTCGGTGAACGTGGCCGAGAAGAACAGGGTCTGCCGGTCTTCCCGCTTGGGTGTCTGACGCACGATCTGGCGCACTTGCGGAATGAAGCCCATATCGAGCATCCGGTCCGCTTCGTCGATTACCAGAATCTCCAACTGGTCGAGAAACACATCGCGCTGGCGGCAGAAGTCCAGCAGACGACCCGGGGTGGCCACCAGAATATCCACCAGGCTGTCGTGCAGGCGGCGCTGCTGCTTGCCGTAATCCATACCGCCAACCAGCGTGTGGATCTGCAGGTCGGTGTACTTGCACAGCAGCTTGGCGTCATCGGCGATCTGCATGACCAGCTCGCGGGTGGGCGCAATCACCAGGGCCCGCGCCTCGCCGGCATAACGCTGTTCTTCAATGGGGTGTTTGAGCAGGTCGTCGATCACCGCGGTGAGGAAGGCCGCGGTTTTACCGGTACCGGTCTGGGCCTTGCCCACCACGTCTTTGCCCTGCAGGGCCAGAGGCAGGGATTGCGCCTGAATCGGGGAGCAGTACTCAAAGCCCAGGTCGGCAATGGCGTGCATCAGGTCATTTTCAAGCCCGAAATCGTGAAAGCGCAGTTTGCCCTCGACTTCGGGCACCGGAAACTGTGAGATATCCCAGGGTTGGTTGGCCATAGGTTTATTGTTGCTCTTGTTTTGGCCGCCTCGGCGGCGATTGTTGTTCCGGCCCCGGCGGCGGTTGCCACCTTTCTTGCCGGAGCCTTGGTTTCCGGGCTCATTGTTGGCCTCGGCGTTGCCGGCCTTCTCCGGCTGGCCCTTCTGGCTTTTCTGCTCCGGATGGCCCTGCTTTTCCTGCGAGTTTGCACGCCCGCCGGAGCCTTGGGCACGGCGCGGCTTTCGCCGACGGTTGCCGTCGGGCTTGCCGTTGCGGGGCTTTTGCTCGGCGCCGCTGCGCGGGTTGTCGGTTTGATTTTTGGGGCTGCGCCCTTTGCGGGTCTCGGAGTTGTTGGCCGGTTTGGAGTCCCCGGCCAGCTTTTTGAAGAGTTTTCCAATCAAAACGATCACCTACTGTACAAACTTTGCGCGAAGTATACAGGAAACCGCCGCCCTCTCCCACCGTGGAACAGGAGTCCGGCGTGGTTACTTCGGATCTAGCGCTACGGCTGGGTACCCCCTTGTGAGACACGCCGTAAATACATCCCTGTAGGCTCGATCGCCTGCCGTCCAGGCAGGCGACGGTCTCACAAGGGGGTACCCAGCCTCCGCTGTGCCTGCATAACGTTTCGGGAAATAGCACCCTTCGAACTGCCACTTGGGTAACGGCGGATGCGCCTTTGGCTTATCCGCCCTACGGATAGCACAGCAGGTCGCGTAGGGCGGATCGGTCCGACGTCTCGGAGCAAGGCGCATCCGCCGTGACAGTGCGTCCGTGAGTTATATATGCCACTGAGGGACGGGGAGGGGAAGCCCTTTCAAGACCGTAAGCGGAGGGACTCCGCGCGTCGAGCCCCCAGGGATGGGTTTACGGCGTGTCTTGAAAGGGCTTCCCCTCCCCGGCCCGGACGTGATGCAGATTGTATACCCCTCCATCCGAGCGGCGTGTCTCGGAACGGTATACCCTCCCGCAGCACTCTTCCACGAAGCTCCACAATCACTTATCGGTCACGGCGCCTTCCGAGGCTGAGCTGACGGTTTTGGCGTATTTGGCCAGGACGCCTCGGGTGTAGCGTAGTGGTGGTTCCTGCCAGAGTTTGCGGCGGCGGTCGAGCTCAGCGTCGTCCACCGTCACCGAAATGGTGTTGGCTTCAGCGTCGATCACGATTTCGTCACCGTCCTCCACCAGGGCAATCGGGCCACCGTCCTGCGCTTCTGGTGTGACGTGCCCCACCACAAAACCGTGGCTGCCGCCGGAGAAGCGGCCGTCGGTGATCAGCGCCACCGAATCCCCCAGTCCCTTGCCCATGATCGCCGAGGTGGGGGTCAACATCTCGCGCATGCCGGGGCCGCCCTTGGGGCCCTCGTAGCGGATCACCAGCACATCCCCGGCCACCACGGTGCCATCCATGATCCGGTCGGTGGCTTCCTCTTCCGAGTGAAACACCCGGGCCCGGCCGGTGAATTGGGTACCTTCCTTGCCGGTAATCTTGGCCACCGCGCCGGTGGGCGCCAGGTTACCGTAGAGAATGCGCAGGTGGCTGTCCTTTTTCACCGGGTTGTCGAGGGCGTGAATGATGTCCTGCTCTTCGGGGTAGGGTTTAACGCTGGCCAGGTTTTCCGCCAGCGTCTGGCCGGTAACGGTCATGCAGTCGCCGTGCAGCAGGCCCGCCTCCAGCAGGATCTTCATCAGGGGCTGGATACCGCCGATGGCGACCAGCTCACTCATCATGTAGTGACCGCTGGGACGCAGGTCCGCCAACACCGGGACCCGGGCGCCGATGCGGGTGAAGTCTTCCAGGGTCAGATCCACGTCCACGGTGTGGGCCAGGCCCAGCAGGTGCAGCACGGCGTTGGTGGAGCCGCCCAGGGCGATGACCACGGTAATGGCGTTTTCAAACGCCTCGCGGGTCATGATGTCCCGGGGCTTGAGGTCTTTTTCCAGCAGAGTAAGCACCGCGGCGCCGGCGGCGCGGCAGTCGGCCAGTTTGTCGTTGTCCTCGGCGTTCTGGGCGGAACTGCCGGGCAGGCTCATGCCCATGGCTTCGATGGCCGAGGCCATGGTGTTGGCGGTGTACATGCCGCCACAGGAGCCGGCACCGGGGATGGCGGTTTCCTCGATCTGCTTCACTTCGATCAGGGTTTTATCACCCTTGGCGTGCGCACCCACCGCTTCGAACACCGAGACGATATCCGTATGATTGGCACCGGGCTTGATCGTGCCGCCATAGACGAAAACGGACGGACGGTTGAGCCGCGCGAGGCCCATCAGACAGCCGGGCATATTCTTGTCGCAACCGCCGATGGCCACCAGGCCGTCAAAGCCCTCACAGCCCGCCACGGTCTCGATGGAATCGGCAATGACCTCACGGGAGACCAGAGAGTACTTCATCCCCTCGGTGCCGTTGGCAATGCCGTCGGAGACGGTGATGGTGTTGAAAATCAGGCTCTTTCCACCCGCGCCATCGGCCCCGTCGGCCGCTTCCCGGGCCAGACCGTCGATGTGCATATTGCAGGGGGTTAGATTGCTCCAGGTCGAGGCGATACCGACCTGGGGTTTGCGGAAATCCTCATCGGTAAACCCGGTGGCGCGCAGCATGGCGCGACTGGCGGATTTACCGACCCCGTCCACCACGGGGCTGGAGTATCGGCGGCGATGGTCCTGGCTCATACGGGATGGCTCCTATGATTGACTATGATTCACGCGTGCTTACTTATCCTGAATAGCCAATATAGTGGGTGAGCCAGGCCTTTTTCGCAACCGTGGTGGAGAGAGCCCCCCCCAGTCAGGGGCAGTCAGCGCTGACCCATTGGCCACTGTGGGTAATGGTGACCTTTTCCGGGGACCCGCCAAAATCCATCAGCGCCGTGGACTGACCGGTATACGCCGTATCCCCATCCAGCACCATCTCACCCTGGGCCTGTTCGTCCGGGCAGGTAAACTCGATGCGGGTCTGGTCGCCGCGGCTGACCACGTTGTGCTCACAGTCGGTGTTATCGCCCCACTGGAACTCACCTCGAGCGGCCTCTTCTTCGGTCAGGCAATTGCGTACGGTCTGGTTACTGAAATCCATGGACAGGCCCTGCTCGGCCATCATGTCCTGCATCATCTTTTTCTGGGCCGGCGGCATGGCTTCCATCTGTTGGCGCACCATTTCCAGCTGCTGCTCCAACTGGCCGCTTTCGCTTTTCATGGAAACCTGGTGTTCCCAGAGGCCGGGTCTGATATCGAGGGATTCCGCTTGTGCTCCCAGACTGAAACCCAGGGCGCACAGGGACGCGATCAACGTGCGGGGGAGTATTGGAAAGGTCATAACTGAAGTCCTTGTAAACGGTGATTGAAATCGAAGCCGGGTCGTTACCGCTGACCATCGGCTTCGAGTCTGCCCCAGTCAGGGGCAAATTTCAATCAACCGCCGGAGCTCAGTGACTGATCATCCAGGGCCTCATGCTGGGGAACATTTTTTTGCCATCGGCGGTGTACATCAGCGCCGAGCGGAGTTTGCCGCCATCGTGGCATCCACAGGGTTTGCCCTTTCGATGTGCATGGGCCTGCCGCTCCCGGGCGTCCGCCCGGGCCTCCGTGGTGGAGAACACCGGCTGATGCTGGCTCTTCTCATTGCGCTCGTGGGCCGTGTGATTCTCCCGGGACATGGCTTTCAGTTCCGGGGGCAGGACAATCACCCGGGCCGCTAACTGGCCGCAGCTCGGGCAAGCCTGTGGCTCAGCGCTCTGCTCGAAGGTCGCCAGCTGGTGAAACAGCCCGTGTTCGGCGCACTTGTAGTCGTAGACCGGCATGATGCTTACTCCTTATCTTTCGAAAGGGGTACATCCATACCACCACTGACCTTGGCGCCCGGGCCGGACGCACTGGGGTTGACGTCGATATCGAAGATATCGGTGGGCAACCACAGGGTGGCACAGGCGTTGGGAATGTCCACCACCCCACTGATATGCCCCTGTACCGGCGCGCATCCCAGAATGGCGTAGGCCTGGGCTTTGGTGTAGCCAAACTTGGTCAGGTATGCGATGGCATTGAGACAGGCCTGACGATAGGCGACGTGCACATCCAGGTAGTGCTGCTTGCCGTATTCATCCACCGAAATACCTTCAAAGATCAGGTAGTCGTCGTACTTGGGCGTAATCGGGCTGGGCTTGAAGATCGGATTCTTGATGCCGTACTTGGCCATGCCGTCTTTCACCAGATTGACCCGCAGGTGAATCCAGCCGGCCATTTCAATGGCACCACAGAAGGTGATTTCGCCATCGCCCTGGCTGAAGTGCAGATCGCCCACGGACAGGCCGCCTTCTTTGACGTACACCGGGAAATAGATTTTCGAACCGCGTGACAGGTCCTTGATGTCGCAGTTACCGCCATGCTCTCTGGGCGGCACGGTGCGCGCCGCTTCGGCGCCAGCGCTCTTGGCCGAGTCTTTATCCATGCGCCCCATATGCGCGGTATCGGCATAGGGCAGTGCCGCGAGCGGCGGCACCCGCTCCGGGTCGGTGTCCACCAGGCCCTGCTCACGGGTGTTCCACTCTTTCAACATCTCCTTGGAGGGCAGGCAGCCGATCAGGCCAGGGTGAATCAGACCGGCGAACTCCACCCCGGGGATATGCCGGGACTTGGTGAACATGCCTTTGAAATCCCAGATGGATTTCTGCGCTTCGGGAAAATGTTCGGTCAGGAAGCCGCCGCCATTCTGTTTGGAGAAAAAGCCGTTAAAGCCCCACTGGCTTTCCTCGAAGGTACCGATATCCAGAATATCCACTTCCAGAAGATCGCCGGGTTCGGCACCTTCAACCCCGATCGGTCCGGACAGGAAGTGCACCTGGGTCAGATCCACATCGCGCACATCATCGGCGCTATCGTTATTGGCGATCTGCCCACCGGTCCAGTCGTAGCACTCGACGATAAAGTCGTCCCCCGGTTTGACCGTGGCCACCATGGGAATGTCCGGGTGCCAGCGATTGTGTACCTTGTCATTCTCGTAGGGGGTCTGGTTCAGATCAATTTTGATGATGGTTTCAGTCATGGCTTGGCTCCTGACAGGGAATGAGGCGTTAGCATTTCGGGCCGAGGTGCATATACCTCTGGCCCGTGTACGCTCATTATCAAAGGCGCCTGCCGTTGAGCCCATACGACAATTGGCCCCGACTCTGCGTCATTTGACGTACTCGCTTTTGCGGGCCCACACCTGCCGGCAGATGACCCGCCCGTGCTGCCAATCGCAATACATCTGGCGCAGCTCTGATTCGGCCTGCGGTGGCATCTTTGGCTTCGCACTGTCCGGGCGTAACTCCGGCCGTTCCAACAGAAACTGTGCCACCGGCACTTCCACCTGCTGACGGAACTGTCGCTTTAACGCCCGCGCTCCAAACCGGGCATCGAAGCCTTTGCGCTCCACCCGGCTCATCAACGCCCGGGACACTTGCAGTTGCCACCCTTTGGACCGCAGACGCCGATTGAACTGAACCAGCAGCTCCGCCACCACCCCCGGTCGTGCTTCCGGGGGCAGCGGATAGTAGATCAACACGTTATCAATGCGATTGAGAAACTCGGGGTCCAGCCCGCGATCCAGGGCGCGCTCAACCCGCTGACGCAGTGCAGTTTGCTGCGCGGGCTCCGAACGGGGCCAGAATCGACGCCAGCCAGTCTGCCAACGGTTCAGGTGGCGCGCCAGATCCGCCGCCCCCAGGTTGCTGGTCATAAAGATCAGGCTGTTGCGAAAATCCAGCTGCTTCTGCCCGGAGGTGAGACGCAACCGCCCGGTGTCCAGCACCCCCAACAGACTGCGCAGCACTTCCGGGCCCGCTTTCTCCAGCTCGTCAAACAGCACGACACCGGGCCGACTGAAGCTGCCGCGCATGGCCTCTTCATCGATCAGGCTGTGGCCCTCTTTGCTACCGACGTAACCCGGAGGCGCACCGGTGATGGCAGCGGTGTAATGATCCTGGGCCAGCGTATTCATATCCACCCGGCAGAAGGCATCGGCCTTCCCGTGCAACGCTTCGGCCAGAGCCCGAACCGTTTCGGTTTTACCGACCCCGGTGGGGCCCGCCAACAGAAATACCGCCAGCGGACGATCCGGCTCACCGATATCGGCTTTGACTCGCGTCAATTCCCGATCGATTTGCGTCAGTGCGTCGGGTTGTCCACGGATTCTCTGACGCAAAACCGCCGATACCGTCTCCGGATCAAACAGAAAACGTGAGGCCCCCAAGCGCGACTCGCCCGGCGAGGAACCCGACCGGGACGGCTCAGGCGCAGACACCGCCGGAGTCAGCGCCTCGCGCAGCGCCTGATCTTCCAGTCGATCATTGATGAATGGCATGGAACCGCCTTACCCGACGGTTTTCTCGCGGCCACCGTGAGGCAGCTCGCCCACCGGACATTCCGCAACCCCGATGGTGGAACGGGTCATGGCCTCGACATCGTCCCGCGCCTTCTCCGCATCCATCACCCAGGTGCGATAGAAGTCAAACGGGCACTCGGCCACGCCGCGATCGCCGTCTCCGGAGTTGTAGATACCGGAATAACCCCGATGCAGCAGTTTGAACAGATGGTTCTGGGATTGATCATTGGCGCGGGCATCGCGAATCTGGCTGACCGAGAGCTGGGCGTACTGCACCCCCATATCCTCTTCGCCGCACTCGCCGAGTGTCCGACCGTCGAAGCCGATCAATGAAGAGTGACCAAAATAAGAGTAGACGCCGTCAAACCCCGTGGCATTGGCCACCGCCACATAACAGTTGTTGGCCCAGGCCATGGATTTGGCCATCATCACCTGTTGATCTTTCGCCGGATACATATAGCCCTGACAGCGAACGATCAACTCGGCCCCTTTCATGGCGCAATCACGCCATATTTCCGGGTAGTTGCCATCGTCACAGATGATCAGACTGATCTTCATGCCCTTCGGTCCTTCCGTGACGTAGGTGCGATCGCCGGGATACCAGCCCTCAATGGGGCACCAGGGAATACACTTACGGTACTTCTGAACAATCTCACCTTCGTTGCTGATCAACACCAGAGTGTTATAGGGCGCTTTGTTGGGATGGTCTTCGTGACGCTCACCGGTCAGGGAAAACACCCCCCAGGTATTGGCCTTGCGACAGGCGTCGGAGAAAATTTCCGTCTCCTCCCCCGGAATGGTGGCGGCGGTGGCCATCATCTCGTCCTGGTCGTACATGATGCCCATGGTGCTGTATTCGGGAAAGATCACCAGGTCCATCCCGGGCAGTCCTTTTTTCATCCCCACCAACATGTCCGCAATGGCCCGGGCGTTATCGAGTACCTCGGCTTTGGTGTGCAGGCGCGGCATTTTGTAGTTGACGACGGCTACGCCGACGGTATCGTCACTGCTGGAAATATCACCGTGTCGCATAGTAGATTACCTCACTTAAACGGATAGATAGGACGCCACTTTCTCGGCATCGACACTGCTTCGGGCTTCCTCGTGCACAATCTTCCCCTTCTCCACTACCAGGATACGATCGGCCACATCCAGGGCGAAGCTCAGTACCTGCTCGGTCACCACAATGGTCAGGCCGCGCTGATCGCGGATTTCTTTCAGGGTCTGGGCGATCTCTTTGATGATGGAAGGTTGTATCCCCTCTGTGGGTTCATCCAGCAGTAACACTTTGGGATCGCTCGCCAAGGCGCGAGCGATTGCCAACTGCTGTTGCTGTCCACCCGACAAGTTACCGCCCCGTCGGTTACGCATTTCCAGCAATACCGGAAACATATCGTAGAGATCACGCGGAACGGCTCGTCGCCCCGTTGAAGTCAGACCGGTCTGAATGTTTTCGCGCACAGTCATACTGGAGAAAATCATCCGTCCCTGGGGCACATAAGCTAGCCCCTGGCTGACTCGCTGATGACTTTTCATACCGGATATCTGCTTCCCGTCCAGCGTCGCGGTACCGCCGGATTCGGGAATAACTCCCATCAGCGCTTTCATCAGGGTGCTTTTGCCCATACCATTGCGGCCCATCACGGCGACAATCTCATTGGGTTGCACAGTAAAATCCAGACCATGCACAATTTCGCTCTGGCCATAACTGACTCGATAATCGGATACATTAAGCATGATGAGTCCTCTCTCACTCAGTGGCCAAGGTAAACTTCAATAACCTTCGGATCGTTCTTGACTTTTTCAATTGCCCCTTCGGTCAGAATTTTTCCCTGATGCAGGACGGTCACTTTGTCAGCAATCTCGGCAACGAACTGCATGTCGTGCTCAATAACGATCACCGACCGATTCTGGGAAATACGCCGAAGCAGCTTGGCGGTTTCCTGGCGTTCAGTGACGGACATCCCCGCAACCGGCTCGTCCAACATCAATAAATCCGGGTCTTGAATCAGTAACATACCGATTTCTAACCATTGTTTTTGACCATGGCTCAGCAATCCGGCCGACTCGTGAAGCTGATCCTTCAAGAGAATCATTTCGGCTACCTCTTCACATTTACGGACAACTGTGTCGTCCCGCTTGAAGAATAGGGAGCCAAACACATTTCGTCCTTTGGGATAAGAAATTTCCAGATTCTCAAAAATAGTCAAATCGGTATACACCGAGGGTGTCTGAAATTTTCGACCCACACCGGAATTCACAATATCGGACTCGCTCATTTTGGTCAGCTCGCGGTTGCGAAATTTGATAGAGCCCTGAGTTGACCGGGTACGGCCGCAAATCAAATCCAGAACCGTTGTTTTACCAGCCCCGTTGGGACCAATAATCACCCGGATCTCTCCTTCATTGACATACAATGTCAGGTCATCCACGGCTTTGAACCCATCAAAGGAAACAGTCAGGTTCTCCACCGCCAGGACAAAATCTGTGTTACTGGCGTTCATGGGCAACTCCTTGGACAGTGCGGGTAGAATCAGAACGGCTAAGCTGGTCAACCCAGCGATCGAGCACTTTGGTCACATGACTTCGGGCATACTGGTCGTAGAGCCCGGCCAGTCCGTTTGGGAACGCCAACACAACACCGATAAACAGCGCACCCATGGCGAACAGCCACAACTCAGGAAAGCTCTCGGAGAAAATGGATCGCGCCCAGCTCACCAAAACCGCACCGTAGACCGCACCAAAAAGAGATAGCCGCCCCCCCACAGCGCAAAAAATAACCATTTCGATAGAGGGAACAATGCCGATAAAACTCGGTGACATGAAGCCCACTTGCAAAGTGAACATAGCTCCACCAATCGCCGAAAAGGCAGCCCCTACGCAGAACACGAACACTTTAAAGTTGGCCACATCATAACCCGAGAACCGGATGCGATCTTCCGCATCGCGCAAAGCCACCAAAATACGCCCGAATTTACTTTTTCGGATAAACTGCGCGATTACCACACAGGCCAACAAAAGTGCGACGCAAATAAAGTAAAATACATACTTGGCGAAGTCTGACCGGATGTTCCAACCCAACAGCGTTCTCAGGTCAGTGATACCGTTTACGCCACCAGTGAATCCCTGCTGCCCAATAATCAGGATGGTGAGAATCAGAGCAATCGACTGGGTAATAATGGCAAAATACACCCCACTTACCCGCCGCTTGAACATTGCTACACCGATCAGGTACGCAAACACTGTAGGCACAACAATTACCGCCAGTAATGTAAACCCGAAGCTGTAGAACGGCTCCCAGAACCAGGGAAGCTCGGTAATCTGATTCCAGTCCATGAAGTCGGGAATGCCCGGCGTGGACTGAATCGCGGTGCTTTCGGGGTCGGACGATTCGAGCTTGAGAAACATGGCCATCATATAGCCACCGATCCCGAAGAACACGCCCTGCCCCAGGCTGAGAACGCCACCGTAGCCCCAACAAAGCACCAGCCCCAGAGCCACAAACGCGTAGGTCAGGTACTTACCGATCAAACCAAGCCGGAATACATCCAGCGCCAGAGGGAATACCACAATCAACAGCAGGGCAAGCACTGCAAAGCTGAGCAGATCGTGACGACTAAACAATGATCGTAATCCGGTCGCAGTCATCGTACCGTCCTCCTATCGACGAACTTTAAGGGTAAACAGGCCCTGAGGACGAATCATCAGAATGCCCAGCACGAACAGCAGCGTCAGCACTTTGGCCATGGAGCCACTGAGGAAAAACTCCATGGTCGACTGCGCCTGGGAAATGGTGAACGCGGAAGCGACTGTACCCAACAGGCTTGTAGCGCCACCGAAAACCACCACAAGGAAAGTATCCACAATATACAGCTGGCCCGAAGTGGGACCCGTGGAACCGATCATGGTAAAGGCGGCACCGGCAATCCCGGCAATCCCGCAACCCAATGCGAAGGTCATACGGTCCACTTTTTGGATGTTGATCCCCACCGCACCCGCCATGGGTCGATTTTGAACGACGGCTCGTACCTGAGTGCCCCAGCGCGAGCGATACATCAGGGCCGCCACTACCAAGGTAATCCCAAGCGACAGGCACATAACAAATATGCCGTTGATCGGAACCTCTACCAAGTCCGTTATCGGGTAGGAGCCCATCATCCAGTCGGGCATACTCACGCCAACTTCCCTTGCGCCAAATATCGAGCGATAGGTTTGTTGCAGGATCAGACTCAGGCCCCAAGTGGCCAATAGGGTGTCCAGGGGACGATGATATAAGTGGCGAATCATCAACCATTCGACCAACATGCCCAAGAGCGCGGCCGCCAGGAAGGCAAGTGCTATAGCCACAAAGAAGTAGAAACCGTACAGGTCAGGCAGCCATTGGGAAAAGACGTTAGAAGTCATGTAGGTGACATAAGCACCGAGGATCATGAACTCCCCGTGCGCCATATTGATCACACCCATCTGGCCAAAAATAATGGCCAGGCCCAAGGCCATCAGTACAAAAACAGAGAAGAGTGTCAGGCCTGCAAAACCCTGCATGGCAAAAATCGACATCAACTCCGATGAGGAATAGTCAGAAAACATGGGAAGGTGCCTCCGCGTGCGCTTGAACCAACCGGGCTGGTCTTTCTACCGGGATAACCCCGCCCGGAGGCGGGGTTATTTATATCACTGCCTTGAAGTGACGCTTATTGATAACCTTCCGGGAACGGGTCTGGCTCAATCAGCTCTTCGGTCTCAAAGACCACCTCATACTGGCCATTCTCCTGGGCACGACCGATACGGGTTCTGGACCATAGGTGGTGATTGGGGTGAACCTTCACGTAACCTTCAGGCGCAGTGGTCAGTTCAATACCCGGTGACGCTTCGCGCACTTTATCGACGTCAAAGGAGCCGGCTTTCTCAACGGCCGCTTTCCACAACCAGGGTCCAAGGTAAGCCGCCTGGGTTACGTCACCGATCACGATGTCATCACCCCAACGTTCTTTAAATGCCTTGACGAATTCTTCGTTGTTGGAGTTCGTCAGGCTTTGGAAGTACTTCATTGAGGCATAGGCGCCTTCGACGTTTTCGCCACCAATACCCAGTATTTCATCCTCGGTTACTGAAATGGTCAGAACCAGGGGAGATTCCTCGGTCAGATCGATACCGGCTGCCTTCAGCTGCTTATAGAAAGCCACATTGGAGCCGCCTACGACTGACGCAAAAATCACATCGGGCTTACGCAGCTTGATCTTGTTGATCACCGAATTGAACTGGGTGTGACCAAGCGGGTAATACTCTTCACCCACAACTTTCAAGCCCAGCTTGTCGATATGCTTGCGGGCAATCTTGTTGGAGGTTCTGGGCCAGATGTAATCCGAACCAAGCAGGTAGAACGTTTTGGCATCTTTGGCGTCAACCACCCAGTCGATACCGGCAAGAATCTGCTGCGTGGCTTCCTGACCGGTATAGATTACGTTGGGCGACTGCTCTAGCCCCTCATAGAAGGTCGGGTAGTACAGCATTCCGTTATATTGCTCAAAAACCGGAAGCACCGCTTTGCGTGAGGCCGAAGTCCAGCAACCGAATACCGCCGCTACATTGTCCTGACGAAGCAGTTTTCGGGATTTTTCAGCGAACGTGGGCCAATCGCTGGCGCCGTCTTCCTGGATGTACTCGATCTGGCGACCAAGAACCCCTCCAGAGGCATTGATCTGCTCGATGGCGAGCTTTTCCGCTTGGACTGAGCCGGTCTCGCTGATGGCCATGGTGCCGGTGATAGAATGAAGAATACCCACCTTCACAGTGTCTTCGGTAACCGCCAGTCCGGTGGTGTTCACCTCCTGGGCGACACCAAACGCACTCATGGCGAGGCCTGCCGTCAGCCCGGCCAGGCTTTTCAGAAGCCGGCGCGACAGCCCCGGCGTATGCTTGCGTGAGTCAGTAACCATGGTCTTTCCTCGTGTGGTGGTTTGAAAACGCGACTGAACATCGGTTGGCCCGTGCCCATGCTCTGCATTTTGCTCGCACCTCCCTTCCGAGCCCATTCGACAAATGCCGCAGAGACCTACGTCAATCACCCCATACCACCGTCCACCCACTTTGCCTTTAATGTTCCGCACGTCACAGATGGCATAAAGATTGATACCTGATTCAAGGAGTGTCGGATTCAGAGCGCTGAGCTCCGGCCCGGTCGTACAAAGTGCACCATCCTGGTTCGCCTGCCCGGGCGCTATGCGTCATACCGGCGCACGGCGACGGCCGACATGGACATCGCCCGATCAATGCCTTCACCGGCTGTTATTCAATAAGCGAATGCCATGACTGCCAAACAGACCATTTTCCGCGTGCGCCGTCAGTACAACCAATGGGTTGCCAACCAGACGCTGGAGGACTACGCGCTTCGTTTCACCGCCAAGCGAGCCCGGCGCTGGTCGCCCGCTCGGGTGGCCCACACCGCCCTGGGTGCGATTTCCTTTCTGGCTCTGGAGGCAATCGGTGGCGCAATCACCCTGAGTTACGGGTTTACCAATGCGATGATGGCGATCCTGGCGGTCAGCCTGGTGATCATGCTGACCGCCTTTCCGATCAGCTACTACGCCGCCAAGTACGGTGTCGACATTGATCTTCTGACTCGCGGCGCCGGCTTTGGCTATATCGGGTCCACCATTACTTCCCTGATTTACGCATCATTCACGTTCATTTTTTTCGCGATCGAAGCGGCCATTATGGCCATGGCGCTGGAGATGCTGTTTGGTATTCCCATCGTGTGGGGGTATGTTCTCTGTGCCGTTGTGGTGATTCCGCTGGTCACGCACGGCATCACCTTTATCAGCCGCTTTCAGCTCTGGACCCAGCCGCTTTGGGTGTTTCTGCAGGCGCTGCCGTTTGCATTCATCCTATGGGCCGACTTCCAGTCGGTGTCGGACTGGACCAGTTACACACGCGAAGCCGGTGGCGGGTTTGATCTGCTGCTTTTTGGGGCGGCCTCTGCGGTCATCTTCTCCCTGATTGCCCAGATTGGCGAGCAGGTGGATTACTTGCGCTTTATGCCCGAACCCAAACCGGAACAGCGTCGCCGTTGGTGGCTGGCCCTGAGCGCCGGAGGACCGGGCTGGATTGTGATCGGAGCCCTCAAAATGATGGCGGGCTCCTTTCTGGCGGTGCTGGCCTTGTCACACGGCATGTCCGCGAACGAAGCGATTGACCCAACCCACATGTATCAGGTGGCCTTTGGCTACGTCACCCAGTCGCCCACGGCGGCCCTGGCCATCGCCGGACTGTTTGTCATCCTGTCGCAGTTGAAAATCAATGTGACCAACGCCTACGCCGGGTCCATCGCCTGGTCCAACTTCTTCTCCCGCCTTACTCACAGTCATCCGGGGCGGGTGGTTTGGTTGGTGTTCAATGTCACCATTGCCTTGCTGGTCATGGAGCTGGGAGTCTATCGGGCACTGGAGAACACCCTGGGGCTATACGCGTTGATCGCCATTGCCTGGGTGGGCACTCTGGTGGCCGATCTGGTGATCAATAAGCCGTTGGGGTTCAGTCCACCCCATATCGAATTCAAGCGCGCCCATCTGTACGACATCAACCCGGTGGGCGTCGGCACCATGATCACCGCCACCCTGATCGGCGTGATCGGTTATCTCGGCTTCTGGGGCGAAACCTTCCAGGCGCTCTCGCACTTCATCACCCTGTTGAGCGCTCTGGTTATTGCTCCACTGATCGCCTGGCGAACCGGCGGGCGGTATTACATCGCCCGCGCGCCGGTCACCCTGACGCCCGCGGCCGCCACTCACCAGTGCTGCATCTGTGAACACCGGTTTGATAAAGAGGACGTCACCCACTGTCCCGCCTACGACGGTCCGATCTGTTCGTTGTGTTGCTCGTTGGATGCCCGCTGCAATGATTTCTGCAAACCCGGCGCCAGCTACCCTGAACAAATCCGCCACTGGGTGCACCGCTGGCTGCCCTCTTGGCTGATACCCGACATCAATGCCCGCCTGGGCAATTTTCTGTTGCTGGTGGTGGGTATCAACGGATTCTCGGGCGTACTTCTGTCACTGATTTTCCATCAGACGGCATTCCCGGATGAGGTGTCCGCCCTGCTCTTTGCCGCCCTGCTCTGGAAGGTGTTTTTCATTCTGGTGATCATTACCGGTGTGGTCAGTTGGCTGTTCGTGTTGGCTCACGAAAGTCGGGTGGTTGCCCAGGAAGAGTCGCAGCGCCAGACCCGTCTATTGATGGAAGAGATCGACGCGCACGAACAGACCGACCAGGCACTGCAACGGGCCAAGGAACAGGCCGACGCCGCCAACCAGGCCAAAAGCCGGTACCTCACTGGCATCAGCCACGAGTTGCGTTCACCCCTGAATGCCGTACTGGGCTACGCACAACTGCTCGAGAAAGACCCGGCGATTCCCGCACACCGGCGCGACGCCCTGGGCGTCATCCGGCGCAGCGGTGAGCACCTGGCCGATCTGATCGAAGGCCTGCTGGATATTTCCAAAATCGAAGCGGGTCGACTGGACCTTCATCGCGATCAGGTGCGGCTCGGTCCGTTGCTGGAACAACTGGTGCACATGTTCCGCCTACAGGCGGAAGGCAAGGGGTTGCAGTTCGAGTACCACTGCCAGGACCGGCTGCCCCCTCTGGTGCGCGCCGACGAAAAACGCCTGCGGCAGATTCTGATCAACCTGCTGTCCAACGCGATCAAGTACACCGCTCACGGCCGGGTCAGCATGAGCGTCAAATACCGCAGCGACGTGGCGGAGTTCACGATTGAAGATTCCGGCGAGGGCATATCGCCCGACGATCAGCAGCGGATCTTCCGGCCATTTGAACGCATCCGCCGCCCGGGAGAACAGGTGTCCGGCACCGGGTTAGGGCTGACCATCACCCAATTGCTGACCGATATCATGGGCGGCGACATCAGCCTGCAGAGTACGCCGGGGCACGGCAGCGTATTTAAAGTGACCCTGATGATGAGCCGCATTCGGGGCGCTTCGGACATAGCGCCGACCGAGGCCCAGGACATTCAGGGTTACCGGGGCGAAGCCAGGCGCGTCATGGTGGTGGATGACGAAGCCTCCCACCGCCAACTGGTGCACGCCATGCTGACACCCCTGGGGTTTGATGTGGTGGAGGTCGACAATTCGCTCACGGTGCTGGACCGGGTCCGGCAGGAGGCGCCGGACCTGATTCTGCTGGATGTCTCCATGCCCGGGCTCAACGGCTGGGAGCTGGTTGCCCAACTGCGCGCCACCGATTATTTCCAGCCCGTGGTGATGATTTCCGCCGATGCCAGCGAGGGCAAGGCCGTGGGCGATGCCCTGCACGATGCTTATATCGTCAAGCCGGTACGGCTGAACACCCTGCTGGAAACACTGGGGCAACAGCTAAATTTGCGCTGGCACACCCGATCCGAGGCGACCACTGGGCCGGTCTCACAACCCCCCCACGCCGACGACCGGATCACCGCGCTGACGCTGCCCGATGAAGTGCATCTGCAACCGTTGCGCAAGCTGGCCTTGATTGGCCACAAAAGCGGCTTGCAGCAGGCCCTGGCGGAGCTGGAAGCGAACGGCCTGGCCACCGAAGACTTTGTGCAGACACTGACCCGGTTGGCGGGTCAATTCCAATTCGAAACCATCATCCGACTGTTACAGGTACCCGACAATGAGCCTCAACGAGAACCCCTCTGAACCCGTGGTTCTGGTGGTCGACGATGCCATCGAAAGCATCCACATGCTCAGCGACGCACTGGAGGCGGAACACATGACCGTACTGGTGGCACTGGAGGGCCAACAGGCGCTGACCATTACCCAGAACATTACGCCGGACATCATTTTACTGGACGCCCTGATGCCCCAGATTGATGGCTTTGAAACCTGCAAGCGGCTGAAACAGAACCCGCGCCTGACCAATGTACCGGTTATTTTCATGACCGGCCTGAGCGACACCGAGCACGTGGTTCAGGGGCTGAATGCCGGGGGCGTGGACTACATTACCAAGCCGATCAACCCCGAGGAGCTGGTCGCGCGTATGCGGGTGCACATGACCAATGCCCGCCTTACCCAGAGCGCGCACAATGCGCTGGACGCCGCCGGCCAGTACCTGTTTGCCATCGACCGCAGCGGCACACTGCTGTGGACCACACCGCAAGTGCAGGCACACCTGAAACGCGCCGGGCTGAATCAGCCCCAGGCTCAGGACCAGCTCGCCGGACAGCTACGCGAGTGGCTCAGCCACCAGCCACAAACCGGCCACAAACTGCCTCTTCGAGGTCTGTCTCCCGCGCTGACCCTGGAATACCTGGCGCCCCTGAGCGGCACCGACGTCCTTCTGCGCCTGCTGGAGCAACCCGGGGAGGGCTCCGAGACGGATCGGCTGCGCGAGCTCTTCGGCGTCACCACCCGGGAGGCTGATGTGCTGTTGTGGATCGCCCACGGCAAAACCAACCGGGAAATCGGCCAGATTCTGTCCATGAGCCCGCGTACCGTGAACAAACACCTGGAGCAGGTGTTCCGCAAACTGGGTGTGGACAACCGCACCTCGGCGGCGGCTGCCGCCATCCGCTGTATGGCCCGGGCGTAAGTCAGCGCGCCTGACGCCACCCGAGGGCAACCTCTGGCACAAGTGTTGCTCAATGATATGACAAGACGACCGCCGCCCCCGATAACACACCGGTTATCGGGCCCGGACGCCTCAAACCCGGATACTGCATGCACCATGACAGCGCAAATGAACGTCACTGATGCCCCACAAGTTCGCATAGATCGCGCCCCGTTTGCGCGCTTTGTCCAGGACTACCGACGCCGGCAGGATGCCCTGTCGTTGATCCGCCAATTGATCCAGATGATCAAGGGAGTGCAGCGACACCGGGGCATGAGCATGGCCCTGCTCGGGGGCAACCGACAATTTGAGCCGGACTTTGAACGACTCCAGCAAACCCTGGAGCGTCGCCTGCTGGCGCTGCAGGCGTTCACCCTGGGCAGCGATCTGCTCAGCGAGCGGGAGCGGGAAAACCTGCACACCGCCTGGCTGACCATCAGCCGGGACTGGCACGACGACAGTGTGATCGACAACTACGAGCTGCACTGCCACCTGGTCGAGCAGCTACTGGCCATGCTGGTCAGCCTGTCCCGCCCGCTCGAAGCGCCTCTCTCCGCCCCCTCGGATCACTCCGACGCCGACGCTCCCACTCGGGTGCAGATGCTGGAGTTACTGCACTTCTCCACCCGGATGTTGCCCGGCGTGGTCGAGCAGATCGGGCGTATCCGGGCCCTGTCCAGTTATGCGGCGGCGGTCGGCCACTGTGATTCACACCACGACGGCAAGCTGCGATACGTCATCCAGAACACCCAGGTCAACAACGAGAAGCTGCGCCACCAGATCCGCCGCCTGGAACAGGTGCTCGGTCCGGAATTCGGCCAGTTGGGTGAACTCAAGCGGTACGAGCTCAAACTGATGTTTCTGCTCAATATGGTGGAGGGCGACGTGCTCGGCGGCGGGCCGATCACCGCCGACAGCAACCGGCTGTTCCAGGTGGCAACCGACATTATTGACGTCTACCTGCAGGTGGTGGAGAACGGCATCTTCCTTCTGAACCAGTGGCTCGAGCAGGATCTGGAGCGCTGGATGCAAACTGGCGCGCCAGTTCGTTCCGAAACCTCCTAAAGCGCGTCCCGTTTCTCAAACTGTCAGACGGTTTGCTGTATCCTTGGGCTATTGATCGTCACCCCAAGGATTGCCTTTGCATGCGCTTGCCCCGACTCTCACTGTGGTTGTTCGTATTCTGTGCCCCGCTCTACGCCAATGACGCCTCTGAACCAACCCGCACGGAGTTGTCCGACGAGGAAATGGACCAGTGCCTGAGGATTGCCGTGACCGTCGCGGGCCGGGACATGTCAATCAATGGCCTACGCGACGTATGTAGTACCCTGGCGCGCGAAGACTCCAGCCAGCGCGATGCCATCAGCCAGGCACTGGCGGCCATGAGCGATGATACCGCGGGTCAGGAAGACGACCCCAGCGGCAACAGTCGCCTGCTGGAGCGGCGCCTGAACATGGAAGCGCTCAATCGCGCCAACCGCTTTCTGCTCACCCCCCACAAGCGCAATTACCTGCTCCCGGTCAGCTACCAGGAGGAACGCAACACCGCCCCCTACGCCGAGGCCGGCACGTCACTCGCCAGCCAGCAAAGCACCGAAGTGGAGTTTCAACTGAGCGTCAAAATCCTGATCCGTGAGGGAATTTTTGGCGACAACGGCCACCTGTACATGGCCTACACCAATCACTCGCTCTGGCAGGCCTACTACCGGGAGATCTCCCGCCCCTTCCGGGAAACCAACCATCAACCCGAACTGATTCTGAGTTTCGTCAACGACTGGAACATTTTCGGTTTTCGCAATGTGCTCAACGAGGTGATGATCACCCATCAGTCCAATGGCCAGAGCGGCGATCTGTCCCGCAGCTGGGACCGGATCATGGTCAACAGCGTGTTCGAACGCGGTCCCTTCGCGTTTTCGTTCAACCCCTGGTACCGCATTCCGGAGAGCGAGGGCGACGGCCCCGATGACCCCACCGGCGATGACAATCCGGATATTCACAAATACATGGGCAACTTTGAACTGTCTGCCGCCTGGCATCGTAAAGACAACATAGTGAGCCTGATGCTGCGCAATAACCTGCGCTCGAACAATCGCGGCGCGGTGGAGCTGGGGTACAGTTTTCCGGTTTCCTCCACCGTGCGCGGTTATCTGAAGGTGTTCAGCGGCTATGGCCACAGCCTGATTGACTATGACCACCATACCAACGCCATCGGCCTGGGCATCACCTTTACCGACCTGTTCTGAGGTAAAACCCATGGGCACGCTGGCTGGGGAGAGAATTATGCGCGCGCTTTTATTGAGCCTGGTTCTGACACTGGGGGCCTGTTCCTCCACCGAGGTACAGGAGTACGCGGGAAATGAACCCGCCCTGACGCTGGAAGATTTCTTTCAGGGGTCCCTGACGGCCCACGGGGTGCTGAAAAGTCGCGGGGGCACGGTGACCCGCTACTTCAACGCGACCATCGAAGCGAGTTGGGATGACGAGGGTGTCGGTCGCCTGGCCGAGCGCTTCGAGTTTGACGATGGCGAAATCCAGCACCGCAACTGGACCCTGGAGCCCCAGGAGGACGGCAGCTACAAGGCCACCGCCGGCGATGTAATCGGCGAGGGCCGGGCGGAAACCAGCGGCAACGCCCTGAAAATGGATTACGTCCTCGAAGTGGACTACAAAGACCGCAAACTGGCGCTGAACGTCGAGGACTGGATGTGGCGGGTCGACGAGAACACCATCATCAACCAGTCCACCCTACGCAAATGGGGGTTCAGGGTTGGGACCATCCAGTTGACCATTATCCGTCAACGGGATTGAATTGACCCGCCGGGCGGTGCTATAACGGCCGCCCATTGAGTGACTGCGGACCCGAGCCATGACTGACCCGACCCCCGAGCCCATCAAACTGGACTGCCCGACCTGTGGCGAAACGATTGTCTGGAGCGAGGATTATCCCTACCGCCCCTTCTGCAGCGAGCGCTGCAAAATGATCGATCTGGGCGAGTGGGCCAGTGAAGGCCACAAGATTCCGGGCGACCCGGTAATCCTTGATGATGACGATCAGCCCCTCTGAGGCGGGCATCTACCAAGCGTAGCGGATACCCGCGATGCCCTGTGCCCCGGCGGCTTTTGCCTGGGGCAGGGCCTCGGGCTCCACACCTCCCAGGGCGTACACCGGCAGGGGCACCCCGGCCACCCATTCGGCAAAACGCGCCCAGCCCAGAGGCTCGGTATCCGGGTGACTTTGGGTAGCCTGTACCGGGGACAGAAACACGTAATCCACACCCAGGCGAACCGCCTGCGCCAGCTCCTCCGGGGTATGGCAGGACGCGCCCCACCAACCCGAAAGCCCCAACGGGCGCCGCTCACAGTGCCGCAACGCCTCGGCGTTCATATGCCAGCCAGCCAGCCCGCTCAGACCGCGATCTTCCGGGCCATGGGCGATCAGTGTGGCACCGAACCGGGCACACAGCGCTTGCGCCTGAAGGGCCCGAGCCCGATACGCGTCGGCCGACAGCTCCGGGGCACGCAAGTGAATCCAGGCGTGGCCATTGGCCAACGCCCGTTCCAGGCGCTGCCACCAGTCTGCCTCCGAGTCGGCGGAACCGGTAATCAGTATCTGTTGTGGCAGACGAATGGCATGGAGGATCGGCCGGTTGGCCTCGGGAAAGCGGTAGTCGGGTAAAGCCGCTGGCTCGACCCAGCGCACCGGCTGACCCTCGTTGCCCCGCGCCTCGCCCGAAAAATCGGTCACCCGGCATACCTGTAGCAGCACGGACTTGTCCGGGTAGTCGTGGCGAATGTCGATCAGCGGTTCGCTGGCGCGCACCTCTATCGAGAGCTCTTCCGCCAGCTCCCGAGCGAGGGCATCGGCCAGCGTTTCCCCCTCATCGACCTTACCCCCGGGAAATTCCCAGAGCCCGCCTTGGTGCACGTGCTCGGGACGGCGGGCAATCAGGATTCGACCCTGTGGGTCCTGAATCACACCCACCGCCACTCGTACCACCGAACCCATGAAATCAGCTCCGGTAGTCGGCGTTAATGCGCACGTACTCGTGGGACAGATCGGTGGTCCAGAGGGTTTCCGCACAACCACCGCGGCCGAGGTCAATGCGGATGGTGATTTCCGCCTGATCCATGACCGCCTGGCCCTGCTCTTCGGTATAACCCTCGGCGCGTCCACCGTCTTCGACAATCAGCGTATCGTTGAGGTGGATGCGAACCTTGTTGGCATCCAGCCCCGGCACGCCGGCATAGCCCACCGCCGCCACAATCCGCCCCCAGTTGGGGTCCGAGGCGAACAGGGCGGTCTTGATCAGCGGCGAATGCGCCACCGCATACCCCACCTGCAAACACTCGTCCTGACTGGCGCCCCCGTTGACCGCCAGAGTGACAAACTTGGTCGCCCCTTCGCCGTCCGCGACAATACTTTTGGCGAGGTACTCATGGGCATCGATGATCAGCCCACGCACTTTCTCGTACAAATCGCCAGAGGCCTCGGTAATGGCCTCCGCGCCGGATTGTCCGGTAGCCATCAGGATGCAGGAATCGTTGGTGGAGGTATCGCCGTCGATGGTGATCCGGTTGAAGGATTTATTCGCGGCCTCCTTGCACAGATCGTCCAGCACCGGCTGGGCGATATCCGCATCGGTGGCAATATAAGCGAGCATGGTGCCCATGTTCGGCTTGATCATACCCGCGCCTTTGGCAATACCATTTACCGTGATGGTTTTGCCGTGATGTTCGACACTGGCGGTATACCCCTTGGGACGGGTATCGGTGGTCATGATCGCCTTGGCCGCTGCTTCCCAGCCGCCTTCGCTGAGCCCGGCATGAGCCTGGGGCAGCACATTGACGATCTTGTTGACCGGCAGCGGCTCCCCGATCACGCCGGTGGAGAAGGGCAGCACCTGGGCGGCCTGAACACCGGACAACTGGGCGACAGCCTCACTGGTGGCGATGGCGTCGCGCCGCCCCCGCTCGCCCGTGCAGGCGTTGGCGTTGCCGGAGTTGATCACCAGATAGCGGGGGCTGGCCTGTTTGAGGTATTCGCGGCACAGCGTCACCGGCGCAGCACAAAAGGCGTTGCGGGTGAACACACCGGCGCTGCGGGTGCCTTCAGCCAGCTCGATCAACACCACATCCTGGCGACCGGGCTTTTTGATACCGGCACTGGCCGTGGCCAGTTTGATCCCGGCCAGTGGGGGCATGGAGGGAAAGGGGTATTCGCCAACGGCCATTTTTGGAACTCCGTTTTAATGAAGGGTATACCTCAACGTTGGGTAACGGCGGATGCGCTGCGCTTATCCGCCCTACGCGGGTCTATACCGCTGCGCTCGGCCGTAGGGCGGATAAGCGCAGCGCATCCGCCGTCACCCAAACCGCAACACAACCACCGTAATCAGCTCAACTTACCGTGACACTGCTTGTATTTCTTGCCGGAACCGCAAGGGCAAGGATCATTGCGGCCCACTTTGCGTCCGTCGCGCACGAACGGCTGGCCGCCGGGTTCGCCCTCGCCCGCCGGCTGCTCCGCCGCCTGTTGGCGACCGCCACTCAGGGCCGACACCTCGTCGTGCTGCAGCTGCATCTTCTGACGTTCGCGCTCTTCGCGCCGCTTGCGCTCCATTTCCTCCATCTGCTCCCGGGTCACCGGCTCCACGCGGGCCAGCAGATGAATCACTTCATGCTTCACTTTATCCAGCATACCCTGGAACAGATAGAACGCTTCGCGCTTGTATTCCTGTTTGGGGTTTTTCTGGGCATAGGAACGCAGGTTAATGCCCTGACGCAAGTGATCCATGTTGGCCAATTGCTCTTTCCAGGCATTGTCCAATACCTGCAACATCACCTGCTTTTCGATCTCGGTCATCACCGGCCCGATACGCGCGCACTTGGCGTCGTAGGCACCCTGGACTTCCGTCTGGAGTTTTTCGCGCAGTTTTTCTTCGTGTAACTGATCGTCCTCATCCAGCCACTTGGCCAGCGGCAGCCGCAACCCGAACTCCTGCTCCAGACGCTTTTCCAGGCCGGTCACATCCCACTGCTCTTCCAGACTCTGGGGCGGAATGTGTTCGCTAATGATCTCATCGACCACATCAAAGCGCACCGAGTTGATGGTGTCGGTGATCGTTTCGGCTTCAAGCAGCTCGTTGCGCTGCTGATACACCACCTGACGCTGGTCATTGGCGACGTTATCAAACTCCAGCAACTGTTTGCGGATGTCGAAGTTGCGCCCTTCCACCTTACGCTGGGCCTTTTCGATGGCGTTGTTCACCATGCGGTGCTCGATCGCTTCGCCCTTCTCCATACCCAGGGCCTGCATGAAGCCCCGAATCCGGTCTGAAGCGAAAATCCGCATCAGGCTGTCTTCCATCGACAGGTAGAAACGGGTCACCCCCGGGTCCCCCTGTCGACCGGCCCGGCCGCGCAACTGATTGTCGATGCGGCGCGATTCGTGACGTTCGGTACCGATGATATGCAGACCACCGGCCTCAATCACCTGCTCATGACGCTTTTTCCACTCGCTTTTGATCTGCTCGATCTGGGCATCGGTGGGGTTCTCCAGCTTGGCGACTTCGGCTTCCCAGTTGCCGCCGAGCACGATGTCGGTACCCCGACCGGCCATGTTGGTGGCAATGGTCACCGCGCCCGGACGACCGGCCTGAGCGATGATTTCCGCTTCCTGCTCGTGGTACTTGGCATTGAGCACCTGGTGTTCAATACCGGCTTTTTTCAGCCGGCTGGACATTTCCTCGGAGGTCTCGATGGAGGCGGTACCCACCAGTACCGGGGCTTTCTGCTCCTGATACTTTTTGACGTCCTCGACAATGGCGTCGTACTTCTCTTCCACCGTCAGGTACACCACATCGTTCAGGTCGATCCGCTGCTTGGGTTTGTTGGTGGGAATGACCACCACATCCAGGCCGTAGATTTCCCGGAATTCGAAGGCTTCGGTATCGGCGGTACCGGTCATACCGGACAGCGTGGGATACAGGCGGAAGTAATTCTGGAAAGTGGTCGAGGCCAGCGTCTGGCTCTCGCTCTGGATCGGCACGCCCTCTTTGGCCTCGATGGCCTGGTGCAGACCTTCGGACAGACGACGACCCGCCATGGTCCGGCCGGTGTGCTCATCGATCAGCACCACCTGATTGTTCTGTACGATGTATTCCACATCCCGATGGAACAGGGCGCGGGCACGCAGAGCGGAGTTGACGTGGTGCAGCAGCCCCAGATTGTTCGCGGCGTAGAGACTTTCCCCCTCCGGCAACAGCCCGGAACGGGACAGCAGGTCTTCCACTTTCTGGTGTCCCTGCTCGGTCAACTCAACCTGACGGCTTTTTTCATCGACGGTGTAATCGCCGTCCTCGCCCTCTTCCGGCACCGGGTTCAGATTCTGGATCAGCTTGCCCATACGCATGTACAGCTCGGAGCTGTTCTCCGCCGCACCGGAGATGATGAGCGGGGTACGCGCCTCGTCAATCAGGATCGAGTCGACTTCGTCCACCACGGCGAAGTTGAGCGGCCGCTGGACTTTGTCCTTCAGGCTGAGGGCCATGTTATCGCGCAGATAATCAAAGCCGAACTCGTTGTTGGTACCGTAGGTGATATCCGCCGCGTAGGCGTCGCGCTTGTCCGCGGAGGGCTGCATGGAGCGGATGACGCCCACGGTCATACCCAGCTTCTGGTAGACCTTGCCCATCCAGGCGGCGTCACGGGACGCCAGGTAGTCGTTCACCGTGACCACGTGGACGCCGCGGCCGGTCAGGGCGTGCAGGTAACAGGGCAAGGTGGAGACCAGGGTTTTACCTTCACCGGTGCGCATTTCGGAAATCTTGCCCTGGTGCAGTGCCATACCCCCGATCATCTGGACGTCGAAGTGACGCAGACCCAACGCCCGCTTACTGGCTTCGCGAACCACCGCGAACGCTTCCGGCAGCAGTTGATCCAGGGTTTCCCCCTGCTCAAAGCGTTGTTTGAACTCCGTTGTCTTGGCCGCCAGGGCCTCATCACTGAGCGCTTCCAGCTCGCCTTCCATCTCGTTGATTTTGGCGACTGTTTTGCGCATACGCTTCAATTCGCGCTCGTTCTTCGAGCCGAACAGGGACTTCACTAATTTACCGATCATTGTTATTACCGTACTTGAGCAATTTGCGGGTGAACGACTGTCACCTCGTCGGAAAACCGACGAGTAAACCGAATGTGGCCTGCGAAAGCAAGCGGGAGGGAGGGAAATTAACGGCTGGCGCGGTGTATATAGGTCGCCGGGTCGACGGCGCGACCGTTTTTGTACACCTCGAAGTGCACGTGTGGGCCGGTAGAGCGGCCGCTGGAGCCCATCAGAGCAATGATCTGGCCTTTCTTGACCACATCACCGACTTTGACCAGGTTTTCTTTGTTGTGTGCATAGCGCGTGGTGAAACCGCCGCCATGATTGATTTCCACCATCTGGCCGTAGCCATGGCGATCTTGCGACCAGGTGACCACACCGGCGGCGACCGAGATGATTTCGGAGCCATCTTTACCGGCAAAATCCACGCCGCCGTGCCACGCCACCTGACCGGTGAACGGATCGGTGCGACGGCCAAAGCGCGAGGACATCCAGCCTTTCTTGATCGGGCGACCGGCGATAAAGATGTCGTCCTGCAACTTGCGCTTGGCCAGCAGGGCATCCAGGGTGGCGAGCTGCTGTTCGCGGTTCTCGATCTGATTGGACAGCTGATCGATCACGCTGATGAAATCGGGGGGGGTGTAGGGATCACCGATGGTGGCGGTTTCCGGGCCACCCAGGGCGGGCGGCTGACTGAAATCAAATTCGCCTTCATCCAGGTTGGCGAGGCTGGTCAGGTGCTCACCCAAGGCATCCAGACGCATCAGACGGGCCTGTAGCTCGGCAACCCGCAGCGTCAACGCGGCCACTTGGGACCGGGCATGCTCGCGGGTTTCTTCCACTTGCGCCTGCTGCTCGGCCAGGGTGGCTTCCCACGCCCGCCGGGACTCGGCGGTAAAGACATCACTATTGCCATTGAGCGAGCTCAGCCACTGCGCACCCAACACCCCGGCCGCCGTGACCGGCATCCCCAGCAGGCAGATGGACAGCAGCGCACGCGTCCAGCCACCCAAGGAGATGCTGCGCGTCTGGCCGTGCTGTTTACTGACAATAATGATCTTCATGAAGCGGATATTACCCGTTTTTGTGTCCGGATTGCACAGTACTAATCAGCATTTTATGCCGATTATCTATATCAAATCCGTCTAATTTTGGTTCACTTATAGCCGTTGGCACTAAACAGCATCGTCAACCAAAGAAAAATCCATGAATTTCAACGTGTTATGTTATTTGAGGCATTTCAGCGAATCAACACGAAGCGCTGAGCCCGGAATCAATCGCCAAATATGGCATATAAAGCCCTGAATTACCAACTTTTCGGCTATTTGGAGCTGGTGTACCCGGAACGAAAAGGCCGCGCTGTCTCCAGCACGGCCTTTCGGGCGAATCGGGATTCGCGAGCGCTACCCGCCCACTTACACCGCCAACAGCGGCTTCATGTAAGAGATCGGCGCGGTGCTTTCGTCTTCAAATGTCACCACTTCCCAGGCATCGCGCTGGGCAATCAGCTGACGCAGGGACTTGTTATTCAGGCCGTGACCTGATTTGTGGGCCCGGAACTCGCCAATCAGGCTGTTACCCAGCAAGTACAGGTCGCCAATAGCGTCGAGCACCTTGTGCTTGACGAACTCATCCTCGTAACGCAGACCGTCTTCATTCAGAATCCGGTAGTCGTCCACGACGATGGCGTTGTCGACACTGCCGCCTTTCGCCAGACCTTTGGAGCGCAGATACTCGATCTCGTGCATAAAGCCAAAGGTTCGGGCACGGCTGACTTCCTTCACAAAGGAGGTGCTGGAGAAGTCCACGGACGTCTTCAGGTTGCGCCCCTCAAACACCGGGTGATTGAAGTCAATGGAAAAAGTGACCTTGAAGCCATCGAAGGGCAGGAAACTCGCTACCTTGTCGCCTTCTTCAACTGTCACCGGCTTCTTGATCCGGATGAACTTCTTGGCGGCCGCCTGCTCCTGAATACCAGCGGACTGGATCAGAAACACGAAGGGACCGGCGCTACCGTCCATAATCGGGACTTCCGGCGCGCTCACCTCAACGATGGCGTTATCAATTCCGAGCCCGGCCATCGCTGACAGCAGGTGCTCAACCGTGGACACCCGCACATCGCCCTTGACCAGGGTCGTGGACAGCGTGGTATCGCCGACGTTTTCGGCTTTGGCTTCGATCTCAACGACCGGATCCAGATCGACCCGGCGGAACACGATTCCGGCATCCGCAGGTGCCGGCAGAAGGGTCAGATATACTTTCTGACCGGTGTGCAAGCCAACACCGGTGGCCCGGATGGCATTTTTGAGCGTGCGTTGTCTGATCATTACCCTGAGTAGCCCACCTTTGGCTGTGGCATTAGCCCCCTTGTGAGGCGCTGCTGCCGAGTTGTAAAAAGGACGCAATTGTAACAATTTTTCATTTCAGTCACTACTGAAATAGCGCTGAACATGCACCATTTTGGTGACATTTACCTCTTTTTACGGTTTGCGGACCCTCTAGCGCGGCAATCCGTGACACAGATCACGTTTCAGCCTCTCAGATCCTGACCGTTCTCCGCCCAACCGGCGTGCGGGCCTGAACTCGACCCGGCTCGCCGGTTGCAACGGGCGTGAACTATGACAACAACCAGGGCAAAGGTTCTATACAAAGTTCACAATTCCTTCCATTGCCCCAGACTATTGACTCTTGCCGGCCAATATTCCAGAGAGCAATTCAGGCCTCTCAATCCGCCTGACGGCGCAGGAAAGCCGGAATGTCCAGATACTCCAGTTCTTTCTCGGTCGCCGGTGCGGTCGCCGTGGCCTGCCCGGTGGCCTGAGCGTTCTGGCGCATGACCGTGGGGCGCTCGTAACTGCTGTAGTCCACTTCACCGGTGTTTTTGCGGCGGGTATTGTCTACCACCACCTTGGTTTTACCGGCGGGCTTTTCTTCCTTTGCGGGGACGCCCAGGCCCGTGGCCACGACGGTGACCCGCAGCTCGTCGGACATTTCGGGATCGATCACGGTACCGACCACCACGGTGGCATCGGAGGAGGCGAACTCTTCGATGGTATTGCCCACTTCAGAGTACTCGCCCAGAGACAGGTCGATACCGGCGGTGATATTCACCAGAATACCGCGCGCGCCCTGCAGGTTGACGTCTTCCAGCAGCGGACTGCGAATGGCCGCCTCAGCCGCCTCGCGGGCCCGGTTCTCACCGGTTGCGTGGCCAGTGCCCATCATCGCCATGCCCATTTCGGACATCACCGTGCGCACGTCAGCGAAGTCGACGTTGATCATGCCCGGACGGATGATCAGGTCGGCAATACCCTGTACCGCACCGAGCAGGACGTTGTTGGCGGCCTTGAACGCATCCAGCAGGCTGGTGGACTTACCCAGCACCGAGAGCAGTTTTTCGTTCGGGATGGTGATCAGTGAGTCCACCCGCTCCTGCAGCTCCTTGATGCCGGCGTCGGCTACGACCATGCGCTTGCGACCTTCGAAGGGGAACGGCTTGGTGACCACCGCCACGGTCAGGATGCCCAGATCGCGAGCCACCTCGGCCACGATAGGCGCCCCACCGGTGCCGGTGCCGCCGCCCATACCGGCAGCAATGAACACCATGTCGGCACCACGCAGTACTTCGGCGATGCGCTCACGGTCTTCCATGGCGGCCTGACGGCCCACTTCGGGGTTGGCGCCCGCCCCCAGGCCCTTGGTCATGCTATGACCCAGTTGCAGTACGGTGCGCGAGTCGATGTCCTTGAGCGCCTGTGCGTCGGTATTGGCGCAGATGAACTCCACGCCCTCGATGTTGCTGTCGATCATGTGCTTGACGGCGTTGCCACCGCCACCACCGACACCAATGACTTTAATCACGGCATTTTGCGGGATGTTGTCTACGAGCTCGAACATAGTATTTCCCCTTTTCCTTTACCAAATTAAAAATTATTGAAGTAACAAAATAAGCAAACGGTAATCTAAAAATGACTTTGAAACAGTTTTTTCAAGCGACCGAACCAGGAGTCGTCGTTGTCTCGGACATGCGTGATGGCCCTCCCCTCTTGCTGTTGCTTGATGGCGTATTGCAGTAAGCCAACGCCGGTTGAATAAATGGGGTTGTTGACAATATCTTTGAGACCGCGAGTGTTCTGGGGCGCGCCCAAGCGCACCGGCATGTGGAAAATTTCTTCCGCCAGTTCAACCACACCCTCCATTTTCGCGGTGCCCCCGGTCAGCACGATGCCGGCGGCAATCAGATCTTCAAAGCCACTGCGCCGAAGCTCCGCTTGTACCAGCGTAAACAGTTCGTCGTAGCGCGGTTCAACCACTTCGGCCAACGCCTGGCGGGACAGATCCCGCGGCTCGCGATCGCCCACGCTCGGCACCTTGATGGTTTCATCGGGACCGGTCAGTTTCGCCAGGGCGCAGGCGTATTTGATTTTGATTTCTTCCGCGTGGGGCGTCGGGGTACGGAACGCCATGGCGATGTCGTTGGTGACCTGATCACCGGCGATGGGAATCACGCCGGTGTGACGGATGGCCCCCTCCTTGAACACCGCAATGTCGGTCGTGCCGCCACCGATATCCACCACGCAGACACCCAGCTCTTTCTCATCTTCGGTCAGCACCGAAAAGCTTGAGGCGAGCTGCTCGAGAATGATGTCTTCCACTTCCAGCCCACAGCGCCGAATGCATTTTTCGATATTCTGCGCCGCATTGACGGCGCAGGTGACCAGGTGAACCTTCGCTTCCAGACGAACACCGGACATGCCCAGCGGCTCCTTGACGCCCTCCTGATCGTCGATCAGGAATTCCTGCGGAAGTATGTGCAGGATCTTCTGGTCCGCAGGAATGGCCACGGCCTGGGCGGCATCAATCACCCGCTCCAGATCCTGGGGGTACACCTCGCGGTCCTTGATCGCCACGATGCCGTGGGAGTTCAGGCTGCGGATGTGGCTGCCGGCAATACCGGCGTAGACCGAGTGAATCTGGCAGCCGGCCATCAGCTCCGCCTCTTCGATCGCCCGTTGAATGGACTGCACGGTCGACTCGATATTCACCACCACACCCTTTTTGAGTCCGCTGGAGCGGTGTGAGCCGATCCCCACCACTTCCAATTCGCCCTCGGGAGTAATGGCACCGACGATAGCGACGACTTTGGATGTACCGATATCCAGACCGACAATCATCTTGCTGTCAGCTACATGGGCCATTATGCGAACCTCTTTTGCATGTCACAGTTTTCCATCATTGCGTTTCTGCTTCTTCCTGTTGTGCTTTCCAGGCGACCGCCACCCCGTTGTGATAGCGTAAATCCACCTGCTCTATGTCGTCCCAGCGCTCGCTCAGCTGCCGGTCATAGACCGTGGCGAATCGCTGCATCTTCTCCAGCACCTGATCCCGTCCGATCACCAGGGCAACTCCATCGCTCAGTGTCAGGCGCCAGGCATTTTTCCGATCACTTCTCAGCGACTGAATACTCAGCCCCCGATGACGCAGCATCTGCGCCAGATCCTGGTAACGCTCCATCATCGCCACGGCATCCGCATCCGATCCGGCCAGCAGGGGCAAATGCGCCAGTGCCGATTGATCATCAACGGCAATGATATCTCCGCCGCGATCCAGGAATCCGATCTCACCCCAACGGGCAATCGGCTCCTCCTCAATAATTTTCACGTGCAGCAGATCCGGCCAACGCCTTGTCAATGCGGCCTGAGCCACCCAGGGCTCCGCTTCCAGTGCCTGCTTGATCGCCGCGAGATCCAGCTGCAGGAACCCTTCCCCCAGTTGATCACTCAGTAACGTTTCGATCCGCTTACGGCTCAGGTAGCGAAACGTTCCCTCGACACTCACTTCGGCGACCGGCCGGTTCAACCATCCGCTGATCGGTTCGACCAACCAGCTTCCCGCGCCGATCAACACACCCACCAGTAACACCGGGCCAATCCATCGGCGCCCTCCCCTGAGCATGGCTCCCCAGTCCTTTCGGGGTTGGCTTTTGCGGGTGGCGCCACGCGGCGTCACTCTGCCCTGCCCGGGAATCCGTTTTACCGAACCGGACTTCATGACCCCGTCTGGCAGGCTCGCACAATCCGCACCACCAGCTCGGCGAAACTCAAGCCGGCGGCCTGTGCCGCCATCGGCACCAGACTGTGGCTGGTCATGCCCGGCACAGTATTCACTTCCAGTAAATAGAAGTTACCCAAGTGGTCGGCCATCACATCCACCCGGCCCCAGCCACGACAACCAAGGCTGCTGAATGCCTGCAAGGCGAGCGCCTTGAGCCCCTGCTCGCGCTCCGCATCCAGGCCGCAGGGGCACAGGTAACGCGTGTCGTCGGCCAGGTACTTGGCGTCGTAATCGTAAAAGCGGTGGTCCGTTTCCAGCTTGATGGGAGGCAGTGCCTCACCGTCGAGAATGGCCACCGTGTATTCACTTCCGGTAATCAGGCGTTCAACCAACACGCTGCCGTCGTAATGCGCCGCATCCCGATAGGCATGAGCCAATTCGGCACCACTCTGCACCCGAGCCATACCAATACTGGAACCCTCGTGAGCCGGCTTCACAATGGCGTCACCACCGAGGTTTTTCAGAACCTGATCCCAATCGCTGTCCGCATTGACCACGGCAAACTCGGGTGTGGACAAGCCGATACCCGCCCACAGTTGTTTACTGCGCAGCTTGTCCATCGCCAATGCCGAGGCTGACACATCGCTGCCGGTGTAGGGAATGCCCATGTACTCGAGCACACCCTGAATGCGACCGTCTTCACCGCCGGGGCCGTGCAGGGCGATAAACGCCACGTCCATGGGCGTGGCCTGTAACTGGGCAATGGCATCCGCCCCGATATCAATCCCCACCGCGTCCACACCGGACTGGCGCAATGCGTCCAACACCGCGGCCCCGGTCTGCAGGGAAATTTCCCGCTCGGCCGAGGTTCCGCCGTACAACACGCCCACCCGACCCGGGTTGAACCCGGCGGAGGCAGCGGACACTGTGTTGTTTGCTTCTGTGTTCACGTCGATCAATACCTCAAAGGCCTAGCGCAACTTGCGCTGGGCGAGTTCACCTGCCAGAGCGCCGACGTTACCGGCACCCTGAGTAATCACAATATCGCCCGGTTTGACGATATCCCGAATCACATCCGGGACATCATCCACCGACTCGACAAATATCGGCTCGACCGCGCCGCGCATCCGAATGCTGCGGCTCAAGTGGCGGCCATCCGCGCCCGGGATAGCGTCTTCGCCAGCGCTGTACACTTCCAGCAGCACCAGCGCATCAACCGAGGACAACACGTCCACAAAGTCTTCGTACAGATCCCGGGTCCGCGTGTAGCGGTGCGGCTGATAGACCATCACCAAGCGGCGATCCGGCCAACCATCGCGGATGGCCGCAATCGTCGCCGCCACTTCGCGGGGGTGATGTCCGTAGTCGTCCACCAACATGGCTTCGCCGTTCTCCACCTGGTAGTGGCCATACACCTGGAAGCGACGACCCACACCGGCGAAGTGTTTGAGTCCGTCCTGAATGGCCTGATCGCTCAGGCCTTCATCGGTGGCGACGGCCACTACTGCCGTCGCATTCAATACGTTGTGCAACCCGGGAATATTGAGCTCGATCGCCAGCGGCTCTTTATGGTCCGGGCGCTCGACTTCAAAGCGGGTCTGCATCTTGTCCTTGCTGACATTGATCGCCCGAAAGTCACAGTGGGCCTCAAAGCCATAAGTCAGTATCGGGCGCGACAGCGATGGGATGATGTCGCGCACCACCGGATCATCCCCGCACAACACCGCCAGCCCGTAGAACGGCAGGTTGTGAATGAATTCGATAAAGGTGCGCTTCAACTGGTTGAAGTCGCCCCCATAGGTGTCCATGTGATCCGCGTCGATGTTGGTCACCACCGCCACCATGGGCTGCAAGTGCAGGAAGGACGCATCGCTTTCGTCCGCTTCCGCCACCAGGTAGCGACTGGCCCCCAACTGAGCATTACTGCCCGCGCTATTGACCAGGCCGCCAATAATGAAGGTCGGGTGCTGCCCGCCGGCCGCCAGCACCGACGCCATCAGGCTGGTGGTGGTGGTTTTACCGTGAGTGCCGGCCACCGCAATACCGTGGCGATAGCGCATCAGTTCACCGAGCATCTCGGCGCGTCGCACGATGGGAATACGTCGCTCGCGGGCGCTGATCATCTCCGGGTTGTCCGCTTTCACCGCACTGGAGTTGACCACAACGTGCGCATCCACCACGTTCTCTTCGCGGTGGCCGATAAACACTTTTGCCCCCATCGCCTCGAGGCGACGGGTGGTGCCGGAGGCTTTCAGATCGGAGCCGGTAATTTCATAGCCCTGATTGATCAGCACCTCCGCAATACCACTCATACCCGCACCGCCGATGCCGATAAAGTGAATGCGTCGAATGCGGCGCATCTCCGGAACTTCGTAATATTGAATGGCTTTATCCACGATTGACCTCGGTTTGGGCAATGCATTGCTCGGCGACCACTCGCGCCGCTTCGGGTCGTGCCAGTTGGCGGCCACATTCGGCCATGGCGCGCAGGCGACTGCGCTCGGAAAACTCTTCCCGCATCAAGGCCGCCAGCTTTTCACCGTCCAGATCTTTTTGCGAGACCGCCAGCGCGGCACCGGCATTCACCAACACGGCCGCATTGTGCGTCTGATGATCATCAATGGCGTAGGGGAACGGAATCAACAACGCCGCCAACCCCACTGTCATCAACTCTGAAATTGTCAGGGCGCCGGCTCGACAGATCACCCAGTCGGCCCAGGCGTAGGCCTCGGCCATATCATCAATGAACGCATCCACCCGGGCGTCCACGCCGGCAGCGTCATAGTGCGACCGGGTGGCTTCCTGGTGGGCCGCGCCACTTTGATGCCACACCGCCGGGCGGACGTCAGGTGCAAGTCGGGCCAACGCTTCGGGCACCTGTTCGTTAATGGCCTGCGCCCCCAGGCTGCCACCCAGCACCAGAAGCCGCAGCGGCTGCTCGCCCCGCGCGCTGAAACGCTCCGCGGGCGCTGCCAGGGCCGCCAGCTCACGACGCACCGGATTGCCCACCATCTGCGCTCCTTTCAGGCCAGTCGGGAACGCGCTGAGCACCGATTGAGCCAAAGGCGCCAGGTAGCGATTTGTCGTGCCCGGGATGGCGTTCTGTTCGTGAATGACCAACGGCTTCCACAACAGTTTTGCCGCAATACCACCAGGGCCGGAGGCAAACCCGCCAAAGCCCACCACGACATCCGGCTTGAACCGCCAGATCACCGCCAGCGCCTGACAGATGGCCGCCAAAATCAGAAACGGCGCTTTCAGGAGGCCGGCCATACCGCGGCCCCGCACGCCCTGCACGGACAGATAATGCAGGGCAATACCCGCGCCTGGCACCAGACGGGCCTCAATACCTTTGGCGGTACCCAACCAGGCCACCTGAACGCCTTGCGCCTGCAGCTCGTGCGCCACCGCCAACGCCGGAAACACATGACCGCCGGTGCCACCGGCCATAATCAAGGCTTTTTTACGGGTGGCTGAAGTCATCATGCTGCCTCCCGCCACTGTGAGCTCACCGACACCGGCTTGACCCGGGTGCGCACGCGCGAAACCGGAACCGCCTGGCGCTGTTCCCAATCCACCCGAATCACAAAGCCGATCAGCGCGCAGCCAATCAACAAGCTGCTGCCGCCATAACTGATGAACGGCAGAGTCAGCCCCTTGGTGGGCAACAAGCCCGCGGCAACACCGACATTGATGAATACCTGGAAGGTGAACAATATGGCCACGCCGTAAGAGGCGAACGCGGCAAACAACCGGTTGGCCGTCAGGTTTGCGCGAGCGATCGCAAAAACCCGCACGATCAACGCCGCAAATACTCCGAGCATCACCACCAGGCCGATCAGTCCAAACTCCTCGGCCATGATGGCGGCAATAAAGTCCGTATGCGCTTCCGGCAGGTAAAACAGCTTCTGGAGACTGTTCCCGAGACCAAGGCCAAACCACTCTCCCCGACCGAAGGCGATCAGGGATTGCGTCAACTGATAGCCGGAGCCAAACTGAGCCGACCAGGGATCCAGAAAGGTCACCAGACGGGTCATCCGATAGGGCGAATACACCGCCAGTGCTGCCAGACAGGCAATGGCCGCCGCCGCCAACAACCCGAAGTGCCAAAGCTTGACCCCGGCGATAAACATCATCGCCAGCACCACGCTGGCCAGCACCACGGCACTACCGAAGTCCGGCTGGAACAACAGCAGCAAACACATCAGCCCCAACACCAGCACCGGCTTCACGAAGCCCTGCCAACCGGTATATAACTCCTGGTGCCGACGGGCGAAGAAGCTGGCAAAGAACACAACCGCAGCCACTTTAGCCACTTCCGAAATCTGAACCGAGATCAACCCGAGGTCCAGCCAGCGACGGGCGCCGTTCACCTCCCGGCCAATACCCGGAACCAACACCAGGCAGAGCAACCCGAGGGTCGCCACCATCAACCAGCCGGCGTATTGCTGGGCATAGCGCACCGGCACCGCCACGACCAGAGCGGCAACCGCCACCCCCAACAGCAGGTACACAAAGTGCCGCTTGGTAAAGAACCAGGGGTCACCGTAGGTGTCCGCCGCAAACGCGATCGAGGCGGAAGCGATCATCACCAGACCAATGCTGAGCAGACCGAGCCACAGGAGAATCAGCCATTGATCCACGCCGCCACGGAAAATCGCCACGGACTCTTCCCAGTGCTGTTTGAGCCAATTGATCATTGCTGGCCCTCCACTGCCTGGCGGAACTGCTCGCCCCGGTCCTGGTAATTGCGGAACATATCGAAGCTCGCGCAGGCCGGAGACAACAGAACCACATCGCCTGACTGTGCGGCGGTGGCGGCTTTGCGCACCGCATCCACCATGGAGTCCGCGCGGATCACGTCCGCCAGGTCGCCCAGCGTCGACTCCATGGCATCGGCGGCGGCGCCGATCAACACCAGGGTGCGAACACAGCGCTCGACCGGTTTGCGCAACTCGGCAAAGTCCGCGCCTTTGGGGTCGCCGCCGGCGATCAGTACAACCTTTCCCTGAGGGGGCATCAGCCCTTCAATGGCCGCCACGGCGGCGCCCACGTTGGTGCCCTTGGAGTCGTTGTAGTAGGCCACGCCAGCGTGTTCCGCCACCCACTCGCACCGGTGCGCCAAGCCCCGGAAGCGACGCAGGGTGTTAAGCATGGACTCGTGAGCCAAACCCGCCGAGTGCCCCAATGCCAACGCCGCCAACGCGTTATCAATATTGTGCCGTCCCTTGATTTTCAGTTCGCTCGCCGGCATCAGAGGGTCAAGCTGCCAGTACAGCCACAACTCGCCCTCATGCTCGGCCGCGCCAAACCGGTGAAACTCCGGACGTCCACCGAAGGTGACCGGTATCGCATTGACACTCATCGGCGGCTGGGTCAGCACACTCTGGCTGTTGTACACCACCTGTTCCGCGCCGAAATAAACCCGCAACTTGGCCTGATGGTAGGCGGGCATGTTCGGGTAGCGATCCATATGATCGGCACTGACATTGAGCACCGTGGCCACCTTGGCGCTCAGTTTTGAAACACCTTCCAGTTGAAAGCTGGAAAGCTCCAACACATACAACTCAACGCTGTCGTCGAGCAGATCCAGTGCCGGGGTGCCGAGGTTGCCGCCCACGGCGACCCGCACGCCCGCATCTTTGGCCATTTCACCCACCAGGGTGGTGACCGTGCTCTTGGCGTTGGAGCCGGTAATCGCGATCAGCGGCGCCTTGGCGTAACGCACGAACAGTTCGATATCGCCCACCAGGCGAGCGCCAGCATTGCGCGCCTGTTGCAGTTCGGGGATGCTAATCGCGATCCCCGGGCTGACCACCACCTCTTCCACCCGGCTCATCAACGCCACATCCAGGGGGCCGAACTGCACCCGCTCGGCACCAAACTCCTGCTCCAGCGCCTCGCGCTGGGGATGATCCGCACGGGTATCCAGCAAGGTGAACGCCTGCCCCCGACGCGCCAGAAAACGCGCGACGGAGACGCCGGTCACACCGGCGCCCACGATGGCGGTTTCACAGCTTGACGCAATCAGTTGAGGCACAGTTTCACTCGCTCCGTTAACGCAGTTTCAACGTGGCCAGCCCGAAGGAGACCAACATGACGGTAATAATCCAGAAACGCACGATCACGCGCGGCTCCGGCCAACCTTTCAATTCGTAATGGTGATGCAGCGGTGCCATCCGGAAAATCCGGCGCCCGGTCAATTTGTAGGACGCCACCTGCAGGATGACCGACACCGTTTCCATCACAAAGATGCCGCCCATGATGAACAGGACAATCTCGTGGCGAACAATCACGGCAATCACCCCCAGGGCGGCCCCCAGCGCAAGCGCACCTACATCGCCCATGAATACCTGAGCCGGATAAGTGTTGAACCACAAAAAGCCCAGCCCGGCACCCGCCAGGGCGCCGCAGAAAATCACCAGCTCACCGGCGCCGGGGATATGAGCGATGTGCAGATAATTGGCAAACTCCACGTGGCCGGACAAATAGGCAATGATCCCCAGCGCCGAGCCCACCATAACCGAAGGCATGATCGCCAACCCATCCAGACCGTCGGTCAGGTTCACCGCGTTGCTCGAACCGACAATCACGAAGTAGGTGATCACCAGATAAAACACGCCCAGATCCAGCGCCACGTTTTTGAAAAACGGTACAAACAGCTGGGTCTCCGCAGGCAGAACGGCGGTGTAATACAGAAACAGGGCCGCGCCGACACCGGCCACGGATTGCCAGAAATACTTCCAGCGCGCGGGCAGACCACGGGAGTTGGACTGGACCACTTTGCGGTAATCGTCGACCCAACCCACGGCGCCGAAAATGCCGGTCACCACCAGCACCACCCAGACATAACGATTGCTGAGATCGGTCCAGAGCAGGGTGCTGATGAAAATGGCCGCGAGAATCAGCGTGCCGCCCATGGTCGGTGTGCCGGACTTGCTCAAATGCGTTTGCGGTCCGTCGCTGCGCACAGCCTGACCGATCTGCAGGTAGTTGAGCCGGCGAATCATCCAGGGCCCCAACAACAGTGAAATCACCAGGGCTGTCAGCACCCCGAGAATCGCACGCAGCGTCAGGTACTGAAACACGGCCATGCCGCGCAGGTATTCTTGTAAGTATTCTGCGAGCCACAGTAGCATCAGTCTTGGTCTCCGATTTTGCTCAAACCGCGCACCACCCGATCCATACCGGCGCTGCGAGAACCTTTAATCAACACGCGGGTGTGTTCATCCAGCTCACCCTTGAGGGCTGCAATCACTTCCTCATGAGTACGGTAGGCGCTGGCGCCCTCACCAAAGGCCTCAGCGGCCTGGGCGCTCAGGGGCCCCAGCGTCACCAGCCGATCCAGGCCGCGTTCGCGCGCCCGCTCACCCACCTCACGATGCAGCTCGACACTCTGCTCTCCGAGCTCGCCCATATCGCCCAGCACCAGTATGCGTTTGCCCTGGTGTGCGGCGAGCACTTCGATCGCCGCCCGGACCGAGCCGGGGTTGGCGTTGTAACTGTCGTCAATGATCAGCGCGTCGGCCCAACCTCGCCGGGCGGACATACGCCCCGCCACCGGTTCAAAACTCTCCAACCCACGGGCAATGGCCTGAGCGCTCAGGCCCAACGCCAACGCACAACCGGCTGCGGCCAGGGCGTTTCTGACGCTGTGCTCACCCGGTACCGCCAGTTGCACCCGCGCCTCATCGTTGCGGGTGACCAGGGTGAACAGAACACTGTCCGGGCGATACTCGATATCCCGAGCCCGACAATCCGCCTCCTGCTGATCCAGCGATACACTGATCACTCGGCGGCCACCCAGACTGGACAACCAGTAAGAGGCAAAGGCGTCGTCGCGGTTGATCACGGCAATGCCGTTTTCATCCAGCGCGGTATAGATTTCTCCCTTGGCGCGGGCGACGCCTTCGACCGAACCAAAACCTTCGATATGCGCCGGCATGACGTTATTGATCAGCGCCACATCCGGCTTCGCCCACTGACAATAGGACGCGATTTCGCCCGGGCCACTCGCGCCCATTTCAATCACCGCGTACTCGTGATGCTCATCCAGCTCCAACAGCGTCAATGGCACACCGATGTGATTATTCAGGTTGCCCCGCGTTGCCAGAACACCGCCGGCACGCACCAGAATGCCCGCGAGCATGGTCCGCACGGTGGTTTTGCCGCTGCTGCCGGTGATCGCCACCAGCGGGCCCCGAAACCGTTCACGGTTGAGCAATGCCACCTGGCCCAGGGCCGTCAGGGTATCCGGCACAACCCACTGAGGTACGGTCAGGTCCGGCACCGGCTGGTCGACCACCACGCCACAGGCGCCCCGGTCGACTGCGGTCTGCACAAACTCATGGCCGTCAAAGCGCTCGCCCCGCAGCGCCAGGAACAGATCCCCGGCCTGCACGGTTCGGGTGTCGGTGCTCAACCGACGGAACTCGGCATCTCCCTGGGTCAACTCACCCCCAAAACGACGGTTCAGCTCTGACAAAGCGATCGTACCGATCATGGTGTCACCTCCCCGGGAGTCAATTTATCCAGCCGACGCTGCAGCGATTGGCGCACCTGCTGGCAATCACTGAACGCCAGGGTTTCCCGGGCAAAAATCTGATAATCCTCATGGCCCTTACCCGCGACCAATACCGTATCGCCGGCGCGGGCCTGCTGAATGGCCAGGTCGATAGCCTGAGCGCGATCGGCAATCACCAGGCACTGATGGTCATTGTCCATGCCCCGCAGAATGTCCGCCGCGATCTGGGCGGGATCCTCTGAGCGGGGGTTGTCGTTGGTCACTACCACGTAATCGCTGTACCGCTCGGCAAGCCGCCCCATCTTCGGACGCTTGGCGCGGTCCCGGTCTCCACCGCAACCGAACACACACCAGAGCCGACCCGTGTTGTGGTGACTCAACGCTTTGAGGGTATTCTCCAGTGCGTCCGGGGTGTGGGCGTAATCCACCACTACTTGCACATCCTGTCGTTGCTCATCCAGAACCACCGGCTCCATGCGCCCGGGTGCCGGTACCAGACCGGGAACGGCGGCCAGAATGTCCTCCAGCGCCATACCGGCGGCACAGAGCGTTGCGATCACGCCCAGCAGGTTGCTGAGATTGAACTCACCCAACAGTGGGCTGTGGAGCTCGCCCTGTCCCCAGGGGGTGTTGATCAGGGCACTGATGCCCGCGCGCTGTTCGACCCGATCGGTGACGTAGACATCGGCTTGAGGGTCATCCAGGGCATAACTCACCACCTGAACTCCTTCCGGCACCTGATTGGCGAGGCTCGCGGCCCAGGCATCATCCCGATTGATGACCGCCACCTGCAGGCCGGGTTGCTCCAGCAAGCGTGCCTTGGCGGCGCCATAGCGGATCAGATCTCCGTGGAAATCCAGGTGGTCATGGCTCAGGTTGGTGAACAGAGCGGCCGTCATCGTCACAGCGGCCACGCGCCCCTGAACCAGACTGTGGGAGGAAACTTCCATGGCCACCGTCTGCGCGCCCTGATCCACCAGCGAGCGCAGCGTTTTCTGCACACTCAGCGCGTCCGGTGTGGTCAAGCCTGTGTGTTCCAGGCCGGCAATCTGCTTGGCGGCAGGCTCATCGGCTTTCAACAGTCCATACCCCAGAGTGCCGATCACCCCTGCCGTTCCCCAATGGACGGCCGCCAGCTGGGCCATCAGCAGAGAGCAGGTGGTTTTGCCGTTGGTTCCGGTCACGCCAAAGATGTTGACCGCTTCGCTCGGGGACTGATACAGCCGATTTGCCAACTCGCTCAGTTGGCCCGCCAGGTTGGGCAGTGCAACAACCGGCACAGACTGAAGGTCCGCCGGTGCGTCCACATCCACCAGCACCGCCACGGCGCCACTGTCGACGGCATCCTTTATATAAGCTCGCCCATCATGCACCGCGCCCTTGAGGGCGACAAACGCATCACCGGGCTGAACCTGGCGGCTGTCCAGGGTCAGCCCCTGAATGTCGGGCAGCGACGCCGGATCGAGCTTCAGCGCCGGTGCCAGGTCCGCGAGGTTAATGGCGTAGCGACGGGTCATGACCAGGGCTCTCCGCGCTTTTTGTCATCCTGAACCATGATGCCTTTCGCCCCGTCCACTCTGGGCGGCACCTGCAAAAGACGCAGTGCGCCTTCGGCTACTCTGGAAAACACCGGAGCGGCCACTTGGCCACCAAAATAACGCTCATCCGAGGGCTCATCGATGATTACCGCCGCGACAATGCGCGGATTGTCTGCCGGTGCCATACCGACAAACGAGGCGATGTATCGGTTCTCAACATAACCACCCTCACCCACTTTATGCACGGTGCCGGTTTTGCCCGCCACCGGATAAGCCGGAATTTCAGCCCTGCGGGCCGTACCCTCGGTACTGACCGCCCGACGCAGCATGGCCGTGACCTGCCGGGCCAGCTCTTCATCCACCACTCGCTCGCCCTCGACCACGTCGTCTACCCTCAGCAGCGAAGGCGTGCGTTTGACCCCGCCACTGGCAACCGTGCTGTAAGCGTTTACCAACTGCATGGCGGTGAGATTCAGACCGTAACCAAAGGCGTAGGTTGCCCGCTGAATGGGGCGCCAGTTTTCATAGGTGGGCAGCGTACCCACCGCTTCACCCGGAAACCCGGTACCCACACCCTGGCCCAGTCCGAGCCGCTGATACATGTTGCGCACCGTCGATGGCTCAAGCTTCAGTGCCAGTTTGGTCATGCCCACCTGGCTGGATTTTGCAATCACTCCACTTAGATCCAGGGTGCCGTAGTTCACCGGATCCAACAGTGTTTTACGCCCCACCTGAACATAACCGGGGGCGGTGTTGATAAGCGAACTGGGACTGAAACGACCGGTTTCCAGTGCCGCCATGACCGCCAGCGGCTTCATGGTGGAGCCGGGTTCAAACAGGTCCGTGATTGCCCGGTTGCGCAACGCCCCAGAGTGCAGATCGGAGCGATCGTTCGGGTTGTAGGCCGGCTGGTTGGTCATGGCCAGAACCTCGCCGGTCTGCACATCCATGATCACCAGCGACCCGCCCTTGGCGTTGTTTTTCAGGACCGCGGCTTTCAGTTCCCGATGCGCCAGATATTGAAGGCGCAAGTCAATGCTGAGTGCGAGATTGCGACCGGGCCGGGCGGACTTCACCAACTGGAGCTCTTTGACGGTACGACCACGCAAATCCTTGAGCACCTGCTTGGCGCCACTCTCCCCCGACAGCCAGGCGTCGTAAGCCAGCTCCATGCCCTCCTGGCCCCGATCGTCGATATCGGTAAAGCCCACCAGATGAGCCGCCACTTCCCCGGCCGGGTAATAGCGGCGGTACTCGCGCTGGCTGTAAACGCCGGGAATCTCCAGCGCCAGAACCGCTTCGGCAGCCTGGGGAGGCAGATGCCGGCGCAGATACATAAACTCCTTGCCGCTATAACGAGAGAGCCGAGCTTCCAGCTCGGCTTCCGACAGTTCCAGCGCCCGCGCCAACTCGTTCCAGCGCTCGGGCGACTGCAACAGGAGTGTCGGGTCTGCCCAGAGGGTTTCGACCGGCGTACTGACTGCCAATGGTTCGCCGTTGCGGTCAGTAATCACCCCCCGGTAGGCACTGATGGATTCGGTGCGCAGGGTTCGGGCCTGCCCCTGGCCCTGGAGAAACTCATAACCCTGGGCGGTATCGGGCAGCACCTGCAGACTGGCCAGGCGCCACAACAGCGCCGAGCCGAGTACCAGCACGGCCAGGGCCACCAGCCAGACTCGCCAGCGGGCAATTGTCAGAGTCTGCGCCCTACTCATGAATCACCATCACGATGTCTTCGTCATCCGGCAGACGCATGGCCAGCTCATCGCGGGCTATTTGCTCCACCCGGCCATAGGCGGCCCAGGTGCTCTGCTCCAACATATATTGTCCCCACACGACCTGGAGCTCGGCCGCCTCCCGGCGCAGGGTCTCCAGACGGTCAACCCGCTGACGGGTCTGATGGGTAGAGGCGATGACCGCCAGCGCCGACAACACCACCAACACCCACAACACAGCCACCGCCAGGGTGATGCCCCGGCGGGAGTGCTGTGCATTGGATGTGTTGTGGGTCATGGTCAAAATCGCCTCGTCACCTGATCGTTTAAAGTTTTTCCGCAACGCGCATAATGGCGCTGCGTGAACGCACGTTTGCGCCCACTTCAATGTCGCTGGCCCGAACCGCCTTGCCCACACTCTTGAGCGTGCGATCGAGCTGCTCATCGCGTACCGGCAGTCCGGCCGGTAGCGGCTGCCCTTTTTCCTGCCGGCGGATAAAGCGCTTCACCAGGCGGTCTTCCAGCGAGTGGAAGCTGATCACCACCAGCCGTCCGCCCGGCGCCAACACCGTCAAGGCCTGGGCAAGAATGGCCTCGAGGTCCGACAACTCATTGTTGACGTGAATCCGGATCCCCTGGAACGCCCGGGTTGCCGGGTGCTTGCCTTTCTCCCAGGCCGGGTTGGCCGCCTTGACGATTTCGGCCAGTTGCGAGGTCCGGGTGATCGGTTGTTCCGCCCGGGCGGCGACCAGCGCTCGCGCCATTCGCTTGCCGAAGCGCTCTTCGCCATACTCTTTCAGAACCCGGGCGATCTCGGCTTCCGGGGCCTCAGCAAGCCACTCGGCCGCACTCTGTCCGGAGCTTCGGTCCATCCGCATGTCCAGAGGACCGTCGTTCATAAAGCTGAAACCACGTTCGGCTTCATCCAACTGCGGCGACGACACGCCCAGATCCAACAACAGTCCCTGGACCTTGCCGGTCATGCCTCTCGCATCCACCAATTCGGCAAGTGCGGCAAAGGAGCCTTGAGCGATCTCGAAGCGGGCATCTCCAGCAAACCGCTCATGCGCCACCGCGATGGCATCGGCATCCTTATCAATGCCCAGTAGCCGCCCCTTTTCCGACAGCCGCTCCAGAATCCGGGCACTGTGCCCACCCCGGCCAAAGGTACCGTCGACATAAAAGCCGTCGACATCCTGAACCAGGGCGTCAACCGCTTCATTCAACAGTACCGTTTGGTGGGGCGAATCGCTCATGGGCTACCTTTTGTTATGCCGCGTTTGTTGTGCCACTTCGGCTCGGGCCGAGCCACTTGAAATCCGGTTACAGTGTCAGCGATTGCAGCGCCGGGGACAGCTCGGTATCGAGCGGCTGCTCAATCAGCTCCTGCCAGCTGTCTTCGTTCCACAATTCCATCTTGTCGCCCAACCCCACCAGCATCAGTTTCTTGTCCAGTCTGGCGAAGCTGCGCAAGGTGGGGGGCACCAGAATTCGTCCGTTGCCATCCATCTCCAACGGGGTCGCATAACCAATCCAGAGACGCTTGATCCGGCCCGCCGCCGGGTCGTTATCCGGCAGCGCTTGAATTTTCGGCAGTCGCTCCAGCCAGTCCGGCTCGGAGTACACCAGCAGGCAGCGCTGCTGGGTGTGAGCGGTCAGCACCAGGCGGCCCTCGCAGGACGCGACAAAGGACTCGCGAATGCGAGTCGGGATCGCCATGCGACCCTTCGCGTCCATATTGATGGAGTGACTGCCTGTGAGCACGATTCACCTGTCAATTGATGGGAGGTGTGGGCACTTTTCACCACTTCACATCCCGGATTTCCACAAAAAACCACTAATAACCACTTTCTACCACTTATGGCACACTATAAATCCGGGCAAAGCAAAGTCAAGCAATAGAGAAGGAAAATGCGGCGAACCGCACGGGATCTGCAGAGAAAACTGTAGGTATAGACAGGAATGAGAGATGCGCCAGAAACCGCTAAAAGGGAATAAGCTATAACTATCAGCGCAATAGAGAACAAACTTAAAGTGTTACATTAAGTTTGTGGATTTTTAGGATTAAAAAAGACGGGGGATAGAAGGAAGCGCTCTAAAACAGAATAAGTCGGAGTCGGCCTGTAAGCCGGGTTCTGTCGAGGACAGTCATTCATCTGGGATGCGTGTCGCCACGCACCTCGAGCGACCTACCCGAACCCGGTACGGGCCGCACCATCGGGTTCCTATTTGGTCTTGCTCCGAGCGGGGTTTACCATCGCCACGAACTGTTGCCAGTCGCGCGGTGCGCTCTTACCGCACCATTTCACCCTTACCGGCGACCGAGGTCGCTTAGGCGGTTTACTTTCTGCTGCACTTTCCGTGGGCTCTCGCCCCCCAGGCGTTACCTGGCGCTCTGCCCTATGGAGCCCGGACTTTCCTCCCCGGTGCAAGCACCGAAGCGACTGCCGAGCCGACTCCGAGGACATAGAGTAGCGACCTTGGCGAACGTGCGCAAGCGCACATTTTCAACACAAAGCACCACACCCCAGATTATTTACTGACGATTTCGTTTTTAATCCCGTTATGATCTAAAATAAGGTCAACCATAAAAAAGGACAGGAGACGTCTGTGAACACTTATAAACTTACCGCACTTTCACTGGCCATCGCGGCCAGCTTCAGCGTCACGGCCCAGGCCCAGAGCACACCGGCCCTGGAGGAAATTCTGGTCACCGCGCAAAAGCGCGAGCAGAACCTTCTGGATGTCCCCATTTCGGTCAACGCCATGGCGGGCGAGAAAATCGACGATACCGGCATCACCGGCATCGAACGCATGGCCGATTACATACCCAGTCTGAACATGACCCAGACCGGCATCGGCACCACCATTTCGATCCGGGGCATCAGCTCCGGCGTCAACCAGGGCTTCGAGCAGTCCGCCGCCCAGTTTGTGGACGGGGTTCACTTCGGCCGCGCCCAGCTCAGCCGGGCGCCGTTTCTGGATATAGAGCGGGTCGAGGTTCTGCGCGGCCCGCAGAGCATCCTGTTCGGCAAGAACAGTACCGCGGGCGCCATCAGCATCACGACCGCCCGCCCCACCGATGAGTTCTTCGCCAAAGTGAGCGGCTTGTACGAGCCCGAGCACAGCGAGCAGGACCTGCGCGCGGTCATTTCCGGTCCGCTGACCGATCAGCTCAGTGGCCGACTGGCTGTGTTGGATCGCAGTATTGATGGTCATTTCCACAACACCACCACCGGCCAGGATGAAACCCGGGAAGAAGATCAGGTGGTGCGCGGCACCCTGCTCTGGCAACCCAACAGCCAGTGGGATATCACCCTGAAGCTCGAGGATGGCTCCTTCGATCAGGAGGGGCGCAACCTCGAGGTGGTCAACCCCGCGGAGATCGAGATTCCCGGCCGCCCCACCGTGCCCTATTCGGCGGTACTCGCCCAGCTGACCGGCGGCGCCTACACCCTGGATACCACCCAGGACTTCAACCGTCAGTCCAACGGCGATTTCAGTTACAACAACACCCGCAATGCCATGCTGGAGGTGGAGACCGAGCTGGGCGAGCACAGCCTGACCGCCGTGAGCGGTTATACCGCCTACGACTATGAAGAACTGTGCGATTGCGACTTCGTCGGCGTCCCGATGTTCAACATCCTGTCGAAAGAGGATTACAGCCAGGTCAGCCAGGAAATCCGTATCGCCTCGCCGGAATCCGGCCCCTTCAGCTACATGGGCGGCCTGTTCTATCAGAGCAGTGACCTGGAATTCGACGATGAAATCCGGGTTCCCTCGGACAGCCTTCTGCCGGTTGCCTTGCAGCAACAGGTGGGTGAAGGCGCACTGCTATTGCGCGGCACCGCCTCCCAGCGGGATTTCGAGCAGGATAGCGACATCGCCGCGGTATTTTTCCAGGGCACCTGGGAACTCACCAGCGACCTGCGCCTGATTCTCGGTGGACGCTACACCGACGAAGAAAAAACCGCGAGCCGGCGTCAGTACCACACGGTAACGGACCCGAACAGTGGCGCCACCGTCGAGCGCCCCGTTGGCACCCCGCAGGATCCCTACAATGGCCTGTACGGACTGTTCAACATCGAGCCCTACGAGGCGCTGAGCCGGACCCGCTCGGAGTCCGGTTTCACGCCGTCGGTCACCCTGCAGTATGACCTCAACGGCACGGACATGGTCTATGCCAGCTACACCACTGGCTTCAAATCCGGTGGCTTCGATGTGCGCTCCAACGCCCACCCGGGCCCCACGGTAAACAACGCCGTCAACGCCTCGTCCGGCTCGCCGGTTCCGATTACCGGGGTGTTCGAATTTGAGGATGAAGAGGTCAAGAACTATGAGCTCGGGGGCAAATTCAACCTCGCCGACGGCCGGGCCGAGCTGAACGCGGCCCTGTTCTACACTGACTTCCAGGACCTGCAGACCAGCCAGTTTGACGGCGCCTTCAGCTTTAACGTCACCAATGCCGCCGAGGCCGCCATTCAGGGGCTGGAGCTGGACGGACGTTGGATGGCCACCAACGAGCTGATGATCTCCGGTGGGCTGGCCTGGCTGGACTTCGAGTACGACGACTTCCCTACCGCCCAGTGCTACTTTGGCGAGGCGCCGGGGCAGACCCAGTGTGACGCCAGCGGCGAAACCCGGGAATTCACCCCCGAATTCCAGGGCAACATCAGCGCTAATCACACTCTGGCACTGAGCCGTGGACTGACTCTGAGCAGCACCCTGGACCTGATTTACAGCGACGAGTACCTGGCGACACCCACCCTGGACCCACGCATGGCTCAGGACAGCTACGTGAAAGTGAACGCCCGGGTGGCCCTGAGCGGCCAGGACGACCGCTGGGAAGTGGCGCTGATCGGCAAGAACCTGACCGATGAGGCCATTGTCAGCTACGCCAACGGCCTCCCGGTGGCAACGGTTCTGACCGGCGGAACCGGCAGCGGTTATTACGCTTTCTATGAACGACCGCGCAGTGTTGCGTTGCAGGGGACTTTGCGGTTTTGATGCTTTAAGCAAGCTGGGTTACGGCGGATGCGCGTGGGTTCGTTACGGCGGATGCGGCCTTCGGCCTTATCCGCCCTACGCATAGTGCGGAGTTTGCGTAGGGCGGATAAGCGAAGCGCATCCGCCGTAACCACCCTCTCCCACTCAAACTACTTATGCTCAAGCGCCCACTGATACAGGGCGTTTTTTTTCACCCCGGTAATCTTCGCCCCCATCGCGGCCGCCTGCTTGAGCGGCAGTTCCTCCAGCAGAATACCCATCACCCGCTCAGCTTCGGCATCCAGCGTACTGTCCGAACGGTTTGAAGCACCCGCCACCATCAGCACAATCTCCCCCCGCTGCTGATTGCTGTCCGCCCGAACGAACTCCACCAGCTCCGCCAGGGGTGCCAGCCGAATGGTCTCAAAGGTTTTGGTCAGCTCACGGGCAATCACCGCCTCACGGTCACCCCCCATCACCTCGGCCATGGCCTCCAGGCAGGCCAGCACCCGATGCGGCGCCTCGTAGAAAATCAGGGTGCGCGACTCGGCGGACAGTGCCTCCAGCCACTGGCGGCGGGCATTCGCCTTGGGCGGCGGGAACCCTTCGAAGGAAAAGCGATCAGAGGGAAGACCCGACGCACTGAGCGCCGCGACCATGGCGCAGGCGCCGGGTACCGGCACCACATTCAGGCCGCGCTCGCGCGCTGAACGCACCAGCCGATAGCCGGGGTCTGACACCAACGGCGTACCGGCATCGGAAATCAGCGCCACGGACTCCCCGGCAACCACCCGATCCAGGATTTTACTGGTGCGTTCTGCATCACTGTGGTCGTGGTAAGCGATGCAGGGGGTGGATATGGAAAAATGTGACAGGAGTCGCGCACTATGGCGAGTATCCTCCGCCGCAATCAACGCCACTGATTGTAGAATTTCCACCGCACGGGGTACCATATCGGCCAAATTGCCAATAGGCGTGGCGACAACATACAGAACACCGGCCGCAGAGGTACCCGAACTGCCACCGGGTGCCAGCGGATCTGATGTCGTATTGGAGGTCATAAACGTGCCTTATCGTCTGGTTGCACTCACATCGTAAGCTGTATTAGTGGAGAACATCATCATGCAATACCGGGGATACTTGTGCACCCTGCTCGCGCTTTTGGTCTGGCTTCTGGCCAGTTGCAGCAGCACACCTCCGATGGAAACCCCGGCGGATGAGACGCCCCTGTCCCGGGAGGCGATTGAAGCCCGAGTCAAAACACTGGTGGATCAGGCCCGCGCCAGCCAGTCACCCGAACGCGAAGGATTTCTGCTGGAAGCCGCCAACCTGCTGGTCGAACAACAGGAGTACGACTGGGCCCGTAACCTGCTGACCTCCATCGATAGCCGCCAATTGGATAACCCCGGATTTTTGCTGCACACCGAGCTGTTGGGCTCAGTGGCACTGAATGAAGGGTCTTACTATCTGGCCGAACGCATTCTAACCAACCCCCGTCTGGAACAACAGTGGCAGACCATGGCGCCGGAGCGCGAGCTCGCGCTGCGTGAGTTGCGCGCCCACCTGTACCAGCGCACCGGTGATGTCATCGCCAGCGTCAATGAACGCATGCTCATGGATTCGCTCCTCAGCCCCGAGGAACCGGCGAGCGCCGAGAACCGGGAGCAGCTCTGGCAGAGTCTGATGTCCCTGCCCCTCGCAGAACTGGAACAGGCCATCAGCGATGAGAGTCAGACCCCACTGCGCGGCTGGCTCGAGCTGGCCGCGATCAGTAAAGACAATCAGACCAACCTCGAGCGGCAACAAGCTCAGGTGGACCAGTGGCAGAGCGCCTGGCCCAACCACCCCGCCAGCACCAACCTGCCTAAAGACCTGCAACTGCTGCGCCGACTGATTGAACAAAAGCCCCGGCAGGTCGCGCTGCTACTGCCCGAAGAAGGTACCCTGGCCCGCGCCGCCGATGCCGTTCGCGACGGCTTTCTCAGCGCCTACTACCGAGCCGGACATGAACAGAGCCAGCGCCCCCAGATACGTCAGTACAACACCAGCGCCAGCGATGACATTCTGGCGCTTTACGAACAAGCCATGGCCGAAGGTGCCGATCTGGTCATCGGCCCACTGGATAAGGACAAAGTCCGGCAACTGCATGAACAGGATCTGCTACCGATTCCCGTGCTGACCCTCAATTACGTGGACAGCACTCAGAATGAAGAGCGACCCGAAGCGCCCGAGGGCCTGTATCAGTTTGGCCTCGCCTCGGAGGACGAAGCCCGTCAGGTGGCCCGTCGCGCCTATCAGGAAGGCCACCGCAACGCCATGATCCTCGCTCCGGACCGCAACTGGAGTGCGCGCAGCGCCCAGGCTTTCACCCGGGAGTGGCGGGCGCTGGGCGGCGAAGTCTCGATCGACAGCCAGTTTCCTGGCAGCGGTGATTATTCCCGGATCATCCAGCAGGCGCTGTTGATTGATCAGAGCCAGGCCCGCCGACAGGCCCTGACCCGCCTGCTCGGCAGCGCCCTGGAATTTGAGCCACGGCGGCGCAAGGACCTGGACATGATTTTCCTGATGGCCGACCCCGAGCAGGGCCGCCAGATACGGCCGACCCTGGCATTCCACTACGCCGGCGATCTGCCGGTGTACGCCACCAGTCACATCTACACCGGCGAACGGGACACCAAAAGCAATCGGGACCTGAACGGAGTACGCTTCAATACCCTGCCCTGGCTGCTCAACGGCGAGTTCGAAGAGAAGGCGACACTGGCCGAGCACAGCCAGGAGGCGGCCATATACAGTCGTCTGCACGCCCTGGGTGTGGACGCCTACCGGCTTTACCCGCGCCTGCCCCAGTTGGAGCAGATTGAGGATGCCCGACTCTACGGCGCCACCGGTGCGCTGCGTATGCGCCCCGGTGGGCGGATTGAGCGGGAGCTGGTCTGGGCCCAATTTCAGGGGGGAGAAGCCCGGCCCATGGCCGCCGCCACCCCACGTGACAACACGCTTCAGGAGGAATTGCGTGATGACTTACAACCGCCCGGCGAGCGCTGAGGCCGGAAAAGCCGCCGAACAGGAAGCCGAACGTTATCTGGCGGCACAGGGGTTGACGGTCCGGGACCGTAACTACCGCTGCAAAGCCGGAGAGATTGATCTGGTCATGGCCGATGGCAATGCGCTGGTCTTTGTTGAAGTTCGACTGCGCCGCCATAACGGCTTTGCCTCAGCGGCCGAAACCGTGGATTTTCGCAAGCAGCAGAAGCTCATTCGCGCCGCGCAGCACTATCTACAGCGCACCGGACTGACCGATCGGGTCGCCTGTCGTTTCGATGTGGTGGCGTTCGATCCGCGCCGCACCGCTGGCGCTCCAATAACCTGGCTCAAAGACGCTTTCAGCGCAATTTGAGCCCGTCACTCGAAAACGGGACATCCTATGGAACAACGGGTCATCACCCTGTTTCACGAAAGCATTGAGGCCACCATGCAGACCGGTGAAAGCCTCGCCCCACAGATTGTTCACGCCAGTGAAGTGATGGTCGAGGCGCTACTCAACGGCCACAAGATCCTCACCTGCGGTAACGGGGTCTCCGCCGCCCAGGCACAGATTCTCACCAGCAGCCTGGTACACCGGTTCGAGCAGGAGCGACCCAGCCTGCCGGCGCTGAATCTGGGCGCCGACATGATCACCCAGACCGCCATTGCCGCCGACGGTGGCGGCAATGATGTCTACGCCAAACCCCTGCGAGCCCTCGGGCAGGACGGCGACGTGCTGGTGCTGATCACCAGCACTGGGAATGCCGGCAGCCTGTTGCAGGCCATCAGCGCCGCCCACGACCGCAACATTCGGGTGATCGCGCTTACGGGCGGCGATGGTGGCGACGCCGCCGCCCTGCTCGACCACCGGGATATCGAACTGCGCGCGGCCCTGCCCTCGGCGATACGCATTCACGAAGTGCACCTGCTGACGATTTTTTGTCTGTGTGATTTGATTGATCAACACCTGTTTGGAGGATTCCACTGATGGCTCGTCCACGCTTCTTGGGATTACCCGCCATTTTGTTGACCACACTGCTGTCGGTGCTTGGAGGCTGCACTACCATTGTCGATGCCACTACCAGCGAGCCCATCCAACTGAACCCCGGGAAACGCTCGCTCGGTATGCGCATCGACGATTCCCAGATCGAGACCATTGCCAGCGTCAATATCAACAAAGCCCACCCACGCCTGGACGAATCGCCCATCGATGTGCACAGCTACAACGCCGTGGTCTTGCTGGTCGGTCAGGTACCCAATGTCGAACTGCGCAGCCTGGCCGCCAAGACCGTGGATGCTATCCACAGTGTCCGGCAGGTGCACAATGAGCTGGAAGTCGACGCACCGATCTCCTTCATGACCCGCAGCCACGACAACTGGCTCACCACCAAGGTCAAAACCAAGCTGTATGCCAGTCGCGATGTCGAGGGTGGCCGGGTCAAGGTGATTACCGAGAACGCCAGTGTGTACCTGATGGGCCTTGTATCCCGGGCCGAAGCCGACCGAATCACCGACATTGTCAGCCGCACTGGCGGTGTGGAGCGAGTCGTGCGAGTATTTGAGTACATTGACTGAGGCGCCGATCACCCCGGCCCTTGAACAATAATTTCAACCCCGGTAAAAGGATTCGCGTTATGGACATTTCAACCATCGTTGTTCTGGTACTGATCGGCGCGCTGGTGTTCTACCTGATCAGCGTTTACAACCGCCTGGTCGCACTGAAAAACCGATTTCAGAATGCCTTTGCCCAGATTGAAGTTCAGCTCAAACGCCGCTACGACCTGATCCCCAACCTGGTCGAAACCGCCAAGGCCTACCTCTCCCATGAGCGGGAGACCCTCGAAGCCGTAACCCAGGCACGCAACCAGGCGCTTGCCGGTCTCAATGCCGCCCGCAGCGCGCCCGGCGACCCACAGGCCATGGCACAACTGAGCGGAGCCGAAAACAGCCTGGCGGGGGCACTGGGCCGCCTGAACATGGTCATGGAGGCCTACCCCGACCTGAAAGCGTCCCAGAACATGATGCAGCTCAATGAAGAGCTCACCAGCACCGAAAACAAAGTCGCGTTCGCCCGCCAGGCGTTCAACGACTCGGTGATGACCTACAACACCTACAAGCAGAGCTTCCCACCGGTCATTCTCGCCAGACACCTCGGCCATCGTGAGGATGCCGCGTTGCTGGAGTTTGACGACAGCGAAGCCATTCAGGCCGCCCCCAAAGTCTCGTTCAAATAAGCCCCGGCCGCCCCGCTATGGATTTTTTTGAACACCAGGAGCTGGCTCGCCGCAACACCCGTCGCCTGGTGGTGTTAATGACGCTGGCGGTACTGAGCATCATTGCCCTCACCACGTTGGTATTCGTGGTCGCCAGCGTCGGTTTGACCTCGGTGCAAACGGCCGGCGGTGGCGGCTACTGGCGACGCCTGCTCGAACAAGTGGGTTGGCAACCCATCGCCTGGATTTCTCTGATGGTCGGCTTGCTGGTTCTGGTGGGCAGTGGCTTCAAATGGTTGCAGTTGCGCGCGGGTGGGCAGGCCGTGGCCGAGGCCCTGGGCGGCCAACTGATTCCCGGCAACAGCCAGGAACTGCCCCGGCGACAACTGCTGAATATTGTCGAGGAAATGGCCATTGCCTCCGGCACACCGGTTCCCCCGGTGTACGAGCTGAATGAAGCCGGCATCAACGCATTCGCCGCGGGCCACGGCCCTCACGACGCGGTCATTGGGGTCACCCGTGGCGCCATGGAGCAGCTTTCCCGGGATGAATTGCAGGGAGTAATTGCGCACGAGTTCAGTCACATCCTGCATGGCGATATGCGCCTGAATCTGCGCCTGGTGGCGGTGCTGAACGGCCTGCTCCTGATCGGTCTGCTCGGCCATATTCTGGCGCGCAGCGGTGCTCACCGCGGGCTTCGCCGTCGCTCCAATCAGGGCAATGTCGCACTGATCGGACTGGGACTGATCATCCTCGGCGCCGTCGGCACTTTCTTCGGCAACTGGATCAAGGCGGCGGTGAGCCGGCAGCGGGAGTTCCTGGCGGACGCATCGGCGGTTCAGTACACCCGCAATCCCGAGGGCATCGGCGGCGCCCTGATCAAGATCGGCCACTCTCCGGACGGGTCACGACTTTCGGCCAGTGACGCCAACGAATTCAGCCACATGTACTTCGAAGAGGGCGTCAAGGCACGATTGAGCGGCCTGATGGCCACCCACCCACCGCTGGAAGACCGGATTCGCCGGGTACTGCCCGGCTGGCAGGGGGACTTCACCCCGCTGAGTCAGCCCGACAGCGCAGCAGCAGCGCAAACCTCCGAATCCGCTTCCACAACCGGGCGAGAAGAGACGGCCCGAGCCATGGCGGCGGTTGCGGTGGCCAGCAGCGCCGGGCATCACACAGGTGACATCAGTCCCAAGGCGCTTGAACAGGCACGGGCCACCCTGGAGACACTACCCCAAACGCTGCGCGAAGCGGCCCGCGCCCCCTTCAGCGCCCGGGGCGTTCTCTGGGGCCTACTGTTGACTGCCGACCCGAATGCGCGCGCATCCGAGTGGCACTATCTGGCGGAACAACTGAAGGAGAGCGAGCTGGACGCGCTGCGTCCGGTGATGACGCAGAGTGCCGAACTGCCGGACGGTTTGCGCCTGCCGGCGATTGAGCTGGCCCTGCCCTCGCTCAATGAATTCTCCGATCAGCAACGCCGGGACTTTCTCGTCATTTTGAACGGTCTGGCGAAAGCCGACGGACGAGTACAACTGAGCGAGTGGATCGTTTACCGGCTGGCACACACCCACCTGGTGGCACCGGCCCCCAAACGCCAGCGCCTCAAGCTGGCGTACTGCAACGCCGAAGCCCGACTGCTGCTGTCGGTCGCCGCCTGGGCCGGTCGCACCCAACCGGCCGAGGCTTACCGGGCCGGCGCCTCCCGGCTGGGCCTGGAGACATCACTGATGCCTACCGAGGACATCGGCTTCACCGGCCTCGACAGTGCCCTGGACCGATTGCGCCAGCTGCGCCCGCTGGAAAAGCCCGAATTACTCAAAGCGCTGCGCGACTGCCTGCTCCAGGACCAGCGGGTCACACCACGGGAAGCGGAGCTTTACCGCGCCGTGGCGGACGCACTGGACTGCCCGACCCCACCGCTTGAGGCATGATCCACTTGAGCGGTCGTCCGCGGTTAACACCCATGCCCGGTTAAATCTTCACCCACCAAGGGTTATAATGGCCCTTTCGCCCACCAACCATTGAGGTAGACACCTTGCAACTGGATCAAGCGACACAGGAACAACTGCGCCAGTGGGAAGCCGAACTGGCCGACGAATACCAAGCCATCGTCAACCAGAAGCTCAACCTGGATCTGACCCGAGGAAAGCCCTCTCCGGAGCAACTGAGCCTGTCCGATGCGCTGGACGGCATTCTCAAAGGTGACTACAAAGCCGCCGACGGCACCGACACCCGCAACTACGGTGGCCTGGACGGCCTGCCCGAAGCCAAACAACTGGGCGCCAACCTGATGGGCGTCGAGCCCGACGACGTGCTGGTCGGTGGCAACAGCAGCCTGACCCTGATGTTCCAGGTCATGCTGACCGCTCACCAGTTCGGCCTGACCGGCCCGGACAGCGCCTGGAAGAACGAGGGCAACGTGAAATTCCTCTGCCCGGTGCCCGGCTACGACCGTCACCACACCGTCTGTGAGCAACTCGGTATTGAAATGATTGCCGTGCCCATGACCGACACTGGTCCGGATATGGACAAAGTAGAGGCCCTGGTCAAAGACGATCCGCGCATCAAGGGCATATGGTGTGTGCCCAAATACTCCAATCCGACCGGTGTGGTGTACAGCGATGAAACCGTTGAACGCATCGCCGCTCTGGGCAAAATCGCCGGCCCGAATTTCCGGGTATTCTGGGACAACGCCTACGCCGTTCACGATCTGGTGGACAACCCGCCGGAACTGACCTGTGTAATGAAAGCCTGCGCCCAACACGGCACCGAGGACTCGGTCATTCAGTTTGCGTCGACCTCAAAGATCACCCATGCCGGTGCCGGGGTCGCGTTCGTCAATGCCAGCACCGCCAACCTGAAAGGGTTCAAGCAGTTTCTGGGAACCTGCACCATCGGCCCGGACAAGGTCAACCAGATTCGTCACAGCCGCTTCCTGCCCAACCGGGACGCTCTGATGAAGCACATGCAGGGTCACGCCGAACTGCTCAAGCCCCGCTTTGCGGCGGTACTGGATGCGCTGAATGAGGCCTTCGCGGACAGCGATCTGGGCAACTGGCAAGAGCCCCAGGGTGGGTATTTTGTGTCGTTTGACACTCGTCCGGGCTGCGCCCAGGACACCGTTCGCCTGGCGGCCGAAGCCGGGGTCAAGCTGACACCCGCGGGCGCCACCTTCCCCTACGGTCAGGACCCCGAGGACCGCAACATCCGTATTGCGCCCTCCGTGCCCAGTGTCGAGGAAGTGAAAGGGGCGATGAAGGTGTTTGTGATCTGCGTCAAGCTGGCCTCGGTGCGCAAGCAGCTCGCCAGCTAAACGCAAACAGTCAAAGACTGAGAGAAGGCGTCCACTGAGGGCGCCTGATCCGCCAGATCTTTTTGGCCGGACACGCTCAAGCCAACCCAATAGACGGACATAAAAAAACCACCGATCGCTCGGTGGTTTTTTTATGTCCGTCAAAAAAGCGGCCTTAACGGGCGCGCATTTCTTCCGGCATGGGCACAAGAACAACACTAGGTGCATTGGCCGCCCGAGCGGCATCTGCTACCGAGACATAAACGGAAGCATCAGCACGTTCGTGCGTACGAATGATCACCGTGGCTTCCGGCAGTTCCGCGCGCATCCGCTCAATGTTGGAACGAATCGCCCGCGTATCCACACGACGGTTTTCCATCCACACCTGGTTATCCTGACGGATATCGACCACGATGTTGGGATCCGCATTTTCCGGTGGCGGCTGGTCATTCTCTTCGGGGACGTTGGTGTCCAGGCCGATCTCCTTGACGAACGAAGCCGTCACAATAAAGAAGATCAACATGATGAAAACCACGTCCAGCATGGGCGTCAAATCGATATCGTTACTATCATCACCGCTACGGCTCTTCTTTCTTCTCACCGCACTTACTCCCGTTCTTATCTGAAATCACTGGGTGTCTGAAATCACTGGGCGCCCTTGAGCCCCCCAGAAACAGACCCGAATACTAACAGCTTTTACCGCTGCATGACCATCGCTTTCTTGCCGTTGTCGCCATCCCAACGCCCGCTAATGGTCCTTTTTACACCCTGACAAAGGTGAAACTGCCATAAAAATGCGGCTAAGAGAATAAATCGAGCTGGTAAAAAGCCTGATCTTCCCGTAAATCCACAAACCGCACCCCAACGCCGAGCAGCCTGACCGGCCGATCGCCGCGCACAAACGCTTCCTCACACAACGCCCGGTAAGCGGCCTGATTGACATCGGTCCCGGCCCGCTCAAGGGTTGTGGAGGTGAAATCCTCAAACTTCAGCTTCACGAACCGCTTGACCACCCGATAATCGCCATCAACCCGGCGCAACCGAAGGGCCAGAGACTGCAGCAGCCCTGGCAACTGCCCGAGGCAATGCTCGAGGTCGGGCAGGTCCTGGGCAAAGGTGTGCTCCACACTGAGGGACTTGCGACGCCGGCTGACCGTCACCGCCCGCTCGTCACGCCCGTGGCACAGGTGGTGCAGACGCACACCGAAGGCCCCGAAGCGCTCACTGAGCTCAAACACATCAAAAGCCTGCAGGTCACCACAGGTGGTCACACCCATCTGCGCCAGCTTCTGAGCCGTGGCCCGGCCGACACCCGGCACGCGCTCAACGGGCAACGCACGAACGAACTCCGCCACCTGCTTCGGAGGCACCACGTACAAACCGTCGGGTTTGCGCCAATCACTGGCCACCTTGGCCAGAAATTTATTGGGCGCAACGCCGGCCGAAATGGTAATACCCAGCGCGTCGCGAACCCGCTCGCGAATCGCCTCGGCGATCCGGGTGGCGCTCCCCTGACAGTGTTCACTGTCGGTCACATCCAGATAGGCCTCATCCAGCGACAAAGGTTCCACTCGTTCGGAAAAATCGTAGAACACATGACGCATTTGCAGGGACGCTTCCCGATAAGCATCCATCCGGTGCGGCACAATCAGCAAGTCCGGACACAAACGCTTGGCGTAAGCCGACGCCATTGCCGAGCGAACGCCGTAACGCCGCGCCTCATAATTACAGGTGGAGATGACGCCACGCCGATCCGAGCTGCCCCCCACCGCAATCGGACGATGACGGAGACTCGGATCGTCCCGCATCTCGATTGCGGCAAAAAAGCAGTCCGCATCACAGTGAATAATTTTACGCACAAAGCGTGTCCCGACCTTGAATCATACCTGTGATTATATACAGAAAACGCACTCAAGGATAACGCCCGCAGTCCAATGACGAATCAGGGGTGAGCCTTCCGCCAAACTCAAAACCAACCGGTAAACATTTCAATCGACTGTTCGAAAAACCCGAAAACGGGTTTTTTTTACGAAAAAGCGGTTTATTTTCCTGATTTCGCAATAAAAAACTTGAATTTTCACCACAAAGTTTTAACTTATCACCTGTTTGTATTTTGCTTTTTATTCATCCTTCATTTTTCTTCCAAAACAATAAGGGAAGCAAACCATGGCTGCACGCAAAAAATCGTCCGTTGACGCTGTTGCGCAACTGGAAAAAGAGCTCGCTCAGGTCAAAGCGCAACTGAGCAAAGCCCGCACTCAACAGGAAACCGATGCCCAGAAAACCGTAACAGCACTGACCAAGGAAGCCACCAAAGCGGCGACCAAAGTCAAGTCAGCCCGCGCCAAGCTGGCCACCGCGCGCAAGAAGAAAACCCCCGCCGCGGCCAAGCAGGCAGAAGCCGCCAAGGCCGCAGTGAACACGGCGAAGGCCGCTCACGACACGGTCAAAGCTGATCTGGCAGCCGCCAAGCAGACCCTGGCCGAAATCAAGGCCGCCAACAAACTGGCCAATGAGCACGACAAAGCCGTAGCCAAAGCCGAAGCCGCCATGGCCAAGGTTCAGCAGGCCGCCGCTCGTAAAGAAGCCGCTCGCGCCAAAGCCGCCGCCAAGAAAGCGGCCGCCAAAGCCAAAGCGAAAGCCAAAAAAGAAGCCGCCCGCGCCCGCGCCGCCGCCAAGAAACTGGCAGCACGGCAGAAAGTAGCGGCCAAGAAAGCCGCCGCCAAGGCCAAGGCAAAAGCCAAAAAGGCCGCCGCCAAAGCCAAGGCAGCCACCAAAAAGACCACCGCCAAGAAAAAAGCGGCGACCAAAAAGCCAGCGACCAAGAAAACCGCTGCGCGTAAGAGCACTGCCAAGAAGGCCGCCACCAAGAAAACCGGCACCCGCAAAACCGCGGCCAAAAAAACCACCGCTAAAAAAGCAGCGGCGAAAAAGGCCGGCGCCCGCCGCGGCCGTCCCGCCAAGGCAACCCCCAGCGCCTAAACGCTAGTGGCGGTTCCACAAAAAAGGGTCCTCAGGGACCCTTTTTTGTGTCTGACCATTTTTATCTAGTCCCTTCGCGCCTTGATATCCAGCTCCAGTTCCCCTTGGTCGTCCTGGCGACAAGACGCCCGATAAAACAACGCCTCGCCATAATAGCTCTCTGCATTGAAGTCGATCACATAGGTGAGCGGCGGATGGCTTTCCAGGTTTGGCTCCTGCCCCAACTCGGGCTCAGGGCGCTCGGTAGTCAGCCATTCCAGTGCCTGCATTCCACCCACTCGCTGCTCCAGTGCCGCGACACATTCCTTCCAGAGCGTCTCCCGCCGGGCAAACTCATCCTCCCACCACTGCAACCACTGCTGGCGCTCCTGCTCGGTCTGTTGCTTTTGCGCTTCCAGGGCGGCGAGCTCTCGGGCTTTCTCTTGTCGCTCCCGCTCACGCTGCTGCGCCAGCTCATACTCTTCCCGCAGTTGCTCAAAGGACACCAGGCCACCGGGACGGGTGTCATCCACTTTCATCAGGCTGGGACCGTCGACCATCAGGCTGAAAGTCTGGCCCGATGGATTGCGGCACTTGAGGGTGAAGACGGGACGCTCGAGTGTGCTCCGCCCGAGATGACTGGTGCCCTCCAGCAGCTCTTCACAACCCGGGGATTCCTCCACCAGGCGCGCAGCGTCATACAATCGGGGCAGGTGTCGTAGATAGGATTTGGGCAGCCACAGCTGCTCCAGCTCAACCGACTGGACCGGAGTGGCCGCGCTCAGACACAGGCACAACGCCAGACCGGCGCTAAGGTGTGGGTAATTGATCCTGGGCAATTTTTGCATACACATAGGCGGCCAACAGCAAGCGGCGATCTTCATCCGCCTCAATGAATTCCAGCCCGTACACTACCGGGGTGTTCTGCTTGAGCTCCTGGGTACTGCGCTCAACCCGGGAGCGGATGACCGCCTCGAGGCGCAGATCACGATAGAGCCCGGCCACTTCAACCTGGGCGGTAATGGATACTTTGTCTCCGATATCGCCCAGAATACGATCCAACTCCAGGCGCGCACCCGACAGGCTGATATCAACCACACGGGCTTCCACTTCGGAGGCCTCAAGGCTGCTCTGGTTGAGCACCACGACCGGCAAGTCTATTTCCACACGGGTGGACTGCCGAATGCCTTTAAAGCCGACTTCTTCGGGGTAGTCGAGGTGTAACAGTGGGTAGGGCTCCGTGGCCTGGCTCTCCACCGAGCAGGTGAAAACTCCGACCCCATTTGCCACCATCATCCGGGCCACAACCTTCTGCCCAGGACGCAAGCGCAGAAAGCGACCATTAACCCGAGGCACTGACAGCAATAGCGCCCGCCCTGGCATGGCACCCACAAAGCGGCACGGGTAGCGTTCGGACATCCCGGTACTGGTTTCGACCTGGACTTGAAGCGGGTAGCCCGGCCGAAGTTTCAAATCGTCAAAGGTCATAGTGGCCCTGAACAGAATACAATCGGACCCGGCCATTGGCCGCCGGGCGCGGAATAAACCTCATGATAGCAAATTTACCGGCCAACTAACGACGCGCCGCTCCAAATTCACCATTCCACTCCAGCAACAGGCGCGCCAGCGATTGCGCCTGGGCGTGCAGGGCCGAGAGCTCCTCGCGGGTGTCCTTGGGACCGGTGTACAACCGGATCTGCCGGTGACGGTTGGCAAAGCTGTGCTGCGGATTCTGGGCACGGTACACCTCGAGCTTCCAGCGAAGGCTGTGCACGGTATTCCGATAGTAGGCGAGTTTGGTGGCCTGGGTGATCGGCCGGTTGGACTCCAGGTTGGCAAATTCGCTGAAGTCCGAGGCCAGTACAACCACTTGCCGGCACCCCGGTGAAGCAATGAGGGTCGCCGTGCGTTCATGGCCAATCAACATGGCCAGATCACCGAACACTTCGCCCGGGGTAATCTGATTGATGGAGGGACCTTCCACCTGCTCATTGGGGTATACGTCCAGCTGCCCTCTCAGCAGAAAATACAGCCACTGGTCCCGCTCACCGCGCTGCAGTACCTGTTCACCGGGTTCGTAGTAGGCGATATGGGCCCGATCCAGCAGAATTTCGAACTGCCAGTTGTCCTGCTGTTTGACGGTTTTGTAAAAAGGAATGGTGAGCAACCAACGTTCAACGGTATCTCGGGGAAATTTGTTGAGGGGTTTTATTTCCATAGTTGCCAAGTTCTCTGCCCCGGAGCGGTCAGTATATTGTTTATTATTCCCCGGGGCCGGCTCCACCGCCCACAGGGGTTGCTCCGCATCATAGCCTTGTCCATTGACGTCTGACAACCGGCTCTGCTCCGTGTTGAGAAATCTGCACGGTTATGACGCAAAGGAATAGACCTGCCCCATTTTTGCCCAAATTCGTCCGACCCACACTGCCCATCAAATCAACATTTTATTGTATGATAGCCGGCTGATGCCCGACGAAGTGCGGAATTACGGGACGCACATAATAATGATGTGAATTGGGATTCGCTTATGTTCAAAGCCTCAGTTATTTCTGTCTTGCTCTCGTTTGCCTTGTACCTCGCCCCCTCGGCAATGGCGGCGTCAAGCCTGAACGGCCTGGCGTCTCATCAGGAACTGGGCAATGAAATGTTCATTGGTGCACTCTATCTTGAGTCCAGAACTGATAGCGCCGACATGGCGCTCAACAGCCCCGGCGCCAAGCGCATGGAGCTGCGCATTACGGCCGACGATGGCATCCCGTCCCGGCGCTTCAGCCGAATGTGGATTGAAGGGGTCTCCATCAACAACAGCGGCAGCGCCCTCACCGCGCAGGCCGACAACATGGTGGCCTTCTCCAACCTGTTCCGGGGACGTCTGCGTCGGAACGATGTGGTCGCCATCGAGCTCAACCCCGGCACCGGCGTTACGGTGGGGTTGAATGGCGTCGAGCTCGGGGTAATTGAGGATGAGCCCTTCTTCAACATCTTGGCCCGTGCCTGGGTGGGCAATGTCCCTCTGTCATCGACCTTCCGGGACAACCTGCTCTCTCCGAACGAGATCCCCGATGACCTGCGTTCGCGCTTTGAAGCCATCGAGCCCTCAGCCGCGCGGATCGAAACCGTGGCCCAGTGGAATCAGCCGGAACCGGAACCCGAGCCGTCGCCCGAGCCGGAATCCAGCGCGCCACCTGCAGCCGCGACCGCCCCGCTGGTGACCGCTCTGGACATGCCGAAGGCGTCCCTGGAGCCAGAGCCGGAGCCCGAACCAGCGCCAGAACCCGAGCCTCAGCCAGAACCGGAGCCCGAGCCTGAACCCGAACCGGCGGTAGTTGCCGAAGAAGAGGAAGAGGATGACGAGCCGCTACTGACCGCCGAGTCTCTGCGGGCGCAACAGCTGTACTTCTCCAACCTGATGCGCAGCATCCTGCAAAACACCAGCTACCCTCGACGCGCCCTTCAGCGCGGGCAGGAAGGGGAGATTCGCGTGGCAGTGGTAATCGATCGCGCGGGCGCCATCCAGAGCATGAATATGCTGGAAGAGTCGGAACACTCCCTGCTCAACCGGGAGGCCGAGCGGGCCATCCGGGAAGCAGCACCCTTCCCGGACGTGCCCGAGGTCATTCGCGGAGACGTGTACGAGTTCTCGGTACCCTTTACCTTCGTGGTCCCGGAATAACAGCGCCGAAACCGTTGTAACGATACGAAAACGGCGCCTTAAGGCGCCGTTTTCGTAATCAGAACATGATCCGTTGATCAGTGCTCCCGTGTCGCCCGCAGATTCACCTCCGGGTAGCGCTCCTCGGTCAGGGACAGATTGACCCGGGTTGGCGCCAGATAGGTGAGGTAGCCACCCCCATCCAGGGCGAGATTATCCGCACACTTGCGCTTGAACTCTTCGAGCTTTTTCGGATCCTCACACTCCGCCCAGCGCGCGGTCGCCACATTGACCGGCTCGTAGATGGCCTCAACCTTGTATTCGTCTTTCAACCGGTAGGCCACCACCTCGAACTGCAGCACCCCAACCGCGCCGACCACAATATCGTTGTTATTGAGCGGGAAAAATACCTGGGTAGACCCCTCTTCCGCCAACTGTTGCAACCCCTTCTGCAGCTGTTTGGTTTTGAGCGGATCTTTCAGGCGGATGCGGCGGAACAGTTCCGGGGCAAAGTGCGGGATGCCGGTAAACTTCAGCGGTTCACCCTCCGTGAAGGTATCGCCAATCTGAATCGTACCGTGGTTGTGAAGCCCGATGATATCGCCAGCAATGGCCTCATCCACCGCACTGCGGTCGCCGGCCATGAAGGTCACCGCATCGGCAATCTTCACATCCTTACCCAGGCGCACATGACGCATCTTCATGCCCTGGCGGTAGGTGCCCGAGCAGATGCGCATAAACGCAATACGGTCCCGGTGTTTCGGGTCCATGTTCGCCTGAATCTTGAACACAAAGCCTGACAGTTTTTCTTCGTTGGGCTGTACTTCCCGATCATGGGTCATGCGAGGCATGGGCTTGGGCGCCCAGTCCACAAAGTGATCCAGCATTTCGCGAACACCAAAGTTGCCCAGGGCCGTACCGAAAAACACCGGCGTCATACGTCCCGCCAGGTATTCTTCGACATCAAAGGGCGAGGTCGCGCCGCGCACAAACTCGATCTGCTCGCGAATATCTTCAGCGTCATCACCCAGCAACGCACTGGCTTCTGCACTGTCCAGCCCCTGAATTTGTGTGTCAGCGGGAATGGTGTGTCCCTGACCTTTCTCGTACACGTGAATGGTGTCCGTGTACAGGTTGTAAACGCCTTTGAAATCAACCCCCATGCCCAGCGGCCAGTTGACCGGAGCGGCGGTGATGTTCAGGACCGATTCGATTTCATCCAGCAGGTCTACCGGGTCCCGGGCTTCCCGGTCCAGCTTGTTCACGAAAGACAGAATCGGGGTATCGCGCAACCGGCAGACATCCATCAGTTTGATGGTACGGTCTTCCACACCCTTGGCCCCGTCCAACACCATCAGCACCGAATCCACGGCGGTGAGGGTGCGGTAGGTGTCTTCCGAGAAGTCTTCGTGCCCGGGGGTATCGAGCAGGTTGACGATGCGTTCCTTGTAGGGGAACTGCATCACCGAGGACGTCACCGAGATGCCACGCTCCTGCTCCATGGTCATCCAGTCCGACTTGGCATGGGGCCCTCGCTTACCTTTCACGGAGCCGGCCTGCTGAATCGCACTTCCGAACAGCAACAGCTTTTCAGTGATGGTGGTTTTACCGGCGTCCGGGTGGGAAATGATGGCAAAAGTACGCCGGCGCTGGATTTTCTCGGCAAAGCTGCCAGATGACATAGTCAATCGACCTCGGAGTTGCGCAAAAAACGCGCATCATACCGGAATTCCGGACGCCTGGCAGCCGTGTATCGCGGCCGACCGATGCCCGGCTAGAAAGGCGAGTGCTTTTTCAGCTTGCGCTGCAGAGTGCGCCGGTGCATGCCCAGGGCCCGGGCGGTGGAGGAAATATTGCCATCGTGCTCCAGCAGTACCCGCTGCAGATGCTCCCATTCCAGCTCGGCGGGGGTGACGTGACGGCCTGAAAGCGGCTCGGTTTGTGCCACGTCGGTGCCTCTCAGCACCTTGAGGAGCTGGGCCAGGTCCACCGGCTTGGCCAGGTAGTTGGTGGCACCGCGCTTCATCGCTTCCACAGTGGTGGCGATGCTGGCGTAACCGGTGAGCACCACCAATTCACGGGGCTGAAAACGCTGTTTGAGTTCCGCAATCAGGTCCAGCCCGGACCGCTCGCCCAACATCAGATCGAGCAGAATCGCATCCAGGGGCTCGGGATCACAGGCGAGCGCGTCCTCCGCATCGGCGCAGGCGCTGACCTCAAAGCCCTCGCGCCCCAGGCGGCGAGTCATCAGGTCGCGAAACAGCGCATCATCGTCGATCAGTAACAACCTAGTCACCGTCAGAACACTCCTGAATGGGCAATTCCAACCGGGTCCGAGTGCTATGGTCGTCGCCGGACCAGTACACCTGCCCGCCAAACCGCTCCAGAGTGGCATAGCTCACCAGTGCGCCCACGCCAAACCCCTCATCGCTGGGCAGACATTCGGCCCCCAGACGCGCCCGCTGCTCCGGTGTCAGAGGCCGACCGGTGTTATCAATGTCGAGCCGCCACAGTCCCTCAGAGCAGTAACCACTCACCCGCACCGAACCGCCCGCATCCAGGGCATTGTTGAGCAGGCTCAGGATGGCCGGCATCAGCGTGCGATCGGCCCGCACACAATAACCGGCCAGCCCTTCCATCTCGCCCCAGTCCACCGGCTCACCGGGACGGGTAATGCTCAGCAGCTGACGGACCGACTGAATCAACTGGTCCAGAGGCAGCGCTTGCATGCGCCGCGCGCGGACATCCTCGGCAATCAGTCGCCAATCAGCCAACAACCCCTGAATACGCGCCAGCTGCTGGCGGATCAGTTGGCGCTCGGTCTCCGTCACTTGACGGTCGGCGGGCGCCAGAGCGAGCTCCACTTCATCCAACAACAAACCGACCGACTGTACCGGTGTGGCCATTTCGTGGGTCAACTGGGCGGCGGCGGTTCCCACCGCCAGGAGTTGCTCATCGCGCAACTGGGTTTCCCGCAGCCGCTGCAGATCCAGATCCCGCTGATGCAGTTGCCGGCGAAGATAGAGTAAAGTCAATGCCAGCAACAGGGCCGCGATCACAAAACCCGCCACCATGGCCTGAAAATGTCCGCCCATGCCGCCGTGCCCCAGGTGAGTATCGGACACCGCCATCAGTTGTACCAGCTGCCCCGCAATACTCGCGATCAACAGCAGAGCCGCCCACGGCCAGGGCAACAAAAGGAAGGCCAACACCAGAGGAATCAACAGCAACGCGGCGAAGGGGTTGGTAGCACCGCCCGTGAGCCAGACCACCCCATTCCAGAGCGCAATATCGCATAACAGATGGAGACTGAGCCGCCGATGTTCAGCACGCGGCCACGGCGAGTAAGCGACAAGCTGCACCGCCAGGGCAAAACACCACAGGCCCAGCCAGCCATCCACCGTCAGCGCAGTCTCGGACAGGACGTCTTGACCCATGGGCACCAGCAGCACGGCAATCAGCAGCCAGCGCACCCACTGAAGGTACTGCTCCGGGCTGCGCTCAGTGGGGGTCATGGCCCGCCTCCACCGGCGTCATTGCGCGCTCACCGGCCCGAACCTGCTGGACGTAACGGCGCAGCCACTCCCAGGCCCAGAGGCCGACCAGGCAGTTGGCCAGCGCCGTGGCCATAAAGATGCCTTCCAACCCCCAGATCCATTGGCCCAGCAACGCCAGAGGCAAAAACACGTAGGCTACCCGACCAGCGGACAGCGCCATTGCCGGCATCGGACGCCCCAGGCCGTTAAAGGCGGCATTGACCGACATCACTATGCCGTAAGCGCCGTAACTGAAAGGCACCACGGCCAGATAGAAAGCCGCCACCCGCAACACTTCTTCATGCTCACTGAACAGGCTCGCCAGCAACCCGCCAAAAAGCCACAGAAAGACCGCGAGCAGCAGACCAAAGCCCAGGCAGAAGAGCGACAGTACCTTCACCGCTTCATTCAACCGATGGTGTTGCCCGGCCCCGAAGTTTTGCCCGAAAAACGGGCCGATAACGCCGGACAGCGCATAAAACACGATCAGCATCAGCGGCTCGATCCGCATGGCCACTCCCAGCCCGGCCACCGCATCGGTCCCGTAGCGAGCGACCATGACCGTCACCACCGCACTCGCCAACGGGACAATCACATTGGTGGCCATGGCGGGAACACCGACATGCACAATGGTTTTCCAGGATCGCATAAGCGCCTGCCAGGCCACCCAGGGATAGGTCAGCAGCCGAACCCGCACGGCGAGAATATAAAAGGCCACCAGAAAGGTCAGCAGGCGGGTAATCAAGGTGGCCAGCGCCGCGCCCTGAAGCTCCAGGGCCGGAAAGCCCCACAGCCCAAAAATCAGCAGCGGGTCCAGCGCAGCATTGAACAGCGCCGCCGCGCTCATCAGGTATCCCTGGATATGGCTCATCCCCAGAGCGCGCAGGGCCGATAGGCAGACCATGGGCACCATCAGAAAGGGCGCGCTGATAAACCAGATCGACATATAGTCACGAATCAGGGGCAACAGGTCGGGCGTGGCGCCCAGAAGGCTGAACAGCGGGTCCATCAACAGCCAGCCGAGCAGGCACATGCTGGCCGATACCAGAAAGGTCAGGCTAATCGCATCGGTGGCCAGGCGGCGGGCGTAACTGGCATCCCCTTCACCGATGGCGCGGGAGATGGCCGACGAGGAGCCCGCTCCCAGACCAATGCCCAGGCTGGTAATAATCATCACGATCGGGAAGGTAAAGCTCATCGCCGCCAGTGGCTGGTTGCCCAACTGCGCCACGTAGAAGGTATCCACCACATTGAATGACATGGTGGCCAGCAACCCCCAGACCATGGGAATGGCCAGGGTCCGCAGCTGGCCGGCCACGGGACCTTCGGTGAGCGTTGCAGTAAGCGGTCGTGACATAAACCCCACGGCGGCAGGCGGATTCAAAGCGGGACAGTATACCCCAGACCCCCGCACTTCGGGGGCAGGTAGGGTGGCATAAGGCCAACGGCCGTCATCCACCGTTAACACTCTGACGCCACCGGGTTGGTGGTGGATGACGGCCTGCGGCCTTATGCCACCCTACAGCTGCCTTGCCAAAATCAACGCATCCTCCCGTCCCCGGGCGGTAGGATAATAATTCGGCCGTTGCCCCAACTCGAAAAACTGCTCCCGCTCATAAAACGCGATTGCGGAGTGATTGGACACCCGTACCTCAAGAAACACCATACTGGCAAAGGGCTTGACCTGCGCCAGCATCAGATCCAACAGCGCCTGCCCCACGCCCTGGCGCTGTCGATTCGGCGCGACCGCAATATTGAGCAGCTCGGCATCGCCCGCGGCCCAGGTCACCACCACAAATCCCACCAGCTGCCCCTGATGCTCAGCGAGCCAGCAGTGATGACGACCGGTCAGGCAGTCGTCATAACTGGACCGTCGCCAGGGGTGGCTCTGAACCTGCTTCTCCAGCGCCATGACGACCTCGATATCGGCGGACGCCAAAGGTCGAAAAATCAGCTTGAGGCCGGTGGCAGTGGTTACCGTGGAGGGCGAGGGGTGGGGAGTCAGGGTCATGGAGGTCAAAGGAGTCAGCTCGCGGGCACGTCCATTGGCAACCAGGGCTGCACTGCCGCCCAAAGCGGCCGCTTCAGGTCCGGGTTACGCAGTATTTCCAGCAGACTGGGCGCGACCAGCGTGGGCATATCGAACGGTGGCAGGGACAGCGACTGCCAGAGAACCTCATCGTATGGCTTGTCTTCCGGCAACAGGAAGCGCGCAGCCGACTCCCCCATCAGCAACAGATGGCGCACCGGCCGGTTGGTCAGTTCAGTTTCCAACCAGGTACTCAGCTCCGCTCGGGCATCATCGGCGGTCAGACGCACCGCTTTGTGGTTGACCAGCGGCCAGGGCAACACCTCTTCGCTGACCCGCTGCGAATCGTGGGGTGCCAACGCCTGCAACAGGTTGCGCAGCAACCGGTCCGTGGGCATGGCCGCACGGGGCTGGCGGGCATCGACTACCAGGATTGGCAGGGGAGAGCGCCAGATACTGAGGGTAAAGGGCTCGATGCGCTCGGCGGGCGGCTCCGCCGCGGCCACCTTCTCCGGCTCCGGCGGCGCTTCCCGCCGCGTCGGCTTGGCCGGTTCGCGCATATCGTTCAGGAAATCCGCCACCGGACGCGGTGTCTCAGCGGGCACCCGCTCAGCTGCAGGCTCCCGAGCCACCGCAGGCGCCGCCGACGGCGGCTCAACCACAGGGAGCTCGCAGGCGGTGGGCATTGGCGCATGAGGCATCAGCCAGCGCGGAACATACTGCTCCATGCCCAGGGCGTCCAGATAAGCCTGTCGCTGATATTCATTCATAAAAGAGGTCACAGTGCCCAACCAGATCAATCCGCCATTCTAGCAAACATCACCCACAATGTCGGGCCGATTACGGCGGATGCGGGCTTTGCCCTCCGATGTGTCGGACCGATCCGCCCTACGCGATCTTTGGTTTCTTGTTGGGTTGGGGTTACGGCGGATGCGCCTTCGGCTTATC
>NZ_AWEP01000004.1:0-111728 GCF_000463525.1 Marinimicrobium sp. LS-A18
TTCGGTATACTCCCTCCAACACGTTCGGCACCCACCCCCTCAAGGAGCTTTACCTAACGATGCCAACCATCCCTTATTCCGACATCATCCAAGCCGCCCAAGCCGCCGGCGACGCCATCATGGCCGTCTACCAGAAAGACTTCGAGGTCTATCAAAAGAACGATGACAGCCCCCTCACCGAAGCGGACCTGGCGGCCCACCGCGTCATCGTCGACGCCCTGCAGCGCCTGACACCGGACCTGCCCATCCTTTCCGAGGAGAGTGAAAACGCCCCCTGGGATGAGCGCAAAACCTGGGACCGCTATTGGCTGGTGGACCCCCTGGACGGCACCAAGGAGTTCGTGAAGAAAAACGGCGAATTCACCGTTAACATCGCCCTGATCGAGCACGGCGAACCCACTTGGGGCGTGGTGGACGCACCGGCGCTGGGCTGCACCTATCACGGTGGCACCGCGACTCAAGGCGCCTGGAAATCCGTGAACGGACAGAACACCCCAATCACCGTCAGTAAAGCACCCGAAAGCAACGCCGGCTGGCGCATCGTGGGCAGCCGCTCGCACCAGAGCGACGCCTTCAAGGCCTTTCTGGACGACTTCGACGCCCCGGAAATCAAAAGCATGGGCAGCTCCCTGAAAATCTGCCTGATCGCCGAAGGCGAAGCCGACCTCTACCCCCGCCTGGGCCCCACCAGCGAGTGGGACACCGGCGCCGCCCACGCGGTATTGCTGGGCGCTGGAGGGCAGTTGAACGTCGCCGAAAGCGGCGAGCCGCTGCGCTACAATCAGGAAGAGTCGGTCCTGAACCCTTTCTTTATCGCCCGCGGTGCCTGATGCTGTGAGCAACCACAAAACCGAGCGGGAGAAAATGTTGTCGGGGGCGCTGTACGACCCCATGGATGCCGAACTCTGCGCCGCCCGTCGCCGGGCGCGCCTGCTGTTCGAAAGCCTCAATGCCAGCCGGGATAACGAAGTGAGAAAGCGTCGCCAGCTACTGCGCGAACTGATTCCCGACGGCGGCGACACTGTCTGGATGCAACCGCCCTTCTATTGCGATTACGGCGACAACATCCACCTGGGCGAAAAGGTGTTCTTCAACTTCAACTGCGTCGTACTCGACGTGACGGAAGTCCACATCGGCGCCCGCACCCTGTTCGGCCCCGCCGCCCAAGTTTACACCGCCACCCATCCCATGAACGCCCAAGAGCGCGCCTCGGGCCTGGAGGCCGGCAAACCGATCACCATCGGTGAAGACGTCTGGATCGGCGGCGGCGCCATCATCTGCCCCGGCGTCACCATCGGCGACCGCTCCGTCATCGGCGCCGGCAGCGTAGTCACCAAAGACATCCCCGCCGACCACTTCGCCGCCGGCAACCCCGCCCGCATCATCCGCCCAATCTAAAACTCAGCTCCCCAAAGAGTCCGCGTAGGGCGGGTAAGCAAAGCGCACCCGCCGTAACTACACGAAACGCTGCCCGCCCACTGTGACAACGAAACCCCAACCAAGACGAACGCAAGCCGCGTTAATAACGCCCCACCCAACTTGCCGCCCGCCACTCCGCCCCGTAGAATCAAGCCATAACCTCATGAACCAGACCCGCAACGGCTATGACAAACAATGACCTTGATCGCTTGAGCGCCCACCTAGCCAACCGTTTCCCGGAGCTTGAAATTTGTGCGCTTATCGGCAGCCGGGCCAGAGGAGACGCGCATCCCAACAGCGACTGGGATTTTGCCATCCAGTGGCCCAAAGCGCCGAACGATACCTGGAGCACGCTCACCCAAACGGAAACATTGCGACTGGATCTCGCCAACTGGCTGTCCGTCCCGCCAGAAGCCATTGATCTGGTGGAGCTACCGACGGCGGGGTTGGCCATGAGAGGAGCGGTTGCCGAGGAAGGGCGCCCCCTGATCACCCGGCTTCCCTGGTTTCATTTTTTAAGCCGAACCTGGCGCGATCTGGAAGAACACTACTGGAACGATGTCTATAAGCAAGACCAAACAACTCCTGAAAACCAAAGGGCGTCACGTTCCCGCATTTGCCTATGATGCTTTCCGGGCCTTATCGGAGGCAGAGGTTATTTCCAAAAACAAACCACATGCCGATCCCCTCAAATTGCCTGCAAGTGCCAAACCCGCGGCCGACGACTCGGTGACTCTCCTGGCCGTGTAGGATCGCCGTAGAGCACCAACGCCTCCTGTTCATATCGAACGTCGACGATGGTACCGGCTCGAAACGACAGTCGCGCCACGTCATGCCCTTCAGGATAGCGGTCAGAATAAAGCCGGATAACACTATACTTGGGCCGACTACAGTCACCGCCGAAACCATAATCAACGCTACCCACGTAATACACCAACACCACGCCATTAAAACCATCCGGCCGAAACGTGCGCGGCGGCCGAGAAAAGCTGTAATAGGGTGATTCAGATAACAGCACTCGAGAATAATCGGCGTGTGACACCTGCCAAAGCTTTGAGCGCACGCCCATCGTGTTTTCAGGGTTACCCTCTAAAACAAACCAATGACGGCTTACGCCACCCACATACCCCGTATAACTCAAGCGAGGCTCAGAAAAGCTGTGCAGCGTCCGACCAATACGAGCACCTTCAAGCGCAAACACATCGTTGCGATGGAACACCTTTCCCTGGACATCATCTGTTGGCTCAAGCAGCCTGACAGTGCAATTTGAGCTACTGTCGTACACCCTCTTCCCCTCCTCCAGCGTGCCACTCGGGGTCAACAACACTTCACGGGCGCCGGCAACATCTCCGGATCCGGGCTGATATTCGCGGGGCAACGGAGGGTAAGCGTGCGATTTATCTTCAGCCAGGCGAAAGCAAGCATCCTCCAGAACAAAGTCCTTCATCCGACGTACAACGATCTCGGTAAGCTTTCCCTGAAAAGCCATACAAAAAAACAGGCCCGCCATAAGCACAAACCCGATAAGAAACAGTGCTCCGAATATCCAGCCGGCCCACTTAATCCATTCCATTAAGCATCATCCATTTATCTTTTCAATCACAACATCCCGGTAAGCCCGCTCCAACGCGTCAGAAACTTCAGCGGGGACCGAATATCGGGTACTGTTTCCGGCGCTTAGCAGTATGGCGTCGTAAGAGCCAATAAAAATCACACTACCATAACTTTTTTTACACTAATGAAAGGTGAGCACACTTTGTCTACACATTACACGCTGCCTTCCGCACTTTACGACCCTTGGGTCCAGTCCTCCCCCATTAGTCACATCCCTTGGGCTCAGCTATCTGACTTCTGAATCGCGTTTCGAGCATCTTTATTTGACTGAGCCATCAACCGTCGCAGAACATGGCGAATCAATCCCTCTGTCAGCGATTCTCTACTCTCTGGGGCACGCATCCCCAAAGCCTGCATGATCTTTCGCATCAGGCGCTCCACCCAATAGCCGACGTGCTCGGCCATCTTTATGCCCTTCGCCAACAGGTAGGCCATTTTGTCCGCCACTGTAAAAATCCCGACAAACGCCCCCTGAAACGTCACCAACGTCGCCATGGCGACTTTCTTGATGACATAAATCAGCGCCGAATCGAACCAACGCCAGAATGTTGGCGACGAACTGTACACCGGCGTTTTAGATTCCAGCCAGGACTCAATGGCACTCTCAAGCGTATAAGGTGGCTCGGGGTTTCCCTTGATCGAATCCCAGGACTTCCCTTTCACAGACGTCACATAGCGATCCATTCGGTGAGCGTCGCCTGACAGCAGAGGCTCATGAGAGTGTATATAGTGACCCGGAAAGTTATAAGGGGCGTGCATAAACGGATATAAAGGCACCATGGCCACCGGATCCGTCTTGTGATAGATCCGGTGCATATTCACCCCCTGAACAGCGGAGGTGGTACTTTTCACAAACCAGTCCGTACCGACCCGTGGCGCCCCGAACGTATAGAGCCGTGTCGCATACTTGAGGTGTCTGGCAACCCAATCCGCTGCCAGAGAGGCCACCGCGCCTCCCAGACTATGGCCCACACAGTGGACCACTTTGATATTGCCTCCCAAGGAGGCGAAAAACGCCTTGAGGGCGGGCAGCATACTGGCAAAGCAATGATGAAATCCGCAGTGAACGGGCAGGCCAGCCTGGTTATTGGTAATGCCGATTCTGGCATCGGTGAGGAAATCAGCTCCTTTATTCTCTTTTGTCGTACCTCTAAACACCAAGAACACTTCGTTCTTGTAGAGATCACCACCTTCCGAGCAAATGCCGAACCCATCTTTATGATTCAGCAAAACTCGCCCTCCGACCTCAGCCTTAAGGTGGGCAGAAAGACGCTTTGAACCCGTTCGTCTGAACGGTGGCAGTTTAAGAAACGTATCAACAAACATTGGGTTCTGGACATCATAAATTCTCTTCGCCAGAAGCGCCGCATCGCTTGGACCAACAGCCATCTATTCCTCCTTAATTGTCAAAACATCCTTCCAAACGCATTTCGTTTCTAACAAGGCATACTCAAGATGAGCATCCATATCATCGCGAGACAGCTCACATGTCAAACCGACCGGCTCGCCGCCCAACTCACCAAATAAGTGCGGACTGGACTTACCCGCCTTCCAAATCAGAAAGCTATGACCTTCAAAATCTACTGTTACGGTTTGGCCCACTGAAAGCTGAGAAAACGGACTATCTTTTATAAACACAGACTGTTTAGGAATAGAGAAGTAGCCATCCCCATCCGACTTATAATGAAATGTCTCACCCTTTTGGTCTTTCCACGCTATCCAAACGCTAATATCGGCATTGGAAGCTGGCTCACCGTGATAGGTAAGCTGACCTTGAAGCGGAGAAAAGAGGACCGCCTCAACGTCTTCTCCTTTAGAAAATATCGACATGGATAGTCCCTCATTCACCGAAAACAAAAAAATAACGCTCGCCACGAAAACACTGACAATTTTCAAGAATCAGCCCCTACAAATACTCCAACGACACCAATCATCGGCATTTCGCGGTTATAGTCAGGATATTCAGCAGGATAGTCTTACAAGGAGAGAAACCTGGATAAAGCAGCTACGGTGTCCCTGAAAATCCCTGTGCCAACCTGACACGCCTTCGCCTTGAGAGTTAGATCACACAAACCAAAGGGTCTGGCGTCTAAAATTAGTAAACGTCGAACGCCTTGTTGACGTTTAATTTGAAATATAACGCCATTACAGCAATGTCGGCAAGAATATTACGCGCCAACTATCACTCAATTTAGCCGCTATCTGAAAAGGGGAGCGCATTGGACTTCCTATTTCAGCACCGACCGACAGGTCGGCAAGCTTTAACCGGATAAGTTTATTTGATCCTGGATTTTTGCTGTTGACTCAAAGCAGTAAGAACAGAATATATCGATGGACCTATGGGAACTAAGGCGGTTGTTGTGACCGGCATGTGTCAGTTATCTAATCAACACTCAAAAGCTTGGCAAACCGAAAGAACTACTATCCAGCCACCCTAAAATGCAAGAACCCCCGCCTAGGCGAGGGTTCTTGCATTTCTCTCTAACAAATATGCGCTTATGTAGCGCTGACTACCAGTATCCGTTAAGGAGCAGTACAACCATTCGGGATAAACTGAGTATCCACTGTAGTTGTACAAGCCCAAGTACCACTGGCGTCTCGCGTCCAAGTCAAAGAATCACCTGTCAAAACGGCTGCTGCGTTATTACCAAAGTTAGCAATGATGGTGCTTGTAGGGGTCAAGGGAGAGGCGATTACGGGCACGCCGGTTCCCGCTGGCAGCGCAGCAGCGGGGTCTGCCAAAGCACCACCTGTCATCAAGTTGGAGCCAGTAGCACCGTGATCGCATTCTCCAGCAGCAACTCCCACAGTAAGCCGACCATTCAAAATACAGTCTTCAATAGAGGTACGAAGCTGGCCAGCCTCAGACATCACACGGTTAACTTGCGAGCGAGTGATGTAATTCTGGTATTGAGGAATTGCTACCGCAGCCAAAATACCGATAATCGCTACAACGATCATCAGTTCAATCAAAGTAAAACCTTTCTGCATCTGTTTCATGCTTTGAATCTCCGTTGGTGGAAAAGTTACAGACAGGAATAAGTTTGCATAAGCTGTGCCAAACCGCCCAAACCCACCACCTGAGCCATAACCGACACCACAATCAACCCAGCACCCTCTAAAATAATGATTTTTGCGACACCCCTGGACACTGCCCGCCCCCTAGTGACATTTTTTGTCACCCCGACCGGTCGGGCGATGCTTTCCCTGGTCAAACAGTCAGACAGAGCCACTCCTCGATTCTCAATATTGTGAACCACATCACATTCTGCCTCAGGGCTGGGGATTGGGTGTAAAAACACCAAGAACGATTCCTGCGCTAGAATTGTAGATATCCCATGGACTTATCGTATACAGTTAAGATTCTGCTTTGACTTTAACGCCACCGGCCGGCCTCTAGCAGCCGTGGCACATTGTCAGCGAACAGAATAAAAGCTCTTGGAAATCAGGCATTTATGAATACCTCCGCACCCGCCCTCAGCGGCCTGGCACGCCGGTTGGTCCACGATGGCCTGCTGGATTCCGATTTGGCGAGCCAGGCTCAGGCCCAGGCGGCACGTGATCGCGTGCCTTTTGTGCAGCATGTGGTCACCCATCAGATTCTCGATGCTTCCACCGTCGCCCGGGTGGCCGCTGATGAATTCGGCACCCCGGTATTCGACCTCGACAGCCTGTCCACCACCGCTATTCCTACCAAGCTGGTGGACCAGAAACTGATCCAGAAGCACCATACCTTGCCCTTGATGAAGCGGGGCAATCGGCTGTTTCTGGCAGTGGCCGACCCGACCAATCTACACGCGCTGGACGAGATCAAATTCAATACAGGTCTAAATACTGACCCGATTTTGGTGGAGGCCGACAAACTGGCCGCTGCCATTGAGCGCTATGTCAATGCCCAAGAGGAGTCCATTGGGGATGCCCTGGGCGGGTTGGACGATGATGCCCTGGATGGCCTGGAAACTGAGGGCGGAGAACCCGAGGCTCCCAAGGATGAGGGAGGCAAAGAAGAAGATGAGGCCCCAATCGTCCGCTTTATCAACAAGATTTTGCTGGATGCCATCAAGGGCGGCGCCTCAGACATTCATTTTGAGCCCTATGAAAAGGCCTATCGGGTGCGGCTTCGCACCGATGGCATTCTGCAGGAGGTGGCCAAGCCGCCAATCAACCTCGCGACTCGCCTCGCAGCACGCCTGAAGGTAATGTCCCAGATGGACATTTCCGAGCGCCGGGTGCCCCAGGATGGCCGGATCAAGATGAAGATTTCCAAGAGCCGGGCAATCGACTTCCGGGTGAATACCCTGCCTACCCTGTTTGGGGAGAAGGTCGTGCTGCGGATTCTCGATCCCAGCTCCGCCAAAATGGGCATTGATGCGCTCGGTTACGAGGATTATCAAAAGCAGCTTTACATGGATGCCCTGGCACAGCCTCAGGGCATGATTCTGGTGACCGGGCCGACAGGGTCCGGTAAAACGGTGTCACTCTATACCGGCCTGAATATTCTAAACACCAGCGAACGCAATATTTCCACCGCGGAAGATCCGGTGGAAATCAACCTGGAGGGGATCAACCAGGTTCAGGTCAATACCCGGGTGGGGCTCACCTTTGCCGAGTCTCTGCGCTCCTTCCTGCGTCAGGACCCGGACGTGGTGATGGTGGGGGAAATTCGGGACCTGGAAACGGCGGAAATCGCCATCAAGGCGGCCCAGACAGGCCACCTGGTGCTTTCCACTCTGCACACCAACAGCGCCCCGGAAACGCTGACCCGCCTGCTCAATATGGGCGTGCCGGCCTTTAACGTGGCCACGAGCGTGAGCCTGATTATCGCTCAGCGCCTGGCCCGTCGACTGTGTAAGAGCTGCAAGAAGCCCGCAACGGATATTCCCGATGCCGTACTGAGTGAAGAAGGTTTCGATGAGATCGGAATTCCCCGCAGCGAACTGGAGCTATATCATCCGGTGGGCTGCGCACAGTGTACCAATGGTTATAAGGGTCGTGTCGGGGTCTATGAAGTGGTTCGCATCACACCGACCATCGCCAGCCTTATAATGGAGGGAGGCAACTCCCTGCAAATTGCCAAAGCCGCCAAAGAGGCGGGCTTTAATAACCTGCGGATTTCAGCCCTGCGCAAAGCGGCGCAAGGGTTGACCAGCCTTGAAGAAGCCAACCGAGTCACCAAGGATTAACGCTTATGGCCACTACCGCCCAAGCCCAGAAAGCCGCACCCACAACGACCCGCAAAAAGCCGGTTGCGAAAGGCTCTACGTCGGCTACTTACATCTATAAAGGCCTGGACAAAAAAGGCAATAAAATTGAAGGTGAGCTGGAAGGCGTCACCCCTGCTCTGGTCAAGGCCCAGTTATTGAAGCAGGGCATTCGAGCCAATCAGGTTCGTAAAAAGCCGAAGCCCCTGTTTGGTGGCGGTGGCAAGAAAATCAAACCAAGCGATATCGCGGTCTTTTCCCGACAGATGGCTACCATGATGAAAGCCGGGGTGCCGCTGGTGCAGTCTTTCGAGATTGTCGCTGATGGGCTGGACAATCCCAATGTCCGCAAGCTGGTAATGGAGATTCGCGAGGACGTGGCTGCGGGCGGCGGGTTTGCGGCCGCGCTTCGCAAACATCCCAAGTATTTTGACGATCTTTTCTGTAACCTGGTAGAGGCTGGCGAGCAATCCGGTGCACTTGAAACCATGCTGGATCGGATTGCCACTTATAAAGAAAAGACGGAAGCGTTAAAAGCAAAAATCAAAAAGGCAATGACCTACCCGATTGCAGTTGTTGTTGTTGCAATCATTGTGACAGCAGTTCTGTTGATAAAAGTAGTGCCTGCATTCGCTTCAACGTTCACGAGTTTTGGCGCAGAATTGCCAGCATTTACTCAGTTTGTAATGGGCTTATCTGATCTTATGATTGCCTATTGGTTTCATGTGCTTGTGGGCATAATTGCGCTGGTTTTCGTATTCAAAGAGGCCAGAAGACGCTCTAAGGCATTCGCTTACGCCGTGGACAAGTACGTCCTGAAAATACCTGTAGTGGGTCAAATTCTTTACTTATCAATAATGGCAAGATTCGCCCGCACACTTTCCACGACTTTCGCTGCTGGCGTACCCTTGATTGATGCTCTCACTTCGGTAGCAGGCGCCGCCGGAAGTCGGCCCTATAGTGATGCCATTTACAAGATTCGCGAAGAGGTTTCTACCGGCATTCAGTTAAATACGGCAGTCCGCTCGCAGAAAATGTTTCCCGCTCTGCTTATTCAAATGACCGCTATTGGTGAAGAATCCGGCGCTCTGGATGAGATGCTGGAGAAAGTTGCGGTCTACTACGAAAATGAAGTCGACAACATGGTCGACAGCCTGACCTCACTTCTGGAGCCCATTATCATGTCCGTGCTCGGCGTTCTGGTCGGCGGCCTGCTGATCGCCATGTACCTGCCAATCTTCCAGATGGGGTCGGTTATTTAACGTGTCCTCCATATCCGAAGTTTTCGTTCTCTACCCCTCAGTGGCGCTCATCAGCGCCACTGTTTTAGGTCTGCTGGTTGGCAGTTTCCTCAATGTGGTGATCTATCGCCTGCCCAAAATGCTCCAGTCGGAGTGGCGGTCGCAGTGCTGTGAGTTGCTGGAGCAGGCACCACCGGAGCCGCAGAAAACGTTCAACCTGATCACCCCCAATTCCACCTGCCCCCATTGCGGGCACGGGATCAAGCCCTGGGAGAACGTACCCGTAATCAGCTATCTGGTGCTGCGGGGCAAGTGCTCGGCCTGTAAAGGCCGGATTTCCGCCCGCTACCCGATCATTGAGCTGGTGACGGGCCTGTTGAGCCTGTTTGTGATTCACCAGTTTGGCGTGACCGGCGTCGGCCTGGCGGCACTGGTGCTCACCTGGTCGCTGATTGCGCTCACCATGATCGACATCGATACCCAACTGCTGCCCGATGTCATCACGCTGCCGCTGCTCTGGCTCGGGCTGATCGTCAATCATCTGGGGGGCTTTGTGCCATTGGAGGACGCCCTCTGGGGCGCGGTGGTGGGCTACCTCTCGCTCTGGTCCATCTACTGGCTGTTCAAGCTGCTGACCGGCAAGGAAGGCATGGGCTACGGCGATTTCAAACTGCTGGGCGCCCTGGGCGCCTGGCTCGGCTGGCAGATGCTGCCCCTGGTGGTACTGCTGTCGTCCCTGGTGGGCGCGGTGATCGGCATCAGCATGATGCTGATTCTGGGCCGGGACAAAAACATCCCCATTCCCTTCGGCCCCTATCTGGCCATTGCGGGCTGGATTGCCTTTATCTGGGGCGACAGCCTGCTCCAACAGTACCTTCAGCTCGCGGCTCCCTGAATCATGGCGGAACGGGTTATCGGCGTTACCGGGGGCATTGGCAGCGGCAAGTCTTCCGTCATGCGGGCCTTCCAGGCAAAAGGCATTGAGGCCGTGGATGCGGACGATATGGCGCGGGTGGTGGTCGAACCCGGCCAACCTGCGCTGAATGCCATTGCCGAGCACTTTGGCCCGGATATTCTGACGCCCGAAGGCACCCTGAACCGCCCAGCCCTGCGCACCATCATCTTTTCCGATCCCGACGCGAAAACCTGGCTTGAGGCTTTGCTGCACCCTCTGATCAACCGCGAGTTGCGTTCGCGGCTTGCTGCGGCGCAAGGCCCCTACGCACTGCTGGTGTCTCCCCTGCTGTTTGAGACCGGGCAGGACAAGCTGGTCGACCGGATTCTGGTGGTGGATGTGCCGGAAGCGGTTCAACTGGCGCGGGCCAATGCGCGGGACGGTGCTGACCCGGAGCAGATTCGGCGGATCATGGCCAGTCAGATGTCGCGGGAGGAGCGGTTGCGCCGGGCGGATGATGTGTTGGATAACAGTGGGGGCTTGGCGGATTTGAAGCGGCAGGTTGGGGAGTTGCATGGGAAGTATAGTGTGTGAGGTGGGGAGCGGCGGATGCGCTCCGCTCCGATACGTCGGACCGATCCGCCCTACGCGGCTACGCAGCCCACTGCCGGTTGGTTAACATAGGTTAAGAGGCCTCTGCAATACTGGTACTCGGCCCCCTTAACAGTGTATAAAAGCATTTGCCGGTTTCTGGTACGACGTCCACAACGACCTAAGACACGGGAATGACCGCGATGCCGCACCACCATGAGCCTCAAGGCTTCACTTTGAAACGCCGCCCCTTCTTTACCGACCCACCCGCGTCGCTGTAACCCCGTCTGTTCTTACCCACAACGAATCTCAAGGTATCCCCGGTTATACTTGTCCGGGCGGAGATGAATAATACCCACAAGGTGTGAGAGACCTTATGACACTGCTATTGATTGTATTCCTGCCGCTTCTGGGCGCGCTGGTCCCCCTCGCCACGGAGCGCTTCGGGCGCAACCTGTGCGCCTGGTCGGCGGCGCTGGCGCCTTTGATCTCCCTGGGGCTGTTGCTTTACCTGACGCCAGCTGTGCTGGCCGGCGAGACCTTTCGTTTCCATCAGGCGTGGCTGCCCGGGTTGGGGCTGGATCTGAGCCTCCGCCTGGACGGCCTGGGGCTGATGTTCGCCTTGCTGATCACCGGGATCGGCCTGCTGGTCATGCTGTACGCCCGTTACTACCTGTCTTCACGGGACTCTCTGGGCAAGCTCTACGCCCTGCTGCAGATATTCATGCTGGCGATGCTCGGCATTGTGCTGTCGGACAACATCCTTCTGATGTTGGTGTTCTGGGAGCTGACCAGCCTGAGCTCCTTCCTGCTGATAGGTTATTGGTCCCACCAGTCCGAGGCTCGCAAAGGGGCACGGATGGCTCTGGCCATTACCGGGGCGGGCGGCCTCTGCCTGCTCGCGGGCGCACTGCTGCTGGGACATATTGTCGGCAGCTTTAATCTGACCGAGATTCTCGCCGCCGGGGATCAGATCCGCGCCCACGCGCTCTACCCGATCACCCTGATTCTGGTGCTGCTGGGCGCCTTTACCAAGTCGGCCCAGTTCCCGTTCCATTTCTGGCTGCCGCACGCCATGTCCGCCCCCACCCCGGTGTCGGCTTATCTGCATTCGGCCACCATGGTCAAGGCCGGGGTGTTTCTGCTCGCCCGGATGTACCCGGCACTGGCGGGCACCGAGCTGTGGTTCTTTATCGTCAGCTTCGTGGGCCTTGCCACGCTGGTGTACGCCGCCTATACCGCCCTGTTCAAACACGACCTGAAAGGCCTGCTGGCCTACTCCACCATCAGCCACCTGGGCCTGATTACCCTGCTGTTCGGCTTCAGTACCGAGCTTGCGGCAGCGGCGGCGGTGTTTCACATCATCAACCACGCCACCTTCAAGGCGTCGCTGTTCATGGCGGCCGGAATCATCGATCACGAAACCGGCACCCGGGATATGCGCAAGATCAATGGCCTGTGGAAGTACATGCCGCATACCGCGCTACTGGCCATGGTCGCGTCCGCCGCCATGGCCGGGGTACCGCTCCTGAACGGCTTCCTGAGCAAGGAGATGTTCTTTGCCGAGAGCCTGCACCTGGAATACCTCGGTCAGTTCTGGTGGATCATGCCGATGCTGGCCACTCTCGGGGCGCTGTTTTCAGTGGCCTACTCATGGCGCTTTATTCACGATGTCTTTTTCAACGGCGAGCCTCAGGATCTGCCCAAGTATCCGCCCCACGAGCCGCCCCGTTACATGAAAGTACCGGTGGAAATTCTGGTGGTGCTCTGCCTGGTGGTGGGTGTTTTCCCTCACTACACCATCGAGCCCTTTATCCACGCGGCTGCCACGGCGGTTCTGGGGCACGAGATGCCGGAATACCACATCGCGCTCTGGCACGGATTCAACCTGCCGTTGTTGATGAGCGCCATCGCCCTGGCCGGAGGCATTCTCCTCTACACCCAACGCAAAGGGCTGTTTGCGTTTTACGAGCGCAAGTTCCGCAAGGACGAGAAGCTGGTGTTCGAGCATCGGGTACAGCGCAGCGTCCTGGCTGCCCAGTGGGTTACCGACCGGCTTGAGAACGGCTCGCTCCAGCGCTATCTGGCGCTGTTTTTCGGTTCAGCCCTGGTCGTGGGCGCCGCGGGGCTCTGGCCTCTGGCCGAGTGGACCGGTTCCGCTTCGCTGACCCCTATGGACCCGGTGAGCCTGGTCGCCACCGCTTTGCTGGTGATCGCGGCGTTCGGCACGGTACTGATTCATCACAACCGGTTTGCGGCCCTGCTGATGCTGAGCGTGGTGGGTCTGATCGTATCGCTGACCTTCATCCGGTTTTCCGCCCCGGACCTGGCGCTGACCCAGCTGTCGGTTGAAGTGGTCACCATCGTTCTGCTGATGCTGGCGCTCTACTTCCTGCCCCAGATGACACCCAACGAGTCACCACCCAGACGCGTGGTTCGGGATATTGCCATTGCCGGCAGCGCCGGGGTGGGCATTGGCGCCCTGTGCTGGGCGGTGCTGACCCGGCCGTTCACCCCCATTTCCAACTACTTCCTGGAAAACAGCGTTAGCGGTGGCGGTGGCACCAACGTAGTCAACGTGATTCTGGTGGATTTCCGCGGTTTCGATACCCTCGGGGAGATCACCGTGCTAGCCCTGGCGGCCGTTGGTATCTACGCGATGCTGCACGGCCTGAAACTGCCACTGCCCCAGGCCGATGGCGACGGTCGTCGCTGGGCCCGCGAGCCGCATCCGCCGATTCTGTCGGTGATGACCCGCATCCTGCTTCCGCTCGCCATCATGGTGTCCCTGTACATTTTCCTGCGCGGTCACAATATGCCCGGCGGCGGGTTCATTGCCGGGTTGGTCACCAGTGTGGCGCTGATCCTTCAATATATTTCCACCGGTACCGAGTGGATGCAGCAGCGCCTGCGCTGGAATTACCGGAAAGTGGCCGCCACCGGCGTGTTGATTGCCACGCTCACCGGGCTGGCAAGCTGGCTGTTCGGCTACCCCTTCCTGACCTCGACTTTCACGCATGTGCACTGGCCGTTTGTGGGCGACTTTGAGCTCGCCTCCGCCATGGCTTTCGATGTCGGCGTCTATGTCACGGTCGTGGGTGCCACCATGCTGATTCTGGCGCACCTGGGCAAGCTGGCACAGACCACCCACGAAGCCCCGGCCACCAATGAACAAGGGGAGAAGATTTAATGGAGCTGTTGATTTCAATCATGATCGCGGTGATGACCGCCTGCGGCGTGTACCTGATGCTGCGCGGCCGGACCTTTCCGGTCATTGTCGGGCTGACCCTGTTCACCTACGCGGTCAACCTGTTCATTTTCGTCATGGGCCGCCTGACCGCTGGCGCGCCGCCGGTGATCGGCACCAGCGATCACTACGCCGACCCACTGCCTCAGGCCCTGGTACTGACCGCCATCGTGATCAGTTTTGCCATGACCGCCTTTGTCCTGGTGCTCGCCCTGCGGGCACGGGCCGAGCTTGGCAATGACCATGTCGACGGTACGCCGAGCGATGCGGAGCAGGAGGACCGGGCATGAGTCACCTGATTGCACTGCCGGTGCTGTTGCCACTGATCACCGGGGTGATCCTGCTGTTACTGGCCGGCAAGGGCTTCGTGCTGACCCGCACGGTCAGCCTGATCAGCGCCGGGCTGTTGGTCATCGTTTCCCTGCTGCTGTTCTATACCGCCAGCAGCGGTGTCATTCAGGTCTATGCCATGGGGGACTGGGCGCCGCCGTTTGGCATCGTCCTGGTTCTGGATCGGCTCAGTGCCTTCATGGTGCTGGTGACCAGTGTGCTGGCGTTCTTTGCCATCTGGTACGCGGCGAGCACCATGGACCACCCGGCCTACAACCTGAACGGCCTGCTGCACCTGTTGCTGCTCGGGGTCAACGGCGCCTTTCTCACCGGCGACCTGTTCAACCTGTTTGTCTGTTTTGAGGTATTACTGCTCGCCTCCTATGCGCTGCTGGTGCAGGGCGGAGGCCGGGAACGGGCAAGGGCTGGCCTGCACTATGTGGTGTTGAACCTGGCGGGCTCCAGCCTGTTTCTGATTGCCGTGGCCACCCTGTACGGCATTACCGGCACCCTGAACATGGCGGACATGGCGGCCAAGGTGGCCAACCTGCCGGCCCAGGACGCGCCGATTGTGGCGGCGGCAGGCCTGCTGTTTATGGTGGTATTCGGCCTAAAAGCCGCGATGGTGCCTTTGTACTTCTGGTTGCCCCGGGCCTATAGTGCGGCCAGTGCCCCGGTGGCGGCCATGTTCGCCATCATGACCAAAATCGGGGTCTACTCCATCGCCAGGGTCTACACATTGATCTTCGGCGATCACGCCGGCGAGCTGGCCAACCTGATTCAGCCTTGGCTGTGGCCACTGGCCCTGATCACCCTGGCACTGGGGGTTATCGGTGTACTGGCCGCCCGCAATCTGCGTATGCAGGTGTCCTACCTGGTGATCATCTCGGTGGGTACCCTGCTCGCCGGTCTGGCCCTTAACACCGCAGAGGCTCTGAGTGCGACCTTTTACTATCTGGCCCACTCCACCTGGGTGTGCGGGGCACTGTATCTGATTGTCGACCTGATCCGCCGCCAGCGTCAGGACGGCAGCGACGCCATCCGTACCGGCCCCGCCCTACCCCAGAGCACGACCCTGGGGCTGATGTTTTTTGTGGCCGCCCTGAGTGTGGCCGGCATGCCCCCGTTGAGTGGCTTTGTCGGAAAGGTGCTGCTGCTGCAATCGGCCGGTACCGGCTATGCCGCCATCTGGCTGTGGGGGCTGGTGCTGCTGGGCGGACTTGCCTCCATTACCGCCCTGAGTCGCAGTGGCAGTACCTTTTTCTGGCGCACCACGGAAGTGGTGGCCAACACCCAGAAAGCCTCTCTGCTGCCGCTGGCCGCTGCACTGGGCTTGCTGGCAACGACACCGGCTCTGGCACTGTGGGGCGAGCCGATCATCGCCTACACCGATGCCATGGCCGAGCAGCTATTGAACCCGGGCCAGTACATCGACAGCGTACTGCGCCACACCACTGTAGGGGGGAACCCATGAGCACCCTGACCAATACCCGGCGACGGCGCCGGCGGCTTTTACCGCACCCGGTACTCAGCCTGTTCATGTTGTTTCTGTGGTTTCTTCTGGCCAATGACGTCAGCGGTGGCCATCTGGTTCTGGGGGGGCTGCTCGCCTGGTTCATCCCCTTTGTCACCCAGTCCTTCTGGCCCCAGGAAATGACCCTGAGCCGCCCGGGGGTGGCGTTCAAGTTTGTGGTGGTGGTGCTCTGGGATATCGTGATCGCCAACTGGACCGTCGCGCGCCTGATCCTGGGCTCACCCAAGTCCCTCAAGCCGGCCTTCATGACCCTGGAGCTGGACCTGGAACAGGACTTTGCGATCACCATTCTGGCAAGCACCATCTCCCTGACTCCGGGTACCGTGTCCGCCGATTTGAGTGCCGATGGCAAGCGGTTGATCATCCACACGCTGCACGTGAATGATCCGGCCGAAGCTGTGGCTACCATCAAACAGCGTTATGAAGCGCCGCTTAAGGAGATTTTCGAATGCTCGACATCGTAATCCAGATCAGCCTGGTGATGATGAGCCTGGCCCTGGTGCTGAACCTGTGGCGCCTGGCGGTGGGCCCGTCGCTGCCGGACCGGATCCTCGCGCTGGACACCATGTATATCAATTCCATCGCCCTGCTGGTGCTGTACGGGCTCTCGAAGGAGTCCATGCTGTATTTCGAGGCGGCTCTGCTGATTGCCGTCATGGGCTTTGTCGGCACCGTTGCACTGTCCAAGTACCTGTTGCGCGGCGACATCATCGAATAGGAGCAAGACCATGAGCGAGACAAGCTGGATCGAATGGCTGGTGTCCATTCTGCTGTTGATCGGCGCCTCCTTTGCGCTGATCGGCTCCTTTGGGCTGGCGCGCCTGCCGGACTTTTTTATGCGCCTGCACGGCCCCACCAAGGCCACGACTCTGGGCGTGGGAAGCATGATCGTCGCCTCCATGGTGTTTTTCAGCACCCGTGGCGACGGTCTGAGCCTGCACGAGCTGCTGATTGCGCTGTTTTTGTTTATCACCGCGCCGGTGAGCGCTCATATTGTGGCCAAAGCCGCCCTGCATGTGCGCCTGCCCTACCGCAAGGATACGCGCCATTGGCACCGGGACAGTTGACATACGGCTCCAAATGGGCATAATGTCGCGTCCTTGATTCCGGCTTGTGCGAATGGCTGCCGGACGACCGAATTTCAGTCTGAATACGTAACAGGAGCTCCACGGTGGCAAATACACCTCAATCCAAGAAGCGCGCTCGCCAGAACGAAAAGGCTCGCAAGCACAACGCCAGCCTGCGCTCCATGACGCGCACCTACATCAAGAACGTGGTCAAGGCCATCGAATCCGGCGACCAGGAAGCGGCCAAAACCGCTTACACCGCCGCTGTTCCGGTCATCGACCGCATGGCCGACAAGGGCCTGATGCACAAGAACAAGGCCGCTCGTCATAAGAGCCGCCTGAACGGCCACATCAAGGCCATGGCTTCCTGAGCCTGACCTGAGTGTGACCCGCGCCACGGCCTGACCGCGGCGCCCGAAAAACCGGCCTCGTGCCGGTTTTTTTGTGCCTGCGAGCCCGACCCCGGATGACTGCTGAAAAATTCACTCCGCACTGACATATTTCTGCCAGAAACATCGTATAACGTGATCGAGGTGTCAATTCCACCCACGTTACGGTAAAGGAGAGCAACCATGTTGCCGCGCGAGCACTACCTCAAGCAGCCCTTTCAGGACCGGGAGCACTTTCCCGCCGGTTTTGACCACTCCAGCCAGCTGTCCGGCATCCAGGCCCGCCTGATCCGCAAGCACGGTGCGCTGATTCACGCCCTGTGCCGGGGCGAGGTGACCGACCCCACGGATGAGGACCGCCACCTGCTCAAGGTCATCGCCAGGCAGGCCGCTCCAAAGAATCCGGTGGAACAGGCCTGGCTGAAATACCTGAGCATCGTCCAGGACACCTCAACCAGTCTGCGCAAAAGCGCCTGATGCGACCTCAGAGGTGATCGGTAGACTGGCGAAGCGCGACTTCAAACCCGAGGTCGCGCTTCTTCGGCCCGACCTCGCCGCCATTCAAGGCGGTGATGATCATCTCCGCCGCGGTCACCCCCATCTGGTATCGGGGAACGGCCACGCTGCTCAATGACGGGTTGGTAAAGGCCGACACCTCAAAGTCATTGAAGCCGCACAGGCCAATATCCCCCGGCACATCCAGCCCCATACGCTGACTTTCGAACAACGCCCCCAAAGCCAGGTCGTCGTTGCAGCAGAATACCGCGTCCACTACGTCACCGGCCTGCCCCATGAGCGTGCGAAACAGCTCTCCTCCCAGCTCAATGGACGAGGGCCGGTCGGTCACCTGGACGAAGTTCCGCCAGAAACGCCCCCGGCCTTCCAGCACCGACTTGAAGCCCGCCAGACGCTCCCGAACCCGCTTGTCCATGCGGGCACCGATAAAGCCCAACTGACCATAGCCCGCCGACAGCAGTTGCTCCGCCACGGCGGCGCCGGCCTCGAAGTGCGATACCCCGACGTTCATATCCATCGGCTCATCCAGCAGATCCATGATCTGGACCACCGGGATCTTGGCCTTCAGCAGCAGGCGCTCACAGGCCTGGGTCTGCTCACCACCGGTGAGAATCATGGCCTCGGGCGACTGGCTGAGCAGGGTGCGCACCATGCGCTCCTCCTCCAGCGCCGAGTAGTGGGTGTCCACCATCAGCACTTTGTAGCCCGAGGTGCCCGCGACATCGTAGATGCCACGCAATACATCGGTGAACACAATATTCGACAGTGACGGAATCGCCACGCCAATCACCCGTGAGCGCGCTGATGCCAGAGAACTGGCGGATTGATTGGGAATGTAACCCAGCATATCGATTGCCTCCTGCACGGCCTGCCGCGTTGCCTGCGACACTTTATTAGGATGGTTAATGACCCTCGATACAGTGATACCGCTGACGCCGGCGTATTGCGCCACATCCGCCAGGGTGACGGCCTGGGAGTGCTTTTTTCTCGCCCGGGTGCTCACTGTCCAACTCCCTCTTCCAAAAACCGGAAGATTATCACAGCCTAAATGTTTGCGCTAACATAATAAGTGCGCTAACCTCCTCCCGCGTTATAATCCGTATTTTTTGGGAATGAGGGTGACACACCTTGGCAACTCTGCTGATCATGATGGGCGTCTCCGGGGCGGGCAAATCCACGATGGCCTCAGCGCTGTCGGAACATTTCGGCTTTACCTACCTGGATGCGGACGACTTTCACAGTGACGCTGCCAAAGCGCACATGGCGGCGGGCAAACCCCTGACCGATGAAATGCGCGCGCCGTGGATTACCCGGATGTGCGACTACCTGAAAGAGCAGGCCGACAGCGATGCTACCTTTGTCCTCGCCTTCTCCGGGCTGAAGCGCAGCCACCGTGAACCCTTCCGGCACTGTGGTCTCGATACCCACTTCCTGTTCCTGGACGGCGACGCGGCCACCATTGCGGACCGGATCAGTGCCCGTCAGGGGCACTTCATGCCCCCGGAACTGCTGGACAGCCAGTTCGAGGCCCTGGAGCGCCCGGACCTGCAGAAAGAGCCCGATGTCACTCCCCTGAACATTCACCCACCGGTACCCGGCGTACTGGACCAGGCCATTGATTACATAGAATCCCTCAAGGCCCGCTCCGACTAAAACGGCACCCACAAACGACAGGAGATAATAACAACATGTCAGCCACCTACTTGCTCTCGGTCACCGTTGTCAGCATCGGTGTTTTACTGTTTCTGATCATGGCCCTGCGTCTGCAGGCCTTTGTCGCCCTCCTGCTGGTGAGCATGGGGGTTGCCATCGCCGGGGGCGTGCCCCTGCCAGAAGTGGCGGACGTCATCCAGCAGGGCATGGGTGGCACCCTGGGCTATATCGCCATCGTGATCGGGCTGGGCACCATGATCGGTGAAATCCTGCAGGTCTCCGGCGGAGCCCAGCAGATTGCCAACACCCTCACCCGCAAAGCCGGCGAAGACAAAGCCCCCTGGGCCCTGATGGCCCTCGGTCTGATTGTCGCCATTCCGGTATTTTTCGAAGTGGCGCTGATCCTCTTTATTCCGCTGGTCTACAGCCTGGCCAAGCGCACGGGCAAATCCCTGCTGTTTTACGGCATGCCACTGGTAGCGGGCATTGCCGTGGCCCACTCGTTCATCCCCCCGACCCCCGGCCCCGTGGCGGTCGCCTCGCTCCTGGGCGCTGACCTCGGCTGGGTCATTCTGGTGGGCCTGCTGGCGGGCATTCCCGCCGCGATTCTCGGCGGCATCGTCTTCGGGCGCTTTATCGGCAACCGCATCCACGCCGAGTTACCAGACACCGCTCAGGTCCAGATGGACAGCCACCACCAGAACGATCGCCCACAGCCAGGTTTCACCCTGGTATTGAGCATTATCCTGGTGCCCCTGGCGATGATCCTGCTCAACACCGCCACCAAAACCTGGCTCGGCGAAAGCCACGATGCGGCCCAGATTATGGCCTTTGTCGGCCACCCCTTCACCGCCCTGCTGGTCGCCGCCCTGCTCTCCTTCTACTTCCTGGGCACCCGCCTGGGCTTCAGCCGAGACGAAATCCAACGAGTGGCGACCCGCTCCATGGAGCCGGTGGGCATGATCATCCTGCTGACAGGCGCCGGCGGCGTATTCGGCAAAGTCCTCATCGCCGCCGGCGTGGGCGATGCACTGGTCGAGGCCATGACCGCCTCAAACCTCCCGGTCGTCCTGTTCGCCTTCCTGGTCGCCACCGTCATCCGGGTCTCCCAGGGCTCCGCCACTGTGGCCATGGTCACCAGCGCCGGGCTGGTGGCGCCCCTGGTCGGCGCCGGCGGCTACTCCGACGGCGTAACGGCCTGTATCGTCATTGCCATTGCCTGCGGCGCCACGGTGCTGTCCCACGTCAACGATTCGGGGTTCTGGCTGGTGAAGCAGTTTATGGGGCTGACCGAGCGACAGACCTTGGCGTCCTGGACGGTTCTGGAAACCATCCTCGGGGTGGTTGGCCTGATCGTTGTGTTGATTTTGAGTACGGTTTTGTAGCTTCGAATTACCTGTATTTACGGCGGATGCGCCTTCGGCTTATCCGCCCTACGCAGACCTACTAGAAACCTTTCGCGCTCATTGGCACTAAGCACCCAGTTGGCACTGAGGGTCTCGTCGAGGTATACCTGTCGGGGACTCTCGGAGGCAGGGAGCCGACGAGAAGCCTCCAGGGACGGATTCACGGCGGGTCCCCGACAGGTATACCTCGACGAGACCCGGAGCTGGATCAACGCACACGGCTCACCGGTATGGATCTTGCTGCGATATTGGGTACTGACCATGACGGGCCCATACTATGACGACTGACTTTTTTTCGCTGCCGGAACTGAAAAGTAAACTCACCGCGCTACTCGCCTACCTCTACCCCAATGCCGACACCGACGCACTGACCCAACAGTGCCTTGAGGCCATCGGGCCGCGGATCAACCGCGCCATCGTGCCGCCCGAGCAACTCTGGTCCGAACAGGACGCCCTGCTGATTACCTACGGCAACTCCATCCGCAGCCCCAACGAAAAACCGCTCGATACGCTTGAGCAGTTCCTGCACAAACACCTGCAGGACACCTTCAGCGCCGTGCACGTGCTGCCCTTCTTCCCCCACAGCTCCGACGGCGGCTTTGCCGTCATCGACTACACCCAGGTCGACGCCGAGCTGGGCGAATGGGACGATATTGAAACTCTGGGGCAAGACTTCAAACTCATGGGCGATCTGGTGATCAACCATGTGTCCAGCCAGAGCGGCTGGTTCCGCAACTACCAATATGGCAAAGACCCGGGTCGGGATTACTTTGTCGAGGCGAGCCCCCACTACGACCTGTCCATGGTCGTGCGGCCGCGCACCAGCCCGCTACTGCGCGCAGTAGAAACCAACGAAGGCGTGAAGCACGTCTGGTGTACGTTCAGTCATGACCAGATTGATGTCGACTTCCGCAACCCCAAGGTGCTGCTCGAATACCTGAAGATCATCGGGCTTTATCTCGACAAGGGCGTTCAGTGGCTTCGTCTGGATGCCGTGGCCTTTCTGTGGAAGGAAATCGGAACGCCCTGTATACACCTGCCGCAAACCCACGAAGTCATCAAGCTGCTGCGGCTGCTGATGGAGTACAAAAATGCCCACGCGATTCTGATCAGCGAAACCAATGTGCCCAACCGGGAAAACCTGACGTACTTCGGCAACAGTAACGAAGCGCACATGATCTACAACTTCAGCCTGCCACCACTGGTGATTCACGCGCTGCTGTCCGGCAACGGCCAGTATCTGAAAGGCTGGTTGATGAGCATGCCGCCCTCGCCGGTCGGCTGTGCCTATCTGAATTTTACCGCCTCCCACGACGGTATCGGGTTGCGTCCGGCGGAAGGGTTATTGTCCGACGAGGAGCTGGAAACCTTCCTGAAAACGCTGCAGTCCTTTGGCGGTCGCATTTCCAGCCGCACCGGACAGAATGGCGAAAGCAAACCTTACGAGGCCAACATCAGTCTGTTCGATGCCTTCAAGGGTACCTATCAGGGTACCGATCGCTGGCAGGAGGCACGGTTGCTCTGTTCACAGATCATCATGTTGGCCCTGGAGGGTATACCGGCGTTTTATATTCATACCCTGTTTGCGACGCCCAATGACCTGGACAAACTGGAAGCCACCCAGCACAACCGTTCCATCAACCGGACCAACTGGCACAAGGGTGAACTCGAAACGCTTCTAGCCGACCCGGAAACACCTCAACACCGAATCTTCAATGCGCTGCAGAGACTGATCCGGATCCGCTGTGCCCAGCCGGCGTTTCACCCGAATGCTACTCAGTTCACTTTGCACTTGCAGCCGGAGGTGTTTGGTTTCTGGCGGCAGAGCCTGCGCCGGACCCAGAGTATTTTCTGTCTGAATAACCTGAGCGATCGGCCGCAGGAAATCAGTTTGACCAATATCAATTTGATCAGTACAGAGAATTGGCGGGATTTGATCAGTGGGGAGGCGGTGACGGATCTGTACGGGACTTTGACTCTGGCGCCGTATCAATGTGTCTGGTTGACGAATTATGAGAAAAAAGTTTGAGGTATATTTTGGGTTGGGTAACGGCGGATGCGCCTTCGGCTTATCCGCCCTACACGACCCGCCGTAGTATGCGTAGGGCGGATAAGGGCGCAGCCCTCATCCGCCGTCACCAAACGAGCGCAACCCACTCACCCCCGATCCTGCGCAACCGCCTCCAACAACTGATCGTACACATCCGGCACGGCGCTTAACACGCGCGACCAATTGGCCATGAATGGCCGCTCGGTGGGATCGTTCAAAAACTGCTCCCCCGCCCGCATGATGCACTTGGTAAACAGCTCCACGGTGTTCTCTTCCTGGTTGCGGTCCAACGTCATGCCGTTGATGACGGCATCGTTGTGATACCGGTCAATCAGATCCAGCGCGAGGCGATAATAACTCGCCTTGATGGTACGAAACGCTTCTGGCGTAAACACGGTGCCTTTGATTGCCAGTTTGCGGAACAGCGATTTGGAAATGTCCGTGCTCATTTTCGACAGCCCACCTTCCGGGTTGTCTTTGGACAGATCCTGATGCTTGTGATCGTAGGCATCGGCAATATCCACCTGACAGACCCGCTCGTCGGAGTAGCGACGATTCACTTCCGACAGCACACCAATTTCCAGGCCCCAGTCGCTGGGAATCCGGATGGAACTGACCACATCCATGATCATGGAAAACTCACCCGCCAGCGGGTAGCGAAAGCTGTCAATGAATTCCAGATAATCGTCGCGGCCAAACACTTTCTCCAGCGCCCGCACCAGCGGCGATACCAACAGTCGACTCACGCGACCGTTGAGTTTGCCGTTGGCCGCACGATAGTAATACCCCTTGCAGAAGGCGTAATTGAATGTGGGATGGACCACCGGATAAAACAGCTTGGCAACAATATCCCGCTTGTAGGTGAGAATGTCGCAGTCGTGCAGCGCGACGGCTTTGGCCCGCCCCTGAGCCAGCGCATAGCCCAGGCAATACCAGACATTGCGCCCCTTCCCCAATTCGTTGGGCGCGAGGCCATATTCATCGAGGACCTTATCAATGGCCTTCAGGCGCGGCCCGTCATTCCACAGAATGTGGTGACGCTGAGGCAGTCGGGAAAAAAACGTCTTGGCATGCTCGAATTCTTCTTCGGTAGCGCGATCAAGCCCGATGATGATCTCATCAAGGTAGGTGACCTTACTCAGTTCCTGAATGATGTTTTCCAACGCCGGCCCCTGTAGCTCAGAGTAGAGACAGGGCAACACCAGGCACATGGGCTTCTTCTCCGCCCATTCATTCAGCTCCGCCTCCATCGCCTCCAGCGGGCGATCCCCCAGGTTGTGCAAAGTGGCAATACGACCGTTCTGGAAAAAATCACTCATCGGTTCATCCTCGTCAGTGCGATCGCCTATTGGTCGATCAGGGTAAGAACGGCGGTATTCCACCCTGCCGCGCCCTCTTTTGGTGCAATGAAGGCCCGTTTTAGTGCAGGGTCCTCCAGGTGTGAACCATCGCTGTGCGGAATGATGGCCGGTGCATCCACCGCTTTGAGCATGTCCAGATCGTTGGGGCTATCCCCCAGGGCAATACTGAACGGTGCTGCGCCGAAGTGGTGCTCATAGCGTTTTTGCAAGTACCGTACCGCATCGCCTTTATCGCACTGTCCCATGACGTGATAGAAGCGCCCTCCCTTGACCACGCGGAGATTGTGACGGGTCAGTCGCTCGGTGAACTCCGCCAGAGCCTCCGGCGTATCGCGCCACACAATAGGCTCCGAGGCCTTACGCTGGCTGGCCAAGCGGGCGGCCTCCAACGTCAGGCCGGTATGTTGGGCGATGTCCTCATCGGTCATCCAGCCAAAACCGGTAAACCGATAATCCGCCTTCAGCTCGTTGAGCAGCGTCAGAATCTGCTCCCGTGACAGGCCCCGGTATTCGTAGTGGTACCCATCGCTGATCAGGCGCGAGTCCGCCGACAAGCCCAGCGCCTCCAGCAGGTTCTCTGGTATCAGAAGCAGGCTGCCGTTCTCACAGACCAGAGGATCCGTGTTGCCCAGCGCACGGCGCAGCTCGAGCATCTCCACATCGGTTTTGCTGGAAACCAGGACCAGAGGAACCTTGCGCTGTTTGAGCGCGGCCAGCGCCGGCTTCGCCGCCGACCAGTCGTAGTCATCATGATTAAGCAGGGTGCCGTCGAGATCGGTAAATACCACCATGGGTGTGCTCATAACCTGGTTGCTCCAGAGGCCGTAATCCGCTCAACGCGGTGATGGGTGTCCAGCGCCAACACCAGGTCGGCCCGCTCCGGCATTTCCTGGAGAATCCAGCGGGTGAGCCGTTCGTAGTGATCGATGAAGCGCTGCAACATCGGGGGTGTCATCAGGTGAGTGCCGGTACGCCGCTCATCCTCGAGCTGCTTTTTCAGAGCGGCTTCCTGCTCGGAGCGCCACTGAAACACCTGCTCAAACGACGGTGCCCGCAATAGAATCAGGTGATTGAGACGGGCAAACAGACGTTGGTAGCCCTTCAGTTGCTCATTGACATAGCGACGCCAGCGGCCGTCGGGGTCTTCCTCACGTTCCAGGGCATTGAGCGCGGGCTCCAGCGCCGCCTCCTCCTGGGGTCGGGCGCCGACGCACCAGCCTTCGAAAATGATCAAATGAGGGCGACCCTGCCACAGCCCACCTTCCGCACGGCGGTCATCCTGGGCTTTGTCAAAACGCGGCAGGGTCACCCGGGTATCGGCATCGGCCTGTGTCAGCGCCTGCAGCAACGCCTCCCCCATGGCGATATCATGGGTGCCCGGCACCCCCCGGGTTGCCAGTAGCGGGTGCACCTCGTCCGCCAGCCGTCGCCGCTCACTCCGGGTCAGGTACAGGTCATCAATGGACAAACGACACACCTGGAACCCTCGCAGCTCAAGAAGATGCGCTATCACCTCCGCCGCGGTGGACTTCCCCGTCCCCTGGGCGCCGTTTATGCCCAACACCAGGGGGTCAGAGCGCGTGGGCAGGCAGCGCGCCAGGCGCTCCGCCAGCGGGCTATACAGCCGAGCCAGGTAGCCCGCCAAAGCTTCGGTGACACGGAGATGCCGGGAAAGCAATGGGATATCGGCCGGGGCTTCTCGCCCCCTGACGCCCCACCGCTCCAGCAGGGCCGCCGGCCAAAGTGCCGTGGTTTCCTCCAAATCAATCATGACGCAATCCTTCTGGTTAACTCGAACCCACACCTGGGACCTTATAAGCATAGCAGTGCAGGATTTGGACCACCGGACACTTGACGACTACCACCTGTTACTGTAATTTCAGTAATTACTGAAATTTGTGGAGTACCCCATTCGTGTCAGACCAACTTACCCCGATGATTCAATCCTGCGTGCTGCACTTCGGTGAAATGGGTAGCCGTTGGGGCATCAATCGCACCGTGGGCCAGATGTACGCTCTTTTGGTGTTGAGCGAAGAACCTCTGTGCGCAGAGCAGATTGCCCAGGCGCTGGGTTTCTCGCGCTCCAATGTCAGCATGGGGCTCAAAGAACTGCAGTCATGGGAGTTGGTGCGTCTGCAACACATTCCCGGCGAGCGCAAAGAGTTTTTCTCCGCTCCGGATGATGTCTGGGACATCGCCAAGACGCTGATCGAGCAGCGGCGCAAGCGGGAAATCGACCCGACCCTGTCGACCCTGCGCGGCCTGCTGCTGGAGCAGCCCGCCAATCGCCAGGAGGAGTACGCTCAGGCGCGCATGCAGGAAATGCACGAACTGATCGAGATGTTGACCCAGTGGACCACGGAAATTCAGCGGCTCAATCAGAGTAATCTGAAGAGCCTGTTAAAGCTTGGCGGGAGTCTGGGCAAGGTGTTGGACATGAAGGATCGGTTTTTGAAGTAGAGGCGCTTGCATCGACGTATCGTTACGGCGGATGCGCTGCGCTTATCCGCCCTACGCGGATTTATACCTCTGCGCTCGGCCGTAGGGCGGATAAGCGCAGCGCATCCGCCGTTACCAGCCCCCGCGCATCCGCCGTCACCTGAACCAACGAGGTACCAACAATGGAAACCCTGTTGTTATCGCGCATTCAATTCGCCGCGAATATCAGTTTCCACATTCTGTTCCCCACCATCACCATCGCCTTGGCGTGGTTTCTGTTTTATTTCCGGGTTCAGCACAACCGCACCGGTGACGAAGTGTGGATGCGGGCCTACCGCTTCTGGGTGAAGGTGTTTGCGCTGAGCTTTGCCCTCGGCGTGGTCAGCGGTATCACCATGTCCTTTCAGTTCGGCACTAACTGGCCGGGCTTTATGGAAACCGTGGGCAATATCGCCGGGCCACTGCTCGGCTATGAAGTGCTGACTGCCTTTTTCATGGAGGCGACTTTCCTGGGCATCATGCTGTTCGGCATCAACCGGGTCTCCAATCGGGTTCACACCATCGCCACCTTTCTGGTGGCCGTCGGTACCAGCCTGTCCGCCTTCTGGATTCTGTCCCTCAACTCCTGGATGCACACGCCCACCGGTTTTGAAATGCGCGATGGGGTGGCCTTTCCGGTGGACTGGTGGGCCATCATATTCAACCCATCCATGCCCTACCGACTGGCCCACATGCTGGTCGCATCCGGGCTGACGGCGGCCTTTTTGATGGTGGGCCTATCGGCTTATCGCCTGCTCAAGGGCGATCACAAGCCCGCTCCACGCCTGGCATTGAAAACCGGCGTCTATGCCGCCGCACTTCTGATTCCACTGCAGATCCTGCTGGGCGATCTACACGGGCTGAACACCCTGAAACATCAGCCCGCCAAAGTGGCGGCCATGGAAGGCCTGTGGGAAACCACCGAAGGGGCCCCTCTGGTGCTTTTCGGGCTTCCCGACGAAGAACAGAAACGCAACCATTTTGCCCTGGAAATTCCCGGCGGTGCCAGTTTCATCCTCACCCACGACTGGCAGGGTAAGGTGCAGGGGCTGAACGAATTTACCGATGAACATCCGCCCGTCGCGCCGGTGTTTTGGGGTTTTCGCATCATGGTCGGGCTGGGCTTTCTGATGCTCGCGGCTTCCTGGTTAGGGGCCTGGCAGCTGTGGCGGCGCGCCTCGGTGCCCCCCTGGATGCTCAAGGTATTCGTGGCCATGACCTTCTCGGGCTGGGTCGCCACCCTCGCCGGTTGGTACGTCACCGAAATTGGCCGCCAACCCTGGCTGGTAACCGGCGTTCTGAGCACCAGCGAGGCCGTCACCACCGTCCCCGGAGGCAATGTGGCCATATCGCTCGCCATCTACCTGACGCTGTATGCCGGTCTTCTGGTGGCCTACATCAGCGCCCTGTTCCTGATCGCCCGCAAGGCGGTACTGGTCGACCGCGACGAAGAGGTCAACACCCTGCAGGATCAATACAACCCGATGGTCCGCAATGAAGGAGGTGCCCTGTGATGCCGACCGGAGAAGCCTTTTGGCTACCTTTGATCTTCATGGCACTGATGGGTGTGGCGTTTCTCATCTATGCCATTCTTGACGGTTATGACCTCGGAGTGGGCATCCTGTTGCCGCGAGACTCGGAGCGCCAGCGCGACACCATGATCGCGTCCATCGGCCCCTTTTGGGACGCCAATGAAACCTGGTTGGTGTTGGGTGTCGGCATTATTCTGATTGCCTTTCCCGCCGCCCACAATGTGATCCTGTTTCAGCTGTATATGCCCGTAACGCTGATGCTGGCCGGATTGATTCTGCGCGGTGTCGCCTTTGACTTTCGGGCCAAGGCGCCGGTGGATCACAAAACCCGCTGGGACTTCGCTTTCTGGGCCGGCTCACTGCTGGCGACCTTATCTCAGGGTTACATGCTCGGGCTTTACGTCATGGGCTTTGAACAGAGCCTCGCCGCCTACGCCTTTGCCGCTCTCAGCGCGGTGTGCGTGACCGCCGGCTACTGCCTGATTGGCGCCGCCTGGCTGGTGATGAAAACCGAAGGCGAGCTGCAGCTACGGGCGGCACGCTGGGCGCGCCGCTGCGCCTGGTTGATGGCATTGGGGCTGGTCGCCGTGTCGGTCATCAACCCGATGATCAGCGAGCGGGTGTTCGACAAGTGGCTGGGGGGAGACCTGACGCTTCTGCTGTTGATCATCCCGGTGCTCAGCTTCTTCCTGTTTTTGATCAATGACCGTTACCTGTCCAGCTTTCCCTACGACAATGACTTTGGCTGCTGGCTGCCATTTGCCATCGCCATCGCCCTTTTCGTGCTCGCGTTTTCCGCCCTGGCATACAGCTTTTTCCCCTACGTGGTGCCCGAACAGCTCACCTTCTGGGAGGCGGCCAGCGCCCCGGAATCGCTCAAGTTCATTCTGGTGGGTGTGGTGATTGTGTTGCCGGCGATCATTGCCTATACGCTGTTCGCCTACCGTGTATTCTGGGGTAAGGCGCGGGAGTTGACGTACTATTGAGGCGACAAAATTGCTTTCGGTAACGGCGGATGCGCTTTAATACCGCTGCGCTCGGCCCCTACGCGACCTGCCGTGCTATCCGTAGGGCGGATAAGCGAAGCGCACCCGCCGTTGCCACACCAGCCGTCACATAAGATGGATCGGTCCGATGCATCGGGGCGAAGCGCATCCGCCGTTACCCCTCTTCGCCTATTGACAAGCGAGACACCGCTTCCTATCGTTTCAGCGTCACTTTTCAGTTAAGGAACACCAATAAGATGCAAGACGCACACGACCTGTCCCTGATGCTGGACTCCAAAGTCCCGCTGGTGGTCATTGAGACTCATGAAGAAAACAAGGCCATCAACTTACTCCAGCGGGTCGCGCGGGATAAAGCGCGGCCGCTGTATCGCTGGTCGGTGACCGACGGATTGACCACGATGGGTTTCGGCCCCCAATTGGTTCCCAAAGGGCGTGAGCATCAGGAGCCGGCCGAAGTGCTGGAGCACATCAAGGCACAGGGTACGCCGGGAATTTATCTGCTGTGCGATTTGCACCCCTACCTGAACGATCAACCCCATACTGTGCGTCTTCTCAAGGACATTGCGCTTAAACACGAGCAGACACCCCATGCCATCGTGTTGCTGAGTCACCGACTGACGCTGCCGCCGGAAATCAGCCGCTACAGCGCCTCCTTTCAACTGTCTCTGCCCACGGACGAACGCATTCTGGCGATCATCCGGGAAGAGGCGCGTCACTACGCCGAACAGAACGGTCAGAAGCGCATCAAAACCGACAACAATACCCTGCGGCGGCTGATGGCCAACCTCCAAGGCTTGAGCGCCAGCGATGTACGACGATTGGTGCGGGTGGCCATCTGGCAAGACGGCGCCATCACCGAAGAGGATCTGCCGGCGGTCAATAAAGCCAAGTTTTCCCTGCTGGATATGGGCGGGGTCATGAGTTACGAGTACGAGACGGCCGACTTCTCCCAGGTGGCGGGATTGCACAACCTAAAGCGCTGGCTGGAGGCTCGCGGCAAGGCCTTTCACAGCCGGGACCCGGGGGTAGAACAACCCCGGGGCATCCTGTTGCTCGGGGTCCAGGGTGGCGGCAAAAGCCTGGCCGCAAAGGCCGTGGCCGGCACCTGGAACCTGCCGTTGCTGCGCCTGGACATCGGCGCTCTGTACAACAAGTACCACGGCGAAACTGAGCGCAACCTGCGCGAAGCTTTGGCGATGGCGGATGCCATGGCGCCCTGCGTTCTCTGGCTGGATGAAATCGAAAAGGGCCTGGCACAGGGCAACAGTGACGACGGCACCTCACGACGGATGCTCGGCACCCTGCTCACCTGGATGGCGGAGCGCAAGAACTCGGTATTTTTCACCGCCACCAGCAACGATATCAGCAAGTTACCACCGGAGCTGATTCGCAAGGGTCGGGTCGACGAAATCTTTTTTGTCGATCTGCCCGATGCCGACGTGCGCCGGGCGATTTTTGACATTCATCTACGCAAGCGGGATTTGAACCCCGAGCAGTTTGACCTGGCGCTGTTGAGTGAAGCGAGCGAAGGCTTTAGCGGTGCGGAGATTGAGCAGGCCATTGTCGCCGCGCGCTACAGCGAGGGGCGAGACGGGATTCGTACCGAGTGCATCCTGAGGGAGATAGGCAACACCAGCCCACTCTCGGTGGTGATGGCAGAGCCGCTGAGGCAGTTGCGGGAGTGGGCAGCGGAGCGCACCATCCCCGCCTGAGCCGGGTCAGCCCTGCGGGCGTTTGTGCGGTTTGGCGCGCACATACAGCGTGCGATGCACTCGGGCCACCAGGTGGCCATTATCGTCCACAATATCGATCGCAAAATTGGGCAGGTATTTTTTGCCATCGGCGGTATGGGCCCGGATGCGCTCCAGGGTGGCATCATCAAGATTGAACACCGCTCGGACCGCCGTGCGTCCCGGGGCGATAAAATCGATGTGAGCGCTTTTGTCCCAGACAAAATAATCCCTCCCCAGGTTGTAGGTCAGCATCATCATGTACCAGGGGTCGGTCATGGCAAACAGGCTGCCCCCAAACTGGGTACCCACCATATTGCGGGTGTGGAAGAGGCGCTTTAGAACCACCTCGATACGCCGAAAATCTTCACTGATAGACGTCGCTTTGATGCCGGCAAAAAACAACGGTGGCCAAAAATTTACCAGCCGACGGGCCCATTTCCAGTTCATCCCTTACCCTTCCGTGAGTACCAGGTTATCCCGGTGTATCAGTTCATCGTCGTCCTTGTAACCCAATAAGGCCAGAATATCGCCACTGGGTCGACCGAGAATCTTGCGCGCCTCGTCGGCGGAATAATTGACCAGACCCCGGGCAATTTCCGTCCCATCGGGTCCGACACACACCACCATATCGCCCCGGGTAAAAGCCCCCCGGATCGACTTGACGCCCACCGGCAGCAGGCTGCGACCTTTCTCCCGCAGTACCTTGACCGCTCCCTCATCCAGCACCAGGGTGCCACGGGTCTGCAACTGACCGGCGATCCAGCGCTTGCGCGCTGCCTGTGGTTCCTGCCCGGCGTGCAGCAGCGTTCCCAGCGGTTCGCCCGCCCGAGCACGCAGCAGCGCCCGCTCGGTGCGCCCGCCGAGAATCAGGGTATCGGCACCCGAGCGAGCAGCGACCCGCGCGGCTCTAACTTTGGTCAACATACCGCCGCGCCCGAGGGCACCGCCTCCGCCGGCCATGGCTTCCAGGGTCGGATCATCGGCGGACAATTCCGGCAGCAGCTTCGCGTCGGGGTTGGAGCGCGGATCGCTGTCGTACATGCCGGACTGATCCGTCAGGATGACCAGCAGATCCGCTTCAATCAGGTTAGCCACCAACGCACCCAGGGTATCGTTATCACCAAACCGGATTTCATCGGTGACCACGGTGTCGTTTTCATTCACGACGGGCAACACGCCCAGGTCGAGCAGCGTGCGCAATGTGGAGCGGGCATTCAGGTAGCGTTGGCGGGACGAGAGGTCATCGTGGTCGAGCAGCACCTGAGCAGTATGCAGACCGTATTGCTGGAAGGCGCTTTCGTAGGTTTGTACCAGTACCATCTGACCGACCGCCGCGGCGGCCTGCAACTGATGCACCGCGGTCGGGCGACGCGTCCAGCCCAACCGGGTCAGGCCGGCAGCCACGGCTCCGGAGGACACCAATACAATCTCGACACCGGCATGACGCAGTTCGGCCATTTGCGCCACCCAGTCGTTAATCGCGCGGACATCGAGCCCTCGGCCATCGTTGGTCAGCAGGGAACTGCCAATTTTAACGACCCAGCGCTGAGTGGTGGTTACCGAACGTCGGTCTGTCATAGGTAGCGTGTTCCGTTCATCCTGTTTGGCAAAATGGCGACACCTGCGAACGGCGGATGCGCCTTCGGCTTATCCGCCCTACAATTGCTTTGGTAGTTGGCGTAGGGCGGATAAGCCGAAGGCGCATCCGCCATGTGGCCTGTGAGTGCTTAACGTACGTATTCTACTTCGACATCATAGTCGTCGTCATCGAAGTCGTCATCATCGTCGTCACCCTTACGTGCCGCACGGCGACGCAAGCGAAGCTCTTCGACGCGTTCGCGCACTTCCGCGGCCATATCCGCCTGGAATTGCGCCTCGCGCTCGCGGGCCTCTCCATTTTCGGATTCGGTTTCCCAGATGTTTTCCAGGTGCGTCATCAGCTCGCCGCACAGGGGCTCTGTGCCCTGCCGTTGCAGCGCCGAGATACGGAACACTGGCCCTTCCCAACCGAGCTCGTCCACCAGGGCCTGGCAACGCGCCTCGGCTTCATCCTCCGGCAGCAGGTCGATTTTATTCAACAACAACCAGCGCTCCCGCGTGGCCAGGGTCGGGCTGAAACTCTCCAGCTCGTTGGCAATGGTGCGCACCTGCTCGACCGGGTCAGAGTCGTCCAGCGGCGCCATGTCGACGATATGCAACAACACCCGGCAGCGGGTGAGGTGCTTGAGAAAGCGAATCCCAAGACCGGCGCCATCGGCGGCGCCCTCAATCAACCCCGGAATGTCGGCCACGACAAAGCTGCGATGTTTCTGTACTTTGACCACACCGAGGTTGGGCACCAGGGTGGTAAAGGGGTAGTCGGCCACTTTCGGTTTGGCGGAGCTGATGGCACGGATGAAGCTGGATTTGCCGGCATTGGGCAATCCCAGCAGGCCAACGTCCGCCAATACTTTCAGTTCCAGCTTGAGGTTACGCATTTCGCCTTCGGTACCATGGCTGGTTTGCCGGGGCGCGCGGTTGACGCTGGATTTGAACCGGGTGTTACCCAGCCCGTGAAAGCCACCTTGGGCGACTTTGAGTTTCTGGCCGATTTCGGTCAAATCGCCAAGCTGTTCGCCGGTGTCGCTATCGATGACGGTGGTGCCGACGGGTACCGGCAGCAGCAGGTCTTCGCCTTTGCTGCCGGTGCAGTTTTTACTCCCGCCTTTTTCGCCATTCTGGGCGCGGTAGCGGGGCTGGAACCGATAGTCGATGAGGGTGTTGAGGGCTTCGTCAGCCACCAGGTACACACTCCCGCCGTCGCCACCATCACCCCCATCGGGGCCGCCTTTGGCAATAAATTTTTCCCGTCGGAAGCTGAGGCAACCGTTGCCGCCTTTGCCCGCTTCGACGTGAATGGGCGCTTCATCTACAAATTTCACTTTCTTACTCCCGACAGAATATTTAACTGGTGCCAATAACGATTCCGGCCAGGAAGGCGGTGTACTGATCCCGGACACGCCGTAAACCCATCCCTGGGGGCTCGGATCGCGGGTCCCCCGCTCTACGGTCCGGGATCAGTACACCGCCTTCCTGGCCTAAGTGCCATCATTTGAGTTGAGTTCGCTTTCTACCCACTCTCAATAACATTGCGTTTAAGTGGGGAGCTGCCCAACGTGAAGGGCTCGGCGGGGTATACCCTTGCAAGACCGTAGCCGTAGAGCGGGGGACCCGCGATCCGAGCCTACAGGGACGTATGTACGGCGTGTCTTGCAAGGGTATACCCCGCCGAGCCCCGCTCCCAACTTCCCCAAAGAAACCAGTCTAAACCAACAAAAAAGCCCCATCGATAGTTCGACAGGGCTTTCCGAGGTGTGTTCGCCCTAGGGCGACAACCGAATTTAAGGACGTCTTAAGCGACTTCGACGCTGACGAACTTACGGTTTTTCTCACCTTTGGTTTCAAACTTCACCCGGCCTTCGGCCTTGGCGAACAGGGTGTGGTCCTTACCAATACCCACATTCACACCGGGGTGAAATTGAGTGCCGCGCTGGCGAACGATGATGCCGCCGGCGGGGATGGCCTGGCCACCGTATACTTTAACGCCAAGGCGTTTACTTTCGGAATCGCGCCCGTTGCGCGTACTACCGCCTGCTTTTTTGTGAGCCATTGTCTAAACTCCTCTTAACCTTTGATTCCAGTGATTTTCACTTCAGTGAACCACTGACGGTGACCCTGACGCTTCATGGAGTGCTTACGGCGACGGAACTTGATGATCCGCACCTTTTCGCCACGACCGTGGCTTACCACTTCGGCGGTCACTTTGGCGCCGTCTACGACGGGAGCGCCCACTTTGACGTCGTCGCCATTGGCAACCAGATAAACCTTGTCGAATTCCACGGTTTCACCGGTGGCGACTTCGATTTTTTCCAGCTTGAGGGTTTCCCCTTCCACGACGCGGTGCTGTTTGCCACCACTTTCAAAAATTGCGTACATAGTTGCTCCAAATACTCAGTTTGGACGACACGAAGCAGCGTTCAGGGCGCTTTCCGGGGCTTGCGTCGTTGGTTCGGTTTTTCAAGGGCGGCGATTGTATGCGAAGTGGCGCCCGATAGCAATAGCTATCTCCTATTGACACACACCCACCTTAATCCAACCTGAATCATGGCAGATAGGCCTGAGGAGGAGCAGTCCTTTCAAGACCGTAAGCGGCGGGATTCCGCGCGTCGAGCCCCCATGGATGGGTTTACGGCGTGTCTTGAAAGGACTGCTCCTCCTCAGGCCGGGCGAAAATCAGCGAATGTAGTCGGCCAGAGGCAGGGATTGACGGCGGACGCCCTGGACGAACAGTTCCGCGACCTGTCGGGCGCCCCGGCGCTGCAGGTGGGTGTTGTCGTCTTTGCCATCGGGCAGGTTGGCGTACTCTCCTGCCGGAATCTGCATATAGATGTTGGCTGAGCCCGCTACGCCGGCATCCAGCAGCAGCTGGCGGGTCATGACATTCAGATCCACCAGAGGCACGCCCCGCTCGCTGGCGACGGCGCGGGTCACCTCCGGGTAGTCACCCAGGGTGGCTTCGGGCTGCCCGTCATCGGTGAATGCCCGGCGGTAAATGGAGGTTACCAGGATGGGCTTAGCGCCCCGGGCCAATACGTCATCGACCATCCGCTCCAGGTTGGCCCGATAGTCCGTCCAAGGGGCGGCGTAGCGGGTTTCATCGTAGTCTTTCTGGTCGTTATGGCCGAAGCCCATCACCACGAAATCCCCCGCCTGAAGCCGTTCCATGACAGCCTCCCAGCGCCCCTCGTCGATAAAACTCTTGGTGCTGCGTCCGTTTTTGGCGTGATTTTCCACCTCGATGCCGTCGGTCAAGTATCCCGGGAGCGCCTGACCCCAGCCGGTTTCCGGGTATTTTTCTTTCGGCTGGTCCGCCATGGTGGAGTCGCCGACAAGGAACAGGGTGGGCTTGGTCGCCTCTTCGACGGGGGCCTGGGTGGCGCAGCCAACCAGGAGCGCTGCGGCGGCCAGTAAGGGGGTGAGGCTGTGTAAAAAGGAGGTTGATGTCATTGTTCTGGTTCTCTCTGTATTTATATTGATCTTAGAGCTGGGTTACGGCGGATGCGGCCTCCGGCCTTATCCGCCCTACGCCGGCCATGGCAGTATCCGTAGGGCGGATAAGGCCGGAGGCCGCATCCGCCGTAATAGTCTACTCACCCAACACGCCATTCAGGCGCAGCCAATCCTCGGCGGCGCGGGGCCAGTTGGAGGCGGTGCCTTCATTGGGCTCCAGGCCAAAACCGTGGCGATCGGTCTGGTAAATGTGCAGTTCCGAGGCCGGACTGTGGGGCAGCGCCGCTTCATAGAGCTGCAGGCTGTTGGCCACCGGTACACTCTGGTCGCCGTTGCCGTGCACCAGAAACAGGGGCGGCGCTCCCGGTTTGACCTGATTTTCCAGCGAGTGTTCAGCGCGATCCTGCGCACTCGGTTTTTCCCCCAGCAACGCCTGCCGGGATCCCTTATGGGTATAGGGGTCCTCCATGGTCGCCACCGGGTAGAGCAGCATGGCGAAATCCGGCCGTGCGCTGACCCGCCCCCAGGGGTCGTCCGTCAGGCTTTCGTGGGTAAACCCTGAGCGCAGCGCCACGCTGCCCGCTAGATGTCCTCCGGCCGAAAAGCCCAGTACGCCAATGCGTTCCGGGTCCAACCCCCAGGTGGCGGCATGCACCCGCACATACCGAACCGCCCTCAGGCCGTCCAGCAGCGGAGCCGGGTGGCCGTAGTCTTCCAGGCGGTATTTGACCACAAAGGCAGCTACCCCCAGCTCATTCAGCCAGCGCGCCGCCTTGACGCCCTCTTTTTCAAACGCCAGCCACTTATAGCCACCGCCCGGAAAAATCACGACGGCCGCACCATTCGGCTTTTCCGGCCAAAAGGGGGTGATGCTGGGGTTATCGACCGCCACGATGCGGTCGTTTCGAATATGCTCGCGATCCGGCTCGACGGGTGCCTGCTCGGACCAGATCCGGAACGGCGACTGTGGGCGCTCACTCTGGGCCTGAGCCACAAGGGACAGGCTCAGCAGCACGCTCAGGACAGTAAAAAACCTAAGACTCTCTCTCATGAAAACTCCCTCTGTTGTGGGGCAATTGTTCTGTTTATAAGCGACCGGAGCTTACCATAATCAAACGGCGTCCGCGGCCCTTCGCTTTATCGCCCCCAAGGCTCTATAATTGCGCCTTTTACCATTTCGCAGACCGAAACAGGCCCAACACCCCGATGGAAGAGCAATATCATCCCGCGCATGTCGAAACCCAGGCCCAGAGTTACTGGGACGAGCATCAGACCTTCAAGGTCGTGGAAGATCGCAGCCGCGAAAAGTTCTACTGCCTGTCCATGTTCCCCTACCCCAGCGGCAAGCTGCACATGGGCCATGTGCGCAACTACACCATCTCCGATGTGATCGCTCGCTATCAGCGGATGCAGGGTAAGAACGTGCTCCACCCGATGGGTTGGGACGCATTCGGTCTGCCGGCGGAAAACGCCGCCATCAAGCACCACACGGCTCCCGCAAAATGGACCTACGCCAACACCGACGCCATGCGTCAGCAGCTCAAGGAGCTGGGGTTCGGCTTTGACTGGTCCCGCGAAGTAACCACTTGCAAACCTGATTATTACCGTTGGGAGCAGTGGTTCTTCACCCGCCTGTACGAAAAAGGGCTGGTGTACAAAAAGAACTCGGCGGTGAACTGGTGCCCGGAAGACCAGACCGTGCTGGCCAATGAACAGGTAGAGGAAGGCTGCTGCTGGCGCTGCGGCACTCAGGTGGAACGCCGGGAGCTGGCCCAGTGGTTCATCAAGATCACCGACTACGCCGATCAGCTGCTGGCCGACCTGGACAAGCTGCCCCACTGGCCGGAGCAGGTCAAAACCATGCAGCGCAACTGGATCGGCAAGAGCCGGGGCGTGGAAATGCGCTTTGAGCTGGTCGAACCGGTGGCGGAGCACCAGAGCTTTGATGTTTACACCACGCGTCCCGATACCCTGATGGGCGTCACCTACGTCAGTCTTGCCGCTGAACACCCGATCAGCCTGGCGCTGGCGGAAAACAACCCGGAACTGGCGACCTTTGTCGAGGCCTGTAAAAAGCAGTCCGTGTCCGAGGCCGATATGGCCAACATGGAAAAGAAAGGCATGGATACCGGGATCAAGGCCAAGCACCCGATTACCGGCGAGCCGGTTCCGGTCTGGATCGCCAACTATGTGCTGATGGACTACGGTTCCGGCGCTGTCATGGCGGTGCCCGCCCACGACCAGCGGGATTTCGAGTTTGCCCATAAATACGATCTGCCGATCAAACAGGTGATCGCACCGAAAGGCGATGAGCCCTGTGATATCAGCCAGGAGGCCTTTACCGAAAAAGGCGTGCTGGTCAACTCCGGCGAATACGATGGTCTGGATTTTGATGCGGCCTTTGAGGTAATCGCCCAGGCCCTGAAAGCCGCCGGTCAAGGCAAAGTCACCGAGAATTACCGCTTGCGCGACTGGGGGGTTTCCCGTCAGCGCTACTGGGGTGCACCCATCCCGATGTACAACCTGCCCGACGGCGGCGAAATCCCTGTGCCGGCGGACAAACTGCCGGTATTGCTGCCCGAAGATGTGGTCATGGATGGCGTCCAGTCGCCGATCAAGGCCGACCCCGAGTGGCGCAAGGCGGAACTCAACGGCCAGGCGGTGGAGAAGGAAACCGACACCTTTGACACCTTTATGGAATCGTCCTGGTACTACGCCCGCTATACCTGTCCGCAGTACGACAAAGGGATGCTGGACCCGGAAGCCACCGCCTACTGGTTGCCCGTGGACCAGTATGTGGGCGGCATCGAGCACGCCATCCTGCACCTGCTGTACGCCCGCTTCTTCCACAAGCTGATGCGCGATGAGGGCCTGGTCAGTTGCGATGAGCCGTTCGACCGCCTGCTCTGCCAGGGCATGGTGCTCAAAGACGGCGCCAAAATGAGCAAGTCCAAAGGCAACACCGTGGACCCGGGCGAATTGATTGAACAATACGGCGCCGACACCGTGCGTCTGTTCTCCATGTTTGCCGCTCCGCCGGAGCAGAGCATGGAGTGGAGCGACTCCGGTGTGGAGGGCGCCCACCGGTTCCTGCGCCGGCTCTGGAAAACCGTTCACGCCCACCTGCAGGCGGGTGAGCCGGGCGACCTGAATGCCGACACCCTGCCGGATGCCCAGAAAGATCTGCGCCGCAAAACCCACGAAACCATCGCCAAGGTCAGCGATGACTACGGCCGTCGCCAGACCTTCAACACCGCCATTGCGGCGGTGATGGAGCTGATGAACGAAGTGGGCAAGCGGGCCGATCGGGCAACCCCGGAGGGGCTCGCGGTGGAGCGCGAGGCACTGGAAGCCTCGGTCCTGCTGCTCGCCCCCATCGTGCCCCACATCACCCAGGCGCTGTGGTCGGCACTGGGACACCAGGATATTCCGCTGGACGCCCGCTGGCCCGCACTGGATGAGTCCGCCCTGACCCGCTCGAGCATTGAAATCGTGGTTCAGGTCAACGGCAAAGTACGGGACAAGATGCAGGCGCCGGTTGACGCCCCCAAAGACGACATCGAGCAGCAAGCCAAAACCCTGCCCAATGTTCAGCGCTTTCTCGACGGGGTGACGGTACGCAAGGTGATTGTCGTACCCAACAAACTGGTCAATATCGTCGCCAACTGAGTCCTGCTGGGCGGGAGCTGCCCGCCCAGCGCGATCGCGAGTGCCAAGGGGGCCTCAATGTCTGTCCGCTCTATGATGATTGCTGTTTTGATACTGCTGACCGGCGCCTGTGGCTGGCAATTGCGCGGCTCCGTCGCCCTCTCCAGCCTGACAGACACCCTGCACCTGACCAGCCCGGACGATTATGGCGCGCTCATGGTCGAGCTGCGCAACCGGTTGTCGGCGGATGATATCCGGCTCACCGACTCACCGACCGAGGCCCGGTATACCTTGCGGGTCAACCGGGAACTGGTGGACAAGCGGGTCGCCGCCGTCGGCAGCGATGCCCTGGCCAGCGCCTATGAGCTGACCCTGAGGGCCGAGTTTGACGTGCTGGACCAGCGCGGCATGCCCATCGCCACCCGCTTGGCCAGCAGCGTGACCCGCTCCTACAACGCCAGCTCCGGCAGTGCCGGCAGCAGCGCCCAGGAAGAAGTGCTGCTGACCCGGGAGATGCGCACCGAGTTGGCTCAGCAGATACTCCGCCAACTGCAGGCCGCTATCAACGCGGCACAGGCCGAGGGACTGGTTTCCGACGCACCCGACGCTCCGGATGAGACCCCCAATGGCGAAACTACGCCCTGAACAACTCGGCCAGGCTCTGAATAAAGGCCTGGCGCCCATTTATCTGGTCAGTGGTGATGAGCCACTGCTCGTCCAGGAAGCCTGTGACCAGATTCGCGCCGCCGCCCGCTCCCAGGGGTTCGGGGAGCGGGAGCTCTATCATGCCGATGCCAGTTTTGACTGGACCCAACTGCTCAGCGCCGCCAACAGCCTGTCGCTGTTCGCCGACCGGAAAATTCTGGAAGTGCGCCTGCCCACGGGCAAACCCGGCGACAAGGGCGGCAAAGTGCTGCAGGAGTACGCCAAGGCGCCGTCGGAAGACAACCTCCTGCTGGTGGTCACCGGCAAGCTGGATCGCAACGCACTGAAAGCCAAGTGGCTCAAGGCCCTGGAGGACAGCGGCAGCCACGTGCAGGTCTGGCCGGTCACCCCCGCCCAACTGCCCCGCTGGATCGCCCAGCGGATGAAAGCCGCAGGCCTCACCGCCGACTCGGCAGCCATCGACCTGCTAGCTTCCCGCGTCGAGGGGAACCTGCTGGCGGCTGCCCAGGAGGTCGAAAAACTCAAACTCCTGACCGACAGTCCGGAAATCAGTACCGAACTCATGGCCTCGGTGGTCGCCGACAGCGCCCGCTATGACGTCTTCGGTTTGGTGGACAAGGCTCTGCACGGCGACGCCCGCGGGGCCGTAAAATCGCTCCAGGGGCTGAAAGTGGAAGGAACTGAGCCCATTGCCCTACTCTGGGCCCTGGCCCGGGACATACGCGCGCTGGTCCAGATTTCCCAGGCCGCCTCTCAGGGCATTCCGTTCGAGCGGGCCGCCCAGGCCGCCGGTATCTGGAACAAACGCCAGCCCCTCGTACAATCCGCCCTGCGTCGGCTCTCTCCGGGTCAGCTACAGCAGCTCCTACGCAAAGCCAACGGCATCGACCGGGCCATCAAGGGAATGCGCCAGGCTGACCCCTGGGCCGAGCTGCTGGACCTGACACTGAACCTCGCCGGGGTGCAGAGCCTGCAGCCGGCCAACGAGCGACTGTCGCTCAAGCTGTAACCCTCCAGCCCCTGCCAGCCGGGGCCTTCCGGCCTTTTTTCATACCTCTTATGGCGCTGCCAGCGATTTTGACATAACAATATCGTCATTATGACCATAAAATTTTACGCGACTTATGGTCAGTTAGAACATTTGTGTGCTATGTTATCGCTCATGCAGTCTCTCCGAGGGCTTTTGGCCCCAACATACCCCGCCGGGCCTCGGGGGAAGACCGCAAGAAAGATGGCGGCAAGCCAGCCGAGTTCGGTCAACTTACGCTAAAGACTAGAATAATAGAGGGTTTAGATATGTTACAAAAACTGCTCATCGCGCTCTGCACAATCTTTGTGCTCTCCGCCTGTGGCGGGGACCTTGATCTGGGGCCGGACACTCTGCCTGACCAGAATCCCGACAATCCCGAAGAACCGGAAGAGCCAGAAGAACCCGAGGAGCCTGCTGAGCCTCGGATCCTTACATTTGTTCCGTTTAACGAAGCTGCACAGGCCGACAGCTGGGCCAGCCGTTGCGTTGAAACCTGCAACGCCACTGCCGAGCTGAGCTGGAATGAGGCCGAGGAAGTCCTCGCCATTGAGCCCACGTGGGCCAGCGATGAAGACCAGTTGGAAGTTTTCAGCCCCATTGATGAAGTCAATGACCTGGAAGGCTCACACATCAGCGCCTGGGTCTTTGTCACCGACGCCTATGTCAGTGATGGCAACCTGGCCGCGCACCTGGTTCTGGGCAACGCCGCTGGCGGCACCGCCTACAGCCGCGCCTATGAGGTCGAGGCTGGCTGGAACCGCATCGAAATGTGGGAAATGATGGCCGGTACCGGCGAAACCGTCACCGACGATGAAGGCAACGAGTCGGTAGACTACGGCACCTTCCTCACCCACTCCGACGGCTTTGAGCTGCGCAACGTCAACGAATTCGGTGTCGCCTTTGCCGCCAACGGCAAACCCACCGATGTCGCCGGCCAGCTCTGGTTGGACAACGTGACCGTAACCCCGGCTTCCGGAACCGGCCCGCTGATCGTCGAAGCCGATGATGAAGCCTGGACCGTGATGGATGCGGCACCGGAGGTGACCGTACAACGCGACGGCGAAGGCGGCGTATATTACGAGCCCACCGCCGCCGATCAGAAGCTGGTTTACCTGCTGGAAGGACCGGTGGATCTGGTCGGTCGCAGCTTCGACATGACCTTCACCGTCGACCAGGCGTTCAAGGACTCTGGTGCTGATGTTCAGCCCATCATCCAACAGAACTTCGGCAGCTACACCGGCGAGTTCGGCTGCTACGTGGGTAATGGTGAGCTGACTGCCGGCGAGCCCTATGAAGTGACTTGTGCTACCGAAAACGAAGCGTTTGTCGCTGAAGAAGGCCAGAACATCCGTGTCGGCCTGCAGGTGAAAAACGAAGTGGCTGGTCGGGTTACCATCAACAGCATGCAGATCAACATCGTTTCCAGTACCCCAGAGCCACAGGATTTGGAGGCCTCCGTTACTGAAGGGTGGAGAGTCAATCCTGATTCGCTGATGATGGAATATACTGAAACTGGTGTGAGCTACTCTCCAGTGGGCGCAGACAATCAGTTGATGTACGACTTCCAAGGTCCGCTCGAACTGGAAGGCAAGCAATACACTATTGTTTTTGATGTCGACCAGGCCTTCATTGATAGCGGTGCAGATCTTCAGCCAATTATCCAGAGAACAGATGACTACAGCATCGGTGATTACAGCTGCTACGTGTCAAATGGAAATCTGGTGGCTGGCGAAAATGAAGTGACCTGCGGCTCACTGGGCGAAAACTTCAATTTCGACGAAACCGGAGCCGTGCAAGTAGGCTTCCAGTCAAAAGGGCAAGTGATAGAAGGCACGGTAACAGTCAAAAGTCTAACTATCCCAATGTAATGCTCGCCCTTAGCAGTATCTAAAAAGCCCGGCTCTGTTTCAGAGCCGGGCTTTTTTGTATCCAATGCTCCCGCCCGCAATATTAACCTGCCTGCACAAAGCGAATTTAGCCTTATAAAAAGTGGCACCTAAATAGCGAAAAATTATTGAGGCGACTTATAGTCTTTTAGAACATTTGTGTGCTATGTTTAGTAAACCAGCCTGGGAGTGACCGGTATTTTTTATGCCGGGCCACGTCGCTATCTGGCTCTGTGAGTGGCCACTGGCCCCACCAGTCATCACGCCTCTCACCATTTACAATAACGATAGAGGAACAACACGATGTTACAGAAATTCATGATTGCACTGTGTGCAGTGTTTGCGCTTTCCGCTTGCGGCGGCGACGATCAAGACGATCAGAGCCGTATCGTTCTCAACCCACCGGAAGACCTCAATGCTGGCGAAGATGAAGAGCCAGAAGAAGAGCCCGAAGAAGAACCGGAAGAAGAGCCTCCGGTAGAGCCCTGGGTTAGCGTCACCTTCGATGCTGAAACCGACATCGACTCCTGGGAAGCCGTGTGTGTCAGTGCCGAGTGCAACGCCACCGCTACCCTCGCGTACAACGCTGACGCACAGGCGATGGACGTAACGCCCGATTGGCTCACAGCCGGCGACCAGATTGAAGTCTCAACGCCGATTGACCCAGAAATCGCCGACCTCAGTGACGGCTTTGCCCACCTGAACCTCTTTGTCCCCGCAAGCCACACTGGAATGATTGCCCAGGTATTCTTCCAGGATGCATCGGACCGTAAAGGTTACATCGGGTACACAACAACCACCGCTGGCTGGAACACTTTCTATCTTGAGAACATCGCGCTTGAAGACTTTGGGTTTGCCAACGAGGGCTTTGATCTGACCGCGATCAACCGGATGGGGGTTCAGATCCAGAGCGCGGAAGGTTTTCTTGAACTGAATGACACCCTGCATATCGATGATGCCATCATTTCCTCCGAGGCGATTACCGTCGAGGAAAAACCGGTCATGCCCGTAACACTGGAACCATTGGCTACGGGTGATGAAAGCTTTACCTTTGACAGCGATGTGCAGGGCTGGACCAACGACGGCAGCGCCGGATCAGCGGTCAGCCACGACGCGGATGCCGGTGCGCTGGTGATCACCCCTGATTGGGACAACGCCGATGAAGGCGGTAACCGTCCCAAAGCCATGGGCGTAACCACCAACGTAATCAGCAACGCCACTGTGCGCATGATAGTTACCCTGACCGAAGCCCAGGTCGAAGGTGGTATTGGTGTACAACCTTATATCCAGCAGAACGCTGATCCTTTCACCCAGGTTTTTGGCAGCATTACAACCACTGGGTTGGTCGCCGGTGACAACCTGATCACCTACGAAGCTGGAGAGCTGGAAAATGCCATGCGCATCGGCGTGCAGCTGGTTGGCCCCATCACCAGCGGCGAAGCTGATGTCGCGCTCATCAAACAAGTGGAAATCGATCTTCCGGAAGGTAATGGTGAACAAACCACCACCGAAATCACCGTAGACATGACTAGCGGTTGGCGTGCAAGCGGTGACTTAACGGTCAGCTATAGCGAAGCTGGCGTCAGCTATCAACCAGAAGCTGCCAGTGATCAGATGGTTTTTGACCCTGCAGGCCCTGCAGACTATGCCGGCGCAGACATCGTGTTTACCTATGAAGTTGATCAGGCGTTTATCGACAGCGGCGCCAACTTGCAGCCCTTCTTTCAGTTGAAAGATTATGCAGGCTGGGACTACCACTTCTGCTGGATTGGCAACGGCGATTTGGCATTGGGAGAGCAGACGTTCACTTGCACCATTCCTGCAACACTGGAAAATGGCAATGCGCCAACCATTCCGGATGGCCAAACCGCGCAAGTCGGCGTTCAAACCAACGGCGGCGGCGCTGGCACGGTAACGATCAGCAGCGTGACCATCAACCTCGCGGAGTAAAACCTCCCAGAAAAAACCCGGCTCAGGCCGGGTTTTTTTGTTACTGATATTACTCCCCTTCCTTTCCGAACGGCTTGGTCATCAAGATCAACTTGGGCAGCAGTGTCAGAGACCCCAGTATGGCCGCAAACATCGCCAGCGCCGTGAGCAACCCGAAATAGATCGACGGGATAAACTCCGACAGCGCCAGTATCGAAAACCCGACGATGATGATCACCGCCGTGTAATACATGGCGCGGCCGATGGACCCGTGGGAAGCGTGCATGGAGTCCACGTAATTCTTCCGCTGCGAAAACTCATTGCGGAAGCGATACAGGTAATGAATCGCATGGTCGACACCGACGCCCACCGTAATGGCGGCGATGGTGATGGTCATCATGTCCAGCGGTATACCCGCCAGCCCCATGCCACCAAGCACAACCGCCGCCGCCAACATATTGGGCAGGATGGCGATGATGGCAATGGTCAGCGAGTGGAACAGCACCAGGAACATCACCATGATGCCTATGAAGACCGCCCCCAGGGTCACAATCTGGGAGCTGAACAGGCTCTGCAACATGTTGTTATACAACACCAGCATGCCGGTAAAGCGGATATTGTCTTCCTCAAAACCCAGTTCCTGCACCGCATGTGTACGGATTTTCTCCACCAGTTCGGTGCGTTTGAGTTCCGGGCTGGTTTCCTGGACCCGCAGAGAGATACGGGCCTCGTTGTGCTCATCCGACAGGTAAGGTTCAATCAGCACCTGTTTGATGTTGTCCGGCAGGGCATTGCGCATCACCCCCAACTCAAAATTATTGAGCCGCCCGCCGTTGATATCGGAAGCCACTTCATAGGCGATGGCCAGGGAATTCACCTTGCCGATTTCCGGGAGCGATTCCAGGTACTGGTGCAGCGACTGAACCTGCTCCAGTCCGGCGCGGGTAAACCAGACGCTGTCGTTGCTGGCCTCTCCCTGATCGCCTTCAGTGGCAAACGGGTCGTCACTCTCCGGCGTCGCAAACGGGTCGGCCTCCTGCTCCGGTTCGGCGAACGGATCGTCCTCGCCAGCGGCTTCTTCCTCCGGACTCTTGGTAAGAATAATGTCCAGATTGATGGTACCGCCCAGCTGCTTGTCGATAACCGACATGCCCTGGTAGATCTCGGTATCTTCATGGAAGTAATCGATAAACCGGTTTTCCACCTCCAGGCGTGTGCTGCCATAAGCGCTGACCAGTGCCGCGGTCAGGGCTATGAAAATCACCAGCGCACCGTGGCGCTCGGCAAAGCGGGAAAAAATCAGAGTGAAAGCCCCGGACTGGTCGCCCTTGTCTTTGGGCTCCCCTTTACGCCATAACATCAGTCCGGCCGGGATCACCACGAACGCCAGCACAAATGCCACACTCAAACCGATGGTCATCATCCAGCCGAAGTCGATCACCGGTCGAATATCACTGACCACCAGCGAGACAAAGGCCACGATGGTGGTCAGGGCCGTATACAGACAGGGCCGTGCCATAAAGCGCACGGTGGTGAGCACCAGCTCGTCCTTGGGCGCCTCGGGCGACTGTCGGTGCAGCTCTCGAAAACGCACGATTAGGTGAATGGTCAGTGCCAGGGTCATGATCAGCAACAGGGCGACAAAGTTCGAAGAGATGACCGTCATGCGCCAGTCGATCCAACTGAGCCAACCCAACATCAAGACTACAGAGAGCACACAGGTCGACAGGGGCAGAATCACAAAGCGCCACTGCCGGAAGATGATCGCCAGCATGGCAATGATGAACACCAGAATGGCACTGCCAAACACCACCAAGTCGCTCTTGATAAAGGCGATCATGTCCGCCGTGATCATGCTCACGCCGCCCAGAAACAGCTCGGCCCGGTCTTCGTAGCGACTGAGAATATCCCGGACCTCTTCCACCCGGGCGTGATCCCGCTCGGTCAGCTCGGTGCGATAGGCCCGAAACTCCTCGCTCACCGCCTCCAGCTCTTGAGCTTCCCCTTCATCGAGTTCACCCTTAGAAGCCTTCGCCCGCAGCGCATCACGCTTTCGGGCCAGATCGAGGTAACGGTTGTTCACCTCGAGGTTCAACTGGATGGCCGTGGTTTCCAGATCTTCACTGAGCAGCGTATCGCGGTAGATGGGGCTGGTCAGAAACTCTTCTTTGGCCGCTTCCCGGTCTACGCCGTCGGTCATCAGCGTGCGGGTCGACTCCTGCTGCTCGGACAGTGGGCGCATCGGGCTGTACAGCAGGGGCACATCCAGAATCGAGTTGATGCTGGCCACGCCGTCCACCTCGGCCAGGTCATCCCGAAGGGCCTTGAGCGTGTCGATGGATTCATCGGAAAACATCTCGGCTTCGGGGCTGTAGGTCACCACCAGGAAGTCGCCACTCTGGTAGCGCTGGTTGATCTCCCGGAAATAATCGATCGACCGATCGTTTTCGAGGGTCAGCGAATCCGCCGACGCATCCAGTTTAAGGTTGGGCAAGCCCGCCGCCGCCACAGCGGCCAGCAGGACCACAATCGCCAGGGCAATGCCGGGGTGGCGCAGAACCGTTGTCCGGTAGAGGGCATCAAGCATTTTCAGCATAGGTGAACCTTAAAATCCATTGAGGGCCAGGGGGTGACAGTGTACCCGAAACCACCGGGGCAAGCGGTGCACAGGACAACATTCCTTTACGTTCTCGGGCCGGATTTGCCAACCGGGTTATGGTAAAGTCAGGAAAACACCCGATATAATCGGGCATTGACCGCATTCGCTCGAGATGGAAGAGGTTATGCTCAAGCTTCAGTTCAAGGATCAGCGACAACCCGCCTTCTGGGTGGCGGAAAAGCTGTACAGTATTGGAAGCGACAGCAATAACCACCTGATCCTGCCGGACGACGGCATTGCCCCCCTTCAGGCCCGGCTCATTGCCACCGCCGACAAAATCTTCCTCAAAGACAACAACAGCCCCAGCGGCTGCTTCGTCAACGGCCAGCGCATCACCCAGAAAGAGATTCTGCCCGGCGACGAGATCCGTCTGGGACCGGTCGCCTTCGATGTTCTGCCTCCCACCGACGCGCCAGCCCCCGGAAACAACCCCGCCGACCCCTGGCGTCTGGTCGCCAGCGGCAGTTGGCTGGCCGGACAGAGTTATGAAATCCCTCATGAAGGTACGGTGGTGCTCGGACGCTCCAACCAGTGTGATATCGTCATCCCGGGCACCCACCTGTCCCGACGCCATGTCGAACTGAGGGTTCAGGGCGGCAGCCTGCACATCAAGGACCTGGGATCGGTGAACGGCACCTACCTCAATGACCGGCCCGTCACCGACGCACTGGCCCACGGCGGCGATCAACTGCGCCTCGATGTGTACACCTTCAAAGTGGTCAGCCCGTCCGGGGACCGGGAGCGCACCCGCCTGCGGGCCACCAGCACGGTCAACCGCCCCCCGGAGCCACGCCCGAAGAAACCCCTGGACGACAAGCCCCGCCGCTGGAAAACCCGCCCCACCTCACCCGGGAACCGGCAGGAGCCGACCTATCAGGAGCGCCGCCAGGAGCTGTGGCTCTGGCTGGTGGTTCTGGCGGCGGCCATGCTCCTGATTGGCGGTTTCTACTGGGTGTAAGTGGGTCCTCCGGGGAACTGTGGTAAAATCCCGCCGTTTTTTCATTCACTGAACCAGTAGGATCATCAACCCATGAGCTTTGACAAGGTAGCTTCCGGCAAAAACCTGCCCGACGACATCAACGTCATCATCGAGATTCCGATGAACGGCGAGCCCATCAAGTACGAAGTGGACAAGGACAGCGGCGCGATTTTCGTGGACCGCCTGCTGGGCACCTCCATGCACTACCCCTGCAACTACGGCTATGTGCCCCACACCCTGTGCGGCGACGGCGATCCGGTGGATGTGCTGGTGGTATTCCCCCACGCCCTGCCTGCCGGCTCAGTGATTCGCTGCCGCCCGATTGGCGTGCTCAAGATGACCGACGAATCCGGGGAAGACGCGAAGGTCCTGGCCGTGCCGATCGACAAGGTCACGCCGATCTACAGCCAGGTGAAAGAAGCTCAGGATCTGCCCGAGCTGACCCTGAATCAGATCAGCCACTTCTTTGAGCACTACAAGGATCTGGAGAAAGGCAAGTGGGTCAAGATTGATGGCTGGGCCAACGCCGAAGCGGCTCGCCAGGAAATCCTGGACTCTGTGGAGCTGTACAAGAAAGAGGGCTAAGCCTCTCCTTCCAGTCGCAGACCACTGATATCGGGCGCCACAGGCGCCCGATCTTGTTTCAGTTCCCCCATATCGGATCCCACCGGCGCCACCTCAAAGTCGGGAGCCGCCACCGGTGGCGGTTCGGGCGCACGCTCCTCGGCCCGGAGCAGTTCGGCGCCGACGTCCGCCAGGCCCCAATCATCCGGCTCCACCGCCATCAGCGGCAGATCGGCCCGCTCATGCTCCGGGAGCAAATCCTCGCCGGGCTCGGCCAGTTCAAACGTCGGTATCGGCACATCCCTCACCTCGCCCGAGGCCCTTTCGCTGGCATCCAACAGAAGCCCCTGTGCCGGGCGGAGACTCAGCCCGCTGATATCCACCGACACGGGAGTCAGGCGCGGTCGCTCAGAGGGCTTCAGCAGCGGCCCCACCGGGGCCAAACTGAGACCTGATGCCGCCGGACGCTGGGGACGGCTGGGCCCGGCGCCACTATCCGCCTCGGCACGGGCCGGCATGAGTTCAACCAGGGCACCGGCTTTTTGCAGGACCTGCTGGTACTTCTGCGCCGTAGCCCGATCCAGTCGCCGCTTGACCGCCACCGGCCGGCCGGTGAACAGCCGCTCAATGGTCGCTGCATCGGCCTTGAACAGCTGCTGCAGACGCTCCTTGACCGTTGCCAGCGGCTGCCCGAGGACGATGTCCCCCCGAAAGATCAGATCGAACCGCTCATCCGCCATGCCAGGCTCCATCAGGTGAAAATTACGATGATACAGGGATTGTCATGTCCCGATCTTAATCAGCCCTATGCTCACTCGCAATATAAACACCGGGGTTTTGTGACAAAACGGTCTCTGATAATGCTGGCGGCTGATCAATATTCGGCCAATACTGAAGGTCCGGATTTTGATTCGGACAACTTTGGAGGGTAGCTTATGAATGCCTATTCACGTCCACAGCTGGTGTCCCACGGCCAGTTGAAGCAGGCGGATGAGGTTCGGCGCAAGGTGGAGCAGGACATCGCTTTCCTCTGCGACCGCATTGCCACCCTGGAGGCGCAATCCCGTCCCAATCGGCCGGTGATTGATACCTACCGGACCATGCTGGAAAGTCGCCAATCCGTTCTCAAATGGTTGCAGGACGGAGAGCTCCGGCACCAGGCGCCGCGCGCCCGCGCCCTCTAGTCAGTCCGAATCAGCCCCGTTCAGCCCCTGATCCATATCCCTGGCCGGCACATCCCCTTTAGGGTGCCCCACTATCCGCGCCGGCACTCCGGCGACGGTGGTATGGGGTGGCACCGGATGCAGAACCACGCTACCGGCACCGATCTTCGCACATTCACCGATGTCGATATTCCCGAGAATTTTGGCCCCGGTACTGATGAGCACACCCCGCCCCACTTTGGGGTGCCGATCGCCACTGAGCCGCCCGGCGCCGCCCAGGGTGACCGAGTGCAGCATGGAGACATCATCGCCAATGACGGCCGTCTCTCCAATCACTACCCCGGTGGCGTGATCGATCATGATGCCACTGCCGATGCGTGCGCCAGGATGGATATCCACGCCAAACGCCTCAGAGATCTGGTTCTGTAGATACAGCGCCAGGCCCCGCCGTCCCTTCAGCCAAAGGTGGTGGGCAAATCGGTAGGACTGCAGCGCATGAAACCCTTTGAAGAACAGAAAGGGGGTGGAGTATTTCTCGCAGGCCGGATCCCGTTCACAGTGCGCATAAATATCGGCGCGCATGGCCGCTTCAATCTCCGGCGATTCGGCCATTGCCGCTTCAAACACTTCCCGAATCATCATCGCCGGGACCGCCTGGCTGTCGAGCTTATTGGCCAGATGAAAGCTCACGGCACTGGCAAAACTGTCGTGATTGAGCAGGGTGGCGTGATAAAAACTCGCCAGCGCCGGCTCTTCCTCGGAAGCCGCCTGGGCTTCTCGCCTAATGGAGTGCCAGAGTTCATCGGTGAGCTGAGTCAAGGGCAAAGTGTGATCTCCTGGGTTCGCCGTGGGCGGTCTGTTGTCACGCTGCCCTATTGTCGCACAGGCACAAAGCGCGCGCGAAACCGCACCAGGAATTCGGGCTGCTTCACAAACACCCCGATGCACAGCAGGACATGCAGAACTGCTACGGTGAGAAACAACTGGGGAATCGACAGCCCCAGGCCGCCCAGCGCGCCCAGCCCCACCAGCGCCGCCGCCACCATGAACAGGGCGTTGATCACATTACCGGCCGCAATCACCTGGGCCCGGTGCGTCGGTCGGCTGCGTTCCTGGATCAGGGCCGTCAACGGCACCACGTAAAGACCGCCGGCCACCCCCAGCATCAACACATCCGCCGCCACCCGCCAGGCACGGGGCCACTGGGCCATGGATGCCAAGGGGTGCAAGGCCCCCTCGACCGCCGGATGCGCCGCCGCGAATGACTGCCCGGCCAGGGCCAGGTCCACCCCGAACACCAACACCAGCAGTGCCCCCAGGGGCACCAGCGCCGGTTCGATGTGCCCGCGGCTCAAGCGGGCACACAACAGGGCACCCATACAGATACCGACCAGAAACAGTACCAACAGCAGGCTGACCACCAGCGAAGCGCCAGAGAGCACACTGCGGGTGAAATTGGGCAGTTGGGTCAGATACACCGAGCCCAGAAACCAGTACCAGGAATTGCCGATGATGCACCAGAACACCATCGGGTTTTCTCGTGCACAGGCCAGCGTTCGCAGCGTCTGTTTGTAGGGGTTGGCCTCCAGGCGTAACTCCGGGTCCGCCGAGGGCGCCGGCGGAATCCGCAGACTGGCACGCCACCCCAACCAGGCAATCAACAGCGCCCCCGCCGCCACCCACCAGTAGCCCCCGACCACACTGAGGGCCAGGGTGCCGGCAATCATGCCCAGAAAAATCGCCAGAGAGGTGCCGGTATGCATCAGGCCATTCCCGCCGGTCAGCGCCTCGGCGGACAAGTGCTGAGGCAGGATCGCGTATTTGAGGGGGCTGAAACAGGCCGACTGGGTTCCGGTCAGAAATAACACCACCAACAACAGCGCGGCGCTGTTCAACCAGAGCGCCACCGCCCCCAGCACCATGATGGCGATTTCGGCCACTTTGATCCCGCGAATAAACCGGGACTTTTCAAATTTATCGGCGTACTGCCCGGCCACCGGCGCAAACAGCAGGAACGGCACAATCAGAGTGGCCGCAACCAGATTGTTGATTACATCGATACTCATACCCCAGCGCTCGATGCCACCATAAGTGAACAGCATCAGCAGGGCGCTTTTGTAAAAGTTATCGTTGAAGGCTCCGCCGAGCTGGGTCAGAAACAGCGGCAGGAAACGCCGCTGCGAGAGCAACGAGAACTGAGGAGACGCTTCGGGCGAGCTCACAGGGCAGGCTCCGGCCCCGGGGGCACGGTCACGTAACGATGGAACAGTTCGGGCAGGTGCGCCATCACGGTCTCCTTTAACGCAAACGACTCGGTCTGCAAGTAATTCGCCAACATCTCGGGCGTCATCGCCCTGGCGTAACGATTCGCCAGGGGCGCATAACTCAGGTGCCAGGGCTCCGGCGACACGCCACCGCGGTCCCGATCATAGGGCCGGTAAAAGCCGGGGTTATCCGGGCCCGTCAGGTACCCATCCAGCCAGTCGTGAAAGGCCGCGAAGGGCCCTCCGGGTTCGCTTTCCCGACGGGTCAATTGCACGGTTTCGCCCTCCGCCAAGCCACCAGCATCATACACATCAATATCGGTCCCCCAGTGATGGCGCGAACTCCCCGGCAAAGCCGACCAGCGCAGTATCGCATGGACCAGCGCCAACTCATCCAGCGCCGCGGTGTCGAGTGGCTCTCCCTGCTCATCCAGCACTGGTCGTGCGCCCCCGGCCTTGGCGTTCCAGATAGCGCACTGGCGATCAAAGCCACGATAACCGCTGGCCAACCTTAGCGTGAACCCGGCTCCCTCGGCCGCCTCGGAGAACCTCATAAGAGGGTGGTAGAGGTCCCGATGAATCAAACCGCCTATCCAAGGGCAGCTTACCAGCGCTGACTCATCGCGCCCACAGAGCTGCTCTGGCGTCAGAGTTTCCAAGGCAGGCGAGTCGTCTGCCGGGCGATTTCCGGGGATATTATCCGCCGATTGTGTCAATGTTTGGCCCCCACGACTGTAAAATGCGCCAATGCGCGGAAATGTTTTGCGCTCGCGGTTTAAACCGGTACTATTGGACTCATGCAGTGGCTTTTGTGTACCGGATGGCACGCACTGCATTGGGACAATATCACAACCATAATCATAATGAAGAATGGAGCGTAACCCGTATGACCGCCAGTCATAGTGAATTACTCCAGCTCAAAAACCTGGGGATGGCGACGGTAAACATTCTGCACGCCATTGGCATCAACAGCTATGCCGAGCTACGCGAAATCGGCGCCGTTGAAGCCTATCGTCGTATCAAAGCCCGCGACATCAATGTTTCCAAAGTGATGCTCTATGCGCTTCAGGGTGCACTGATGGATGTTCACTGGAACGACCTGTCGCCGGACCTGAAACAACAGTTGGTGATCGAGGCCGAACAGGATACGCTAAGCGAAGCCTGAGTTCCGGCATTGCCGGCGAGGCGCGCAGTCAATTCTGGAGGTTCTATGTATTTGCCCCATAAGCAGTCGGATACCATCACTGACTGCGCCGCCCAGCTCGATGAAGCCGGCGCGGAACTGATGGCCTCGCTGAGCCCGTGCGGTGCTCCGGTCAACCACAACACCAACCATGACCTGTTGGCCGAGAGCGACAATCAGACCGTGTGGCTGATCACTGACGGCGAGGCCTATTACCGGGTTGGTGGCAAACAGGTAGTGCGCTTGAGCGCCGGTGATCTCATCGGTCTGCCGACGCTGGATTGCGAACAGGGCGTCTACGGGACCACGGGCCCCCTGACCATGGAGCCCTACCGCCTCGTGGATATCACTGGACGCCACCCCACCCGCTTTATCCGCTACCTGATCTGTGCCAACGCCTTTCACCGGGCAGCCCTGGCCCAGGAAATCCGGGCGGAATTCCAGCCCTCGGCCGGCTTTATGCACTTCCAGGCCGGAGAGACCATCATTCAGCAGGGCGCGGAGGCCGACCGGGTCTATACCCTGCTCGAAGGGGAAGCCCACGCGTTGCGCGATGGCGTGAAGGTCGGAGAGATTCAGGCGGACGAGATTTTCGGTGCGCTGGCGGTGTTCACCCGTCAGAAGCGCATGGCGTCTGTGGTGGCCGTGAGTGACTGCACGGTACTGGCCGTGCGCAAGGAGGAGTTCGCCGACCTGGTTGAGCTGCAACCCCAGATCTGCCTGGGCCTGGTGGAAGAGCTGGCGGCCAAGATCAATCAGCTCAACGGCCAACTGCTGGCCTCGCAAGCGAAAGGCTGATCGGGCAACCATCAAAAAGCCGAGACAACGCTTGACAACGATAATGGTAATAATTATCATTTGAGCTGTTGAGTGATTGCATCTCCCCACTCAACGAGGAGAAGGCGGTACGAAACGCTGCCCAGCGCAGCCTCTGTCGCGCACGCCGGATCTTCTCCTTTGAGGTCAGGCAAGTCCCTCTCCGGGCTTGAAGACCTTTGGCTAATCACGGTTGCTTGGGCCACCCTCTGGGTGGCCATTTTCTTCCGCCCTCCCCGTTTTCTCACACATCGCATCTTTACACATCCGCGATATTGAATTTCTTGCGCCGGCACCTATATAACCGGGAGAATAGCGGAGCACTGCCGGACGGGCCGGCAGCGCTCCGCACTGTGTGCGACTGACTGTAGGAGATCACCGCCTTGATGCGCATTGGCTTGTTTCTGTTAACCAACCTGGCCGTTCTGATGGTGGCCAGCGTCACCCTGTCTCTTTTGGGCGTGGACCACTACCTGCAACAAAACGGCAACCTAGATCTGCAGAGCCTGTTGATTTTTTGTGCGATTTTCGGTTTTGCCGGCTCGTTCATTTCCCTGTTTCTGTCCAAGTTTATTGCCAAGAAAACCACTGGCACCCAGATCATTGAAACGCCGCGCACGGCCGATGAACAGTGGCTGGTCAGTACCGTGCAGCAACTGGCGCGGGAAGCGGGTATCAAGACGCCGGAAATCGGTATTTTCCCCGCGCCCCAGGCCAATGCGTTCGCCACCGGCTGGAACCGCAACGCGTCGCTGGTCGCGGTCAGTCAGGGCCTGATGCAGCGCTTTGATCGCGACGAGGTGCGCGCCGTGCTGGCCCACGAAATCGGTCACGTCGCCAACGGCGACATGATCACTTTGGCCCTGATTCAGGGCGTGGTGAACACCTTTGTGATGTTCTTCGCCCGGATTATTGGCCACACTGTCGACCGGGTGATTTTCAAGAACGAGCGCGGCCACGGCATCGGCTTCTATGTGGTGACCTTCATTACCGAAATTATTCTCGCCGTGCTCGCCTCGATGATCGTGATGGCCTTCTCCCGCTACCGGGAGTACCGGGCGGATGCCGCCGGCGCCAAGCTGGCCGGCCGCGGCGCCATGATCCGGGCGCTCCAGCGGCTGCAGGCCGAAGTGCAGGCCGGTGTGGAGAACCCCATGCCCGACAGTATGAAAGCCTTTGGCATCAGCGGTGGCTTCAAACAGAACCTGGGTAAACTGTTCGCCAGCCACCCGCCACTGGAAGAACGCATCGCGGCGCTGCAGAACGCCCACTAATATAGAGAAAGGAGTTTCACCATGGGAACTCGGACCCTGCTCGTCGTCGCCCTGTTGTTGCTGCCCTGGAACCCACTGCAGGCCCAGGAGTTCGCTACCGACGACGAGCGCAACACAATCGAAGTGTTCGAGTACGCCAGCCCCAGTGTCGTTTATGTGACCAACCAGCAGGTCGTGCGGGACCCGCGCTCCTTCGACCTGCTGACCGTGCCCCGTGGCGCCGGCACCGGTTTTGTCTGGGATGAGCGCGGCTATATCGTGACCAACTTCCACGTCATCGAGAACGCCCGCAAAGTTGTCATTACCCTGCAGGACCAGAGCATCTGGCCCGCCGAGGTCGTGGGCCTGGCCCCCGAAAAAGACCTCGCCGTCCTGAAAATCAACGCCCCGGACAAAAAGCTCCAGCCCCTGCGTCGGGGCGACTCCAGCGAGCTCATGGTGGGGCGCAAGGTGCTCGCCATCGGCAACCCTTTTGGCCTGGACGCCACACTGACCACCGGCGTGGTCAGCGCTCTGGGGCGGGAAATCGAAGCCCCCAACCAGCGCAAAATCCGCAACGTGATCCAGACCGATGCCGCCATCAACCCCGGCAACTCCGGCGGCCCGCTGCTGAACTCTCAGGCCGAACTGATCGGCGTCAACACCATGATTTACAGCCCGAGCGGCGCCAGCGCCGGCATCGGGTTCGCCATCCCGGTGAACACCCTGAAAGACATAGTGCCGCAACTGATTGAACACGGGCGGGTTGTGCGACCGGTGATTGGCATCGATATCGCGCCCGACCAGTGGGCTCGGCAATCCGGCGTCAAAGGGGTGGCGGTGCTGCGGGTCGCACCGGGCTCTCCGGCCGACCGGGCGGGCTTGCGCGGAGCACAGCGCAGCCGCTGGGGCACCATTATCCTGGGCGACATAATCACCGCCATTGACCAACACCCCACCCGCAACTACGACGAGCTGATGACCGCACTGGAAAAATACGCGCCTGGCGACCGGGTGGAGTTGGTGTTTGCGCGCGACGGGAAAACCGAACGGCGCTCACTGACCCTCGCCGCTCCGGACGGGCTCTAATGTATTCCCACCACTAATAGCGAACCGGCACCGGGTGGACCAGCTCAATGTGGGCGTCATCCGGTCGGATGTCCGCCCGGTAGGCCAGCATCTCGACCCCAGCGGCGGCCGCCTCCCGCAGCGCCTTACCGTACGCCGGATCGATGGCATCCGCCGGTTCCACCCACTCCACGCCCGTGTGCTGGACGCAGAACAGCAGCACCGCCCGGTCGCCCTGCTGGGCAATGCTTGCCAGCTCCCGCAGGTGCTTGCGCCCGCGCTCGCTGACCGCGTCGGGAAACAGCCCCTGCCCCGGCTGCTCCATCAGCGTCACACTTTTGACCTCCACATAGCACGGAGCCCTGCCATCCTCCGTGAGCAGAAAGTCGATGCGCGAGCGCTCCTGTCCGTAGGGCACCTCGCGGCGGACCGTCGAGTAGCCGGCAAGCGCCTTAATCCGACCCGCCGTCAGCGCGGCCTCCACCAGGTGATTGGCCCGACCGGTATTGACCCCGGCCAGGTGCCCACCGGGCACTGTCGCCACCTCCCAGGTATGGCGATATTTGCGCTTGGGGTTGCCGGAATCCGAAAACCAGCAGGGTGAGTCCGGCACCACACAGTGGCGCATGGAACCGGTATTGGGGCAATGAATGGTCATTTCCGTGCCATCGGCGAGACGAACATCAGCCATAAAGCGCTTGTAGCGCCGCAACAGCGTCCCGGATTGCCAAAGCTGACTCAATTTCACCTCCTGATAGCACGCATTCATCGAAAAGTCCGCTATTGTTACAGTTAGGGTCCACGGGCTCAAACCAGGCTGTCATTAAGCGCCGAAACAGGCAAAAAAATACTGGCGGAGCCCCGGGATATCTGGTAGCTTGCCAACCCTTCAAATTTCACGGCCCTAAAGCCGGTGAACAGGAGCAGAATGACGGTCAGGGCCAAGGCGCCCAAAGGGTGAAACCCCGGCCAGTCATGACTGTCGGCCAGTTAAATGGGAAGTCATACGAGGCGCGCAACCATGCCGAAAAGTTCATCTACCGCGGAAAACTATTCAATGAGTAACTTCACCCCTTACAAGGAGAAGAAGGGCGAGGAGTACATGAACGAAAATCAGCAAGAACATTTTCGTCAGTTGCTGCTGGCCTGGCGGCGCGAGTTGATGGAAGAAGTCGACCGCACCATGAGCCACCTGAAAGACGAAGCGGCCAACTTCCCGGACCCGGCCGATCGCGCCAGCCAAGAAGAAGAGTTCAGCCTGGAGCTGCGCACCCGGGACCGCGAGCGCAAGCTGATCAAAAAGATCGACAGCACCCTTGAGCTGATCGAGAACGACGATTACGGTTTCTGCCACGCCTGTGGTGTGGAAATCGGCATCCGTCGCTTGGAAGCCCGTCCGACCGCCACACTGTGTGTCGACTGCAAAACCCTTGATGAAATCAAGGAAAAGCAAGTCGGAGGTTAATCGCCGGTCGGGGCTCGCGCCCGCGTGAGCCCGGCGGCAAACCGCCGTATGCCGTACCCAACCTCTGCCAATGCTTCAACGCCCAAGGGCGCTGCCGAACCCTATGTGGGCCGGTTCGCGCCCTCCCCAACCGGCCCTCTGCACTTCGGCTCTCTCGTCAGCGCCCTGGCGAGCTATGCCCACGCCCGGAAAGCCGGCGGCCGTTGGCGGGTGCGGATGGAAAATCTGGACCCACCCCGAGAGGAACCCGGCGCCGACGACGCGATTCTGCGTTCACTCGAAGCCCATGGACTGCACTGGGACGGCGAGGTGCTCTACCAGAGCGACCGACTCGACGCCTACGCCCAAACGCTGGATGAGTTGCAGAGGCAGGGCCTGGCCTACCGCTGCCGCTGCACCCGCAAGGATATTCATGCGCTGGGCGGTGTCTATGATGGCCGCTGCCGGAACCGGGTTATCGAGCCGACCGAGCCCCACGCCTGGCGGCTGAAACTGTACGACGTACCCGAGGGCTGCCCTGAACCCGCCGATCCCTACACCTGGCACGATCTGTTTCAGGGGCCTCAGACGTTGAGCCTGCGCCGCGATGTGGGCGATCCGATCATCAAGCGCAAGGACGGACTGTTCGCCTATCAGTTGGCAGTGGTGGTGGATGATATTCACCAGGGCATCACCCACATTATTCGCGGCGCCGACCTACTACCGGTCAGCGCCGGTCAGGTGGCCAGCTTCGCCCTGCTGGGCGGACAGACGCCGGCGTTCGGGCACGTGCCGGTCGCCCTGAATGAACGGGATCAGAAACTGAGCAAGCAGCACCACGCACCGGCGCTCGACCCCGACCGGGCCGGTGCGAACCTGTGGCACGCACTGCACTTTTTAGGGCAGAATCCACCCGGGGAGTTGTTAGCTGCCACCCCCGAAGCCCTGCTCGACTGGACCCGCGAACACTGGCGCAACGATCTCGTCCGGGGCATGCAGGCCCGGGCTCCGGAGGCTATTTTGAACCCAGACGACGCACGCAGCTCCGATACCGCTCAGAGGATGCCCCATGAATAATCAGCGCCTGGTGATCCTGCTGCTGCTGATCGCCTACATCTTTTCGCCCACCCTGTTCACCTGGATCATCAATCCCGAGGGTGCCTGGTTCCGTCCTTACATCATCTGGGCGCTGGTCATTGTCATTGCCTACGCCGTTCAAAACCGCAAGAAGAGGCCCCATGATCTTTGAGTTAAGCCATGTGGCGCTGATCGGCGTCAGCTACTTGCTGGTTTTGTTCGGTATCGCCTGGATCACTGAAAAGGGCTGGATTCCCGACGCGGTCACCCAGCACCCTCTGACCTACATTCTGTCCCTGGGCATCTTTGCCAGTGCCTGGGCGTTTTACGGGGTCATCGATCTGGCCTTCCAGTTTGGCTACGGCGCCCTGGCCTATTACCTGGGCACCGGCGCCCTGTTTCTGTTCGCCCCGGTCGCCCTGGCACCGCTGGCGGAACTGGCCCGGCGCCATCAGGTGCACTCCCTCGCCGACCTGCTGGTATTCCGCTATCACAGCCACGGTGTCGGCGCCCTGACCACCCTGTGCATGCTGCTGGGCATTCTGCCGCTGATGGCGCTGAACATTCAGGCCATTGCCGACACCATGTACATTCTGACGGTGAGCAGTAACCCCAGCCTGCCGGCCATGGGCACCGGCTTTACCTTCAAGGACCTGATGGCCATGGCGTACTGCGCCCTGCTCGCGGTGTTCACCATCCTGTTCGGCTCCAGCCGCGACCAGCACCGCGGCCTGTTCACCGCCATGGCGTTCGAGTCCCTGATCAAGGTCTTCGCCCTGTGTGCCATCGGCCTGCTCGCGGTATACGGCGTGTTCGACGGGTTCAGCGGCCTGGACCAGTGGCTCTCCCAGAACCCGGAAAACCTCGCCCTGCTCCACGCCCCCATTCAGGACGGCGCCGCCCACACTCTGCTACTGGTGTTTGTGGCCACCGCCATCACCATGCCGCACATCTTTCATATGGGTGTGACCGAGAACCTGCTCACCCGCAACGTGCACACCATTACCTGGGCGTTCCCGCTGTTCCTGCTGCTGATGGCGCTGCCGATTTTCCCGATTCTGTGGGCGGGCTTCGAGCTGTCGGTTCCGCTACCCGCCCAGTACTTTACCCTCGGGGTACCGATTCTCGCGGAGTCCACGGGACTGACCGTGCTCGCCTTTATCGGTGGCCTGTCCGCCGCCACCGGGGCCATGGTGGTGATGATGCTCGCCCTGGCCACCATGGTGATGAACCACTGGATTCTGCCGGCACTGAGTCTACGCAACCGGGATGACCTCTACCGGCAGCTGCTGTGGTTGCGCCGGGTGCTGATCGCCACCCTGTTTTTCGGGGGCTATTTCTTTTACTGGTTGCTGGACAACCGCCACAGCCTGACCAACCTGGCACTGCTCACCTTCATTGAAACCCTGCAGTTTCTACCCGGTATGTTTGCCATCGTGTTCTGGCCCCAGGGGAACCGGCGCGGCCTGCTGAGCGGTTTGACGGTGGGCACGCTGATCTGGGCGGTGGGCCTGCTGTTGCCGGTACTGACCGGTCTGACCTCACTTCCCCTGCCGGGAACCGACCTGGTCCTGCCCCTCGGCATGGAGCAGTGGAGCGCCATTGCCTTGCTGTCGGTCGGCGCCAACACCGCCATATTCGTCGGGCTGTCTCTCATCACCCGGCAAACCGAAGAAGAGCAGTACAGTGCCGAGCTGTGCGCCGCCGACGAACTCAGCCAGCCGGTGCGGCAGGCCCTGGATGTGCACAGCGCGGCGGAGTTCAAAACCCGGCTGGCCAAATCCCTGGGTAAGGTCACCGCCAGCCGAGAGGTGGATGTCGCCCTGAGCGAGCTGGGGCTGCGCATCACCGAGCGGCGCCCCTACGCCCTGCGCCGCCTGCGAGACCAGATTGAGGCCAACCTCTCCGGCCTGATGGGGATTCATGTCGCCGGCGAAATCATGGACCGCCACCTGCCCTACACCCTGGCGGAGCGGCGCGACACTCTGGACATCAACCTGATCGAGAACCGCCTGGCTCAATACCGGGACCACCTGACCGGCATGGCGGCCGAGCTGAACAACCTGCGGCTCTACCACCGGAAAACCCTGGAGGAGCTGCCCATGGCGGTGTGCTCTCTGGGCCGAGATGGTGAAATTCTGATGTGGAACCGGGCCATGGAGCTGCTGACCCAGACCCCGAGCGATGATGTCACCGGCTCGCGCCTGGACGACCTGTCCGAGCCCTGGCGGGCCCTGTTGATCGATTTCAGCGAAAGCACCGAGCCCCACTACTACCGCCAGGAGATCGACCTGAACGGGCGTCCGCACTGGATCAGCCTGCACAAAGCCAATATTGAGGGTAGCATCCACAGCGGCGAGTACGACCAGGTGATCCTGCTCGAAGACGTGACCGAGACCCAATTGCTGGAGCAGGAGCTGATTCACAGCGAGCGCCTGGCCTCGGTGGGCCGACTGGCCGCCGGCGTGGCCCACGAGATCGGTAACCCCATTACCGGTATTTCCAGCCTGGCCCAGAATCTGCGCTACGAGTCCGACGCCCCGGAAGTGTTGGAAACCGCCGAGCACATCCTGAGCCAGACCGACCGGGTGACCCGCATCGTCCAGTCCCTGGTGAGCTTCTCGCACAGCGGACAGAACAAGAAGAGCGAATTCGAGGCGGTGGACCTGCGCGCCTGCGCCAACGAGGCCATTCAGCTGCTGTCGCTGCAGAAAGACAAAAATCAGGTGGAGTACGTCAACAATATTGCCAAAAACGCCATTATTGCCGGCGACAGCCAGCACCTGATCCAGGTTTTCATCAACCTGCTCTCCAATGCCCGGGATGCCAGCCCAGCCGGCAGCCGTGTTATGCTGGACAGCAGCGAAGATGAATACAGCATCATTTTCTCCGTGACCGACCAGGGCAGCGGCATCCCGGCGGACAAGATGGACCAGATTCTCGAGCCCTTCTTTACCACCAAGGACCCGGGGGATGGCACGGGGCTCGGGTTGGCCATGGTGTACAGTATTGTGGAAGATCACGGCGGCAAGCTCGACATCAAGAGCCCGGTGGATACCGTGCACCAACGTGGCGCACAATTCACCATCAAATTGCCGCGCCATATTGATTCCATGCGGCCGGAGTGATATTTTCCGGCATCAAACAGGCCTGCAGGGGCCCGGCGAACGGCAGCGCCCGGCCCCTTTCGCAACCTGCCAGACCATAGGCGATGTGAGCACTATGAGCAAAATCCTGATCGTTGAAGACGAACCCATTATCCGCACCGCGTTGCGCCGCCTGCTGGAGCGCAACAAGTACGAGGTGAGCGAAGCGCCGTCGGTCAAAGAGGCCACCGGCAAGTTCACCCTCGCGGATTTTGACCTGATCATCAGCGACCTCAGACTGCCCGGCGCACCGGGGACCGACCTGATCAAGCTCGCCGACAGCGTGCCCGTGCTGATCATGACCAGCTACGCCAGCCTGCGCTCGGCCGTGGATTCCATGCGCATGGGCGCGGTGGACTACATCGCCAAGCCGTTCGACCACGAAGAGATGGTCACCGCGGTCAAGCGGGTCATTGGCAAGGCCAACGCCGCCAACCTGCAAAAACACAGCTCCACCACCGCCAGCCATGCCATTGCCGGCATGATCGGCGCCAGTGACGTGATGCACGACCTGTACAACCGGATTCACAAGGTGGCCCCCACCAAGGCCACCGTGCTGGTGCACGGCGAAACCGGTACCGGTAAAGAGCTGGTGGCCCGGGCCCTCCATGAAGAGAGCCCGCGCCGGGAAAAGACCATGATTTCCGTCAACTGCGCAGCCATCCCGGAAACCCTGATTGAATCCGAGCTGTTCGGCCACGAAAAAGGCGCTTTCACCGGCGCCGCCAGCACCCGTGAGGGCCTGGTCGCGGCGGCTGACGGCAGCACGTTGTTCCTCGATGAGATTGGCGAACTGCCCCTGGAGGCCCAGGCGCGCCTGCTGCGGGTCCTGCAGGAGGGCGAGGTACGCCCGATCGGCTCGGTGGAGTCCCACAAGGTGGATGTCCGCCTGGTGGCCGCCACCCACCGGGACCTGCGCAAACTGGCTCAGGAGGGCAAGTTCCGGGAGGACCTGTACTTCCGCATCAACGTAGTGCAGCTGGAGCTGCCCCCGCTGCGCGACCGGGGCAAAGACATCATCACCCTGGCCGAGGCCCTGCTGGCCCGCTATTGCCAGGAAATGGAAAAGCCCAACCTGAAGCTGTCCCCCGAGGCGGTGCAAGCCATTACCACCTACACCTGGCCGGGGAACGTGCGTGAGCTGGAAAACGCCATGCAACGCGCGGTCATCCTGTGCGAAGACACTCAGGAAATCAGCCACGAGCTGTTGGATATTGATCTGGATCTGGTGCGTTTTGAAGAGGATGACGAGGACGATACGCGCTCCTCACCCGAGCGCATCCAACCGCGCGGCAAAGCGCCCCAGGACCCGAACGAAGATCTCTCTCTGGAAGACTACTTCCAGCGCTTCGTGCTCGAGCACCAAGACACCATGAGCGAAACCGAGCTGGCCCGCAAATTGGGCGTCAGCCGCAAGTGTCTCTGGGAGCGTCGGCAGCGCTTCGGCATTCCCCGCAACAAGGCCGCCGGCGCCAAGTAAACCCCTTCTCCTCTCCTTGTCTCGATCCTTCGGCGCACATCCTCAGCGCCGGAGGGCTCTGCCTGTCTAACGGCCGTAACACCTGAAAAGACCTCTAATGCGCCACAAAAACGATTTCGGCGCCATAAGCGTTACGCAGGGTTACCCCCGGCAAAGGCTGTTACCTGCACCAGAGTTGTTACCCCCCACAACCGACGTAACAGTCTGGCTCAGGAACTGTAACCGTTCGAAATGGATCAGGATGACGAGAGATCATACAAATAAACTAACTTATTGATTTTATTGAACTTTACATTTCTGGCACGGGACGTGCTCTATATCCGGGCACATAACAACAACAAACAATAAAAAGCACGCCAACAATAACAACAACAAACAATAAGAAATGAAACGAACATAATTACAACAATAGACAATAAGAAAAGAAGAAGTTCAAAAATAACAACAACAAACAATAAAAAACGGAAGCAACATAATAACGACAAGAAACAATAAAAATAGAAACGTAAATAATAATAACGAAACAACAATAAAAAGAAGCGAAAGCCTTGTGCTTTACGCCCATAAAAAAATGATAATGATAACTACACAAGAAAAGCGGAAAGACTGACTAGACACTGGAGCGGGATTGCAAGCACGCACACTTGATACGAGGGCACGGACGCGCCGATTTGCAGGCCAAGGGAACCTTGGCGAATCGATCCCACGGGAAAGCTTCGGCTTTCCCGTTTTGCTTTCTGGCCCCCGTAAACACGGGCCCCTCCCGGCTCCCAACGTTTCCACCATCCCCCGCCCGTGCTAAACTGCCCGGCTTTCAGACTCGAGTCCGGCACGGCTGCCGGCGAAAGCACTCACTGACAGTAACCCAATGCCCATGCTTAGACGGCTTATCGACAAACTGCGCCCCCGTTCACGCCCCACCCCCCAACTCCGGGTTATCCCCCGCGACCAGCACAAGGTCTCCCGCCGGGACATCAGTCAGGCGGCCCTGCGTATCATGAAACGCCTGGACGAAGCGGGTTATCAGGCCTTCCTGGTCGGCGGTGGCGTGCGGGACCTGCTCCTGGGTGGTCACCCCAAGGACTTTGATGTGGCCACTGACGCCACTCCAGAGCAGATCAAGCGGCTGTTCCGCGGAGCGCGCATCATTGGCCGGCGCTTTCAGATTGTGCACGTACGCATGGGACGGGAGATCATTGAGGTCACCACCTTCCGGGGCCACCACGAGCAGTCCCGCAGTGAAGACGGCATGCTCCTGCGGGACAATGTCTACGGCTCCCTGGAAACCGACGCCGTGCGGCGGGATTTCACCGTCAACGCGCTCTACTACACCCTCAATGACTTCGCCATCCACGACTATACCGGTGGTCTGAAGGACCTGGAGAAGCGCACCCTGCGCATTATCGGCGACCCGGAAACCCGCTATAAGGAAGATCCGGTGCGTATGCTGCGCGCGGTGCGCTTTGCCGCCAAACTGGGCTTCAAGATAGAGCCCGGCACCGCCGATCCGATTCTGGAGCTGGGCGAGTTGCTGCGCAACATCCCCCCGGCGCGCCTGTTTGAAGAAGTGTTGAAGCTGTTTATGGCCGGCTCGGCGACCGCCACCTTTACGCTGATGCGCGATTACCACCTGCTCGAGCACCTGTTCCCGGGCACCGAAGCGGCTCTGCAGGCCGGCGACGAGCAAGGCCTGGCCCTGATCGAAGAGACCATGGCCAACACCGACAAGCGGGTGCGGGCCGACAAACCGGTGACCCCGGCCTTCATTTACGCCGCCCTGCTCTGGCCGCCAATGCGCGCCCGGGCCGACGAGCTGGTCAAGAACATGCCACCGCAAGCGGCCTATCAGCAGGCCGCCACCGAGGTCATCGGCCAACAACTGGGACACACCGCCCTGCCCAAGCGCTTCCTGATTCCCATGCGGGAAATGTGGGACATGCAGCACCGCCTGGTACAGCGCCGCCACCCCCAGAAGCTGCTGGAGCAGTCCCGGTTCCGCGCCGCTTACGATTTCCTGATTCTGCGCGAAGCCTCCGGCGAGCGCCTGGATGGCGCGGGCAGTTGGTGGACCCGGTTCCAGGAAGTGGATGAACCTGAGCAGCAGAAAATGATTGCCGAGGCCCGCCGTCAGGGGCCGGGCGGCAAGAGCGGTCGGCGACGCAACCGGAAACGGCGCGCGCCCCGCCAGGAAAGTCCGACTCCCAGTTCCCAGGACTGAGCGTGACCCCCTGCTATATCGGCCTCGGCAGCAACCTGGACGATCCGTTCGGGCAACTGAGCCGCGCCTTCGAGGCGTTGGCCGGGCTGCCGGAGAGCACCCTGGTGGCGCGCTCGCCACTGTATTCCAGCAAACCGGTGGGCCCGCCCCAACCGGATTACCTCAACGCCGTCGCCCGCCTCGATACCCGCCTGGAACCACTGGCACTGCTGGATGCCCTACAGGGCATCGAACAGGCCCACCAGCGGGTGCGCAGCCAACACTGGGGGCCGAGAACCCTGGATCTGGACCTGTTGCTCTACGGCGACGAGACCCTGAGCACACCGCGCCTGACCGTTCCCCACCCGGAAATGACCCGGCGCGCCTTTGTTCTCCACCCTTTAGCGGATATCGCCCCGCACCTGACCCTTCCCACAGGCACCTCACTTGCGTCATTATTGAAGGCCTGCCCTTACGAGGGGCTGGAGCGGTTCAACCCTGACAGTCAACACCGGGAGTCGTAACGCGTGGCAGCGATGTTTGACGATCAACAACTGGATTTTTCCCAGGCCGACCTTCCCCGCTACATTGCCGTGGAAGGGCCAATTGGTGTCGGGAAAACCACCCTGGCCAAAAACCTGGCCCAACTGTTCAACTACGACGTACTGCTTGAGCAGCCGGAAGAGAACCCGTTTCTGGAGCGCTTCTACCGCTCCCCGAAAACCGCCGCCCTGCAGACTCAACTGTTCTTTCTGTTCCAGCGTGCCAACCAGCTTGAGCAACTGCGCCAGAACGACATGTTCGAGCCGGTGCGGGTCGCCGATTTTCTGATCGAGAAAGATCAGTTGTTCGCCCAGGTCACCCTGGACGATGACGAATTGGCCATTTATCAGCAGGTGTACGACCGGCTCACGCTGGATGCCCCCCGCCCCGACCTGGTGATTTACCTTCAGGCCCCATCGCGCGTCCTGAACGAGCGCATCCGCGAGCGCGGTATTGCCAGCGAGCAGCACATCAGCCCGGAGTACATCGAGGCCCTGAACGAGGCCTACACCCAGTTTTTTCACTATTACGACAGCTCACCCCTGCTGATCGTCAACGCCCAGGACCTGGATCTCGCCCGAAACCGGGAACACTTCCAGCAACTGATCGAAACCCTGTTAACCATCAAGAGCGGGCGCCACTACTACAACCCGACGCCCGCCCTCTAAGCCCGTTACGGAGAACCCTATGCCTTACGGAGCCAACGCCGATACCGCCCTGAACAAGCCGGTGACCGTCAAAACCCTGCAGAAGCTCAAGGGCTCCGATGAGAAGTTCGTGGTGGTGGCCCTGTACGATGCCCCCATGGCCGCCATGGCCCAGAAATGCGGGGTAGAAGCCGTGCTGGTGGGGGACTCCCTGGGCATGACCGTGCTCGGCTACCAGAGCACCATTCCGGTCACCATGGAGCAGATGATCTACCACGTGGAGGCGGTGGCGCGAGGCAACCAGAAATCCCTGATCATCGCCGACCTGCCGTTCATGACCTACGCCACCCTGGACGATGCCCTGAAAAACGCCACCCGTCTGATGCAGGCCGGCGCCCAGATGATCAAAATCGAGGGTGGCCGCTGGCTGACCGAGACCGTGCGCCGCCTGTCCGAGTGCGGTATTCCGGTATGCGCCCACCTGGGCCTCACGCCGCAATCGGTCAACAAGTTCGGCGGTTTTCGGGTGCAGGGGCGGGACGCAGCCCAAGCCGATGAAATCGCCGAAGATGCCGCACTCTTGGCCGAGGCGGGCGCCGATCTCGTGGTGCTGGAATGTGTGCCCTCGGCATTGGCCGAACGCATCACTCAAAACACCCCGATACCGACCATCGGTATTGGCGCGGGCCGGGACACCGACGCACAAGTGCTGGTGATCAATGACATTCTGGGCCTGACCGAGCAGCCGCCGAAGTTTTCCAAAAACTTCCTGACCGAAGCCGGCGACATTCCCGGCGCCATGAAAAAGTACGTGGCCGACGTCAAGTCCGGCGTATTCCCTGGCGACGACCATATATTTCTGTAAACTGTAATCGCGACACCGAAAACACCGGCACCCACCCCAAACCACAACATCAACCCGGGTGCCGGGGCTCCTCGGAGCCACCCATAAAAATAGACCGTGAGAATGAGAGACACTATGAACATACGCATCCCCGCCTGGTGGGCGGTACTGGGCTGCGCCAGCCTTTTGTTGGCTTGCCAGAATCAACCGGCCGAACCGGAACCTGCCGACACCATCGCCACCTCCGACGCCGCCTGGGAGGATTACCGGGCCCGCTCCGACCATTGGCGCTCAGTCGATCGGGACTTCATTCGCGGGGAAGTGGCCGCCGAAGGCCTCGATAATCCCAAGCGACCCGCCCGTACCCACCGCTTCGGGTTCGACCCCAATCAACCCACTGAGTGGTACAGCACCGACGAAGGCCGCCGAATCGCCGACATCGTGGTGTCTTTTCAGACGCCCTCCGGTGGCTGGTCCAAACGCACCGACATGAGCAAGCGCCCGCGCCAGCCCGGCGAGCACTTCGGGTATGAATTCAGCTACATTCCCACCTTCGACAACAGTGCCACCACAACCCAGATCGAGCTGCTGGCCAAAGCACACACCGCCACCGGTGATACGCGTTACCTGGAAGCCTACGTGCGTGGCGTCGAGCTGATTCTGGAAGCCCAGTACCCCAACGGCGGCTGGCCCCAGAACTTCCCCCTGCGCGGCGGATACCATGACTACATCACCTACAACGATCAGGTGATGGAAAACAATATGACCGCGCTGCACCGGGTCAGCCTGGGCAAAGCGCCGTTCGCGCAGGCCCCGAACGACCTGCGGGCCGAATCCGCCGCCGCCCTCGACCGGGCCCTGGACGCCGCACTGGCCACGCAGGTGGTGGTGAATGGCAAGCCCACCCTGTGGGGCGGACAGCATGCCCCCAGAACACTGGAGCCCATGAAAGCCCGCGCCTATGAAATGGTCGCCCTGGCCACCGCCGAGAGCGTCTCATTGCTGGATTTCATGATGGATCTGAACGATCCCTCCGCCGAGATACAACACGCCATTCACTCCGCCATGGCGTGGTATGAAAACAACGTGATCACCGGCTACCGGTGGGACAGTGACACCCGGGAAATCGTACCCGACGCGGACGCGCCACCCATCTGGTCCCGCTTTGCCGAAATCGGCACCAACCGCCCCCTGTTTGGCGACCGGGACCACTCAGTGCATTACGACATCAAAGACATTTCCATGGAGCGCCGCGAAGGCTACGGCTGGTACACCACCGCCCCGAGCGAGGTCCTGGAAAAATACGAAGACTGGAAGCGTCGCTTTCCGCGTTAAACCGCGTTCTGATAAATCGACAGAATCAGCTCAGTCGTCAGTCGGGCCGAGGTCGGTCCGGCCAGAGGTTCACGGCCATCACGAACGGCCGCTTCAAAATCCTCGATGATTGCCTGATGCGCGGTGGTATCCGTCACCGCTGCGCTGGTGGCACCGTCGTGCTGATAGTGATCCCCGGGCGCGCTCGGGTTATCCACCCCATCCACGGCCCACTGGGTTACCACATCGTCGGTCAGGGTAAAACTGCCACGCTCAGCATGCACCTCCATCCGCGCCGCAAAACCGGGCCGGGCCGCAGTTGAAGCCACCACCGTACCGATCATCCCATCCTCATGACGCATCAGCGCCGCACCGTGATCCTCCGCCTCAATATCGTGGGCAAAGGTCCCCAGCATACTGACCACCTGCCCGGGTAAACCGAACAGCCAGGTGTAGATATCCAGGTTATGACAGGCCTGTTGCATAAAGGGACCGCCGCCATCTAGCGCCAGGCCACCGCGATAATCGCCGCTGTCGTAATAGGCCTGATCCCGATAAAACTTGGCTGCCAGATCCACCGCGTAAATTCGTCCGAAGGCACTCTGCGCCATCAAGGCCTTGATGGCCTGATTATCCGGTCGGGTGCGCCGCTGGTAACAGACCGCCAGCACCACACCCGCCCTGTTACAGGCGTCGGTCATCCGATCCATCGCCTCGATACTGATATCCAGCGGTTTCTCGGTCAGCACATGCTTGCCCCGCGCCGCCGCATCGATCGCGCCCTGGTGATGCAACCCATTGGGCGTGGCCAGAATCACCGCATCGAAATCGGCATCAACCGCGTCAATCGAAGGCCAGACCGGCAGTTCCGGCGCCGCTGACAGCGGCCGTCCGGAACGGGACACCGCCCCCACCAGCTCACTGCCCGGCCGCTCGGTCAGCGCATTGATATAAGTATTGCTGATATTCCCGGTACCTACGACCACATAGCGCATCAGTTCACCTCCTCTTCCGTGCTCCAGACCTTCATGGTCTGATTGGAGAGCAGGTGACATTCACCCTCCACCGCAACGTAGGTGCGCATAAAGTGATACTTGTTGCCCCGCACCTCACCCCCTTCTTCACGAGGCGCCTTCTCTACCGTGGTAAAGCCACTGAGCACCGCCGTGTTATCCAGACGCCGATACGCCACCTGCTCCGAACGACGGGCCAAGGGCACTTCATGCCCTTCACCCAATCGACCGACCAGCGTCGCTTTATCCTCCGCCGCCACGGCATGGTTGTGCACCCAGACAAAGTCATCGGCCAGAAGAACGCGCATAAACTCGGGATTGCCCACCCGCAGCGCGTCTTCATACTGACCATCCAGCCGCTTGAGGGCGTCAGCTTCCAGGCAATCAGCAGAAAACGCAGGAGTGGAACACAGGACAAGCGCCGCAGCGCCAAGGCAGGTTTTCATAGGGGTAACTCCGGTGGTTGATTTGTTATGCCACCGAGTTTAGCAAACTCGTGCTGGAGTACGCGGGTGTTTCAGTGGATAGAAAAGCGATCCGGCAGGACGACTCAGGAGCAGCACAATTACGACAACAGGGAGGGGTATAAACGAAAAAGCCCCTGAAATTCACAAGGAAAACCAGGGGCTTACGGGATTCTATAGTGGTCGGAGCGAGAGGATTCGAATACGTCCCTGCCCTACTCCATAGGCTCACTATAAACCACAATGCCTTTAAAATCAGTCACTTAACGAAATAAGGCGACCACATTAGACCACTGTATATCACTGCGTTTTCGACGTTTTTTCGACACTAGTGGTTACAAGCGTCAGCTTCAGGTGTACACTTTCACCAATAATTAATTCATACACCGTGTTGATCGGCCATGTACAAACTCCTCAGCGCTCTCTACAACTATCAACTAAAATTTATGTACTCCGGCAATAATATGGCCTTCTTTGATAGAGCTGGCCCGAAATTACTACTTTCTCCTAAGCTTCTCCGTTTTTCCTTTTTAACGAGGCTAATTCTTCCCTCTTCCCTATATATTGATCGTTGTAATCTTACAGTTTAATGCCCGAAAGGAGACCAAATGGATATTTATGAAGTACCCAAGGTGCCAGAAGAGAAAAGGTATTGGGTTGTGCGTGCAGAAGGTGGTTTATATTTTGACCATTTCACGCAACATGGATTGATTGCCCTTGGGCACTTAAACTGCCTCGACATCAAAGACACTCCTGAGTCTGGTCAGTTTTATCCATCTGAAGATAAATTGTCTCAGTCGTTTATAAGGTACCACGACGAGATCGGCAGCAGCAGACACAGAACATCGAGCCACTTAACTCAGATTAAGTCATTTATTTACGAGATGTCTGTAGGAGATTGGGTAGTTACTGTTGGAGACAAACTTGTCAGGTTCGGAAGAATTATCGGTCGCCCTTACATCGAAAACGAGCCTGTAACTGTAGTTTATGACGCGATGAAGGGGCGTTTAGTAAAAATGGACTTCACCCTTAGGCGATCCGTTGTCTGGGGACCATCAATACTCCGAAAAGAACTTCCTTATGGTTTATCACAAAGTTTTCAATCTAACTTAACTTTATTTTGTTTAGACAAACATTGGCAAGCGGTCCACCATTCACTTTACCCGGCGTTTGTTAAGGACAATCATCTTTACCTTTCATCAAAAATTAGATCCAAAGATAGAATTAAGAATTATAGTGTTTCTGCAGTTCTTACCCTACTTAACGAAATAGAGGTAATAGGGAAAGAGGTTGAAAATTTTGACAACCTAGAAAACTTTGACGACACATATAACCGTTACATTGATGACAACAAACTTTCAATCACAACTAAAGCACAGTTTCACTCTCCTGGCGATATCTGGAACGCCATTGGAGCTACGGCGGGCAGCATTGATGGATGGATGACTTACACTGTTGCAGCTTATTCAATGCTTTTTGGTAATCAAAAGCTTGGCTTTGATGGTCTTATCGACTTACAAACCAGGCAAAAAATTTGGGACTTGGTGTTAGATAGACTAAAGAAAAACAAAGCTGAGAAAGTTGTGGATTCCCTAAAGCTTGAAATGCCCCGACTGGACACCTCCAAGCTAGAGGACAGCTCCAAAGACGAAAAGTAAATATATGCCTAATCAATAGCTCAGGCGGCGTTCATACTTTTTGTTGTAAAAAAGCAACTCCCACTAGAGTATGATCGCCGCTCTTTCACACACTCAAATTGTCCTGACTTTCACTCCGTATTTAATTTCTATTAGCTTTTTTCACGCTCCTTGGTCATAGGACTTATTTGCCCTGAACAGGGCAACTCTTTACCACTATAAATCCAATATTCGTATCGTGGAAACACTTTCGCTAATGCTTCTAAATCGTCAATTCTAAACTTTGTTTGCCCTCCCACAAGATTCCTTAGTCTCGTGTAGTTAATACCCATCTTCCTAGCTAACTCCTCTCGGGTAAGCCCTTCCACTCGTTCAATTTCTTTAATGCGTTCTTTTAAGTCCATAAAAAATTAAAATCTAAAATAGTAGACACCAATTAATGTATCTTCTAATTTAGACACAAATAAGCAGATACACAGACGCAGAAACATATTGTGAAACATAGTGAGACAAAGCGCATGGCCGTTCAAGAAGTAGATCCAAAATCCCTCCGAGGAGCACCACCGGCCCTCCACTGGACCCTCTTCGCCGACTGGATCGGCCTGGCGATAAACCCCAAGTAGTCCGGGGCTGGCTGGATCGCGGATATCTCCCCTCCATCCGCATAGGCAAGCGCCTAATGGTCAACGTCGAACTGTTTCGCAAAATCACATAGAACGAATGACAAGAGCGCTCATTTATCAATGGCCGATTTGCATGCGCGCCGGACAACCGATGAGAGCAACCAGTTCTGCGGTGCGTTTTTTGGTGGCGCACCCGATCCGGAAAAAATAGGCTGCTGCTTACAAAAGAGAACGACTATAGGATTTAGTTTCCGAAAATTCCCGCTGGCCGAACCGTATACTTCCAGTCAATAACATCTGGCCGGCAACTGAGCTGGGAACGTGAGCTACTCTCTTCTGTTTTCGAAGCGATTGGCGTGCCCCATCTCGGGTTAACACGATTTTTAAATCTCTGATAACACATAGCGCACTAATAGCAGTGCCTTAATGCAGCTTTTCCATAACAGCTCTTCCCTGTACCGTAATTTATGTAGTAACCACTGGACTCTGTATATGTCCAATAGTTTTGGTTTGAATCATAACCTTTCATATCACCATTTTCGGAAAAGTAAGTCACCCAGTTAGTCCCATTAGAATAGTTATAACCATTAAGCTTTAGAATCCCGTCCGCCATCCAGTTACAGTGATATGAGTTACCTGACTGGTAGTCATAAGAAGAACCTGTAGAAGCACATTGGCCAATTCCAGAATCATCTGTTGTGCCCTGATAGTACGCCCGCGCCCCTGTTTGTTGCTGACTGGCGCCAGCTAGCATGCCAGCTACCAACGCGTCCAGTTGAGCCTGAGTTAGCGATTCGCAGCCCAATAAACACAAAATAGCCACGGAGACCGCAGCTGTTCGACCAGATACGAGAATCATCAGCCTCTCCGTGTATATTGCATTCAATGGTTGCTCACTTCAGGGCATCCAGCATTTGCCCAGCTCCACTCGACAGATGTGGATGCTACAAATATAGCGCACTTACCTCATTTAACCGATTATGGCTCAAAGGATTAGTGTTCGCTGAATTTCCAGGGTGGGATTAGTAACTAAGGAGCAGAAAGGGCTTAAAACGAAAAAGCCCCTGAAATCCACATGGAAAATCAGGGGCTTAGACTGGAATTAGTGGTCGGAGCGAGAGGATTCGAACCTCCGACCCCCTCGTCCCGAACGAGGTGCGCTACCAGACTGCGCTACGCTCCGACTGGGTTGGCCTGTGCCAACGAGGGCGGAATTATAACAGCTGTTTTTCTGCTGTAAATGGGGAATTGGCATTTCTTACGTCACAGATTGACGGATTGGCGGGAGGATGGAGCCCCATGGCGGGCCGCAACTGGTATCATGCGCCCATTATTGTCTGACCCGAATGAGGAATTGACGCGTGAACGCCGCTTTTCGACTTGCTGCTGTAACCACTCTGGCTCTGGTAATGACCGCCTGCGTGGGCCCGCTGGACCGACCCGATGAGCCGGAAGGCCCCCAGGTGGACCCCCAGGCGGCCGCTGTGGTCAGCCTGATCGATCAGGCTCGCCTGGCCTATGAGCAGGGCGACTATATGGGGGCCATCGCCGCCGCCGAGCGCGGCCTGCGGATCGATCGGCGCGAGCCCGAGCTGTATCTGGTACTGGCCCAGAGCTACTTTGACCTGGCGCAGATGGAGCAGGCCCGTCAGTTTGCGGAACAGGGGCTGCGCCACAGCCCGCCGGACTCCCGCCTGTATCAGGCCCTGGAAGCGGTGCGCGGGCGCGCGGCCCAGAGCACCGGCACCCTGCGCTTTTAGCCTACCCCGCCGGGCGCCACTTCATGAGATTCGGCTAATATATAGCCAAATTTCATGTACAAGCTCAAACCTATTTCCAATTGGTTTAATTAAGCGGCCGGAAAAACTGGCGATTTTCTGATCAGCGCCGATACTGTAAGTAACTGGTGTTGGCAATCCTCTGGTTTTATCAACCACCAGTTGGGTCCGGTGGACCTTGTCAGGAAACTTTCCTTATTGTGTACTCCTATCTTGCCGGTGCTTGAAGCACCGGCTTTTTTTGGTGCGGCGCTCACTGCCAGAGGCGCTGCCACCAGCTGGGGCGGGACGAGCGGTCGATGCGACACCCAGCGGATTCCTCCAGAACCTGACCTTCCCGCAGCGGCAACCAGACGGCGCCCTCGCAGCGCTCGGCGCTGAGCTTTCCGGTGGCGCTGTCGATCCAGTCAAAACTCACATCGCCCGGCGGCGTGAGGGGCAGCCCCTGAGTGGGCAGGTCCGCCATCATGTCCGCCCAGGCATGCAGGGCGCCCGAGGAGCCGGTGAGCGGGGTTTCCTCATTGTTGTCCCGCCCGAGCCAGACCACCGCCAGGTGCTGCCCGCTGAAGCCGGCAAACCAGCTGTCCCGGTAGTCGTTGCTGGTGCCGGTTTTACCGGCCATGGCCAGTCCTTCCGGTAACCGCTGGTAGACCGACCGACCGGTGCCTTCGCGCAGAGCAAGCTGCAGCAGGTACTGCATCTGGAAGCTGGCCTCGGGGCTGAACCGCTGCTCCATCTTCAACGGATAGCGGCGTAGCGGGTCGCCCTCGGCGGTCAGCACTTCGCGAATCGCCCGCAGCGGGGTATAGACGCCTTCGGCGGCGAGGGTGTGGTAAATACCGGAGACCTCGTAGGGCGTCATTTCCACCGCACCAAGAAGGATGGCCGGTACCCCGGGGATAGTCCCCTCAAAGCCGGCGGCACGCAGGGTGTCGTACACCGAGCCGAGCCCCAGGTTCATACCCAGCCGGGCGGTGGCCTGGTTATAGGAGTGCACCAGCCCCTGATAGAGAGGCACTTCCCCGTGATCTTCCAGGCTGGCGTTGCGGGGTTCCCACAAGGTGCCATCGCCCGCTTCCACGGTGACCGGGTCATCGCTGATCAGGGTGCCGGGGTGATACTCATCCGGACGCTCCAGTGCCGTGAGATACACGAAGGGTTTGACCAGCGAGCCGATCGGACGGCGGGCATCCAGGGCGCGATTGAAGCCATTGAACCGTCCGTTGCGATCGCCCACCAGGGCGAGCACCTCACCGGCGCCCACCGAGGTGACCATGGCGGCCCCCTGCAGGCCTTCAGTGCCGTGTGCCTGCTCCAGGCGGTGTAACCGCTCACTGATCACCCGCTCCAGGCGCCGTTGAATCATCGGCGAGAGGCTGGTGAAGATGCGGAGCCCTTCGCTGCGCAGGTCTTCCTCCCGGTAGTCCCGACGCAGTTGCCGGTTCACGAGTTCGATAAAAGCCGGGTAACTCTGCAGGCTGTAGTCCACATCCGGCACTATGCCCAGAGGGGCTTCGGTGGCCGCGTCCAGTTCGGCCTGGTCAATCAGCCCTTCCCGATGCATGACCCGCAAGACCAGATCCCGGCGCTCCTTGGCCCGCTCCGGGTGACGCCAGGGGTTATAGTAGGACGCCCCTTTGACAATGGCGATCAGCAGCGCGATCTGCTCGGTTTTCAGTTCATTCAGGGGCTGGCGAAAGTAATGCTGCGCGCCCAGAGCAAAACCGTGCACGCCCCGGGAACCACTCTGGCCCAGGTAGACTTCGTTAATGTAGGTTTCAAGAATTTCCGACTTGCTGTAATGCACTTCCAGCAGCACGGACATGATGGCTTCCTGGAATTTGCGTTGCAGGCTGCGCTCATGGGTGAGATAAAAGTTTTTCACCAGTTGCTGGGTCAGCGTACTGCCGCCCTGCACCACCCGCCCCGCCTGCAGGTTGGCCCAGGCCGCGCGCAGAATGGCTGTGGGCGATACCCCGAAGTGGTCCAGGAAGTCGCGGTCCTCCACCGCGAGCAGGGTTTCGCCGAGCAACGGCGGCAAATCTTCCAGGCGCACCAGTAACCGGTCCTCGCCGTGGGCAGGGAATATGCCACCGATCTCTTCGGGCTCCAGCCGCATCAGTGGCAGCGGCTCCCCCTGCCCGCCCTGCAGACGGGTGACCCGACCGGCGTCCAGCGTCATCCTAAAACGCCGGGCCGGCTCGTCGCCGTCCCAGAACTCAAAGCCGCGGCTGTAAACGTCATAGTGCCGGGTGTTGCCCTCAAACCGGCGCGCGTACTGCCCGGGGCCGCTGACGCGCTCAACCGGCCGGTAACCCAGTGCCAGCATTTCCTGCTCAAACAGGTCGGGGGGTAGCGACACCCCTTCGTACAACTCCAGCGGACGGGCGTAGACCCGCGCGGGCACCGACCACTTTTTGCCCTCAAATTTCTCGCGCACCACGCCATTCAGATAGATCACCCAGAGCACAAACAGCAGGGCAATCACGCCCGCCGCATACAGCAGCCATAGGCGCAACAGCGCCCAGCCGTGGCGCCCCTGAGTGGGTCGTCCCTTGCGGCGGGTTCGGGTTTTATGGCGACGTCGGGTCATAATCGGAGGTCAACTCGTTACTGGTGAAGCCCCGCGCGTTCGGGGCGCTTTCGTACGGGGCGCTTATTTTGCATAATGGTCGGCCAAAACCCAACCGGAAGCGCCACATAGCGCTCAATTTCGGACAGACAGCGAGGCATTCATGAACGATCACTATCACATCTACGGCATTGGCGCGGCTCTGGTGGACACCGAAATCGAAGTCAGTGACGCCGACCTGAAAGCCATGGCCGTCGCCAAAGGTGTGATGACGCTGGTCGATGAGCCCCGCCAGTCTGAGCTGATTGACTACCTGAGCGACCACTTGGTTCATTCCAATCGCGCCAGCGGCGGCTCCGGGGCCAATACCGTGATTGCCGCCAGCTACTTCGGTTGCCGCAGCTTTTATTCCTGCCGGGTCGCCAATGACGAGAACGGCGAATTCTACCTGAACGACATCAAGGCCGCCGGCGTGGACTATCCCGAGCACCTGGGCAGCGATGAGGGCATCACCGGTAAATGCCTGGTGATGATCACCCCGGATGCCGAGCGCAGCATGAACACCTTCCTCGGCATCAGCGCCGGACTGTCGGTGAACCAGCTGCACACTCCCGCCATTGATGCGGCGGACTATGTGTATATCGAAGGTTACCTGGTCAGCTCCGACACCGGTCGGGCCGCCGCCATTGAGCTGCGCGAGCGGGCGGAGAAGCGTAACACACTGACCGCGCTGAGCCTGTCGGACCCGGCCATGGTGCAGTTCTTCCGCGACGGCCTGCTGGAGATGATCGGCAAGGGCGTGGACCTGCTGTTCTGCAACCGCGAGGAGGCCATGGGCTTTACCGGCACCAACACGCTGGAAGAAGCCGCTCAGTCACTGCAGGATTACTGCCGCTCCTTTGCCATCACCTGCGGGGCGGACGGCGCGCTGGTCTTTGATGGCCGCCACTCGTATCACATTGATGCCCAACCGGTAAAAGCGGTGGACACCAACGGTGCCGGCGATATGTTTGCCGGTGCGTTTCTGTATGCGCTCAGTCAGGGCCATGAGTATGATGTGGCCGGTCGGTTTGCGAGTCTGGCGGCCAGCAAGGTGGTGACCCAGTACGGTCCGCGGTTGCGCCCCGAGCAGCATCAAGAGTTGAAGCAGGCGTTTTTTGGGTAGTTTGATTCAGGACGTCAGTTACGGCGGATGCGGCCTTCGGCCTTATCCGCCCTACGCAAGGCCCTGTGCCGCCGTCCAGGCCCAATTTAATGGGCGCTGCTGCAGACCGGGCAATCCGGGTCGCGGGGGAGTTTGAGTTCGCGCCATTGGCTGGTGGTGGCATCGAACAGCAGCAGCCGGCCGGCGAGGCTGGTGCCGACACCGGCGAGCAGTTTTACCGCCTCCAGTGCCTGCATGCTGCCGATGACGCCCACCAGGGGTGCCAGTACGCCGCTGCTGGCGCAGTTGAGTTGCTCGTCTTCGCTCACGTCGTACAGGCAGCGATAGCAGGGGCTGTCATCGCGGCGCGAGTCGAACACCGTGACCTGCCCTTCCAGGCGAATCGCGGCGCCGGACACCAGCGGTGTACGGGTAGCGACACAGGCTTCGTTGATGGCGTAGCGCACGCTGAAGTTGTCCGTGGCATCAATGACCAGATCCACCTCGCGCACGCGGGCGATAAGCGCCTCGCCGCTGAGTTTTTCTTCAATGGGGACCAGTTTTACGTCCGGGTTCAACGCCTGCAGGGCGGCGGCGGCCGAGCGCACCTTGGATTCGCCGACACGTTCAGTGGTGTGCACGATCTGCCGCTGAAGGTTGGACAGATCGACCTCATCGTGGTCCGCCAGCCATAACTCCCCGACCCCGGAGGCAGCGAGATACATCGCCACGGGTGCGCCCAGGCCGCCGAGGCCCACGACCAACACCCGGGCGTTCAGCAGTCGCTCCTGCCCTTCGACATCCACTTCGGGTAACAGGATGTGCCGGCTGTAGCGCAGCAGCTGGTTATCGTTCATCATCGGCCACCTCCTTTGCGGGCCATTGCCCCAGTGTGACTCGGTCGCGTTCGTTCAGGTCCTGCTCGGTGCGCACGGCGCGAAAGCCCCGTACCGTGAACAGCTCTCGCACCGCCGATCCCTGTTCCCAGCCATGCTCTATCAACAACCAGCCGCCGGGCAACAAATGCCGGGGCGAGAGATTCACGATGTGCTCAATGTCCGCCAGCCCCTGGCGTTCGGCCACCAACGCTGAGCGGGGCTCAAAGCGCACATCTCCCCGGTTCAGGTGCGGGTCGCAGTCGGCAATATAGGGCGGGTTGCTCATTACCAGCTCAAACCGCTCGTCCATTGGCAATGCCGAATACCAGTCGCTGTGCAGGCAGCGGACTCGCTCCAACCCGAGGCGCCTGGCGTTGCGCTGGGCCAGGTCGATCGCCGCCGTGGAAGCATCCAGAGCGGTTACCTCCCAAGCGGGCCGCTCACTGGCAAACGCCAGCGCGAGGGCACCGGTGCCCGTGCCGAGATCCAGCGCGCGGCCAGAGGGGGCGCTTTCCGTCAGCGTCAACGCCAACTCCACCAGTCGCTCGGAGTCCGGACGGGGAATCAGCGTGCTGGCATTGACGTACAGCGGCAGCGACCAGAACTCCCGTTCGCCCATGATATGGGCAATCGGCTCGCCTTTGCGGCGCCGGGACAGCGCCCGATCAAACTCGGCCTGCTGAGCGTCGCTCAGTTCGGTTTCCGGCCAGGTGTACAGCCAGACCCGCTCCTTGCCAAGCACCCAACTCAACAACAGCTCCACATCAAGGCGAGGAGAGTCACTTACCGGGCTCAGTTCGATGGCCCGGCGCAGCGCTTCACTGACGGTGCGCATCACTCCGCCAGGGACGCGAGCTGGTCGGCCTGATACTCATGCACCAGGGGCTGTACCACTTCATCGAGCGCGCCCTGAATCACCTCATCCAGTTTATAAAGGGTCAGGTTGATGCGGTGATCCGTCACCCGCCCCTGAGGAAAGTTGTAGGTGCGAATACGCTCGGAACGATCGCCCGAGCCCACCAGGTTGCGCCGCTCGTCCGACAGGCTTTTGGCCGCAGCCTCTTCGCTCTGGCTCTTCAGTTTAGAGGCCAGCAGTGACATGGCCCGGGCCCGGTTTTTGTGCTGGGAGCGCTCGTCCTGACACTCCACCACAATGCCGGTGGGAATGTGGGTAATGCGAATCGCCGAATCGGTTTTGTTCACGTGCTGACCGCCGGCGCCGGAAGCGCGGAAGGTATCGACCCGGATATCCGCCTTGCTGATGTCCACCGCTTCCACTTCGTCGGCTTCGGGCAAAACCGCCACGGTACAGGCCGAGGTATGAATGCGACCCTGGGATTCAGTTTCGGGCACGCGCTGCACCCGGTGCGCACCGGATTCAAACTTCAGGCTGGCGTACACGCTGTCACCGGACACCCGGCTGATAATTTCCTTATAGCCGCCGTGTTCACCCTCGTTCTGACTGATGATTTCGATACGCCACTTTTTCTGTTCAGCGTATTTGCTGTACATGCGGAACAGGTCGCCGGCGAAAATGGCCGCCTCGTCACCGCCGGTGCCGGCGCGAATTTCCAGAAACACGTTCTTGCCATCGTTGGGATCTTTAGGCAGCAATAGGCGCTGCAACTCTTCTTCCATCGGCCCCAACTGTTCGTCACAGGCATCCAGCTCCTCGCGGGCCATGTCACGCATTTCCGGGTCGGACAGCAAGGTTTCCGCCTCGTCGCGGTCGGCCTTCATCTGATGGTAGCGCGAATAGCTCTGCACCACCGGCTCCAGCTCGGCGTACTCTTTGGACAAGTCCCGAAACCGATTCTGGTTGCCGATGATGTCCGGATCGGACAACAGCTGGCCGACTTCTTCGTAGCGCTCGGTCAGGCGGGACAGTTTTTCTTCAATGGATGCTTTCATTCGGGTTCGCTTTTCTCTTGAGTCTCGATGTCATCCGCCTGCAGCCCAAACAGTTCGCGCGCCGCGGCGACCAGTTCTGTGCGCCCCTCGGCGCTGGCCTGACGCAAAGCCACACTGGGCGGATGCAATAATTTGTTGGTGACGGCGCGGGACAATTGCGCCATCAGCTGGGCCGGATCACCGCCGGCCTCCAGCGCCTTCTGGGCTTTGGTCAGCTCCCGGGCCGCCAACGCTTCAGCCTGCTGCCGATACGAGCGGATGGTGACCGCCGCGTCCTGGGCGCGTTGCATTTTCAGGTATTGGCCGACGCCTTCGGCAATAATTTCCCGGGCCTTGTCGGCGGCGGCCTCCCGGGACTTTTTGTTCTGATCAATGACCGCGTGTAGATCGTCCACCGTGTACAGGTAGACATCGTCCAGCGAGCCCACCTCCTCTTCGATATCCCGGGGAACCGCAATATCAAGCATGAACATCGGTTTGTGTTTGCGCTTTTTCAGCGCCGACTCCACCGCCCCCTTGCCCAGCAGGGGCAACTGGCTGGCGGTGGAGGAAATCACAATATCGGCTTTGTGCAGGTGTTCCGGAATGTCCGCCAGCAGAATCGCCTCAGCCCCCAGTTCCTGGGAAATGACGTGCGCCCGCTCCAGGGTCCGATTGGCCACAACCAGCCGGCGAATTCCCTGCTCTTTGAGGTGCCGGGCCACCAACTGGATGGTTTCACCGGCGCCAATAAGCAGAGCGGTGTCTTCTTTGAGATCGGAGAAGATCTGTTGGGCCAGGGTAACCGCCGCGTAGGCCACGGACACCGGATTCTCGCCGATGGCGGTTTCCGAGCGGACCCGCTTGGCCACCCCGAACACCTGCTGAAACGCCGAATGCAGCGTCGCCCCCACGGTACCCGCCTGGCTGGCCACAGCGTAAGCGGATTTCATCTGGCCCAGAATCTGGGGCTCCCCCAACACCAACGAGTCCAGCCCGCCGGCGACTTTCATCATATGCCCCACCGCCTCGGCATCTTCAAAGCAGTAGTAACACCGGCTCAGGGCGTCCTCATCCATCTGAGTATGCTCTAGCAGCCAGGTCAACAGGGCGTGAACCTCGGCGTCGCTGGCCGCGTATATCTCGGTGCGGTTGCAGGTCGAAAGAATGGCGACTTCATTCAACCCCGCCCGCTCGCGGGCCTGCATCAACGCATGCTCCAGGCTGTCGGGTCCGAACGCCACGCGTTCGCGGATCGCCAGGGGAGCAGTATTGTGATTGATACCGAACGCCAACAGGGTCATAGAGTAGGAGCAGGTTTTGCCAGCAAAAGGGACGCCATTGTCCGGCCCTGAGGGGCCGGGCGCAAGGGGCGAGCAAGGAAAACGCTCATCACCCCGGGAATTATCGCCGCAATGGGGCGTCGAAGCCAGCCGGAGTGTAACCCGACTGGCGATCCCGGCCCGCTCTGTTTATGATGCCGGAATAGCCAATCAACCGATGAGACCTTGAATGAACGCCAGTGTCCCGTTAGTGACCGCCTTGGCGCTAAGTGCGCTGCTACTCGGCTGCGCCCAACAGCCCACTGGGCCCGAGCGCGAGCCCGCCTCAGCCAGCGAATCGGCCGAGCCTGCGTCCGACACCGCGGATGCGGCCCGAGAGCCCGAGCCCGAAGCCGCACAACCGGCGCCCACCCGCCCATTCACCAGCGATACCCTGTACGCGCTGCTCGCGGCGGAAATTGCCGGCAGCCGGCAGCAGTTTGATATTGCGCTGTCCAACTATCTCCAGCAGGCCCACCAGACCCGGGACCCGCAGGTCGCAGCCCGGGCCACCCATATCGCCCGCTTTCTCTCGGCCAACAACGCCCTGCTCGATGCGGCGCTGCTCTGGGTAGAGATCGCCCCGGACGATACCGAGGCGCAACTGAATGCCGCCCTGGCCCTGGTGCAGAACGGTCGACTGCAAGAGGCCTTTGAACTGTCCCGCCAATTGCAGGACAAGGGCGAGCACACCCTGTTTCAGAACATTGCCGCCAGTGCCGCCGAGGCCACGGATACCCAGCGCGAGCGACTGATCGACGGCTACCTGGCGCTTCTGGAAGAGTACCCGGAGCACCAGGAGCTGCTGATTGGCACCGGCTTACTGATGCAGCAACAGGGAGACCTGGAGCCGGCGCTTAACTATGCCTCTCGCGCCCTGAAAGAAGCACCGGACAGCGTGGCGGCCACCATTCTCAAGGCCACACTACTGAACCAGTTGGAGCGATCCGACGAGGCCCTGCAGACGGTGGTGGGAGCCCTGGAAGATAACCCGGAAAGCCTGCGCCTGCGTCTGCAATACGCTCGCCTGCTCACCCAACATGACCTGGCGATGGCCCAGGAGCAGTTTGAGGTACTGGTACGCCAGGAGCCCCGGGACCCGGATCTGCGACTGTCACTGGGTATTGTTGCCTTGGAGCGGGGCGACACCGAGACCGCCCAGACCAGTTTTGAAAGCCTGCTCGACAGCGATGAACACGCCTCCAGCGCCAACTTCTACCTGGGCCAGTTGGCGGAGCAGCAAGGGCAAAACGAGGAGGCACTGCTGTACTACCTTCAGGTTGAACCAGGCAGCGATTTTCTTCAGGCCACCATCAATATCATGGAGCTGTTGATCGACAGCGGTCAGTTGGAAGCCGCCAACGATCATATGAACCGGATGCGTAACCGCTTCCCGGACCAGGCCGCCGACCTCTACCTGTTCCAGGCTCGGGTGCTGCTCCAGAAGGGCCACGAGGAGTCCGCCGAAGCCCTGCTGGGCAACGCGTTGGAGGCGCACCCGACGCACAGCGACCTGCTCTACTCCCGCGCCATGCTGTACGACCAGCAGGGCCGCCTGGAGGCCGCCGAGCGGGACCTGCGCAACATCTTGACCTACGACCCCCACAATGCCACGGCACTGAATGCGCTCGGCTACATCCTGACGGACAAAACCAATCGTCACGAAGAAGCCTATGAGCTGATTCGCCAGGCTCTGGCGCTCAACCCGGAAGAGCCTGCGATTCTCGACAGCATGGGCTGGGTGCTCTACAACCTGGGCCGCCCCGAAGAGGCCCTGCCATACCTGCAGGACGCCATGAACGCCTATCCGGATCAGGAAATTGCGGCCCACCTGGGCGAGGTCCTGTGGCAACTGGGGCAAAAAGAGGAAGCAAGGGCTGTCTGGCAGCAGGGTCTGGAAACCGACCCGGACAGCGAGCTGATTCCCGCCACCCGCGAACGCCTGGGCGTCGATGCGGAGGCTGCGGATCAATGAGCCGTATAGTCGCCCTGGCACTGGTACTACTGGTCGTCGGCTGTGCCCGCCAACCGCTGCAACCGGTCGAGGACTGGGAGCGCCACCAGGCCGCCGCCCAGCGGCTCAACAGCTGGCAGCTCAGCGGCAAGCTGGGAGCGAGGCTCCCCGACAACAGCGGCAGCGCCCGGCTGCGCTGGCATCAAGACCAGAGCGACTACCGGATCGACCTGAGCGGCCCCTTCGGCCAGGGGCGGGTCATCATCGAAACCACCGAAAGCGGCGTTCGCCTGCGCCAGGGCGGTGAGCCACCCCTGGAGGCCGCCAGCGCCGAAACCCTGATGTGGCAGACCACCGGCTGGCGCGTACCGGTGGCCGAACTCACTTACTGGGTGCGGGGTATCCCCGCCCCGGACAGCCGTCACCGGGTGCTTGAACGCACCCCCCAGGGGCTGCTGAAAACCCTTCGCCAGAGCGGCTGGACACTGCACTACAGCGACTATGAGGCCGTCGGTCTGTTACCGCTGCCCGGTCGCATTGTGGCCGAACGCAAAGACACCCGGCTGACCCTGATTGTCTACGATTGGTCACTCCCCGAGTCATGAACCCATCAGTCACCCTGCCCGCGCCGGCCAAGCTGAACCTGTGCCTGCACATCGTCGGTCGACGCCCCGACGGCTACCATGAGCTACAGACCGCCTTTCAGCTGCTGGACTATGGCGATGAACTGACGTTCAGCCCAAGAGCAGACACCGACATCCATCTGCACCCGGCCATTGAGGGCGTGCCCCTGAAGGACAACCTCATCTGGCGGGCGGCCCAGCTTCTGCGTCCACGCGCTCGAGCCTACACCGGTGTCGATATCACCCTGCGCAAGCGCCTCCCGATGGGGGGCGGCCTGGGTGGCGGCAGTAGCGATGCCGCCACCACGCTATTGGCACTCAACCACCTGTGGGACTGCCAGTATTCCAACAAGGAGCTGCAGACGGTGGGATTACAACTTGGCGCCGACGTCCCGGTGTTTGTCGCCGGCCATAGCGCCTGGGCGGAAGGGGTCGGCGAGCGACTTGTGCCCGTCGATTTGCCCGAACGCTGGTTTCTGGTGGTCACGCCACCCACGCCCGTGGCCACTGGCACAATTTTTTGTCACAAAGATTTGACAAGAGACACAGCGCCCATTACAGTAGCGGCCTTTCTCGAGCGGGGCGGCAAAAACGATTGCCAACCACTGGTCAGAAAACTTTATCCGGACGTTGATAAAGCGCTGATTTGGTTGGAAAATTTTGTCAGCAACGCTACAATGTCCGGCACTGGCGCAAGCGTCTTCGCCAGCTTCGAGAGTGAAGCCGAAGCGCGGGAAGTACAGGGGAAAACGCCCACTGATTGGTCCAGTTTTGTGGCCAGAGGCGTCAACCTTTCACCGGTGCACGATCGACTGTTTAAAGCATGATGACAGTCGAACATTGTAAAAGCGGTTTCCGTAATCGCTGAAACGACGACTACTGGGGCGTAGCCAAGCGGTAAGGCAGCGGGTTTTGATCCCGTCACGCGTAGGTTCGAATCCTACCGCCCCAGCCATTATTCGTTAACGCGCCGCTGCCTCAGCGGCGCTGTTCGTTTGGGTCGATGCCTATAGCACCTCTCCTACGTGTTTCCCGCGGATCAGATAACGGAACCGGCAACCTGCCTCACCAAGAGCTCAGTTTTCCCTCCATCTGTCCCGCATTGGTTCGACGCCAGACAAGAATACGGCTGTAATAAAGCGGCAATGCAAACAAAAGGTACCGAACGTGACTGAGTTAATGGTATTCACTGGCAACGCCAACCCGGAGCTGTCCCAGAAGATTGTGGACTGCCTGGGCATCGACCTCGGAGACGTATCGGTCTCCCAGTTTTCCGATGGCGAAATTGCCGTTGAACTGAACACCAACGTTCGTGGCCGCGACGTATTTATCGTCCAGCCCACCTGCGCGCCCACCAACCGCAACATCATGGAACTGATGATCATGATTGATGCGTTGCGCCGCGCCTCCGCTGGCCGCATTACCGCAGTGGTCCCCTACTTCGGCTACGCCCGCCAGGATCGACGCGTTCGCTCCGCCCGGGTGCCCATCACCGCCAAAGTGGTGGCCGATATGCTGGTGGGCGTGGGTATTGACCGCCTGCTGACCGTGGACCTGCACGCGGAACAGATTCAGGGCTTTTTCGACGTGCCCGTGGATAACGTTTACGGCTCGCCGGTATTGCTGGAAGACGTGGAAAAACAGAATTTTGAAGACCTGATTGTGGTCTCTCCGGACATTGGCGGCGTGGTTCGCGCCCGCGCGGTGGCCAAGCAGCTGGGCGTGGACCTGGCCATCATCGACAAACGCCGCCCCAATCCGAACGTGGCGGAAGTGATGAACATCATCGGTGAAGTGGATGGTCGCACCTGCCTGCTGGTGGATGACATGGTCGATACCGCCGGCACCCTGTGCAACGCCGCGGTCGCCCTGAAAAAGCAGGGTGCCAACAAAGTGGTGGCCTACTGTACCCACCCGGTACTGTCCGGCAGCGCCATTGACCGCCTGGACAACTCACAGCTGGATGAGCTGGTCGTGACCGACTCCATCCCGTTGAGTGAAGCGGCGCGCAACTGCTCACGGGTACGCACCCTGACCCTGTCGCGCATGCTCGCCGAAGCGGTTCGCCGCCTGAGCAATGAAGAATCCCTGAGTGCAATGTTCAACTAAAGAACGGTGCACTCAGATAACCGCGGCCGACACGACTGTCCGGTCGCTTTTTGAACCCCGCTGGTGATTCTGGTCGCGGATTCCAGTGGATAACATCGAGGACTTATCATGTCTGAAGATTTTAAATTGAACGCCGAAGCCAGAGAAGACCTGGGGAAAGGTGCGAGCCGCCGCCTGCGTCGTCTCGAGGGCAAAGTACCTGCCATCGTGTATGGCGGTAAGGTGAAGAACCCGACCTCCATCATGGTCAGCCAGAAAGAACTGACCAAGCACCTGGAGAGCGAAGCCTTCTTCTCGCACATCATTGAGCTGAACATTGACGGCAAATCCGAAAATGTGATCCTCAAGGATCTGCAGCGTCACCCGGCCAAGGGTTACACCATGCACGCTGACTTCCAGCGCGTATCCAAAACCACCAAGCTGAACACCAGTGTACCGCTGCACTTCCTCAACGAGGAAACCGCCAAGGGCGTTAAAATGCAGGGCGGCAAGATTGTGCACAACATGGTTCAGCTGGAAATCAGCTGCCTGCCGGCCGATCTGCCCGAGTACATCGAAGTGGACGTGGCCGACCTGGAGCTGGGTCACAGCCTGCACATCTCTGACCTGAAACTGCCCAAGGGCGTTGAGTCCGTGGAACTGAGCCACGGCGCGGATCACGACCAGCCGGTTGTATCCATCAACAAGCCGCGCGGCATGGCCACTGATGACGCCGACAGCGAAGACGGTGAAGAAGAAGGCGGCGAAGAGGAGAAGTAAGCCTCACTCGCCCGAAAACACACCCCGACGGGCTCTGCCCTCGGGGTGTTTTTCTATCTGAAAGGTGAACCCCCATGGACACGCCCCTACAGATGATTGTCGGCCTGGGTAATCCGGGCACCGAATACGACCGCACCCGCCACAACGCCGGTGCCGACTTTGTCACCGAGCTGGCCTACCGAAACGGCGCGACACTTACGCCCGAGAACAAATTCCACGGCCTGACCGCCCGCATCACCCTGGACGGGCAAGACCTGCGCCTGCTGATTCCCACCACCTTCATGAACCGCAGCGGTCAGGCGATCAGCGCCATGGCGCAGTTTTTCAAGATTCCGCCCGAGGCCATTCTGGTCGCCCACGACGAGCTGGACCTGCCCCCCGGCACCGCCCGTCTCAAGCACGGTGGTGGCCACGGCGGCCACAACGGCCTGCGCGATACCATCAAGGCCTTGGGCAACAACAAGGAGTTCAATCGCCTGCGCCTGGGCATTGGCCACCCGGGCTCGGCGTCACAGGTCGTGGGCTTTGTACTGAAGAAAGCGCCCACCAGCGAACAGCAGGCACTTCACGATGCCATCGACCGTGCCATCGACGTACTACCACTCGCCGCGAAGGGCGAGTGGGCGAAAGCGATGAATCAGCTGCACACCAAGGTGTAACCAGTGCTTCAGGCTTGGGTGACGGCGGATGCGCGCTTCGCGCTTATCCGCCCTACACAACCTCCGCAGCCCGATGTAGGGCGGATAAGCGCGAAGCGCGCATCCGCCGTTACCACATGACACCCAATTAAAACCGTAGGTCGCATTAGGCCCGAAGGGCCGTAATCCGACATTAACGGCAGGCCCTACTCCCGTACAGGCCAGACCTGTATAATCCGGGCCTGTTTTTTCATTCTCTGGCTGGATATCAATTTCATGGGCTTTAACTGCGGCATCGTTGGCTTGCCCAACGTCGGAAAATCCACTCTTTTCAACGCACTGACCAAGGCGGGCATTGGCGCCGAGAACTTTCCGTTCTGCACCATCGAGCCCAACGCGGGGGTGGTCATGGTGCCCGACCCGCGGCAGGAGAAGCTCGCCGAAATCGTCAAACCGGAAAAAGTGGTCCCCACCACCATGGAGTTTGTGGACATTGCCGGGCTGGTGGCGGGCGCCTCCAAGGGTGAGGGGCTGGGGAACAAGTTCCTCGCCAATATTCGCGAAACCGACGCCATTGCCCACGTGGTGCGCTGCTTTGAGGACGACAACGTCATACACGTGGCCAACAGCGTGGATCCGGCGGCGGATATTGACGTAATCAACACCGAGCTGGCCCTGGCGGACCTGGAAACCGTGGACAAAGCGCTGCAGCGCTACGCCAAGGCCGCCAAGGGCCAGGACAAGCATGCCATCGCCATGAAAGCGTTACTCGAGAAGGTTCAGCCGCACCTGGACGAGGCCAAGCCCCTGCGCTCCTTTGGCCTGTCGGACGACGAGCTGGCCCAGCTGCGCGAGCTGAACCTGTTGACCGTCAAGCCGACCATGTACATTGCCAATGTCTCCGAAGACGGCTTTGAGAACAACCCGCTGCTGGACAGGGTGCGGGCCATTGCCGAGGACGAGAAGGCCGTGGTGGTGCCCATCTGCAACAAGCTGGAAGCGGAAATTGCCGAGCTGGAAGACGACGAAAAGGCCGAGTTTCTGGAAGAGATGGGCATGGACGAGCCGGGCCTGGACCGGGTGATCCGCGCCGGCTACGAGCTGCTGGGCCTGCACACCTACTTTACCGCTGGGGTGAAAGAGGTGCGCGCCTGGACCATTCCCGTCGGTGCCAGCGCCCCCCAGGCGGCCGGCAAGATCCACACGGACTTCGAAAAGGGCTTTATCCGGGCGGAAGTGGTCGCCTACGACGACTTTGTGGCCTACAAAGGGGAGCAGGGGGCCAAGGACGCTGGAAAATGGCGCCTGGAAGGCAAGGACTACATCGTCAAAGACGGCGATGTGGTGCACTTCCGCTTCAATGTATAAAACCCGCGAATCAGGGTTGACTTTAGGGGTGCAGACAGGGAAAATACGCGCCCTCACCAAGTGGCTAGGTAGCTCAGCTGGTTAGAGCACAGCACTCATAATGCTGGGGTCGGCGGTTCAAGTCCGCCCCTAGCTACCACTTTTGAGAAAACCCGCGCCTTGCGCGGGTTTTTTTATGGGTATTCATCTCCACCTGCCTTGACTTTCCCTCCCCTCGGACACATGTTTGTAATAGGAGGGCAGAAAACGGGTTGGCACCGGGAACTCGCGGCCCAACCACGCAGTCCTCTTCCTTGAAGGCCTGGCCACGGTGTGGCAGGTCAGGGTTGCACACTGAAAAGGTATTGGAGTCACTATGAATATACAGTTGTCCGGTCACCACGTGGATATCACCGACGGCATCCGCGAGGCCGTTGATAGCCGCTTCAAGAAGATCCAGAACCACTACCCCGACCTTGGAGACCTCTCCATGGCCCTCACCGTCGAACGGCACGTACAGGCCGTCGAGGTTACTACCCAGTTCAAAGGCGCTACGGTGGCCGTACACGCTGAATCACAGGATCTGTATGCCGCCATTGCCGATTCCGCCAAAAAGCTGGATGCCGCGCTGGCCAAGCGCAAAGGGACAACCCAATCCCACCGTCATGAAAAACCGGAACTGATCACCGAACCCGACGAAAGCCCCGAATAACGCTCCCCTGTAACAATTCTTGCCAGCAACGAAAAAGGCGCGACCCCAAGGGGCCGCGCCTGCACTAACATTGTGCCAATATAGGGAGAGACATTCCCTGGGAGAGCTCCAGCACCCAACACGCTGGAGAGCATCCTGCGCCACGGAGAGCCCGGCGCAGGACGTGTTCATGGCGCCCGGTTTCAGTAGCCCGGGTTCTGCTGGTAAACACCACCACTGAGGTTGATCTGCTGCTGCGGGATCGGCATGTACTCATGCTTGCCGGCGGTAAACTCCGCATCGGTCAGATACTCTTTACGAGTCTCCTCAACCTCGAGATAGGCATCCAGAGTTTCCTTGGCCACACCCCAACGAACCAGATCGAAGAACCGGTGCCCTTCCAGGCCCAACTCCAGACGACGCTCCCAGCGCAAGGCCCGACGGGCTTCGTCCTGATCGGCAAAGTCGCTGTAGGTACCGATGTTGTAGATACTGAAGTTGTTACCGAGACGGCCGGTACTGCCCGCAGCGCGCTGACGAATCCGGTTGATGATTGGCAGGGCTTCATCTTCGCGGTTCAGCTCGATCAATGCCTCAGCCTTCCACAGCAACACATCGGCATAGCGAACCAGAATCGTGTTTTTGGAGGTCACAGTAAACGGACCATTCTGCATACGGCACTCACAGTCAGGGTGCTCCAACTCTTTCATGGACACGAAATTACCGTAGGTCGCCGGGTTGCGCGCCCAGGCATCACCGTCTTCGATAATCAGATCTTCGTCGTATTTGAACGGCTTGTCTTCCATACCCACGGTGTGATCCAGGCGCGGATCAACCATATCGGAGGACGCGTCGTAATTGGCATCGTTGAAGGTATCAAACAGGGGGAGACCATCAGCCCCGGTTTTGAAGGCGTTGACAAAGTTATCGGTCGGCACGTGGAAACCACAGCAACCGAAACCACCGGCCATCGGGGTATTCAAAGCCACACCCCAGGAACCTCGGCCATCGGGACTGCCATCTTCACGGGAACGCTGAATTTCAAACACGGACTCGCGGTTGTTCTCGAACTCCCACAGGAAGTTCTCCGCATAGTCATTCACCAGCCCATAGTGGCCATTTTCTTCAATGTCATCGACCAGACTGACCACCTCTTCCAGTTTGTCAGAGTCGATACTGGTCACCTGATGATTCTCGTCCTGCACATAGGCCTGATAGAGAAGCGTCTTGGCCAGGTAGGCCCGCGCCGCATCACGATCCGCCCGGCCCACTTGCGCCTGATCCTGAGGCAACGGCAGGTTTTCCACACCAAAGCGGAAATCGGCAGCGATCTTGTCCCACAACTCCTGCGAGGTCAGGTCCACATTGCTCGCGGTTTCCACCTGCTCTGGTGTCATGGTTTCATCGATCCAGGGCACCTGATCGTAATGGATTTTAAGGTCGAAGTAGAACACCCCGCGGATGAAGCGAAGCTCCGCCTGACGAGCCGCTTTGTTCGGGTAGACACTTTCATCCACATCATTCATGACCTGAAGCGCCGAGTTCACTCGGGAAATACCCGTGAAATCACGCACCCACTTCTTGTTGTTCAGATCAATGAAATCCGGCGGGAAGGACTCACCGTCAGCCACCAAAGGTTCGTAAAGTGACAGAGCGTGATAGGCGAAAATGTCCGCCGCACCGTTACCGCCCTTGTGGGCATCGCCGGCACGCAGATTTCCCGTCGGCCACAGGTACATTGGAGCGGTGTAGTGGTCGTTGCCCAGATATGAGTAGGCAGACGTCACCAGTGCATCCAGGTTATCAACGGTCTTTACCTGATCTTCACTCAGGGCCGACTTCGGCTCAACGTCCAGAGAGTCGCTGCCACACGCCGTAATGGCAAAAGCCATCACCGCGGACAGTGCTAACTTATAAGTCTTATTCATGATGTTAACCTCAATTGTTCAATATTTGAATTCGTTATAGGGTCCCGGTTTAGAAGGTGACATTCATACCCACATTGATGCTGCGCGGAATCGGGAACGTCGCTCCCGGCGTTTCCGGGTCCTGAGCCAGGGTACCGTCCGGCGTAATGGTCAGCAGGTTCTGCCCCTGAATATAGAAGCGACCCGTGCTGGCACCAATGGCACCCCAGAAGGTATCCGACGGCGTGTAACCCACAGACAGGTCACGCAACTTGATGTAAGACGCATCTTCCCAGAAGAAGGTGGAAGAGCGGGCTTCGTTGTTGTTGTCGACCAGGGTCAGCGCCGGCACATTGCTGCCGGTATTGTCCGGGCTCCAGGCTCCCAGCACGCGATCACCGTAGTTGGAACCGGCGTTGAGCGAGGTGAAGTCGGTGAAGAAGCGCCAGTGGTTACGAATCTGCCCACCGTGAACGCCTTGCCAGAACATATTGAAGTCCCAGTTTTCATAGCCGAGCTTGAAGTTCACGCCATAGATCAGATCCGGATCGGACGTCGTGAAGAACGTCTGGTCAGCTTCGGTGATTTCACCGTCGCCATTCAGATCGGAGTAGCGAATTCGACCTGGTGCCGCACCACCTTGAATCGCATGAGCCTCAACTTCATCCTGGTTCTGGAACAGGCCATCGGCTACGTAACCATAAACCGCGTTGATGGACTGGCCGAGAATCGTCTTGTCACGCCCATCACCCGGGAAGGAGTTCACCACGTCGGCGGGCAGTGAGATGACCTCGTTCTCGGCACTTGAGACGTTACCGCTGATCTCATAATTGAATACACCGACGCCATCAATCTCGAAGTCATTGGCATAGTTCAGCACCAGCTCGAAACCGGAGTTCTCGATGGTACCGCCGTTAACAATCTGGGAGGCGCCTTCACCCTGAGTTGCCAGAGGCTGGGTGCGGGTCAGAATATCTTCGGTGGTCTTGTCGAACCAGTCCAGTGAACCCCAGAAGGAACCACCGAACATTTCAAAATCGATACCCACGTTGGTCTGTACCGATGTCTCCCACTTCAGGTCCGGGTTACCGATCTGCACCCGGGCGAAGCCCGACGGCAGGTTGCCGGTATCCGCACCATTCAGGTCGTACGCGGTGCCCTCATCCTGCTGAGTGGTAAACAGAGAGGTCGTCGCATAACGGCTTTCGTAGATGGTGGAGGTCGCCCGGGTATCGATTTCCTGGTTACCGTTTTCACCCCAGCTGGCACGCAGCTTCAGCTCGTCGATAAAGTCGACATCGAAAAAGGCTTCATCAGAAACAAACCAACCGGCAGACACGGCGGGGAAGGTGCCGTAGCGATTATTGTCACCGAACCGGGAAGAGCCGTCGCGCCGCACCGTGACAGACGCCAGATAGCGACCTTCGAAATCGTAGTCAATCTGAGTGAAATAGGACTGCATGTTCCACGCATCGCCGGAGCCGCCCACTTCGGTCCCAGAAGTACCCTGGGACAGGAAGGCATAATCGCGATCATCTGAAACGTAGCCTTGATTCAGCCCAGAGAAACCCTCTGTCTCAAAATCAACGGTCTCTGCACCAACCAGAACCTTTAAGAAGTGACCTCCGTCAAAATCCCAACTTTGCTCGGCTGTGTTTGTCCAAACCAGCGATCTGTTCCAGTTATGATTAGTGCTCAACTGATCCTCGAAGTTCAAGTTACCGGCTTGGAACGCTCGAGTGTAATCGCGGTAATAGAATTGGCTATAGTCAACACCCACATTTGACCTTAGAATCAAGTCCTCATAAGGACGATACTCAATGTATGTGCTGCCCATCAGGCGGTTGTATGTGTTTTCGTTGTCCTGGTTCATTTCAATCAAGCGAACCGGATTATCTCGGTCGGTGATCCCCGCAGCCGGGCCACCCCAGCCCAACCCGTCCTCTGTACGAATCGGAACAATGGACTGCTGCTCAATGGACAAGTTAAGTGCACTTTCCGCCAAGTCATTGACTTTATTGGATACCTGATTGGTGAAAGTAAAGTTTTCTCCAATGGTTAAGTCACCATCCATGAAATCCAGGCTCGAGTTAACCCTGAATGACAGCCGCTCGAACTCGGATTCATCCACAACGCCCTGCGCATTATAGTAACCAAATGACGCATAGACATTCGATCGATCACTCGAATTACCCATCGAGATATGTAAATCACTCACTTTCGCCGTGCGGGTAACGGCATCAAACCAATTGGTATCAGCCGGACGCATTGTCTGCGCCGAGTCAAGGTACTCCGGAAGGCGAACTTCATTCAGCTCAGGGTTACCGTAGTCACCGTTCCAATCATAGCTGTACAACGGACTGGCGTTATTCGGATCAGTACCATCATTGACCGCCGCCTGGAATATTGCGCGTGCACGCTGCTGTGTGTTCAGAGGGTTCAGGTCGTAAGAGTAATCCTGAAATGACTGGTTGAGCTTTACCTGAACACCGTCAGCGTCTGAACCTTTCTTGGTGGTGACAACGATGACGCCGTTCGCAGCTCTCGCGCCGTAGACACTGCCTGTCGCCGCATCTCTCAGGACCTGAATGCTGGCAATATCGTTGGGATTAAGCTCATGCATCCCCTTTGTAGTTGGCACACCGTCAATGACATATAGAGGATCATTGAAACCCAGCCCACCAATACCCTGCCCCCGAATACGGACAGTTGAGCTGGGATTTGGGCTACCGTTGGTGGTAATCTGAACACCCGGCAACCGACCCTGCAAGTTCTGCATTATATTGCCCGATGGCAAGTCTTCGACGTCGTCCAGGTTCACCGCGTTTACAGCCCCGAGCAACTTCTTCTCTTCGGTCGTACTGTAACCAGTAACAACAACTTCTTCTAAAGGCCTCATCTCCGGACCATTTTCCGGCTGGGCGACCGCCAGTCCAGGTGCAATCGCGCATGCTAATGCGCTCATTTTAAATAGAGATCTGTTCATGGGATTTCTCCTACATTTTATTTTTTGGTGAAGAATCAATGCTGGGCGCCTAACTCTAGGCGCCACGGCTTTATTCAAATCGTTGTACAGAGGTAGCTGTCAGGCCAGCTTTGGAATACAGTCCGATATCGTACTGATTGAGCTCGTAGAATCGAAACGTCAGCGCTCGAAAGTCATTTATATAAACTACGCCATACTCCAGAACAGGATCCAGAAGCAACTCCAGATTAATCGATTCACCTGAAACCAAAGGCGTCAAGACGGCGGGATCTAGCGGGTTTTCCCGAACCCCGTCCAAAGAGAACCTGACTTCGTCTTCACTAACATCAAACTCAATCTGGGCGGTTCGGCCGTTATTTGGATCTTTGAATGCCAGTCCAAACGCCTCGTCTGCCGGAAATTGATCGATAGCAAGCTCAAATCGAGTCAACTGACTTACCGATTCGAACATTACCGATGTATCACCAACCAGGGAAACATTGCCACTGTCGAACGATGCCCCCTCTCCTGACGAGGCCACATTCAAGGCAACCGCTGTGGAAGTTTCTGTTCGAATCATCTCGGGCAGACTGACAGCCAACTCTTCGGTTTCGGTTTTTCCCAATTGATGGACCACAAGGTCGCCACCCCAACGAGAACGCCCACTATCGACGGCGCCTGACTTGTGTGGAACCCAACCAAAGAGCAGCTTGCTGTTTTCAGGACCAGCGGAACGACCTGCATAGTAACCTCGACCATCTAACGCATCGAACGCTGGATACTCCCAACCGCCTGAACCATCGGAAACCAGGTGTCTTACCTGCCTGGAATCATCCCTCTGATCTGAATAAATCAGATATTCGTCTCCAGCCAGCTGAAGCAAGTCAGGAACCTCCAGGTTAAGATTGGAGTCTTCCTGGTATAACGGCGCTTCTGCAGTCCATGTATCCAGGTCAGGAGAAGTGTAGAGAGCAATCGCCGCCTGACTGTTATAACGAGACGTCAGGAGCATCCAATAGGATCCGTCGCCTTCATTCCAGAAGACCCAGGGGTCACGGAAATCAAAATCACTATACCCACTGTCTCCGCTGAACGTTGACTCTGGCTGTTTCTCCCAGACATCAGAGTCGGGAGAGCCCGCCGTTGCCAACATGACAGCTTCAACTGGGTCAATCGTCTGGTTATGACCAGTGTAGTACATCCGATACTGTCCTGATTCATCCTTGATAACGCTGCCGGATCCAGTCCAGTTATCCTGGCTATCAGGCTCCGATCCCGCAGGCAGAACTTCATAAGCGCTCGAGAAATTTACCAGGTCGTCAGTTTGAGACAGATACCAAGGGTGGTTCCCGTCGTCCTGAAGGTAGTAGAGGTAATAAGTGCCATCCTCGTAAAAGGGGTTTGGATCACCCATTTTAAGACGGTTAGCCAACGGGCCGGGAAGCACATTGGTTACAACGCTGTCGTCCGAAGGTTCTACTGCCACTTTGTCCGAAGCCCGGAATTCGTCGGCAAGAACATACGGAAGAGCACCATCAGATCCATCATCAGGGTGCATATCAATAATTTCGATGACTCCTTGACGCCCTTTCAGAGCAGAGACGTCCCAGCTCACCCATTCAAGCGAGTTCTCAACGTTACTACCAGAGGCCTGACGCACCACTTCGCCGTCGACCCTCAAGACAACCGCTGTGGCATAAGCTTCGTTGTACTGATTGTTTCCACCACCAATCAGAAAATTAATGAAGTTACTACCGATGGAAAATTCTGGAGAACTCAGGCGACCCGTAGCCCCCCACCCCAAAAAGAAGTTTCCTTCATCCTCATCAAAGGCATTACCGAAACTGGCGAACACTCGCTCTCCTTGCCGCCCCTCGAACGCTTCAGCCCATTCACCACCGTCGAGGTAGACAAAGTCTCCGGTCACACCAAAGCTGTGCTCCTGGTACGTATTAAAGCCACCACAGCAGAATTCAAAACCTGCAATATTCTGATCAGAACCGGGGCGAGTGAACAAACTGAACCCTTCAGTTTCCGGAGTTTCGGTGAACACGAGCTCAACCGAGCCACCATCCGTCACCCCCGAAGGCGACGTTTCAGCGGTTGAGCTGGCCTCAAAACGATCTGCAAGAATCATGGGAAGAGAGCCATCACTGCCCTCATCGTCATGACCATCAATGATCTCGATGCGAGCCAGCTGCCCGACAAACTCCTGAACGTCCCAAGTCACTACAGACAGAGTGGCCTCTTGCCCGTTACCTGTCGCGTGACGGACAACGTCTCCACCCACCTTGAGCACAATCGCAGTGGGTCGGTCGGAATCAAAAGTGTTTGTTCCGCCACCCGCGAGAAAATTGATATAGCGTGCCGGAATCTCAAACTCTGGAGTCGTGAGGGAACCAGTAAGCTCCCAACCTTTCCACTCTGCCGAGGTGTCACCGTCGTCGTCAAAACCATCGCCAAAGCTGGCAAATACTCGCTCGCCCTCGGCACCTTCTATATCGGCGGCCCATTGGCCACCATCCAGCATCTGGACAACCCCGGACGCCGTAAACCCGTGTGCCTCGTACGTCCCGAATCCGCCGCAACAGAACTCAAAGCCGGAGTGCTCAAATAGAGAGGTAGGGGGATAGTTTTCAGAGTCGCTCGAAGAGGAGCTGCTGGAGCTTGATGAGCCACCACCCCCGCTGACCACCTCAGCAACGCTTTGAGGCGGGCTATCTTCAGGCCCCACCTTGCAGCCAGCAACTGTTGCCGTCAGGGCCACTAACAGTGCCGGGAGCACGTTTAGTTCTTTATATCGTTTCATCGCTTTGTCCTCGCTACGCCTTCACTGCCCTGGCTTCACACAAAGCCCTTTAGTTGAGGCGTTATTTGTTATATGTGCTGAGTTTCGATGAGCTTACAAAGCCATCAACTAGATAAACTACAGAATGATTTAGCTTATTTCAACTACTTTATTAACCTTGTGTTAATAATAATACTTATATAGAAACCGGTATCAATGAACAAAATCGTATATATCAAAAATACACGATTATTGACATCCTTATTTAACCGTGATTTACTTAATCGAAATAGGCGCATGCCGCCAACCAGTAAACCTAATAAGAGCGAGAATCAACGTGAAGTCACTACCCTGCCTCTATGCGGGCATCGAAGCCGGCGGCACCAAGTTCAATTGCGTGCTGGGTCGCTCTCCGACGGAGATTATGGAGCGCGCCAGCTTTCCGACGACCCGCCCGGATGAAACCCTCGGTGCCGCGATCCAGTTTTTTGAGCAGGCCCAGGCCCGGCACGGTGCCATCGCATCGCTCGGGGTAGCCTGCTTTGGCCCGGTGGACCTGTCTCTGGAATCCCCCACTTACGGCTTCATCACCGACACACCCAAGGCGCATTGGTCCAATACCGATGTGGTGGGCACGCTGTCCAAAGCCTTGGGCGTACCGGTGGCCTTTGATACCGACGTCAACGGTTCCGCGCTGGGGGAAGGTTCTCTGGGCGCTGCTCAGGGGCTGGACGACTATGTGTATGTCACCATCGGCACGGGCGTGGGCGCCGGCATCGTTGCCAATGGTCAGCCGGTGAAGGGTGCCATGCACCCGGAGGTCGGCCATATGCTTCTGCCCCATGACCGGGAGGTCGACCCCTTTCCCGGCGCCTGCCCTTTTCATGGAGACTGTGTCGAGGGCCTGGCCTCCGGCCCGGCGATCGAAAAACGCTGGCAGCAGAAGGCCGACACCCTCCCCCAGGATCACGAGGCGTGGGACATTCAGGCTGATTATCTGGCGGCCCTGTGCTGGAACCTGACCGTCACCTACTCCCCCCAGCGGATCATTCTCGGCGGCGGGGTAATGAAGCAGGACCATCTGTTCCCGCGAATTCACCAGCGCTTTCAGGGCCATATCAATGGCTACCCCTGCGGCGGCGCTGCCAAAAACCCGCAAGACTATATTGTGGCCCCCGAGCTCGGCGGTCATGCGGGCGAAGTCGGTGCACTATTGATGGCACAGGCCATTGCGCCTTCGATGACTTCAACCGCGGCCGGCTGACGGCTCTGATCATTCATTAATACAGAGGAGCCACGCACGATGGCTCCCTTAAAATCACAAACAATAATCCAAGCGAGGTAGTAACCATGAACCATTCACCGGGGGCCGCACCGCCCCGTTCTCATCGAGTTGTCATTTTCAGCACCATCGTGGCCGCCCTCGGGGGGCTACTGTTCGGCTTTGATACCGCCGTCATTTCCGGCACCACCGGTGCACTGGAGCGGGAATTTGAACTCAGCAGCAACGGGCTGGGCTTTACCGTTGCCATCGCTCTGATCGGTACGGTCATCGGCGCATTGAGCGTGGGCAAACCGGCCGACTGGCTGGGCCGCAAGCGCTCTCTGATGGTCATTGCAGTAATGTATTTCATCTCTGCCGTGGGCAGCGCACTGGCCACGGTCTGGGGCGAGTTTCTGGTCTATCGCCTGATCGGCGGTCTGGCGGTGGGTGCCGCCTCAGTTGTGGCACCGATGTACATCGCGGAAATTTCCCCCGCCGCCATGCGCGGCCGGCTGGTGGCAATCAACCAGTTGAACGTGGTCGGTGGCATTCTGCTGGCGTTTCTGTCCAACTATGTGATTGGCCTGTCCATTGACGATGCGACGGCATGGCGCTGGATGCTGGGTATCGAAGCGGTCCCCGCGGCACTGTTCCTCGCCCTGCTGTTCCTCATTCCCTACAGCCCGCGCTGGCTGGTCAAGAAAGGCCGCACCCTTGAAGCCCACGACGTTCTGGTCAAAATGGGCGAGCCCAACGTCGAGCAGGAGCTGGCAGATATTGAACGCTCCCTGGTAGACGACGACAACGGCGCCTCGGACCGACTGTTTCAACGCAAATATATGTTCCCGATTTTCTGCGCCTGGGCCATTGCCATGTTCAATCAGCTCTCGGGCATCAATGCGTTAATGTACTACGCGCCCCGCATTTTTGAGAGCGCTGGCTTCAGCACCGAGGCATCCCTGCTGCAGGCGGTTCTGGTGGGTGGCACCAATTTCATGTTCACCGTCATCGCCCTGTTCATGATCGACAAGCTCGGCCGTCGTCCCCTGCTGTTCATCGGCTCCATCGGCACCGCCGCCTCGCTGTTTCTGGTCAGCTTCCAGTTCATGGCCGAGGAAATCTCCGGCAGCCTGGTGCTCTACGGTCTGCTAGGCTTTATTGCAGCCTTTGCCATCTCTCAGGGCGCCGTCATCTGGGTGTTCATCTCGGAAATTTTCCCCAACCGGGTGCGAGCCAAAGGCCAGGCGTTCGGCAGTTTCACACACTGGTTCATGGCGGCCGCGGTGTCCTGGCTGTTCCCGGTGTTTGCCGACGGCAATGGCGGGCTGGTGTTTATTTTCTTCGGTCTGATGATGGTCCTGCAGTTCCTGTTTGTCTGGAAAATCATGCCGGAAACCAAAGGCACATCACTGGAAGATCTGGAGTACACACTGCATGTGCGCGACAACGCACCCGACAACGCGAAAACCGCCGCATCGGCCTGAATCAGCGAATAATCAATCATCATAAATCGTATAGCGAGGTTTACCATGCGCAAGACATTCACCCTTCCCCTGACCTCCGCGCTGGCGCTGGCCGTCGCCGGCTGTACTGGCAGCAACACCACCAGCACACCGGACACCGCGGCGCCAGCAGAAACCAGCGGGCCGGCAACCACGGCGCCTTACCAGGAAACGTTCCGTCCGCAGTTCCATTTCACCCCCAAAGAGAACTGGATGAACGACCCCAACGGGCTGGTGTACCACAACGGTGAATACCACATGTTCTACCAGTACAACCCCTACGGCGACAAATGGGGCCACATGAGCTGGGGCCACGCCATCAGCAAGGACCTGGTGCACTGGGAAGAACAGAAAGTGGCCATTCCCGAAGACGAGGAGTACATGATCTTCTCGGGCAGCGCTGTGGTAGACCATCACAACACCTCCGGCTTCGGCACCAAGGACAACCCTCCGATGGTGGCCATCTATACCGGCCACAAACAGGAACCGGAAAAGGGGCAGGATCAGCAACTGGCCTACAGCCTGGATAACGGTCGCACCTGGACCAAGTATGCGGGCAACCCCGTGCTGGATGAAGGCATGGAGAACTTCCGTGACCCGAAGGTGATCTGGCACGAAGAGAGCGAACAATGGATCATGGTGGTGGCCTTGTCGACTGACTACAAGATCGCCTTTTACAGCTCGCCCAACCTGAAGGACTGGACTTTCCTGAGCCATTTCGAATCCCCGGGATCCGAACTGGGGATCTGGGAATGCCCGGACCTGTTTGCCCTGCCGATTGACGGCGATGAAGACAAGCGCAAATGGGTGCTGGAAGTGGACCTGGGTGCGGGCGAGGAAGGCTCTGTGGCCGGAGGTTCCGGTGGCCTCTACTTTGTGGGCGAGTTTGATGGCAAGCAGTTCATTCCCGATGAAGACGCCATGCCCGAAAGCGAATCCGGCCCACACCAGTGGGTGGATTATGGCAAAGACTTCTATGCCGCGGTTTCCTGGTCCGACGTACCGGAAGAGGATGGTCGCCGGATCTGGGTCGGCTGGATGAACAACTGGCAGTATGCACAAGAACTGCCCACCTCACCCTGGCGCAGTTCCCAGAGCATTCCGCGCACCCTGGAGCTGGCAAGCCACGACGGCGGCCTGAAAATGGTTCAGGAGCCTGTGGATGAACTGCAGACCCTGCGCGGCGCCCAACAGTCGCTGAGCAACCTGACCGTCACCAATGACACCCGCTCACTGGCAGACTGGGACATTCAGGGTAAGGCCCTGGAAATGAAAGTGACCTTCACTCCGGGCGATGCCGAGGTGGTTGGCCTCAACCTGCGCACCGGTAACGATGAAAAAACCGTGCTGCGCTACGACGTGAGCGAGGAAACGCTGGCGCTGGATCGCACCCAGTCCGGACAGGTGGACTTCCACGCGGATTTCCCGGGCGTTCATGTGGCACCGCTGCCGCTGGATAACGGTCAGGTGGAGCTGCACGTGTTTATCGACTGGTCCTCGGTGGAAGTCTTTGCGCACGACGGCGTGGTCGCCATCAGTGACAAGATTTTCCCACAACCGGACAGCGAGGGCGTTGAAGTGTTTGTCGAAGGCGGTAGCGCCACCTTTGACCGCATCGACGCCTGGCCGCTGAAGTCCATCTGGTAAGCGCTCACCGACGCAACGCAACAAAAAAGCCCCGGCACTTGCCGGGGCTTTTTTGTTGGAGCCGCCATTACCTCAACGCCGACTCAGATCATGCGCCGCTCCGGCACACTGCCTTTGAGCAGTACGGTTTTATCCGCGCCGAAGGACGAATAGAACGGCAGAATGCCGCCGCCCACCGCAATCGCATCCGGCCCCAGTTGCCCCGGAATAATGGCCGGCACAAAAATGTCTTTGGCCGCCATGCTACCCAGGCGCCGCTCCACCATCGCCACCAGCTCTTCAATAATAAAGCGCGGCAGGTTGGCATCGATCACAATGGCTTTCAGATCCAGGATGCTGATGGCCGAAAGAAAAGCAAACACCATGGCATCGGCACAATCGTTCATCCACTCCTGGATGTAGATACGGGCATTATCGATGTGCTCGGGCAGCTCGCCGATGTGACTGATCTCGATGCCCTTCTGGTTCAGGTACCGGCGAAGTGTCAGCAGCGACGCCCGCTGGGTCAACATGTCAAATCCGCCCTTGCCCGGCTCATGGCCGAACAGCTCGGAGTGGGGAACGGGCATTGACGCCAGCTCCGCCGCGTTGCCATGCACACCGGGCTCAAGGTTGCCGTGCAACACCAGGCCACCGCCGATAAAGGCGCCGATATTGACGTACAGAAAATCCGAAATATCCCGTCCGACGCCGAGCTGCAACTCCGCCACGGCCGCCGCAGCCCCGTCGTTTTCAAAAAACACCGGCAGGTCGATACGGCTGGAGATCTCTTCACTCAGGTTGATATTGCGCCAGCGCTCGGACAGCTCATCGGCCATTTCCAGATCGCTCGGCCAGGCACCCAGGAACCAGGGCATGGCAACGCCGACCCCGCGCAGACGCTTCTGCCCGGATTTGTCCAGGTGATTGCGCAACTCGGGCAGCAGCAGATCGATCTGTTCGATGATGTAGTCCGGATCCGGCTGATCGAATTCGCGTTTGAACTGGGCCAGGGTCTTGCCGCTGAAGTCCAGCAACAGCAGCTCCAGATCGCGCCGCCCGATCTTGATGCCAATGGAATAGGCCCCGGCCGGGTTGATGGCGTAGAGGGTCGAGGGCTGACCGAGACCACCGAGACGGCGCCCTTCACGAATCACCAGCTCGTTCTGCTCGAGGTCGTCGACGATGCGGGTCACCGCCTGGGGCGTGAGGTTGGTGGCCCGCGCCAGATCGGATTTGGACGCGGTGCGGTATTTGCGCAAATGGGTGAGCATCACCCGTTCGTTGTAGCGACGCAGGCCGCTGGAATTACTGCCCTGACTCATGTGTTCCGGCTCCCGATTGGACTGGCGGCTACCGAATCGATGATTGAATGCGTATTCAACGGCAGCCCTTTGTCAAACATCACCGCAGTTTAACAAGGCGCGGACCATTAAGGCCAGCACCTTGTCAGTTCTGGGCTGGAACCCCAGCAGTCCGGTTCATTAGTCTTGCAGCTTATTATTCCAGCCAGACCGGATAGTAGTCGTACTCGCAGTAGCTGGAGTCCAGATCACACACTTCCAGCACCGCATAGAGCTTCTCGGGTAACTCGTAAATCAGCGGGCTCACATCGGTCACATAATCATCCAGGCCGCAGGCCATGGTCAGGTCCGGGTAGTACTGACAGATGCGGATGGCTTCCTGGTCACAGGGCAGGCCCTCGCCGCACACTTCGGTGTACACCCCATAACTGCCGGTCAATGACGGGCGGTCGTTCAGGCGGAAACTCACCTGATAATCTTCCAGGCTGTTCACCTGCCAGTCGATCTCGAAAATGCCCGCATCCACATAGGGATCAAACGTCAGCGGCACCCCCGGATCCAGCGCCGTATCCACGCCATAGCTGTCGATGATATTGAAGGTTTTGAGATAGGGCACAAAGTCCGAACCCCGATGAGGCCTATCGTTGACGTGCGTGACCTGCACATGGCTTTCATCGCACCCCATCAGGATCAACGAGGCAGTCATCACGATCAGGCTCAGTATACGATTCACGGGGCACCCCCTATGCATTCCGGTTAACGTAATGCCAGATTACCCTCCGGGATCTGAATCGAAACTGAACGCGCGGGCGAAAATCAGGCGGCAAGCAAGCCGGCCGCCCCCTCCACCAGAAGCTTGATGCCGGCGACCAGCAACAGACCGTAGCAGGTCCAGTAGAACCAGCGATCGGACACCCGCTTGTGCAGATAAACGCCCAACAGCACCCCCAGGGGCGCGAAAGGCAGAAGCACCAGTGCGGTGGTGATATTGCCGATATTCAACTGACCAAAGAAGGCATAGGGCACCAGCTTGGTGTAGTTGACCACACTGAAAAACAGCACCGTGGTGCCCACAAACACGGTTTTGGGCAGGTGCTGAGGCAAGAGATAAATCGCAATGGGTGGGCCACCGGCGTGCGCAATATAGCTGACGTAGCCGGACACGCCGCTCCAGAAACCGCCTCGCCAGACGCTGGGCCCGTGGGCATGGAGCCGCTGCAACAGGTATTTGCCCCAGAGGTAGTGGCCCACAAAGTAGAGCGCCATGACGCCGATCATCAGGCGGATCATATCCACGCTCATGTACTGAAAGGTCAACGCACCGCCGAGCAGGCCCACCATGGCCCAGGGAAACATGATCTTCAGGTTGGCCCAGTCCCAGCGGCCGCGAAAGCTCCACAGGCTGACCAGATCCATGGTGCACAGAATGGGCAGAAGGATACCGGCGGCCATCCGGGGATCGATCATCAGGCTCAGCGCCGGCACCGCCAGGGTGCCCAGGCCGCCACCAAAACCGCCTTTGGACAGGCCAACAAGCAACACCACCGGAATCGCCAGTGCGTAGAACTCCCAACCGCCAATCATCCGCCGCTCCCGTCAAAAAGCGGCCATTGTACCAGTGAGTTACCCCCTCAAGCGCTGCTATCCTTTATCGGGATCGCCACTTGAGCCCCCGGGGCCCTCTTTGTCCAGTCGCTCCAGTTCTTTCTGGTAGGCTTCCAGATCTTCCCAGTCATAGGGCGTCCCGGCGTTCAGATGATCCGGGTGGCGGGCCCGCTCTTTGGCATGGGCCTGCAGGGAGTGATCCTCCTGTTCATGTTCTTTGGCTTTTTCGCGCTCACGCTCGTACTTTTTCAGAAATTCCGACGCTTTCATCGCACACCTCCGGGCCCACTGGCCCCAAAAACCACACTTTTCCGTTATCATTAGGACAACACCAGAGGAGTCACTATCCATGCAACTGTTTGGCAGCTACACCTCCCCCTACGTTCGCCACTGCCGCATCGCGCTGGCCGAAACCGGCTTGCGTTGCGAGTTCATTGAAAGCGACACCCGCACCAGCGCCGAGCGCTCGCCCAGTCAGAAACTGCCCTTTCTACAGGACGGTGAACTGCTGTTGACCGACTCGTCTTCCATTCTGCGCTATCTGCGGGAAAAAGCCGGCCAAAGCTTCTTCCCCAGCCTCCGGGATTACGACGACTTCTGCCTGACCAACACCCTGATGGATGCCGCACAAATTCTCCTGGTGCTGGAGCGTGACGGCCTGACCCCGGAACAGAGCCCCTACCTGGAGCGCCAGCGCCGTCGTATCGACACCTGCCTCGATGCCCTGGCCCAGCGCCCTCTGAGCGGCCAGGCGCCCTACAACGACTTTGAATTGCGCCTGGGGTGCGTTCTGGCCTGGGGCCGCTACCGGGACCGCTTCAGCTTCCAGCAGTACCCGAGTCTTACGGAGCTACTGGAAGGCCTGGATCAATATGCGCCGTTTGCCGACACGGCGCCACCTCAGTGATCCGACTGAATAACGCGTCAGTATTTTTATAAGAAGAACGACCGCTTCCGAGGCGGTCGACTCCGACCAACCACGAGAATCGACACGACCATGACTGAGCGACAGACCCAGCACCCACAGCGCGGCCGGGCGCCCACTCTGATCGACGTGGCCAAAGTGGCGGGCGTCTCGCCCATTACCGTTTCCCGGGCACTGAACCAGCCCGAACGGGTGTCGGAAAAGGCGCGAGCCAAAGTCACCGCCGCGGTCGAGAAAACCGGCTACCTGCCCAACATGCTTGCCGGCAGCCTGGCCACCCAGAGCAGCCGCCTGGTGGCGCTGATCGTACCGACGATCGCCAACCCGATTTTCGCCGAAACCGTCCGGGCCATCACCGAAACCCTGGAACAGGCCGGTTACCAGACCTTGCTCGGGTTATCCGGGTACTCCGAGGCCCAGGAGCAAGACCTGCTGGAGGCCATTCTCTGTCGCCGTCCGGATGGCATCATCCTCACCGGTCTGAACCACACAGACATCAGCCGAACCCGCCTCAAGGCCGCCGCGATTCCCATTGTCGAAACCTGGGATCTGGGGGATCAGCCCCTCGATGCCCTGGTCGGCTTCTCGCACCTGGACGTGGGCCGCAGTGTCGGGCAGTACCTGCTGAACCAGGGACACCGGCGCTTCGCGGCCATCAGTGCCGACGACCAGCGAGCCGAAGACCGTCTCGCAGGCTTCATTCAGGTCCTGGACGAGGCCGGTATCAGCCCCGACGCCGTGGAGCGACTGGAAACTCCCGCCCGCTTCAGCCAGGGCCGGCAGGCCTTTGCCCGCCTTCTGGAGCAGGGAATCCGGGCCGAGGCGGTTTACTGCAGCTCCGACACCCTCGCCCAAGGGGTATTGACCGAGGCCAGGGCCCGGAACATCGACATCCCAGGCGACATGGCGTTAATCGGGTTTGGCGACCTGGATTTCGCCGCCCACACCCTGCCCTCGCTCACCTCGGTGCAGATCAACGGCGCCGAAATCGGGTATCGCGCGGCCCAGCACCTGCTCAGCGCCATGACCGGCGAACACCCTCCGACCGAGCCCGTGACCATCGACGTGGGCTTCCAGATCGTCAAACGCGACAGCGCCTGATTTTCCGTCTTTTTGCCATCGGGTCTTGCAATCCAAAAATGATTGCGCAATCATAGCAGCCATCAACCGGGCCCAGCCGGCCTTAAAACAGCTATAAAAACACGACAGAGAGAACCCTATGAGCCAGCCCAAACGCTCTCCCGAAGAGCTGCGCAGTCATCGCTGGTACGGCGTCAAAGACCTGCGCTCCTTCGGCCACCGATCCCGGACCTCCCAGATGGGCTACACCCGCGACGACTACGCCGGCAAGCCGGTGATTGCCATCGTCAATACCTGGAGCGACATCAACCCCTGCCATACCCACTTCAAACAGCGAGTGGAAGAGGTCAAGCGCGGCGTCTGGCAAGCGGGGGGCTTCCCGGTGGAGCTGCCGGCGTCCACCCTGTCCGAGCCCTTCCAGAAACCCACCGCCATGCTCTATCGCAATATGCTGGCCATGGAAACCGAAGAGCTGTTGCGCGCCTATCCGGCCGACGGTGTAGTGCTGATGGGCGGCTGCGATAAAACCACCCCCGCCCTGATCATGGGGGCCATTTCCGCCAACCTGCCCGCGATTTTTGTACCCGCCGGGCCCATGCTGCGCGGCAACTGGCAGGGCAAGACCCTGGGCAGCGGCTCCGACACCTGGAAATACTGGGCCGAACTGCGCGCCGGCAACATCACCGAGGAAGACTGGCAGGGCGTGGAAAGCGGCATTGCCCGCTCCCCGGGGCACTGCATGACCATGGGCACCGCCTCCACCATGACCAGCGTGGCCGAGACCCTGGGCCTGTGCCTGACTGGCGCCGCCTCCATTCCCGCCCCGGATTCGCGCCACGCCCAGATGGCCTGCAGCACCGGCAAGCGCATCGTGGAAATGGTCTGGGAGGATCTGACCCCGAAAGACATTCTCACCGAGACGTCATTCGACAACGCCATCAAAGTCGCGCTGGCTCTGTCCGGCTCCACCAACTCCATCGTGCACATCATCGCCATGGCCCGGCGCGCCGGTTTCCCACTGACCCTCGACCGCTTTGACGCCCTGGCTCGACACACCCCGGTGATCGCCAACCTGCGCCCCGCCGGCGCTTACCTGATGGAAGACTTCTACTACGCCGGTGGCCTGCCCGCCCTGCAGGAAGTGATGAAGTCCCTGCTGGATCTGAACCAGCGCACCGTCACCGGTAAAACCCTGGGCGAAAACATCGCCGGCGCACGGGTCTTCAACGACGATGTCATTCGCTCCCTCGACAACGCGCTGTCCGAGCGAGACGGCATTGCCGTGCTGCGCGGCAACCTCGCCCCCGACGGCGCGGTGATCAAACCCCCCGCCGCGGAACCGCACCTGCTGGTGCACACGGGCCCGGCGGTGGTGTTTGAAAACCATCAGGAGATGAGCGAGCGCATCGACGACCCGACGCTGGACATCGACGAGCACTCCATCATCGTGCTCAAAAGCGCCGGTCCCCAGGGCGCACCAGGCATGCCAGAGTGGGGCCAGTTGCCCATCCCGAAAAAACTGTTGGAAAAAGGCGTACGAGACATGCTGCGCATTTCAGACGCGCGCATGAGCGGCACCAGCTACGGTGCCTGCGTCCTGCACGTCGCCCCGGAATCTCACGTCGGAGGGCCCCTGGCCTTTGTGCAGACCGGTGATCTGATTGAATTGAACGTACCCGAGCGCAAACTCAATCTGCTGATCGACGAGGACGAAATGGCCCGCCGACGTGTCGCCTGGAAAGCCCCGGAGCCCAAATTCAGCCGCGGCTGGGGCGCGCTCTATCAATCCCATGTCAGCCAGGCCAATGAAGGCTGTGATTTCGACTTCTTGGAAACCATCCCGGTGACCGACATCACCGACCAGGAACCCGATATTCACTGAGGCCGCGACGCGGTAAAAAACACTCGCGAGCAACACAAAACACGAGAGAACTGTTATGTACGAAGCCATGCGCAACGCCCTGAACGGCATCTCCGGGGTGCACATCACCCCCTATGACAACACGGGCGAAGTCGATCAGCCCCTGCTGCACAAGGTGGTCGATCGCATCGCCAGCGCCGGGATTCACAACATCGTCACCGGCGGCAATACCGGCGAGTTTTACGCCCAGGACCTGGACGAAGTCGTGCTCGGCTACCGGGTCGCTGTTGAAGCCAACGCCGGGCGCGCCAAAGTCACCGCCGGCGTCGGCCGCAGCGGTCGGGAAGCAGTTCGTCTGGCACAGCAGGCACAAGAGGCTGGTGCCGACGCCCTGATGATCCATCAGCCACCGGACCCGTTCTGCTCGCCCCGATTGGTCATCGACTATATTCAACAGATCGCCGACAGCACCGACCTGCCCATCATCGCCTACGCCCGCAGCCCGGGTCTGGAGCCGGGTCACTTCGTTCGCCTGGCGGAAATAGAGAATGTGGTGGCGGTAAAGTATGCTGTGCCCGACCCGATCCGTCTGGGTGAATGTATCCGCGCCACTCAGGGCAGCCCCCTGCAGTGGTTGTGCGGTCTGGCGGAAAGCTGGGCCCTACCCTTCTACGCCTGCGGCGCCCGGGGTTTCACGTCGGGGCTGGTGAATGTGGCCCCGGAGTTGTCTCTGGCGATTCACGCGGCGCTGGAGCGCGAGGCGATGAGTGAGGCCCGGGCTTTGGTGGACCGGATTGCCGAGTTTGAAAAAATGCGTACCTTTGAGGCCAATGGCGCGAACGTGACGGTGGTGAAAGAGGCGATGCAGATTCAGGGATGGCCCGTGGGGCCGACGCGGGCGCCGGGGGTGACTGAGTTGAGTGAGACACAGCGAGAGGCGTTAGAAGAAATTTTGAAGGGTTGGTAATACCCCGGAGGATTTTGGTTGCAGTGCTTCGTATCGGAATGCTCCGCCTGGGTATACCTTTGTGAGACACGCCGTGAATCCGGTCCCCTTCGCGCTCCCGGCGCTTCGGGACACTTCCCACATCCATGTGGGGCGTCCACTGGCTCGACGCGCGGAGTCCCTCCGCTTACGGTCTCACAAGGGGTTACCCAACCTCCGCGGTGCCAAATTAACGTTTCGGGAAATAGCACCTTTCGGATGTGGGGTTTGGTATTACACGGCAGGTTGCGTAGGGCGGATAAGGGCAAAGCCCGCATCCGCCGTTACCCAAGTTGCAGTACATAAGGGACTATTCCCCTCGTCAAGTTCAGTAACGGCGGATGCGCCTTCGGCTTATCCG
>NZ_AWEP01000005.1:0-820941 GCF_000463525.1 Marinimicrobium sp. LS-A18
ATTAACGTTTCGGGAAATAGCACCTTTCGGATGTGGGGTTTGGTATTACACGGCAGGTTGCGTAGGGCGGATAAGGGCAAAGCCCGCATCCGCCGTTACCCAAGTTGCAGTACATAAGGGACTATTCCCCTCGTCAAGTTCAGTAACGGCGGATGCGCCTTCGGCTTATCCGCCCTACGCAACCCAGGGTGCTATTTCCCGAAACGATACGCTGGCAACGCGGAGGGAGGAAAGGGGTCTTTGAGGACGTCGCCTGCCCGGACGGCAGGCGATCGAGCCCCCAGGGATGGGTTTACGGCGTGCCTCAAAGACCCCTTTCCTCCCGCAGCACTCTATGCAAAGTGCCTCTGCGAAAAACATAACAATCAACGGACAACAGGTGAGAGACTATGCGACGGTTGATCGACCGCTGCTTGATGATAGTGGTCCTGATGATGATCGCGGGGCCACTACAGGCAGACGACCACTACCCGGCGGAGCTGGTGAAAATTTATGTTCCCTCTTCACCGGGTGGATCTACCGATGCGATTGCCCGGGTTTTTGCCAAACACTTTGAGCAGGTGACCGGCAGCGCCGTGGCCATCGTCAACCAGACCGGCGGTGGCGGCGTCATCGCCGCGCACTCCGTCGCGCGCTCCAAACCCAACGGCGGCACCCTGCTGCTCTACCACACCGCCCTGCACGTCTCCCATGCCCTTGGGCGTTCACCCTATCAATACAAAGACTTTACCCCCCTGGCCACCCTCAGCATGGTCAACGACGTCTACGCCGTGCGCGCCGATGCGCCCTATAAAACCCTGAAAGAAGTGCTCGACTACACCCGCGAGCACGAGGGCAAAATTACCGTGGGCTCGCAGTTTGGCGCCACCACCCAGATCAAAGGCCAAGCGCTCACCCAGCTGTATCCCGACGGCTTTCGGGTGGTGGACTCGGGCAGTGAGTCCAAACGGATTACCGCCCTGCTGGGTGAGAAAGTGGACCTGATCAGTATGAGCGTTGCGAGCGCACTACAGTTCGAGCGCAATGGCGATGTGCGCATTCTCGGGGTCATGAACAACACCCCGGACGCCTTCGCGCCAGATTGGCCCACCGCGCCCAGCCAGGGAGTGCCCGCGCATCTGCCACAAGTGTTTGCCGTTTACGGTCCGGCCGAACTACCGCAACCGATCATCGATCAGTTCGACAGAATCATGGCCGGGATTCAACAGGACCTCGCCTATCAAGAGGCAATCAGGAAGGTGCGCCAGAGTCCCGAATACCGGAACCACAAAGACGCGGCCATTTTTCTGGCCGACGAGTACCGATTTATTGAAAAAGTGGTGAACCCATGAGCCGGTCCTTCACTGAACGTCTGAGTGCGGTGCCCACCGACCGCTGGTTTGGCCTTGCCACCATCGGCTGCTCCGGACTGCTGTACAGCATCTTCTGGCAGGACACTTTGAAGCCCACCCTGGGTGATCCCGGTCCTACGTTGCTGCCCGGATTGATCGCCGTGCTGCTGACCCTGATGGGGTTGATTCTGCTCATCAGACCCTCGACGGACCGCGAACCGGCAGAGGAAACGGATACCCCTGGGACCTTTCGCCCCTGGCGCGGCACCTTCTCCATTGTCGCGGTCCTCGCCTACGCCTGGGTGCTGCCCAATCTCGGCTACGCGGTCAGCACCGCGGTCTTCTTTGCCCTGAGTACCTGGCTGCTCGGTCGACTGTCATTGAAGGCCGGCGTGCAGTGTTGCCTCATTGCGATTCTGGTCGCTGTCGTCACTCACTATCTGCTCGTCTCGGTACTGAAAGTCAGCTTACCCGAGGGGGAATGGCTCTACGCATTGAAAGGAGTGCTTTATGATTGAGCTGTTCGCCGCCGGTGTCTGGGAACTGTTGCAGCCCCAGGTACTGATCGTGCTGTTTCTGGCCTGTATCGTCGGCCTGGTGATTGGGGCTCTGCCCGGGCTTAACGCCACCATGGCGGTGGCGATCATCCTGCCCCTGACCTTCAGCTTCAACGCCCATCTCGGTATGGCGACACTGGTGGCCGTGTATATCGGTGGCATCTGTGGCGGTCTGGTATCGGCCATTCTGCTGCGGATTCCGGGCACCCCTTCATCGGTTGCCACCACCTTTGACGGCTACCCGCTCGCCCAACAGGGGCAGGCGGTCAAAGCCTTGGGCACTGCCATGCTCGCCTCCTACGCCGGGGGCATGTTCAGCCTGCTGGTGCTGGTGATGTTTGCCCCGATGGTGGCGCGCCTGGCGATCAATTTCGGCCCCGCCGAGTACTTTGCCCTATCGGTCATGGCGCTGACCATGGTGGCCGCGCTGGCCGGCAAGAGTCTAGTCAAGGGCGCGATCACCGCGCTGTTGGGTATGGCGTTCAGCATGGTGGGCATGGCGCCCATCGACGGCACTGCGCGTTATACCTTTGGGGAAATCAACCTCTGGGCCGGGATCGGGCTGGTACCATTCATGATCGGCCTGTTTGCGATCTCCCAGGTACTGCGTGAACTGTTTCGGGAAACACCCCAGCCCAAGGTGGATATGACCATCAAAGGCGTGGGCGTCACCCTCAAAGAAATCAGGCGCAACCTGGTCAATGTGTTCCGCTCATCCGGCATCGGTGTGGGCATTGGCGTGCTGCCGGGGATCGGCGGCGCGGCCTCGAACATGATCGCCTACGCCACCGCCCGCCAGAGCTCGAAAAACCCGGACAGCTTTGGCAAAGGCAATGTCGACGGCGTCTGGGCGTCCGAGTCGGCGGGCAATGCCAGTATCGGCGGCGCGCTGCTGCCACTGATCACACTGGGGATTCCCGGCGATGGCGTCACCGCCATCATCATCGGCGGTTTTATGATTCACGGATTGCAGCCGGGCCCCCTGCTGTTTACCGACAATCCCGACATCGTCGGTATCATCTACGCCGCTTTCTTTATTGCCTGCACCCTGACATTGCTGTTCCAGTTGGCGACCCTGAGAATTTTCCCTCGGGTGCTGTTGATGCCGCGCCGTTATTTACTGCCCGCCATTACCGTCCTGGCGGTGGTGGGCGCCTACGCGGCGGACAATAACCCGTTTGATATTGGCGTAATGCTCGCTTTCGGGGTGCTGGGTTTTGTTCTGGAAAAATACCGCTACCCGCTCAGCCCCATGGTACTCGGTTTTATCCTCGGGCCCATTCTGGAAACCAACCTCCGTCGGGCCCTGATGCTCACCGACGGCCAGGTACTCCCCATGGTGACCCAGCCGGTGGCCGCCGGTTTTCTGGTGGTTGCTCTGGCCATTCTGATTATTTCACTCATCCCACACATTCGTCGCAAACAGGTGTCAACATGAAACTGACCGGACAGGCTTTTATCGGTGCCACCCGGGTCGCGGTACAGGGCGATGCTCTGCAGGCCATCGACCCGGCCAACAACACACCCCTCGACCCGGTGTACGCCAGCAACCAAACGCAGGACGTCGACCGCGCCTGCGAGCTCGCGCAGCAAGCGTTCAGACCTTACCGCAAAACCGACTCAGAGACACGGGCCCGTTTTCTGGAGACCATCGCAGAGAACATTCTCGAACTCGGTGACGCCCTGATCGAGCGGGCGATGGCCGAAACCGGCTTACCCCGGCCGAGACTGGAAGGCGAGCGGGGTCGCACCGTCAACCAGTTGAAACTGTTTGCCGAGGTGCTGCGCAAAGGCCTTTGGCTCGGCATTGAGCATGATCCGGCACTTCCGGAGCGCACCCCGCCGCGTCCGGACCTGCGCTCGCGCAATATTCCCGTGGGCCCGGTGGTCGTATTCGGTGCGAGCAATTTCCCGCTGGCGTTTTCGGTCGCCGGCGGTGACACCGCCTCGGCACTGGCCGCCGGTTGCCCGGTGATCGTCAAGGCCCACCCGGCTCACCCCGGCACCTCGGAGTTGGTCGGACAGGCCCTTCATCGGGCCGTTCAACAATGCGATCTGAACGAAGGTGTGTTCTCCATGCTGTTCGATGCCGGCCACAACGTCGGCGCCGCTTTGGTGGCTCATCCTGCTATCAAGGCGGTCGGTTTTACTGGTTCCCGCAAGGGCGGGACGGCGCTCATGGCCATTGCCGCCGCGCGTCCAGAGCTCATTCCGGTGTATGCGGAAATGAGCAGCATCAACCCGCTGTTTCTGCTCACGGATGCGCTGGAAGCCGACCCAGAGGCTCTGGCCGAACAGTATGTGGATTCCCTGCAGATGGGCGCGGGGCAGTTCTGCACCAACCCGGGCCTGCTGATTGCCCGCACTGGCCCGGCACTGGATCGCTTTATTGTCCGGGCCACTGAAAAGCTGCAGGGCTCCCAGGGGCAGACCATGCTGACCCCGGGCATCGCCCAGGCGTACAACGCCGGCCTGACCTCGTTGGCTGAGCAGCCTGGAGTGGAACTGATTGCCCGCGCGCCCGACGTTCAGAGCCCCAACCAATGTCAGAGCGCACTGCTCGGTACAGGGGCAGAGCAGTTTCTGGCACAGCCGGAACTTCAATCAGAAGTGTTTGGTTCAGCGGCCTTGTTGGTACAGTGTGACAACGATGCGCAGATGCTGGCCATCGCCGAAGGATTGGAAGGGCAACTGACGGCGGGACTGCACTTGACCGATCAAACCGATAGAGCACTGGCGGCCGAGCTGATCGACATACTGGAAACCAAAGCCGGTCGACTGCTGATCAATGGTTTCCCCACCGGGGTCGAAGTGTGCAGTGCCATGGTACACGGCGGTCCCTACCCCGCCACCTCGGATGGACGCACCACCTCGGTGGGCACCCGGGCGATTGACCGTTTTCTGCGGCCGGTGTGTTATCAGAATTTTCCGGAGACGCTGTTGCCGGTTGAGCTTCGGGGTGTTTAACGTCGAATGGCTCGGGACGTTCCTACGTATCGGCGCGAAGCGTGATCCGAGATCACACAGCTGTTTTTGTCGGATTACGCTTCGCTAATCCGACCTACAAGACTTCCGACCTACTCGGCCGGAACGAAAAAGGCGGGCCAATGCCCGCCTTTTTCGTTCCGTTCAACGGGTATTTATTTCCAGTCGAGCTGACCGTTTACCCGGTTGCCATTGATTTCAACATTGTCGAACACCAGGTTCTGGACATTGTCGAGAACAAACAGGTCATCGGCTTTCTTGATGGTAATGTTGCGCAGTGTCACATCCTGCAGCGGATAGCCTTCGGGCGCATATACTTCCAGCACACTACCGGTGGATTCCACGGTAATGTCTTCGAACACCAGATCGCGATAGACCGTCGGGTAGTTGCCGCCCAGCTCACCGGGATAATTCAACTGAAACCAGAACAGTTGATCAAAGGACTCGATGGTCATGTTGCGAACCCGGATATGCTCGGCCACACCACCGCGATCCAGGTTGGCTTTGAAGCGCACCGCTGCCTTGCCGCTGCGCAGAATGTTATCGGTAAAGTAGACGTGGCGAATGCCACCGGACATTTCGCTACCCAGGGCAATGCCATCTTCGCCCCCCATGTCATTGTTGCGCACCACCACATACTCACTGGGGCGGCCGACCTGGCGACCATCGTAGTCACGGCCGGATTTGATCACCACCGAATCGTCGCCGGTGCGGAAGAAGTTGTTCTCCACAATCACATAACGACTGGAGTCCACATCAATCCCATCGTTGTTCGGAAACATGCTGTCCACTTTCAGGCCGCGCACAATGGCGTGATCGGTATAGACCAGGTGGTTGATCCAGAAGGGTGAGTTTTTGATGGTGTAGTCTTCCAACAGCACTCGTTGGGCGTCGACAATCTGCAGCATGCTCGGACGCAAGAAATGGCCCTCAGCGAACTGACGCTCTTCCACCGGGTTGCCTGCGGCGCCCATGGCTCGAAGCGCCTCCATATCCGGGCGCTGCTTGTCGTACCAGGGATGAAACTCGCTGTCTTCGTTACCGTCCAGTGTGCCTTTGCCGGTCACGGCCACATCCTGTACCTGATAGGCATAAATCAGGGGCGAGTAGCCGTACATCTCGGTCCCTTCCCAGCGGGTCAGCACGGCGGGCAGGTAATCTTCCGGCTCCGGGCTGAACAACAGCGTCGCACCCTCGCTGATGTGCAGATTGATCCGGCTCTTCAGATGAATCGGGCCGTGGCTCTCCCACTGACCTTTCGGGATGATGACCCGGCCACCGCCGTCCGCACTGGCCTGTTCGATCGCCGCCATGATTGCCGGGCGGGCATCGCCACGCTTGGCATCGAAGTCGGTAATCAGATAATCGCGATTGGGAATGTTCGGTGGTTGGACCGTCTGGACAATTTCAGAGGCTTTGTTCCAGTCTGCTTGGGTGTCATCGTGACTGTCCAGCGCCTGACTCAGGGATGCCGAGGTGGCCAGCACCGCGGCAAGCCCCCAGCGAAACAATGGGTTGATGGTCATAAGATCCTCACTACTGCTGAGTTGTTGTCATGATTTATAGGGGCGCTCTCACACGCCCCGACTATTGAAAAGCAAGTCTCGTCCGAACGCAATCAGCGGTCAAGCTCCAGTGCGGCGAGAATAAACGGACCGGTACCATGGGGATCGTTCACGCGAATCGCCTCACCCACATAATACTCGAAGGTTCCCGGCCGATAGGGGTCATTACCCAGGCCGGCGCTGCCACAGATCTGGGTCAGATGAATCTCGCCATTGGCTTCCACGTCCACCAGTTCCTGAATCAGGCCGTCGAAACCCCGTTCGGCCGCCGCCTGGAACTTCTCCGGCAGGTAGCCCATACGCACGCCCTTGGCCATGGCGTAGACGAACATGGAGGAACCGGAGGCTTCCAGGTAGTTACCATAGCGATCGCCCTGGTCGGTCACCTGATACCAGAGACCGGACTCATGCTGTACTTTCTCCAATGCCACCACCAGACGATTGAGAATGTCGATCAGCGCCTGACGGTCGGGGTGGTCTTCGGGGAAGAAGTCCAGGGTATCCACCAGCGCCATGGCGTACCAGCCCATGGCCCGGGACCAGAAGTGTTCGGAAAGACCCGTCTCATCATCGGCCCAGGTCTGGAGCGTGCTTTCATCCCAGCCGTGATACAGCAGCCCACTCTCGGGGTCGCGGGTTTTGGATTCGATCAGTTTGAACTGATGGGCGATATCGGAAAAGCTCTCGTCGGAATCTTCAAAAGTGGCCGCGTACTGGGCCCAGTAAGCCGCCCCCATGTACAGGCCATCGAGCCACATCTGCCAGGGGTAGATGCGCTTGTGCCACAGGCCGCCGGAGCGGGTACGCGGCTGCCAGTCCAGTTGCGTACGCAGGGTCTGCATGGCCGTGAGATAACGCTCATCATCGTACTTTTCATACAACAGGAACAACAACTTGCCCGCGTTGACATCGTCAATGTTGAAGTCCCAAATGTGGTAATTTTTGATCTGCCCCTGATCATCAATCAACTGATCCACATACACTTTTCCGTATTGCAGGTAGCGGTCATCGCCGGTGCGCTCATAGGCTTTCTGCATTGAGTACAAGGTCAACCCGTAGGTGTAAGCCCACTGGGGAGAATCCAGCAGTTTATAGTCGCGCATGGCCCAGGCTTCCGGGCTGCGCTTGATGATGGACAGTGCCATCCGGTCCGACCACTTGCCGTCTTGCGGTACGGTGACGGTCGACTCGCCGGTCTGGGCGCTGGCACACCCCATGGTCAGACTGACCAGTGCCAACACCATCAATGGGAAGCGGATCCCAAGCTTGATCCATTGGCCTATCGGGTTGATGAACATGTCTCTCTCCTATCGTTATATCAGGTGGTAATGTGTTGGGGGTTGAGCAAAACGTAATCCAGCGGTTAAAAAAAGGCGCTGCCGGCGTAGGTCCGGACAGCGCCAAGCTGGAGGCAAACGGTACACCATGGAAACTTATCTGACTCAGGCCTTCATACGTCTGACCTGAGGTTTGAGGTCGGTCAGCTCTTCGATTTTTACCGGCCGGCTCTCGTCAATACTTTTTCGCGCCGCCACGCCGATCAGCACCGACATGGCGCCATCGCGGAAGTTGGCCTTCTGGCCGAAGTTACGCTCCGGTGGAATTCCCTTGAACACATGGGCATTGAGAATCGGGTCACCGCCCCAGTGCGCTTTGCGAATATAGGGCAACTCAATGCGCTGGTAGTCACCAAAGTTTTTGGCGATGATCAATTCGTGTCGACCCTCTTCGCGGGTGCTGTGACTGGTCAGCCCCATTTCCTTTTCATACACCTTGGACTGATCGGTTTCCTGCTCTTCGAGCCAGGGGATGCCTTCCCAGGTTTCCACCCGACCATGTTTGCCGTTCAGCGCCAGACGAAAGCCTTCAAATGGCGAATAAGTGGTCAGCGAGTAGTTGACGATTACGTTGTTCGCGTAGCGCACCTGCACGCTCATCTTGTCGAAAATATCGATTTCTTCGCGCCACAGGCAATTGTCGCGGATGTATCCGTCGTGGTGCTCATTTTCGACGTAGAGCTTGGTGGCCAGCTCGTCTTTGGTGATGTCCCAGTAGTAATCGCATTTTTTCTGATGCGGGCACTCCCGGCAGTTTTTACCCCGGAAGTCGTTGTTGTGGCCGTAGTGCTCCAGCGCACCGTAGGCGGATACCTCTACCGGGTCGGATTCGATAAACCAGTTCAGCAGATCAAAATGGTGAGCCGACTTGTGCAACAGCAGCGTACCGCCCTTTTCACGCAGACCGTGCCAGCGCCGGAAATAGGAGGCACCGTGGTAGGTGTTCAGATACCAGTTGAAGTCCACCGACACCACATCACCGATCTCCTTGCGATCAAGCACCTCCTTGAGCGAGGTGAACATGTGACCGTAGCGGTAGTTGAAGCTCATGATCAGCTCGGCGTCGGAGCGCTCCACCGCTTTCTGGATGGCGGCACATTTGTGCTCATCCGTGGTCATGGGCTTTTCGGTGATGACATTGATATTGCGATCCAGCGCCTTGACGATGATCTCATCGTGGCTGGCATCATCGGTGGTCACCATCACCATGTCGATGGGACCGCTGTCGAGCAGGACATCAATGTCGGTAAAGGTAGGGCAATCGACCCCGATATAGTCTTTGGCGAACTGCAGGCGGCCCGGATTGGTATCGCACAGGCCAACAAATTCCACCGCGTCGGAAAAGCCCTGCACGAGATCGCGCCCCCAGAAGCGGATGCCCCGGATGCCGGTACCGACCAGCGCCACGCGCATCTTCCGGCTGGCCTTCTCCGCCATGGCACCCGCACTGGACGAGACGAGCGCTGTGCCCGCCAGAATCTGGCCAGTGCCGCGCAGGAAGGCACGGCGATCAATCAAGCTGGTTGATTTGCTCATAGATTTCTCTCTTTATTGTTATCTAGCACACTCTCACCACCAAAATGATTGCGCAATCAATACGGATTTGCAAGTAAAAAAGTGAAAAGTTGCTTTTGTGTGATATTTGCCGCCAAAATAGTGGCCAGAAATGTCTGGAGTGGCTCACATCTGGACCGAGCCGCCCGCCCTGGAGGGACCATGCCCAGCCGACACCGACGTTGCCACCCCGCCCTGTTGCTGCTGGGTTGGCTACTACTGTCCTCCTGCGTCATCGCGGAGCCCCGCCCCAAAATCGTGTTTTCCTGCTGGATTCCAGAAACCGTGCCCCTGCATCAGCGGGTGACCACCCTGTTCTCCGAGTCCTTCGATGCCCTGGGCTACGATTTCAGCATGCATTACCGTCCCAACCAGCGCTCCCTGATGGAGGCCAACGCGGGCATCAGTGACGGCGACTGCGCTCGAACGTCGGACTACCGCGACAACAATCCCGAAAGCAGCCTGATCCGCGTTGACGTACTGTTGGCGCGAACCTCCATGGAGGCTTGGAGCCGCGACCCGGAGCGGACCCTGAGCACCGAACAGGACCTGACGCGGGAACCCCTGCGCATCGGCTATGTGCGGGGTCACGTCGTGGTCAAGGAGTGGATAGAGCGCCATGAGCTACCGAATCTCGTCTCGGTAACCAGCACCGAACATGGCCTGAAGATGGTCAGTGCCGGACGGCTGGACCTGTTTATCGGCACCTCCGTATCAACGCGGCAGGAAATGCAGCAGGTCGAGCTGACCCACCCGATCTACTCGGCCGGCCATGTGCTGGAGATTGAGGGATATGCTTACCTGAACGAGGCACACCGCGTACTGCTGCCGTCACTGGAGCGGGAACTGCGCGAGCGACTGCCCACCGATGGCTGGCAGTTCGAGTGATCCGATCAACGCTGGGCAGGCCATTTCATCCGCGAGTACAATAGCCGCGTATACCCCTCTGAATCAGCCCCGAACAAGGCAATCACCATGACACAGCGAGCCCTGTCCCGACTGGACCAACTGATTATCGGCATCGACCGGGTGGTGCGCACCCTGGCGGACACGCCGGGAGAAGAGCGCCGCCCCTCCCCCGCTCGAGACCTGCCAAAATCCGATCTGGATGACACCGAGCGCCGCCACGCCGCAGGCCTGATGCGGGTGAACCACTCCGGCGAGGTCTGCGCCCAGGCGCTATACCAGGGCCAGGCCCTGACCGCCAAACTGCCCCAAGTACGGGCGGAGATGGAACATGCTGCCGAGGAGGAAATTGATCACCTGGTCTGGTGCCGACAGCGGCTGGACGACCTGGACAGCCATACCAGCTACCTGAATCCGCTGTGGTACGGTCTCTCCTTCGCCTTGGGGGCGGGGGCTGGTCTGGTCAGCGACCGGGTCAGTCTGGGGTTTGTCGCAGCGACCGAGGAGCGGGTGTGTCAGCACCTCCAGACCCACCTGGAGCAATTACCCGAAGCCGACCGGCAAAGCCGGGCGGTGGTACGACAGATGCTGGCCGACGAAGCCAAACACGCCCAGACCGCCCTCGCCGCCGGCGGCCTGGATTTCCCGGCACCAGTCAAAACCGCGATGAGTCTGGTAGCCAAGGCGATGACCGCTTCCAGCTACAGGCTTTGAGACAAACCTTAATTGGTGGATGACGCCGCGGTGCGGCTTATCCACCCTACGCGACGATTGGCACTGAGGGACGGGAAGGGGAAGCCCTTTCAAGACCGTAGAGCGGGGGACCCGCGATCCGAGCCCCCAGGGACGGGTTTACGGCGTGTCTTGAAAGGGCTTCCCCTTCCCGGCCCGGACGAGACAACAACCTCCCAGGGTGGATAAGCCGCATCGCGGCGTCATCCACCACAGTATGTGAAAGTGCTTATTCCGCTTCGCGGATTTCGTAATTGTGGGTGATTTCCACGCCCGCCGCTTCCAGCATGATCGACGCGGAACAGTACTTGGTGGCTGACAACTCCACCGCGCGTTTGACGTGCGCTTCTTTCAGATCCTTACCGGTCACCACAAAATGCAGGTGGATTTTGGTGAAGGGTGACGGTACGCCATCGGCCCGCTCAGCGTCCATATCCACATAGCAGTCCGTGACCTTCTGGCGGGACTTGCCCAGAATACTCATCACATCAAAAGAAGAGCAGCCGCCGAGCCCGAGCAGCAACATCTCCATCGGGCGCACACCGGTGTTGCGACCGCCATGATCCGGCGGGCCGTCCATCAGTACGGTATGACCACTGCCGGACTCACCCAGAAACTGGGCGCCATCTATCCACTTTACCTTACCTTTCATGCAACCTACCTCGCCGTAACCTGTGGGCCTGATATCAATGGCGCAGAAGGTTACCATAACCGCCCCAAAAACCCATCACCGACGTCTCTCTGTCGCGCCTTTCATCCTTTGCCCGGGTTCTGCGAGGTTCCACTGGACATGAAGGCGCCTTGGGCTTATAACTGGTTCACAAACTTGCTAGCATGTAATCGGTGCCAACTGGCAAGGGCTCGCGTTTAGGTTCATAATGCCCGCCGTTAACCCATTGATAACTCAGAAAAAAGCAGGAGCTGCACCTTGGTCGCCGTATCCTTGACACCCCACATTACCCATGTGGACGAGTTTCTCAGCCATTGCCATCGCCGCCGTTACCCGGCCAAAAGCACCATTATTTACGCTGGGGACAAGAGCGATTCTCTCTACTATATTGTGCGCGGTTCGGTCACGGTTCTGATTGAGGACGATGAAGGCCGGGAAATGATTGTCGCCTATCTCAACGACGGAGACTTCTTCGGCGAGATGGGCCTGTTTGATCAGGAAGACTCGCGCAGTGCCTGGGTACGAGCGAAGACGGAATGTGAAGTGGCTGAAATCAGCTACAGCAAATTCCAGGAGATCGCCGGAGAGAACCCGGAGTTCGTTTTCGCCCTGAGCAGTCAGATGGCCCGCCGTCTGCGCGCCACCACCCGCAAGGTGGGAGATCTCGCCTTTCTGGACGTTACCGGCCGGGTGGCTCGGACGCTCTTGGACCTGTGTAAGGAGCCGGACGCCATCACCCACCCGGACGGCATGCAGATCAAGATCACCCGTCAGGAGATTGGCCGGATTGTCGGCTGTTCCCGGGAGATGGTCGGTCGGGTTCTGAAGACTCTGGAAGATCAGGGGCTGGTGGAAGTGCGTGGCAAAACGATGGTGGTGTACGGAACGCGGTAGCGGCTTGGGCAGACTGTGTGGGAATGTCGGATTACGCTTTCGCTAATCCGACCTACCAGAAGGCTCGATCAAATCCCACAGTATCCGTAGGTCGGGTTAGCGCGCAGCGCGTAACCCGACGCATCACTCAATTGAAAAACCGCGCCAGGGCCTCGCCCGGATTATCGGCGCGCATGAAGGCTTCACCCACCAGAAAGCTGTGCACGTGGCGGCGGCGCATTTCCCATACGTCGTCCGGCGACAGAATCCCACTCTCTGTGACTACTATGCGTTCGCTATCGATGGCGGGCAGCAGGTCGTAGGTGGTTTTCAGGTCCACCTCAAAGGTGTGCAGGTTACGGTTATTGATACCGATCAGCTTGTTGGGGAGCTCCAGCGCCAACTCCAGCTCGGCCAGATTGTGCACCTCCACCAGAACATCCAGCCCCAACTCCAGCGCCAGGGTGTTCAACTCCCGCATTTTGGTCGGCTCCAGCGCCGCGGCGATCAGCAATATGCAGTCCGCCCCGAGGGCTCGCGCCTCATAGACCTGATACTCATCGACGATGAAGTCCTTCCGGATCACCGGCAGGCTCACCGCTTCACGGGCCTGTTGCAGGTAGGCATCGGCGCCCTGGAAAAAGTCCACATCGGTCAATACCGACAGGCAGGTGGCACCGCCCCGCTCGTAGCTGCGAGCCAGCTCGGCCGGTTCAAAGTGCTCCCTGATGACACCCTTGCTGGGCGACGCTTTCTTGATCTCGGCAATCACCGCCGCCTGACCATCGGCAATCCGGTTGGCAATGGCCTGAACAAATCCGCGAGTTTCCGGCGCCTGCACCAGGCTCTGACGCAACTCATCGAGAGAGCGTTGCTGTTTGCGCTCGGCCACTTCCTCGTGCTTGCGGGCAATAATTTTGCGCAGCACTGTCGGGGTGTCACTCACGGGTCAATCCTCTTGGTTCATATTCAATTCGGTGTTCAACTGTCGCTTTTGAAGCACTGGGTAAAGGCCGCCAGTTCGCGAATCTTTTCGCCGGCCAGGCTGCTGCCAATGGCATCCCGCGCCAGCTCCACCCCTTCTTCCAGGCTTTCCGCCACGCCGCTGACGTAAATCGCGGCACCGGCGTTCAGGGTGATAATATCCGCCGCTTTCTCGGCGTACTGCCCGCGCCGGTTGCCCAGCGCGTCTTTGATCAGCGCCAGAGACTCCTCGGCGTTGGTCACGCCCAGGCCAATCAGGCTTTTACTCTGGATGCCGAAGTCTTCCGGCTTGATTTCGTATTCGGTGACCTTTCCGTCTTTCAATTCTGCCACATGGGTTTCAGAGGCCAGGCTGATCTCATCGAGACCATCTTTGGCGTGAACCACCATCACATGCTCGCTGCCCAGGCGATGCAGCACCTCGGCCATGGGGCGACACAGTTCGCCATTGAACACACCAATCACCTGGCGGCGCACATTGGCAGGGTTGGTCATGGGGCCGAGCATGTTGAAGATGGTGCGCAGGCCCAGCTCTTTGCGCGGGCCAACGGCAAACTTCATGGCGCCGTGATGCACCGGAGCAAACATGAAGCCCACGCCGATCTCACGGACGCAGCGGGCCACTTCCTCCGGGGAAATATTCAGATTGATACCGGCTTCTTCCAGCACATCCGCGCTGCCGGTGGAGCTCGATACCGAGCGGTTGCCATGCTTGGCCACCCGGCCGCCGGCCGCGGCCACCACAAAGGCACTGGCGGTGGATACATTGAACAGGTTGGCCCCATCGCCGCCGGTGCCGCAGGTATCCACCAGGAAGTCGGCTTCAATATCGACGCTCTGTGCCAGCTCGCGCATGGCCATGGCAGCGCCGGTGATCTCATCCAGCGTCTCGCCTTTCATACGCAGGCCGATCAGAAACCCTCCGATCTGCGCCTCCGTGGCAGCACCGGTCATAATCTCTTTCATGACCGAGGTCATTTCCTCGGTACTCAAATCAATCTTCTCGACCACTCGGGTCAAGGCTTGCTTGATGTCCATGTGTTTCTCCCGTTTATTATCGTGAGTCGTTTTTGTCGCACTCTCTCACTCACTCCCCAGGGGCGAACACTCGGTCAGCCGGGCGCAATTCTTGTTGTTGGTTGGGTCTGGCGATCCCTCGCGAACGATTTACGCGACCCGATTCTGACACGAGTCATTCAGTCGCGCAAAAAATTATTCAACAATTCGTGCCCCTGCTCGGTCAGGATCGACTCGGGGTGGAACTGTACGCCCTCCACCGCCAGTGTCTTGTGGCGCACCCCCATGATTTCGGCCGGCTGGCCCTGGTCATCCTGGGTCCAGGCGGTGACTTCCAGGCACTCTGGCAGCGTATTCCGGTCGATCACCAGCGAGTGATAGCGGGTGGCCTGCAGGGGGTTGTTCAGTCCGCGAAACACGCCTTTATCCGCGTGGAATACCGGCGAGGTTTTGCCGTGCATCACCTGGGGTGCCCGGATCACATCGCCGCCGAAGGCCTGGCCGATGGCCTGATGACCCAGGCAGATGCCGAGCAGCGGCACCTTACCGGCAAACGCCTTGATCACCGCCAGGGATACCCCGGCCTCGTTGGGCGTACAGGGCCCCGGCGAGATCACGATCTTCTCCGGTGCCAGCGCCTCGACCTCTTCCACGGTGATTTCATCGTTACGCACCACCTTCACATCGGCGCCGAGTTCCGCCAGGTACTGCACCACGTTGTAGGTGAAGGAGTCGTAGTTATCAATCATCAGAATCATGGCTGCTCTCCACCTTTGGCATTCGCGCCGCGATTGACCATATCGACGGCGCGGAAAATGGCGCGCGCCTTGTTCATGGTTTCTTTCCACTCCAGCTCGGGTACCGAGTCCGCCACGATGCCGCCCCCGGCCTGAACGTACAGCTTGCCGTCTTTGATCACCGCCGTGCGGATGGCAATGGCGGTATCCATATTGCCGTTCCAGGCGATGTAGCCCACGGCGCCGCCGTAGATACCGCGTTTTTCGCTTTCCAGCTCATCGATGATTTCCATGGCGCGGATTTTCGGCGCACCGGAGAGCGTCCCCGCCGGCAGTGCCGCCCGCAGTACATCCATGGCCTCCAGACCCGGTTTGAGACGACCGGTCACGTTGGAGGTAATGTGCATGACGTGGGAGTAACGCTCCACCACCATCTTGTCGGTCAGCTTCACTGTGCCGGTTTCGGACACCCGACCGACATCGTTGCGGCCGAGGTCGATCAGCATCAGATGCTCGGCAATCTCTTTGGGGTCATTGACCAGATCCTGCTCCATGGCCAGATCTTCTTCCGGCGTACGACCGCGTCGGCGAGTGCCCGCAATCGGGCGCACGGTTACGGTACCGTCTTCCAGCCGGGCGAGAATTTCCGGGCTGGAGCCCACCACCTGATGGTCACCCAGATCCAGGAAGTACATATAGGGGGACGGGTTTAAACAGCGCAGGGCGCGATAGAGGTTGAGCGGTTCGGCCTGATAATCAATGGACAGCCGCTGGGAAGGCACCACCTGCATCACGTCCCCGGCCAGGGTATATTCCTTGATTTTCTCCACCGCCGCCTTGTAGCCCGCCTCGCCCATGTGGGAGGTGAAGCTCTGCTCCGGGCCTTCCACTTCAGGCAGGCCGACTTCCGGTACCGAAGGCACCGGCGCGCGCAGCTGCGCCTCCAACTCCCGCAGGCGGGCCTGGGCCTTGGCGTAAGCGTCATCGATTTCCGGATTGGCGTGGACCACCAGAATCAGCTTGCCCGCCAGGTTATCGAACACCAGTACTTCGTCGGAGACCGTGAGCAGAATGTCCGGCGTGCCCAGCTTGTCCGCCGGCATGGATTCCTGCAGATGGGGCTCGACATAGCGCACGCAGTCGTAACCAAAGTAACCGACCAGCCCACCGGTAAAGCGCGGCAAGTCCGGCAGGTCCGGCGCCCGGTAGCGGTGCTTGTACTCTTCGACAAACGCCAACGGATCCGCGCACTCGAACTGCTCTTCGATCTGGCCATCGCATTCCAACTGCACCCGGGAGCCAAACGCTTTCAGCACCCGGCGGGCGGGCAGGCCGATCATCGAGTAACGGCCCCACTTTTCACCGCCCTGTACGGACTCAAAGAGATAGGAATAGGGGCCACGGGCCAGTTTCAGATAGGAGGACAGGGGAGTGTCCAGGTCCGCCAGCACTTCGTGCATTACCGGAATGCGGTTATAGCCTTCCGAGGCCAGCCGGGAAAATTGTTCTGGAGTCATGCTTATACCTTTTGTTTTGCATCACCACCGCTCACGCCGTGTCGCCGGTGCAGTCAAATCATGAGCGGTTGTATTCGAAACAGCAGCACGCCAAAGTCGAGTAACGTGCCGAGACAGCGAGGGCCCGGCTCAGGCCTTGGGGGCCAACACCAGGCAATAAAGACCTAGCCACGCCATCGGGCGGGGTGTTTAGCGGGGATGTGCAAATATAAGCCTGACGAGATCAACGTGCTTCTCCTCAATACGTCGTGAGCCTGAGTTTACTCAAAACCGGCGCCGGGGGCCAGCCCCGGCGGGGATGAATATCACACTTCGGCCAATTGCTGGCGCATCTGTCCGATCACATCGGCGTAGTTCGGCGCGTTGAAAATGGCGGAGCCGGCCACAAAGGTATCGGCACCGGCCTCGGCCACGGACTTGAGAGTTTCCAGGTTGACGCCGCCATCCACTTCCAGACGAATGTCACGACCGCTGGCATCAATCAGGGCCCGGGCCTCGCGCAGCTTGTCCAGGGTCGCGGGAATGAACTTCTGTCCGCCGAAGCCGGGGTTCACCGACATCAGCAACAGCATATCCAGACGCTGCACCACGTGTTTGATCAGTTCCAGACTGGAGGCCGGATTGAGTACCAGCCCGGCCTTGCAGCCCGCGCTCTCGATCAACTGCAGTGAGCGGTCGACGTGACGGGAGGCTTCCGGGTGGAAGGTGATATAGCTGGCGCCGGCCTCGGCGAACTGCTCAATCAGGTCATCCACCGGCTCCACCATCAGGTGCACATCAATGGGGGCGGTAATGCCGTATTGGCGCAAGGCCTTGCACACCATGGGCCCGAAGGTCAGGTTGGGCACATAGTGGTTATCCATCACATCAAAATGGATCATGTCGCCGCCGGCGGCCAGCACCGCGTCGGCTTCCTCCCCCAGGCGGGCAAAGTCGGCGGAGAGGATCGAGGGGGCAATTTTGTAATCCCGCTTCAAGTTCTGCATAAATTGTCCGATGATGGTTGATAGAGGTTCGTGATCGTTGGAATCAGTCGGTCATTGTACCCAAAGATGCACCCCGATAGGCAGCCAACGGAAATCGCCCATGCGCCGCACTGAGTCCCCCCTCTTCCTTCGGCTTCGCTGGAGCCTGATTCTGGCCCTGCTGGTTGCCCCCGCCTGGGCCCAGGACGAGAACGCTCCGGCGCCGGAGGGCGACGGGGAGGCGGCGGAAACCGCTGCGGAGGCAGCTCCGCCCGAACCGGAGCCGCCACAGTACGCATCGCGCCGCGACCGGGACCAGACCCTGCTGGCCGAGCGCTTCCCCGACGATACCCAGTGGCTGACGCTGCCCGAACCGGAAAACGAAACCCTCGCCCTTTTCCGCCCGGCGGCCGCCGAACCCAAGGGCGCCCTGCTGATGTTCTATAGCGCAGAAAACCCACCCCACTGGCCGGCGCCCCTGGCCAATCTTCGTCAGGCTTTACCGCGCCACGGCTGGGCCACCTTCGCCGTCACCTTACCTTTGCCGCCCAAAGCACCCGTCCCCGAGCGCCCGGAAGACACCCTGCCCAAACCGCCCGCAGCGGACACCGAGGCGCCCAGTGAAGAAGCGGAGGCAGCCGAAGAAGAGGCCGACGCACCGGAGGAAGAGAACGCGCCCGCCGCCGAACCGGCGGCCGACGAGCAAGCGGAGGCAGAGCAGGCGCCACCACTGCCCGACCATGAAACGCGCATCGAGCAGCGGGTCAATGCCGCCCTAAACTGGCTTGACGCCAACGGGCAGGGCAACCTGGTGGTGCTGGTGGACCCGATCAGCGCCCCAGAGGTGATGGCGGTACTGCGCCCCCAACTGGAAGCGGGGGCACAGGGCGAGCCGCCCAGTACCGGAGAAAGCCCGCTATCCGGCCCCATAAGGGCGTTGATTCTGGTCAATCAACATGGCGCCATAACGCTGGACCGAGCCGAACTGGAAGCCCTGTTCGCGGTGCCTGCCCTTCCGCTTCTGGACGTGTTTCTCGGCCCCGATGCCCGCACCCGCGAGCAACAGCGTCGCCACCGGGACAGCGCGCGCCGGCTTCGTCTTGAGCACTACCAGACGCTGGTGATCGGACGCCCCGATGCTCAGGACCCGGAGGACGAACGCAGCTTCTGGGTGCGTCGCATTCAGGGTTTCATGCACCGTCAGGCCGAAGGCCGGGAGGTGCGCCTGAACCCGCCGCGCTAGCAAGCAGCGCGGCAAGTTAAGCAACACTCAGCCGCGCAGCACCTCGGCGATGGCCCGACTGACATAATCCACCTTGTCCAGATTCAACCCGGCGACGTTGATGCGGCTGTTGTCGGTCATGTAAATGCTGTAGCGATCCTTTAATTGGCCCACCTGGGCCTCGGTCAGTCCGAGAAACGAAAACATGCCCCGCTCCCGGGCGATAAAGCCAAAGTCCTGACCGGGCACCGTCGCGGCCAGCGAGCCCACCAGCGCTTCGCGCAGCGTCTGGATCCGCCCGCGCATCTCGCTCAATTCGCTCTGCCAACGCTGGCGCAGTTCGTTGGACGCCCAGATCCCCGCCACCAGAGCGCTGCCGTGAGCCGGCGGCATGGAGTAAAGCCCCCGGGCGACGCTGAGCAGCTGCGACTGCACCGCTTCGGCCCGGGCAGAATCCGCCCCAACCACCGCCAGCGCCCCGGCCCGCTCCCGATACAGACCGAAGTTCTTGGAGAAGGACACCGCTACCAACACCTCGGGCAGTTGCTCCGCCATCCAGCGGGGCCCGAAGGCGTCGGCGTCCAGGCCTTCACCAAAGCCCTGATAGGCCATATCGATAAAGGGCACAAAGCCCCGCTCACGGGCCAGCTCGGTCACCTGACGCCACTGCGCTTCGGTCAGATCCGCCCCACAGGGGTTGTGGCAGGCGGCGTGCAACAGCACCAGATCCCCGGCGGGCACTTCGGCCAACGCCGCCATCATGCCGTCGAAATCGAGCGCATGCCGCTCGAAGTCATAATAGGGGTACTCTTTCAGCTCCAGCCCTGCGCTGCCCAGAAGCGGCACGTGATTGGCCCAGGTGGGGGTACTGACCCAGACCCGGGCGCCCTTTCTGGCCCGCTGAATGAGTTCCGCCGCCAGCCGAAGCGCACCGCAGCCACCCGGGGTCTGCACGGTCGCCACCCGGCCCGCCGCCAGTGCGGGATGCTCCGGCCCGAATACCAGCTCCTGCACCGCCTCGTTCGCGCCCGGATAACCGGCCGGAGCGGTATAGGCCTTGGTGATTTCCGCTTTGAGCAGCTGCACTTCCGCCTCGTGCACCGCCGCCATCACCGGGGTATTGCCGGACGCATCGCGATACACCCCCACGCCGAGATCCACTTTCTCCGGGTTGGGGTCGTCACGAAAGGCGATGCTCAGGCCCAGGATGGGGTCGTTGGGTAGCTTGGGAAGGGATTCGAACATGCGGGGCTCCTGAGGTTTATTGGTTGGGGGCATTATACAGGGGACAAGTTCCGAGCGTGGGCGCTTGGTACAGGCTGCTCCGCCTGGGTAACCCCTTGTGAGACACGCCGTAAACCCATCCATGGGGGCTCGATCGCCTGCCATCCAGGCAGGCGACGGTCTCACAAGGGGTTACCCAGCCTCCGCGGTGCAAGCGAAACGTTTCGGGAGCTAGCACCTTTTAATTTGCACCTTGGGTAACGGCGGATGCGCTTTGCTTATCCGCCCTACGCAACCTACCGTGCTATCCGTAAGGCGCACCGGTCCGACGATTCGGAGCAAAGTGCATCCGCCGGAACCATACCGCCGTGAGTTAAACATGGCACTGAGGGACGGGGAGGGGAAGCCCTTTCAAGACCGTAAGCGGAGGGACTCCGCGCGTCGAGCCCCCGTGGACGACCCACTTGGATGTGGGAAGTGTCCCGAAGCGCCGGGAGCGCGTAGGGACCGGGTTCACGGCGTGTCTTGAAAGGGCTTCCCCTCCCCGGCCCGGACGTGATGTAAATTCCGTGTCTCAAAAGGGGTTACCCAGGCGGAGCAGCTTGTGCGAAGTATCAAAGCGGCACGACATGCGCTCCCCACGAGCCACGAATCAACGAGCACCTCATGTATAATGACGGTTTTGACGTAAACCCAAAGAAGGTCTTTACATGTCGCGTTTCTGGAGTGAGCGGGTCCGTGAGCTTGAGCCCTATGTGCCGGGTGAGCAGCCCAAAATTGATGGGCTGATCAAACTCAACACCAACGAAAGTCCGTTTCCGCCCTCCCCCCGGGTGCGGGACGTGCTGACCGATGGGGCCATCGACAAACTGCGCCTCTACCCCGACCCCAACTCCAGCGCCCTCAAGCAGACCATCGCCGATTATTATGGGCTCAAACCCGAACAGACCTTCGTCGGCAACGGCTCCGATGAAGTGCTGGCTTTTGCGTTCATGGCCTTCTTCCAGCAGCCACGCCCCCTCCTGTACCCGGACATTACCTACAGCTTCTACCCGGTCTATTGCCAGCTGTTCGACATCGACTATGAAATGCTGCCCCTGGCCGACGACCTGAGTATCAACCTGGCGGACTACCGGCGAGAGAATGGCGGCATCATCTTCCCCAACCCCAATGCGCCCACCGGGCGAGCACTGCCCCTGAGCGATATTGAGGCCCTGCTGAAAGAGAACACCGACAGCGTGGTGCTGATCGACGAAGCCTATGTCGACTTCGGGGCCGAGAGCGCGGCGCAGCTGGTGGACCGCTACCCCAACTTGCTGGTCACCCAGACGCTGTCCAAATCCCGCTCGCTGGCCGGTCTGCGCCTGGGTTTCGCCCTTGGTTCGGTGGAGCTGATCGAGGGGCTGGAGCGGGTCAAGAATTCGTTCAACTCCTACCCGGTGGATCGCCTGGCCGAGGCCGCCGCCATTGTGGCCATTGAGGACGACGACTATTTCCGTCAGTGCCGGGACCAGGTCATCGCCACCCGGGAGTGGACCGAGGCCCGCCTGCAGGAGCTGGGCTTCCGGACCGTGCCCTCGGCGGCCAACTTTGTCTTCGCCCGCGTTCCCGAGGGTGAGGACGCGGCCGAACTGTCCCGCCAACTGCGCGACGCCCGTATTATCGTCCGCTATTTCAACAAACCCCGCCTGTCCGAGTACCTGCGCATCTCCATCGGCAGCGACACCGAAATGCAGGCGCTGATCACCGCGCTCAAGGCCATCCTCTCCTGAACAAAGCAACAGCCGCCAATCGGGCCTTGATTCTTGCGCCAAAGGCGGCTTATGATGCAGGTCTTATGAAAAAAAATAATAACCTGAACAACAGGTCGTTGGGGTCATTCGATCAATACGCGCGTCAGGATTTCTTGCGTATTGCAAAAGAATTTTATAGATTGGCGCTATCTGGCACGTAAAGCAACGCAAGCCAGATCACCAGGAGCAAGGCGCCTTGTACAAGGAGCTGAAACCGACACTCCGTAATAAGCGGCGATCGGGTTTGATGTTAGCCACGAAGACCACCCAAACTGGGCGACTATGCAGACGAAATTGACGGCGGTTGAACTGATCAAGCGTTTCCAACGATTGTTCACCGACCTGAACCACAAACAAATCGCCGAACGTCTAGTAAAGCTGGTCATGGCCAAGCCTGCGGTGAGCCGGGCCGCGCTGATCATAGAGCGGGACCGACGACTCTTCGTCGAATCCATCGCCCGCCTGAACGCCCAGAAACAGCCCGAAATTGACACCGTCGCCACCGCCCTGAACAAGCTCCGAGGCTTTCCCCACAACCAGATTGAACGCGTCTTCTCCGAGGGCCAACCCATCGCCCTGGACAGCAGCGCCATTGTCCGTCTGGGGCACGACATTACCCCCAAGGGCACCCGCTCCGCTTATCTCTACCCCATTTTCGAGCACGACAAGCCCATCGCCGCCTTCTATCTGGAAAGCCAGGACGATCTGCCCGCCCTGGAGCGCAGCGTTCAGGAGCTGGATACCGTGTGGGCCTTCAGCGGCCTGCTGGCCCGGCAGATCATCGAAATGTGGCGCCACGACGAGCAGAGCGAGCGCCACCGCCTGGCCGAACAGGCCCTCTGGGCCAGCGAGACCTACCTGCACGCCATTCTGCACCACTCTCCGGCCCTGATTTCGGTCAAGGACCTGAACGGCAATGTGGTGCTCGCCAGCGAACACTACAAACAACTGCAGAACGTCGACGAGCAGGGGTTTGTCGGCAAGAACGTATTCGACGTCTACCCCAAGGAAGTCGCCCAGGCGCTCTGGGATATTGACCTGGCCACCCAGGACAAGCAGCAGACCCTCGAGACCGAACTGGAGCTGATGCACAAGGACGGCAGCCTGCACACCTATCTGATGGTGAAGTTCCCCCTCAGAAACCCGAATAACGATGTGTTCGGTGTCTGTACCATCTGCACCGACATCTCCGAGCGCAAACTGGCGGAAAACGCCCTGCGGGAGCAGCAGTCGCGCCTGAACTACATGGCCTTCCACGACTCGCTCACCGCCCTGCCCAACCGCTCCCTGTTTTACGATCGCATCTATCACGGCCTGGCCCGAGCCCAACGCAGCAACAGCAAACTGGCCTTGATGTTGCTGGATATCGACCGGTTCAAAAACATCAACGACAGCCTGGGACACGACTCCGGGGACCTGCTGCTCAAGGCCATCGCCATGCGCCTGAACGAGGGCGTGCGGGACATGGATACCGTTGCCCGTCTGGGCGGTGACGAATTCGTGGTGGTGCTCGAGGGCGTGCACGACATGGAAGATGTGGTGTTCATTGCCAACAAGCTGCTGGTGACCCTGGCACGGCCGCTGGAGATTGCCGGCCACGAGATCACCACCACGGTCAGCATCGGGGTGAGTGTCTACCCGGATGACGGCACCGATACCGACGAGCTGCTCAAGAACGCCGACATCGCCATGTACAAGGCGAAAGAGGCGGGCAAAAACAACTGTCAGTTCTACGCCAAGGGCATGAGCGCCACGGCGGTCAACTACCTGCTACTGGAAAACGATCTGCGCCGGGCGGTGGAGCAGGAGCAGCTGATTCTGCACTATCAGCCCCAGATCGATCTGAAAACCGGCGAGCTGATGGGTGTGGAGGCGCTGGTGCGCTGGCAACACCCGGAACGCGGACTGATCTCCCCGGCTCATTTCATTCCCCTGGCCGAGGAAACCGGCCTGATCGCGCCCATTGGCGAGTGGGTGCTGCGCCAGGCCTGCTACCAGCAGAAGCGCTGGCTGGACTCGGGCAAGAAAGTGGGTCGCATGGCGGTGAACCTTTCACCACGCCAGTTCCGCCAGCGCAATTTCCCGGAGAAGGTGGAAAGCATTCTTCGGGAGACCGGCTTACCGGCGGAGTATCTGGAGCTGGAGATCACCGAGAGCTGTGCCATGGAGCACGCCGGTGAGACCATCAATCAGCTCAAGCAACTCAATCAGATGGGGCTGTATCTGGCGATTGATGATTTCGGCACGGGCTATTCGTCCCTGGCGTACCTGAAGCGCTTCCCGATTCAGAAGCTGAAGATCGACAGCAGTTTTATTCACGATATTCAGAGCGACCCGAACGATGCGGCCATTGCCAAGTCGATCATTGGTCTGGCGCACAACATGCAGCTGTCGGTGGTGGCAGAGGGGGTGGAGAAGCCCGCTCAGTCAGATTGGCTGTGTGACGAGGGCTGCGATCAGGGCCAGGGCTTCCTGTTCTCCAAGCCCCTCACCGCCCGGCAGTTCGAGGCACGTTTCGTGGGCAAGCAGTTTGCCTTTGACGGCAATGTGGTGAAGCTGAACGCGTTGGCGTGATTTTCTCGTACGGCAATTGGTGGTAGTAGCTGAGTCCGGGCTGCGGAGGGGAAACCCTTTCAAGACACGCCGTTAATACATCCCTGTAGGCTCGAATCGCGGGTCCCCCGCTCCACGGTCTTGAAAGGGTTTCCCCTCCGCAGCCCTCAGTGCCGACGTAACGTTTCGAAAAATAACACGGAGGTTGCGTAGGGCGGATAAGCGAAGCGCATCCGCCGTAACCCAACTCAATTCTCCAACGAATCATCCCATCCGATAAAGAACGGTTCTTCTTCCTGATCACTAAAATGCTCGTGGAAGCCCTGCACCTCGGAGGCGACTTTGCCGGTGCGGCGGTGGAAATTCGCCAGGTGGTACAGTGCCTCGCCCTCGTGGACCAGCGGCAGGTGGGTCATGCCGATCACGATGGCCTCGGCGGGCGCCAGCACCGGGGATTCATTCAGCCCCAACGGGTCCGCAATCATCCCCAGTACATCGCCCTTCTTTACCCGCGCCCCCAACTGCACCCGCGAGCGCATCACACCACTGGTGGGCGCCCGCAGCCAGCGGCTGTCCGAGGCGACCACGGCCTGGGGGATTTTGGCCGGGCGTTTACGCTGGGGCAGCATTTTCAGCTCGCGCATGACATTGATGATGCCCCGGGCACCGGCGCGGATGCTCAGCTCATCGAAGCGCAGGGCCTCCCCGGCTTCGTACAGCAACAGGGGGATGCCCATGTCGGCGGCCGCCTCGCGCATTGAGCCGTCCCGCAGCTTGGCATCGAGCACTACCGGCACCCCGAACTGCATGGCCAGATTGCGCGTCTCGTCCGAGCTCAGGTCGGCGCGGATCTGCGGCAGGTTGCTGCGATGGCGGGCGCCGGTGTGCAGATCGATACCGTGGGTGCAGTTTTTCAGGATATCGCCCACGAAAGTGTTCGCCACCCGCCCCGCCAGGGAGCCCCGCTCACTGCCCGGAAAACTGCGATTCAGGTCCCGGCCGTCGGGCAGGTAGCGGGACTGGTTCAGAAAGCCGTGCACGTTGACCACGGGAATCGCGATCAGGGTACCGCGCAACTGGTTGAGCTGTTTGTAGTTGAGAAGCCGACGGATGATGTCCACACCATTGAGTTCATCGCCGTGAATGGCGGCGCTGACAAACAGGCAGGGACCGGGCCGGCGACCGTTGATGACGTGTACGGTCATCTCCACATCCGAGTGGGTGTACATGGCGGCCAGGGGGATATCCACCGACGTACGCTCCCCCGGGGCCACCTTGACGCCACCAATGTCCAGGGTGCGGTTTTTTTCCCGGGCGCGTCGGCCCGGGTCGGTTTTGGCGGCGGGTGAGGAGTTGGCCATAGACGTTACCCTTTACCGCCCCGGGTGCGGGTTTTGTTGGGCTTGGCGTTTTCCTCGACAAACTTGATGATCGCACCGGCCACATCTTTGTGCGTGGCCCCTTCTATACCTTCCAGACCCGGCGAAGAGTTCACCTCCATCAGCAGCGGGCCCCGGCTCGAGCGCAGCAAGTCGACACCGGCGATGGACAGCCCCATGGTCTGGGCGGCTTTGACCGCCGTCTGGCGCTCGGAGGGCGTCAGCTTGACCAGTTGAGCGCTACCGCCTCGGTGCAGGTTGGAGCGGAACTCCCCTTCCATGGCGGTGCGCTGCATGGCCGCCACCACCTTGGTGCCGATCACCAGGGCGCGGATATCGCTGCCCCCGGCTTCCTTGATGAACTCCTGCACCAGAAACTCGGCGCGCAGTTCGCGGAAGGCCTCAATCACACTCTCCGCCGCCTTGGCGGTTTCCGCCAGCACCACGCCACGGCCCTGGGTGCCTTCACACAGCTTGACCACCAGCGGCGCGCCGCCCACCAGCTTAATCAGGTCTTTGGTGTTGTGCACGTGGTAGGCGAAGCTGGTGCGCGGCATGCCCAGCCCTTTGCGGGAAAACAGCTGCATGGCCCGCAGCTTGTCCCGGGAGCGCCCCAGCGCGACCGACTCGGTCAGGCAGTAGACGCCCATCATTTCAAACTGACGGATCACCGCCAGGCCGTAGTGGGTCACCGAAGCGCCAATGCGGGGAATGACCGCGTCGAACCCTTCGAGCTTCTCGCCGATGTACCAGATACTCGGGTTGGAGGGGGTGATATCCATGTAACACTTGAGGATATCCAGTACCCGCACCTCGTGGCCGCGTTCCTCGGCGGCTTCAATCAGACGTCGGGTGGAGTACAGTCGACGGTTGCGCGACAGAATGGCAATTTTCATAGACGGTCCAAAGGCTCAAATCAGGATAGGTTCAGTTCACCGGGGGGCTGGAATTTGGAGCCCCCCAGCAGAAAGGATTGGTCGCTATCGACCAGAAAGCGCGGCTTGAGCGCGCCGCGCCCTAGCAGCATTCGAAACAGCATATTCTCCCGGTCGGTCAGGGTCACCTCGGCATCAAACGCCTGATCCCCAAGCACCATAGTGGTGGCGATGACGTAGCGCATTTCGGCGTGACCGCCGGAGTCCGTGACCCGGCGCTGGTCAATCACCGGTGCCTCGCACTCGATCTGCACCTCGGTATCCTTCTGGCGAGGGTGTAACCCGAAGCGCACCCAGGGGCGACCATCCAGCTCAAAGGGCTCCACAAAGTAGGCGTGCAGCGCACTGGTGCGCGCTCCTGTGTCGATTTTTGCCTTGATTTCGGCCTGGCCCAGGGCGGGCATCCGCACCCATTCGCGCCAGCCGATCACGGTCTTGTCCTGGATATCCACTGATTTCCTCACTGCTCACTCAGGATCAGAAAAGTTAGGGATGACGGCAAATTTTTTTTGCTTTGCCATCGGCACTCCCCGTGGTAAATAGCGCCACATGGCCTGGTGGTTAGCGGCATGAACCAACTGGCTCATGACACAACCCGCTTGTGCATTGTCATTTCTTACGCTGGAGATGTCCATGGCTGTGAACATTGATCATTCCGATGACGATACCGACTACATCAACGATATGCCCACCGAGGCCGAGAACGACGAGGAGCCGGTGAAACTGACAGGCCGCGAGGCCAACCAACATATTCTGGATATGCGCCGGAAGATCGAAGACCGGTTGGAACGGCGTCGGCTGAAGGAAGAGCTGGGCTGTGACGATCTATGGGAACTCGATTTCTAAGAGGATTGAGAGGGCGATAGCGCATCGCCCTCGACCAACACATCCAGCACTCGCTGCACACTGGGGCTGAACTCCTGCTCCGGTCGAAACGCCGCGTACAGGGGCCGGGTAAACTCGGGCGCCCCCCTTACCGGATACACCCCCTCGCCAGCCAACTCTTCCGGTAAGTAAGCGCTTGCCTTTCGCTCGCGAAAAGTCGCCAGCGCCACACTGGCCTGGTTGGTATGCAGGCTGGCCGTCACCTCGCCAAAGCGCTTGGCCTGAAACAGGGCAAAGGCCGCGCCCCAGTCCACCGAAACATACCCGTCGGCCAGTGCAGCCCTCACATCCAGATCCGGCTGACTGCTGAACAGAGCCAGACGCACCTGACCAATACGGCGGGACTTCAGGGCGCCATCGCCCGGTAGGTCGTACAACAATGCAAGATCCAACTGCTCGGCCAACAGCCGGTCGAGCAGCTCGTCGGGCGACCAGGCTTCGGCGCGCAAGGTCATATCGGGTAGTTCCCGCTGCAGGCGGGCGGGCAGGCCCGCGAGCAAGAACTGCCAGAGCCCCGGCGTGGCACCGAGGCGAAGGTGGCGGTCGGGTTCGGCCTCCCGGGCCAGCTCGCGTCGAGTGTCCGCCCAGGCCTCCAGCAGGTGGTGGGCGTGCGGCAACAGCCGCTCCCCTTCGGCGGTCATCTGGATATTGCCCCGGGTGCGGAAAAACAGCGTGACCCCCAGGGTCTGCTCCAGCTGACGAATACGGGCACTGACCGCCGCGGGCGTAATAAACAGTTTATCCGCAGCACGCCCGAAGTGTCGGGTCTGGGTCACCTCCAGAAAGGTTCTGAGCAATTCAATATCCACGGTCGCCCCCGGTCAGTGGTGTAGGGGAAATCTATCGGGGCGTTCTCACAAGTGCAAGGGAAACCCGACCTTCAGACACAAAAAAACCCGGCCAGGCCGGGTTTTTTTGACATCACCATCGTTTCTGTTTTTAGAAACGAACGGCACCGCCAATGGTGAAGACATTGCCAGCCGCGTCGGAGTCGGTAAACGACAGACGACCGCTGATTTCGTTGGTGAAGAACTTTTCAGTGCGCAAGGTAAACTGATCATCACCCAAAAAGTCCGTATAACCGGCACCGACACTCCAAGTACGATCGAAATAGAAATCGGCACCCAGAGACAGGATATCATCATCGAAATCAGTATCCTGATACGTCCCTTCCAGGTTGACGAAGTTACCGCCACCCAGGCTGGTCACGTATTTGGCACTGATGTTGGCATCGTAGCCATCCTCAGAGAATTCTGTAGTAACCAACAGACCGTCGACCGGTGTCAGGCCCAGAGTGGCATAAGCGGTGGTTTCATCACCGGCCGCATTATCAACGCGGGTCACACGACCACCCACGTAAAACATGGTATCGGGAACATACAGTTCACCGCCCACGGTCAACGCATCAAAATCGTCATCCGCTGCAGCATAGACATTGGAAGAGCGCTCAAGGAAAGCGGCTTCCGCCAGCGGGTGATTGCGAGTCTGTACCGGAGAGAAGTGGAACTCGCCATACATGCCAAAAACGCCATCGCCGTTCTCGACATCAGTGTAACTAGCGCCGACTTCGGCTTGATAGCTGTTTGCCATCGCCAGGCCGGACGTCAGGGAAAAAGCGGTTGCCAGTGCCAGATATTTGATTTTCATGAGTGCTCCTTTTGTGTACATCAATTGTCCAATCAGAAACGCATCGGGCGATGCGCGGGACGCATTCTAATTGGCGGCGCTCAGTTTGTCACACTCCCTGTGCAATTTTGGTGCACAGTTCACAAATTCTTTAACAGCGAGCAATCACAACGAAAAGTTTTCTGATCTTCCAAACGAATCGCGGTCAGCGAACCGCCCCAGACACAACCGGTATCCAGTGCGAACACATTGGGTGCGTCGGCCTTGCCTTCCAGGGCTGCCCAGTGACCGAACAGAATCCGTTCGTTGCGACACTTGTGTTTCGGGTGTGCAAACCAGGGAGCGAATCCGGGCGGATGAGAACCCGCCTCCCCCTTGTTATTCAAGTCCAGATCACCGTCGGCCGTGCAAAAACGCATGCGGGTGAAATAGTTGGTGATCATCCGCAGCCGATCCATACCATACAGCTTATGCTTCCATTGACTCGGTTCGTTGCCGTACATATGGGCCAGAAAGTCATCCAACTGACTACTCTGCAGAACCGCTTCAACTTCACGCGCGTGGGCCTTGGCCCGCTCAAGATGCCACTGTGGAGGAATGCCGGCATGAGTCATAACGAAATTCAATGTCGGATCGTGATGCAGCAACGGCATCTGACGCAGCCACTCGATCCATTCCGGATGCTCGTCGTGGCCGAGAATATCTTCAAGGGTATCTTTATTGTTCGGGGCGCGATGTCCTCGCGCCACCGCAATCAGGTGCAGATCGTGATTGCCCAGCACCACCGTCAGGCGGTCGCGCATCTGGTACAGAAAGCGCAGGGTTTCCTGCGAGCTCGGACCGCGGTTGATCAGATCGCCGGCAATCCACAACCGGTCTTCGGCGGGATCGAAGTTGACCTGATCCAACAACTGTCTCAACGGACCCAGACAGCCCTGAATGTCCCCGATGGCATAGGTACTCATGAACGCTCCGGTCAGTGAATCGCGTGGGGCGGTACCAGTGCGAAGGCAGGGATAGGCACATCAAACAGTTGGCCATCCTCGGTCTTCATCTGGTAGCTGCCCTCCATGATACCGGTCTCGGTATCCAGAATCACACCGCTGGTGTAAGTAAAGCGTTTGCCGGGCGGCAGGTGTGGCTGTTCACCGACCACCCCGATGCCACGCACTTCCTGTTTCTTTTCGTCGGCATCGCGGATGACCCAGTGCCGTCCGATCAGTTGCGCAGGCACATCACCCTGGTTGTCGATGGTGATGGTATAGGCGTACACGAAACGGTGTTCGGCGGGTTCGGACTGCTGTTCAATGTAGGCAGGTTTTACGGATACCCGAATGTTGTTCGTCATAGGACCAGGCCACTCCAGAGTGCGGGCTCGCCAGGGCGACGCCCTTGAAGGCGGAATCTGGCTCTTACTGTGGGGGCTAAGACGCCGAATTCAAGGTGTCGATGGCGTTGGCCAGGCGAACGTAGTCTTCCAGCGACAGGGCTTCCGGGCGCAGACTGGCATCCACCGGCAACTGATCCAACTGCTCGGGCTCCACCAGATTCTTCAGCGCGTTACGCAGGGTTTTGCGCCGCTGCTGAAAGGCGACATTGACCAGTTGGGAGAGGGTGTTCCGGTTGGTGGCGGTAAACGGGCGCCGGGCGTGGGGAGTCAGGCGAACGACCGCGGAGTCCACTTTGGGCGCCGGGTCGAAAGCACCGGGCGGTACTTCAAACAATGGCTCGACCTGGCAATCGTACTGCACCATGATGCCCAGTCGGCCATAGGCTTTTTCACCTGGGCCGGCGGCCATCCGCTTGACCACTTCTTTCTGCAACATGAAGTGCATGTCTTTCACCTGCCCGGCGTAGGTGAGCAGATGGAAAATCAACGGCGTGGAAATATTGTACGGCAGGTTGCCGACAATTCTCAGCGACTGCTCGTCCTTCATCAAGGTGGTGAAATCAAACTTCAGCGCGTCGGCCTGGAACAGCTCAAAATCCGGGTGCTTTTCAAACTGCACTTTCAGCCAGGGCACCAGGTCCCGGTCCAGCTCAATGACCCGTAAGTGTTCGGCTTTGTCCGCCAGGCGCGCGGTCAGCGCGCCTTTACCGGGGCCAATTTCCACCAGCAGCTCGCCGGGCTGTGGATTGATGGCCCCGACAATGCGATCGATGACGTTGCCATCCACCAGAAAATTCTGACCGAACCGTTTGCGGGCGCGGTGGGGGGCCTCGCCGTTGCCCATACGTTGCTTGCCCGGCCGACTCATGAGCGACCTCCGAATCGGGCCGCCGCCATGGTGCGCGCGTAATCCAGCGCGGTCTGCAGACTCCCGGAATCGATTCGGCCCGTGCCCGCGAGATCAAGCGCCGTGCCGTGGTCCACGGAGGTACGAATGATGGGCAGCCCCAAAGTGACGTTCACCGCCTGTCCAAAACCTTTGTACTTCAATACCGGCAGCCCCTGATCATGATACATGGCCAATACCGCATCGGCCTGCTCCAGGTGCTTGGGCGTAAACAGGGTATCGGCGGGTAGCGGGCCGATCAGTGTCTGACCTTTGGCCCGCTGCTTCTCCAGTACGGGTTCGATCAGATCGATTTCTTCCCGCCCGAGGTGTCCGCCTTCCCCGGCATGGGGATTCAGGCCACACACCAGAATGCGCGGCTCGGCAATACCGAAATCCCGCTGCAGATCGCCATGCAGGATATCCAGCACTTCCGTAAGCAGCGTTTCATTCAGGGCATCGGCAACATCCCGCAGGGGCAGGTGTGTGGTCGCCAGCGCCACTCGCAGCCCTTCGGTGGCGAGCATCATCACCACCCGGGGAGTACCGGTTTTGTCCGCCAGGTATTCGGTGTGACCGCTGAACGGAATACCCGCTTCATTGATCACCCCTTTGTGTACCGGGCCGGTAACCAGACCCTGAAACGTTTCGGCCTGACAACCGGCGATGGCAAAGTCCAGGGTCTGCAACACATAGGCGCTGTTGGCCGGATTCAGTACGCCGGACTCACAAGGCGCGCGCAGGGGCACCGGAGCGACGGTCAGCTCCCCTGGTCTCTGGGGTTGCGCCACATCGGCGGGATTGAATTCACGGACAGTCAGAGGCAGTCCCAGTTGCCGGGCCCGGTCCTGCAGCAGTGCCGGGTCCGCGATCACCACAATTTCATCGGCGCGTTCGGTCTGAGCCAACTGGATCGCCAGATCCGGCCCGATCCCGGCCGGTTCGCCCGGCGTCAGCGCCAGGCGTAAAGGGTTACGAGCCTCGGTCACAACTTCTCTTCCACGTAAATCTCTTCCCGGATTTCCGCCAGCCAGGTCTGCAGCTCTTCGTCGAAGCGACGCTCGCGCAGCATGTTCGCGGCCTGATTGCGGATCATCTGTTCACTCATGTCCTGCTCGCGGCGATCCTCGACCATCAGGATGTGCCAGCCAAACTGGCTCTTGAAAGGTTCGCTGACCTCACCGACGTCGGTCTCGTTCATGGTCTGATCAAAGGCGGGAACCATCTGACCGGGCATGGTCCAGCCCAGATCGCCGCCCTGGAGCATGGAGCCGATATCCTCGGAGTGCTCCCGGGCCAGATCGGCAAAGCTCTCACCGTTGAGCACCCGCTCGCGCAACTCGGTGAGCTTCTGCTCGGCAGCGGCATCGTCGACGATTTCCGAGGTTTTGATCAGAATGTGTCGGGCCTTGGTCTGTTCCACCATGCTGTTGCCGGTGTTGCTGCGGGTCTCATGTACTTTCAGAATATGGAAGCCAGCACCACTGCGCACCGGCTCGGACACATCCCCCTCTTCCAGTCCCGCGACCACATCGGCAAACAGCTCCGGCAGTTGCTCCAGCTTGCGCCAGCCAATTTCACCGCCCTGCAGGGCGTTGGCATCGTTGGAGTGGGTGATGGCCATCTGCTCAAAGTCGGCACCGTCCACCAGCTCCTGACGGATGCGCTCCGCCTCTTCCTGCACCTCAGAGACCTCTTCGTCACTGGCGCTGCTGGGCACCGAGAGCAAAATATGGCCCAAGCGGTAATTCGGGGAGGTGGCAAACTTGCCGTCGGTGGAGGCCAGGAAGCTTTCAATATCCTGCTGGTTGACGTCGATCCGACTGTTCACCACCGCCTGCTGGATCTGGTTGACCCACATTTCCCGGCGAATCTGGTCCCGGAAGCCCTCCAGCGTCTGCCCCTGGCTTTCCAGGTCGGCGCGTAGCTGCGCTTCAGTCAGGTTGTTGGTCTGCATGATGCGCGCGATGGTCTGATCCAGTTGCTGATCGGACACTTCAATGCCGAACCGGCGCCCCATTTCCATCTGCAGACGCTCGAGAATCAACTGGTCCAGAATCTGGTCCCGCAATACGCTGTCCGGAGGCAGATTCTGATTGCTGTCCGATTGCTGAATACGCGCCTTGATGGACGCCAGCCGCTCTTCCAGCTCGCTTTCGAGCACCACGTCTTCTCCGACGATGGCCACTACGCGGTCGAGCATTTCGGTTTCTGCCAGCGCCAGAGGGCTGGCCAGCAACAACGCCAGAACAGCGGGAATCAGACGTTGGGTAATCCGGTTTGCTTGCATAACAGTCAGTTATCTCTAATGGTTAGCGGATCGAACCGTCCCGGACGCCGTAGCCCGGAATGGCTTTCTCAAGCAGATCATTGACCTTGCGGTTGATGCTGCCCAGACCCTTGAATTGAAAATCAAAAATGATGCTCTGATCGTAATCGTCAGCGTCTACCCGCTCCAGAAAGTTCGGCGTGTAGTCGAAGTCCAGCCAGCGCCGGGCCAGCAGCCGGACCCGGTAACAGCAGTCGTTGTATTCGAGTCCGACGAAGGTATCGAGTTCCTTTTCATAGGTAAAGTCATAATTGGCGCGCCCGACCAGGCTCCACTGCGCCGCCACCGGCAGGTGGAAGGCAAAATCCACCTGATCCAGGGCCCGCTCCTGCACCGCGGTCGGGTCTTCCAGGCCCGGAGAGGGCGGCCGGTGAGTGTAGCGGTAGCCCAGATGCATGATCCGGTCGGCCTGGTCCATATAGCGGATACTGGCATTGGCGCTGCCCAGTTGGCTTTCAAACTCGTTGTAGGCCACATTGGCGTTGATGCTGAGCCGATCGCCCACCCGGGCGGTGAACTGACCGGCCAGCTCGGAACGCTCGTAGGTCTCCTCGGGGCGCTCCGCGTCCGGGTTCTCCTGGGGGTCATACTCAAGGTCTGGGGTGTTCAGACCGACCCGGCGATCGGAGAAATAGAAAATCTGCCCCACGCTGAGGCTCATCTGCTCCACCCCGGTGAGGGGATCGATAAACCGGCTGGTCAGCCCCACCGAAAGCTGATTGGCGTCTTCGATCCGATCCCCGCCGGCGAAGCGGGAGGTGCGATACAGCTGGTTGTACTGGAAAGTCAGCGGCTTGGCATCAAACAGAACCGGACGATTGTTCCGGCTCACGCCGAACAGGTCGCTGTGATCTTCAAAGTCACTGTAAAAATAGAACAGCCGGGGCTCGAGCGTCTGCAGGAACCCCTTGCCGAACAGCTGGCCATCCCGCTCGAAGTACAGCCCCATATCGAGTGTACCCTGGGGTACCACCAGACTGGGGTCGGGCTCAGCCCCTTCCGCCAGTCGATCCTCGTCCAGTTGATAGCTCAGGCTTTTGACAATCGCGCTCGGCTTGAAAAAGCCCCACACCCAGTCCTTGTCCCAGGTCAAACTGTAATCAGTGCGGAACCGCTCACCCACCAGCAGGTTATCGATGAACTCCGGGTTGTCATTCTCGAAGGTGCTGTTCACGTCAAAGTAGGTGTACTCATTGTTCAGCCCCAGAACCCAGTTGCCCCACTGGTAGCGGCCGTCGGCATTGATCCGGGGCAGTTCCCGGTGCGGCCATTTGGCGGTGCTCAGCGCGCGCAGCTCCTCACCCTTGATGCCCAGCAACCAGTGATTCCCCTGGTAGGTGGCCCGGGCCCGCTTGGCCACCTGGGCGGTCCGGTTCACGTCCAGACCGCTGCTGTTCAGGTCGCGCAGGTAGTCGTTGTCGCTGATTGCGGTGTAGTCGATTTCCGTACTCCAGCGCTGCCCCGCACCGCCCTGCTGCAGTATCTGATACTCCCAGCGCGACTCGCCGAAGTAGGGGTTGAGGTCATCGCCCTCTTCATCGGTCACATCCCGCTGCGCCCCACTGTAGGGGTTCTCGTCCTCGTCCAGAAAACCGCCGCTCACCCGGGTTTCAAAGTGCCGGGACAGATGTCGGGTTTCCAGGCCCCAGAGCGTTCCGCGCTTGGACATGTACTCCGGGGTAATGGTCGCATCCAGATTCGGGGCAATATTCCAGTAAAACGGAATCGAGGCCTCGAACCCGTTGCGTCGGCTCTCCCCCAGGGAGGGAAACAGAAACCCGGTCTGGCGGTGATCATCGATCGGAAAGCGCAAATAAGGCGCGTAGAACACCGGCACACTGAACACTTCCATGCGGGCGTGCTTGGCCGTGCCATAGTGGCGTTCGGGATAAATGTTGATCGCCTGCCCTTTCAGGCTCCAGGCGTCGCTGCCAGGCTCACAGGTGGTCAGGGCGCTGTCTTCCAGACCGATAAAATGATCGCCCAGTTTGGTCAGCCGATCGGCTTGCCCCCGCACCCGACTTTCGTAGAGCACAAAGCGGGCATCGTCGAGTTCGGCATCACCGCTGTCGAGGTTCATCTGGGCCGACTCACTGCGCAGCAAAACCCCCGGCTCCCGGATCTGGATATCCCCGGACACCTGGGCATCGCGGGTGGTCTGGTCCACTTCCGCCCGATCCGCCCTCAGGCTACGGGTTCCCTGGGTGACTCTGACATCACCCTCCAGAGTGTGGTGGGTCTGCCCGCGGGATTCGGAGCGATCCGCGCTCAGTCGGGTGGCCGCCTCATCCGGCGGCACCTGGGCATCCGCATCGTCACGCGTGGGCGCTATATAAGCTCCACAGCAGCCGGTGGGCAGCGTCGCTTTCTGGGCCTCGGTCAACGCCTCGGCGGGCACCCAGTCAAGATCGCTGGCCTCTGCGTCACGCTCTTCGGTCTCCCGGGCTCCGTCAGCACCCGCCTGGGCAAGCACCTGGGGACTGGCCGCCAGCACCAGACAGCAAAGCCAGCGACGGCCCACCTCGGACCCTGCTGAACGAAAAAGCGAATAGACTGAATCCATGTAGCTAACGATCTCGGTATTGGGACTATCTGGGTATTGACCTGGCCTTGATATCGACCTGGCTCGTTGCCTGGGTACCTCAGGCTGATGTGGGCCAGTGACAGGAACCGTGCGAAACGCCGGGAATTCTACTTGAATAAGCCCGGTCATGGAATGAAAGCCCGGGATTCAACCCTTTTTCCGGCTCCCGGCTTTGACTTCTTGCGGTCAAACCGGGTTAGAATTCCAGTACGCAGTATCCACAATAACGAGGACGCCTCATGACCGATTCGCTCGCGGCTCGACAGGACCAACTGGAACACTGGGCCAGAGCCCAATTGGCCGAGCTGCACGCCCACAGCTCACCGGAGCTGCTGCAGTTCACCCCCCTGAATGGTGATGCGGGTTTTCGCCGCTACTACCGCCTGAACACCGAGCCCTCGCTGCTGGCCGTCGACGCCCCGCCTCCGCAGGAGAACGCTGGCCGCTTTGCCGAGCTGTCCCAGCACCTGCTCAACCACCACATCGCGGTTCCCAAGGTCGCCTCGGTAGACCCCGAAAACGGCTTTTTGTTGCTGGAAGATTTTGGCGACCGGTTGCTGCATCGCGCCCTGCGCCAGCAGCCAGAGTCCGCCACCGCCCTGTACGGTGAGGCGCTGATGCAACTGCTCGCGTTGCAGCAGACTCCCGGCAGTGAACATTTCCCGCCCTACGACCAGGCCTTCCTGCGCCGGGAGCTCAACCTGTTTATCGAGTGGTTCCTCGAGGCCATGCTGGGGCTGGATCTGTCCTCCGAAGAGCGTTCATTGCTGGACGATGTCTTTGACCGCCTGGAGCAGAACGCCCTGGAACAGCCCCAGGTGGCCGTGCACCGGGACTACCACTCCCGGAATCTGCTGATCCGGCCCGACGGCTGTATGAGCATTGTAGATTTTCAGGATGCGGTCTGGGGCCCGATCACCTATGACCTGGTGTCCCTGCTGCGCGACTGCTACATCCGCTGGCCCGCCGACCAGATCCGCCAGTGGGCTCTGGGCTACGGCAATATGGCCTGCGGCATCGGGTTACTGGAAGACGTCACGGAAAGCCAGTTTCTGCAGTGGTTCGACTGGATGGGACTGCAGCGCCACCTCAAAGTGCTGGGCATTTTCTCCCGCCTCGCGCTGCGCGACGACAAGCCCCAGTACCTGCAACACCTTCCCCTGGTCATTCGCTATGTGCTCGAAGTGGCCAGCCACTACCCCGAGCTGGCCGATTTTCGTTATTGGTTTGAACACAAGGTGCTGCCCAAGGCCCAGGGCCAGTCGTGGTACGAGGACTATCGGCTGGCGGGCGAGACTACCCCGTGAAAGCCATGATCCTCGCCGCCGGGCTGGGCAAGCGCATGCGCCCGCTCACCGACCACACCCCCAAGCCCCTGCTGGCGGTGGGCGGCAAGCCACTGTTGCAGTACCACCTGGAAGCACTGGCACTGGCCGGCGTACGCGAGGTCATCATCAATACCGCCTACCTGGCGGAAAAAATCGAGCAGTTCGCCGGTGACGGCAACCGTTTTGGCCTGGCGATACACTATTCTCGCGAACCCGAACCCCTGGAAACCGGCGGCGCCATCTACCGGGCCCTGCCCCTGCTGGGTGAGGCGCCCTTCCTGCTGATCAATGGCGATGTCTGGACCGACTTTCCGCTACCGACACTGACCGAGCCCACCCTGCCCGATTCCGCTCTGGGCCGGCTGCTGCTGGTCCCAAACCCGACATTCCACCCCCGAGGTGACTTCAGTCTGTCCGCCTCGCGGGTCGGCCTGGCGACAGACGCCGAGCGCTATACCTTTGCCGGGGTCAGCCTCCTGCGCCCGGCGCTGGTGGCCCGCTACCCCGAGCGCCGGGCGGTGTTTCCGCTACTGGAAGCCCTGCGCCCCGCCATCGAGGCCGGACAACTGGAAGGCCGGGTGCACCACGGCCAGTGGAGTGATGTGGGTACGCCCGAGCGCCTCTCTCAATTGGAGCAACAGCTGCAATCCACCACCGGGTAATTCACTATGCTATGTATCGCACACCGGGGTGGGCCCGGGCCGGAAAACAGTCTGGAAGCCATCCGTCGCAGCCTGGCCATGGGCGCACCGGCGATTGAAATCGATGTGTGGCAGCTGCACGACGAGCTGTGGGTGACCCACGACCGCCGCCTGGGGCGTGAGATTGCCGGCTATGAGGTCCTGTCCGATCTGTCTCGGGATCACCTCGAAGCCCTGCGCCTGAGCAACGGGGAGCATCTGCCCCGGCTCAGTCAGGTATTGGAGTTGGTTGGTGAGCGCGCCCTGCTCAATATCGAACTGAAAGGCCCGGACTGCGTCGACGCCCTGGTGCGCATTCTGACCGCTCACCGCCAGAACTCCGGCCAGAACCCCGAGTCCTGGATCGTCTCCAGCTTCGATCACTGCCAGCTGGCCCAGCTACAGCAACGCCTGCCCGAGGTCCGGCGAGGGCTGCTGCTCTACGGCGTACCGCTGGATCTGGCGCAGAGCGCGGATCAAATTGATGCGTACAGCGTGCACCTCAGTCAGGACTTCATGCCCGAAGTGCTGATCGAGGACATTCGACAGCGCGGCAGGAAAGTGTGGATCTACACCGCCAACCACCCGAAAGATTGGCGACGTCTGATGGACGCCGGGGTAGACGGCATCTTTACCGACCACCCCGATGGCCTGATGCGTTATCTAGCCGAGAACTGACCGGCCCGCGCGATCAGAACTTCCACCCCACACGCACGCCGCCCATACGCGGCTTACCCCAGACACCGTAACCCCAATCGGAACCCAGGGTGTTCTGATAGGTGAAGTATTCTTCATCGGTCAGGTTGGTCACAAAGGCCGCCACCGTCCAGGTGCCCTCGGGGGACATCCAGCTCAGCTTGGCGTTGACCAGTCCGTAGGCCGACTGTTTCGAGTAGGGATCATTTTCAATCTGCAGAAAGTGATCATCCTGCCAGCTGTAATCCACCTGATAAGTCAGCTCCCCGCGATCTCCCAGGCCCTGGTAATAACGGGCCACCAGGTTATAGGTCAGATTGGGGGCCGAGGGGAGCTCGTTGCCATCGAAGGTGTACTCATCCCCGGCCACGATGAAGATCTGCTCCGAATCAAATTCGGTATCGAGCCAACCCAACCCGGCAATCACTTCAAAGTTGTCGGCAACCTGCGCATTCAGCTCGACCTCGGCACCGGTGCCGGTCACATCGCCCGCATTGGTAATCACGCTGCCATCGGCCACCGTCAAGAACACCTGCGCCTGATAGCCTTCCACCTCGTAGGTGAACACCGAGGCATTGAGCCGCACGCGGCCACCGGCCATGGTGTTTTTATAACCCAGTTCCAGATTGGTGATGTCTTCCGCTTCCACCGGCCGGGTCGCTTCCCGGGAGGCGTTGTAGCTACCGGAAAAGCCGCCGCTTTTGAAACCGGTGGACACGCTGCCGTAAATCAGGGTATCCGGGTTGGGGCGCCAATCCAGCCCCAGCTTGCCGGTTACCGAGTCCTCTTCCAGGCTGTCCCGAACATCGATCTCCTCATAGAAACTCGGGCCCGCATCCTGACGGAACTGACGCTTTTCTTCGGTATAGCGCACCCCGGCGATACCGGTGAGTTGCGGGGTAAAGTCATACTCATACTGACCGAATACCGCCCAGGACTGGCTGTCCAGTGACATATCCTCGCGATGAAAAAATTCATACCAGTCATCCGTTCGGGCGCTTTCGGTGGTGGGCGCCTCGGTCAGCAGATCGCGGTGATCATCGTAGTAATACAGCCCGGTCACCCACTTGGACCGGGCGCTTCGGCCATTCAGACGGAACTCCTGAGTCAGCTGCTCAGCGTCCACCGAATACTGCTCATCAAAAAACACCACCGGCGTGCCATCGCCATCGTCCTGCATAAACTTGTCCAGGGTTTCCAGCGCACTGACCGAAGTAAAAGTCACACCCTCGGTGACCGGCAACTCCACGGTCAATGATGAGCCAAAGGTTTTGATGTCCGTGGTCAAACCACCCGGCGAACTCGACGCCACCTGGCCGGGATCGAAAATACCGCCGGCCGCTTCGCGCCCGGTCATGTCAAAAGTGGCACTGGTGCACAGCCCCGACTGAATCCGAGCGATGCTACAGGTCGCCGCCGACTCATCCGCCGACTCCAGGTAGCCCATGTGAGCAAAGCCCACGGATTGCTGGTCAGCCTGACTGCCATGAATGTTCAGCAACCACTGACCATCGTCATCGTAGTCGCCCAGCAATTGCAGGCGGTAACCGAAACTGTTGGTGTCGTTCAGCTTCTGGCCATCCACCGCGTTGACCTGCCAGCCGTCATTGTGAGTGCGTTTGATGGCGGCGCGTCCCATCAAACCATCCGCCAGCTGTCCCGACATCATGCTTTCGGCAATCACTTCAGCGTAGCGTCCGTAGCTGATACTGGCCGAGGACTCAAAGGTTTCCGTGGGCCGTTTGGACACGTAGTGAACCAGGCCACCGGTGGTGTTGCGTCCGTACAGGGTTCCCTGTGGGCCACGCAAGACTTCCACCCGCTCAAGGTCAAACAGCTGAATCGCCGAACCGGCGGGATTGCCCCGATAAACGTCATCCACATAGAGTGCGACCGGCGACTCCCAGGAATCGGAAAAATTCACCAGGCTGATGCCGCGCAGACTGATCGACGGGCTGGACGCTTCGCCAAAGATGGCGAAGAAATTCATATTGGGTACTTGCTGGGTGATATCCAGGCCTTCTTCAAAGCCCATCTTTTCGATGGCCGCCCCGGAAAAAGCGGTGACCGCAACGGAGACATCCTGCATCGACTGCTCGCGTTTCTGGGCGGTCACCAGCACCTCTTCAATCACCGACTGAGAGGTGGCGGCAAAGACCGACGAACCGGCCCCCGTCAACAGCCCGGCCGTCAGAGCCAAAGCGATGCGGCGAGCGCGAAACGGCGAAGCGCCGTGGGTAAGACTGGACGTAATGGATCGGGTGGGTAACGTTCGCTGCATGCGCGTTCTCCTTTTGTCCTTGCAGCACAAACCGGCAAACTCCTCGCCGAGCATTTCACATCGATGGCGTACCTCGAACTTGCCCCAAATGCCGTCGCCGGCCGAAGGCCACGGCTGACCTAACCTTAGCACCCGCATTGCCCGGGTTCCACGCAGCGCGTCGGGTTGGCACATATGGGCGCATTGAGAGGGAATCAGGTGCCGGAAGTACAAAAAAAGGGCGTCTCAATGAGGCACCCTTTTCTCAGGTTTCAGGCCGGAAACGTGAGCTTATTCGATCGGAATGCTGAAGCCGACTACGAATTTGGCTTCGTCGTTCTCGGTTCCATCCACATCGTCAGCTACCAGACCAAGCGTGAAGCTCAGGTTTTCGTTGTAAGCGTAACCAATATCGAAGTGGGCATAGTCATACTCGTGCACACCGTAAGTGAACGAGAAATCACCAACTGCAGCACCCACTGTAGTGTACCAGTAGTCTTCACCATCAGGATTGGCGCTGTTTTCAATGTTATCGTAATAGGTCAGTGAGAATGCTCCGTAGCCCAAGCCGATAACGGCTTCAACCAGATCTCCAGGCCCTGTCGGACTGGCTACCGGCTCTGATGGGTAAGAATAACTCCACAGACTGATGTCATAAGTGAACCCACCGACCTCAGAGCCGTAACCTGCGTACAGATCATACTCAGTGCCCAAAGCGGCATCACCCGAGGAGGCCCACATACCGGCATAGAAACCATTGCTGCTGACGTTGATATCACCCCAGACCGCCGGATCACCGTTGCCCAGGTCATAACCACGCCAGTAGTACATGTTGGCAGCACCCACCGAGGCGGAAACTTCGGCGTGAGCCACAGGAGCCAGAGCGGCGGAGGCCATTGCAGACGCAGCGACGGCACCAGCCAGGAATTTTTGCTTCATGTTCATGAGTACGTCCTCTAACGTTGGCTATCTTTGAGTTTTGACGCCACTGGCCCTTAATGAGCCAAGTGGCTTACCCGATTCTTGTACAGGTACGAAGGCTTTTGCGAAGACCGAGCCAACTTTTATTTTCCCTTTAAAATCATAGATATAGGCCTATTCGCTTACTATTTAACCAGCCCTATCAAAATTGAAACGCACCATTATGGACCACCAGCGTGCACTCCTTTGCACCAGAACATTACACTCGCTCCACCTCCGGTGATGCCATCCGTCGACGCCACCAGCGCTCCACCCCCAGGTCCAGATAGGCGAGCAGCGCCAGCAACACCAGTACCGCACCGCCCAGCAGCGATGGGGATACCCGTTCGTTCGCCACCAGCGTCCCCAGCAGCAACGCCAGCACGGGGGTCATCAGGGTAATCAACGAAACCGCGCTGGGCGTCAATCGCTGCAGAACAAAATAGAACAGGGTAAAGCCCAACAGGGAGCCCAGGGTCGCCAGATACACCAGCCCGCTCAGGCTTTTGGTGGACAGGCTCTGCGGCACCTGGCCATCGAACAGCCACCAGCTCAGCAATAAACCGGGAAAGGCAAACAACAATGCCCCGGCGGTCTGCTCCAGCGGTCCCGTGCCCTGGTCCAGCCGCTTGAGGCTGACGCTGCTGAGGCTGAACAACCCGCAGGACAACAGTATGCCCCCGATGCCCAGCGCCGAACGGGCATCGATATGGAGCTGATCCCAGAAAATGATGCACAGCCCGATCAGCGCCACCATAAGTGCGAGCACGCGTCGGGGGCTGAAGGGGTTTTCCCGAAGGATCAACCAGCTCAGCAACCCGGTCACAAATGGGGACAGAGCAAAAATCACCGCGATCAGCCCCGAGGGAATGAACTGCGCGGACCAATAGACCACCAACATATTGGGAAAGATGCCAAAGGACGCGGCCAGGTAGACTTTCCACACCCCCGGCTGGGCGAACAGACGACGGCGCAGTACCGCCACAATCACCAACGCCAGCGCGGCGGCCAGCCCCATCCGCATCAGCACCGCAGTGATAAACGAAACGCTGTCATTGCTCCACTGAATCGCCAGTGGCGTGGTCGACCAGATCAATACCACCAGGCCATAGGCCAAATACACCTGCACGGGTCACACTCCTTTTGTTGAGGCAGCAATTCCTGCGGCTCAAAACGAAAAAAGCCGCAGTGGTCGCTGCGGCTTTTTTGAAAACGGTAATGGCTGTACTCGTCAGGGTTGCCTCGTTTTCCGCCGCGCAATAGCTCGTGCACGCACCGCCCAACGCAGGGCGCGCGCCATCAGAATCACCACCGGCATACGGAAAACGTTCATTGAATCACAGACCTCGGATAAACAGGCAAACCTGCGGAAAACAAGTAATGAACCGATACATTAAGCGATGCTCACGCAAAGCACAACGAGCAAAGCCGATTTTTTTGTGCGAACATGATGCACCGTATTATTTTGTCGTTTATCTCCTTTTTTGCAGTGAAATCACTATGGATATTTATCTGGTGGGCGGCGCAGTGCGCGACAAGCGGCTCGGTTACCCCTACTCGGAAAAAGACTGGGTCGTGGTGGGCGCGCGCCCGGAGGACCTGCAGGCTCAGGGCTTTACGCCCGTGGGCAAGGATTTCCCGGTGTTTCTCCATCCGCAGACGGGAGAGGAGTACGCCCTGGCGCGCACCGAGCGAAAAACCGCACCCGGCTATACCGGTTTTCAGTTTCACACCGCCCCCGATGTCACCCTGGAGCAGGACCTGGCCCGGCGGGACCTGACCATCAATGCCATGGCGGAGAACGAGCGCGGCGAACTGGTGGACCCCTACGGCGGCGCCCGGGATCTGGACGCACGTCTGCTCCGGCATGTCTCTCCGGCGTTCAGTGAAGATCCGGTCCGCATTTTACGCGTTGCCCGATTTGCGGCGCGCTATCACCATCTGGGTTTCACCGTCGCGGAGGATACCCTGGCGCTGATGCGCGACATGGTCGCCAGTGGCGAGGTGGATCACCTGGTGCCCGAACGGGTCTGGAAGGAAATGGAACGGGCTCTGGGAGAGCGGGACCCGCAGGTATTTATTCAGTGCCTGCGCGACTGCGGTGCGCTCGCCCGGGTACTGCCGGAAGTGGATGCCCTGTTCGGTGTCCCCCAGCGTCCGGAGCATCATCCGGAAGTGGATACCGGCGTGCACTGCCTGATGGTGCTGGAGCAGGCGGCAAAACTGACCGGAGACACCAGGGTCCGTTTTGCCGCGCTGATTCACGATCTGGGCAAGGGCGTGACGCCGAAGGAAGAGTGGCCCCGACATATCGGTCACGAGCACCGCAGCCTGCCCCTGGTGGACACCCTGTGCGAGCGCATCACCGCACCGAAAGACTACCGCCGCCTGGCCCTATTGGCAGCGGAGTATCACACCCACGGTCATCGGGCGCTGGAATTGAAACCGGCCACGATACTGAAGTTGCTCAGGGCGGCGGATGCCTTTCGCAAACCGGTGCAGTTCGAGCAATTCCTGCTCTGTTGTGAAGCTGACGCCCGGGGACGCACCGGTTTTGAAGACCGGAATTACCCTCAAGCCGATTATCTGCGCGGTGCCCTGAAGGCCTGCCAGGCGATCGACAACCGCGAGATTGCGGCCCAGGGGCACACAGGGAAAGCCTTTGGCGAGGCGTTGGATCGGGAGCGGTTGGCGCGGCTTTCGGAGTTCAAGGGGAGCCGTGCATCCTAACGGGGATGTCGGATTACGCGCGCTGCGCTCCGAAACGTCGGACCGATCCAACCTACGCGGCTTTTACAGGCCCGAGGGCCCCGAGGAACCTCGGGCCAGCAGCAGTGCCAGCGCGACACTCACCCCAGTGTGAAGGCGACGGTGAAGCGGTACCATGAATGCACTCCGGACCGGTTATTATTGGCTTATTCATCGTTTAATAGACCACCAGCGTACTACGTCGGACAGTTTATTCACAGATTCAAGAGGATTTTATGACTACTGACGCTCCCGTTGCCCTACTGACCGGCGCAGCCCGCCGCATCGGCGCAGTCACCGCGAAAACCCTGCACGCCTCCGGCTACCGGGTCGTCATCCACTACCGCGGCTCGCAGCAGGACGCCGAGGCACTCAGCCATGAGCTCAACGCGCTTCGCCCCGACAGCGCCGTGGCGCTGCAAGCGGATTTGAGCCAACTGAAAGACGTTCAACAACTGGCCGAGAACGCCTTGAAACAGTGGGGCCGTATGGACGCACTGATCAATAACGCGTCCAGCTTTTACCCCACTCCGGTGGGAGAGGCGAGTGAAGAACAGTGGAACGACCTGATGAGCAGCAACCTTAAAGCCCCCTTCTTTCTTGCCCAGGCTTTGGCGGACGCGCTGAAAGAAACAGAGGGTGCCATTATCACCATGGCCGACATCCATGCCGAGCGCCCACTGAAAAACCACCCCATTTATTGTGCCGCCAAAGCGGGCAACGCCATGCTGACCAAATCGCTGGCGCGGGAATTGGCGCCCAAGGTGCGCGTCAACGGCATCGCCCCCGGCGCCATTCTGTGGCCGGAACAGGAGGCGGAACTGGACGATGACGGGAAAGCGACCATTCTCGATCGGGTCCCGTTGAACCGACCCGGAGACCCTCAGGATATTGCTGACACCATTCTTTTTCTTTTAACCAAAGCGCCCTATATAACCGGACAGATTATCGCCGTGGACGGTGGTCGTTCGGTGAGTTAAAACAAGCGGTTTAACTCACTTTTGTTGCGCTGGATCAATTGAAAATCGACAAAAAAGGACCAATATAAGTAACGCAAACAGAGACAAGCTCTGGATGTTCAAAGGAGGTGTTCTTATGAACCTGATACCACGTAGTTCAGTATTTGATATTGACAGCCTGTTCGACAATTTCTGGGCACCGCTATCAAGAAGCTCTGCTTCGATGAACGCGGAAGCGTTTTCGCCCAGAGTGGATATCACCGACAAAAAGGATCATTACGAGTTGACCGCCGAGTTACCCGGCGTAGACAAGAAAGATATTGACGTGACCCTGGACAACGGCATGCTGACCATCAGTGCCGAGTCCCGGTTTGAAAACAAGGAAGAAAAGGATGGACGCGTCATTCGTCAGGAGAGACGCTATGGCAAGTACACTCGAAGCTTCAACCTGGGAACGGACGTCAAGGAAAAGGATATCAAGGCGGAGTTCAACAACGGAGTGTTGAAATTGAACGTGCCCAAAGTGGAGCAAAAGACGCCGGTCAGTCATCGCATCGAAATTCACTGATGACCGAATGCTGACCCACTTGAAAGCCGGGCCTAATCGCCCGGCTTTTTCTGTTCTGCCCCGGACGCCCCGCGCAACAGCGAAATGAGTGTCGCACAGGTGAGAAACGCCAGAGCCAACAGCATCGCCTGACTGAAGGTGCGCAGCAGCGGCTCGGACAGGGTTTCGTTCAGCGGCTGGTTGCCCAGGTTCCAGTAAACGAACAGATTCACCAGGCTCATACCCACCAGGTTACCCACCACACGGGCGAGATTGAGCGTTGCCGCCGCGACGCCCACTTCACTGGAATGCGCCGACTGCATCACCACATGGTTATTCGGACTGGAGAAACAGCCGAAGCCCAGCCCCACCAGAAACAGCGCCAGGACAATAAAGCCCGGTGCCGTGGCGACGCCCAGCGTACTCAGCAACCCGTAACCACAGAGGGTACAGAAACAGCCCGCACTGGCCAGCCAGCGGGCCGGCAGATAGTCCGACAGGCGCCCCGCCAACGGCGCCACACAGGCCATGGTGAGCGCCTGCACCAGCAGGACATGACCGGCATCCGCCGCGCTGTAACCCCGCACATATTGCAGGTACAGGCTGAGCAGAAACCCGAGCGGATAACTGCTGGCGTACATGAACAGCGCCGTCATCAGGGAAAAAGAAAACAGACGGGACTCGCGGAACATCTGTACGCGAATCAGCGGTTGTTCCCGGCGAGCCTGGCGACGAATAAACACCACCAGCAACACGAAGGAAAAGGCCAGTACCGCGCTCTGCCACAACCCGGGCAGCCCGGTCAGGCCGATAACCAGGGCAATGGCCCAGAGCGCAAAAGTCAGGGCGCCGCCCCAATCAAACCGGTTTTCGCGCTCGCCGAACCAGTCTCCGGACACCCGCCAAGCAATCAGTGACACCACCAACACCACAATCGGCAAAGGCAACAGGAAGACAAACCGCCAGCCGAAGGCATCGGTCACCCAACCGCCCAAGGCCGGCGCCAGGGTCAGGCCGAAGTACACACAGGCGGCATTGAGTCCCAGGGGCAAGCCGCGCTTTTCCGGCGGAAAGACCGAAATCAGCAGGGCCATGCTGGTGGCAAACATCATCGCCGCCCCCATCCCCTGAAAGAAGCGCAGCACCAGTACCATTTCAATGGAGTTGACGAAAAATGCCAGAGCACTGGCGCTACTGTTGAGCGCAATGCCCCAGAGAAAGACCCGTTTGCGGCCCACCTGGTCGGCCAGCTTGCCGGCCGGAAGCATGAAGATGATGTTGGCGATCAGGACAATGGTGGGCACCCAACTGACCAGCACCGCACTGGCGTTCAACTCCCGGGCCATAGTGGGCAAGGCGACATTCACCGAGGCCATTCCCAGAGGCGCGACAAAGGCCCCCAGGCACACAGCGATCAACACCCACCAGGGCGACACTGGTGCGGCGTGTTGCGGCTCGTTCACAGGCAACTCCACATAGAGGGCACGCCCTGCCCCGTGTCACAGGGAGCGGGCAGGGATAACAATCAGGTCAGGACGCAGCGCGCGATACCGTCCGCCCCTGCCAGGTGAACTCCACCGGCCAGAGGTTCTGGCGCTGCTTATCGTAATCGGCCCACAGCCGGGCGTAGGTCTCGCCTCTTTCCGGATGCACACGCTCCGGGGCGATTTCCGCCATGGGCCAGAGCACAAAGGCGTTCTTGGTCAGCTCATCCCGGGGGAGTTGAACCCCGGCCTCCTCCCCCACGAAATCCCCGTAGGTGAGGATGTCGATATCCAGGGTTCGGGAACTGAATTTGGGGCCGGAGCGGCAGCGGCCGTTGTCGTCTTCGATCTTTTTCAGCCGATCGGACAGCTCGGCGATGGACTGATTGGTCTCCACCCCAACCACCAGGTTGAGGAAGTTACTGCCATCAAAGCCCACCGCTTCGCTTTCGAATACGGACGAAATGGTCAATTCGCCGAAACACTCCGCCAGCGCATCCAGCGCGGCGGAGATGTGTCGATAGCGATCAATATTACTGCCCAGACTGAGGTACACCTCGGTCATGCCGGTTTTTCCCCTCGCTCGATAATCAGGCCCACATCCCGGGCACCGCGCAGGGCACCGGGCTTGCTGAGTCGCAGGCGGACCCAGGGCACGTTGAACTCTTCCCGCACAATGGTGGCCACCTCTTCGGCCAGCGCCTCGACCAGCTGTGCATCCCGGTTTTCCAGGTGGGCGATCAGGCGCTTGGAAACCGCCTTGTAATTCAGAGCATACTGGATGTCGTCGGTTTGCGCCGCCCGGCGGATGTCCGCCGCCATTTCCAGGTCCAGACTGATAGTCTGGCGCACCTGGCGCTCCCAGTCATAAATACCGATGATGGTATCCACCTGCAGATCTCTGATGTAAACAATGTCCATTCCACTTCCTCGTTAAGCGCTCAGCGGCGGCAGGCTGTCCAGCGGCCAGCGGGCACGCACGTTCACCGCCAGCGGCTCGGTCTGCCCGGCCAGCAGGCGCTGGCAGCCGGCGTAGGCAATCATGGCCCCGTTGTCGGTGCAGAACTCGTTGCGGGCATAGAACACCCGGGCGCCGATCTTCGCCAGCGCGGCCTCGAGCTCCTCGCGCAGACGCGTGTTGGCCGAGACCCCACCGGCGATCACCAGCGTTTTCTGCCCGGTCTGCTCCAGGGCACGCCGACACTTGATCACCAGGGTACCGACCACCGCCTCCTGAAAGGCATGAGCAATATCGGCACAAGTCTGCTCGTCCGGCAACCCGTCGGCCTGGGCGTGTTCCGCCACCGTGTTGAGCGTATAGGTTTTCAGTCCACTGAAACTGAAGTCCAGGCCCGGTCTGTCGACCATGGGCCGGGGGAAGGTAAACCGCCCCGCCCGGCCCCGCTCGGCCAGTTTGGCGATATGGGGCCCACCCGGGTAGTCCAGATCCAGCATTTTGGCGGCCTTGTCGAATGCCTCCCCGGCGGCGTCGTCGAGCGACTCCCCCAGCAGGCGGTATTCGCCAATGCCACGGACTTGTACGAGCTGAGTGTGCCCTCCGGACACCAACAGGGCGACAAAAGGAAACTCGGGCGGGTTATCTTCCAGCATCGGGGCCAACAGGTGGCCCTCCATATGATGAATACCCAGTGCGGGAATCCCCCACCCATAGGCCAGCGAACGCCCCACCGAGGCGCCCACCATCAGCGCGCCAATCAGCCCCGGGCCCGCGGTATAGGCCACCGCATCGATCTGCTCGGGCGAGGTGTCGGCTTCGGCCATCACCTGCCGCACCAGCGGCAGCAGTTTGCGCACATGATCCCGGGAGGCCAGCTCGGGCACCACGCCACCGTATTCCGCGTGCACCGCAATCTGGCTGAACAGGGCGTGGCTGAGCAGGCCCCGCTCGCTGTCATACAGCGCCAGGCCGGTTTCGTCACAGGAGGTTTCAATACCCAAAACGCGCATAGAGAGCCTTCTAACTCGTACAGTGGGGCCAATGGAGGACCAACGGGAAAAACGAGCGCGTATCATATAGACCTGAAGCGGTAAGAACCAGTTGCAGTGCTGTCCATAACTGGTTAGAATCCACGCCCCTCGGATCCCGAAGCCACTTTTTGATCGCTTTCGGGGTGAATTAATTGAGTAAAGGTAACAGCATGCCTTCAGTAAAGATCAAAGACAACGAGCCGTTTGACGTTGCACTGCGTCGCTTCAAGCGCTCCTGTGAAAAGGCCGGCATTCTGGCCGAAGTTCGCAGCCGCGAAGCCTACGAGAAGCCCACAGCTGTCCGTAAGCGCAAGGCCGCTGCCGCTGTTAAGCGTCACGCCAAAAAAGTTCAGCGCGAAAACCGCAAGTTCCAGCGCCTGTACTAAGGCCGGAACCCGGCCTGGGCGCTTCGCGCCGGGACCGCGCTGAATGGCACAAGCCAAGCGCTGAAGACAAGACAAACAGGAATACGCTGATGCCCCGTTCAGAATTGCAAACGCGCATCAACGACGCCCTGAAAACCGCCATGCGGGCCAGAGAAAAGGCCCGCGTGGCGGTTTTGCGTCTGGTGACCGCGGAATTCAAACGCATCGAGGTCGATGAGCGCATCGAACTCGACGATGCCCGTGTACTGGCCATTCTGGACAAGATGGTCAAACAGCGCCGGGACTCCGAGCAGCAATACCGGGACGCCGGTCGCGCCGAACTGGCCGATCAGGAGCGTCTGGAAATTGAGGTGATTCAGGAGTTTCTGCCCCAGCCTCTGTCCGATGCCGAGCTGGATCAACTGGTGGCCGACGCGATCGCCCAGTCCGGCGCCGAAGGCATGAAGGATATGGGCAAGGTCATGGGTATCCTCAAGCCCCAGGTGCAGGGGCGGGCCGATATGGCGGATGTGAGTAAGCGGTTGAAGGCGCGGTTGGGTTAAGCGTCACGGTTCTTTACGGCGGATGCGGCTCGATACCGCTGCGCTCGGCCCCTACGCGACCTGCCCTGGTGTGCGTTGGGTAACGGCGGATGCGGCCTTTGGCCTTATCCGCCCTACGCAAACTGCCGTGCCATCCGTAGGGCGGATAAGGCCAAAGGCCGCATCCGCCGTTGCCGAGCCGCATCCGCCGTTACCCAAACCAAAATCCCACTCCCCCACCCAAATTCCCCGCTACAATAAGGCGCTATGGCCGGACTGATTCCACAAAGCTTTATTGACGAGCTCCTCGACCGGGTTGACCTGGTGGAGATCGTGGACCATCGCGTCAAACTCAAGAAAACCGGCAAGAACTTCAGCGCCTGCTGCCCCTTCCACGACGAAAAGACCCCCTCGTTCACGGTCAGCCAGGACAAGCAGTTCTACTACTGCTTCGGCTGCGGCGCCAGCGGCAACGCCGTGGGGTTTCTCATGGACTACGAGCGGCTCGGCTTTCCCGAAGCCGTCGAGCAGCTTGCCCATCACTGCGGCCTGGAAGTGCCCCGAGAGGAGCAGAGTCCGGCCCAGAAAGAGAAGGCCCAGGAGCGCAAGAGCATCTACAGCCTGCTGGAGCAGGCCGACCGCTACTACCGGCTGCAGCTGCGCCAGCACCCCAAGCGGATGGAAGCGGTGGACTACCTCAAGCGCCGGGGTCTGGACGGGCACATTGCCCGGGACTACGGTATTGGTTACGCCCCACCGGGCTGGGACAACCTGCTGAAAACCCTCGGCATTGGCGAACAGGAACGCCACCTGCTGACCGAGGGCGGCATGCTGATCCACCAGCCGGACCAGAACAAACGCTACGACCGCTTCCGTCACCGCATCATGTTTCCCATCCGGGACCTGCGCGGGCGGGTGATCGGCTTTGGCGGCCGGGTGCTGGGCGACGACAAGCCCAAGTACCTGAACTCCCCGGAAACCCCGGTATTCCACAAGGGACGGGAGCTGTATGGCCTGTACGAGGCCCGCCAGGCCTACCGCGAGCTGCCCCGTCTGCTGGTGGTGGAAGGCTATATGGACGTGGTGGCCCTGGCCCAGTTCGGCATCCGCTACGGTGTCGCCACCCTGGGTACCGCCTGCGGCGAGGACCACCTGGCACTGGCATTCAAACACACCCGGGAAGTGGTGTTCTGCTTTGACGGCGACAAAGCGGGACGCAGCGCCGCCGAGCGCGCCCTGGCCGCCGCCCTGCCGGTGATGGAAGACGGCCGACAGGTGAAATTCCTGTTCCTGCCCGAAGGCGAGGACCCGGACACCCTGGTGCGCCAGATCGGCGCTGAAAAATTCAGCAACATGGTGGACATGGCGGTCCCGCTGGAAGATTACCTGTTCGATGCGCTCAGCGCCGACCTTAATCCGCGCAGCCTTGAGGGCCGGGCGCTGCTCAGCAAGCGCGCCGCTCCCCTGCTCCACCAACTGCCCCGGGGCGTCTTCCGGGAACTGATGTTCGACCGCCTCGCGCAGCGGACCGGCCTGAACCGGGACACCCTGATGGAGCTGGTGCACGAGCCGGTGGTGATCGAGGCCGAGCCAACCCGCGCCCCGGCCGCGCCCGTCGATATAGCGCCGGCGGACGACCGGCCGCCACCCCCGGATTACGAGGAGCCCCCGGCCTACGCTCAGGAGCCGGGCCCCACGGGGGAGGAGTACTTCGACAATGCAGCGCCGGAGCCGGCGGCCGCCCCACCGGCGCCGCCGAGCCTGTCCGGCAAGCGCTACCTGATGCCGCCGGCGCGCAAGGCCATTGGTCTGCTGCTGGCCAACCCGGCCCTGGCCGCCGAAGAACCCCCGGAATTCTGGCTCGAACACAGCGAACCGGAGTTGCGGTCCCTGGGCCAACTGCTAAAGTTATTACGCGAGCGGCCGCATTATCAGCTACCTCACATTATCGGCCACTGGCGCGGCGTGTACGGCGCGAAGGAAGCGGAACAACTGGCGGCCATTGCCGGTCAGGATCTGCTGGTGGCCGCCGGCGCCCACGGCGCCAATCGGGCCATCAAGCCCTCCCGGGCCGACTACGACACCCGGGTGGCGTTCTGCGATTGCCTGAAGGGTATTCAGCGCCAATTGGCGGAACGGCAAAAAACCGAAGCACTCAGCCAACTGCGCCAAAAAAGCAGCGATTTTGCTGGATTAAGCCGCGAAGAGCGCGAAGCGCTGGTAAAAGCGGCTCTGGCGCACAAAACTCCACACTAAAACCGGGCGCGGGCGTTGATTTTATGGAATCAAGCCCAACATATGCGATATAATCCCGCGCTTTTCTTCCACACCTCAGGTTCGACAGGGTTCCGAATGGCAGACACCGCTCAACAGCAGCAACAATCTCGCATCAAAGAGCTGATCGCCCGCGGCAAAGAGCAGGGCTATCTCACCTATGCCGAGGTGAACGACCATCTTCCGGAGGATATTTCCGATCCGGATCAGGTGGAAGACATCATCCAGATGATCAACGACATGGGTATCCGTGTCTACGAGATCGCACCGGATGCCGACACCCTGTTGATGACCGACGGCGATGCCTCGGCGGACGAAATTGCCGCCGCTGAAGCCGCCGCCGCACTCGCCGCAGTGGAAACCGAAGCTGGCCGCACCACCGACCCGGTGCGCATGTACATGCGCGAAATGGGCACCGTGGAGCTGCTCACCCGCGAAGGTGAGATTGCCATCGCCAAGCGCATCGAAGAGGGGGTGCGCGAGCTGATGTACTCCCTGGCCTACTGGCCCGGCGCGGCACAGCGCGTTCTCGACGAATTCAAACTGGTTGAAGCGGAAGAGCGTCGCCTGCCGGATGTCATCATCGGCTGGCTGGACCCGTCCGACGATATCCCGTCCGTCACCGCCACCTCCAGTCAGCAGGCCGCCGCCGCTGCCGCTGAAAAAAAGGAGAAGGCCAAGGACAAGAACGATGATGACGATGACGACAACGATCAGAACGACGAGGAAGAAACCACCTCCGGCGTCGATCCCGAAGAAGCCCGTCAGCGCTTCGACGCCCTGGCCAAGCAACTGACCAAGGCCGAGAAGACCGTCAGCAAGCACGGCCGCGACAGCAAGCAGGCCCAGAAAGAACTGGCCGAGCTGGGCGAGCTGTTCAAGTTCTTCAAGCTGCCGCCGCGCCAGTTCGACCCGATTTACAGCGAAGCCCGCACCGTACTGGATCGCGTTCGCCGGGAAGAGCGTGCCATCATGAGAATGTGCGTGCGCCAGTCCCGCATGCCCCGGAAAACCTTCATGAAGGAATTCCCGGGCAACGAGACCAATGAAGACTGGATCCCGGGCATCATCAAGAAAAAGCGCGACTACTCCGACGCACTCAAGGCCGTTGAGGGCGAAATCGCCCGCGCCCAGCGCAAGCTGGCGCAACTGGAAGAAGAAGCGGGCCTGACCCTGGCCCAGATCAAGGAAATCAACCGGCGCATGTCCATCGGTGAGGCCCGTGCCCGCCGTGCCAAGAAGGAAATGGTCGAGGCCAACCTGCGTCTGGTGATCTCCATTGCCAAGAAGTACACCAACCGCGGCCTGCAGTTCCTGGACCTGATCCAGGAGGGCAACATCGGCCTGATGAAGGCCGTGGACAAGTTCGAATACCGTCGCGGTTACAAGTTCTCCACCTACGCCACCTGGTGGATACGGCAGGCCATCACCCGTTCCATCGCCGACCAGGCGCGCACCATCCGTATTCCGGTGCACATGATTGAGACCATCAACAAGCTCAACCGTGTGTCCCGTCAGATGCTGCAGGAAATGGGCCGCGAACCCACCCCGGAAGAGCTGGGTGAGCGCATGGAAATGCCGGAAGACAAGGTTCGCAAGGTGCTCAAAATCGCCAAAGAGCCGATCTCCATGGAGACGCCCATCGGTGATGATGAAGACTCGCACCTGGGTGACTTTATCGAGGACAACACCATTGTCTCGCCGGTGGATTCAGCCACCACAGAGGGCCTGACCGAGGCGACCCGCGAGGTGTTGGCCGGTCTGACCGCCCGGGAAGCGAAGGTGTTGCGGATGCGTTTTGGTATCGATATGAACACCGACCATACGTTGGAGGAAGTCGGCAAGCAGTTTGACGTGACCCGCGAGCGAATCCGTCAGATCGAAGCCAAGGCCCTGCGCAAACTCCGTCATCCGTCCCGCTCGGACCACCTGCGTAGTTTCCTGGACGAGTAAAACGTAAAGAGCACGTTTGTCGTGGGATCTACCTTGGGTTACGGCGGATGCGGGCTTTGCCCTTATCCGCCCTACGCGGGTTCGTACCGCTGCGCTCGGCCGTAGGGCGGATAAGCCGGAGGCGCATCCGCCGTAACCACACTCGAATAACGCACTGAACAAAAATAAGGGACTCAACCATGAACAGCAAAATGGAAACAAGAGCGTTTATCTGGCTATTGTTGCTGGTCTCGGTGGGTTTTCTGTGGGTGCTCAAGCCCTTCTTTGGCCCCATCTTCTGGGCCTGTGCCGTCGCCATCATCTTCTATCCCGTACAACAGCGGCTGCTGAACAAATTCAACCAGCGCGAAAACATCGCCGCCCTCACCACCCTGCTGCTCTGCCTGGTCATCGTCATCCTGCCGGTGATCTTCATCATCACCTCCGTGGTCGCCGAGGGCGTCGGCATCTACCAGAAGCTGGATGAAGGTGACATCGATATCGAGCAATACATCGACCGGGTCCAGGAAAGCTTCCCAGTCATCCAGTCCGTGCTCGACCGCTTCAACATCAGTATTGATGAACTGCAGAGCCACGCGACCGACGCGGCCATGGCCACGGGCAAGTTCCTCGCGCAACACACCCTCGATATCGGACAGAATGCCTTCCGCTTCGTGCTCAATATCTGCCTGATGGTGTATCTCACCTTCTTCATGCTGCGCGACGGCTCGCGGCTGCTCGAGCTGCTGATCAAGGCGCTGCCGATTGGCGATGAACGCGAACGGCTGCTGTTCAACAAGTTCGCGGAAGTGACCCGGGCCACGGTCAAAGGCAATATCGTGGTGGCAGCGGTTCAGGGGGGTCTCGGGGGCATCATCTTCTGGCTGTTGGACATTCCCGCCCCCATGCTCTGGGGCGTGGTCATGGCCTTTGCCTCCCTGATTCCCGCCGTCGGTGCCGCCATCATCTGGGCGCCGGTCGCCATCTACCTGCTCGCCACCGGCGACTACACCCAGGGCATTATCCTGGTGGCTTTCGGTGCGGGGGTGATCGGCCTGGTGGACAATATTCTGCGCCCCATTCTGGTTGGCCGGGACACCAAGCTGCCCGACTACGTCGTGCTGCTCTCCACCCTCGGGGGTATCGCCCTGTTCGGTATCAACGGTTTCGTCATGGGGCCTCTGGTGGCGGCCCTGTTTGTGGCTTTCTGGGGTATTTTCGTGCGCGAATTCAACTCCGAGAACACCCTGACCGGCACCGACCGGGACTCGCTCGAACACCAGAGCTAAGCCGACCCGCTGTGGTACACTCCCCCGCTTTCTGACCGGGCGCGCTCCTCGCGAGATGCGCCCTTCACGCCTGCCAGACCGGATCGATTATGTGGTTTAAAAATCTACGCCTGTTTCAACTGACCGAACCCCTGAATGACAGCGCCGAAGCGCTCTCGGACAAGCTCAGCCAAGCGCCTTTCAAGCCTTGCGGAAGCCAGGATATGAGCCGTTTCGGCTGGGTACCGCCCGCCGGCCCGGACGCCCATGACTACGTGCACGCCAGCAACGGCTACCTGATGGTATGCCTGAAGCGGCAGGAAAAAATCCTGCCGGCGGCGGTGATCAACGAGCACCTGGAAGAAAAGCTGGCGGACATCCGCGCCGAGGAAGGCCGCCCGGTGGGCCGCAAAGAGCGCCAGACCCTGAAAGACGAAATCATCTTCGACCTGCTCCCCAAGGCGTTCAGCAAGTCCGCCCGGGACTACGCCTTCATCGCCCCCCAGGAGCGTCTGATTCTGGTCAACTGCTCCTCCAGCAACCGCGCCGAAGAGCTGCTCAGCCAATTGCGTGAAGCCATGGGCAGCCTCAAAGCCATTCCCCTGACCCCGCAGCAGGCACCGGCCCAGTTGATGACCCACTGGCTGCGCGGCGAAGACCTGCCCACCGACTTTGTGTTGGGCGAAGAGTGCGAATTCCAGGCGGGCAAAGACAGCCGGGTGGTGCGCTGCAAGAACGTGGACCTGAGCGCGCCGGAAGTGGCCAGTCATCTGGAAGCCGGCATGTTCGCCAGCAAGCTGGCGCTGACCTGGAAAGAGGCAATCCATTTTGTGTTGGACGACCAGTTCGCGGTCAAGCGGTTGAAGTTTGAAGATAAGCTGCTTGAGCAGGCCAGCGACCGCAACCCGGAGACCGCTGCGGAAGCGTTTGATGCGGATTTCGCGGTGATGAGTATCGAATTGACGGCGTTGGTGAAGGCGTTGATTCAGGCGTTCGGTGGGGCGGTGGAGCCGGAGTCGGTGGTTTAGGGTTGGGGTTGGGTTACGGCGGATGGGCGATTCGGGGTTGGGTTACGGCGGATGCGGCCTTTGGCCTTATCCGCCCTACGCATACCTGCGGAGGTTGTCGTGACGGTGGGTTACGGCGGATGCGCGCTTCGCGCTTATCCGCCCTACGCATACCACGGCAGTTCGCGTAGGGCGGATAAGCGAAGCGCATCCGCCGTTACCGGACGTGACCACAAATCCAATACTTAATGCCCGCTACAACCGTCTAACGAAAATATCCACATCGGACTGGCTGACCCTGGCCTCTCCGCCCGGCTGCCAGCCGCGTTTCTGGTAAAAGCCCTGCTGATTGTCGGTAAACAACCACAGCTCCGTTTCACCCTGCTCATGGGCGTAGCGGCAGGCTTTATCCACCAACACACTACCCAACCCCTGCCCTCTGAGCACCTCCGGCACATACAGATTACTCAGCCATAACCGCTGCGCCCCGCCCGCACTGGCCTGATAGCGGACCAGACTGACACTGCCCAGAACCTCCGAGCCTTTCCGGGCGATCAACGTCACCGGGATGGCCTCGCGGGTGAGGTGGCGGTGCAACTGCTCAGCGCGGCGATCCAGCGATGATTTCAGGCCGCGGGCCAGACAATGTTCGTGGTGCCAGTGGGCGATGGTGTCGATAAAACCGCTGAGCCCCGCCGTGGAGGGCATCAGCGGTTCAATCACCAGAGAGGTGCCTGCCGCCACAGTGGTCTGGGGCGGGCAAGCGGTCGGTTGGGGGCTGGCCGTTTCGGCCATCTCGGCGCTTATTGTCCTGACGCCAGCAGCTCGTCAACCACACCCACGGCTTCCCCGTGGGCCTGTTTGTCGGCGTGGTAGCTGGAGCGTACCAGCGGACCGCAGGCCGCGTGCTTGAAGCCCAGCTCGTGGGCGATGCGGGTGTACTCGGCAAACTCATCCGGGTGGACAAAACGATCCACCGGCAGGTGATCCCGGGAGGGCTGCAGATACTGGCCGATGGTGAGCATATCGATATCGTGCTCGCGCATATCCTTGAGCACCTCGATGATCTCTTCTTTGGTCTCCCCCAGGCCGACCATCAGGCCGGACTTGGTGAGCACGTCCGGACGGCGCTTCTTGTACTCTTTGAGCAGCTTCAGGGACCACTTGTAATTGGCGCCGGGGCGCGCCTGGCGATACAGACGGGGCACGGTTTCCAGGTTGTGGTTGAACACATCCGGCGCTTCCTGCTCGAGAATATCCAGGGCAATGTCCATCCGGCCCCGGAAATCCGGGGTGAGAATTTCCACCTGCAGATTCGGGCTGTGCACGCGGGACTCGCGGATGCAGTCGGCAAAGTGCTGGGCACCGCCATCGCGCAGGTCATCCCGGTCCACCGAGGTGATCACCACGTACTTCAGGCGCATCTCGGCAATGGCCTTGGCCAGGTGCGCGGGCTCCTCTTCATCCAGCGGGTTGGGCTTGCCGTGGCCCACATCGCAGAAGGGACAGCGGCGGGTGCAGATCTCACCCATGATCATGAAGGTGGCGGTGCCGCCGCTGAAGCACTCGCCCAGGTTGGGGCAGTTGGCCTCTTCACACACCGAGGAGAGGTTGTTCTTGCGCAGGATCTGCTTGATCCGATCCACTTCCGGCGAGGCGGGTACCCGCACCCGAATCCAGTCCGGCTTGCGCTGCACCTCATCGGAGGCAATCACTTTCACCGGAATGCGCTCGACCTTGTCCGCATCGCGCAGCTTTTCACCCTGACGCAGGCGACGGGTGCGTTTGACGGGCTGTATTTCGGGGGTATCGGTCATGAAACTCTCTCGTCTCTCTATCTCTCGGCTCCGGGTAGAGCCGAGCGGCTAGTGCCTGAATGCTGTACGTACGGCCTTGTGGGCCTCCGCGATCAGCGCGGTGGGCCGGGCATTGTACACGAATAGCCTATTTTCTGTACAAAGTGCCCGACCAGGCGATCCTTGACCTCCGCCATATCCGGCGCCGTGGTCAATTGATCCGCCAATTGGGTCATCTGCAGCCCCTGATAGCCGCAGGGATTGATACGTCGAAACGGCTCCAGGTCCATGGCCACGTTCAGGGCCAGACCGTGAAAACTGCAGCCCCGGCGCACCCGCAACCCCAGAGACGCGACTTTGTCACCGGCGATATACACCCCCGGCGCATCGGGCCGGGGGTAGGCTTCAACGCCGTAACTGGCCAGCAGGCCCACCAGGGTCTCTTCCAGCGCGGTGACCAGGTCCCGCACCCCCATGCCCAGGCGGCGCAAGTCCAGCAGCGGGTAGGCCACCAGTTGGCCGGGGCCGTGGTAGGTCACCTGCCCGCCCCGGTCGGTCTGTACCACGGGAATATCCCCCGGCAGCAGCAGGTGCTCGGGCTTGCCCGCCTGTCCCTGGGTGAAAACCGGGGGGTGTTCCACCAGCCAGAGCTGATCCTGGGTTTCGGCATCGCGCTCGTCGGTGAAAGCGCGCATGGCCTGCCAGACAGCGTCGTAGGGCCGACGACCGAGGTCGCTGACCTGCAGCGTCAGGGAATGCGGCGCGACAGCGGGCTTCACCGGCTCAAAGCACCATTTTGGTCACGGAGCTGGCCACCAGCTCCTGGTGAATGGTCTTCAACTGCTGCTCACCGGTGGCGGTAATCCAGACCGTCAGAGACTGGTAGGTACCATTGCGGCTGTCCTTGATCTTGATGCGCGTCTGGTCAAAACCCGGGGCGTGGCGCTCCATCACCTCGATAACCAGCTCGTGCAGCTCGCTACCCGCATCACCGAGTACCTTGATGGGGTAATCCTCGCAGGGGAACTCGATTTTGGGGGCGTCAGGGTTGGAAGCGGACATGGGACCGGCGTGCCTCTCGAATAGCTTAAAACGCCGGCATTATAACAGGTGTGAGGGGGCTATGTCCGGGCCTCCCCCAAAGGAGGCAAGGCCCGGACAAGGCGGGGTATTACCCGAAGATCTTGAGGAAAAACAGCTTTATCGCGTCGATCAGGCGCTGGAAGAAGCCCGCTTCCTCCACCGGCTCCAGGGCCACCAGGGGCACATCCACCAGGCGCTCACCGTTGAGATCAATGGTCAGATTGCCCAGCTCGTCACCCGCGGCAATGGGGGCCTTGATGGTTTCATCGATATGCATCTGGGCTTCCAGGGCATCCTCTGCGCCACGGGGGATGGTCAGGCGGACATCCTCGGCCACGCCCAGTACCACTTCCTCCTGCTGGCCGTACCAGACGCGGTTGCGCTGCAGCTCATCGCCCGCATCGTAGATGGACTGAGTCTGATAGTAGCGGAAGCCATAGGCCAGGAGCTTTTCGGTTTCAGCGGCCCGGGCGTCTTCACTGCGGGTGCCCATCACCACGGAAATCAGGCGCATATCCCGCCGAACCGCCGAGGCCACCAGGCAGTAGCCCGCCTCTTCGGTGTGGCCGGTTTTCAGGCCGTCTACGGTCTCATCGCGGAACAGCAGGCGGTTGCGGTTGGCCTGATTGATGCCGTTGTAGGAAAAGTACTTCTCGCTGTACATGGCGTAGTGATCGGGGTGATCCTTGATCACCGCCCGGGCCAGTATGGCCAGATCACGGGCGGTGGTCACGTGCCCCTCGGCGGGCCAGCCGGTGGAGTTTTCGAAATGGGTGTTGGTCATGCCCAGTTTGGCGGCGGTCTGGTTCATGATGTCCACAAACCCCTCTTCGCTGCCCGCCACATGCTCGGCCAGAGCGATGCTGGCGTCATTACCGGACTGGATGATGACACCGCGCTTGAGGTCCTCCAGGCGCACCTGGGTGCCCTCGCGAACGAACATTTTTGAGCCGCCTTTGCGCCAGGCCTTGACGCTGATGTTGACCATATCGTCTTCACTGATACGGCCCTGCTCGATTTCCTCCGAGACGATGTAGCTGGTCATCATCTTGGTCAGGCTCGCCGGCGGCAGCACCATATCCGCCTCGTGCTCGACCAGTACTTTACCCGTATCGGCATCCATCAGCAGATAGGCGGTGGCCGCAAGACTTGGGGGCGCGGGAATAATGACCTGTTGTGCCTGCACGGCCAGAGTCAACAACATCAAGACGGTGGCGGAGAAAAGTTTTCGTATCATCATGTAAAACCGTTTTTAAAAAGAAAAGATCCTTATCGCACAGACTCACTTTGCACTGGAATTCTAGCACTATTCACGCACGATATGGGTTTGCTCGATCGCACCTCTGCGCAGCTGCTCACGCAATTGTGCGACTTCTTCGTTACTGCTGAGGGGGCCGATTCGCACCCGGTGCAACACCGGTTGTTCGTCGGCACTGTGTACCTCGACCGGCAAATCCGTCAAGGCACTGACCCGCGTCTGCTGGGATTTGGCCGCATCCAGGGAGCCAAAAGCGCCCACCTGCAAAAACGTTTTTTGCTCCGGGGTATCGGCATCGGAAGGCGTGTCCGCTTCGGCCCGCAGAGGCGCCGGAGGTTGATCACCGGGTACGATGATTTCCACTTCTACCTGCGCGGTTCCCTGGCCGGCAAAGCCCAGCCGCTGAGCGGCGGCGTAACTCAGGTCAATGATCCGGTTACCATGAAAGGGACCGCGATCGTTGACCCGCACCACCACCTGACGATTGTTGGCCAGGTTGGTGACCCGCACATAACTCGGAATCGGCAGCGTCTTGTGCGCGGCGGTCATGCCGTACATATCGTAGGTTTCGCCGTTGGAGGTTTTGCGTCCGTGAAATTTCTGACCGTACCAGGAGGCGATGCCCTGCTCCTTATAGCCGGTTTCATCTTCCATCAGGTAATAGGTTTTGCCCAACACCGTGTAGGGATTCTTGTTGCCCGCCAGGGTGCGCACCTCCGCCCTCGGCGTGGCATCCGGCACATGGGAGAGATCCACCGGCTTGTCCGGCCCACGATCCTGTTCTTCAACGGGCCCCAGAGGAGCACAGGCAACCAAGAGGGCCAGAGGCCCCAGTACCAGAGCGGCGCGAACCAGTGTCATTGTTCGGTCTCCATCGCGGTTTTTATCTCTTTACTCAGTTGTTCTACCGCCAGGGCATACAGATGGCTGCGGTTGTAGCGGGTGATCACATAAAAATTGTGAAACGCCAGCCAGAACTCCTCGCCGAAATCGCCTTCCAGCGCCAGCGCATTGGCGGGCAGCTCGGCCGGCAGCGGAAAAATCGGTGTCAGGCCGCGCTCGGCCCAGTCCGCCACGGTCAGCTCCGGCGGGTGAATGCGGTTCCAGTCCGAGGCATCGCCCCGCGCCAGATCATCCGAGGCCCGGGCCCGCAGCGCCACCGGCGCTCCGCGCTGCCAACCGTGCTCGGCAAAATAGTTGGCCACGCTGCCGATGGCATCGGTGGGGTTGTTCCAGATATCGGCAAAGCCGTCCCCGTCGAAGTCGATTGCGTAATGCCGGTAGCTCGAGGGCATGAACTGACCGTAACCCATGGCTCCGGCATAGGACCCCTTAAAAGCCAAAGGGTTCTGTTCGTGTTCACGCATCAGAATAAAATACTGCGCCAACTCCTTGCGAAAAAAAGGCGCGCGCGGCGGGTAGTCAAAGGCCAGGGTGCTCAGGGCGTCGATCACCCGATGTGAACCGGTGGTCCGACCGTAATTGGTCTCCACCCCGATAATCGCCAACACAATCTCTGGCGGCACACCCAATTCCCGCTCCGCGCGCTTCAATGCGTCGCGGTGCTCCCGCCAGAAGGCGATGCCCCGGGTCACGCGCAGCGGTTGAAGGAAGATGGGACGGTACTCGGCCCAGGTGCGGGTGCGCTCTGCCGGCCGTGCGATGGCCTCAAGAATGCCATCCTGCCGCTTTGCCTCGCCCAGCCAACCCTCGAGTCGGGACGCCTGAAAGCCGTGCTCCTCAACCAACTCGTTCACAAAAGCCTGCGCCTCTGGATGCGCTCGATAGTCGGCGCTGCTGCCGACGCTGGCCAAGACTCCGACCAACGCTATCCCCCACTGTCGCCACTGACTGATCACGGTTGCTGTTTACTCCTGACGGGTAACGCGTCGACGCTCGGTGGCAATCGACATGAGAATACCGAAGCCGGCCATCAGGGTGACAATGGCCGTCCCCCCCTGGCTGACCAGGGGCAAGGGGACGCCGACCACGGGCAGGAGGCCGGACACCATGCCCACGTTCACGAACATATACACAAAAAAGGTAAAAGTGATGCTCGCCGCCAGCAGTCGGCTGAAACTGTCCTGGGCGCGCAGCGCAATCAACAGGCCTCGCGCGATGATCAGCACATAAAGGCCGAGCAGCAACAGCACCCCCATTAACCCAAATTCCTCCCCCAGCACGGCGATAATGAAATCGGTATGCCCTTCGGGCAGAAAATCCAGTTGGGATTGAGTCCCCTGCAGCCAGCCTTTGCCGGAATAGCCCCCCGAGCCGATGGCGGTTTTGGACTGGATGATATTCCACCCCGCCCCCAGGCTGTCCTGCTCCGGGTTGAACAGCGTCAGCACGCGCTGGCGCTGATACTCGTGCATGCCGAACCTCCACAGCGGCCAGATACTCGCGAGCACCGCGACAAAGGCGGTGACAATATAGCGCCAAGACAGTCCCGCGAAAAACAGCACCACCAGCCCCGAAGAAGCCACCAGCAGTGACGTCCCCAGATCCGGCTGCTGCACAATCAACAACGGCGGTACCGCGACCAGGATCAGGGTCAGCAGAACATGCTTCAAGCGCGGCGGCAGCAGCCGCTGCCCCAGGTAGGACGACACCATAATGGGGGTCGCCAGCTTCATGACCTCCGAGGGCTGAAAGCGGAATCCACCAATGCCGAGCCAGCGCTGCGCCCCCATGGCGCCGATACCCAGCACCAACACCAGAACCAGCAGCAGGACACCGCCGCCGTACATCCAGGGCGCCAGGCGACGCAACAGATGGGGGGGAACCTGAGCGGTGACGAACATGGCGACGAGGGCCACCAGAAAATAGGCGCCCTGACGCTGAATACCCGATACCGACTGGCCGTTGGCGCTGTAGAGCACCACCAGACCGTAGGCCGCGACGGCCAGCAGCAGCAATAGGAGCGTAAAGTCCAGGTGCAGCCGCTGCTGCAGCCGGTCCCGGCGGCGCAACCCCTGCCCCGCCTCGGGCAGACGACGAAGAAAATCCTGATGACTCATGGTGTGCGCGCCCCCAGCACAGGATCCGCCAGAGGGTAAATACCCCGCAGATAGGCATCAAACACTTTGCGCGCCACCGGCGCGGCCACCCCGGAACCCGATTCGCCATTCTCAACGATCACCGCCACGGCGATTTGCGGGTCATCCGCCGGGGCAAAACCCACGAACAGCGCATGGTCGCGCTGACGTTCCTTCAGCGCCTCCGAGTCGTACTCTTCCCCCTGGGGAATGGCGACCACCTGGGCGGTACCGGTCTTACCGGCAATCTTATAGTCCGCCCCATAGGCCGAACGCCGGGCGGTTCCACGCTCGCCGTGCATCACCCCCACCATTGCATTGATGATGTAGTCCCAGTCTTCCTCGGCCACGTCCATCTGCGCCTCTTCAATGACCGGCCGCTCCTGATCCCCCACCTTGGCCACCATCTGAGGGCGCAAACGACGTCCACGGCTGGCCATGGTGGCGGTCATCTGAGCCAGCTGCATGGGCGTAGTCAGGGCATAGCCCTGGCCGATGGCCAGGTTCAGGTTGTCCCCGGGGAACCAGGGCAGACCGCGCTGGTTGCGCTTCCACTCCCGAGACGGCCAGATACCGCTGCGCTCCGAGGGAATATCCACCTCGGTGCGCGATCCCAGGCCGAACTGCACGCCGAATTCGTGAATTAAGTCGACCCCCATTCGATGACCCAGATCGTAGTAGTAAACATCGCAGGACTCGACCACCGCCTGCTCGAGATCGACCTTCAGGCCGTGCCCGGTCCGCTTCCAGTCCCGGTACCGTCGATCATCCCCCGGCAGCCGATACCAGCCCGGATCGCGAACGGTGTGCTCGGCATCCACCACGTCATAGTGCAGACCGGCCAACCCGACCACCGGCTTGGTGGTGGAGCCCGGCGGATACTGCCCCTGCAGAAACCGGTTGAACAGCGGCAAATCCAGGGATTGATTCAGGCTGCGATAGTCGCGGAAGCTGATCCCGGTGACGAACAGGTTAGGGTCAAAACTGGGCATGGACACCGCCGCCAGTACGCCTCCGGTTTTGACATCCAGAGCAACGACCGCCCCACGGTAGTCATCCAGGGCGCTGACCGCGGTCGCCTGCAGGCGGGAATCGAGGTGCAACTGCAGATCTTTGCCCGGTTTGGGGTCGGTGCGATCCAGCACGCGCAACACCCGGCCCCGGGCGTTGGTTTCCACGTTCTGACTGCCTACTTCGCCGAGCAACTGGGCTTCATACTGATTTTCCAGGCCGGTTTTACCGATCGAGTGAGTGCCGCTGTAGCGCTGATACTGGTCCTCATCAAACTTGGCCAAGTCCGACTGGCTGATTCGCCCCACATAGCCGAGTACATGAGCAAACAGGTCGCTTTTCGGGTAGTGACGCACCAGCTGGGCGTTCACTTCTACCCCTTCCAGCCGGTATTCGTTGACCGCCAGGCGAGCGATTTCCTCCTCCGTCAGGCGATAGCGCAGGGGAATGGCTTCAAAGGGACGGCGCCACTGCTGCAGTTGGTCGTAGAACTTTTCCAGGTCGCTCTGGGGAATATCCACCAGTTCCCGCAGCAGCTCGACCGTGGCGGTCATGTCGTTCACCCGCTCGCGAATGACCGACAGGGTATAGCTGGGTCGGTTATCGGCGAGCAGTTCGCCATTGCGGTCGTAGATCAGCCCACGGGTCGGCGGCACGGGCTGCACGTGTACCCGGTTGCGGTCCGAGCGGGTGGCATAGTCCTGATGATGCGTGACCTGCAGGCTGTAGTACCGCGCCACCAGCACGGCAACCAGAGCGGCCATGATCACAGAGGTGGTGATCACCCGGCTGAGAAAAACGCGGGCTTCCCGGTGGTGATCTTTAAAACGCTGGGCTTCAGACATGAATGAACGGTAACCCGTCGCGACCTTTACTTATGGTATGGGTGATTGTGCAGTATCGAGTAAGCCCGATACAGCTGTTCAATGACCAGAATCCGCACCAGCGGGTGCGGCAGGGTCAGGGCCGAGAGCGACCATTTGACGTCGGCCAGAGCGAGACATTCCGGGGCCAGTCCGTCCGGCCCACCAATCAGTAAACTGTAATTGGCCCCGCTCATGCGCCATTCATCCAGATTCCGGGCCAGTTGCTCGGTGCTCCAGGCCTTGCCTTTCACATCCAGGGCGATGACCCGGTCCCCTTTGCCGATGGCGGCCATCATGGCCTGGCCTTCGCGCTCCATGGCCACGGCGGTGGAGCTGCTTTTGCCCCGTGGGCCCAGCGGCAATTCCACCAGTTCCACGGTGCAGTCCCGGGGCAGGCGCTTGGCGTACTCGCCGTAGCCCTGCTCCACCCAGTCGGGCATTTTAGTGCCCACCGCAATCAGACGAATGCGCATGGGTTAGTGTTCGGTACGGTTGCCGGGTTCCATGGACCAGAGTTTTTCCAGTTCGTAGAAGCCCCGGGTTTCCTCCTGCATCACATGCACCACGATATCGCCGAAGTCCACCAAGGCCCAATCACCGGAATCCACACCCTCGACACCCAGCGGCTGATGGCCGGCGTGCTTGGCATCCTCTACCACGTTGTTGGCCAGGGACTTCACGTGCCGGCTGGACGTACCGCTGGCGATGATCAGGGTATCCATCACATCACTCAACTCCCGGACATCCAGTTGCACGATATTTTTCCCCTTCAGGTCTTCCAGGGATTCGACAATAAGCTCATTTAACGCTGCGGACATTCGCCACCTGTTTCAGTCATGTATAAAAAGAGTAAGGCCCGCTCAAGCACGGGCCCGATAAAGGTTGTTATCCCGAATATACTGCCAGACCGAATCGGGCAGTAAAAATTGCGGAGAGCGCCCGGCCTGGATCAGGGACCGGATTTCCGTGGCCGAGATCGGCAGCAGACGCAGGGCCTGCACGCCAATGGCGCCCGCCGGGGACGCGGTCAGCGCTTCGGGGGCCACCTGATGCTCGCTCAGCCACTCGGCCAGCGGCCCCCGGGAGGGCAGCTCCCAGCCGGGACGGGCAATCACCAGCAAATGCCCCCAGTCGAGCAGCTCCTGCCAGCCGTGCCACTGCTCCAGCCCGAGAAACGCATCGCAGCCCAGAACCCAGATCAACGACACCGCCGGCCCCAGCTCAGCGCGGAGGCTTTTCAGGGTATCCAGGGTGTAGGAGGGGCCATCGCGGTGCAGCTCGCGATCGTCCAGAACCAGGCTCGGACAATCGGCCAAGGCCAGGCGCAACATCTCGGTGCGCTCGACGCTGCTCACATCCGGCGTCGCCCGATGCGGCGGCTGGTGGCACGGCAGCAGCCGTACCTCATCCAGCGCCAGGGTTTCCCCGGCTTCCAGTGCCATGCGCAAGTGCCCGAGATGAATGGGGTCAAAGGTGCCGCCCAGCAGCCCGATCGCCTGAGTCATAAATCAGTTACGGATGTGTCCGTCGCCCAGCACAATCCATTTCTGGGACGTCAGCCCTTCCAGGCCCACCGGGCCCCGGGCGTGAATCTTGTCGGTGGAAATACCGATCTCCGCCCCCAGGCCGTATTCGAACCCATCGGCAAAACGGGTGGAGGCATTGACCATCACCGAGCTGGAATCCACCTCGTGCAGGAAGCGGCGCGCCCGGGTGTAATCCTCGGTCACGATCGCCTCGGTGTGCTGGGAGCTGTATTGGGCAATGTGGTCCATGGCCTCATCCAGCCCGTCCACAACGCGGATCGCCAATACCGGGGCCAGGTATTCGGTGGCCCAATCTTCCTCGGTGGCAGCCTGCGCCTCTATCAGCGCCCGAGTCCGCTCACAACCGCGCAGCTCCACGCCCTTCTCGGCGTAGGCATCCGCGAGGCGGGGCAGAATATCGGCGGCCACGGTCTGATCCACCAGCAGGGTTTCCATAGCGTTGCACACGCCGTAGCGGTGGGTCTTGGCGTTCAGGGCAATATTGAAGGCCTTGTCCAGATCCGCCTTGGCATCGATGTACACATGACAGATGCCGTCCAGGTGCTTGATCACCGGCACCCGCGCATCCCGGCTGATCCGTTCGATCAGGCCTTTGCCGCCCCGGGGCACGATCACGTCCACGTACTCGGGCATGGCGATCAGCTCGCCCACGGCGGCCCGATCGGTGGTTTCCACCACCTGCACGGCGGTTTCCGGCAATCCGGCCTCGGCCAGGCCTTTTTTCAGACAGGCGGCAATGGCGCGGTTGGAATGAATCGCCTCGCTGCCGCCGCGCAGAATCGCGGCATTGCCGGACTTCAGGCACAGGCTGGCGGCATCAATGGTCACATTGGGGCGGGATTCATAGATGATCCCCACTACGCCCAGAGGCACACGCATCTTGCCCACCTGAATACCGCTGGGCCGGAAGTTCATATCGGTGATCGCGCCGCAGGGATCTGGCAGTGCCGCTACCTGGCGCAGCCCTTCAATCATGCCGTCGATGGTCGCCGGCTTGAGCGCCAGGCGGTCCAGCATGGCCGCGTCCAGGCCATTGGCCTCGCCGGCTTCCAGGTCCTTGCGGTTTTCCTCGGCCAGGGTCGGGCGCGCCGCTTCCAGGGCTTCGGCCATGGCCAGCAGGGCCCGGTTTTTGGTGCCGGCACTGGCAGCAGCCACTACACGGGCGGCACGACGGGCATTGCGGCCCAGATCGGCCATATACTCGATGACGTTGCTCGAATCACTCATAGGGTCGGGAGGCTCTCACATCCTCAAAGTTGCGGTTTCAGAACACTTTCTCTACACAATGGCCGCGATTATACCCTGTTTGGCGGCGCTTTTTGGGGCTTTCAGCTCCCGTTCAGCCAGTTTCTCTTACGCTTGGGACAAGGTAAGCTACGTGGGTCACTGTATGGGGCTCCTGAATATGACACAACACTGGGGAACACTGATGGGCCGAGGCCTGCTGATCGCACTGCTGATGCTCGCTGGCGCACCGCTGTCGCAGACCGTCAGCGCCGCGCCTCAGTCCGCCCAGATCCTGCCGATCGCCCAGGCGGAAAGCCGGGTCAGTGCCTCCCGTGCCGCCGCCATCGTGCAGAAACGCTACGGCGGCAAGGTGTTGAAAGTCGATACCCAGAATCGCGGCGGCCGCGTGGTACACCGGATCAAAATCCTGCAGGACAACGGCCGCATCAGCACCGTCATGGTCGACGGCCAGTCCGGACAGATTCTCAAGCGCTAGAAACAGGTGACAGGAGACCCGCCATGCGTCTGTTAGTGGTAGAAGATGACCCCGCCCTGCGCACCCAGATTCAGCAGCAGCTGCACGCCGAGGGCTTTGCCATCGACCTGGCCCCGGACGGCCGCGAAGGCCTGTTTCTGGGGCAGGAGCACCCCTACGACCTGGCTATTATCGACCTGGGCCTGCCGGACCTGGACGGGGTCAGCCTGATCCGGACCCTGCGCGCCGAAGGCCACAGCTACCCCATCCTGATTCTGACCGCCCGCAGCGCCTGGCAGGACAAAGTGGAAGGCCTGGAAGCCGGCGCCGACGACTATCTCACCAAGCCCTTCCATCCCGAAGAGCTGCGCGCCCGCCTCAACGCCCTGCTGCGCCGGGCCAGCGGTCTGGCCTCCAGCGTGATCGAGGGCGGCCCCATTGCCATCGATACCATTGCCCGCCGGGTGACCCTGAATGGCGAACCGGTCACCCTGACCGGCTACGAATACCAGGCGTTGGCCTATATGGCGCTGAACAGCGGCAAGGTGGTGTCCAAAACCGAGCTGACCGAGCATCTGTACGATCAGGACTTCGACCGGGACAGCAACGTGATCGAGGTGTTTATCGGTCGCCTGCGCCGCAAACTGGACCCGGACGGCTCGCTCAAGCTGATCACCACCCAGCGTGGACTGGGCTATTGCCTGAACCTGCCCCAGGGGTCAGCCGATTCGTGAGTCAGCGCCCACTGTCACTGAATGCGCGCTTATTACTGGCCTCACTGCTGGTACTGCCCCTGTTTCTGGGGCTGACCGGGCTGGTTCTGGAGCGGGCCTTTGACCGCAGCCTGACCACCGCCGCCCGGGAACAGTTGCAGGGCCAGATCTACCTGCTGTTCAGCGTGGCGGAAATGCAGGGCACCGGCGAGCAGGCGCAACTGGAAATGCCTCCGGCGCTGCTGGAACCCAACTTCGAGCGCCTGAACTCCGGGCTCTATGGCTACCTTTCAACCCGGGCAGGACGCACCGTCTGGCATTCCAACTCGGCACAACTGCGCCCGGAGCTGCCCGCCACCGGGGAGTTTCCACAGCCGGGCGACTTGCTGCTCGACCAGATCGAGCTGGATGGCCAACCCCACTGGCGCGCCCGTTACGCGGTGATCTGGGAGGATGATGCCGGGCAGGATCACGACTATCTGGTGACCTTGTTGCGCGATCAGACGCCCTACCGGGCCGAACTGGCCAGCTTCCGGCGCCAGCTCTGGCGCTGGCTGGGCGCCGCCGCCCTGCTCCTGGTGATCGCCCAGAGCGCGAGCCTGCGCTGGGGCCTGCGCCCGTTGGGCCGACTCGCCCGGGCGCTGGATGCCATGCGCGATGGCTCCCGCCCGCACCTGGAAGGTCGCCACCCGGCGGAGCTGCAACCGGTGGTGGACAACCTCAACCAGGTGCTGGACCGGGAGCAGTCTCTGCGCAAACGCTACCGGGACAGCTTAAGCAACCTCGCCCACAGCCTGAAAACGCCCCTGACCGTGCTGCGCAATCAGGCCAGCGATAGCGTACCGGATAAGGAAGCCCGCAGCGTGATCGCCGAGCAGGTGGCCCGTATGGATCAGGTGGTGAGTTACCAGTTGCGCCGGGCGGTGTCGGAGCAGCAACAGGGCAGCCACCGGCAGACCCCCATCCAGCCTGCCACCCAGCGCATGGTGAACACCCTGGAAAAAGTCTACCGGGAGCAGGCACCGCAGTTTGAACTGGCCATTCCGGACGGGCTGGCCTTCCCCGGCGATGAGCAGGACCTCCTGGAGCTGCTCGGCAACCTGCTGGACAACGCCTGCAAGTATGGGCGGGGGCGCATTCGCGTCAGCGCCCACGGCGATAGTGAGCATTTACATCTGACCGTGGAGGACAATGGTCCCGGCATTCCCGAAGACCAGCGCGAGCAGGTGATCCGGCGCGGACAACGTTTGGATACCCTGCAGGCCGGGCAAGGGATCGGCCTGGCTGTGGCGGCGGATATTGTGGGGAGTTATGGGGGGCGGTTGACCATTGGTAAGTCCGAGATGGGCGGAGCGATAATAAAAATCCAGTTTCCAAACCACGCGTAGGGCGGGATAAGGCCGGAGGCCGCATCCGCCGTAACCCAACCCCACGCATCCGCCGTAACCACAATTCGCGTCACCCCCTTCGCTCGCCCAACCAAAATCCGCAACCCTGTGCGCCAAATCGCACAAAACGTGCTGCTATCGCCGCACAAACTCCATGGGTAATCCCCTATCCCCCCGGAACGTGAAAACGCGCACACTGGCCGTGTTCAAATAAACCCCGGAGGGATAACCATGAACGCGCGTACCTGTATCGCAGTGGACTCCACCTGCGACCTGCCCGCCCAATTTATTCGGGACAACAACATTGAAGTACTGCCGATCTATATCAACCACGCCGGCGGTCGGCAACTGGACTACCGCAACCCGGCCAACACCCTGCGGTTCTATCAGTCCCACACCCGGGAGAAATACGGCCTGGCCCAGTCCGAGCCCCTCTCCGTGGAGGACATGACCCAGCTCCTGCAACGCAAGCTACTGCCCAACTACGACCTGGTTCAGGTAATCACCACCAACAGCAAAAAGAGCGAGGTGTTCAAGCGGGTGTCCGAGGCGGCCATGGTCAACGAGCCCAAGTTCCGGGCCATGGAGCGCCCCAACCGGCCACCCTTCCGCATTCGCCTGTACGACAGCATGACCATGTTTACCGGCCATGGATTGTTGGTGTATGAACTGGTCAAGCGCCTGAAGGAGGAGAAAACCCCGATCAACCGCTCCATCCGGGCCATCGACCATATGCGCGAGGAGGTCTACGGTTACATCATTCCCAATGACCTGGCCTACATGCGCGAGCGCCGGCACATGCGCAAGTCCGACCACAAAATTTCCTGGGTGAACTTCAAATTGGCCAGCATGCTGAACCGGCGGCCGATCATTCAGATCCACAAAGGCGACACCGCCAAAATGACCACCGGCAAGGGGTTCTGGGGCAGCCTGGAGGTGTTGTTCGATCATGTGCGCAAGCAGATGGACCAGGGGTTGACCTGTGATGCCATTACCATGAGTTACGGTGGCTGCCTGGATGAGATCAAGGAACATCCGACCCTGGTGCAGTTCCGGAAGGATTGTCAGAAAGCGGGGGTGAAAACCCTGCTCTCGATGATGAGCATGGCCGGCACCGTCAACGTCGGTCCCGGGGCCTTTGCGTTGGCGTTTGCGACGGATAAGGCGTTGGTTTGAGGTTGGTTGCGGTGGATGCATTGGATTGGGTTACGGCGGATGCGGCAACGTGGGGTTACGGCGGATGCGCGCTACGCGCTTATCCGCCCTACGCATACCACGGCAGTTCGCGTAGGGCGGATAAGGCCAAAGGCCGCATCCGCCGTAACCCAACCAAAAATCACACCGCCATAAACCCAACGTACACAACGTAACCGGCCAACAACACCCCGGCCTCAACGCGATTCAACCGCTTCCCGGTCAACAGAAACGCCACCAACGCCAAAGCCGCCGCCAACATCACCCACTGGTCGATCGCCAACAAACGCCCCGCCAGGGGCAACGGCTGGATAATCGCCGAAATACCCAGAATCCCCAACAGGTTGAAGATATTACTCCCCAGAATATTCCCCACCGCCACATCCGCCTGGCGGCGCAATACCGCGATCAGGGACACCGCCAGCTCGGGCAGGGACGTCCCCACCGCCACTAACGTCAGGCCGATCAGCGCTTCCGGGATACCCAGCCACTCACCGATACCCACGGCACCGCGCAGAAACAGGCGGGCGCCGACAATCAGCAGCACCAGGCCACCCAGAGTCATGGCGACGGACAACCAGAGCGCCTGGGGGCGATGGGTGACTGAGGCGGCCTCGGCTTTGTGCAGCTCCGCTTCAGGCCCAAGGGGGTCCACCCGCTCGGTGCGATAAGACCAGATAAGGTACACGGCCAACGCCACCAGAAACATCACCCCATCGGTAAATCCCAGAGCGCCGTCGCGCATGATCAGCAACGCGAACACCGTCGCCGCCACCATCGCCAGGCCGTCCCGGTTGAGGGCATTGGTGTGCACGGTCAGGGGCAGTACCAACCCACAGAGGCCCAGAATCAGCAGGATATTGGCAATATTGCTGCCGATCACGTTGCCCAGAGCGATATCCGGGGTGTTTTCCAAAGCGGCCTGCAGGGATACCACCAGCTCCGGGGAGGAGGTGCCGAAACCGACGATCACCAACCCGGCCAGTAGTGGCGACACGCCCCAGCGGGTTGCCAGGGCCACAGCGCCGCGTACCAGGGTGTCGCCACCGCCGGTTAGCAGGGCCAATCCCAACAATAACCAGACGAAATCCATTAACACCCCCGTTGTTTTAACGATTCGTTATGGTGGATGCGGCAACGATTGGATACGGATAGCACGGAGTCCGCGTAGGGCGGATAAGCGAAGCGCATCCGCCGTAACCCAACCCCCCGACGCAACCCCCAAAACCTCAATACCCGTTGGGATTCTGCGACTGCCACCGCCACGCATCCACCATCATCCGCTCCAACCCGAACTCCGCCTGCCAACCCAACTCGCGCTTGGCCAAATCCGCATTGGCGTAACAACTGGCGATATCCCCGGGCCGGCGCGGCGCGATGCGGTACGGCACCTTCCGGCCGCTGGCCTTCTCAAACGCCTCGACCATCTGCAATACCGAATAGCCCACCCCGGTGCCCAGGTTATAGGCCCGGCAGCCGGGCCCGGCTTTATCCAGGGCTTCCAGCGCCGCCACATGGCCCTTGGCCAGGTCCACCACATGGATATAATCGCGCACCCCGGTGCCATCCACGGTGTCGTAATCATCGCCAAACACACTCAGCTCCTTGAGCTTGCCGATGGCCACCTGGGCCACATAAGGCAGCAGGTTATTGGGGATTCCGGCGGGATCTTCGCCGATCTGGCCGCTTTCGTGGGCGCCTACGGGGTTAAAGTAGCGCAACAGGGTGATATTCCAGGGCGCCTTGCGGTGTTCCTCCGGCGCCGCTGCCACGTCCCGCAGGATTTCCTCGATGATCAGCTTGCTGCGCCCGTAGGGGTTGGTGGCGCTGGTGGCGAAGCTCTCGTCAATGGGCACTGACACCGGGTCGCCGTATACCGTGGCGGAGGAGCTGAAAATCAGGTTGCCCTGACCGTAGGCTTCCATCACCTCACACAGGGTCAGGGTGCCACCGACGTTCTCGCGGTAATAGGTCAAGGGAATCTGGCTGGACTCGCCCACCGCCTTGAGCCCGGCAAAGTGCATCACCGCACCAAAAGCGTGCTTCTCGAACACCGCCTCCAGGGCGGGCCGGTCGTTCAGGTCCAGCTCGTAAAATACCGGCGCCTCGCCGCAGATGCTCGCCACCCGGTCGATGACCTCGCGCTTGCTGTTGCTCAGGTTGTCCACCACCACCGGGCGGTAGCCGGCCTTCACCAATTCCACACACACGTGGCTGCCGATGTACCCCGCCCCGCCGGTCACCAGAATGTCCGGGCGGGCGCTGCGGTCTGTTGAGGGTGAGTGCATACTTAAGTCCTTCTTGTTCGGTCATTTTCAAGGGGCCGGGAGCGCGGCGTCACACCCCGGAAAGCTGGCTGCATTATGGCACATTCCGGTGTTCCAAAGGCGCTTTCAGCACGTATATACCGGAACCTGACGCGGTTTATCCGAGTCAAAGCAGAGCCAGAAAAACGACCTTTTCCTGACATCAACATGCAACAGATTCATACCGGCAGGCTTGGCACTGTTTTTCCATGGCTTTTCATGGAAAAGGCCGAATGCGTCAAAAATTTCCATGTAAAGACGCTGCCCGGATGACGGTTTTCGGACTATGCTTATCAGTGACAGTGGTTAGCGACTGACTGCAAAGCATTTAACGCAGGGGTGGATCGATGACGATTTTCAACCATTACCGCGAACGTTACATTTCAACCCAACAGGAAGAGTTGAGCATTCAGGAGTACCTGGACCTGTGCAAACAGGACCGCAGCGTTTACGCCACCGCCGCCGAACGGATGCTGATGGCCATCGGCGAACCCGAACTGGTGGACACCTCTCTGGACCCCCGGCTGAGCCGGATTTTTTCCAATAAAGTCATCAAGCGCTACAAGGCCTTCGGCGACTTTTACGGCATGGAGGAGTGCATCGAGCAGATCGTCTCCTTCTTCAAACACGCCGCCCAGGGGCTGGAGGAAAAGAAACAGATTCTGTACCTGCTCGGCCCGGTCGGGGGCGGCAAGTCCTCCCTGGCCGAAAAGCTCAAAGCGCTGATGCAACAGATGCCCATCTACTGCCTCAAAGGCTCCCCGGTGTTCGAATCGCCGCTGGGGTTATTTAACCCCGACGAAGACGGCCAGATTCTGGAGGAAGACTACGGCATTCCCCAGCGCTACTTGAAAACCATCATGTCCCCTTGGGCGGTCAAGCGCCTGCACGAGTACGAGGGCGACATCAGCCAGTTCAAGGTGGTGAAAGTCTTCCCGTCGATTCTCGACCAGATTGCCGTCTCCAAAACCGAGCCCGGCGATGAAAACAACCAGGACATTTCCTCCCTGGTGGGCAAGGTGGATATCCGCAAGCTGGAGGACTACCCCCAGAACGACCCGGACGCCTACAGCTTCTCCGGCGGCCTGTGCCGGGCCAACCAGGGGCTGATGGAATTTGTGGAAATGTTCAAGGCGCCGATCAAGGTGCTGCACCCGCTGCTGACCGCCACCCAGGAGGGCAACTACAACAGCACCGAGGGTTTGAGCGCCATTCCCTTCGAGGGCATTATTCTCGCCCACTCCAACGAATCCGAGTGGCAGGCGTTCAAAAACAACAAGAACAACGAGGCCTTTCTGGACCGGGTGTACATCGTCAAGGTGCCCTACTGCCTGCGCGTGTCCGAGGAAGTGAAAATCTACGAGAAGCTGCTGGAAAACAGCTCCCTGAACAACGCACACTGCGCCCCGGACACCCTGCGCATGCTGGCCAAGTTTGTGGTGCTCTCGCGCCTGAAGGAGCCGGAAAACTCCAACATCTATTCGAAGATGCGCATCTACGACGGCGAGAGCCTCAAAGACACCGACCCGAAAGCCAAGTCCATCCAGGAATACCGGGACGCCGCCGGCGTGGACGAAGGCATGACCGGGTTGTCCACCCGGTTCGCGTTCAAGATTCTGTCCAAGGTGTTCAACTTCGACCCCACTGAAGTGGCCGCCAACCCGGTGCACCTGCTCTATGTACTGGAGCAGCAGATCGAGCGCGAGCAGTTCCCCGCGGAAACCCGCGAGCGCTACCTGGGCTTTATCAAGGAATACCTGGCGCCGCGCTACGTGGACTTTATCGGCAAGGAAATCCAGACCGCCTACCTGGAGTCCTACACCGAGTACGGGCAGAACATTTTCGACCGCTACGTCACCTTCGCCGACTTCTGGATTCAGGATCAGGAATATAGGGACCCGGACACCGGGGAAATTCTCGACCGGGGCGCCCTCAACCAGGAGCTGGAAAAAATCGAGAAGCCGGCGGGCATCAGCAACCCCAAGGACTTCCGCAACGAGATCGTCAACTTCGTGCTGCGCGCCCGGGCCAACAACAACGGCCGCAACCCGGCCTGGAACAGCTACGAGAAGTTGCGCTCGGTGATCGAGCAGAAAATGTTCTCCAACACCGAGGACCTGTTGCCCGTCATTTCCTTCAATGCCAAGGCTTCCGCCGCGGACCAGAAAAAACACCAGGACTTTGTGGCGCGCATGATCGAGCGCGGTTATACGGAGAAGCAGGTCCGGCTGCTGTCGGAGTGGTATCTGCGGGTCCGTAAGTCCCAGTAAAGCCGGCACCCCACCCGGGGTGCCGAGGGTGGTTTTTCGAGGTTAGCGTATGAGTCATATTGTCGACCGTCGCCTGAACGCCAAAAACAAAAGTGCCGTCAACCGGCAGCGCTTCCTGCGTCGCTATAAAGAGCACATCAAAAAAGCCGTGTCCGGTGCGGTCAGCCGTCGCTCCATTACCGATATCGAGCAGGGCGAGAAAATCAGCATTCCCACCCGGGACATTCACGAACCGGTATTCCACCACGGCCAGGGCGGCCACCGGGAAAACGTGCTGCCCGGCAACAAGGAATTCACCCGGGGCGATCGCATTGCCCGCCCGCCCAGCGGCGGCGGAGGCGGCAGCGGCTCTGGAGCCAGTGACTCCGGAGAGGGCGAAGACGAATTTGTTTTTCAGATATCCCAGAGCGAGTTTCTGGATTTCATGTTTGACGACCTGGCCCTGCCCAACCTGGTCAAACGCCAGTTGATCGGCGACACCGACTTTCAACGCCACCGGGCCGGCATCAGCAACGAGGGCAACCCGGGGCAACTGAACGTGGTGCGCTCCATGCGCTCCGCCCACGCCCGGCGCATCGCCCTGACCGCCAAAAAGCGCCGCCGCCTGAAAGAACTGAAAGCCCAGCTCGAAGAGGAACAGGCCAAACAGGACATTCTTTACGACGCGCGCAAGGTCAAAAGCCTGGAAGAGGAAATTGTCGAGCTGGAGGCGAAAATCAAGCGCATTCCCTGGCTGGACACCTTCGACCTGAAATACAACCTGCACGTCAAACACCCGATACCGCGCAGCAAAGCGGTGATGTTCTGCCTGATGGACGTGTCCGGCTCCATGACCCAGTCCACCAAGGACATGGCCAAGCGCTTTTTCATCCTGCTGTACCTGTTTCTGCAGCGCAACTACGAGCACACCGAAGTGGTGTTCATTCGCCATCACACCAGCGCCAAGGAAGTGGACGAGGAAGAGTTTTTCTATTCCCGGGAAACCGGCGGCACCATCGTCTCCAGCGCCCTGAAACTGATGCACAGCATCATGGAAGCGCGTTACCCCACCAACGAGTGGAACATCTACGGCGCCCAGGCCTCGGACGGGGATAACTGGAACGAAGACTCCAGCGTGTGCCAACAGGTGCTGTGTGAAGACATACTGCCCCACGTGCAGTACTTCTCCTACATCGAAATCACCCAGCGGGAGCATCAGGCGCTCTGGCACGAGTACGAGGAAGTGCAGGAGCGCTTCCCGCACATCTTCGCCATGGAACAGATCACCGACGTGCGCGACATCTACCCGGTGTTTCGCGAGCTGTTCCATAAAGACACGCACCGGCAGGCGGGTTAAGTCATGAGTGAGCGCAAACCCATATCCACCGGCGCCGACTGGACCTTCGAGCTGGTCGAGGAATACGACCGGGCCATCGCCGGCATTGCCAAAGAGTTCGGGCTGGACACCTACCCCAACCAGATCGAGATCATCAGCTCCGAACAGATGATGGACGCCTACTCCGCCGCCGGCATGCCTCTGGGCTACCACCACTGGTCCTACGGCAAACAGTTTCTTTCTGTGGAGAACGCCTACACCCGGGGGCAGATGGGGCTGGCCTACGAAATCGTGATCAACTCCAACCCCTGCATCGCCTACCTGATGGAGGAGAACACCATCACCATGCAGGCCCTGGTGATCGCCCACGCCTGCTACGGCCACAACTCCTTCTTCAAAGGCAACTACCTGTTCCGCACCTGGACCGACGCCAGCTCCATCATCGACTACCTGGTGTTTGCCAAGAACTACATCGCCCAGTGCGAAGAGCGCTACGGCATCAGTGCGGTGGAAGAAACCCTGGATTCCTGCCACGCCCTGATGAACTACGGCGTGGACCGCTACAAACGCCCCTCCCCCATCTCCGCCTGGGACGAACGGGAGCGGCAGAAGGAGCGCGAAGAATACCTGCAGCGGCAGGTGAACGACCTGTGGCGAACCATCCCCCGGATGACCCCGGAAGCGGAAGACCCCGCCCCGAAACAGCGCTACCCCAGCGAACCCCAGGAAAACCTGCTGTACTTCATCGAGAAAAACGCCCCCCTGCTGGAACCCTGGCAGCGCGAAGTGGTGCGCATCGTGCGCAAAATCGCGCAGTACTTCTACCCCCAGCGGCAGACTCAGGTGATGAATGAAGGCTGGGCCTGCTTCTGGCACTACACCCTGCTCAACGAGATGTATGACCGGGGCCTGGTCACCGACGCCTTCATGATGGAGTTCCTGCAGTCCCACTCCAGCGTGATTTACCAGCCGCCCTACGACAGCCCCCACTACAGCGGCATCAACCCCTACACCCTGGGGTTCAACATGATGATGGACATCCGCCGCATCTGCGAGCGCCCCACCGAGGAAGACCGCTACTGGTTCCCGGACATCGCCGGCAGCGACTGGAATGAAACCCTGCACTTCGCCATGCGCAACTTCAAAGATGAGAGCTTCATCCTGCAATTCCTATCGCCCAAAATCATCCGAGACCTGAAACTCTTTACCGTGGTAGACGACGACCGCGAACCCCACATCGAAGTCAACGCCATCCACGACGAAGAAGGCTACCGCGCCGTACGCCAGTCCCTCGCGGGCCTTTACAACCTGGGCAACCGCGAGCCTAACATTCAGGTGCACAGCGTGGATATCCGGGGCGACCGCTCACTGACCCTGCACCACACGCGGCACTCCCGCAAGCCGCTGGATAACTCGGCCGAGGAGGTGCTTAGGCATGTGCACCGGCTGTGGGGGTTTGATGTGCATTTGCACTCGATGGAGGGGGATAAGATTGCGCAGAGTTTTCATTGTCCGCCGGCGTCTGAAGCGTAAACAATAAACAGCCTTCGCCTGCAAGCTTGGCGACGTAAAATTTAGGGTTGTCAGTCCGCATATTATGTGGCAATTTACGACATAGGATGTCAGCCGGCCCGGTCGGCTTTCTTATCAAGTGCGCGAATTGCGGCGAGGGATTGCTCGTTTGTAGCCCCTCCTCAGAAAAATTTCCGCAGAAACAACTAGTTACCTGATTCGAGTGGAAGGATATCACGCACCTCGCGGAATGATATCGAGCATGCGCATATACATTCGAAGAAAAATGCGCCAGATCAATCTGAAAAGCCGATATGTAAGTACCTTACGATATCGTTCGAGAGTTTTTATCGGTTTGAGATACACCAATGTTAGAGGTTTTACAGGAAACCAATGGAGAATTATAAGATGAACAAGAAAAACATAACAGAAGTTCAATCGAAATTGCTGGAAATGAATGAGGTCATAGAAAAGTTAGATCCGGCGATACGAAGCGCTGCATTTGAGATAATGGTGCCCTACTACTTTGATTCTCAACCCAGCCAGAAACACAAGCATGAAGATAGTTCTACTGGGCAAAAAGATAGATCAGGTAGAGAAAAAGCTGACACAAGCGATCTCAGCTCTTTCATTGGTAGCTTCGAGCATGGGAAGCCAAAGGACAATGTTATGCTGCTCGCGGCTTGGATGTATTCCCAATATGGCGCACATCCGATACAAGCCAAAGAAATAAAGGAATTATCGGATGCCTGTGGCTTGGTAATTCCGGCACGCCCAGATAACACAATGAGAACCGCTAAAGACAAAGGTAAAAGTCTCTTTACTCAACAGGGGAAGGCGTGGAAGCCAACAGTTAGCGGTGAAATTTATCTTAAGGAAACCTATGCCGTCACCAAAGGCAATAAGACTATACCAAAGGATTAATTCGTGACGATAGTAGAATTTCTAAACCCAGTAAAAAAAAAGAGCACAAAGGATATTTGTCTTGCTGCCATGTATTTCAGTCAAAGATATCAAGAGGCTGAATCACTTACGGTGGAGGGGCTAAGAGCGCTACTTAAACGGGCGAAGATTCCGCGGGCGGCGCAGCTGAACTTGGCGGCAACTTTAGCACAATCCGCGCCCTACGTAGACACTATAGGCAAAGATGGAAAGCGCTTCCTATGGGCACTTACAAGTACGGGTGAATCTTATGTCAGAGAGCTACTGGAACTTCCTGCACATGATATAGAAATTGAAAATGACGTCGCTTCCCTTGATGAGTTAATTTCAACCATAGGTGATAAAGATGTATGCGACTACTTGAATGAAGCGGTTAAATGTCTGCAAGTAAATGCCATCAGGGCATCAGTCGTATTTTTATGGTCTGGAGCGGTTAAAAAAATCAGAGACGATGTATTTGCGTGTGGGGCGGGAAGCGTCAACACTGCTTTAGCTAAGTTTGACCCAAAGGCGAAGCCAATCAAAAAACTTGATGATCTCGTTCTGGTAAAGGAGTCAACGCTCCTCTTGGTATCTCAAGAGTTAGGGTTATTTGATAAAAATCAGCGCTCTGTGCTGGAGGACTGCTTGAACCTCAGGAATAAGTGCGGCCATCCTGGAAAATACAAAGCTGGCCCCAAGAAAGTAAGTAGTTTTATCGAAGATTTGGTAAGTGTGGTATTCAAGTAATTACTCTAACAAATGTAGGCTGTCAAAAAAATTACTCGCTGCGCTCGCAACTCGCCGCAGCTACAGGCGCTATATTTCAAGGCCATTTCAAATTCTAAAGGAGAAAGACGGTGAGCTTCGATACAGCCAAGAAGTGCTTCGGCGAGAATATCCAGTTATTTGGCGATCCTCAGGCACAGCCTGAAAAATTCAATCACTACAATGGCCTTTACAATATGGCTGAGGCTATGTACGCGCTCCAAGACGAAGTACATCGTTTAAGGCGGGAAGTTGATGATCTTAAAAATCGTTTACCATAAATCAAGCATAACAAACACATTATGTCGCAACTGCGTGCCTGGGGCGTCCTACACTTCGCTCGCTCCTCGCTATGTTGCTGCCGCACTATATGTGGGGCGTTAATTGATAGTAGGACTGCATGAACACTGAAAAATTTTCAAGTACAAGGGGATTTATAGACCTAAAAGAGATTGATAGGGTTGAGCTCTTGGGGTTCTATCACTCGAAAGTTTCAGAGGTGAATTATTTTACGATCGCAGATGTGTGCGGCTGGCTTGATAGCTTAAGTTTGGCAAAGCCAAATAAAAGTAGATTGAAAAGGAAGCTTTTAGCATCGAAAAACTTTGTTAAAGGGCCCGTAAAATACTCCTATAAGCTGCACGAAAATCTTCAAAAGTCGCTTGAGAAGGAATTTCCTCAGTTTCAAGAAGATGACAAAGTAATTGAAACCATTAATCCAAAAATATCGAAGTCACTTTATTCAGTGACTCGTGGTTATATCGAGCCCCTTTGCAGACAAATCAACGCATCTTATGAGAACAACATTTTTGATGGTACAGCTGTTCTAATGAGGAGGCTCCTTGAAATAATGCTAATCCTTTCCTATGAAAAGCTAGGAATCGGGTCCGATCTCAAGGATCCAGACAACGAATACAAGAACCTGAACACCATAGTCGGCAATGCATTGACTAACAGCACTCTTTCTCTATCAAGAAACACAAGGGATTACCTCGATCAATTCAGGAAGATTGGTAATTTTTCAGCTCACAAGATCCATTACAACACTAAAAAATCAGATATTCGAAACATTGTGCTCGATTATCGGGCCGCGATCGAAGAGTTGCTATATAAGTCAGGATTAATTCAATAAAGGAGCGAAATAATGACCGCTAAAGTAAAAATAAATCTTCAGGAAGGGATCATTGAGCTAGAGGGTAGCGAAGATTTTGTAGATCGACAAGTTGATAAACTTGAAGCTATCATCGAACTTTTTAATCAAGCGTCTTCCGAAAATGAAACCGACAGTATGCCTGGCGAGGATGGAGTAGTCGAAGATAATGAAACAGGTTCAGCAGATGCTACTACAAATGGTTCATTGCCGCAGAGCCTGACTGTACCAGATAGCTTTGGCGAATGGATGCACAAGTTTCGTGACGACATCAACGACCAGCAAAAGGCTCTTGTCGCATCATTTTATGTACAAGCAAAGTCATCAACAAACGACTTTAAAACAATTGAAGTAAGCAACTGTTTGAAAGATCATGGAATAAAAATAGCTAATCCATCGACCAACATTAAAAGGCTTTCGACGAAGAAGCTGACGTTCCAAACAAGAAAGGTCGGAAAGTTAATATTTATGAGAGTGTCAAAAGATGGCGAGGCCCACCTTAAAACAATATTGCGATGAATCAGCACCTAACAACTCAAAGCTGCTCCGGTGTTTGAGTCATCAGCTCCTCTCATAGATATCTTTAATTTATGACTGAAAATCAACCGCTATCAAGAGCACAGAAAGAAAGGCTGGCGAAACTCGAGCCGCAGCTCAGGTCGTGTGTGGGAGCTGCTGATCTGAATCGAGCCAAGAGGATAACATCCCAAATTCAAGAACTATTGCGGCCTACTGGTCATGAAACCCGAATTCTACAAGCTAAAAACTGGCTTTATGAGACTGCGTTGGAAGCCGGCAGTTTGACGTTCGCCAAGATGGGATTTGAGGGAACAATACAAAAAAGCAGTTCGAGAACACGGCTAAATCTTGAAGCGATCTCGCTGCTGGCAATTTGCTATCTGCGAGAGGGCAACTTGGAGAAGGCGCGGGACATGATTGTCAGAGCCGTAAAGAACATTAACAACATTAAGTCGCCAGATAGAAGGGAGCAGTTTCACAGGCGCTTAATTGAGAGGCTAGAAGAGGAAAGTATCTTAGCGGGTTTGAAGGAGGAGTCATCAGCGAAGCTCGATCTGGATGAAGTTGATCACCAGTCAGTTCAGCTTGTGATGACCAAATCCGAAAACCAAATATATCTTGAAATGGGTCGGGCAGTTCCGCAACGATCAGTTGATTTGCTTAGGGATGTAAGAAATACCTACACCTTACGGCTTCCAGGCCCCGACAGGAGAATGCTTCCACCTCCGATAACTGAGGAAAACAAAGAGGCTCTTGGGAAACGTGCAAATTCTGCATTGAAGCGAGTTGCCTGGAGAGCTGTATGCAGTCCTGATAGTGATATTTACAAAGCGTGGAATCAAGGGTTATCTGTTGTTTATGATAAGAAGTATATCGCCGGAGCCATAGTGGCAGCATTTAACTCCGCGAGCATTACTGTAGCAATGGTCGCCGCAAGCGCGGCCGCATTGGCGATCAAGTTTGGTGCAGAAGTCTTTTGCGAGACGTTTGCTCCAAGTTCTCTTATGATCGACAGAAGGGATAAGAGCTAACAATTGGCTGCGCGGCAACCGTTTTCCGTCGCTTCGCGGCTCCAAACCGACTCTGGATCCGGGCGCTAGGCGTGCGTTTGCATCAAAAAATGAGGTGACACAACACTCATTCGAATAGAACTTATGGGAGTAAGTTTTGAAGATAATATCGGTATTCAACAATAAAGGTGGCGTTGGGAAATCGACACTTAGTTTCCATTTGGCTCATGCTTTAGCTGAAAAGGGTATAAAGACCCTAATGGTAGATCTTGATCCTCAGTCGAATCTAACATTACAGTGTATGTCCGCGGAAAAATTAGAAGAATTGTGGACAGAAGAGGAACCTTTTATTGAGGATTTTCAAGCCGCTCTGGATGAAACCCAAGCCAGCTTCTCAGAATTTCTCTCGACACCTAGATCAGTACATTGTCATTTAAAGCCAATAGAGGATGGCGTTTTTGAATCATTTGAACTTGGCAAAGTGTATAACGCGGCACCTAGCCTTGGCCTGATTCCCGGCCGCTTAAGCCTTCATACCTTTGAAGACAAACTCGCTAAATCTTGGAGCGATGCCTTCATGGGAGATCCTCAAGCCTTGCGCCTTTTGACTGGTATACGGCGCTTATGCTTGGATGCTGGTGAGAAACATGGTTATGACGTTGCAATACTGGATACGTCGCCAAGCTTAGGAATGATGAATCGCGTTATTATTTCTACGTCTACGGGCTTTTTTGTTCCTTGTATGCCAGATATGTTTTCTACTTTCGGTCTTACTAATATCGGAATGGCGCTAAAAACATGGAAATCACAGTTTAACGTAATGTATAGCCTTTTATCCGACAAGAAGCGAAGCGCTTTCCCTGATCATTTCGTAAAATTACTGGGATACACTATCTACAACGCGCGTCGATACGCCGGGCAAAATGAATATGACTTAGCTACTGCGCATTACGCGTACGCAAGTAAGTTGCCAAGCGTGATCCAAGAGAAAATACCTAAAGACTGTTATGCGCACCTTGCCGAAGGGGTTATATCAGAACCTATAGGCGGAACATCTGTTATGCATTCGCATAATACGTTGCCATCTATGGCACAGAAATACCGGACACCGATGTGGAACGTGCCGGGTCTGCCCAACCTTGAACCGGAAGATAGGAGTACGATTTTAGGAAATCGTGGTATGTATACCGCTAAACAGAGCGCATATCATGCTTTCGCAGATGAGCTTATGAGCCGGGTCGAAGGGGTGGAGGATTAATGGCTACCGAGGATATACGATTAAAGCATAGGGAAATTATTGAAGTCTACGATGAAAACCTAGAGGCTTTCGAGCTATTTCAGAAACACGTCAAGAATTTTTTCGAGAGCCGAAGCTTATCTAAGTACGTCCATTCGGTTCGTCACCGAATAAAGGATGTAGATCATTTGCTCGATAAAATAGACCGTAAGAATAAAGAGGATGAAGAACTACCGGACGAAGAACGGAAAGGGATAATAAATAGAGATAATGTTTTTACCCGAGTAACCGATATAGCAGGCATTCGAATCCTTCACCTTCATATTTCGGAGTTTGAACATATTCATCGTGCAATAATGGAAAAGATCGAAGATGAAGAATTTACCTTGTACGAGGACCCAAAGGCATACACATGGGATCCTGACTCGGGGAAGTATTTTGAATCCTTAGGCTTGAGGCGTGAGCTTAAGGAAAGCTACTACACAAGCATTCATTATGTTTTGAGACCAAATTCTAGAAGTCACGCCACATGCGAAGTGCAGATTCGGACGCTCTTAGAAGAGGTGTGGGGAGAGATTGATCACACTATGAATTATCCTGAGCCTTCTACCGATCCACATTGCAAAGAACAGATTCGGGTACTAGCGAGATTGGTGGGGGCAGGAACCCATTTGGCTGATTCCATTATGCGACGTTACGGAAACAGAGATTGACATCGCTCTTTCATTTAGCATTTTTAGTCAAATTCGCCTAACCAATGCGCAAACGGAACCGATTTTCCGCTAGCGCTCCAAACCGGCCCTTTACGCTGATGCCAAGCCATACAACCAACATTGTAAATTAAAGGAACAACGTGAAAGCACATAGATTTATTCAACTAATTGGTTTGTATGGGATGCTAGTTTTAATCCCTATTTTTCAGCACCAAGTCAGTTACCATTCGAGCGAAGAAGAAAGCTACGAACGCAAGAAGATCTTTAATGTGGTCGAACATCTATATTATGACATAAAGAACATAGCATGTACTGAATATGGACAAAAAGCATCGATCCACGACTGCGATAAAGGAATGTATCAGGATTTGGGGCTAAGCTCTACAGTCGATTTTGAGAGAGAGTCTGAAGAGAACAGGTCCACCTCTATGAAAGCATTCTTGGTTGTGTATTACTTTTTTTCCATTATTGCATTTTTAGGTACGGGGATTGAGTACAGAAAGGAATACCTGCAAAGCAAAGGTTAGGTGTAACCGGTTAAGATGCTTGGTGTCAAGCTTGAACGGCGACGGAAGTAGCTAAGCATAGTATAGCCCCGAGGGTGAACGATATTGATGGCACTAGCGCGTAAGACCGAGGTACACGTGGATCAGATTACAGAGATTCGGATACAGAATTTTCGGGAGTGTATGAAGGTTGCGCAAAGGTCAGTCTTTGCAGGACTGTCAGTGGCAGCTCTCGTCCAGTATCTGTCAGTGCACTACCAAGGAGATGCGCTTCCCGCCGTTCCTCTGCTAGCTCTAGAATTTACATCTCTAGACTCTCTAAGGATAGCGCTTCTCATCATGTACATCGGCGCAGGGCTCGTGGCGTGCTTTGCGGCAAGTCGTGCGTTTTCTATCCTAACGACCGTTGATGATTTGGCTTTGTCAGCCGAGTTGGCCCGATATCCGTCTATAGTTGCCACAAGTATGTTTTACAGCACTCCGTTGGCAGGGGCTCTACTGGGGTCGGGCATGTTGCTGATAATGGATATGAGCCACTATGATGACTTACGCGAATACTTTCTCTACTTCCTAGTATCAAGCCCGTTTATTATCGCTCTTCAGATGGGCGGAAGAATATACCGTCACAAGAATGCGCCAACAAATGGCTCAAAGGTGACACCGTAAGATGGCATAGTTCAGCCAAGCGTTAGATCACCAAGTGCCCAAGTAAAGTATACATCTTCTATAGGGAGGTCGGCCCCAAAGTCATCTGTCGACCCCACACCTGAGCAGCCAGCCGCCCCGCAGGAAGTTGCCTGGCTTCTTACGTTACACTCTTAAGTGGGAGGCTCCATGCAGCGCACGTTATTGATCATCGGTATTCTGTTGATTCTGGTCGCTCTGGCCTGGCCCTGGTTGAAACACCTACTGTTGGGCCGGTTGCCCGGCGATATTGTGATTGAGCGACCCGGCTATAAATTTTTCTTCCCCATTACCACGATGATCCTGGTGAGCCTGGCACTGTCGCTTATCGCAATGTTCTTCCGGCGATGACCGAACACCACTCCTCGATAAGGAGAGGTCGGTCACCGCTGCGTCGAGGGCAGCGATATCGATCTTCTTCATCGTCATCATCGCTTCGAAAGCGCGCTGCGCCTCGGCCCGGTCATCACTCGATATCAAGTCAAGCAGCCGCTGCGGCGTGATCTGCCATGCAAAGCCCCACCGGTCCTTACACCAGCCACAATCGACCTCCTCGCCGCCATTGGCGATGATGGTGTTCCAGTAGTGGTCCGTCTCTTTCTGGTTTTCGGTGACCACCATGAAGCTGACGGACTCATTGGGCGTTACATTCGGACCACCGTTAAGGCCGAGGAAAGGCCGGCCGAGCACCGTGAATTCGACGGTCAGCTCAGTCCCTTCCTGACCGCCGGGAAAGTCACCGGGGGCGGTGTTGACCCGGTCGACAGAGCTGTCGGGAAAGGTGGCGGCATAGAACTCGGCCGCCTTGCGGGCTTCGCCGTAGTCGAACCACAGGCAGGTAATGAAGTTGGTCATATCGGCTCCTATTGTGTCAGCTATTTTCTTGCGCCCACCAGCGAGAACATGGCTCCCTGTGGATCGACCCCTTTGACCATGAATTCTCCACCGGGAATTTCTTCGGGCCCGAGCGTGATCTGTCCGCCGTTGTCCGTGACAGCCTTACAGGCGAGGTCAATGTCGGCGCAACGGAAGTAGTAATGCCACATCGGTGCGGGCATATCCTCCGGTTTGGGCATAATGGCGCCAATCACCCCGTTGTGGCGGATGAATTCGTACGAGCCCATTGGGCCCATGTCCATTTCGCCGTCTTTGGTCCAGCCAAACGCCTTGAAGTAGAAGGCCTTGGCGGCGTCCGGGTCAGTGGTAATCAGTTCATTCCAGGCACAGTGTCCCACACGGGGTTTGTCGAAGGCGAAAGCCAGGCTGACTTCATCGCTGCTGCCCTTCATGACATAAAAGGGGGTGCCTTGCGGGTCGCTGACCATGGCCAATCGGCCGACGTCGGGAATATCGGTCGGGGGCATCTGCACACTGCCGCCCATCTCGGTGATGTTGGCCACCGCCTGGTCGACATCCTCCACGGCGATATAGCCCAGCCACATGGGCTTGGCGCCGCCCTGGCACATCTCTTCGGTCAGTTGCATCAGGCCGCCGACCTCTCGGGGTTCTCCCGTGTCATCATCCTGGATGCTGAGAATGCGGTAGTCCATATTGGGCTGCCCGCTGTCGGTGGCCTGCCAGCCCAGAATGGCGCCATAGAAGGCGAGCGCCGCATTGCTGTCGGTGGTGAGCAGTTCGTACCAGATAAATTCGCCGTGTCGGTTGGGCATGGTTGTCTCCTTGGGATCATAAGATGGGTCGTTCACTGACTGGTCGATGCCCGGCCGGTGATATCGACAGGATAACCATAGAAATTACTGATCGAGCGACCCGAACCGATAGCTTAAAAACAGGTTTTCAAGTGCGACGAATGAATGTCGGGCAAGACGATAAGCCACTAAGGGCGTCTTCCTGCGTTGATCGAGCGTCAATCTATTTGCCGGGGCGTACGGAGTAGGATAGACCCTACGCGCCGAGAGCGCCTATTCAAGATCCGTGGTAGGCTTTTACGTTCGTTGGGCGCCAAAACGTCATCGCTACGTTTCGGGGGCTATCCAGCGACCTGATACAAACAATAAAAGGCAATGGAGACTCTTGAATGAGAAAAACTAACGGTCAATCCTCACTCCTTCCCCTAACTATCTCGGCAATGCTTATGTTCTGGAGCCTGAACGCGGCGGCTGAACCCGTCGGCCAATTCGAACACCACACTGATATCGGTCCGGTGAAGCATGCTGGCGGCCTGGAATACGCACCAGACAGCCAGCATTACGTCATCTCCGGTTCGGGTGCCAATATGTGGTCCGATCAGGACGAGCTGCACTACGCGTGGAATCAGATGGAGGGAGACTTCATCGTGCGCGCCCAAGTGGCGTTTATCGGCGAGGGGGTGGACCCACACCGAAAGGTGGGCTGGCACGTGCGCGAGAGTCTTGACTCGGGCTCGGCCAATGTCCACGCCACGGTGCATGGCGATGGCCTGACGTCGCTACAGTTCCGCTCCGCCAAAGGGGCGCAAACCGAGGAATACCGTCTGAAGGTTCAAGGGCCTGAGGTGATTCAGCTGGAGCGCCGGGGCGATACATTCATCATGTCTGCGGCAAAGTTCGGGGAGCCCTTCCAGGTCACCCAGGTGTCCCATCTGGATTTTTCCGATGAGGTCTATGTGGGGCTAGCAATGTCCGCCCACGACGCCGATGAAATCGAAAGTGCACAGGTATCCAATGTTCGTATTATCCGGCCCGCAGCGGATGACTTTGTGCCTTATCAGGATTACATCGGTAGCAACCTCGAAGTGATGGACATGGAGACCGGGAATCGGCGTATTCTGCACCGCTCACCGGTTTCCCTGCAGGCGCCCAACTGGACCCACGACAGTCAGTATCTGATCTACAATTCCGAGGGGCTGCTTTACAAGTACGATCTGGAAACCGGCGAGATCAGCGAACTGAACACCGGCTTTGCCGATCAGAACAACAACGACCATGTGCTGTCCTGGAGCGGCAAGGAGATTGCCATCAGCCATCACGCCGACTCCGAAGACGGGCGATCAACGATCTATACGCTGCCTCTAACCGGCAGTGACCAGCCCCGACAGATCACACAAAAAGGCGTTGGGCATTCGTACCTGCACGGTTATTCACCGGACGACAAGACACTGGTGTTTACCGGTCACCGAAAGGACAAGTACGACATCTATACCGTCGATATTGCCACCGGCGAGGAAACCCAACTGACCGACACGGCAACGCTGGACGACGGCCCGGAGTACAGCCCGGATGGACAACACATTTACTTCAACTCCAACCGCACCGGTACCATGCAACTGTGGCGAATGAACGCGGACGGGTCCAATCAGGAGCAGTTGACCTTCGATCGGTACAACGACTGGTTTCCGCACGTCTCGCCCGACGGTAAAAGCCTGGTGTTTCTGTCCTACCACGATGACGTGGACTCGGCGGACCACCCCTTCTACCGCCACGTTTACCTGCGCCAGATGCCGATCGAGGGCGGCGAGCCGACGATTATCGCTTACGTCTACGGTGGTCAGGGCACCATCAATGTGCCCAGTTGGTCCCCGGATGGTAAGCGCATCGGGTTTATCAGCAACACCAGGCTTCCGGGGGACCAATAGGCTAGGCGCGGGGCGCAGGAGACCTCTTGCGGTTCTCCCGCGTCCTTATAGCTAACGCTGAGGGTGCGGGCAGTCTATATTGGGCTGCCCGCTGTCGGTGGTCTGATAGCGCAATAGAAGACAGCCTCCGCCTCATTATCGGTGGTGAGCGGTCCGTACCAGACACATTCGCCGTGTTGTTTGCTTATCACTGTTGACGTAAAGGTCAATAGGTGTTCTACGCTGTTCATTGTTCATGTATCATGAACACTCCACTTTGCGGAGGAGCCTTTCGTGGAGATCAAACCCCAAGATATCGTAGTCGCCATTGATCTGGCGACAGCCAAAGCGCTACCTGGCCTTACTTCGCGGGTTGACTCGACGCTCACTTCCCGGGCTATAGCTGAACGGCTCGGGCTATCTCTGGGGGCGGTTTCACAGTCATACCAACGCCTGAAAGCCCTTGGGCTGGTTGTCAGCGATGTGGGTACATCGAGTGGGCGATATCGAGCCAATACCACCGGGCTGAGGGAGTTCATTGCTCACGGCATCAAATACTATAGCCACCCAGAAGTGGTAGGGGTAGGTCCCGGTATGGCGACCGGCTGGTCCGCGCCTCCGATGAAAGGCATGTCGCTCATGGTCCCCCCGGAGACGCCGTATGTATGGGCGGACGCAGGTGCTCCAGAGCGGGGAGAGCAAATTACCCCCATCCACAAAAGCGCGATAAACCTGGCGAAAAGAAACGAGTTAGCCTATGCCCTACTGGCCCTCATTGACATAATGAGACTGGGCAAATATCGGGAGCAAGAAGTGGCCAGAAAGCATTTATCCGACATGCTTATTGATTAAAAAAGGAAACCCTTAACATGGCCGTTAGAAGCATCGAAATGATTATGGTGATCGCCAACGCTCTTGAAGAACTTGTCGAGGAAGTCGTGTTCGTCGGCGGTTGCGCCACCCCTCTGTTGGTTGAAGAAGCGGCACAACCTGAAGCCCGCATGACCGAGGACGTAGACTTTGTCATTGAAGCTGCCGTCACTCAGGATTATTACCGGTTCGCAGAAAAAATTCGTGGGAAAGGATTCAGGGAGGACATGCACGACGCTATTGGTGGAGGCGGCCCCCTTTGCCGTTGGACTTTAGACTCTGAAGGTGGAAAACTCGTTGTGGATGTCATGCCGACTGAAGCCGACGTACTCGGGTTTGCCAACCCGTGGTATCCCGCCGCGTTTGAAGCGTCTAACAGGGTAACTTTGCCCAATCAAACCGATATTCGGGTGGTTGCTCCTCTGTACTTCCTTGCGACAAAATTCAATGCTTGGCAGCAGCGAGGCAACAACGATGTGGCGCACAAAGACATCGAAGATATTGTGTTTGTGTTGGAGTACCGACCCCGGCTGGCAGTGGAGTTCATGGACGAATTAAATGCCGAGCTGAAAGGCTACCTCAAAGAACGTTCTAACCACCTGTTGAACCTGGGGGCATTCGCTAACCTACTACCAGGAATGGTCACCGAGGAGAAAGGGGCGACTCTGGTTATGAACACCCTACGGTTGATGGCGAGATAGCTGGCCAGAAGTTTGTCTTCAGGAGATTTCCAGATCCTCACTCTAAAGGCGGGAGGCGCTATGCAACGCACTCTACTGATCATCGGCATTCTGTTGATTCTGGTCGCTCTGGCCTGGCCTTGGTTGAAACATCTGCCGTTGGGCCGGTTGCCGGGCGATATTGTGATTGAGCGACCCGGCTATACCTTCTTCTTTCCCATTACCACGATGATTCTGGTGAGCCTGGTCCTGTCGCTTATCGCGATGTTCTTCCGCCGTTGACCGGCCGTTAATCCACTGGCCGGGAATTTCAGGACGGTTCGATCCTCTTGCGTGGATCCCCCGTGTCGCCACTATGCCCTCGGGGGAACTTTCACACCACCTGCCAGTCCGTGAAGGACAGACCATCATGCAAGTCGTTATATGGATCAATATCTACCGGTAAAGGATTTTTGCCCTCTGCATCTGGCTTCCCTGACCCAGGCTGGCACTTTAAGCGAAGATAAACCTGCGCGCCAAGGCGCCAGAAAGACTCTGTGGTTGACCTTACTGGCCTCGCTGCTAGTGCACGCCATTCTGCTGACACTATGGACGCCCCAGCCAAAAGATGTGAAACCGATAGCTCCCGAGCCGAACCTGAGCATTACTGTCAGTACCGCCGTGACAGACACTGCAACGACAGAAACCGCGCCGGAGCATGAGCCCCCGGCGGTCGAAGAGCCCATCACATCAGAGCTGCCCCCACCCCCTGAAAACACAACCACGGCATCAACAGAAGAAGTTACCACGGACAAACCCCGGATCGACATTCACGCTCTGGATATCAATCAATACCCCCTACCCGACACCAGCGAGTCATCCCCCGGCAATGTGTTTCACCCGGGCCTCAGGGGACGGATCAGAGACGCCCGGACAAGGCGCGAACGCTTGCGCAACACAGGGCAGTCCGAGCTTCACAGTTGGCAGGATGCCTCCGACAGAACCTGGGTAGACCTCGGAGATGGGAGGTGTATGCGTAGCGCAGGTGACACGTGGGGAACAACAGGCTGGGAATTGCCGACCCGCTGTAAAGGTCAACTGACCCAAGGAGAGAGTATGCTTCGCTCTATGCAAGAAAGTCTGGATCGCCAGTAATCGAGGAGTGTCTGTGTGGCTCGCAGGGGATCCGCACTCAGGAATCGCCCCCGGGGCAGTCCCGGTTATTCCCGTTAAGCTTCACCTCTGGATCCGGGCGCTCGGTTATTCGAGTTGCAGCTTCGTTGCCATGAACGATCTCGTCCATTTCCTGCGCACTGGCCAGCAACTCATCGAATAGCTCACTTTTCATCTGACCACCTCTCTACTATCATCTTCAGGGCTTTCTGCAGCTTCGGCGTCAGGTTGTCCTGCTCGCTTCTGGGTTTCATCTTCAGGTCTGACTGAAGTGGTTTTCAAGGGCATGACGAATCTCCGAGGCCCCCAAGAACCTACAGTCTAGGCCCACTTCTCAAGGAATCACAACCATAGATCATACGGGTCTTTGGGTTCGGCAAGGACCTCAATTTAGCAATAAAGGGCCCGCTTGCCACATCCACTATGACTATAGTGTAATACATTGTATTCACACTACTTGAGGGTACTGTTATGAGTGTCACTACCGTTCGCCTTCAGGCGGAAGTGGAACAGCACCTGGAAGCCATCGCCAACAAGCTCCACCGGAGCAAAGGCTGGGTGATCAATAAGGCGCTATCGGAGTACATCGAAAGGCAGCAGCGTGAGCAAGAGCGCTGGAACCAGACGTTGAAGGCCATGGAGTCAGCAGCCCAGGGTAAGTTGGTGGATGCCAGCGAGGTCCATGGTTGGCTCAATAGCTGGGGGACGGAAAACAACTAGCGGGGATGTCGTGTTCTCATTAAGACGCAAAGGCGATTACCGTCTGCAGTTTACTCGTGCGTTGAAGCGGCCGGGGAAGTACAGAGTCGAACTCTATCTGTTTACGCCCTATGACGAGCGATTTTCTGAGTGGACGCTGTCTGAGCAGCAATTCTTTTTCAAGGCGCTGGAACATCGTTTTCGCCTTCTGGGGCACCCGGACAGCAGCCGAGCGGGAAAGTCCGGCAGCTCGTTCACGCTGCTGTCACCACACTATGAGATTCAATATGGGTCCTGGCTGTTTCAGTATCGAGCGTCCATCGACCACCTGCGCCAACAGATTCTGACCTCGGAGCTGGCGGACGAGCCGGTAAAGCGCGCCCTTCGGTTGATCCAGAACTTCGCCCGGCGGCTACGGAAATCCAGCCCGGAGCAAGATAGCCATCATCGTTACTTTCGGCTGGTGGACGTTTATTTTTCTTGGCACGCGGAACAGTTCCTGCTCGAGTGTATGGCCATGGAGGGGTTCTCGGGACTCGATCATGAGCTGAAGCAGTCCATCGGGGAGTTTCTGGAGCAGGAGTACCGCTACCGGCGCGAGATGAAGTACGAGCCGGATTTCGGTGGTAGCCCCACCCGGCTCTGGAACCGGATGAGCCTGTATTTGAGATTGCTGGAGTTCCCGGTCGTGCTGCGCTCCAAGGTGAGCGAGCTGGGCTCCGGAACACGAAAGTTGGTCAAGGCCATCACGACGATGCTTGTGATGTCGTTGTTCACCTATTTTCTATTCAATACCCGCGCCAACAGTCAGCAGCTGTCTCTGGCGCTGCTGCTTGCCATTGCGCTGACCTATGCGCTCCGGGACTTGCTGCGCGATGACATGATCACGCGCCTCACCGGTTGGTTGCGAAAAGGCAGGCCTCGCTGGAAAATTCGCTTGCTGATGCCCTACACCAATAAGCTGCTCGCCTTGCAGAATGTATGGTTGGACTATCGCAAACGGCCCGACTTGCCGCAGCCGATTCTGGACCACTCCAGTACCTGGGCTGCCAATGAAGAGCGCCAGATCATCTGCTTCCGGTCAATGTTGAACCTGGATAAGGCCGCGCTGGTTGAAAATCAGATTCAGGAACGACTCAGCGTGGATTGCGAAGAGCTCTGCTCATTGATCCAGGCGACCCGGAACAAGGTGTTCACCTGGGCTGACAAGGATGATCCGGCCTCCGGCGTTGAGGCTCACCCCATCGATAAGCAGCATGATTACGATCTTTTGCTGGTGACGACGGAACTCAGCCAAGGCTATTCCGCAGCTCAGCGGTGGCGCCTTCGCCTGGGAACGCACGGCATCGTCAAGTGCGAAACCCGGAAGGTAGATTGGCCGACCCCAGAGGAGCAGGTGAGCAAAAAGGCACTGAGGCGCCTACGCGAGCGTTTTAGAAAGCGCTAAGCCTTCCGCTATTACAAACGGTTGGCAAAACGCTCCACCGCGTCTACCACCTGTTTGGCGCCTTCCTGAATTTCCACAATCACGGCGCCGGCCTGGTTCGCCAGATCCAGGCCCTGTTCGGCCTCCTCTCGCGAGCTGAACATCTGGCGTTTGACCTCATCTGAGAGCGTCTGGTTTTTCTCGACGACGCTCACGATTTCTTCTGTGGCGTTGCTGGTGCGGGCGGCCAACTGCCTTACCTCGTCGGCCACCACGGCGAACCCACGCCCCTGTTCGCCGGCCCTGGCGGCCTCAATAGCGGCGTTCAACGCCAATAGATTGGTCTGCTCTGCAATGCCGCCGATGGTTTGCACGATGGCGTTGATTTGCAGGGACTGTTCACCCAGCGCCTCAATGCTTTTGGTCGCCGCCTGCATTTGTGCGGCTATCTGCTGCATGGTTTCAACGGTCTTCTTGACGACGGTAGTGCCTCTTTGGGCGCTCACATCGGTCTGCTGTGAAACGTCATAGGCAACGCTTGCGCCCTCTCGGACCTGGGCTTCCCGTGCCACCTCGTCAGTGACCACATTGGCAAATTTCACGACCTTTGAGAGGTTGCCCTCGGCGTCATAAACCGGATTGTAGGTGGCTTCAAGCCACACCTCGGCGCCACGGCTGTCGATCCGCTTAAAGCGATCCGCGACGTACTGCCCGCTGTTAAGCTTTTCCCAGAATGCAACGTATTCGGGCGAGCCGGCCTCCTCCGGGGTGCAGAATATCCGGTGGTGCTGGCCAACGATCTGCTCAAGCCGGTAGCCCATGGCCTGCAGAAATTGCTCGTTTGCGGTGATAATGATGCCATCCAGGTTGAACTGAATGACGGCGGTCGAGCGGATCAGCGCATCAATGAAAGCCTCGCTTTCTTTTGCACCTTCTACGGATTGGGTGACGTCGCGGGCATAGCCTTGTACGTAGGCAAGAGAGCCATCCGCCCCTCGTACCGGAAACCATTGAACGTTCAGCCAGACCAAAGGGCCACCATCGCCCCGCAAGTAACGGTAGTCATCACTGACGGGCTCGAACCTGGCAACGGCCTGATTAAAGTTACGGAAACAGGCCAGCTTTGGCACATAGGGCGGCACAATCTCCGACATCGGACGCCCCAGCAGCTGATCTTTCCGGTAGCCGAGCGCATCGGCAAAGCCCTGGTTTACGGCCGAGATGCAGAAGTCCGCATCCAGCGTGATGGACAGCATGCCCCGATCCATCTGCTCGGTCAGTTGCCGCAGCATTGCCAACTCTGCGCGCTGCGCTTCGAATTCCTGTTTCAGGCGGCGATTGAACATCAGGGAGCTCCATTTGACGGTAGTCCCACGCTATCGGCACGCCAGCGCAGCTCTTGAGTCCATAAGCAAAAGCTATAGTGTGGGATGGGATACCCTGGAGAACTTTGGCACATAAAGCCTTTCTGACGATCAACTGTCGATTCTGTCATGGCCCAACCGACCAGTTGAACAGGAGTAGGGAGATTCGGGCCCCAACCCCCGGATTTTCTGCTTTACTTCAGCAACGGGCCTCTTTACCGGACCCACAGTTCAACTTTTGGAGGATTAATATGTCAGCCAACACCGGCACCGTCCGACTGCACCGCGTTCTGCGCGCCCCCGCCGAGCGGGTGTATAAGGCCTTTACCAGTAGAGACGGCCTGGAATACTGGATCGCGCCCTACGGTTTTACCGGCAAAGTCCATGAAATAGACGCCAAGGTGGGTGGCGGCTACCGGATGTCGTTTACCAACTTTGGCACAGGTAGCAGCCACTCGTTTACCGTCGAATATGTGGAGCTGGTGCCCAATGAGCGCATCCGGCATACCGACCGCTTTGATGATGAGAACCTGCCCGGGGAGATGATGGTGACCGTCGACCTGAAAGCGGTCTCTTGCGGCACCGAAATTCACATTGTTCAGGAGGGCATCCCCTCGGTGATTCCGGAGGAGATGTGCTATCTGGGGTGGCAGGAATCGTTGGAACAGCTGGCCAAGCTGGTGGAACCGGAGATTCCCGATAACGGTTAACAAGTCCTACCATAGCATCTGTGAAACCTGCTAAACAGACGGCAGGTTATACCACAACAGTCTTAGTTCCGGCCCCGGGAATCACCTATTCTTTGGGGTACCGGACAGCCCCTTCTGTTCGGTCAAAGGAGGTGACTTATGCGTACCCATGCAGGTGTCTGGATTGATCACCGCAATGCGATTGTGGTGATTCTTACTGACGGTGAACCGTCCACTACAACCATTGCGTCCCAAACCGAAAAACCCTCAAGAACGTCCGGTGGCTCGCACCAGCGTGAGCCCTGGGCACATCAATCGGTGGTTGCCGAAGATCACCGGGACCGGGAGTACCGGCATGCGCTCACCCGCTTTTACGAGGCCGTGGGTAAAGCGATCGCTCGCGCCGACGACCTGTACCTGATCGGGTCGGGGGAAGCCCGTAAAGAGCTGTTGCACTACCTGAAAGAACACGACCGCTTTACCGGCCGGGTCAGAGAGTCCAAACCCGCCCAGGAAATGACCGAAGCGGAGATGGTTGCGGAAACCCGCCGTTTCTATCACTTGCCGATGCAGGAAGCGAGCTGAGAGTCGGCGCTTGGCTTTTTGTGGAAGGTGCGGTAACCTCAACGCGGTTTTTATATAAAACTTTATATTCACTGATGATAAAAGAGCATGATCCCCATCATGCTCTCCCTATTGCCTTCCAATAATAATCGCTCCGAAGGAGATTCCCGATGCTGAACCTCAAGCCCGTACTGGCAGCCTTGCTGCTTTCCCTATTTTCGCTGAGCGCTTTAGCGGATGTCGCCCCTCTCACCACAAAAGGCAATCAGGTGCTGATCGGCGGCTCCACCGGCAGCATCGCGGGGCCCAGCCTGTTCTGGAGTAACGACGGCTGGGGCGGGGACAAGTTCTATACCGCGGGCGCGGTTAAGACGGTGGCAGAAGACTGGAATGCCGAGCTGGTTCGCGCCGCCATGGGCATAGAAACCCCCGGTGGTTATCTGGAGTCACCTGAGAGTAACCTGACCAAGATTCGCACAGTGGTGGACGCGGCCATTACCAATGACCTGTATGTCATCATCGACTGGCACAGTCACCACGCAGAAGATCACCCGGACAGCGCGGTGGCTTTCTTCACGAAAATGGCCGAGGAATACGGCGAGCATCCGAACGTCATTTATGAAATCTACAACGAGCCGCTGGATGTCTCCTGGACCGATACCCTCAAGCCCTATGCGGTACAGGTCATTGAAGCCATCCGCGCCGTCGATCCGGACAACCTGATTGTGATGGGCACGCCCAACTGGTCACAGGATGTGGACGTCGCGGCCGAAAGCCCCATTACCGGTTTTCAGAACATCGCCTATGCCCTGCACTTCTACGCGGGTACCCACACCGAATCTCTGAGGGACAAAGCCCGCGACGCCCTTGATAAAGGGTTGCCCCTGTTCGCGACAGAGTGGGGCACCGTAAATGCCAACGGCGATGGTGATGTTGCGAAAGCGCAAACCGAAATCTGGATGGACTTCTTCAAGGAACACAATATCAGTCACGCCAACTGGGCACTGAACGACAAAGAGGAAGGTGCATCCGCGCTGGTCGTCGGCGCCAGCCCCGAGGGCGACTGGTCCGAGAAGGACTACACCGCCTCTGGCCGGTATGCTCGGGACATTATTCGCCAATGGGAGGCACGCGAACCTCAATAAACAACAACGTTACGGGCTTTTTCCGGTCACTTCGTAAGTCAGCCAGAGGCTACAGCTCGGTCACAGCAATGGCACCAACCACTCAACAATGTCCTTGCTCAGGTCCTTCAGGCATCTTTGGGTGGCCGAACAGACAGTGTAGGCGGTCCCCATGTCCAGCACGTTGCTGCTGGGCGTGAAATCCCTGAGTGAGGCAAAGCCGCAGCTGTGGCTGGCCGTAACCACGCTGTTGGGCGCGGTGGCGTGAATCAACGCCGCGGTGACCTTGACTGCGGGCAGCTTGGAGTTGGATTTCATGCCAAAAGTGAATTCCTCGCTGCCCAGCGCCAGGCCCTCGATGTCGATCGCCAACACGGGGATATCGCCAACCTTAATTTTGTCGGCGGTGCTGACGGCCTGCATGACCAGGCCCTGCTGCTCGGCCCGTTCAAGAATGCTGCTTACCAGACTTTGCTCGATCTCACAGGGCAGTTCGTCCTGGGCGTAGTTATAGCCTTCAATGTTAAACCCCAGGTTTTCGTTCAGGTAAATCTGGGCCGGACGCTCATCGGCCGATACGGCCGCCGACAGGGCACCCAACCACACCAGTGCCAAGAGACTCAAATGTTTCATGGTCAATCTCCTCATATTGAGTTGATCAGTTCCGGCCATTGTGCCGCTGGCCATCTCCGTACTATAGAGCTTCCGGGCAAATTTGCACTGGTTACCTCTCGAAAATCCGCGCGAGAAGCGTCTCACGACGGCGCATTATGTCGGGTTGGGCCGACTCTTCCGGAATGATCAGGTACTGGTGCCGTTTCAACCATTGCCCCACAGCCGGGCTATCCACCAGCGCGGTGATCGGTACCGCCAGGCTCAAGCCGAGGCCTATGGGCAGCATCCACAGCATGAGGCTGGGAGACAGCCAGAACAACAGCGGCATCAAAGCCGCTCCTATCAGACTGAGGGCGCCATATCGGGCGAGGCGACGCTGCCAATGCGGGCCCGTGTGTTGACGACGCTGCGTCGACCAGCCCGAGTCTTTACCCCGGGCAATCTCCCACAGGTGGCGACTGTGGATGATCATGAGGATGGGCGTCAGCAGAACCGTGACGACCAGCTCTAACAGCGCGCTCACACAGAAGCGAACCCGTCCTGTGCCCGCCGGCTGACGCCGATTCGCCACTGCGAGCAGGGCGCCGAGCCACTTGGGCAATAACAGCAATACGGCAGAGAACAACACCACGGCCATCATTCGTTGGGCATCGACTCCCGACCACACTTCCGCAACGCTGCCCTCCGGGCCGGCCAACTGCGCGGTCACAGCCACCCCGAGCAGCAACATGGCCAGCCACAACAGGGACGCCAGGTAGTTCATCACGCCCATGAGAAAGTGCACCCGACTGGGCCACCGCAAACCTTTGGCCGTCAGCACCGCCAGATGTTGTACATTGCCCTGCGCCCACCGGCGGTCGCGAACGGCGGCGTCCCACAGGGTGGGCGGGCACTCTTCCCAGGTGCCGTTCAAGTCCGGCAGCATGCGCACCGTCCAGCCGGCCCGGCGAATCAGTGCGGCTTCGACAAAATCGTGGGAGCGAATTTCACCCCCAAAGGGTGCCGGCCCCGCCAGCGTTGGCAAGCCTGCCGCCTGAGCGAACGCGGTGACGCGAATGATGGCGTTGTGGCCCCAATAGTTTCCATCGTCGCCCTGCCAGGCACACAGACCTTGAGCGAACACGCCACCATAGGCAAAGCCCGCAAACTGTTGCAGTCGGGCGTAGAGCGTTTCACCGCCACACAGACGCGGTAACGTCTGCACAATACCGACGGTGGGGTCCGCCTCCATTTCCCGCACCAGTGTGCCCAGAACCTGACCGCTCATGAGGCTGTCGGCATCGAGCACCACCATGTAGTCATAATGGCGCCCCCAACGCTGCACAAAATCACGAATGTTCCCGGCCTTGCGCTCGGTGTTTTTAGCGCGACGGCGATACCAGACCGGAAGCGTATCGGAGAGGTAGGCGCGCAGTCGTGCAATGGCCGCCCTCTCACTGGCGCACTGTGCCGGTGTGCTGGAGTCAGAGAGCACCACGATGTCAAAGTGTCTGTGCAATCCCTCGCGCTTGAGATCCTCACCCATGGCGGCGAGCGTGGCAAAGAGCCGATCGGTATCTTCGTTATAGATGGGCATGACCAGTGCGGTTTTTCCGCGTAGCGCCGCACCGGGGTCGGCCCGTCGGCGGGCGGGGCGAGACAACACCGCGAACAGCCCGGTAACCGCCGTAGTAGCGGATAGGGCAATCCACTGGAAAGTGAAGGCAAACAACACCACCCAAAGCCAGAGCTGCGCATTCACGATAGGCGTCAACGATTCGTTGAGTGGCAACGTCAGCATCATTTGATGGCTGGCCGCCAGCGTCATCATCAGACTGCCGCCGAAGGTCAGCCAGCGAGCCGGGTGAGGTATTGACCGGGGTCCCTCATTAACGCCACGGTCAATGGGCGCCTGCAAAAGCACTTGTCTGGGCATGGCCAAAGGTGCCAGCGGCGGCATGTTTGGCAGCGCGGCACTCACGGTGTCCACCGATACAACCAGGTTTCACCCCAGGGGTCGCCATCGACTTCGAGCGTCACCCGTAATTCAGCCAGCGGTGCACCATCGGGATCAAACATGAGGGATACCCGGTAATCTCCGTTGGCCTCCAACACTTGGCCGCGCACGTCGGTGATCACACCGGTACTGGTTGTGGCACGGATGCGCACCGCCTCGGGATCGGCGGGAAACGACTGCGCCCCGTCGCGATAGTCAATGACGAATACCCGCTCGTCACTATCCAGCGCTTGACCGGCAGCCGTGTTGACCACCCGCCCCTGCTTGGGCGCCTCGGGTGAACCGGCACCCCAGTGCATGCGATAGCGGAACCGGTACGACTCCCCGGCCTTGAGGCCACCGCTCGGTTGCCAGTAGGCCACAACATTATCGTGATACTCGACTTCGGTCGGAATCTCCAGCAGCTCGACGCGCCCCGGTCCCCAATTCCCAAGGGGTTCGATCCAGAGCGACGGGCGCTTATCGTAACGGGCTTCGGCATCATTGAACTGCTCAAACCGCTGGCGTCGCTGAAGCAACCCAAAGCCCGCCGGGGACGTATCGGTAGCGCCGAACGAGGACACCTGAACCTGCGACGGGTTAATCAGCGGACGCCACACCGCCTCCCCGTTGGCCTGCAGAATTCGCAAACCATCCGAGTCGTGCACAGCGTCCCGAAAATCATCAAAGCCCGCGCGATTGCTACTATTGAAGAGAAACATGGACGTCAGCGGCGCAACGCCAATGCGCGGGATTGTTCGCCGGGGGTACAACCTGGCATCCACCTCCATCCGGGTTGTCTCGCCCGGCATCACGGTGAAACGATAAGCACCGGTGACCGAAGGGCTATCCAACAGGGCGTGCAGGATAAGGGCACCCGCCGTCGGGTCCGGCTGCTCAATCCAGAAGTCGGTAAAGTTCGGGAATTCTTCATCACCCTCGCCCACCGTGTTGACGGCCAGCCCTCGGGCCGACAGACCGTACCACTGATTCTTGCCGACCGCCCGGAAATAGCTGGCGCCCAGAAATACCAGGAACTCATCGTGATACTCGTCAGTGTTAAGGGGGTGGTGCACACGAAAGCCCGCATAGCCGTTCGCGTCCACCAGTTCGGAATTCACGGGGCTGTCCCGGTAATCGAATACCTGGGGTGTAAACGAGAGGCGTCGGGCTTGCCCGTTGCGAACCAGGTGAACGTCAACCGGTGTGGTGTGCAGGAACCCCGGATGAAACAGTTGCAGCTGAAACGGCAACGCGTCCTCTCGCCAGATGGCCCGCTCGGGATCAAAAGCGATTTGCCGATACTCGTCGTAGCTGAGCGCGCGCAGCGGATGGTCGTCGGCCAGCTCCCGGGATTGGTGGGGGCGAGCGGCTAGGGAACGGGCCTTTGACTGCAGCCACTGCTCACTGAACGCTTGTGATTCTTCCGCTGCCAAGAGTTGTTCAGCGGACAACTGAATCGGCATAAGGGCCAGTGACAGCAACGCAGCCAGCTGTCGCAAACCGCGTTCGCATCGTCTGTGAAGCATGGTCATCGTCCTACCCGTCAGCCCCGGACCTACTGTGGTGAGTGCATGGGCTTAGGTACGGGTGCCTCACCCATCCAGATCAACGTCACTGGTCCTGAACTGGATTCAGCACGTATACTCGCCAGCGTGTGTCGGTCGCGACACCCTGCCCCTTTTTTCTGCGCTGACGGTACCCGATGTTTTTATGACGGAATCAACCGATCCCCACTCCACGCCAGAGCTTTTGCCGCCGTCACTGACGCGCGACGCTCGTCGCTGGTTATTGGCCGGTGGGTTGCTGTTGATGGCGGGCGCACTGGTACTGGCCGGGGTGACCGGTACCGCCGAGGCCTTGCGCTGGTTTGCCGTCGTTGTCGTTGTGTGGAGCCTGGTAGGGTGGCAATGCTATCGGCGCCTGCACCTCAATCGAGGAGCGATGGATGTCCCCCTGTTTAACCGGTTGGGTGCCGGCAACCACACCACGCTGGCCCGCGGTTTGCTGATTGCCGCCACCGCGGGTTTTGTGGTGCTGCCCTCGGACAGCCTTCCCACCGTTGGCTGGTACCTGCCCGCGCTGTTCTATACCGCCGCCGCCCTCGGCGATGGTCTCGACGGCTACCTGGCACGTCGCCAAGATCACACCACCCGCCTGGGCGCCGAACTGGACACCGAGCTCGATGCCCTGGGGCTGGTCGTCGCGCCCATATTGGCGGTGATGCACGGCAAGCTGCACGCGAGCTATCTGTTGGTGAGCCTGGCTTATTACCTGTTTCAATGGGGCATTTACTGGCGCCGTCAACGCGAACGCCCCGTATACCCGCTACCGCCGAGCCGTATGCGTCGCTACCTGGCGGGGCTGCAGATGGCGCTGGTGGCGATCGTGCTCTGGCCTCCTGTCCCGCCGTTTCCGAGCCAGGTGGCCGGTGCCGTGGTCATGACGCCGTTGCTGATCGGCTTTATCCGGGACTGGCTGCATGTCAGTGGTCGGCTTGGAGAGCACACATCATGATGCGCCGCTACGGACTTACGTTGTTGCTCTGGTTTCTGGCGCTGGGACTGGCCGGCTGGACACTGTCCAAGCTGCCGTTGAACGCCATTGCGACCCAGGTCGGTGCGCTGGGGGCGGAGGATTGGTCGGTCTGGATGCTGCTCAACGTGGCCATTCTGTCGATTGCCGTCAAACGCTGGCAAGTGTTGGGACAGGCGTTGCGCACACCCTTGTCGTTTGCGCTCTTGTTTCGTCTGCGCCAGGCAGGCAGCGCGGTCAGTTTTTTAACGCCCGGCCCCCACTTTGGCGGCGAACCCCTGCAGCTGTATTGGCTGAACCGGGACGCCGCCACTCCCATGCACCGAGCAATAGCGATGCTGGGAATGGACCGCTTCATGGAAACCGCGACCAATATCGCCGTGCTTTTGGGGGGTGTGCTGATCCTGCTGGGCACGGCACTGGTGCCAACCCGGGAATGGTTGCAGGTGTTGGCCATTCTGGGCGGTGTGCTCGCACTCATGCTGGTATCGGTCGCGGTGGTACTGCGCCACCCGGACTGGTTGGCACAGCGTTTTCAGCCGCTTACCCGTCGCTGGCAAACCGATCGTAATCAGGGCGCCTGGCAAGCACTGGTTAGGCTGTTGCGCGAGGCGATGGCACAACACAAATCCCGGCTGTGGTGGGCGCTGCTGCTGTCGCTGTTGGGCTGGGCAGCGCTGTTGCTTGAGTTGGTGATGCTGCTACGCCTGCTCGGCGTGTCGCCCTCGCTCATGGATGTGGTACTGATCATGGTGAGCATGCGCCTGGCCATGCTGCTGCCGGTACCCGGCGGAATAGGCACCATTGAAGCGTCCCTGCTGTGGTCTTTTCAACTGCTCGGAATTCCCATCAGTGTCGCCGTGGGCCTGATTGCCCTGATACGGCTGCGCGACGCCACCGTGCTGCTGATTGGTCTGGCGTGCCTCTGGAGCTTTCAGCGGCCCGGGCTGACCGCCGAGCGGGTATCAGCCGAATGAGCGGCGATAGGCCGCCCAGCAACGGTCGTTTTCCCACAACTTTACGGTCATGGCGCCCGTGCCCGGGGGCGTGATTCCCGCGAGCAGTTTCTCGGTCAGAATGCGGCTGAAGTGCTCGATGCTCGGATTGAGCCCTTCAAACTCTGGCTTGTCATTGAGCATGCTGTCCCGAAAGTAGCTCACCACGTCGTTCAGCGCGGCTTCGATCTCAACGATATCGACCAGATAGCCATGCTGATTGAGCTCCTCGCTTTCAATGCGCACCTCCAACACATAGTGATGCGCGTGAGGGTTGTTTTCATCGCCCCAATCGCCACCGATCAGGTAGTGATTGGCAATAAAGTCCTGGGTGACGGCAACGGTATACATAGGCGTCCTGTTACTCCGGATAGTGAAACAGTGTCTGCACCACGCCATCGGTCGCGTCGTGCAATTGTTGATATAGAGTGCCCGCTTCCTGCAGCGGTACGGTGTGCGTGATCAACCGGGTGGGGTCGACGCGTCGGATCATTTCCCAGGCCACATCAAACCGGCGCTGCTTGTCCCAGCGTCCAGTCAGCGACGGCGCGAGGGTGCTGACCTGACTGGTGATCATTTGCAGGCGGTTGCGATGCGCCTCGCCGCCCAACTCCACCGACACCGGCTTGGTGCCATACCAGCTCCCGATCACGATGCGGCTGGCATAGCCGCTCAAGGCAATTGCAAGGTTCAGTGCGTCGGGGTGTCCGCTGATTTCATAAATCAGATCCGCGTCCTTCAATGCGGCATTCCCAACAGGTGTAGAATTCAATTGCTCGGGCGTCACCACACTCTGCACACCCAACTGCTCGGCCAGTTTCTGCCGGGTCGGCTGACCTTCCACCGCGGCGAGTGACGCCAGAGGGTGCTGTGCGAGCAGCGACGATACCAACAGGCCCACGACGCCCTGCCCCACCACGACAACCTTCTCTCCAATCATCGGCTGGCCATCCTGAATCAGGTTGACGGCCGTTTCCATGTTGGGGAGAAATACCGCTGCCTGCAGACTCACATCGTCGGGAATGGCGATCAGTTGCTCGGGTTGAGCGACAAAGTGGCTGACATGGGGCTGAAAAGAAAACACTCGCTGACCCAGCCAGTTCGCATCCACACCTTCGCCCAGGTGAGTGACTTCACCCACGCAGGCATACCCGTACTGGAGCGGGTACTGGGATGAGGGCTGAAGTGATTCCAGGGTGCTGTCGAGGGCCATATCACCGGGCAACTGGCCTCGATAGAGCAACAATTCGGTACCGGCGCTTACCGCGGAATAATGTGTTCTGACCAGGACGGTTCCGGGCGAGGGAACAGCCAGCGCCTGCTTCCGCACTTCGACCTGAAAGGGTGCGGTAAACCAGAGCTGAGATGCGGATCCATCAGGGGCTGCCGCCATCAGGTCGCTCCGTTGAGGATCTTGGCAACAGAGCAGGCGTCGACCGTTTGTTCTGAAGCCTGAGCCTGGTTCACTTGATCGGCGTAATCCAGGCGACCCCAGACAACCAACTCATCATCCAACTGGTGGCTATGCAACGCCACGATGCGCGGCAATCCTCTATCGCCCTCTTTCGACGAACCAATGGCATTGTAGCCGCCGATAAAAACGGGCGCCACGGTGAGCACAACGGCGTCGGCCAACCCTTCACGTAAAAAGGCGGTGATCACCGAAGCGCCGCCTTCCACCATCAGCGTGTTGATGCCCCGTTGATAAAGCAACTGAAGCGCTTCGTGCAGATTGACATGGCCCTCTTCATCGCCGGGTACCACGATGGGTTCGCAGTCGTGGCGATTGTCGGCCGAGGCGACCGTGGTCAGCACCCAACAGCCGTGATCGCCGCGTTGGCATAAGCGGCTGGAAGGTGGCATACGCAGATGGCTATCCAACACAATGGGCTGCGGATCGCGGCCACTCCACTTGCGCACATTAAGCCTCGGGTCATCCGCCAGCACCGTGCCGATGCCCACTAAAATACCGTCGTGCAAACTGCGCAACTGATGCGTCATGCGCAGGCTCTCATCACCGCTTAGCGCCATGGGTGTACCCGGGTCGGACGCAATGCTTCCGTCCCAACTCTGGGCATAGGTCAGGGTGACATGAGGCCGCCGCGCCTTGGCGTTATTCGACGCTTGGTGAAAGTGGCGCTGTTCACTCACCAGCCACTGTTCAAGGTCTTGGTTGAAGGTCATAGGCTCACTGATTGCTGGCCGACTTGAGCGGCAGTAAATGGTCCATACGCTGGGCCTTGGTTAACAGGTAGTGGGCGTTATCCGTGTTGGCATCCACCGCCAGCGACACCCGCTCGGTGACACGAATACCCGCCGCTTCCAGCGCACGAATTTTGGCCGGGTTGTTGGTCATCAGCCGCACCGAGTTGACTCCCAGGTCCTCCAGCATCAATGCGGCCAGGGTGTAGTCCCGCTGATCGGCTTCATGGCCCAACATCAGGTTGGCGTCAACCGTATCGAAACCCTGGTCCTGCAAATTGTAAGCACGCAGTTTGTCCAACAAGCCGATGCCGCGCCCCTCCTGGCGCATGTACAGAACCACGCCTTCTCCCGCCTTGGCCACCATGGCCATGGATCGGTCGAGCTGTTCACCGCAGTCGCAGCGCCGCGAACCCATCACATCGCCGGTGAAACATTCGGAGTGAACCCGCACCAAAACCGAATCCGAATCGGCGATATCGCCTTTGTAGAACGCGAGATGCTCTTTATCGTCGTGCGTGTTGGCGTAATAGCACAACTGGAAGTCCCCGTATTGCGTGGGAATGCGGGTACAGGTCATACGAGACACTTCTGGTCTGGACATTACGCCCTCGGAATGCTGTTATGACAAATTGATGGTAGGCCCGGTCACGCCCAATCGCAAGCTCGACCCAAGCCGATTATTCACTTACTACGCCCCCCTGCCGGGAACGGATCAAATCAACCGTGAACATTCAGACGCTTTACTTCATCTATCCCGGAACGCTCGATACCTTGACCGGCGGCTATCAGTACGATCGACGCCTGATCCGGGAGCTGCGGCGCAACGGCATCGCCGTTGAAACCATCGGGCTGTCGGCCCAATTCCCTTACCCCGATGATCACGCACGCCAGGAGGCCCGCCAGGCACTGACTGCGCTGCCAGACGGCGCGGTGGTGATGGTCGATGGGCTGGCGTTCGGTGCGCTCGACGACCTCGCGGTGGCCGAGCAACACCGCCTGCGACTCATCGCCCTGTGCCACCATCCTCTGGCGCTGGAGTCGGGATTGGACGAGGCGCAGCGTCAACGCTTTCACCGCTCGGAGCAGCGAGCACTGAATGCGGCGCGCGCGGTACTGGTGACAAGCCCCACCACCCGGCAGACGCTGATCGAGCAATTTGGGCTGCCCGCCGAGCGGGTAACGGTGGCACTGCCGGGTACCGACCCGACGCCGTTCGCACCTTGCGAAGGCACCCCTGCGCAGTTGCTCACGGTTGCGACGCTCACCCGCCGCAAAGGCCACGACATACTGATTGACGCACTGGCCCAGCTCACCGACCTGCCCTGGCAGGCACGCTTTGTGGGCGGCGGAGAGTTCGATCCCGACTGGAGCGAGTTATTACGCCAGCAAATGAACCGGCAGCAATTACAGCAACGTATTGCGTTCGTAGGGGCGTTGAGCGAACTGGAGCCGGAATTCTGTAACGCGGATCTTTTCGTACTGCCTTCGCGCTACGAAGGCTACGGCATGGTGTTTGCCGAAGCGCTCGCGGCCGGGCTGCCGGTGGTGGCCGCGCGAGCGGGCGCCGTGCCCGATGTGGTGCCGGACACCGCCGGCGTGCTGGTTCCGCCCGACGATGTCAACGCGCTGGCCGAGACGCTGCGTGAATTACTGGTCAACGAAAGCCGGCGCAGGCAACTGCAGGCCGGCGCCCGCCGTGCGGCCAAATCCCTGCCCACCTGGGCGGACACCGGAGACCTTGTTGCTCGCCTGATTGAGGACACACAACTGTCATGAGTGGTTTCAGTATCGATTGGCTCAACCGGCGCGAAGACGCCGACCGCCGCGCCCGGGACCCCGGCCAGCGGGCACAGGCGCTCGCCTGGCTGCGTGAACAGACGCCGCTTGCGGTGGATCTCGGGGCCGGCACAGGATCGACGTTGCGCGCCCTGGACGACTCAGGCGAATTCAACTGGCGACTCGTGGATCTCGACGAGGCGCTGCTGGAAGAAGCACAAGGACGTCACGCGCGCAGTCATTCACTGGAGACGTGCATCACGAACCTTTCCAGCGTGGATAGCCTGCCTCTGGCCGGCGCCGGACTGATCACGGCGTCGGCCCTGTTCGACCTGGTATCCGCTGACTTCGTTCACCAGTTGGCCGAACGGCTGAAACTTGAAAACGAGCACCGTCCGGTCGGGCTGTATAGCGCACTGAACTACGACGGCACGACCCGGTGGACGCCCGCTCACCCGCTGGATGATGTAGTGCTTGATGCGTTCAATCGGGACCAGCGTCGCGATAAGGGCTTTGGCCCGGCACTGGGGCCGACGTCGGGCCATGTCATTCAGGATGTGTTTACTTTGCAGGGCTTTCAAACCCACGCGGCCGACAGCCCATGGGAGTTGGACGGTGCGGATCAGCCCCTGGTGTCGGACCTGATTTCCGGTATCGCCAGCGCCGTGGCGGACAGCGCGGGGTTGGATACCGAAGCACTGGCCGAGTGGGTACGCTTTCGCCAGTCCCGAGCGGCGACCGGCACCTGCACCGTCGGTCACACGGACGTTCTGGTGCTCCCCGCCTGACCGCTTACCCGGCCAATTGCCGAGCATAGACATCACCGCTGCCCTCACGGGACGTCCGCAGCTCGTTCGCCATCGCCTCCGGCGTCAGCCAGCGCTCAAAACGCAGGCGATGGCTCTCCCCCGGCGCCAGGTTGTACTCATAGCATCCCAGGGTTTCCAGACGTTCGATGCAGCTCACAGCGGCTTCAATGGCAGCGGGAATGTACTCAAACGACAGCGCCGCCAGGGGGCGAGACAACCCCTGTAGCACCGACAATTCAAAGCCTTCAACGTCAATCTTGCAAAACTGCGGCTCACCGTGCTCGGCGATCAGGGCATCAAGCGTAGTGACCGGAACGGTAACCTGCCGGTCCCAGTGGACCGACTGGAACGACGGATCCCGCTTTACCTGGGCGATCCAGTCTTCGGATAGCGTGGTGACCGTCGGTGTGCGGCTGCTGATGTGCAGTGTGGCCTGCCCCGGCTCGGCGCCAATGGCCTGCTCCAACAGGGTGACCGCCGAGTCCTTCCCGTAGCGGTGCTTCAAGGTCTGCATCAACAGCGGCTGCGGCTCCACCGCCACGACACTTGCGCCCAGTGAGCGCCAGGCTCGCACACGATTGCCCACGTGAGCGCCGATTTCAAAACACAGATCACCGGGCCGAATGAACTGGCCGTAACAGCGTCGCATCCGGGCCTGCCGCCCGGGGATACCGTAGTACATCAACAGCGATCGCCACAGCCCCAAACGTTCTCGCCATTCAACACCGGTCATCACTCCACTCCCTCATGGTTTTCGGAAAATGCCTCGACAAAGCGATCTCGCAGACGGTCCATACGCCATACTGGTGCATCCGCATTGGGAAGCAGGCCCGGCTGCCACTGCCAGTGCGCTATGGCCTTTATCACCGTTGGATCACGGGCAATCAGGTGTACCGGAACCTGTCTGTCGTCAGGGTCTCCGGACACCATGGGCGCCGCTGGATGATCGCCCAGTACCAGCAATACAAGATCGTCATGGCCGTATTCCCGCACGTACGACACCAGTACATCCAGCATGTATTCAATGGAACGCCTATAGTGATCGCGAATCGAGTCCACTTCGCTCCACACCTGCTCCGGGCTGGGACCGGAGCGTGCCTGCGGATTGAAGATCCGCCCGTCACCGACCTGCCCCCAGGGCACCAGTTCCGCCACCGGCGTCCAGGGCGCGTGGGAGGAAATCAGTGCGAGTTCCGCCATGACCGGCGACCTTTTCTCGCCCTCTAGTTCGCGCCGATGAAGCGCGGACCAGACGTACTGATCGGGCATGGTGACCCAGTTGAACGGCTCGCCACGGTAGCCAAAATTGTTTGCGTGATAGATCTGGTCGTAACCGTAGTAGTCACCTTCAGGCCAGGCCATGCTGATGGCCGGCATGGCCGCAACGGTGCGCCAGCCGGCCCGACGAAACAGTCGGTTGAGTGTGGGCCGACCACTGACCATCAGACTTTTATAACGGGTTTCACTGTCGATCCAGGCACCGGATAGCAGCGAGGCGTGGGACAGCCAGCTCAGCCCGCCCACGGTCGGGGCCGTCAGAAAAGCACTGCGCATCTGCATTCCCTCAGCCGTGAGGGCACGTTCGGCCGACGCCAGTTTTGCGGTAATCGACGGCGCGAAAGGCTCTCGCTCAAGCAGAGCGCGACCGTAAGATTCGGCAAATACGATCAATACATCCTTACCTTGCAGACTTGCGAAAAGTGAGTGACCCGGACGGCTGGCCAGTGGATCATCGCCGACCGTTTGAGCAAACGCGCGAATATCCCAAATACTCTCGACGGTATCCTTCCCATGCAGCACCAACTGATCCCAGGCAAAAGCCTGGGCCCGAGACCACCCCGCGCTTTTGGCGCCCACCCAAATCAGCAGTAGCGCCAGTAACACGCTACCCGCGACGGGCCGGGAGGCCCACAGAACCGCCTGAATGCGCCCCAGCAACAGGAACGCCGCAGCGCACAATAGCGCACTGGCCAACAGCATTGCCAAACCAATCGCCGGCGATGCAAACGGGCCCAGCACACCGTTCAACAGCCGACTGCCATCGGCCAGCAAATGCAGATCAAACAGAAGATTAAACCGGCGGGCAAAAATTTCGTGGGTCACCAGGTCGGCGCCACGCAACAGAATGGCGAGCCCCAGCAGTAGCGCCAACACTCCCTTGAAAGCCCGGCCGGCGCGTCCCGGCAACAGAAGCACCAAGCCGATGACCATGAACTCCAGGGGCAACAGGACAAAAGCCGAGGGCGATATCCAGTCAAAACGATTGGGTAGTGCCAGAGCGATGAACAGCCCAAGGAAGGCAAGAGCGGACATCAGATGTTGGCCCGCGTGGCGATAGCCCATAAGCGTTATCCAGAATATAAAGGTGCTTTCTGGTACGCAGTGTATCAGCCGGCGGATTAGAGACGTGTCAGTTTTTAACGAAGAGAGACAAGTTGTGAGGCAGGGGATCTGAGGATTCGTGGGTCCTCGTCAAGACACGAGAGAAATCCTTTTCTCTCGACAACCTGGGTACAGCTTAGCGGTTCAGGTACTCCATCAACCACTGCATGGCCGGGCGCTGTTGACCACTACTGGTCATCAGGCCGGTGCCTTCGCGCCAGGTGGCGCCCACGATATAACCCCACAGGGTAATACCAACCACATTGGGATGGTTGTAAAAGATCGGGAAGTGCGTCTGCATATACTCGAGCTGCAACTGGTCGTTGGACTCCTGAATGTCGTACTCGGAGATGTACAGTGGCAGACCGAGTTCAGAAATCTGATCCAGTTTGGCTTCAATTTCCGGACCGGTCCAGACGCGCGGGTTGTACAGGCCGTGGGCTTGCAGACCCAGCGCATCCACATAACCGGAGTTCACGGCCGGGCGGATCATATCGATGATCGCGTCGGTGTCCCAGGTCATGAAGTTGAAGTCGTTATAGATCAGAACCGCGTTCGGGCAGTGCTCACGGGCAAGGCGGAACGATTCGGTGATCCAGTCGCTGCCAAAGGCGCTCTCGGCGTAGTTGGCCGGTGCGTGCGAGGGCAGTGCTTCGTTCACCACGTCGATCATTTCGGTATCGGGGTAGCGATCACAGTAGTCGCTGATCCACTCTTCGATTTCCGCGCGTTGTTCCGCCGGGCTCAGGCTATCAATCCAGCCGGGACGCTGACTGCCCCACACCAGTACGTGAGCTTTGACCGGAATGCCATTGGCGCGAGCAAAGTCATAGATGGCATCGAGCGGACCCCAGTTGTACTGATCGCGCGTGCCTTCGACCGAGCCCCACTTGCCTTCGTTTTCCGGGGTGATCTGATCCCAGTACTGCATGAAGTCGGAGCGGACCTGGCCGTTGGTGGTGATGTTGCCCACGTGGAAGGGCGGGAAGTCCGGGTTGCCGGGATTCGGGTCGCTGCTTGAGCTGGAAGAGCTGCTGGAACTGGAGGACGAGCTGCTGCCATCAAACGGATTGCCGAAACCGATGGAGCCGTTGCAGTGCAGCATTTCCGAATAGGAGCCCGCACCACATTCTCCGTCCCAGGCGCCGGTGTTGTCCTGTTGGTCTTCCGCCTGGTAGGTGACGCCGTTGACGATCACGTAATCCACCTGCACGTCACGATCACCTTCATCATTGGTAAAGGCCACGCGAAGCTCACCGGTGGCGTTGGTGCTCACGGTGTAATCGAGCATGCCGACACTCAACGTCCAGGTTTCGATCGTCTGGCCACCAATTTCGAGGCTGACGCTTTCGTCGCCGGTTACGCCACTCATGCGCACGGTCACGCTGTTGTCACCGCCGGCATCGGAGCTGCTGGAACTGCTTGAACTACTGGAGCTGTCGGAGCTGGAGCTGCTGCTCGATCCATCGCCCCCTGCCACATCAAGGGAGGCCAACTCCGCAATGCTGCCACCGTTGGCGCAGAAGCCGAAGCCGGTGCTGTTACCCGCCTGAATGGTGGCGTTATGAGCAGCGGGAGTCACTGAGGTTCCGCTCAGGTTGCCGTTCCAGAGGTTGTTGATGCTACTGCCATTAAGATCCAGGCCGACGGTCCAGTCCGTGATGGCACTACCGCCATTATTGTCGATGGTGACGCTGGCACAGTAGCCAGAGCCCCACTGGTTATCGACATTCAAGGTGGCCTCGGCGGAGCCGGAGGTTATGGCCTGCGCCGCCTGGGCGGATACAAATAACGCCGCCCCCAACATCAGTTTTCTGTGTAGTAAGTGGGTCATTTTCGAACTCCTGTTTCAAGTCATTATTGGCATGTGGAGTGTTGCAAATGAATGCAAGAAAACGCCTGCTCACCGACGGAGGTTCGACTCAATAACAACTTAAGTGAATAGCGCTGATTGTTGATTATTAGAACGGGTTATCAAGCGCTATTGGGTACCGCCGATCCGTAGGCGTCTTCTGGAGTTAACTACCGCACCTACATATTGTCAAATTGAACTTAAGGGGTTGGCGCCTGATCCTTTTATTGTTTCTCCGGTTTGTGCCACGCATCACGAAATCTGCCAATTTCCCCGTTCGCACTGCCCAATAAGTCACAGTCAAGGCTATTGACATACTTGTATACATGTCTTACTTTAAGACTTAGAGATCGGATGACTATAAGTTGACCGGTCTTACTTCGCCCTCCCACTTCTCGGGCGAAATGAATAATGCGCCAATTTTCATAACGATAAGCCAGCTTGGAGATTGTTCATCATGAAAACCCCAACCTTCCGCCTCAGCAAACTGGGTTTGCTGGGCCTTGCCATCGGTGCCGCCAGTTTTGCTCAGGCTCAGGAGGCCAATGAAGAGGCCGCCCCGGCCACCACCGGCCTTGAAGAGGTGGTCGTCACGGGCTACCGCGGATCACTGCTCAACTCGACCAACGCCAAACGGGACTCCAACGGATTCTCGGATGTGATTTTCGCCGATGATATCGGCAACATGCCCAGCCAGAACCTGGCCGAGTCCCTGGCCCGAATTCCCGGCGTTAAGATCAACCGTGAAGTGACCGGTGAAGGCCAGCAGATTTCCGTGCGGGGTCTGGGACCGAGCTTTACCAAAATTGCCCTCAACGGCAATGCCATGGCGGTGGCCTCTACCGGCAGCCTGACCTCCGGTAACCGCAACCGCGAAGTGGACCTGGACCTGTTCCCCACCGAGCTGTTCAGCAGCCTGGCGGTATCCAAAACCGCAACGGCCGGCCAGCTCGAAGGCGGGGTGTCCGGTTATGTGAACATGCGCACGGCGCGCCCTTCCGACTTTGATGGCCAGCATTTCAGTTACTCCCTGGAAGGGGCCTACAGCGAGCTGAGCGAGGATGTCAGCCCCAAGTATTCGTTCATGTACAGCAACTCCAACGAACAGTTTGGCGTGCTGTTTGGTCTGGCCGGTGAGCAGAAAAGCTCCCGGGTGGACGGCTATGAAGCGGTTGCGCTCTACACCGACGGCTGTGTGGCCGAGTGGAGTAACCCCGAGCGCACCAACTCGGCCTGTGTCGAAGGCAGCGAAGGCTTCAACCACTTTTTCTGGAGCCCTGAAGCCACACCGGACTACGCGGCGGCCAAAGACGGCGTGGCAGTGGGTGACCCGGTCGATCCGGTAGCCACCTCTGGTCTGGACGCCGAGACACTGGACACCGCCCTGCTGCCCTATCTCGGCCGTCCGATGACCGCCGTGGGCGACCGCGACCGGGTGACCGGCTTGCTCTCGCTGGAGTTCCGTCCCAATGACGATATGGAGTTCGTTCTGGACACCATGTATGCCCAGGCTGATCGTGACTTCACCCGTACCGAAGCCATGCTGTGGGGACGGCGCAACTACCTGCATCAAGGGGCGGCCATCATCCCCGAAGATGTCAAGGTTGAGAACGGTTATGTCACCGACGCAACCTTTTACAACGCCCACATCTGGGTAGGCTCGCATCAGTACACCGAAGACCTGAACTTTGTCAGTTTCATGCCCAGCATGGCCTGGCAGATCAGCGATGACTTCAAGGCCGACATCTCGGCGAGCTATACCAAGTCAGAATTCGATCGCGATGAGCCTTATGTGCTGTATATGTCCCCCGGTGCGACCATGCAGTACACCGTGTCCGGCACTCTGCCCTCGTTCAACTTCAGTCTCGACCCGGCCAGCCCCGATATTGGCTGGACCTGGCAACAGGAGTTTGACCAGAACGAAGACGGCGTCATTCAGGACAACGAGAAGTTCGGCGACCGGTTCCGTATCCAGCGCAACCGCCGGGTAACCGAAACCAACGGTTTCCATGCGGACTTCGCCTGGGGCGAAGATGCCGACGTCAGCGGCATCAAGTTCGGCCTGGCCTGGGATGAGAATTCCAGCAACATGGACGCCTGGGGCGGCACGCAGGAGTTTCAGGAAAATTTTGTGGACGGCTCCGATGCTGACCTGAATTTCTCTGACTACCTCGGCCCATCACTGGTTGACGACCTGGGCAGCAACATCAGCGGCTATAACGGGTACTCCGGTATCGCCCAGGTGGACTGGGCGCGCATCAAGGAGGCCACAAACTACAATGACTTCGAGCCGATCAAAACCAGCGGCGACCAGTTCGGCCAGACCGTCGGTAACATCAGTGAAGAAATGCTGGGCCTGTATGTGGAAGGCAACGTTGAGCAGCAGGTGAATAATCGGCCGCTGCGCATCAACGCCGGTATTCGCTGGGTGGATACCGAACAGACGGTGAGCACCGACCAGAGCGAAACCAAGGCGGATTACAGCAAAGTGTTGCCCTCGTTCAGTATGGTGTACGACCTGCGGGACGATATCAAAGTGCGCATGAGCGGTTCGCGCAGCCTGACCCGCGCTAACCCGGCGGACATGTTCCCCAACTCAGCCTGGGGCAGCTCCGGTATCGAATCGGTGCGTGCCGGCAACCCCTTCCTGACACCGTTCGAAGCCACCAACTTCGACATTGGCGGTGAATGGTATTTTGAAAATACCGGCTATGTCGGTTTCACTCACTTCATCAAGGAAGTGACCGGGTTCACCCGCTCCGACACCCTGACCGTGGACTGGCTGGACCTGCCCAACTACGGCATGGACATCAACAACATCGGCGAGGACCGGGAGCAGGCACTGGCCGAGTGTGGCGGCCCGACCGTGTGTACGACTCAGGTGAGTACCCGCAGTAATGTGGATGGCTATACCACGCTATCTGGCTATGAAGCCATCTGGGTAATGCCGCTCGACTTTATTGTGGAAGGCCTGGGCTTTGACACCAGTGCCACCCACATTAACCAGAGCGCCAGTGACGAGGATGCCATTGTGACCGGCATTTCCGACTGGACCTACAACTTCACCGCCTTCTACGAAACCGACCGTCTGCAGGCTCGTATGACCTACTACCATCAGGATGGATCGGTGTCCGGGTACACCAATGGGTTCGAGCTCAAGTCCATGGACCGCTCCCAGGTGGACTTCTCCGGCAGCTATCGCCTACCGGTGCTTGAAGAGCAGAACCTGACCATCACCTTCGATGCCTACAACATCACCGACGAACCGGTCGGCACCTGGCATCAGTACGAAGGCATTACCTTTGACGCCTTCTACCCCGGCGCCACCTATACCTTTGGTATTCGCGGCTCCTTTTAACGCGGTGCGATGCTGAGACCTCCTGCCCAGGGATGGGGACGTAACACCTTGGTCGGTGAATTCGTTCACCGGCCTTTTTTATATAGCAACTTTGTTTTTACATAATAAATTTGGCATCATTCCCACCCAGTACGATAAATCATAAACAAACGAGGCACTCCCCAATGCGCTGGACCCGACCCCTGCTCTATATCGGATTGGCCACTGTGGTCATGACCGGCTGTAACAGTCAGCCCAACACCCCCAATCACGCCGACCGGGAAGAATGGATCGACCTGTTCAACGGTCAGGATCTGGACGACTGGATCATCAAGATTGCCGGCTCTCCTCCGGGCGAAAACACCCTGAACACCTTCCGCCTGGAGGACGGCAAGATCGTGGTCAGTTATGACCAGTACGATGAACTGAACGGTCGCTGGGGCCACATTTTTTACAAGGAGCCCTTCTCCCACTACCGCATCGAGGTGGAATACCGCTTTGTGGGCGAACAGGTCGCCGGTGCGCCAGAGTGGGCCATTCGCAACAACGGCATCATGTATCACGCCCAATCCCCTTATGAAATGGCAATCGACCAGGGCTACCCCGCCTGCATGGAGGTGCAACTGCTCGGTGGCAACGGCACCGATGAGCGCCACACCTCCAATCTGGTAACGCCGGGTACTCATGCGGTTTATGAGGGCGAGCTGCGCGAGGATCACATCATCGAGTCGACCAGCAAGACCTATCACGGCGATCAGTGGGTCACCGCTGAAGTGGAAGTGCACGGCAATGACCTGGCGATTCACCGGGTGGAAGGTGAAGAGGTCATCCGGTACAGCGGCATGCAACTGGATGACGGTACGCTACTGCACGAGGGCTATATCGCACTGCAGGCGGAAAGCGCCCCTATCGAATTCCGCTCGGTGCGCCTGCTCAACCTGAAGGGCTGCATGGACGACAGTGCCAGCAACTACAAGTCCTATTTTGTGGCAAACGACCCGGACGCCTGCACTTACTGATGATGCACCGGGGTGAGTGACCGGCCATCCCTCATTGACCATCTCGCTTGAGCCGCCGTCCGAGTCCGGGCGACGGCTTTTTTATTGGCGTTGGTCAGATATACTAGCCACCCGTATACTGGACCCCTTGTTTCACCATCGGAGCTTTTCATGCTGGAAGCCGTCTGGATCGCATTTGCCTTCACCCTGGGATTTCTGGTTCACCGGATGGGCCTGCCCAACCTGATCGGCTACCTGGCCGCCGGCTTTGCCATCAGTGCGGTCGCCCCGGCACTGAACCTCCCCGAAGAGAATGGTGAAATACTGGATCATATCGCCCACCTGGGTGTGCTGTTGCTGCTGTTTACAGTGGGCTTGAAGTTGCGCTTGCGCAACCTGGTGCGCCCGGAGGTGATCGGCGGCGGGCTGCTGCATTTTACCGTGTCCTGTCTGGTGCTCGCCCCGGCGTTTTATCTGTTTATGGATATCTCGCCCTACACCGCTGGCATGCTGGCGGTGGCGCTGGCCTTCTCCAGCACCGTGCTGGCGGCCAAGGTGCTCGACAGCAAGCGAGAGTTGCGCGCCTTTCACGGACGGGTGGCCATCGGCATTCTGATTGTGCAGGACCTGATCGCCCTGGTGGTCATGGCCTTTGCCAACGGTGAGACGCCGTCCTGGTGGGCGCTGCTGATTTTCGCTCTGCCGCTGTTGCGTCCGGTGTTCTATCGCCTGCTCGACATGAGTGGCCACGACGAGTTGCTGATGTTGCTGGGCTTGCTGTTGGCACTGGCCGTAGGTGGCCAGGGGTTCGAGTCTGTGGGACTCAGCTCCGAACTGGGAGCGCTGGCCTTTGGCGCCCTGCTGGCCAATCACCCGCGCGCGACCGAGCTGTCCAACTCGCTCTGGAGCGTCAAAGAACTGTTTCTGGTAGGTTTCTTTCTACAGATCGGCATGGAGGGGTTACCTGACGCCGACATGCTGATTTTTGCCGCCATCATGACGCTGGTGCTGCCCCTCAAGGGGCTGCTGTTCTTCGTGTTGCTGCTGGCTTTCAAGCTCCGCGCCCGCAGCGCCTTTCTGACTGGTCTGAGCCTGAGTAACTACAGCGAGTTTGGTCTGATTGTCGCCAGTGTTGCACTGCCGGAGTGGCTGGTACCGATTGCCATTACCCTGGCGTTTTCCTTTGTGCTCTCGGCACCGCTCAACCACATCGCCCACCCGCTCTACGAGAAGCTGGCCAACCGCCTGCAGAAGCTGGAACGGGATAGCTGGCATCCGGACGAGCAGCCGATCTCCCTGGGTGATGCCGAGGTGGTGGTGATGGGTATGGGCCGCACCGGTGCCGCCGCCTACGAACGCCTGCAGAAGCAGGGCTATAAATTGATTGCCCTGGACTCGGACCCCGGCAAGGTGGACAAACACCGTAAGGCGGGACGCAATATTCTGTTCGCCGACGCTGAGGATCAGGCCTTCTGGCAGGGGCTGGACATGACCCAGATCAAGGCGGTGGTACTGAGCATGAGCGACTCGGAAGCGAAGATCATTTCCGCCAGAAAGCTACGCAGCAATGGCTTTGAAGGCTACATCGTGTCCCACAGTCTGTACGAGGATGAGGCCAACCGCATTGATGCCGCTGGCGCCAACCGGACGTACCTGACGATGAACGAGGCGGGCACCAGCCTGGCCGAGCACATCTGTCAGTACATGCAGACCGGGCGGGCCGAGCACTGATCAGGCGACGGCCTGCTCAAGGAACCGGCGCATCCACTGGCCGACACGCTCGCCCTGGTGAGGAACCGAGTAGCTGTCGAGCACCCGAGCCAGGTGGTCTGGCGTCAACTCCTGTTTGCGGTACTGCAACAGGGCCTGAGCATAGTCCACGCTGAATTCCGGATGGCCCTGAATGGCCAGAACCCGACCGGGGATATAGAAGGCCGCGTTCGGGCAGAAGTCGTTACTGAGCAGGCGTTCGGCGTCGGGCGGTAAGCGGATCACCTGGTCGCGATGGCTGATGATCAACGAGAGCGATTCGATGTCATCCACGAAGGGTGGCTTGGTCAGCAACGGATAGGTCATCACCCCCAGGCCCCAACCGGCGCCCGCGCGCCCGGCCTCTCCACCCAGAGCGTGCGCCAGCAGTTGGTGGCCAAAACAGACACCCACCATCGGTTTACCCGCCTCGAACAGCGCCCGGACATACTTGCGCAGTCGGCGAATCCAGGGCTCATCGGAAAAGGCATCGTACTGGCTGCCGGTGATCAGGTAGGCATCATACCGGTTCATGTCCGGCGGGTAGTCGCCCTCAATGACCCTGAAAATGTCCATCTCCCAGTCGAGCTGCTGACGCTCGAACAGCGCCTCAAACATTCGGCCGTAGCTGTGGTACTTAGGCTGCAACGCCTCTCTCAGAATATCCGCATCCAGAATGGCCAACCGCATGCACAGACTCCCGTCTTGTTGATCAACTACCGCCCAGCTTAACCCACCTTCCGCCGGATTCCACTACCTCGAAGCGTGCCCACTGCCGGAATTCTTCCCGCTGGCAAATCCCGGTCTCGTAGGCGTTGGCACCGGCGACGTTTTTATAGATCACCTGATCCCGACGCTGCTCCGCGGCATCCGCCGCATCGACGACCTGCCTCACGCACCAGCGATTGCCCAACTCGCCGTTGCTGTAGAAACGACCGGCATCAATTCGCTGCGGGTGCTCAACCTGTTGCTCGGCGTGTTCGCGTGCCAGCTGCGTCAGCTCCACCAGCTCTTCCGTCGTGATGTCGACGTAAGAATTCAGCTGCTCCATGGCGGCCGCCAGGTCTTCCTGACTGAGGGTGATGGAGCCGACTTTGGGCGGCGCGTGTTTGGTGTGATCCAGGCGGAGGCTCCAGTGCGCCGGATAGCGACGCCAGGCAAAAAAGCTGTTGAACACGACGGCCGTGGCCACCAGCGTGAGCGCATTCAGGGCCACCGGGGTGATCACATAGTGGTAACCCATGGAATGTACACTGGCCCCACCGATGACCGCCACCAGGGCGGTGGCACCACCTGGCGGATGAATACAGCGCAGGTAATGCATGGCGGCCACCGCCAGCCCAACGGCCAGAGCCGGCGTCCAGAGCGTACCGGGGAACAGCTTTTGGCAGCTGACTCCAACAACGGCCGAGACCAGGTGGCCGCCAATGACCGCCCAGGGTTGGGACAATGCCCCGTGCGGCACGGCAAACAGCAATACCGCCGAGGCGCCCATGGAGGCGAGCATCAACAGGGCACCGACGTCGGCCAGATACCAGTGGGAGAAGCCATAGACCGCCAGAATGCCCACGAAGGCACCCAGTGCCGAGAGCAGCTTTTCGCTGTGACGGGTCCGGTTGCGCTCAATGCCAAGATAGGCAAGAATTTCTCGCCAGAGAGAGGAAATAGACACCAAACTGTCCTTATGCACCAAAAAAGTGCGCATAGTATCATTAGCCGGACCAGTATGCGTCGGTTATGCTAGTTAAGATTAAACGTCGGGAGCACTTGATGAACACAGCCACTCAGGCTCTGAAGGGCCGCTTGCAGACGGTGGGCGAAGAAGCCGCCAATACCATCAGCCACGGGATCGGCCTGATTGCGGCCATTATTGCCACCCCCTTCATGGTGGCCCGGGCCATTCGTCTGGACGACCCGGCCTTTGTGGTGGGCGTCAGTATCTTCTGCGCGACCATGATCGTGCTGTACCTGGCCTCCTCCGTGTACCACATGCTACCGCATGGACAGGCCAAACGGATTTGCAAGGACATCGACCACTCGGCCATTTACCTGCTGATTGCCGGCACTTATACCCCTTTTACCCTAGGCGCTCTTAGCGGCCCCTGGGGTTGGACGCTGTTTGGCATCATCTGGGCGCTGGCGGCTTTTGGGGTGTTGATGAAGAGCCTGAGGAAGCTGCACCACCCGGTACTCTCGGTGGGGCTGTATCTGGTCATGGGCTGGATGGTGTTGGTGGCCATGCACCCGCTGACCCGCGAGGTGCCGGCCGCCGGCATCGCCTGGTTAGTGGCGGGTGGCGCATCTTATACGCTGGGCGTGGTGTTCTATGTGCTGGACTCGAAGGTCAAATTCGCCCACTTCGTCTGGCACCTGTTCGTTCTGGGTGGCACCCTCTGTCACTTTGTCGCGGTGTTCGGTTATGCCCACTGAATGAGCTTGAAGCAGAGGATCAAAAAATCCAGGCGATCATCAGCCAAAAAATCACAAAAAACAGGAAGAAGCCCAGCAGCATAAACTGCAACTCCCCCAACAGGCCGTCGCCGGAAGCCACAGCGAACACCAGAAACAGCACGACGGTGACGAAGAAGGAGACAATGGCGGCGGTTCTCAGCCCCATGCCGGGTTCGAGATAAGCTGCGGAGAACTCGGCCAGGGAGGGCAACAACAACATCGCCGCCACGCCCACCAACACCACCAGCGACACCAGGACAATGGCGATCTTGCGGGATTCGTTTTTATCCTTGCGATCTTCTTCCCCCACCATTACCGGGCGCCTCCGTTCTGGCGGGCCTTGATCAATTCACGCACCCGGTTGGGGTCAGGCATGCCCTTGGCTTCGATTTCCGGTTGGTCGCCGGCGGTAAAAATCTGGATGGTGCCAACACCAAAAATACGATTGAAAAAGCTCTGATTGACCCGAACGGTGCGGATGCCCGAAATACTGAACTCGGCCCGGTTTTTACTGAGCAGCCCCTGTTCGTACAGGATGTCGTGTTCTTTCACCGTCAGCAGTGAGCCCTTGCACTGCAGGTACCACCAGAGCAGGATCAACAAGCCGACCCCGAACACTGGAATCAGCAACAGGCTGACAATAAAACCGATGGGGTTGTTCTTGAACATGGCGGGGTGTTCGGAGTACAGGGGTTCGCTCATGACAGGCTCCTTATTCTTGGGTCAATGAGCTTGATGATAGCACTCCCTTGCCATCCCTGCAGCCGGGGTGGTTCACACCCCGGACGATTCCTCTGGGCTTCAACGCGCCTTGAGCAGCAGCTCGCGATAGCGGTTCTTGCCCGAGCCACCATCGGCGCCGCCATCGTAGACGTAACCATAAACCGCTGTGGCGTCGGCCTGCTTGACCAGCGCACCGCGTACCCACTGCACCGGTTCATGATCGACGAGCAACCGGGCTTCGCTCCACTCGCCTTCAGCCTGGCGTTCTGTATGGTAGAGGTGACCGGTATTCTCCTCAATAAACAGCACCTGAACACTGTTGCCATAGGCGATGGCGTCCGCCCCGGTCTGATCAGCGTCGACGGCGTTCTGGACCACGGTGCGGTCGCTCACCTGAACCGGGTCACTCCAGTTGCCCTTGGCGTCGAGCCGCCGCTCCCAGAGATAGCCGTCCGCCCGCCGATAAATCATCACGACCGTTTCGGACTCCGGCTGATACACCAGGGGCAGAATGGAGCCGATATCTTCACTATCGGTGCCGAGTCCCTCAGCAATGATTTGCCGCTCGGTCAGTTCATCATTGGGTAGTAATTGACGGTAGAACGCCCTGCCGTCATCGCCGGTGTAAGCCAGGTGCACCACACCATGCTTGCCGAGCACCAGCGCCGGGCCTGACAGAGCCGGACCGGTGTCGGCATCAATCACGGTTTCCTCGCTCCAGTCACCCTCGGGTGAGCGGGTGCGGGAGTGAATTTTATCGGGGCCACCGTATACCGCCACCACGCTACCATCGGAGCGCACCGCCATATCGGCCACCTGGGTAGGTGGCTCTTCGGGGGAGGCCAGTCGTTCGTCCCGAATGGTCCAGGTATCCGGTTGCTCGGGGTGATCTGAGGTGCGGAACACGTGATAGAACACATGATCGGAGGTCTGGTGCAGCATATGGATCATGTCGTCCACCCGAACCGAGGCGAAGCCTTCCAGGTCGCCGGTTTTGGGTCGGTGTGCGCCATCCACTTCGTACCAGCTCTCTCCACCATTGGTGGACTTGACAGTCATCAGGGCATTCCAGGTTTCCGCCGGTTCCATCAGAAAGTAAAGATCGCCATTGCTCGCCTCCCAGGGGCCGATGCGCATGGGCGTTTCCACAAAGGTACCTCCCAGGTGACCATCGGCGACTTCAAGCGTTACCGAGGCCAGCGCCTCCGACGCCAGTGGCTCTCCCGTCTGATCCACCAGCCGATACTCGAAACGGTCACCGGACTCGTTGAGGGCGGCTTCGTCGGAAAAGCGGCGAATCACGATGGGAAATTCCCATTCACTGTGCCCGCCCTCAGGTGACCAGACCGGTGTACGATCCGCGAAGCTGACGCCGGCACCACCGGTGAACGGTAGCAGGGAGACGCTCAACAGATCCCGGGTTGGGGCACCGTGCCCGAACGATGCGCTGGCCATAATACTGGTGCGAGGCGAGCGAGGTTGGCCTTCCACCACCAAGGCCCGCACGTCCGCCCGACCTCCTTGCGGCACATACAGTCCGGCGACGGAAGGGGGAATGTCCCGTTTGAGGTTTTCCGTAAAGACCAGTGCCTCATCATGGTATTCCACGATCAGGTTCTGGCCCGCCAGGATCAGTTTCAGCTCAAACCACTGTCCGGGTTTGATGTCGAACGGGTGAGTGGCGAGTGTGGACTCCCTACCTTCACTGACGCGGACCACCTGCACGGCGTCACCGGCTTTTACGTCCACGCGCAAATAGTTTTCAGCATCCTCATAACCGAACACGACGCCTGCCTGGGCATCCACCTCTGGCAGGCGCAGATCAACCGCAAACTCCAGAGGCTCCCAATGGGTTTCATAGCGCCCCAGGGCCAACAGTGCCAAGTCGTCAGACTGAAGCGTCAGGTGTCCTTCATCGCCATTCGCTGTCCAGGACAGCGCCGAGGCGTCGCCGCTGATGAGGTGCCAGAGCTCGTCCATCGCGTCACTGGGCTGGCGCTCGAAATCGAGTTCGTACACTTTGGCGGGCTGCGGGAAATTTTCGGCCCCCAGGGGCTCCCACTCGCCATTATTGCGGCGTACGTCAAGCCGGTAACGACGCCTGGTGTTATCCGCTTCGGCGGCTTCGACTTCAAAGCGAATCCGGAAGGGCTCATCGGCGAACACGGTGGCCGGCTCGTTGGAGTCGCTGGCCCAACCACCATCGTCATTCAGCGGCAAGCCGAACTCCGAGCGCACACGAAACGCGGTTTGCCGATCGATTTCCGTTTGGGCGACGGGTTGATTTTGTTTAGGTCCGGTATTGTTGCAACCCAGTAAAAGTAGCGCGCTCAGCGCACCGGCCAACAGCGGGACTATGACGCGAGGCTGGCGAGCCACAGAGCCCATAGTCGGCGCAACATTCATGATGTGGTTCATGGTTTTCCTCAGGACGTAGTTTGTCTATTTCGACATGGATTCAGGCTGACAGTGTCCGGTGAAGATACCGTCGGTCAATTCAGTCGGAAGTACACCGGCAGCGTCCAGGTCATGCGGCTCTGGGCAATGTCATCGGGCATCTTGGGCAAGGGGTTGGCCTTTTCGAGCATTTCTTCAACCGCTTCGTCCAGGCTGTTGTGCCCGGTCGGACGCATCAGTTCGTAATCGAGGATGTTGCCGTCCCGGTCAAAGGTGAATGACACCATGGCCATGCCCTGCTCGGCTTTGCGGCGGGCCCTCATGGGATACTCTTTGTGGCGTTCCAACCAGGCGCTGACCTGGGTGCGGTAATCCGGCGGCGCATCCTGAATGCCGCCCGTCGCACCGGCCTGCTGCCGATCCGCGGTGCGTTTGGCCTCCTGATCGCTGTGCTCATCAGCGGACTCGGTCGACTCGTCCGTCTCGACGGTCTGTTCCGGCTCGGGTTGAACCTCGGGTTCAGGCTCCGGCTCGGGTTCTGGTTCCGGCTCCGGTTGTGGTTCTGGCTCCTCCTCGGGTTCCGGCGTTTTGACCGGGGATTCCATAGGCTCGGGCTCAGGTTCCGGCTGCGGCTGAGGTTCGGGCTCGGGGGCCGGCGTCGGCTGAGCTGGCTTGGGTGGCGGTGCCAGCGCGATGGTGATCGACTGGGCCCCGGGATCTTCCGCGCGGTGCACGGTTTCCCGGTCTGAATCCAGACGCACCATGGCCAGGGTGTGCACAGCAAACGCCAGGGATAGGGCCAACAGCCAGTGGACGGGTCGCGGTTGTTGAATCATTCGCTTTCAGTCAGTAGTTGAATCTGGGCAACACCGCCGGCACGCAACTCGGCCAACAGTTCGGTCAGGACGCGGGCTTCCAGTCGGCGATCAGCGCGCACCTGCAAGGGAGCCTCAGGCTGCTCGCGCTGGGCAAGACGTTCCGCCAATCCGGCCGGCTCTATGGCCTCGCCCATCCAGGCCAAGCGCCCATCGGCACCAATGGCCAGGTATTCCGGCTGGCTGTCCAGTGCCTCAGCGTGACGGGTGGTGGCAGGGGTCACGGCAAACGGTGGTTCCTGGATCAGGGTGCCGCTGACCATAAAAAAGATCAGCAACAGAAACACCACATTGATCAGCGGCAGGACATTGTCCTCCGCATTGGTGGTTCGCCGGGGAATGGGCGGCAGGGAGAAATCGGTCTGTTTCAACATAGCGAGGTTTCGGTTACAGCGGTGGACAGATCAATCAGCGGTTTCGCCCAGCGCCAACGCCTGAATACCGGCATGGCCCAACTGGTCAAAGCTGTCGATCAATTCATGGAGCCTGACGCCATCCTCAGCGCGCAGTATCACCGAAGAAATACGCTCAGCCTTCAGGTCCCGAGTCAGTTGCTCTGCCAGTGCCTGGAGCGGATACGTTTGCTCGTCATAACGAAATTCTCCGCCGCCCAACAAATAGATATCGGCTGCGGGAATATCGTCATTGCTGGCCGTTTCACTACCGGTCGCCAACTCCAGGCCACTCCATTGGGCGAGGCTGGAGGCAAGCATAAAAAACAGCAGCAGGTTGAACACCACATCAATCAGTGGTGTCAGGCTGACGCTACGCTTACGACGGGGCGCGACTTCAATTTGCACCGGCCAGGGCCCCTTCCAACGAAGCGGACTTGGTGCGTTGTCCGGCTTTCGACGAGTTGCGCTCGCTCACCGATGGTTCGGTGCTATCAGCGGTGACGCGGTTGAAAACCCGACTGGTAAACACGCGACCCAGCGCATCCTGCATATCTTCGTGTAGGCGCTCGACACTGCGCTCCAGAAAGTTCAGAGCCGCCACCGTCGGAATCGCCACCACCAGACCCACGGCGGTGGTCAGCAGCGCTTCCCAGATACCGCCGGAGAGGACCGACGGATCCACCTGACTGCCGGCCGCTTCCAACTGGTTGAACGCGGCAATCATGCCAATCACCGTGCCCAGCAAGCCCAGCAACGGGGCGATATTGCCGATCACTTCCAACGGACGAAAATGCCGACGCAGGACATTGATGTCCCGGGATGCGGTGCGGGCCACTTCTTCCCGAAGGCTGTCTTCGGGAATGCCCGCTTCGCTGCCCTTGACGACCAGGTTCATGGCCTGGGCAATGGGGTTGGGCTGGCCTTTCAGACATTCGCCGGCTTTGTGAGTGTCACCCTTGCGCCAGGCGTCTATGGCCGGATCGATAAAACGGCGCTCGCCGAGACGGATGGTGCGGAATTGCCATAACTTCAGTACGACGATTGCCAGGGCGTAAATTGACATCAGCATCAGAACCATCACCACTGGACCACCCAGCTCCAATAATTCCGCTAACGTTGCCAAACTGAAACCGTTCATAATGACCTCTACTTCACTTTCGGTGTTGGTGGATGGCGGCCTTTGGCCTTATCCACCCGACATTGACTTGGTGATCATCGTCGTCGACGTGATTAACCGGCGTCTACAAAAAATGGGCCGCGCAGCTCGTAAATTCGGCCGTCGGTGTGATCGCCCGTGTAACCTTTCTGAGAGCTGAAGTACAGACGCTCGCCATCGGGACTGAATGCCGGACCACAAATTTCCGAGTCAAGCTGCCCGACCACATTCACCAGTTCAAACGGCGTGATATCGGCACCGACCACCACCAGACGCATTTCGCTACCATCTTCAGCCACCAGCACGTCACCACCGGCGGACACCACCAGATTGTCCACATCGTCAATGCCGGGATTGAAGGCCTGGTCGGACTGTTTGTCGTAAATCAGATCCAGCGTATTGGCGTTGGTATCCAGCGCCCACACTCGGTTATCACCTTTGGTGGTGAAGTACACCATGCCTTCGTGATACCAGCAGCCTTCCCCACCATCAAACCGTTCGGCATCGGCTACCTGTTTCCGGGTGGGCCGTTCGCGGCGTTCGGGATCTTCACCGCCCAGACGGGGAACCGGATTGGGCACTGTGCGCCACTGCACGGGACGGGTCTGCAGCGGATCGTCACCGGTCACGACTGCCACTTCCAGCCGCCCTTTGCTCAGATCGGCACGCCCACCCTCAGGGTAGTACTCGGGCACAAAGCGATAGAAGTTGCCGTCCTCGGTATCTTCAGTCAGGTAGATATGACGATGAACCGGGTCCACGGCCGCGGCCTCGTGTTTGAACACACCCAAGAGCGGTGCAGGCACGGCGAGCTGACGACCGGCGGGGTCGCACTCGTAAACCAGGCCTTCATCAATTTCTTCGCAGGTCAGCCAGGTTCCCCAGGGCGTGGGGCCACCGGCGCAATTGTTGGTGGTGCCGGTACAGATGGCGTAACTGTCGACCACCTCGCCTTGCGCGTTAAAGCGCAGTGCACCCACGCCGCCCTGGCGCCAGGCTCCCACTTCGGCGTTGGATACATACACCCAGCCGCCATCGTCCATCGGGAAGGTGGCGCCACCGTCGGGCAGTGCATGCCATACATAATCAGAGCCGGCATAGGCCCGCTGTCCGGTGCGCGCCACTTCGCGAACGGAGAAACCACGGGGCACCATCATTCGGGTGTTCGGATCGTTATCAACCACGACTTCGTGCAAGGTGCCGGCGAGGCTGGGAATGTTGCTGACTTTCTTTTTCAGAGCCAAGGGCTTGGCGGATCGGGGAGAACCCTGGGTGGTGCAACCCCACAGGCCCGGACCGACCGCGAGCACCCCCGAAGCGATCAGACTTCTCTGCAACAGGCGGCGGCGCTGTTCATTGACGAGGCCTTCGCGGTTCCCGGTCGCTTTGCATTCTACGTTTTTCATATCAGACTCAGAAATCCAATGGTTATGACGGCTCACAATAAAACGCCCTGACGCACTCCATCCTGAATGCATCACAGCGCGCTCTGCGTCGATTTTGATGAGCTTGAGTGTGCTCCCGGTATGTGACCCTGGCGTGACTCAACGGTGAACTTAAAGTGACGATTGAGTGACAACGCCGACCACCAGCCTGTCATGAAAGCTTAACCTGCTGTTCAAATGGCTGTCGCCCGACTGTCATATGAACCCGCTAGCGTGACGTCCTCTACCACAAAATCCGAGCCACTCCGGAAGAACAGGATGTTCTTCCGGAGATGGTTATTTCTTATGTTTAGGGGATAGCTCAATGTACACGATGAAAGTAAAACACCTATTGCGAGGTCTATTCGGCCTCTGGCTGGTTGCGCTCTGCGCAGCCGTCCAAGCCCAATCCACAGGGGCCATCAGCGGCCAGGTGACCGACGCCACCGGCGAGTTCACCTTTCCCGATGCGGAAGTCCGTATTGAAGGCCAACGCCGCCGGGAAGTGACCGGTCGCGATGGCAGCTTCCGTTTTAACAATGTGCCGGAAGGCCAGTACGAACTGGTGTCAGAGTACGGCGGTGCCATGCCAGAGCGAGTGGCCGTGACGGTCATCGCCGGCGAAACCGCCGAGGTCAGCATCCGCATCGGTGGTGGCAGCGAGCAGGACAATGCCAATCAGTTGAAAGGTCTGCTGATCGACAGCCAGGCGGCGGGTCAGGCCGCGGCGATCAACCGTCGTCGTCGGGCGCCCTCGGTAATCGACGTGCTGTCGTCAGACTCGGTGGGCAATTTCCCGGACCAGAACGTCGCCGAAGCTCTGCAACGCGCGCCCGGCCTGTCCGTTCAGCGCGACCAGGGTGAGGGCCGTTTCGTGGTCATCCGCGGTATTGATCCGAGCTTCAACTCCACCACCATTAACGGCATGCGTATTCCGGGTCCGGAAGCCGATTCACGCGCGGTAAACCTCGATGCGATTTCCTCGGATCTGGTGGAATCGGTCGAGATTACCAAGGCCATTACGCCGGATATGGACGGCGACGCCGTCGGCGGTAACATCGAAGTGAAAACCCTGACCGCCTTTGATCTGGGTGGCCGCAGCGGCAGCGTCACGGTGGGTGGCAGCTACAACACCACCAATGAAGAAACCAGCCCGGACATCTCGGCGTCTTACACCGACCTGTTCAGCATTGGCGATGGTGAAGATAACCTGGGGATTGCATTTGCCGTCAGCCAGTTTGATCGCGATACCGTTTCCGACGGCATTGAAGGGGCTCCCTGGGAAATGACCGAAACGCCGGAAGGCAATGAGGTCAACGCTCTGCTGGAAGGTGAACAGCGGGACTACGTTCTGACCCGCAAGCGCACCAGCGTCGCATTGAACTTTGACTATCGCCCGACCAATACCGACGAGTACTATCTGCGCACCCTATACAGTGAGTTCGATGACGCTGAAACCAAAGAAGAGAATATCTTCAAATTTGAGGAAGGCGACATTGAAGGTCTGGATGCGGACAGCGGCGAATTCGTTGGGGCTGAATACGAAAAAGCGCATTCCGACAGCAATAAAATTGTCGAAATCACCAGCTACAGCCTGGGCGGTAAGAACGAGCGCAACAACTGGTCCTTTGATTACAACCTGGGTTATGCCACGGCCGGTGAAGCGGGCGACCTGGAAATTACCGGTGAGACTCTGGCGGAAGATGTCGCCATGGGTTACGACAAGTCCGGTGATGCCCAGCAGCCGCTGCTGTACGTTATTGGCGATCAGGGCAGCAACGCCAGCGACTTCATTCTCGAGTCCGCCGAAGGTGAAAGCGTGTTCAACGAAGAGCGCGAACTGGCGGTTGCCTTCAATGCCCAGCGCGATGTGATGTTCGGTGAAGTGCCGGGCTTCATCAAGTTCGGTGCCAAGACCCGTCAGCGCGAAAAAGAAAACAATATCGACATCAGCATTTACGAAGATTTTGGTGATACCTACAGTATTGCCGACTTTGCCCAAGACTCGCCCGTGGACTATCCGCCCCGGGGCGATTTTGGCCCGGCGGTGGATCGTGACAAGTATCGCGACTTCTTCTACGGTAACCGCGATAACTTCGAACTGAATGCCGAAGACAGCCTGATCGATAGCGCGGCCGAGGACTACGATATCGAAGAAGACATCAACGCCGCCTATGTCATGGCCCAAGCCGAGTTCAAGCGCCTGACCGTGATTGGTGGTGTGCGTGTGGAAGAAACCGACTACGCGGCCCAGGGCACCCAGGTGACGATCGACGAAAACGTCAATGACGGCGAACCCCAGTTGAACGCTTTCTCAGACAGCAAAAGCTACTCGCATGTACTGCCCAGCCTGCACCTGAACTACGCGCTGCAGGACAACATGGCCGTGCGGGCCGCGCTGACCAGCACCATCGCCCGTCCGGGTTTTGAAGCCGCCGGTCCCTGGCAGATCATCGAAATCGAAGGCTCCGGTGATGACATCGAGCGGGTCGCTGAAACGGGCAACCCGGACCTGGAGCCACTGGAGTCCATCAACTTTGACCTGCGCTGGGAATACTACCCCACCGGGGTAAGCCTGATGTCCGCCGGTTTCTTCTACAAGGACATCAGCAACTACTTCCTGACCGCCAATGTCGCCGGTGAAGCCCCGTTTGAAGCTTTTGATGAGGTGACTCAGACCATCAATGGCGGGGATGCCGAGCTCTACGGTATCGAATTGGCCTATATCCGTCAGTTCGATTTCCTGCCGGGACCCTGGGACGGTCTGCTGCTGGATGCCAGCTACACCTTCACTGACAGTGAATCCGACCTGCCCGAGCGCGACAGCGGTATCCCCCTGCCCGGCCAGTCTGACCACATTGCCAGCTTTGCTCTGGGCTATGAGAAGCACGGCTTCAACATTCGCGTCGCCGCGGCCTACCGCAGCGAGTTTTTCGAAGAAACCGATGACGCTTCCGATCCGATGTTTGACCGCTACCAGGACAACCACCTGCAAGTGGACATCACCAGTAAGTACCGGATCAACGACATGGCCCAGGTGTACCTGAACCTGGTCAACATCAATGACGAGCCGCTGTACGCTTACTGGGGCAGCTCTGAATTCAACTCCCAGTACGAAGAATACGGCCCCACCATTGAAGCCGGCGTCCGTCTGGACTTCTAAGCGCCGAATTTCAGGGGCCCATAGGCCCTTGACGTCAGCCCCCCGGTGCGCCGGGGGGCTTTTTTTGTCTCCCCACTCTCCCGACCGCATCCCATGTCCCATGGGTGTACACTGGTCCCATAATCTCCCTTGGCCTGTCACCAGACCGGTTCTGGAGTCTCTTGCTATGGTGGTACTCGAACAGATTCTGAACGTTGCCCTGACCGCTGCGCCCTGGCTGCTGGCCGGCCTGTTGGCCGCAGCATTGATCAAAGCCCTGATTCCTGAGGCTGCCCTCTTGCGCTGGGTGGGCGGTCAGGGACTGGCCAGCGTCAGCCGCGCTGCGGTAATGGGTGCGCCACTGCCTCTTTGCTCCTGCGGCGCGATTCCCACCGCCTTTGCCCTGCACCGGGGCGGCGCGGGGCGGGGGCCCACCACCGCTTTTCTGATCGGCACACCGGGGATTGGTGTGGACTCTATTGCCATCACCTATGCCCTGTTGGGTCCCTTCATGCTGGTCGCCCGAGCCACTGGCGCCGTCGTTACCGCCATTGCCACCGGCCTGTTGGTGACCCTGGCGGACCACGCCCCCCGGACGAGGTCCGCCACGTCAGGACACCATGAGCCCAAAAGGCACGTCGGCGACGAGGCAGGCTGCTGCCAGAGCAACACCTGTGGCACCCGCCCAGTTGCAGCGGGGTCGAATGCCGAGACCACACAGACCTCCCTGTCCCATCGACTGCGGGACGGGTTGCGCTATGCGTTTGCCGACCTGCTGGATGATATCAGCCGCTGGTTGGCCGCCGGCCTGGTGATCGCCGGCATACTGATGGCGCTGGTGCCGCCTCAGGCCCTGGCCGAGCACGGCAGCGGCATTCCCGCCATGTTTCTGATGGCGATTGTCGGTATACCGTTGTATCTGTGTGCCACCGCTGCCACCCCCATCGCTGCAGGCATGCTGGTGGCAGGCGTCTCGCCCGGAACCGCCCTGGTGTTTCTCCTCGCGGCCCCCATTACCAGCATGGCCACCCTGGCCGTCATGCGCAAAGAAATGGGCGCCGCAGTCATGGCGCTGTATCTGCTGGGGATTCTGGTATCGACGGTTCTTGTCGGACTGGTGGCGGATCAGACCGTGCAGTGGTTGGGTATCGCCCCTGAGGCCCAGGTTGGTGCCACCGGAGGACTTCTGCCAACCTGGTTCGAGGCGGTCGCGCTGGCGGTGCTTGCCGCGCTGGCAATAACGCCATTAAGAAGACGAGTGCTGTTCTGAATACGGTTACATGTTGTCGGTCAGCTTATATCAATTCGCAATATCGGGCGTTTATTTTGGCGACAAACCACGGATTTCGACATCCGCTTTTCAGATAACCTGACGATCGGCCGGATACCGCCTCCAAGTCGTTCCACAACTGCTTTTCGCAAAAATTTCAGCGCCGCTCCCTGTCAGCCTTCCGACCACAGCTTGTTATAGTCTTTCTGAATATATAGACATGAAACAACCTTTTTACATTTATGGTTAATTTGACTTTAAGTCGCCTCGAGTCAACACTTCCCAACACTGATTCAACCTCAGATCACACTGAGGACCACAAAGGATCTATTCGGGCCTGAGGGGTGCATGCGAATCAACAATAACCACAACGCAGCCCCAGCCCATGAGTCAGTGATGTACTGTCAAACCTGACAAGGCCTCTAACGTGGCGGGCGTTCACAGTGACGAAAGCCTGTTTCGTCGATGACGGCGGATAGCCCGTGACGAAAAAAATAACTCAATCACGAGGATCAAAGTATGCCTTTATTTGAAACCAACGCCGGGGCGAGAGGCTGGATAAAATCCCTCTCTACCGCCCTGCTCACCTGCTCGGCCGTGCTGGGTATCTCGGCGGCCAATGCGCAGACCATCTGTGACAACCAGACCGGCACCAACGGTGGCTACTACTACACTCACTGGACCGATGGCGGCGGCTCCGCCTGCATGACGCTGGGCTCCGAAGGCAACTACAGTTACGAGTGGTCCAACACCGGCAACTTTGTTGGCGGCAAGGGTTGGAGCACTGGTGCAAGTAACCGGATCATCGGGTACAACGCCGGTAACTACTCGCCTTCAGGCAACTCGTATCTCACCCTCTATGGCTGGAGTACCAACCCTCTGGTGGAATACTACGTGGTGGATAGCTGGGGCAGCTGGCGGCCACCGGGTGGTACCTCGGTAGGCACTGTGTCCACCGACGGTGGCACTTACGACCTGTATCGCACCCAGCGGGTCAATCAGCCTTCCATCGAAGGCAACACAACCTTCTATCAGTACTGGAGCGTCCGGACCTCCAAGCGTCCACAGGGCAACAACAACACCATCACCTTCCAGAATCACGTTGACGCCTGGGCCAACCAGGGCTGGTATCTGGGAACCCACAATTACCAGGTCATGGCAACCGAAGGCTACCAGAGCAGCGGCAGCGCCAATGTGTCGGTCTGGGAATCCGGCACCGGTGGTGGTGGCGGTGGCGGCGGTAACGCCGGCGGCGGCAGCACCGGGGGCAACGAGATCGTGGTGCGTGCGCGCGGCACTAACGGCGATGAGCAGATCAGCCTGCGCGTCGATAACAACACCGTGGCCACCTGGACCCTGTCCACCAACATGAGCAACTACACCTGGAACGGAAGCGCGACCGGCGGCATCACTGTGGAGTATGGCAACGACGCCAGCGGTCGGGATGTGCAGGTGGATTACATTCAGGTCAACGGCGCCACCCGTCAGTCAGAGAACCAGAGCTACAACACCGGCGTGTGGCAAAACAACCAGTGCGGTGGCTCCAACAGCGAATGGCTGCACTGCAACGGCGCCATCGGCTACGGCAACCTGTAATTCACTTACTGACCACCAGGTCGTTCTACCGGGGAGTGTATCTTGCACTCCCCTTTTTTGATGAGTCACCGATTATGAATCGACTACCCGTTTCAATTGTCGCTCTGACGCTGAGTAGCGCCAGCTCATGGGTTGTTGCCCAGGTGGATATCTACCAGAGCGATGCGTATTCCGTCGAAGAAATGTGCGCGCGGGAAGCCCAGCAAAGCGCGGATGTGGATTACAGTCAGGCGTACGAACAGTGCATCAACAAGAATCAGGACAACGAGCGGTATCAATCAAAAGACGACAAACCCGATGCTGAGCATGAAACGACATCCGAACATCCTCAGGCAAGCTGAAGCACGCTGCTCGGCCGATCACTCGTCCTGAAAATACTCCGGATGCTCGCGCGGAATCAGCGTCAGCACCTTGTAGACATCCTGCATGTGCACCGACATTGCCTTGCGAGCCGCTTCCGGGTCGTGATTTTTCACCGCACTGAGAATATCGCGATGCTGATCGAGCACCCGGTGGTACTGACCACTCATGTGCAGACTGAGGTTGCGCACCCGGTCCATATGGGCTTTTTCTGATTCGATCAACTGCGTAACCCGATGATACCCGGTGCGCCCCGACAGGGTCTGGTGGAAGTTATCGTCCAGTTTCTGGAACGCCAGGGCGTTATCGTTTTCCGCCGCAATACGCTGCTCTTCCAGAATGGCCTCACACTCGTCCACCAACTCATCGTCCGCATGCTCGGCCACATGGGCAATGACGGCCAGCTCCAGCGCCTCGCGAATAAAGCGGGCCTCCAGAATGTTTTCCATGCTGAACTTCGAGACGTAGGTGCCCCGCTGGGGGAGTACATCAACAAAACCGATATTGGCCAGCTTGATCAGCGCTTCGCGCACCGGCGTGCGGCTGACACCGAACTGTTCGGCCAGCGCGGTTTCGGGAATCATCTGCCCGGGCTGAAACTCCATGCTGACGATGGCATCCCGGATGAATTCAAAAATCTGAGCGGACACCGACCGGTTGCCAGCGATTCGGCGTTTTTTGGAGGAAGGAATGCTCGCTGCTGACTTTGCCACTATCGCCTCATCTGGTCAGTTCTTGTCATCGTTTTCCGAGTATACCCCATAAGAAGTCGGGCCCGACACTCCGTATCGGGCCCGACGGGTTCACCTCTCAATCAATAGTCGACCCGTCGGTCGTTGCCCTTCGGGTGCCAGGGGTCGGGCACGTAGAAGGTGTGCTCCAGCTTTTTATAGTGTTCCAGATCATGCTCCGGCTCCGGCGACCCTTCCGGCAGGGGCAGGCCGTTAACGCTCTGGAAGTAACTGACACAGGAGTCGCGCCAGCGAATGGCATCGCGTAGCTGCACCTCCAGAAGCGCTTTGACATGCTCGTAGCGTTCCCGGTCGATCAACCCCTGCACTTTCGCCCATTCGGCCTGCATGTCCCGCACCTGTTGCACGCCCTCGTCGTATTTAAGTACCAGTTCTTCCCAGAGGGTACGGCCGGAGTTCATTTTGTAGTCCCAGCCCACATGGTGGAACCACAGCAGGTAATCTTCGTCGATCTGATCCAGATTGCCGAAATGCTCCCGCACCGGTCCATGGTACTGCTCGATGGCGTTGGAGCCGGATTCTGTACGATCGAAACCGATGCCGTCTTCGTCCGCCCGATGGTAGTACCAGGCGGTCCAGTCCATCCGCTCGGCTTCGTCATACCAGGGCGCCGGACCATAGTGGTGGCCCTGGGCAAAGAGGTGGGTCAGACCCAGCGGATTGCGGTAGTTGACCCCCGCCTCGCGGGAGTACGCCATCACTTCACCAATGGGGTCGAGAAAGCGGCGGTCGTTGGTGAAGGTCATGCGCATCCACTCTTCGGCGATCGCCTCGGAGCTGAGCTCATAGTCCCAGGCCATGCGACCAAAGGCATACCAACTGGACTGAACGAAGGGGTGACCGGTCCAGTTGCGATCGGTTCCGGGGTTGATCACCGCCGCCATACCGGTCTGTTCGTATTCAAAGACCTCGCCTCCGAGAATTTTTCCGACGGTACTGCCCTCTCCTTTTGCATGGGTGTCGGCATCCAGCACTTCTTCAAACAGCGGGCCCTGGTAGGCCAGGTGATTGGAGAATCCAAAGTACTCCTGGGTGACCTGCAGCTCCATCATGATATTGGTGTCTTCCAGTGCGCCAAACAGAGGCGAGAAGGGTTCGCGGGGTTGGAAGTCTATGGGGCCGTTTTTGATCTGAACGATTACATTGTCCCGAAACTTTCCATCAAGCGGTTTGAACTCGTCATAGGCCTCACGGAAGCGGTCGCCCTGCTCCGGCGAGTAAACGAAAGCGCGCCAGAAAATCACCCCGCCGTAGGGTGCGACGGCATCGGCCAGGATGTTGGCCCCGTCGGCATGGTTACGTCCATAACCCTGGGGGCCGGGCTGCCCCTCGGAGTCAGCTTTTACCAGAAAGCCCCCCAGATCCGGAATGTGCTTGTAGATTTGCTTGGCCTTGTCCTTCCACCACTGCTGTACTCGCGGATCGAGCGGATCGGCGGTATCCAGATCACCGAAGGCCCGGGGCGAGTCATAATTGATGGACAGGTAGGTTTTGATCCCGTACTGGCGAAACACCTCGTTGAGCGCGGCCACTTTCTCCAGGAACTGATCCGTGAGAATACGGGGGTCGGCGTTGACGTTATTGATGGCGGTGCCGTTGATCCCCAGCGAGGCGTTGATCCGCGCATAATCCCGGTAGCGCGGGTTTTCATTGTACTCGGGCAGGGTGCCCCACTCCCAGAGTGACAGGCCGGCATAGCCGCGCTCCACCAGTCGGTTGAGGTTATCCCAGTGATTTACCACGCGGTGCTGGACCTTGGGCGCCTCGGCGACGGCAAGCTCATCAATGGCCTGCTGGGTCTGCAGCAAGCGAAGCAGATGAAAAGCACCGTAGAGCACACCGCGGTCACCCTCAGAGGCGATTACGGTCACATCGCGACGTCCAATCCGGGTGGTTTCCAGCAGGAAGCCTTCCGGCCCCTGTTGCGCCAGGCGGTCTTCCCAGCCCAGACTCGCGATCAGCTCGGAGCTTTCGGGGGTACCGATGACCAGCGACCCGCGTCGGGCCAGAGAATCGCTGCGCTCAAGGGGCCTGTCCAGCAGGCCCGAAATGCCCCGCTGCAGCTCCTGCGCAGCCGACTCGATGACGGCTGGGCCGTCGGGAGCCACCAGGGTTCCCAATTGTTTGCGGTAGTCCTTGACCAGAGCGCTGTCGTTCAGGGGCTGGTAACGCAGCCACATGTCGTAACCGTCTTCAGCGTGGGCAGCCAGGGCACTCAGGGTGCAGGCCAGGGCCAGACCGATCGCCAGGAGCTTTTTCATAGATAAGACCTACTCTCTTTGCGGGTTTCTTGGGTTATTGGGTACCAGACCGCATGATATAGTCATTTTTACTTTTATGGAAGTCTACTAGTATACAAGAAGCCGATGCAGCTCACGCCTCTCGGCGCAACCGGAACGGTTACGCCAACGGCTGCCCCAGGCGCTGGATCAGGGTCTCGATGTCTTCCAGCGCCTGCGGGGAGGCGTCGATGATATTGAAGCCCGACCAGTGTTTGCCATTATGGTCGGCGTTGCGGGTCCAGAGGCAATCCACTCCCAGGTGGATGCTGTTGCGACCATTGAGGGTTTCCGGCAGGTGCAGATCCAGTTTGTACAGCTTGTCCTCATCCAGAGGCTGGTCCCCCATGATCATCAGACCGTGGGCATTGATGTTGACCAGGCGCCCGAGATACAGATCCCGCAGGTTGTCATAGACATCCACCGCTTCATCAATTGCATAGCGCGCCCATTGCCGCTGATGATCAATCATTCTGTGCTTCCTCCTGGGAGTGACCACCGACTTTGGCATTAAGCTGCTGGTAGATATTTTCCAGGGCACGCTCAAAGAAGGGCTTGGTGCTTCCGGCAATAATCCGGGCCCGACCGGCGATCATGTCGCGGGCCAACTGCAACCCGGAATTCATGGCCACTTTGCGCCCCTGCTGATCCACCAGCATGTAGTGCAAGGTGCGCTTATTGTACCAGGCGACTTTCAGGCGTCGGCCACCCTCGTACTCGAACCAGGTACCAAATTCGATCATTTTGAGATTGTCGACAATCTTCTGCTCTTCTTCGGTCACCGGTTCGTTCGCCACCCGACTATGTCCGGCCTTTTCGGCGGCGATACTCTCCAGCTTGGAGCGCATGGGTGCCGGGGCGGGCTCGGGACGACGACTCTGCAGCGCCATTTTCTGCAGCGAGGCGACCGCTTCGAGCAGTTTCTTGCCCTTGCCCTGATCGTAGCCGATGGTGTCAAAGCCGGACTGCAGCGCCCGGATAACCTGGTCCTGAATATCCAGTTGGCGGGTTTTATCCGCCTCCAGGGTCTTGGGTTCCAGGGTCCAGAGCAGCTCGTCCATCACCTTCAGGCACTGCCGCCAGCTGTCGGCATTTTCGCCGTAGCGAAGAATCACAAACGACAGGTAATCGGACCAGGGCTGCAGCAGCAACAGCAGCACCGCCGAGGGCAGTTCACGGTTGTCGGTGCGCTTGCGCACTTCGTCGTTGACCCGCTGCTTGGCTTCGCGCAGCTTTTCTTCACCCTGGACTTTCTCCAGCGCCCGCCGCTCCATCAACTCCTGACGGCGCGCCAGGTTGTGGGTATAGGCATTGAACTCGAGCAGCACTTCGGCAAACAGACGGACATCGTTCTTGAACTCGGCCAGCAACCGGAACACCGTGGTTTTGATCTTGTTGTACATGTCGTACTGGCTGGTGCCGTCGTTGCTGACCCAGCGGGCCCCCGCCTCGGCGAGGCTGTTGAGCAGTACCCGCGCCGGATGATCGGTCTGCTCAAAAAAGTCCTTGTCGATAAAGGCCATTTTGAGAAACGGGGTGTGCAGGTAGCTGAGCAGCGCCTTGACCGAATCCGGCAGGTTGTCATCCGAGAGCATGTACTCGAACAGCAGGCCCACCAGATCGATGGTGTCCAGATCGCTGGGGTCGACGGTGCCGGGCTCATCGCTCTCGGCCGCCACCTGGGCCAGCATCTGCTGGCTGACCGTCTGAATCGACTGCGGCGTGGTGACCAGCCCGGCCTCGTTCTGGGACGCGGCCGCCTGGGTCTGGCTGAGCGCTTCGGCCTGCAGACTCTGCAGAACCCCCACCAGTTGTTGGCTGCTGTAGGGCTTACCCCCTCCGCTCGGGTAGGGAGCGGCGCCCACGGCGGGCTCGCCGGCGGGACCTGACCCGCCGGGGGCTCCTCCCGTCGGGGCCACCTGGTGGGCGATATGGTTCTGCAGCAGGCGGATGGCGTTGTAGAGCCCCGCCTGGTACTGGGTGTCGGCGGGAGTGGCGGTACCACTGAGCAGACGGTCCGAGGCGCGCCGCTGAGGCACGCCGTCTTTCATGGGCACCTCTTCCCCGGCGTCGGGCTGTTCACTGGGCTCGGCGCCCTGGGGCGAGTCATCCACCAGAGCGGTATAGCGCAAGTTGGGAAGCAGGTTTTCTTCGATAAAATACTTATTGAGCTCCTCGTAGAGCTCATCCAGGGCACCAATGACCTCTTTATCAAAGGTTTTGTAGCCAATGATCTTGGTTTTGTTATCGAGTGTGATATTGAGCAGGGCTTTGCGCAGCGCCTCGCAGAACTGCACCGGGCTGACGGGATTGCTGCGCTCGTCGATTTTTTCCCCGCCGTTCAACAGGGCCAGGCGCTGCTGCAGCGCCCAGAGCTGACCGGCGAAAAAGCTGTCGGCGCGATGGGTGATGGAGGTGATCGCGATGGTCTCCTCCAGGTCCGAGTGCTCCACCAGAGCGAGCATGTCGCCGCTGAAGCGCTCCTCGCCGGTGAGGGTATTGAGCATCCGGTTTTTGAATTTGACGAACCCATTGCTGAGGCGCTGGCCGATATCCTCCTCCAGCTCGTGCTGGGACGCCTCGATCATCCGCTTGTATTCGTACAGGGCCATCTGCTCCTTGTTGGAGCGCGCCCGTTCGGCGTAATCCTCGAGCCGAGCGCACCACTCGCGCCAGAATACGGGCAACACCCGCTGGGCATAATCCATCATCAGGCTGCGGGCGTGCTTGAGATGCTGCACCACCTGGGGGTCGTTCAGGCTTTCCGGCGCCGGCGCTCCGGCTCCGCTGTGTCGGGGGTCAGTCATGTTTTCTCCAGTGGTCGTTTCCGTGATCGTCACTGTTATTGTCCTCATCGGCAGATCATCCGGGATCCCGTGTCGCACCTACCCTGGATCGCCCTGGCATCAGGACGCTACCGCTTGCGGCGCAAGTCGGTTCTGGGACTTGCCCAAGCCCCACGAAAGAGGCTTCCCATAAGCATAGGTAGGGACTTGCCAATGTGCCACAGCGTGCGACATTTGTCACATTTTTCAGGCCATTGGCCGTAAGGCGGAACACGCGGGATGGGCCGGAGGGCGGGGCGAGACGAAAAAAGCCCGGTCGAGACCGGGCGAAAGGGCTAGCTCGCAGATTAACGGGGGTAACCCGTCAGACTCTGGAGGCGGGACGCTCAGAGTGCCGGGATTACCCGGAGGAGCGAGACAGGACGCATGCCGATCTCCTATACTCTGTGATAGCGCTTGTGTCTCTAATACGGGCGATGTCGACCCCCGGATCACCGGTTCGGGGATTTTGTGTTCCAGGCAATGATCCGGACTCCGCGCACCTCCGTATAAGGGATTATTCCGTTGTTCTGCCCCCCACTGGCGGAGCCCCGGCCGAATCCGAAAAGAATAGAGGACGAGCGAGGCGCTGTATGTTGCGGACTAAGGCACAATCAATGAGTAAAACAGGCCCCGGTAACGGGGAGGGCCCCGATTGGGGGGAACTGCTGGGTCGGGTCGCCCACCATGGCGACACCGCGGCGTTTCGCAAGGTGTATGACCACTTCGCGCCCAGAATTAAGGCCTATGCCATCAATCAGGGGATGAATCAGCAGGCCGAGGAACTCGTTCAGGAAGTCATGACCAGCGTGTGGCGAAATGCCGACAAGTACCGCGACTCTCTGGCCTCCGCCTCGACCTGGATTTTCACCATTACCCGGAATCAGCGCATTGATCTGCTCCGTAAGAAGGGCCGTACCAAGGCTGAAATGACGGTGGATACGGAAGAGTTGTGGCAGATCCCCACAGAGGACACCACTATCCGATCCATCGAGGCGGGCTCCACCGAAAAGAAGATGAAGGAATCCATCCTCGAGCTGCCTGAAGATCAGATGATTGCGGTGCGCAAAGTCTATTATGAAGGTAAGACCCACCAAGAGGTGGCGGAAGAGTTGAACGTTCCTTTGGGAACACTGAAAGGCCGCCTGCGGCTTTCCATGAAGAAGTTACGTGTGATGTTAGAGGCGACAGAACTATGAGTGCACATCATCCCGACGACCTGACCCTGCTGGAGTACTCCGCCGGCAGCCTGGGGCTGGCACAGGCACTCGCGGTGTCCGTACACCTTGGGTATTGCCTGCAGTGCCAGAGCCAGCTGCGCAAGCTGAACGCGCTTGGCGGCGTGTTGTTGTCGGAAACCCGCCCCGCCAGTGTGGGGGCCAATGATGACCAGATTCCTGAGCGCAGCGATGTGCAAAACGAGTCTCTGGACAAGGGCTTCGAGCAGTTGATGGCACGCATCGGTTCTGACGAGCCGAGCGCGGAAGCGCCAACCGATACCTCGGTCTCCAAGCGCTACCACAACCCCCTGGAACGCTACCTGCCGGCCTCGCTGGATGAGCTCGACTGGCAGCAGCAGACCCGCGAGATCGCCAAGTACGATCTGACCAATGTGGTGGATATGGGCAGCGCCCGGATCACCCTACAGCGCATCAAGGCCGGCGCCAAGGTGCCCGTGCACACGCACCGGGGCAACGAGTTGACTGTGGTCCTGAAAGGCGGATTTTCCGATGAGCTGGGTGTGTATCACGCCGGGGACTACATTGCCCGGGACCCCAGCCACCACCACAGTCCGACGGCACTGCAGAATGAGGATTGCATCTGTCTGACGGTGTTGGATGCGCCGATGCGGTTTACCGGGCCGTTGATGAGGTGGTTGAATCCTTTGTTGGCTTGGAAGGCGTAACGTGTATTGGTGACGGCGGATGCGGCCTTTGGCCTTATCCGCCCTACCCCGACGACGGAGCCATCATCCGACCATAAAAAAACCCGCCGATTGGCGGGTTTTTTTATGGGTAACTCACCGGGAGGGTTACTCCTCGGTGGTTTCCTCGCTGGAGGCCGGAGCGTCCGCTTGCGCGTCTGCGTTGGCTTCCTTGATGGACAGCTTGATGCGGCCGCGCTGGTCGACGTCCAGACACTTGACCTTCACCATCTGGCCTTCTTTCAGGTAATCGCTGACCGCATTCACGCGCTCATCGGCGATCTGGGAGATGTGTACCAGACCGTCTTTACCCGGCAGGAAGTTGACGAACGCACCGAAGTCCACAATACGGACCACTTTACCTTCGTAGATCGCGCCAATTTCCGCCTCGGCGGTAATTTCTTCGATCTTGGCCACAGCCGCCTTCAGCGCGGTGCCATCGTCGGCGTACACTTTCACGGTGCCGTCATCGTCGATGTCGATGGATGCACCGGTCTCTTCGGTGATGGAGCGAATGGTCGCACCGCCTTTACCGATGATGTCGCGGATCTTGTCCGGATGCACTTTCAGGGTTTCAAAGCGCGGCGCATTGTCGCTCACGGTTTCGCGGGACTTGCCCAGCACCTTGTTCATTTCGCCCAGAATGTGCAGGCGGGCGCTCAGGGCCTGCTCCAGAGCGATTTCCATGATCTGCTCGGTAATGCCCTGGATTTTGATATCCATCTGCAGCGCGGTGATACCACTGGTGGTACCGGCCACTTTAAAGTCCATGTCACCCAGGTGGTCTTCATCACCCAGGATATCGGTCAGAACGGCGAAACCGTCATCGTCTTTCACCAGACCCATGGCAATACCCGCCACCGGCGCCTTCAGCGGCACACCGGCGTCCATCAGCGCCAGACTGGCGCCACAGACGGAGGCCATGGAGCTGGAGCCGTTGGATTCGGTGATTTCACTGACCACACGCAGGGTGTAGGGAAACTCGTCATCTTTGGGCAGAACCGCGCCGACACCGCGACGGGCCAGACGGCCGTGACCGATTTCGCGACGGCCAGTACCGCCCATGCGACCGCACTCACCCACCGAGTAGGGGGGGAAGTTGTAGTGCAGCATGAAGGGGTCTTTGCGCTCGCCTTCCAGCGCGTCAATGATCTGGGAATCGCGGGCGTTACCGAGGGTGGCCACGACCAGCGCCTGGGTCTCACCACGGGTGAACAGCGCCGAGCCGTGAGCTTTGGGCAGTACCCCCACTTCCACTTCGATCGGGCGAACGGTGGCGCTGTCGCGACCGTCGATACGGGGCTCACCGGCAATGATGCGCGAGCGCACCAGTTGCTTTTCCACGCTGGCGAACAGGCCTTCGATTTCGCTGGCGCTGACACCGGACTCCTCGGTGGCCAGTTGTTCTACCGCCTGGGAGCGCAGCTCGGACAGCTTGGCATAGCGCTCGGCCTTGTCGGTAATGCGGTAGGCTTCACCGATACCGTCTTTGAAACCGGCTTCGACTTTCGCCTTGAGCTCGGCATTCTGCTCCACCGGAGTCCAGTCCCAACGGGTCTTGCCACCGTCTCGGGCCAGCTCTTCACAGGCCTGAATCACCACCTGCATTTCCTGGTGGGCGTACAGAACCGCGCCCAGCATGATGTCTTCCGGCAGCTCTTTGGCTTCGGATTCAACCATCAGAACCGCATCTTTGGTACCAGCCACAACCATGTCCAGCTCTGAGCCTTTCAGCGCGGCATAATTGGGGTTGAGCAGGTAGCCATTGTCCTGGGTGTAGCCCACACGAGCGGCGCCGATCGGGCCGTCGAACGGAATGCCGGACACGGCCAGACAGGCAGAGGTGCCGATCATCGCCGGGATATCCGGATCCACTTCCTTACAGGTGGACATGACGGTGCACACGACCTGCACTTCGTTCATGAAACCTTTGGGGAACAGCGGACGGATCGGACGATCGATCAGGCGGGAAGTCAGGGTTTCTTTCTCGGAGGGACGACCCTCGCGCTTGAAGAAACCGCCGGGAATTTTACCGGCCGCGTAGGCGCGTTCCTGATAGTGCACGGACAGCGGGAAAAACGGCTGGTCCGGCTTGGCCTCTTTGGCCCCTACCACGGTACACAGAACCGAGGTGTCACCCATGGTGACCATGACGGCGCCGGTTGCCTGGCGGGCAACACGCCCGGTCTCCAGGGTGACGGTTTCGCCGCCGTACTGAAATTTCTTGATGATCGGATTCACTCTTCTATCCTTCTCTTCTTCACTTTCGTTCAATTGTGTGCGGTCACGACTCGGAATAATTCAAAGCAAATACTTCAACATAGCCTGGAAACAATTCGAGTTGTCGTGCAAGCGACTGGTGGCTCGCGGGGGATACAGTATTCGCCGGAGCCGGTTTTACAGCCCTCCGGCCCACCGGGGCCGAAGAGCGGAAAAAAATGTGCCCGCAAAGCGGGCACAGAACTCTTACCGACGCAGACCCAGTTTCTGAATCAGGTCAGCATAACGCTTGGTGCTCTTACCCTTCAGGTAGTCCAGCAGCTTACGACGCTGGTTAACCATGCGGATAAGACCGCGGCGCGAGTGGTGATCCTGTTTGTGATCTGCGAAGTGCTCCTGCAGCTTGTTGATGTTGATGGTCAACAACGCTACCTGAACTTCCGGAGAACCGGTATCACCTTCAGCCTGCTGGTACTCTTTAACCACTTCAGCTTTTTCTGCAGCACTCAGTGCCATAATCATTTCCTCTTGTAATATGCCGTAAAAAGAAACAGCCGCACCCGCGCATATTTACAGGTGGGTTGTGTACCCGAAGCCGAGGCTCCGGGGTTGCCGGCTTGCGCCAGCGAACGCTGTCATTCGCCGAGAGTCACTGGGGCACGCTGGCGGCCACCAGCCGCTTGGGCGCCACCCGACCCTCGTCGTCCAGCTCGCCAAGGCCCAGAAATCGGGGCTCTTCCGAGCTCGCGGTGCTTTCACCGAAGACCCGCACCATATCACCTTCATCGCCCAGACGGTAGACCTGGGGGTCCATCACCGGGTTGCCCTGGCGGAAGTAGTAGGCACTATCGGCGGGCAGTACCAGTGCCGGCAGGGCCGCGACCGGGGTGTCCGCCGGGAGCAGGTGGTGGTCCAGCAGCTCCGCCATGCCCTCGCCCCGCTCCGCCTCCAGCGCTTCCAGGCTGACGGCGTTGGCCACATCGAAGGGCCCGCTGCGAGTGCGGTGCAGCCGCTCCACCCGGGCGCCGCAGTCCAGTGCCTGGCCCACGTCTTCCGCGAGGGTACGAATATAAGTGCCCTTGGTGCAGAGGACTTCGACGTCAATCTCCGCCTGGGGGCCCGGCCGAAAGTCCAGCAGGTCGATCCGGTGAATGGTCACCGGCCGGGGCTTGCGCTCGACCTCTTTACCTTCCCGGGCCAGCTTGTACAGCGGCTGGCCGTTGAGCTTGAGCGCCGAAAACATGGGCGGAACCTGCTCAATGTCCCCGACAAACTGCGCCAGTGCCCGCTCTACCTGCTCGCGGGTCACGCCCGAGGCGTCGGCCTCGTGCAGCACCTCACCCTCGGCGTCACCGGTGCTGGTGACCACACCCAGGCGAAACGTGCTCTGGTAACCCTTCTCCGCATCCAGCAGAAACTGGGAAAACTTGGTGGCCTCACCAAAGCACAGCGGCAACAGCCCGGTGGCCAGGGGGTCGAGGCTGCCGGTATGCCCCGCCTTGGCGGCGAAAAACAGCCGCTTGGCCCGCTGCAATGCATGATTGGAGGACATTCCGGCGGTTTTGTTCAACAGCAGTACGCCGTCAATCGGACGGCCCTTGCGACGACGCGCCATCAGGCCTCCCCGTCGGACTCATCGTGGTGACGGGCCTTGTCATCCGCCACGGCCCGATCAATCAGGTTGGACAGTTCCTGACCCCGAATGGCCGTCTTGTCGTACAGAAACTGCAGACGAGGGACCGTGCGCATGTTCATTTCTTTGGCCAACAGGGTGCGCAGGAAGCCTGCGGCACCGTTCAGGCGCCTGGCGCCTTCCACGCCCTGCTCGTCGCTGTCATTGCCCACGAAGGTGACGTACACCTTGGCGAAGGCCATATCCCGGGTCACGGTGACATCGTTGATGTTCACCATACCGATGCGCGGGTCGCGGATTTCCTGGGGAATCAATTGTGCCAGGAGCCGCTGGATCGCATCGGACACCCGGTCCGAGCGAGTAAATTCTCTGGGCATTGCCAGCTCACCTCATATCTGATCGTGTTGCGCTATAAGACAGGAATGCCCCGGCGACTCTCATCACCGGGGCATGCGCTATCGAGCGGTGCGTGAATTACAGTTGACGGGCAACTTCCTTCACTTCGAACACTTCGATCTGATCACCGACCTTCACGTCGTAGTTCTTCACGCCGATACCACACTCCATGCCGTTACGCACTTCGTTGACATCGTCTTTGTAACGACGCAGGGATTCGAGTTCCCCTTCGAAGATCACCACGTTATCGCGCAGAACGCGGATCGGCTTGTTCCGGTACACGTTGCCTTCGGTCACCATACAGCCGGCCACCTGGCCGAATTTGGGTGAGCTGAACACTTCACGTACATCGGCAATACCGACGATGGTCTCGACACGCTCCGGCTCGAGCATACCGCTCAGGGCGCTCTTCACATCATCCAACAGCTGGTAAATGATGCTGTAGTAGCGGATTTCCACGCCTTCGTTTTCGGCCAGACGACGGGTACCGGCCGGCGCCCGCACATTGAAACCAAAGACAATGGCACCGGAGGTCAACGCCAGGTTGACGTCGTTTTCGGTAATGCCGCCGACACCGGAGGATACGATGTTGACCTGCACTTCGTCGTTGCCAATTTCCATCAGGGAGGACTGGATGGCTTCCAGTGAGCCACGCACGTCCGCCTTGACCACGACCGGCAGAATTTTCTTCTGGTCGCTTTCCATATTGGCAAACATGTTTTCCAGCTTGGCCGCCTGCTGACGCTGCAGCTTTTCCTTACGCTCTTTCTCGGCGCGGAACTCGGCAACCTCGCGCGCCTTGCGCTCGTCTTCCAGTACGGCAAAGTCATCACCGGCACTGGGTGCGTTGTCCAGACCCAGAATCTCAACCGGCGAGGACGGCCCAACGGACTTGACCTGCTGGCCCAGCTCGTTGGTCATGGCGCGCACGCGACCATAGCTCTGTCCGGCCAGCACCAGATCACCGTGATTCAGGGTGCCCTGCTGTACCAACAGAGTCGCCACGACACCGCGGCCCTTCTCAACACGGGATTCAACCACCACGCCCTGGGCGGGTGCATCTTCTACTGCTTTGAGCTCCAGAATTTCGGCTTGCAGAGACACGGCTTCCAGCAGCTCATCGATACCGGCACCGGTGTGGGCCGAGACTTCAATGAACTGGGTATCACCGCCCCACTCTTCCGGAATCACTTCCTTCGCGGCCAGCTCGTTTTTCACCCGCTCGGGGTCGGCGTTTTCCTTATCGCACTTGTTGATGGCAACCACGATGGGCACACCGGCGGCCTTGGAGTGCTGAATCGCCTCTTCGGTCTGGGGCATGACGCCATCGTCGGCGGCCACCACCAGAATCACCACGTCGGTGCACTGGGCACCGCGGGCACGCATGGCGGTAAACGCGGCGTGACCGGGGGTATCCAGGAAGGCGACTTCGCCCTGGCTGGTTTTGACCCGATAGGCGCCAATGTGCTGGGTGATACCACCGGCTTCGCCGGAGGCCACCTTGGTTTTACGAATGTAGTCCAGAAGCGAGGTCTTACCGTGGTCGACGTGACCCATCACGGTCACCACCGGGGCGCGCGGCTTACCTTCGCCCTGCACCTTCACTTCCAGCTCTTCCTCGAGCTTGTGCTCGATTTCGTCTTCGCTCTTGAGCACTGCGTTGTGGCCGTACTCTTCGACCAGCAACTGGGCGGTATCCTGCTCCAGCGGCTGGTTGATGGTGGCCATGACGCCCATTTTCATCAATTGCTTGATCACTTCGCCCGACTTGACGCTCATCCGCTGGGCCAGCTCGCCCACGGTGATGGTCTCGGGAATTTCTACGTCGCGAATAATCTTACCTGTCGGTTTTTTGAATGCATGTTTGTTGGAGGCCTTGTGGGCCGCGCGAACACTGCGGCGACGAGCCAGAACCTCTTCGGATTCCGTTTCATCTTCCACCATCGCATAAATATCGGCCTTGGAGTTTTTCTTCGGGCCCATGGAACGCTTGCCCTTGCCGCCGGCGCGCTTGCGATGCTTGTTACCTTCTTCCTCATCAAACGGCTTACTGTGACGCTTTTCTTTCTTGCCGTGTTTGGTGTCTTCCTTTTCGGCCGGCGGCGCCACCGGTGCGGCCGCCGCACGCTCGGCACGAGCTTCTTCCTGGGCACGACGCACTTCTTCAAGCGCTTTCAACTCGGCTTCACGCTTGGCTTCTTCTGCCTTGCGGCGCTCCTGAGCGCGAATACGGATTTCTTCCGCGTCGTCGACAAACGACGGACGCGTCGGCTCCGCCGGGGCTTCTTCGGTCTTGGCCTCTTCGGATTTGGCTTCGTCCGCAGGCGCTTCCGCGCGGCTCTCGGCCTGCTCGGCGCGGGCTTTGGCTTCCGCCTCCTCCGCCGCCTTCGCTTCGGCCGCAGCCTTCTCCTCGGCCAGCTTGCGGGCGCGCGCTTCTTCGGCCGCCGCATTTTCCGCCGCTATCTTCTCGGCTTCCAACGCCTCTTCCTCAGCCTGCACTTCTTGAGGATCGCGCTTGACGTAGGTGCGCTTCTTGCGCACTTCCACGTTTACCGTCTTACGCGCCGCACCACTACCGGTCTTCAGGGTAGTGGTGGTTTTGCGCTTGAGCGTAATCTTCTTGGGCCCGTCCGAAGACTCCCCATGGCTGGTCTTGAGGTAGGTCAGCAACGTTTGCTTTTCCTCGTCAGACACCAGTGCGTCTTCGGTTTTCTGGCTCAAGCCGGCCTCTTGCATCTGCTTCAGCAGACGCTCGACCGGTGCGCCCACAGATTTGGCGAGTTCGCTAACTGTTACTTCTGCCATTGTGTATCCTCAGTGTTGTTCGTTGCCCGCGGTGCTCGACCTGAATCAATTCAACCGTTCAGGAATCAGGCAAACCAGGGCTCGCGCGCTTTCATGATCAGCGCCGCTGCGCGCTCTTCATCCATGCCGTCGATGTCCAGCAGGTCATCAATAGCCTGTTCAGCCAGGTCTTCCATTGTGACGATACCGCGGCCCGCCAGCGTTTTCGCCAAGGCCTCATCCATACCTTCCATATTGAGCAGGTCATCCGCAGGCTCTGAGCTTTCTTCCGAGGCCAGAGCCTGAGTCAGCAGCGCGTCTTTGGCGCGCGCACGCAGCTCTTCGGCAATGTCTTCATCAAAACCTTCAATGCCGAGCATTTCATCCAGTGGTACATAGGCCACTTCTTCCAGAGAAGTGAAACCCTCCTCCACCAGAACGCCAGCCACGTCTTCATCGACATCCAGCGCATTCATGAACAGCTCAATATAGCTGCCGGACTCTTCTTCCTGCTTGGACTGCCACTCTTCCACGCTCATCACGTTGATGTCCCAGCCGGTCAGCTCACTGGCCAGGCGGACGTTCTGACCACCACGGCCAATGGCCATGGCAAGATTGTCTTCCCCGACCGCCAGGTCCATGGAGCCAGTGTCCTCATCCACCACGATGGATTCAATTTCGGCCGGCGACATGGCGTTGATCACGAACTGCGCGGGGTTGTCGTCCCACAGCACGATGTCCACCCGCTCGTTACCCAACTCGTTGGACACAGCCTGAACGCGGGAACCGCGCATGCCCACACAGGCACCGACCGGATCGATGCGGCCATCGTTGGTGTTGACGGCGATCTTGGCGCGCAGGCCCGGATCCCGTGCGGCACCCTTGATCTCGATGACTTCTTCGGAAATCTCGGGCACTTCAATCTTGAACAGCTCAATCAGCATTTCCGGGCAGGATCGGCTCAAGAACAGCTGCGGACCCCGCGTTTCATTGCGGACATCCTGCAACAGGGCGCGCACGCGATCACCGACCCGGAAGATCTCCCGACCGACCAGTTGGTCCCGTGGCAACAGACCTTCGGCATTGTTGCCGAGGTCCACAATGATACTATCGCGGGTCACTTTTTTCACCGTGCCGCTGACCAGCTCACCGACCTGATCGCGATACTCTTCCACCATCTGGGCGCGCTCGGCTTCGCGAACTTTCTGTACGATCACCTGCTTGGCGGTCTGGGCGGCAATCCGGCCAAACTCCACGTTCTCGATTTTCTCGCGGCAGATATCGCCTACCTTGAGGTCGGGATCTTTTTCAGCCGCCTCCTCGGTGGTCAACTGGGTGCCCAGCTCGGCCACCACATCATCACTGACCACCTCCCAGGTACGGAAGGTTTCATAGTCGCCGGTAGCACGGTCGATCAGGACTTCAATATTCGAGTCCTCATCAAAACGCTTTTTGGTTGCCGTGGCCAGCGCAGTTTCGATGGCCTGGAAAATGATTTCTTTCTCCACACCCTTTTCATTTGACACCGCATCGGCGACCAACAAAATTTCTTTGTTCATGAGCTTGCCTCGTTAAACTCCTTCACCGCGCTTAATTAAAAGCGTGGGACCAAATTCGCTTTTTCAATCGACCCGATCGACAGCGTGTGCTCCGCACCATCCACTATCAAGACTACCGAGTCCCCTTCAACCGCCTGTAATTGACCTTTGAACTTGCGCCGACCCGCGACGGGGGCCCGGGTCTTCAATGAAATCACTTCACCGATATAGCGCGCATACTGTTCGGGCGTGAACAGTGGTCGATCCATTCCCGGCGATGACACCTCGAGGGTGTAACGGTTGGTAATGGGATCTTCCACATCCATAAGGCTGCTCACCTGACGACTGACCCGTTCGCAGTCTTCCAGGTTGACGCCTTCCTCACCCGGGCGATCAATATAGATGCGCAGCGTGGAGTAACGGCCCTGGGTCAGATATTCCAACCCCCAGAGTTCACACTCCAGCGCTTCAACAACGGGCGCGATCAGCGCGTGCAGCTGTTCCTGTTTGGACGCCATGAAATCGGTTCACCTGTGTGGCGGGGTGCCGCCCTGAAAAATAAACGCCGGGAGCGATGTCAACGCGTCCGGCGCGGGCCCGCAGAGCAACTGCCACGAAGGGCAGTTACAAAAAATGGGCCAGAGGCCCATTTTCGAAACTGCGGCCACAGGCCTCTGTGGCGGGGGTGCACCCCTTTTTACAAATACAAAAAAGCCCCATGACAGGGGCTTATTCGAGCGCCGGCTTCTTTTCGGGCCGACTGGGAAAGCTGAACACCGTATAAAGGTCACGCATCAGCTTTCCAAATAAGTGGTAGCGGGGGCTGGATTTGAACCAACGACCTTCGGGTTATGAGCCCGACGAGCTACCAGACTGCTCCACCCCGCAACTTCAACTCGGCGGCACTGCCTAACCGAGGTGGCGAATTATAGGCATACACCCAGGGTGGGTCAACCCCAATTTCAACTTATTTCAAATACTTGCGCCATTAAGCTTCTTTACACTTGAGCATCCGGTCGCGGTATCGAGCCGTACCCTTAGCACCTATAATGACGCCATCAGGTTTCATTCCCATGACCCACTGCACGGAGGTTTTCGATGACACATTTACTACGCACTTTACTGGGCACCGCCACCCTCGCCCTGGCCGCGCTGTCCGCCCAGGCCGACAGCCCCAGCGCCTATATCATTTCCCCGAGCGACGGCGACACGGTCACCAGCCCGGTTACCGTAAAGTTCGGTCTCAAGGGTATGGGCGTGGCTCCGGCGGGCGTTGAGCGGGACAACACCGGGCACCATCACCTGCTGATTGACCTGGAGACACTGCCCGACCTGGATATGCCGATCCCGGCGGACGATCAGCACGTCCACTTCGGCGGCGGTCAGACCGAGACGACGGTAGAGCTGGAGCCCGGCGAGCACACGCTGCAGCTCTTGCTGGGGGATCACCTGCACCGTCCGCACGACGAGCCGGTAGTATCCGAGAAGATCACCATTACGGTCAGCGAGTAACGTGCACGCAACCGGCGCCCCGTCAGGGCGCGCCGGTTGCGTCACTCAGACCACGCCCTGAATACGGGCAATCAGAAAACTCACCCCGCTGAGCATCGTCAGCACCAGCAAAATCACTCCCAGTAACGTCCAGAGCCGGAACGGCTTGCGCTCGACACTATTCACGCCCCGACGGGTAACCGCGTCAACGCGCGCCTGATCTTCCGGGGTCAATTGAGGTTTATGCACTGCCTGCCTCCACGAGGACATCATTCAACCGGAGCACCGACTCGGCGGCGCCAAAGGCAGACAGTATAGAACGGGAAACGGGCCGGCAAAAGCGGCGGCGTGGCGGGACTTAAATACGCTGATCCAGGCGGTTACCGGAGCGCCCCTCACTGGTCAGGCCGCTGAGACCGACCAACTGGATGTAGGTGTCGATATTGCGCTGACGGGCATCCTCAACCAGCTCGCTACGGCGGTTTTCCCGCTCCGCCTCCTCGCGCTCACGTTCCGAGCTGAGCTCATCGCGCCGCGCACTGGATTCGCCCTCCTCATCCGGCGATGTACGCCTTTCTTCGGCCTCCTGCGCCTCCATCTGGCGCAGTTCGGCGCGTGCCTGAGCTTCCATTTGCGCCGCTTCAGCGGCCACCCGCCGATCGGTATCGGAGGGTTCGGCCGGCGCGTAGGCCGCGCGCCGGATCTGCTGCGCCTTTTCAATGGTCGCCTGGGGGTCGTTCGGAACCCGGCTGGTATCTATGGGGACCTCCCCCGACACCGCATAGGAAACGCCATCGGGGCCGCGCACGAAGTCGTACTGGGGGGCACCGGCATAACGACCGCCGAGGGCCGCATGGGCCTGCTCGTGCTGACGGACCTCACGATCCCGGGCCGCCAGCTCACGGATTTCAGCCTGGGTTTCCAGCGCCTGCTGCTTCTCCCGACTGTCGCGGAAAGCGCTGCGAGGATCATCGGACGTGGGGCTGGCCGGCGACGCGCCGGATTCAGCCGTCAAGCCAGCGCCCTGAGCCCCGGAAGACTGACCGATACTCGCCTCTGACGCCAGGGCCGCCTGCCCGGAAGCGGACAGCGTGACCCGGTCGTTGCGATTGGTTTCAATGGGAGGCGGCTGATCGGTCTCTGGAGCGCTGGAGCGAATACGCGGGTCGCGGCTTTCCTGCTGCTGCCACTGCTGATCGGTTTCTCCGGGGCGCTGATCGGGGGAGCGGAAGTTCTCGCTTCGGGCCGTCTCGGCCGATTCCTCCAGTGGCTGGAGGCTGGAACCTCTAAGGTCCTCGGTTTCCTGTCCCACAGGCGCACGTCCGGCGGGCACAAAGGGCGCCACGGCGTTGGCAAAGTTGGAGGGGATGACCGAGGCCATGATCGAAGGGGGCTATCAGGCCATGGTATCAATCAGCCGGCCGACATTTTCATCGGCAGCTTCAAGCACCCGGGCGTTACTGTCAAACACCTGCTGCTGGGCCTCGATATTGATCAGAGGCTCCACGATCTGCAGGCTGGAGGCCGATTCGGTCGCAGGCACGGTGCCCGACTGGACGATCTGCTGCGCCGAGCTGGTCATTTCAGACTGGCTGCGCTGCATGCCGATCAAGGCCTGATTGACGGCAGAACCAATTTCCATCGTATACCCCCTTTCATTGCGGCCTGAGCGGCCGATCTGAGAATGCTGTCCTCGTTAGTTTAGCGCGCCAACTGACCAAAAAACAATCAAGACCGGCAATTTATCAGAGTTTTTTGCAGTAAAACGGCCATTTATAGAACCGAACGAACTAACCGATCAGGGGGTCCAGATTCAGGTGCTCGGCAACCGCACTCGGGGTCGGCGAGGTCAGTGACGGCACCCAACCCAGAAACGGCGCCCGCAGGCGTTGCCCGAGTGCGTCCACATTCTCCCGCAGACGCGGCATATCCGAGTCCAGCACGTTGGCCACCCAGCCGGCCAACGGCAAACCATCGCGGGCAATCGCCTCGGCGGTCAACAGCGCGTGATTCAGACAACCCAGGCGCACCCCCACCACCAGAATGACCGGCAAATTGAGCTGTCTGGCCAGATCCGCCAGAGTTTCAGCCGGGTTGAGCGGCACTCGCCAGCCCCCGGCGCCCTCGACGACGGTAAAATCCGCCTGCCCCAGAACGCCGCGGCAATAACCCGCCAGACGATCGGTCGACAGGGGCCGCCGGGCTTCCAGCGCGGCAATGTGGGGCGCGATGGCCGGTTCGAGGGCCACGGGGTTGATCTGCTCGTAATCGAGGGGCGGATTGACCACCGACTGCAACAACAGGGCATCCTCGTTGCGCAGTCCCTCCGGGGTCCGTTCACAGCCCGCGGCCACCGGCTTGAGCGCCGCTGTGGTCAGGCCCCGACTGTTGGCGGCCTGGAGCAGGCCGGCCGCGATACAGGTTTTACCCACACCGGTATCCGTGCCGGTGACAAAAAACGCGTGTTTTGCCATGGTGTGCAGATCTCTTTCAACGTCGGATTAAGAAGGCTTGCGCGCAGCGGCGTAATACACCTCGTAGCTGGCGGGGAGGAGTCCGCCCTCCCGGAACGGCTCGTAGGCAGCCTTGAGCGCCTGAATTTTCTGTCGCCCGGTGAGCCCTTCCGGCTGCCCCCGGTTGACATTGTGTGCCCCGAGCGCCTTGAGCTCCCGGGTCAAGTCGGCCAGCGCCTCGTAGCGCAGCACCCGTTCCTCGCGCAGCCACTCGGTGCCCTGGAACCCCGCCTGGCACAGTGCGTCGTCAACCGCCCGCTGGGGAGGAAAGCGGTTGACGTGAACGTAACCGTCCACCCGCTGCCAGGCGCTTTTCAACTCCCAGAGCGTGCGCGGCCCCAGGGTGGAAAACAGCAGCCGCCCGCCCGGTTTCAGCACCCGCTGCAGCTCGCCGAACAGGCTTGGCAGGTGTTCACACCACTGGACCGACAGGCTGGAAAAGACCAGATCCACACTGGCATCGGCCAGGGGTAATTCCTCGGCATCACCACATAGCCACAGAGCCGGAATATCGCGCTCCTGACGGGCAAAGCGGAGCATGCCCTCGGCAATATCCAGTCCGATCAGCTGCGCCTCGGGAAGCCGGTGGGCCAGCCGCTCGCCAAAATAGCCGGTACCGCAGCCCAGATCCACCAGGGTGTCCACCACCCCAAGGTCCTGCCCGCCCAACTGATTCAGTAGCGTCTCTCCCACCGCGCGCTGCAGTCGCGCGACACTGTCGTAACTGGTGGCTGCCCGGCTGAACGAGTGAGCGACCCGGCGCTTATCCAGTTGCCCGGTGGTCAAATTCAGAAAATGCAGCACGGCCTCTCCCACCCGCTCCGGCTCACTCCAGTGCATGGCGTGCCCCGCCCCGGCCACCACGGACACCCGCTGGCGCTGGTTGAGTGCCGGCAGCTGACCGGCGGCAGCCAGGGGAACCAGAGCGTCGTGCTCGGCATACAGGTGCAGACCGGGCTGCCGCAGTTGCTCGAAGGCACGGGCATTATCCAGATCGGATAACAGCGTCAGTGCCTGGCCCCATTGAGGCCGAACCTGTTCGGGCTCCGGCTGAAGGCTTGCCAGCGCTGCGCGCACCTCCCGCTCGCGCTGATCGCCATGGGCGACCAGACCCAGAAACCGTTTCAGCCCTTTGGCAGGGGCGCGCTCGAAATCGCGCTTGAATCGCTCGTTGGTGGCCGGCGCCATGGCCTCTGGCCAGCGCGCATCCGCCACAAAGCGCAGATTGCTGGCGAGGGTGATCACGCGGGCAATACGCTCCGGCCGCCGGGCGGCCAGTGCCACCGCGAGCATGCCGCCCAGAGACCACCCCACCAGAGTGGCCTGCGCCGGCAGGCTCTGATCAATGGCATCGAGTACGCTATCGAGCGAGAAATCCGCACCGGCCGGACTGTCACCAAAGCCCGGCAGGTCCAGAGCAATGACATCGCTGTACTGGCGCAACCAGGGTAGCAGGGGTTCCCAACTGCGGCTGTCAAAACCCCAGCCGTGCAGCAACACCAAGGGTTCGGCCGAGGTCGGTACGAGCGCGGGAAAATGGTGGGCGGCCAGTGGAGCATCGAGCTCCCGGGGCGCACTCAGGGGAATCATCGGGTCGGTCACGGCGCCTCCACTGACGCAAGTTCATGGAGACTGTCCGCCAGCGCGGACAGCAGCCCGGCCACCTGTGCCCGGGAGTGGCTGGCACTCAGGGTCACTCTCAGTCGGGCACTGCCTTTAGGTACGGTGGGTGGGCGAATAGCGACCACCCAGTAGCCTTTCTTCTCCAGGGCGGATGCCAGGGCGAGTGCCCGGCGGTCATCCCCAATCAGCACCGGCTGGACCGCCGTGTGGGAGTCCATCAGGGTAAGCCCGAGGGCGCGCGCGCCATCCCGGAACTGTGCAATGCGCTCATTGAGCTCCGTCCGGCGCCAGGCCTCCTCCTGCACCAGCCGCAGGCTCGCCCGGGTCGCCGCCGCGACCGCCGGTGGCAACGCGGTGGTGTAGATGTAGCTACGGGCAAACTGGATCAGCGTTTCAATAAGGGCCTCGCTGCCCGCCACAAACGCTCCGGCAGTGCCCAGTGCCTTGCCCAGCGTCGCCATATAAATCGGCACCTGCGCCTCGGCCACACCCTGAGCGTCCAGGGTGCCTGCGCCGCGCTCGCCCAGGCAGCCGAAGCCGTGGGCATCATCCACCATCAGCCAGCCGTCGTGCGTATTGGCGACCCGGGCGAGATCGACAAGTGGGGCGCAGTCACCGTCCATGCTGAACACGCCGTCCACGGCCACCAGGCGACGCCTGGCATCAGAGCCCGCGAGGCGGCGCTCCAGGTGTTCCGGGTCATTGTGGGAAAAACGCTGGAAACGGGCCCCACTCAGCAGCCCGGCATCGAGCAGCGAGGCGTGGTTAAGACGGTCTTCAAAAATGCCGTCGCCCTTGCCCACCAGGGCGGTCACCGTGCCCAGGTTGGCCATGTAACCGGTGGAAAACAGCAATGCCCGCTCGCGGCCACAGAACGCCGCCAGTTCCTCTTCCAGGGCATGGTGCTCGCGGGAGTGGCCGCAGACCAGGTGAGAGGCTCCACTGCCCACCCCCAGATTATCGGCGCCGGCTTTGAATGCTTTGATGACGTCCGGGTGGTTGGCCAGGCCCAGATAGTCGTTGCTGCAGAAACCGACCAGTTGCCGGCCATCGACCACCACCTCGGGGCCCTGCGGGGAGGCCAGCGTCCGGCGCTGGCGATAGAGCGACTGGGCCCGACGAGCCGTCAGTGCGGGCCCGAGCGCCGCATCCAGAGAGGCGTGGGGCACGGCTTACTTGGCGGCGTTGTAGAAGAATTGGTCGTTGCGCGCCTCTTCCAGCGCCCCGGCCAGCTCGACCTCATCCTGCTCGGCTTCGTCGATATGCACTTCGCGCTGCTCAGGCTGAATCCCCAGGCGCTTGAACAACTGCATATCCTTGTTGGCTTCCGGGTTGGCGGTCGTGAGCAACTTTTCGCCGTAGAAAATCGAGTTGGCGCCGGCCAGGAAGGCCATGGCCTGCATCTGGTCGTTCATCTCCTCGCGCCCGGCAGACAGACGGACATGCGACTGAGGCATCAGAATCCGGGCCACCGCGATGGTGCGGATAAACTCGAAGGGGTCCAGGTCTTCCTCTTCCGCAAAGGGCGTACCGGCCACCTTCACCAGCATGTTGATGGGTACCGACTCCGGATGGTCCGGCATGGTGGCCAGTTGCTGCAACAGACCCGCGCGGTCGGTCTTTTCTTCGCCCATACCGACAATCCCGCCACAACAGACTTTCATACCGGCCTTGCGAACGTTGTCCAGGGTTTCCAGACGATCCTGATAGGTACGGGTGGTGATCACCTCGCCGTAATACTCGGGAGAAGTATCCAGGTTGTGGTTGTAGTAATCCAGGCCCGCCTCGGCCAGGGTTTTTGCCTGCCCTTCGTCGAGCATCCCCAGCGTCATGCAGGTTTCCAGGCCCAGGGACTTGACCCCTTTGACCATGTCCGTGACGTAGTTAAGGTCCCGGTTCTTGGGGCTGCGCCAGGCGGCACCCATGCAAAAGCGGGTGGCGCCGCTGGCCTTGGCGGCCCGGGCTTCTTCCAGGACTTTCTCTACCGCCATCAGACGCTCGCGCTCCAGACCGGTGTCGTAGCGGGCACTCTGGGGGCAGTATTTGCAATCTTCCGGGCAGGCGCCGGTTTTGATCGAGCACAGGGTGCTGACCTGCACTTGATTGGGATCGAAGTGGGCGCGGTGCACGGTCTGTGCCTGAAACATGAGGTCGCTGAACGGCAGGTCGAACAGGGCGAGAATCTCGTCCCGGGTCCAGTCGTGGCGAATCGGCGGTTGTGCAGTGGCGTTCATGGTTCAATCCCGGTGTGTTTGAGGTCCAAAAGCCCTCTATAGTAGCGGCCCACGGGCCGCTGTCAACCAAAACGCCCTGATCGGGTTTACAGCACCCTCGCCCACCAGAGCACATACCCGGCGGTTTGGGCCTCCGGGCTGGACGTCAGCGGCCCGAGAAGTCATGATCTACCTGCAAGCCACTAACCAAAGGACTACCCCCCATGTGGAATGGATTGAAGAGGAATGGATTGAAGAGGAATGGATTGAAGTGGAATGGATTGAAGTGGAATGGACTCAAGGACCTTATGGCCACCCTGCCCCGGTTGCCCCGATACTGTCTGCTGTGCTCCCAACCCGGTGCCGACCTGCTGTGTCAGGGGTGCGAATTCGATTTGCCCTACCTCGCCCGCCACGACCATCAATGCCTTACCTGCGCCCTGCCGCTGTCCGTGGATAGCCGCTACTGTGGGTATTGCCTGCAGGCACCACCAGACTTTGAACGCTGCCGGGTCCTGGGAATCTACGACTACCCTCTGGACCACCTGGTCCACGCCTTCAAGTACCGTCGCAAACTGGCATCGGGCCGGGCCTTGAGCGGATTGCTCGCCGGGCTACTCAGGGCGGAGCGGGAGGAAGAGAGCGAAGAAACCTGGCCGGAACTGCTGGTCCCGGTCCCCATGCACTGGACCCGTCGGCTCAAACGCGGCTTCAACCAGACGGAACTGTTGGCCCACGACCTGGGCCGGGCACTGAGCCTGCCGGTGTTGAGCCGGGTGGTGCGAAGACCCCAGCCGACCCGCGCCCAACAGGGGCTGACCCGAACCGCCCGCATCCATAACCTGCGCCACGCTTTTTCCTTGAATCCTCGCACCGAAAAGCGCCTTGCGGGACGACGGGTTGCCCTGGTTGACGATGTGGTGACCACCACCAGCACCGTGCGGGCACTGAGCCGACTTATGCGGGAGGCGGGAGCCCGCTCGGTGGAAGTCTGGGCCCTGGCCCGGACGCCAGAGTCGCCCCAGGCCCACCAAAGTACCCAATAGTCTCGGTCTATTTGTATTACCATATTACATCATGGTAGTTTGTTGAGCGTAAGTTCAATAAATACAACCTGGCGGGCGAACATCGCTTGTGGCGCTCCGCCTGATATCGCGAGGCAAAATACCATGACATCACGCAATACCAAGACCCCGAGGCTCCCCTTTCCGACCGCGGTCAGCGCGCTGGCCCTGAGTCTGTTCCTGACCGCCTGCGGCGGCGGTTCCGGTGGTGGAGAAACCCCGACGAATTCCGACGGTCCCGGTCAGGAAGCGCCCGAGAACAACGATAGCCCGGATCAGGAAACCCCAGAGGATGAAGACCAGGACAGCCCCCAAGGATCGGTCAGTCCAACCTTTACCAACATCGCGGTCCACGACCCCTCGGTGACCAAGGTGGGCAGCGACTACTATGTGATTGGTTCGCACCTCTCCATGGCCAAGACCGACGACCTGATGAACTGGGAACGGGTTGCCGATGTTGTGACACCCGCCAACCCCCTGTTTGACGATGTCACCGAAGAGCTGGCCGATGCCCTGGGCTGGGCCGATGCCGACACCCTTTGGGCCGCCGATATCATTCAGCTGAGCGACGGCCGCTTCTACATGTATTACAACGCCTGCCGGGGCGATGCGCCGCAGTCGGCCATGGGGGTTGCCGTCGCCGACAATATCGAAGGTCCTTATGAGAATGTCGAAATCTTCCTGCGCTCGGGCTGGGAAGCGGACAGTGCACTCGAACCCGGTGCGGTGACCGAAGGCTATATCGCCGAGAATTACGACCCCCGTATTCATCCTAATGTGATCGATCCGCACACGTTCTACGATCATCAGGGCAACCTCTGGATGACCTATGGTTCCTACTCCGGTGGTCTGTATATTCTACAGATGGACCCGAGTACCGGGTTGCCAATGCCTGGGCAAGGTTATGGCACGCATCTGATCGGCGGCAATCACAGCCGGATCGAAGCCCCCTACGTGCTGTACAGCCCCGAATCCGAGTACTACTACCTGTTCAGTTCCTTTGGTGGTCTGGGCGCCGGCGGGGCCTACAATATCCGCGTCGCCCGCTCGCTATCCCCGGACGGCCCTTACCTCGACTACGCAGGTAATGACGTGGCCGAGGTGAAGTCCGACCCGAGCTTGCCTCTGTTTGATGACGCCTCGATCGAAGACGGTGCAGTGAAACTGATGGGCAACTTCCAGTTTGCCAATGGCGGGAACGGCTACGTCTCCCCGGGACACAACTCGGCCTATTACGACGAGGAGCTGGGCAAACACCTGATGTTCTTCCACACCCGCTTCCCCGGACGCGGCGAACAGCACGAAGTCCGTGTGCACGAACTGTTCATCAATGCCGACGGCTGGCCGGTGGTGGCACCGCACCGCTATGTGCCCACCTCTGAGGCGGACGAGGCCATCGAGTCAAGCATCAGCGAAGCCGACGTACCGGGCACCTACGAGCTGGTCAACCACGGCCTGGACATCACCGCCCAGATCAAAAGCTCCGTGACCATCGAGCTGGAAGACGGCGGTCAGATCTCCGGCGAGGCCAGCGGTGACTGGACCCTCGGGGCGGACAACGCCATCACTGTGACCCTGGATGACGAAGGCACCTTCGAAGGCGTGGCCGCACGCCTGTGGAGCCCGTCGGAGCAGGAGTTTGTGGTGACCTTCAGTGCACTGTCGGTGGACGGTGTGGCCATCTGGGGCAGCCGCTCGCTCGACTGATCTCCCATCCGCCCTCCCATAACCGGTACAATGCCGGTTTGGGAGGGCACTATGAGCACATCCGCACATCCTTATGAAGCGCTCTCGCCGGATCTGGTCCTGGATGCGGTGGAAAGTAGCGGCTACCTGAGTGACATGCGCATTCTGGCGCTCAACAGCTATGAGAACCGGGTGTATCAGGTGGGCATGGAAGAGGGGCCGCCGCTGATCGCCAAGTTCTACCGCCCGGAGCGTTGGAGCGACGCGCAGATTCAGGAAGAACACGACTTTACCCGGGACCTGCTGGACCTGGAAGTGTCCGTCGTGCCCCCCTTACCCGATGTCGAGGGTCACACCCTGCGCGAATACCAGGGCTTTCGTTTCGCCCTGTACCCCCGCCAGGGGGGCCACGCCCCGAATCTCGATGACTTCGATCAACTGCTGACTCTGGGCCGGGTACTCGGGCGCATTCACGCCCTGGGCGAGGCCCGTCCGTTTGCCCATCGCCCGACCCTGGACGTACAGAGTTTTGCGGTGGACAGTTACGAATTTCTACTGTCCGAATCGTTCATTCCCGAAAGCCTGCGCCCTTCCTATGAAACGTTGGGGGCGGATCTGATCCGGCGCCTTGAGCGCATTTTTGCCGACGCCGAATACACCCCCATTCGCCTGCACGGCGACTGCCATCCGGGTAACATTCTGTGGCGGGATGATGCACCGCACTTTGTCGACTTTGACGATGCCCGCAACGGGCCGGCGGTACAGGATCTGTGGATGCTGCTGTCGGGGGAAAGGGAGCAACAGACCGCACAACTGTCGGAAATCGTGGAGGGTTATCAGGAGTTCTGTGATTTCAATTTTGCGGAACTGAACCTGATTGAGGCGCTACGCAGTTTGCGCATCATGAATTACAGCGCCTGGCTGGCGCGTCGTTGGCAAGACCCGGCATTTCCCAAAAGCTTCCCCTGGTTCAATACCGAACGCTATTGGGGCGAGCACATTCTGGAATTGCGGGAACAGTTGGCGGCTCTGGACGAGCCGCCGCTGGCACTGTTTTAACAGCGAAAAACTTGAGCGTGCTTAGCGCTCCTTGCTTTCCAGGTAGCGGAAGAAGTCTGAGTCCGCCCGAATCATCAGGGTGGTGTTATCGCCCAACGTGGAGTAGGTTTCCAGCGTGCGCAGGAACGCGTAAAACTCCGGGTCCGCCCCAAAGGCCTCACCGTAGATTTTGATCGCTTCGGCATCGGCGTCACCGCGAATTTCCTCCGCGGTACGCGCCGCCTCGGAATTGATCCGGCGCAGCTCACGCTCCATTTCACCGGTAATTTCCAGGCTGCGCCCCTGCCCCTCGGCACGGAAACGCTCGGCGATGGCCTGGCGCTCGGAAATCATGCGATTCTCCACCTGGCGGCGCACCGAATCGATGTAGTTCAGACGCTTGATACGCACATCGATCAGTTCTATCCCCAGACTCGGGGTCATCTTGGCGGCGCTTTTGAGAATTTCCGCCTCGAGTTTTTCCCGCCCCAGTTTCGGCCGCTTGGTCAGGGCCACATCGTCCCGATCCTGTTCGACTTCATCGAGATCATCCACGTCCACATTCCAGTCACCGGAGCGGACAATCTCTTCGAGCTCGGTACCCGAGACAATATCCCGCACCACCGAATCGACAATGTCATCCAGACGGTTTCGACCGCCACGCTCGTCGCGCACGCTACGCAGGAACTGTAGCGGATCGGTAATGCGCCAACGGGCGGTGGTATCCACCTGAATGAATTCCCGTCCGAGAGTCGGAATCTGGGTAACGTCACCGTCCCAGATCAACAGCCGCCGATCGAACCGACGCACCTCCTGTATGAAGGGCAGCTTCCAGTGCAGGCCGGGCTCGCTGACCACATCGCCCTGGGGCTCACCAAACTGAACGATGATGGCCTGCTCAGCTTCATCTACCACGTAGGCCGACGAAAATACGGTAACGGCAACCGCCGCCAGAATGATTGCAAAAATTCCACCTTTCATTATTTGGCCTCCTGGCGCGCGTCGCGAATGTTCATCAGGGGCAAGGGGCCGACCTGATCGTCCTGAACCATCAATACCTGGCCTACCTTGGGCAACAAGTCTCCCATGGCTTCCAGATACAGACGCGAGCGGGTGACTTCGGGCACGTTCTGGTATTCCTCCAGCATGGCGCGGAAGCGGGCGGTTTCCCCGTAGGCTCGGTTGACCCGCTCGGTGGCATAGCCTTCAGCCTCAGCGATCAGACGCTGCGCTTCACCTTCGGCGCGGGGAATTTGCTGGTTGGCGCGCTTGGTGGCTTCGTTGATCATCCGTTCGCGTTCCTGCCGGGCTTCGTTCACTTCGTTAAACGCGGGGCGCACCGCCTGGGGCGGAACCACGTCCTGCAGCTCGACGGTAATGATGTGCAACCCGGAATCGTAGCGATCCATGATTTCCTGAATCTCTTTGCGCGCCAGTTGGGCAATTTCCACCCGCCCGACCGTCAGCACTTCCGAGCCCAGGCGATTACCCACCACCCGACGCATGACCGATTCGGAAATGTCCCGCAGCGTGGTGTCCGGCTCGCGCTGTTGGTACAGGTACTTGATCGGATCCTGAATCCGGTATTGCACCACCCACTCGACGTTGATCACATTGAGATCGCCGGTCAGCATCGCCGACTCGCCGGTAAAATCCTGGCTGGAATAACGACTGGCCTCATTGCCCCGCTGGCCGACAGTACGAAAGCCGAACTCCTGCTTGAGCACCCGGGCCGAGGCGACACGTTGTATTCTGTCGATTCCAAAGGGAAGTTTGAAGTGCAGACCCGGATCGGTGATCGCCACCACTGCACCAAAGCGCTTGACCACTGCCTGCTGCTCAGGCTGAACAGTGTAAAAACTGGTAAAGCCGCCCCAGAGGATGAGAAGGGCGAGGGGAATCAGCAGGCCCAATCCGATTCCCGGAAGGCGAGGGAGATGCCGGGTGAGTTCGGCAAAATCATCCTTCAGGTTCCTGTGTGAATTATTCATTGTCTGCTCCTTTCATGACCCGGCGCGGTCAGCGCGCCGAGGCGGAACCTTAACAGAAGCGGTGGCCGCTGTCCCGCTCCGGGCGGGCCAGCCACTCATCCAGGGCGATAGTTGGTCAACACCTCGTCGACCCCGGACTCCAGCGCCCAGTCGACCTCCCGCCCACTCTCCGGAAGAAAGGCCAGTACCCGCCCCTGCCGGCGGCGATAGCGCTCCACCATGGCCGGGCGCAACAGGCGCACACCAGCCAGCTTGGGTGGCAGCGAGTAAGTGGCGCCGGGCTGAATACCCGCCAGAGGCGGCAGCCCCGCCGCGCAGGCCAGTCCGGCGCGTCGACACTCGGGCATGGGCGCCATACACTCGATCTCGGGCTGTTCGTCCAACAGCAGTTGTTGCTGACGGGGGTCCCAGAACAGGAATCGGGCGCGGCCGCTCAACAGCGCCTGACCCTCGCCCCGCCACTGCGCCAACAACAGGGCCAGGGTCCGCTCACCGTATTCGGGCTTGATGTCGAGAATCCAGTGGTGCTGTCCGAACTCCTCCAGCCACTGGTCAAAAAACAACAGTGGTTCCCCTCCCTTCAGCCGAACCTGCTCAAGCTCCCGGCGGGTCGCTTCGGTGACTTTCAGTGGATGCCCGGCAACCCGGCTCAGGTCTTCATCGTGGGCAAGCACCAGATGCCCGTCCGCGGTGCTGCGCAGGTCGGTTTCCAGATGGGAAAACCCGGCATCCAACGCTGCCCGAAAGGCATTGGCCGTGTTTTCCGTGGCCCGTTCGCACAGGCCGCGGTGACTGATCCAGAGGGGGGCGGACATCAATCATTTCCTCCTGTTGTTCCGGGCAGGCCAATGGCGCCCAAGCGTGTCATTTTATTCTGCGGCCAATGCGGTAGCATAGGCACAGGACAGTATACCCCCGGACGCCCAACGGACCGCCTATGCTCTATTGGATAATTGCGCTTTTCCATCTGGTCGTGATGCCCATCGCCGCCGTGCACGCCCTGATTTACAAGCGGGATCACCGCGCGGCCCTCGGGTGGATCGGGGTCATTCTGCTCTTTCCCGTCGCCGGGCCGCTGCTCTACTTCCTCTTCGGGATCAACCGGTTGCGCACCAAAGCCCAGGTATTCACCGGCCACCACCTGCCGGTAATGTTCTTTGGTTACGACCGCACCAGCCCGCCCCTGCTGCTCAACCCCGATCCGCTGATCGCCACTTTACCCAACCCGGATCTGGCCCGGGTGGGGAGCCGGGCCACCGGACAGCCCTTGCTGCCAGGCAACCAGGCCAATATTCTGATCAATGGTGAGGCCTTCTTCCCCGAGCTACTTCGATCAATTGAAGAGGCCCGTCACTGGATTCTGCTGTCCACCTATCTGTTCGGACACCGGGGTGAGGCCCGAGCGGTGATTGATGCCCTGATCCGGGCCAAGGCGCGAGGTGTTGCCGTCTATGTGCTCGCGGACGGGATCGGTACCAGCTATTCGTGGCGCATCGCCATTCGCGCGCTGCGCCGGGCCGACGTCAGTGTGGCACTGTTCACACCGCCCTCGCTGCTGCCACCCTCGCTGGATATCAACCTGCGCAATCACCGCAAAATTGCGGTAGTGGATCAACAGGTCGGCTTTTTCGGTGGCATCAATATCGATGATCGGCATATGGTGGCCAACCCCGACAACCGCCACCCCACCGAGGATGTCCACTTCCGGGTGAACGGGCCATTGGTGGCCGAGTTGACCCATCTGTTCTGCCACGACTGGGATCTGGTGACCGGCCAGAAGCCCGCGCTGACCGAGCTGCCCTGTCCCACAGTGGGCCGCAGCGTCTGCCGCCTGATTGACGACGGCCCCCACGACAACCTCAACCACCTGTCGATGACCCTGATCGGGGTATTTACGGCGGCCCGGGAGCGCATCCGGATCATGGTGCCCTACTTTCTTCCCAACCACGAAATGGTGGCCACATTGCAGGCCGCCGTGTTGCGGGGGGTCAAAGTGGAAGTCATTCTGCCCGAGCGCAGCAACCTGCGCTTTGTCGACTGGGCGACCCGGAACATGCTCTGGGAGCTGTTACTGTGGGATATGGACGTCTTTTATAAAGCGGCGCCGTTCGCCCACAGCAAACTGATTCTGGTCGACGATGCTTACGCCATGACCGGTTCCGCCAACCTCGACGCCCGCAGCCTACGCCTGAATTTTGAGCTGGGCGTAGAGTGGTTTGATCCGGAGCTCACTCAACAACTGCACGCCCATCTCGACGAGGCGACAGCGCGAAGCCGGCGGATCACCTTGGCCGAGCTGGATCAACGCCCCCTCTGGCAGCGATTGCGCGATGCGTTTTTCTGGCTGTTTTCGAGCTATCTTTGAAGTATGATTGAGCCACTACCGCGAGGCCCCTTTTGACAATGACTGCACATAATTGGCTGAACCTGCTGGCCGTCACCTGGTTTTTTGCCGTGTGGATTGGCTATGCCAGTTTCGCCCGACACCGTGCTCGGGTGTCCTATAGCCTGTCCTCCGTGCTGCAGATCTACCGCAAACGCTGGATGCATTCGATGCTGCGGCGGGACAACCGCATTGGCGATACCGCGCTGATTGCGGGGCTTGAACGACAGACCACGTTTCTGGCCTCAACCTCGATCTTCGTGATTGCCGGCCTGATTACCGTTCTGGCGTCCATTGAACAGGTTCACGAAACCCTGACCGCCCTGCCGTTTTTTAACCGGGACATGACCTCCCGACAACTGCAGTTCAAGATTCTGTTATTGCTGGCCATTTATGTGTACGCGTTTTTCACCCTGACCTGGGCGGTGCGCCAGTATGGCTTCAGCTCCATTCTGCTGGGGGCCGCGCCACTGGCGAACGACACCGACATCACCGAGGAAGAGCGGGCCAGCTATGCCACCACCAGTGCGAAAGTCATTGATCAGGCGGGGCACAGTTACAACTACGGCCTGCGCGCCTATTACTTTTCGCTTTCGGTGCTGCCCTGGCTGTTCAATACCTGGCTGTTCATTCTGGCGGCGACGCTGACCGTGGCCGTTCTTTATCGGCGAGAGTTTCACTCCCGGCCGCTGCAGACGCTGGCCAACGAGGTGCGGGCGTCCGCCGATAGCGCCCACCGGTAATCCGCCTCAATGCTGCCGGGCATCGGTGCCGTGGCTGCCCACCGGCTCGATATGGACGGTCGCCACCACCCCCAACTCCGCCAGTCGGTGCTCCGCCGCATCGGCCAGGTCGTGGGCCCGGCGCACGGTCCAGTCGCCGGGCACCTGCAGGTCCACTTCGGCGAACTGCTGGGCGCCAGAGGCCCGGGTGCGCAGCCGGTGAAAGCCACAACTTTCCGGGGTCATGGTTTGCAGTGCTTGCTCAAGCTTTGTCAGGGTTCCGGGGCTCAGGGCCCGATCCATCAACCCGTTGGCGGACTTGGCCAGCAGCTGCCAGCCCTCATGAAGAATATGCAGCGCCACAGCAATCGCCACGACGGGGTCGAGCCACAGCAAGCCAGTCCACTTGGCCAGCCCGACGCCCAGCACCACCCCGACAGTCGTCCAGACGTCGGTCATCAAATGCCGTCCGTCACCTTCAAGCGCCGGCGAACGCAGTGCGCGACCGTAGCGTAGCAGCAGGCGGGCCACCGCCAGGTTGATCAGCGCGGCTCCCACCGACAGCCCTGTACCCAGATTCAGGGCCTGGAGAGCCTCAGGATTCAGTAGTCGCTCCCCCGCCGCCACCAGAATGGCGAGTGCGGCCAGGAAGATCATGCCCCCTTCAAAGGCCGCTGCAAAATACTCGGCCTTGCCGTGCCCAAAGGGATGACCGTCATCCGGCGGCCGGCGCGCGTATTGAAACATCGTCAGGGCAAACCCGGCTCCCAGGAGATTGACCACGGACTCCAGCGCATCTGACAGATATCCTACCGAACCTGTCAGTTGCCACGCCAGGGCCTTCAGCCCCATGGTCGCCAGCGCCGCCGCCAGCGAGAGCCAGAGAATATGGTGAGCGTGCCATTTGCCCATTGTGTCCTTCCTGCCTTAATTTGCATTAGTTGTATGGTAGCGGGGGTGGAAATCTCCGCGCCCAAGCCCAATAATGACCCAACAATACTCTGTAATGCACCCGACACTCTACAGGATGGCCCATGACCGCCCAACTCGCCCCCGTCAGCAGTGACCCCGTATGGGAAGACATTCGCCGACAGACCCGCGCCCAGGCGGAGTCCGAGCCGGTACTGGCAAGCTTTCTGCACACCACCATCCTCAACCACGAAACGCTGGAAGCCGCCCTCAGTTTCCACCTGGCCAACAAGCTGGACAGCCCGGCGATGCCGGCGATGCTGATGCGCGAGGTCATTGAGCGGGCACTGGCGGACGACCCGGGTATTGGCGAGGCGGTGCGGGCCGACCTGCTGGCCATCAACGAGCGGGACTCCGCCTGCGACTCCTCGAGCACACCGTTCCTGTACTTCAAAGGGTTTCATGCGCTCCAGGCTTACCGGGTCGCGCACTGGCTTTGGCAGCACGGCCGGGAAGCCTTGGCGCTGTTTCTGCAGAACCGCATTTCTGTGGTGTTTGCGGTGGACATTCACCCGGCGGCCCGTATCGGCCGGGGCATCATGTTTGATCACGCCACGGGCATCGTCATCGGCGAAACGGCGGTGGTGGAGGACAATGTCTCCATCATGCAGTCGGTCACCCTCGGCGGCACCGGGAAAGAGAGCGGCGACCGCCATCCCAAGGTCCGCAGAGGCGTGTTGATCGGTGCCGGGGCCAAGATCCTCGGCAATATCGAGATCGGCGAGTGCGCCACGGTCGGTGCGGGCAGCGTGGTGCTCAAGTCCGTTCCCTGTCGCAAAATCGCCGCCGGTGTGCCGGCCCAGATCATCGGTGACAGCCGCTGCCAGCAGCCGTCACGCACTATGGACCACCGACTGGATGACTGACATGTTCAAACACTTGGCCGGCGCCTTCGCCCTGACGCTCGCCCTGACCGGTTGCGGAGAGTCTCCGGAGACAGAATCGAGCGCCAGCTCCGACAGCACGTCGGTCGCGCAGAATTCCGCTGCAACGACTGGGCTGACGGTCTACAAGAGCCCGACCTGCGGCTGCTGTGAAGACTGGATCACCCACATGGAGGGTGGGGGCTTTGAGGCGGCCATTGAGCATCCGAGCCGGATGGCGACCATCAAGGCACAATTGGGCATCGCTCCCGAGTACGCCTCCTGCCATACCGGTGTCTCTGAGGAGGGCTATATTTTCGAGGGTCACGTTCCGGCCAAGCTGGTCCGCCAGTTTCTGAACAGCCCACCGGAAAACGCGCTGGGCCTGGCCGTACCGCGCATGCCGGTAGGCAGTCCGGGCATGGAGATGGGCGAGCGTTTTGACCCGTACGATGTGTTGTTGCTGAAGACCGACGGCAGCAGCGAGATTTATGCCCGGATTGAAACGCCCGAGCAGCAATACTGAACTGCCTGCACCATTTTAATGCACTGCACTGAATAATGATGCAAGGTGGTTCGTCGCGCCCGGCCCGGTGCGGGGTGAACCATTCCAAGACACGCCGTAAACCCATCCCTGGGGGCTCGGATCGCGGGTCCCCCGCTCTACGGTCTTGGAATGGTTTACCCCACACCGGACCGGACTTTCCGAAAAACACCAAAACCAAAGCAGTAAAAGCCCCACCATGGCCAGCTTTTTGCAGCATTCCTGATCGCCCCACACGTCACTACGACCGGAGACCGGAATGCAGTACACCAAACCCATGATTGAACTGGTGTTTGAGATTCGCCGGCGCGTGCCCGCCGATCTGAAACCTTCCGTCAAACTCGCCAACCCGGAACTCCTGGACGAACTGGTCAGCCACCATCGGCACAGCAAAGATGTCATCTGTCAGACGCTTATCAAAGAACTGCTCCAACTGGCCGGAGACCCCTGGGACCACGCCCTGAACGATGCTCAACAGGACGCCGAGGAAGCCGAGGCCGCCGCCCGGCCGCGCAAGGTCACCAAAGTGTACCGAGGCCAGGTCACCCTGGAAGAAGCGCCTCCCAAAGAGAATCCCGACGCCCCACGAGAGCGCACCAAGCGGATGTATCGCGGGCAGGAGATTATCGACTGAGCCTGAATAGGGCCTTTTTGATCTATCGCAATGCTCTGACTATCACCTTTTATTACCCCCTGCTAATATGGCGCTTTGCCCCATTTGAGTGAGCGCCTCACTTGCCGTTTGACCGCCTTTCTCCATTACTTCGACGCCACTGGCTGGCCGCTACCATCACCCTGCTCTGGCTGGGTGTGACCGCCTATGGGTTTTGGTATTTCGAGTGGCAGTGGCAACGGCGCTTTGAAAATCAGCACGCCAGCTTTGATCTGATGAGCCGACCTGCACCCTCGGGCCCCCTGTCGACGGGCGCTCCGCTGGTGGTGCATTTTGTGGATGCCGGTTGCCCCTGCACCCGCTTTGCGGAACCGCACATCGAAGCTGTCGACGCGGGCCTTGATCCAGGGGTGCGCACAATGCGTATTTATGCGACAGACCCACAGGCGGGGGCGTTTGACTGGATCCCCGCCAGCCCCGCCGTTGCCATCTGGGACGGGCACGGGGAGCTGGCCTATGTTGGCCCGCACAGTGAGGGCGCGTTCTGTGGCCAGGGGGACGATCTGGTCGCGCGGGTCATGGGGCAGTTGCAGACCGGCAATAACCCACGTTGGCTGAACCGCGAATCAATCGGGTGCTTCTGCACCTGGCAACCCTGACCTTTCAGGCCCTTTTTTCGAGCGTGACCATGTCCATCACCACGAGTCCTACCAACACCACAGCCATCACCTCAGACGACCTGTTGCACGAACATTACCAGCGGGCCGACCGGATCATGTTCCGCCTGGGTGCGATGCTGTTCGTCGCCAGTCTGATCATCGCCCTGTGGTATGACACCTGGGGTGCCGCGCTGGTCATCGGAGGCAGCACCCTTGTGGCGACCTTCCTGCTGGTCCGGCTCGCCGCCGGGCAGGTGGTGACCCGGATCGCCCTGGGGGCCAGCCTGATGGTCTATTCGGCGCTGCATATTCACCAGGCCCACGGGATGATCGAGTTCCATTTCGGCATCTTTGCCTTCATGGCGGCACTGCTCTACTACCGGGACTGGGTACCGATTGTGGCGGCGGCGCTCACGATCGCCGTGCACCACCTGGGCCTGTTTGCACTCCAGGACCGGGGCGCAACCGTCTGGGTCCTGCCCGATGCCGACGGACAGTGGTGGGTCATCTGGCTGCACGCGCTCTACGTGGTGCTGGAGGCGGCGGCCCTGATCTGGCTCTCGCTGCACGCCCGCCGCGATGCGGCCCAGGGGCTGGAACTTGTTCACTCGATCCGCCGCGCCACCCACGCCGGGCATATCGATCTGAGTGAGGCAACCTCGGGGGAAGGAGAAACCCTGGAGCGTTACAACGGTTTTATCGACACCCTGCGTCAACTGGTCGAGCAGAGCCGCACGGTCAGTGAGCAGCTGTACCACCACGGGCAGCAACTGAACGAGAGCACCATGGCCATCAGCGGTGAGCTGAACCAGCAGCGCGAACAGATCAACGATGTGGCCAGCGCCACCGAGGAGCTATCCCAGACCGCCGGCGCCCTGACCGCCAGCGCCGAAAACGGCCTGGATACCACCGCCCAGGTGGCCGACGACTCGGTTCAGGCGCTGCAGGCCAGCGAGCGCAATGCCCAGGCCTTTGCCGCCCTGAGCGATGAAATCCGCGAAGCGGTAACGGTGATCAACTCGCTCAATGACGAATCCCGGGATATCGGTCGGGTCCTCGATGTGATTCGGGCGGTGGCGGAACAGACTAACCTGCTTGCGCTCAATGCGGCCATTGAGGCCGCCCGCGCCGGCGAGCATGGTCGGGGCTTTGCCGTCGTCGCCGATGAAGTACGCACCCTGGCCCGACAGACCCAGGACTCAACCCGAGAAATCGGTCAAATCATTGAACAGCTGCAGCGCCGCAGTGAGCAGGCCGTGACAGCGATTGAAAGCAGCGAGGAGCAGTTGACCCAGTGCCTCGACAACAACTCGAATGTGCTGGCGGTGATTCGCCGGACCGAGGCGGCTACCGAGTCACTGCAGACCATCAACCGGGGGATAGTGACCGCCACCCAGGATCAGAGGCGGGCCGCTGAGCAGATCAATCGGGCCATTGAAGAAATACTGTCCGCGGCGGAACGCAGCACACAGCGCAGTCAGGACGCGGCCAACGCCGGTCAGTCTCTGGAGCTGTTGTCCGAGCGGTTGCGGGACTTGCTGACCCGCTTTCGCTGAACCCAAGGTTCAGTGGGGGCAGGGCTTCAGGAGTCCAGGCCAGCCCAGTCCCGGCGACGGGAAAACTGGGGGCGCAGAAACTCCATCTGGTCACCGCGAATCCGGTCGCTGTTGATCAGCGCCAGGTACTCGGCGGTGTTGGGGCAGAATGGCAGGGCAAGCAGCTCCATACCGATTTCAGACAGCAGGTGGTTGCCTTTATGCTGGTTGCAGCGCTTGCAGGCGGTGACCACGTTATTCCAGCGGTCCCGGCCACCGCGGCTGATCGGGTGCACGTGATCCCGGGAGAGGTGGTCCGCGGTAAACCAGCGGCCACAGTAAAGGCACTGGTGGTGGTCTCGAGCAAAGAGGGCGGCATTGGTGAGCGGCGGGACGAGGCGCATGCGGGCGAGGCGGTTGCCGCCACAGGCGATAATGGCCGGCAGGTCAATCTGGGTGCGCAACCCGGTCAGGCGGGAATGGCCACCGTAGACACGCCGGACGTGCCCGCCGAGGGTCCACTGCACCAGATCACGCGCATACAGGCAGACCGCGTCTTTCCAGTGCAGCCACTCGATAGGCTGGCCGGCAATATTCAGTCGCAAAATACGCGCTTCCATCGACACCTCCAGGGGTCGCTCGGTGCGCTCTGGGCGGCCGACTGACTGCGGCAAAGAAGCCGCCAGCGTCCGGGGCGTACCGGCGATTGACGTCGTACCGATACCGTATAGCCTTACTATGACGCCATTATGTCAAAACTTCCACACTTTTTATTGACGCCGGATCAGTCTGCCCGGTTTGTGTCGCCCACAAAAAGAAACCCCCGCGATAAGGGGGTTATCGCGGGGGTTGCCAGCTACTTACAGGATGGGGCCCGTCCCGGGCCTGGTGGCGCGCGTCCTTTCAGTTCCGTTGCCCTGCGTCCAGTGCCTGTATCCGTTAAAAGAGATTATGCGCCACCTGCCGGTCGGGCAATAGTGGCGAATGTCGGAAAGGTTTGTGCGAGATATCTCACAAACCGCAGGATCAGAAAATCTCTTCGGGCTCCAGATCAAACAGATAGTCAGGCGAAATATCCATATCCCGGGTGATGTTTTCCCCCTGATCCTGCAGCAGTTCCCGCTCCTCGTCGTCCAGCTCCTGCTCCAGTCCCTGGCGGATCACCACCTCGACCCGTCGGTTTCTGGCCCGGTTTTCCCGGGTGTCATTCGGCGCCAAAGGCCGGGTGTCAGCGAAGCCGGTCACCTCGAAGCGGTCCTGATCGATATAGTCGCCGCGCATCAGTTGATGCGCCACGGATACCGCCCGAGCCGACGAAAGCTCCCAATTGGAACGGAAGCGGGCCGAATTGATGGGAATATTGTCGGTGTGCCCCTGGACCTTGATTCGCCCCGGCTGGAGCATCAGTACCGCCTGAATTTCGTCCAGAACATCAAAGTAATCTTCCGCCAACTCCGCCGACCCGGAGCGAAAAGACCCCTGTTCCCGAATCCGGATGATGATCTGACGCCCACGGGTTTCAATTTCAATCTGTCCGGCCGTGATCTGCGGCTGCAGGCGCGCCGCCAGGGCCATGGCATCCTGCTCGGTTTCCCGGATCAGTTCCTCCAGCCGTTGCTTCAACTGCTCGCGCGCCGAGTCTTCGTATTCCGGCTCACCCTGCTGGATATCAAACTCCTCGGCACAGTAGACCTCCAGGCTCATCTGAGTCGTGTCATCGGTGCTCTGGAAAATTTCATTGATCGGGGTGGGTTCAGGCTTACCCGGGCTGAATTCTCGGGCAATGACACTGGTCCCCTTGGGCACCTCGTTGACCTGCAGTTCCGTCTGAACCCCAAACGCCTGGGCCAGCGACCCGGCCAAACGCTTGAACTTCATAGCGTCCATTTCGGAAAACGAGAGCAGTAGTACAAAGAAGCACAACAGCAGCGCCATCAGGTCCGCGAAGGTGGCCATCCAGGCCGGCAGCCCCGCAGGCTGCCGTTTTTTCCGGGGCGTATCGTCATCCATCACCGTTCCCCCCTCAGGCTGCGTCCGTATCCGCGACGTCCCGCTTCCGCTCGGGCAAGTAGGTGCGCAGCATGGAATCGATCACCCGCGGGTTCTGGCCGCTCTGAATGGCCAGCAGGGCATCGATGATCAGGCTCTGCACCAGTACCTCCTCATCCGCACGTAACTTGAGCTTATCGGAAATGGGCAGAAACACGGCGTTGGCGAGCAGAGAACCATACAGGGTGGTCAGCAGGGCAATGGCCATGGCCGGACCGATGGCTTTGGGGTCTTCCATATTCGACAGCATCGCCACCAGACCAATCAGGGTACCGATCATGCCCATGGCCGGCGCCACATCCCCGAGTGCGCTGAAAATGGACGCGCCCTTCAAATGGCGATCCTCCGCCAGGTAGCGATCCTTGGACATCATCGCCTTGACCACCTCCGGGTCGTGGCCGTCCACCAGCAACTGAATGCCTTTCTGCAGAAAGTCGCTGCTGACCTCCTTACCTTCCAGGGATAACAGACCGCCTTTGCGCGCCGCGTCGGCAAGCTCGACAATCTCCTCGATCAGTTCCGCCGGGTCCGTGCTGCGATAGACAAAGCTCTTGGCGGCCACTTTGGTGGCACCGAAGAACTGCCCCAGACTGAACTTGGCCATCACGGCGAATACCGTGCCCCCGACCACAATCAGCAGGGACGGCGCATTGACGAATATCATCAGATCGCCGGACAGCACCATGGAGGCGATGATCAGACCAATTGCGCCAATGATCCCTACGAGGGTTGCTAAATCCACTGGTGGCTCCTCACACTAAGCTGAAACGGCGGCTGCGCCGTGTTGAATCTGCGGTAAAACCTGCATCTTAGCAGCAGTCGGTTTATAATTGCGCCCTTTATCACCACAGACATCCCGCCAGGAGTCTATCGGCCAATGCCGGAAAATCTTCACCTCGACCCTGGCCCAAACGACAGGTGCCCCATGCCCACGAAAAAGAAGTCCGTGGACTTTGAACAGTCACTGAGCGACCTGGAAGCGCTGGTGAACCAAATGGAGCAAGGCGAGCTCTCTCTGGAAGAATCCCTGAAAGCCTTTGAGCGCGGGATTCAGTTGACCCGGGATTGCCAGGAGCGCCTGAGCGCGGCGGAACAGCAGGTCCAGGTGCTGATGGAACAGCAGGGTCAGATCAGCGTTCAGCCGATGACGCCCGGCGGCGAGGATGACGGTGAATGAGCACCGACTTCGACGCCTTCGCCGGCCCCTGGCGTGAACGCTTCAACCGGGGTTTGACCCAGTTTCTCCCGCAACCCGATGCTCAGCGCCCGCAACTGGCCGAAGCCATGGCCTACAGCCTGGCCAATGGCGGCAAGCGGGTCCGCCCCATGTTGGTCTACAGCACGGGCGCGGCGCTGCGCTACGAACCCGACCAGGCTCTGGATACGGTCGCGGTTGCCCTGGAATGCTTACACGCGTACAGCCTCATTCATGACGATTTGCCCGCCATGGACGATGATGACCTGCGACGCGGCCAGCCCAGTTGCCACATCGCCTTCGACGAGGCGACGGCCATTCTGGCCGGTGATGCCCTGCAGACGCTCGCCTTTGAGGTGCTCGCCCGGTGCGACCGCCTGTCGGCGGAGCAGCGCGTGGCGCTGATTGCCGACCTGGCTCAGGCCGCCGGTGCACAGGGGATGGTTCTGGGCCAGGCCATCGATCTCGGCGCCGTTCACCAGAGCCCGGACATCGCCCAACTGGAGCGCATGCACCAACACAAAACCGGCGCCCTGATTCGCGCCAGTGTCGCCATGGCGGCCCGCGCCTGCGGCGCCTCGGTCGGTGAACGCGAGGCCCTGAACAACTACGCCGGCGCCATCGGCCTGGCCTTTCAGGTGCAGGACGATATTCTGGATGTCATCGCCGATACCAGCACGCTGGGCAAACCCCAGGGAGCCGACACCGCGCGGGACAAGCCCACCTATGTGTCCCTGCTTGGACTCGATGGCGCGCAATCCAAAGCCCGGGAACTGCTCACTCAGGCCCTCGACAGCCTGAGCGGGTTCGACGACAGCGCCACAGCGCTGCGCAGCCTCGCGCATTACATTATTGAGCGCGGACACTGACGCCCCGCTAGGCAGACGGGCTTCTGGCCCCTACAATGGCCCCTTTCCAATAACGACGTGACTCATGTTTGACGAAATTCCCACAGACCGCCCGGACACGCCCCTGCTCGACCAGATTGACTCGCCAGAGCAACTGCGGGCGCTGAATGAGCGGGACCTGGAGCCGCTGGCCGAAGAGCTGCGCGCCTACCTGCTCTACAGCGTGGGACAAAGCGGTGGACACTTTGGCGCCGGACTGGGGGTCGTGGAGCTGACAGTGGCCCTGCACTACGTCTATCACACCCCGGATGACCGTCTGGTATGGGATGTGGGCCACCAGACCTACCCCCACAAAATCCTCACCGGCCGGCGCGAGCGCATGAGCACCATTCGTCAGGGGGGCGGTCTGTCCGGATTTCCCAAGCGGGGCGAAAGCGAATACGACACCTTCGGGGTGGGCCATTCAAGCACGTCCCTGAGCGCCGCCCAGGGGATGGCGCTGGCCAGTGCCATGACCGGCAGCGAGCGCAAGTGTGCCGCCATTATCGGCGACGGCGCCATGACCGCCGGAATGGCGTTCGAGGCGCTCAACCACATTGCCCACACGGATACCGACCTGCTGGTCATCCTGAACGACAACAACATGTCGATCTCCCCCAATGTGGGCGGGCTGGCCACCTACCTATCCAAGGTATGGGGCAGCAAGTTTTACAACTCCCTGCGCGAGGGCAGTAAACAGGTACTCACCAAGATTCCCTCCGCCTGGGAATTCGCCCGGCGCACCGAAGAGCACTTCAAGGGCTTCATGTCCCCGGGCACCCTGTTTGAGGAAATGGGCTTCAACTACGTCGGCCCCATCGATGGCCACGACCTGGGCAGCCTGGTGCACTATCTGCGCAATCTACGCGAAGTCAAAGGCCCCAAGCTGCTGCACATCATCACCCGCAAGGGCAAAGGGTTTGGCCCGGCGGAGGACGACCCGGTGGGCTACCATGCCCTGAACAAGCTGGAGCCCAAACCGGCCCCCCGCAAACCCAGCGGCCCCAAGTACCAGAAGGTGTTTGGCGACTGGCTGTGCGATATGGCAGCGCGGGATGAGCGGTTGATTGGTATTACCCCCGCCATGTGTGAGGGCTCCGGCATGGTGGATTTCGCCCAGCGTTTCCCGGAGCGCTTCTACGATGTGGCCATTGCCGAGCAACACGCCGTCACATTGGCCGCTGGACTCGCCTGTGAGGGCCAGAAGCCGGTGGTCGCCATTTACTCCACCTTCCTCCAGCGCGCCTACGATCAACTGATCCACGATGTGGCACTACAGAACCTGGACGTCACCTTCGCCATCGACCGGGCCGGACTGGTCGGCGAAGACGGGCCCACCCACGGCGGCTCCTTTGATCTGACCTACCTGCGCTGCATTCCCAATATGGTGATCGCCGCCCCCAGCGACGAAAACGAGTGTCGCCAACTGCTGTACACCGCCTGGAAACATGAGGGACCGGCGGCGGTACGCTACCCACGAGGCACAGGTCCGGGAACGGATATTGAGCAGGCGATGAACGAACTGCCCATCGGGCAGGGACGGGAGCTGCGCCAGGGGCGCGAAGTGGTCATTCTGAACTTTGGCGCTTCACTCGCCACGGCCCTCACCGTGGCGGAGCGGATCGACGCCAGCGTCTGTGACATGCGCTTTGTCAAACCCCTGGATACCGCGCTGATCGAGCGCATGGCCGAGAGTCACGCCCTGATCGTCACGGTTGAGGAAAACGCCATCGCCGGCGGCGCCGGCAGTGCGGTGGGGGAGCACCTGGCCAGCCGGGGCATCGCGACCCCCTGGCTGCCCCTCGGGTTTCGCGACGAGTTCGCCGAACACGACAGCCAGAAAAAACAGCTGGCCAGCCAGGGCCTGGACGCGGACGGAATCGAGCAGGCCATTCTCGCCTACCGCTCAACCCGCTGACCAGCACTGGCATTAAAGTCATAAAGACCGTAAGGTAGAGAATCGTTATCTGGACAACGGTTCTCTCTTATGTACCCCCCTGCACTCAATCCCACGCCAGTGACCGAATGGCAGAACGTCACACCGGCGCAATTTCTGGCGGAGATCGCCCCCCGATTCGAACCGGCCATTCTGCGCGGTTATGCCAAACACTGGCCCGCTGTCACTTACGCCCTCAAGTCGCAACAGGCGTTGCGCGAGTATCTTGTCGGCTTCAGCCGGGGCGAGCCGATCGAGCTGTTTTTGGGCGCACCCGAGATTGGAGGGCGCTTTTCCTACGACGAGCACCTGCAGGGCTTCAATTTTGTTCGTCGTAAAGATCACTTTGAAACCGCCCTGCAGCGCCTCCAGCGCATGGAAGACGATGCCAATCCGCCGGCGTTTTATATCGGTGCCACCGCCATCCCACACACCCTGCCGGGACTGGAGCGTGACAACACCATGAACCTGGTGGACGAGCGGGTTCCCCCCAATATCTGGATTGGCAATCGCACCACCATCCCCACCCATTATGATGTTTCGGACAATCTCGCCTGCGTCGTGGCCGGGCGACGGCGCTTTACCCTGTTTCCGCCCGAACAGGTGCGCAACCTGTACGTCGGCCCCATCGACTTTACCCCCGCCGGTCAGCCTATCAGTCTGGTAGACCCCTACCAGCCGGACCTTGAGCGCTTCCCGAAGTTTGCCGAGGCCATGCCCACGGCGCGCGTCGCCGAACTTGAGCCCGGTGATGTGCTCTACATTCCGTCCCTGTGGTGGCACCAGGTGGAATCTCTGGCGAGGTTCAATGTGCTGATCAATTATTGGTGGGAGACCGGCGTACCAAACACCGGCTCACCCTTTGAGGCTCTGGTGCACGGTCTGCTGACGGTCCGTCAATTGCCGTTGGCAAAGCGCCGGGCCTGGCAGACGTTTTTCGATTACTACCTGTTCAGCGAAACCAACCCGGCGGAGCACTTATCACCGGAACAACGACGGGCGTTGGGGGAAATGACGCCGGAGCTGGCTGATTACCTGAAGGGCTTTTTGCGCAACGCCCTGGACCGGCGTTGATCCCTCACCCAAAAAAGAAAGGGGCCCTCGAAGGGCCCCTTTCTATTCAGCGTGAAACGCTCTGATCTGCGATCCGATCAGGCACCACCGGTACCCGGCTCACCCCGATCCAGTTTGACGGCACGATAGCCGCCGCGCTTGCGGTCGTAGATGAACATGCCGGCGAAGAACGCGGCCACGATCAACGCGATCGGCGCAACCCAACGGAACGCCATACGGCCACCGTAGTTGTCGGCCGGACGCAACACCGCACCCGCTTCAGCCTGCAGATCGGCAGCCGCCGGAATGCCCGAGTCCAGCAAGGCACGCAGGGCGTTGCCGGTCAGAGGGCCGTTGAGCTCACCGTCAGCGCGATAGTCGGACAGCGCGATCTGGTTGCGTTCGATCACAGTCTCAACGTCAGCAGGCAGGTAACCAAGCTCGGAGAGTGCGTCCAGATCGCCCGAGGCCTGCTCAGCGCGCTCGAGATACATCGGGAAGGTTTCTTCCACTTCTTCAAGAATGGCAACCGTGCGTTGCTCATCCAGCGCCTCAGGCATATAGCGGTCGGCAATCACGCCCATCTGACCCTGCAGCGTACCGGAGACCCCCATACCCGCACCGATCATCAGCACGATACCGACCGAGCCGGCCTTGGGGAAACGCTCGCTCATCAAGCCCACCATGGTGGGGAAGAAGAAGGCCACACCAAAGGCAAACACGGTTGCGGCGAACAGCAGCTTGACCATACCGGTTTCAAAGATCGAGAACAGGATCAGACCGGTGCCGGTCAGAATCGCAGCGCAGAACAGCATGCCTGTTGGCGCCAGGCGCTCAACCACCGGACCAGCGAACAAGCGCAGTACCGCCATCAAACCGGTCAACCAGGCAAATACCAACATGCCGTGCATGCCGGCATTTTCCAGTACATCCGGAATCCAACGCATGGGGCCCAGCTCCAGCGAGAGGGTGATCATCTTGATGACGATCAGCAGCAGCACGATGGGGTGGGTGATGGTATACAGCAGCACTTCCTTGACCGGCACACCGGCTTCGGCGGTTTCGGTCTTGGGGAACTTGAGCGGCAGCAGCATGGCGCCGTAGATGAAAATCGGGATGTACATGACGCCGATGTGAACGGTCCAGTGGCCCAGGTCGATGGCACCAAGGTCACCGATCTGCGACATGAAGAAACCCAACAGCGCACCAACCACCATACCGCCGGGGAAAAAGGCGTGGAAGTGGTTGAGCTTGACCGTTTTGCGCTCAGGGTACAGCGCCGCCGTCATCGGATTACCGGTGGCCTCAATCAGGCCGTTGCCAATCCCCATGACGATCGCGCCCAGGAACAGGACCCAATAACCGCTCGGCGAGCCGGATACGAAGTAGGCCGACAGCACCAGACTGACACCGATCAGGTGACTGAAAAACGCCCCTGTCGCCGCGACCCGCAGGCCGATTTTTTCCAGAAAGGGTGCAACGAAAATCAGGGAGAGTGCCATCCCCCACAGCACGGCGCCGCCGATCATACCGATATCGGCGTTGGTCAGAATAAACTCGGTTTTCAACTGACCGAGAATACCGCCCACCAGGGCGAAGGAAAACGCGGTAGGGAACAGGGCAATACACGCCCCGACAAATAACCGCTTACGATTGATGCCATTGGCATCGACAGTAGCTGTACTCATAACTCACATCCTCATTATTTTTATCAACGCACCCGCCAGCGGTTGCCGGCGGGTGCGTGACCGTTTCGGGCACTATCGCCCGTCTTTGGTTACTGCTTTACAGAACGTCAGGAAACCAGCGGCGTCCAGCGGCCATCGGCCTCGGACGAGTTCAGCACCGCTTCAATAAACCGCATGCCCAGCACACCGGTTTCAATACCGGGTATCCAGGATTCGATCGGGTGCTGTTCGCCCCTGCGCTTGGCCACCAGAACATCGGCCACGTCGGTGTAGAGCGTAGCAAACGCCTCCAGGTAGCCCTCCGGGTGCCCGAACGGAATGCGAATACCGCGGGTCGCAATATCACTGTCGATATTGTCGTCCCGACGGGTAATCCGCTGGTGATGTCCGGCCAGCGGCGTCAGCCAGAGCTCATTGGGTTTTTCCTGAGCCCACTCCAGCCCCGCTTTGTCACCAAAGATGCGGATCTTCAGACCATTCTCACAACCGGGCGCGATCTGACTGGTCCAGAGCATGCCTTTGGCACCGCCTTTGAAGCGCATCATAGCGTGGACGTTATCGTCCACCGCCCGACCCGGAACAAAGGCGGTGAGGTCCGCACTGACCGAATCCAGCTCAAGCTGAGAGATGAAGGTGGCCAACTGGAAGGCATGGGTGCCGATGTCGCCCAGGCAGCCCGCTTTACCGGAACGCTTGGGATCCGTGCGCCAGGCCGCCTGCTTGTTGTCTTCCTCCGGAGCCTGGGTCAACCACTCCTGGGGGTATTCCACCTGCACCAGGCGAACCTGACCCAGATCGCCCCGCTCGACCATTTCGCGGGCGTAGCGCACCAGCGGGTAGGCACTGTAGTTGTGGGTCAACGCAAAGAACGCATCGCTCTTGGCGCAGATCTGCTCCAGCTCCAGAGCTTCTTCCAGCGTGCGGGTGACCGGCTTGTCGCAGATCACGTTGATGCCGGCTTCCAGAGCGGCCTTGGCCACCGGGAAGTGCATATGGTTGGGCGTGACAATGGCCACCGCCTCAATCCCGTCCTCACGCTTGGCCTCAGCGGCGAACATCTCCTCGTAGGAGGCGTAGGAACGATCCGGGGCGATGTGCAGCTCATCGGCGGAGGCCTTGGCCACGTCCGGCTTGGAGGACAGGGCACCGGCGACCAGTTCATAGCGATCATCAATGCGCGCGGCAATACGGTGAACACCGCCAATAAAGGCGCCCTGTCCACCGCCGACCATGCCTAAGCGAACTCGTGCATCAGCCATTACTTACCTCCCAAGCCCAGAATGCGGCGGTTACTTTCTTCATCGGCGTCTCCTCCTGCAAAATCGTCAAAAGCCTTCTCCGTTACACGGATGATATGGTCATTGACGAATTTCACGCCTTCTTCCGCCCCTGCTTCAGGATGTTTCAGCGCGCACTCCCACTCAATCACGGCCCAACCGTCGAAACCGTTGGCGGTCAGAATCGAGAAGATGCGCTTGAAGTCGGTCTGTCCATCGCCCAGCGAACGGAAGCGACCGGCACGCTCGACCCAGCCCTCGTAACCGCCGTAAACGCCCTGTCGGGCGCTGGGATTGAACTCGGCGTCCTTGACGTGGAACATCTTGATGCGATCGATGTAGCGCTCGAGGAAGCCGATATAGTCGAGATTCTGCAGAACCAGGTGGCTGGGATCGTACAGAATGTTGGCGCGCGGGTGGTTGTCCACTTCCTTCAGGAAGCGCTCGAAGGTAGCGCCATCGTGCAGGTCTTCACCCGGGTGAATTTCGTAGCACAGGTCCACACCCACCTCGTCAAAGGCGTCCAGAATCGGCAGCCAGCGCTTGGCCAGCTCTTTGAAGCCGGTGTCCACCAGGCCCGCCGGGCGCTGGGGCCAGGGATACATGAAGGGCCACAGGAGGGCGCCGGAGAAGGTGCCGTGGGTTTTCAGGCCCAGGTTCTTGCTGGCCTTGGCCGCCAGCATCAGCTGGTTGACCGCCCACTTCTGACGCTCATCGGGCTTGCCGTGCAGCTCCGGCGGGGCAAAGCCATCAAACATTTCGTCGTACACCGGGTGTACGGCTACCAACTGACCCTGCAGGTGGGTCGACAGGTCGGTAAGCTCCAGGCCGTAGCGTGCCAGGGTATCTTTCACTTCCTGGCAGTAATCGAGACTCTCCGCCGCCTTTTCGAGATCGAACAGGCGCTTGTCCCAGGACGGAATCTGGATGCCTTTGAAGCCCAGGCCACCGGCCCACTTGGATACGTTTTCCAGGCTGTTGAACGGCGCTTCATCGCCGGCGAACTGGGCCAGGAATAGCGCGGGCCCTTTCATCGTCTTCATTATTGTCTCCCCCATCGGTTTGGTGGATTATCAACCGGGTACCGGCAAACCACTTCTCGCGAAGCGGGACCGAGCCAGTACCCACAATAGATTGCCGTGTCGTCATCGCTTCACGACAGCGCTGTCAGCAAATGTGGTTGGGCGATTATGGCATCACCGGCGCCATATCTCTACCACGGAACCCGAGCTGCGCCGGTAAAGATACGATAATAAACGGGTTAATGTCGATTCGACCACTAAAGAGCGGGATTTTCAACAGAGAATTGCTTTTTATATAGTAAACCCCAAAATAAAGGGTTGCGACGGGACGAGCAAAGGGGGGAGGAAGTACGGAAGTGCTATATGTGTCGGGTTACTGTGTGTCGGGTTACGCGCTGCGCGCTAACCCGACCTACGGGTGGGTCGCGTAGGGCGGATAAGCCGAAGGCGCATCCGCCGTTACCCCTCACAGGTTAGCGCAAAGCGCGTAACCCGACACAGGTTTCAGCATCAGATTTTCATATCGCCGAAGAAGTTCTTCATACCGTCAAACCAGCTGCTCTGCCGGGGCGAGTTCTTGCCGCCTTTCATGGTGGCCTGGAACTCCTTCAGCAGCTCTTTCTGCTTGCCGGTCAGATCCACCGGCGTCTCGACCACGACACGGCACATCAGGTCGCCACGGGCGCCACCGCGCACCGGGGTCACGCCCTTGCTGCGCAGCCGGAACAACTTGCCGGTCTGGGTTTCAGCGGGCACTTTGAGCTTGACCCGACCATCAAGGGTGGGCACTTCCAGCTCTCCACCGAGCGCCGCGTCGACAAAATCCACGGGGACTTCGCAGTACAGGTCGGCCCCGTCGCGCTGAAAAATCTCGTGCGGTTTGACGTGCACTTCGACGTACAGATCGCCCGCTGGACCACCTTCGGCCCCGGCCTCACCCTCACCGGACAGGCGGATGCGGTCTCCCGTATCGACACCGGCGGGCACCTTGACCGACAGTTTTTTGGTCTGCTCGACCCGGCCCTGGCCGTGACAGCTGCCGCAAGGGTCGGTGATGATGCTGCCCTTGCCACGACAGGTCGGGCAGGCCTGCTGCACCGAGAAAAAGCCCTGCTGCATACGCACCTGGCCGATGCCGCCACAGGTGGTACAGGTTTTGGGCGAAGTGCCCTTTTTGGCCCCGCTGCCCTCACAGGTATCACAGGCCACCAGGGTCGGCACCTTGATCTGGACATTGGTGCCTCTGACGGCATCTTCCAGACTCAACTCAAGGTTGTAGCGCAGGTCGGCGCCTCGACTCGGGCCTCCGCGGCCGCGACCACCCCCGCCAAAAATATCGCCGAACACATCGCCGAAAATATCACTGAAGCTGCCGAAACCACCGGCTCCGGCGCCACCGCCCATGCCGGCACTCTGATCGACACCGGCATGGCCAAATTGATCGTAGGCAGAACGCTTCTGCGCGTCGGACAGGACCTCGTAGGCCTCACTCGCCTCTTTGAACTTGTTCTCCGCCTCTTCGTCCCCCGGATTGCGGTCCGGGTGATGTTTCATCGCCACTCGACGATAGGCTTTTTTCAAATCAGCGGCGGACACGTCCCGGGAGACGCCCAGCACTTCGTAATAGTCGCGTTTTGCCATGCTACAGTCGCTTTTTGGTCAGTTACTACAGACACAACAAATGCGGGCATGCCCGCATTTGTTGCTACCGTCTTTCAAGGATTGGAGAAGCGGAATTACTTCTTCTCGTCATCCTTCACTTCTTCGAACTCGGCATCCACGGCGCCGTCGTCGTCTTTCGGAGCCTCCTGCTGGTCCGCACCGGCTTCCGCGCCGCCCTGGCCCTGCTGCTCGGCATAGAGCTTCTGTGCCAGAGAGCTGGAGGCTTCGGTCAGCTTGTTGGTCGCCGCTTCCATCGCGTCCTTGTCTTCGCCCTTGACGGCTTCTTCAGCCTCGGCGATCGCCGCTTCAATGGCCGACTTCTCTTCGTCGGTCGCCTTGTCACCGGCGTCTTTCAGCGTTTTCTGAGTGGCGTGGATCAGCCCTTCCAGCGTGTTGCGCGCGGTAACGGTCTCGGCAAACTTCTTGTCCGCTTCCGCATTGGCTTCGGCGTCCTTCACCATCTTCTCGATCTCGTCATCCGACAGACCGGAAGAGGCCTTGATCACGATGGACTGCTCTTTGCCAGTGGCCTTGTCTTTGGCGCTCACGTTCAGAATACCGTTGGCATCCAGATCGAAGGTCACTTCAATCTGCGGCATACCGCGGGTTGCCGGCGGAATGTCGGCCAGGTCGAAACGACCCAGGGACTTGTTCTGCGCCGCCTGCTTGCGTTCGCCCTGAACCACGTGAATGGTCACAGCCGTCTGGTTGTCTTCCGCGGTTGAGAAAATCTGCGATTTCTTGGTCGGAATCGTGGTGTTTTTCTCAATCAGCGGCGTGGCCACACCACCCATGGTTTCAATACCCAGGGTCAGCGGCGTCACGTCGAGCAGCAATACGTCTTTCACGTCACCGGCCAGTACCGCGCCCTGAATGGCTGCGCCGACTGCTACCGCTTCGTCCGGGTTCACGTCTTTGCGCGGATCCTTACCGAAGAAGTCAGCCACCGCTTTCTGCACCATCGGCATACGGGTCTGGCCACCGACCAGAATCACATCGCTGATGTCGCTGACGGATACGCCGGCGTCTTTGATGGCCATCTTCACCGGCTCGAGTGAGCGGGTTACCAGCTCCTCCACCAGAGATTCAAGCTTGGCCCGGGTGAGCTTCACTACCAGGTGCTTGGGACCGGTGTTGTCGGCGGTAATGTACGGCAGATTCACTTCGGTCTGCTGGCTGGAAGACAGTTCGATCTTGGCTTTCTCGGCCGCCTCTTTCAGGCGCTGCAGAGCCAGCGGATCGTTGTGCAGGTCAATTCCCTGCTCTTTCTTGAATTCATCGGCCAGGTAGTCGATCAGGCGCAGGTCAAAGTCCTCACCACCGAGGAAGGTGTCACCGTTGGTGGACAGCACTTCAAACTGGTGCTCGCCATCGACATCGGCGATTTCGATGATGGAGATATCAAAGGTACCGCCACCGAGGTCATATACCGCGATGGTGCGGTCGCCTTTCTGCTGGTCCATACCGTAGGCCAGCGCCGCCGCGGTCGGCTCGTTGATGATGCGCTTCACGTCCAGGCCAGCAATCTTGCCGGCATCTTTGGTCGCCTGACGCTGGGAGTCGTTGAAGTAGGCCGGAACGGTAATCACCGCTTCGGTGACCTTCTCGCCCAGGTAATCCTCGGCGGTTTTCTTCATCTTCTTCAGCACTTCAGCGGAAATCTGCGGCGGTGCTTTCTTTTCGTCCTTCACTTCAACCCAAGCGTCACCATTATCGGCGGCGACGATCTTGTAAGGCACCATTTTGATGTCTTTCTGAACCACATCATCCTTGAACTTGCGGCCGATCAGGCGCTTGACCGCATACAGGGTGTTGTGGGGGTTGGTCACGGCCTGGCGCTTGGCGCTCTGGCCAACGAGGATTTCGCCATCATTGGTAAAGGCCACGATGGACGGGGTTGTGCGATCACCCTCGGCGTTTTCGATTACCTTGGGCTTGCCGCCTTCCATTACGGATACACAGGAGTTGGTGGTACCCAGGTCAATACCGATGATCTTACTCATGAAAATCTCCTAAAGATGTTCTGTCGAAACGCGAAGGGTCAGCTCGCGCGCCTCGGTGTGTGTCTGCGGCTCCGACCCCGGAGTCCGCTTTCGCAATCAGTTACTTCCTATATTGGCCCTGTTCGATACTTTTCAAGGCCTTTATGCCGGCAATTTAAGGCTGCCGGCCATCCATCACGCATCCGCCGCCTTGGACACCACCACCATCGCCGGACGGACCAGGCGACCGTGCAGGGTATAACCCTTCTGGAACACGTCGATCACGGTGTTGGGCTCAACATCGGGGTTGGCCACCATGGTCATGGCCTGATGCAGCTCCGGATCAAAGGGTTCGCCCTGCGGATTGACGGGCACCACCTGGTGCTTGGCCAACACATCGATAAACGACTTGTGCGTCAGTTGAATACCTTCAACCACCGCCTTCAGCTCGGGATTGTCGGTATCCATGGTCGAGAGCGCCCGCTCCAGGTTGTCCACCACCGGCAAGAGGTCCTGCAGCAGCTTCTCCTGGCCGAACTTGTGTGCCTTCTCGACATCCTGCTCGGCCCGGCGACGGGCATTCTGGGCTTCAGCCTGGGAGCGCAGCACCTGTTCTTTGGCCGCTTCCATAGCGGCGTTCAGGGATTCCACCTTGGCCTGCAGGGCCTCGACAGACGCCTCCCCGGCCCCCTCTTCCTGAGCGGCATTTTCCTGAGCGGCACGGGTGTCGGTATCGGCCGACCCGGTTTCTGCTGCCACCTCTTCGTACTCTTGAGCGTCGCGATTTTCTTGGTTAGCCACACTGATCTCCGTTGTCATTTACCTTGGCAGCCGGGAGCTGCAGAATAAGAACGTGGAGCCTATATGGGGCTTTGGCGGAAGGATTCAAGGGGCCAAAACAGGGCCCGATCAGATTTTCCTGCTGGCCCTCTGGCCGAACCCTGTGTTTTACTGTATAAAAACACAGATTATTTTCTCTCGCTCCGTGAGGGTCACCATGCTTACGCATCTCAGCATTCGCCATTTCACCCTGGTAGACCAGCTGGATCTGGATCTCAGGCCCGGCATGACCGCCATCACCGGGGAAACCGGTGCCGGTAAATCCATCGTTCTGGACGCGCTCGGACAGACGCTGGGCGACCGAGCGGACGGACAGCGGGTCCGGGCCGGGGCCCGCAAGGCGGATATCCACGCCACCTTCGATACCCAGCGGATACCGGCCGCCCGCCAGTGGCTGGAAGCTCAGGAGCTTCTCCAGGAGGACGCCCCCAGTGAGTGCCTGCTGCGACGGGTGATTACCGCCGAGGGCCGCTCCAAGGCCTTTATCAACGGCCACCCCGTCACTCTGCAGCAACTGAGAACCCTCGGGGAGATGCTGATCGATATCCACAGCCAGCACGAGCATCAGTCCCTGCTGCGCAAAGAAACCCACCGGCACCTGCTGGATGAATACGCCGGCCAGAGCGAGCTGGCGGGAAAGGTGCGCCAGGCGTACCGACACTGGCATAGCTGCAAACGCGACTTTGAAGCCCTGCGCGATAACGCCGAAGAAGTCAGCGCCCGCTATCAGCTGTTGAGCTATCAGGTGCAGGAGCTGGAGCAACTGGACCTGAAAGAGGGTGAGCTGGACGAGCTGGAAGCGGAGCAGCGCAGCCTCGCCCACGCCGAGGATATATTGCGTGCCAGCCACGAACTGTCGGCCCTGTGCGGCGATGATGACCAGGGGTTGAGCGTCCTGATGCACCGGGCCTTGCACCTGCTGCGGGACATGCCCGAGAAGTCCGCCGCCCTGCAGGAGGCGGAACAGCTGCTCACCAGCGCCCAGATTCAGGTCGACGAGGCCCAGCGCGAGGTGGAGCATCATATCGACGGTTTCAATCTCGACCCGGAGCGGCTGCGCGAGGTCGAGGAGCGCTTGAGCGCGATTTATGACGTCGCCCGCAAGCACCGTATCGGGCCCGAACAGCTGCCCCAGCTGTTCGCTGACCTGGGCGATGAGCTGGCCCAGCTTCAGGGCGGCGACGAGCGGCTCGATGAGCTGGAGCAGCAGATGCAGGCCGCCGAAGCCGACTATCGCAAGGGCGCCAGCGCCCTGTCCAAAGCCCGGCAGAGCGCCGGCAGCAAGCTGGCCAAGGCAGTCAACCAGCAGCTGAGTGATCTGGCCATGCCGAATGCCCGCCTGGAGGTCAGCCTGGCGTCGCTGGAGGACAAGCCCGGCCCTCAGGGTCTGGAAGAGGTTGAGTTCATCATCAGCACCAACCCGGGTCAGCCGGCCCGATCGCTGAACAAAGTCGCCTCCGGCGGCGAACTGTCTCGGGTCAGCCTGGCCATTCAGGTGGTGACCGCCCGCACCTCGGCCATTCCGACACTGGTGTTCGACGAGGTGGATGTCGGTATCGGGGGCGCGACCGGGGATGTGGTGGGTCGCCTGCTACGGCAACTCGGCGAGGGCGGTCAGGTGCTCTGCGTCACCCACCTGGCGCAGGTAGCCAGCAAGAGCCACCAGCATCTCCAGGTCACCAAGACTGCGAAAAAGCAGTCGGCGGAGTCCACGCTGGTGACCCTGGAGGGAGAGCAGAAAATCGAAGAGATTGCCCGCATGCTGGGCGGCATGAAGGTGACCGAACAGTCGTTGGCTCACGCCAGGGAGATGGTGACCGAGGGAGCGGCCTGAGAGGACCGGACCACGCGGCACCACATGGGTGCCGCCACCGGCATTACGGCCACTTTATGGCCGAGGACTACTTCTTGGGCTTTACGTACAACACCAGGTTGTGATCGACCAATTCATAGCCGTGCTGCTCGGCGATCTGCCGCTGCAGGCGCTCGATTTCTTCGTTATGGAACTCAATGACCTCGCCTGAGTCCATACAGACCATGTGATCGTGATGCTCACCGCGAGCAATTTCAAACACCGAGTGGCCACCATCAAAGTTGTGGCGCTCCACCAGACCGGCACTCTCAAATTGCGTCAGTACCCGATACACGGTGGCCAAGCCCACATCGTCACCCGCCTCCATCAGTGCCTTGTAGACATCTTCGGCGCTCATATGGTGGTTTTCGGACGACTCCAGCATTTGCAGAATCTTCACCCGGGGCAGGGTGACTTTCAGCCCCGCTTTGCGCAGTTCCTGATTTTCTTCGGCCATTTAACCCCCAAACCCTTCTCAGTATTCGCGTCAATCGGGTATTATCCCCGTTCATTTTGCCAAGTGGAAGCCCTTATATGAAAATAGCCAGCAAACTCTCACTGGTCGCCGTCTTGTTCGCCAGCTTGACAGGTTGCTCCTATTTCCAATTTCCCGGCGTGCACAAAATCTATGTGCAGCAAGGACACATCATCACTCAGGAGATGATCGACCAGCTCGAAACCGGCATGACCAAGCGTCAGGTGCGCTTTGTGCTAGGCACCCCACTGCTTGAAGATGGTTTCAACCAGGATCGCTGGGATTATCACTACAGCCTGAGTCGCGGCGACGAGAACCTGCGCGAGCGCCATCTGACGGTCTACTTTGAAAATGATCAGATGACCCGCTATGAAGGCAGCGCGGTCCGCCCCGAAGAAAGCAGCGACGAGGACGAGACACCGCTGGTACCGACCAATATCGAGGGCGACCCCCTGCCGACACCGGGTGAAGACGTCAACGATGACACCGAGGCGACGCCACTACCCACCAACACCATGTGATCCTCGGCCACCCCCGCCCGTCAATACCACCGGAGCCTCACCAACGAGGTTCCGTGCGATCAGGATTCCGCCTGTTTCTTCTGCGCCCTTTTGCGACGCACCTCTTTCGGATCTGAAATCAGCGGTCGATAGATCTCAACCCGATCCCCGGGCTGCAACTCGTGCTCCCGTGGCGGCTTGAGCCCCTTGGTTCCGAGCGCCTGACCAAAGATGCCCATCTTGGCGCTGTCCAGATCAATCTCCGGAAACATTTTCACAATACCCGAGCGCTCAGCCGCCTGATACGCCGTGGTACCCGGCTCCACCAACAGCTCTATGATCTTCTGTTGGTCCGGCCGGGCATAGGCCACTTCTACGGTAATCAAATCACCATCTGCCATCTTTGCAGCCCCTTAAACACCATAGATCTGTCGGGCACGGCTGCACAGCGCATCCACCTGCTGACTTGCCGCCGACTCGAAAAACTTACCCACCGCCAGGCTCAGCAGGCGGTTCTGCATATCAAACTCCAGCTCCAGGCGTACTCGGCAGCCCTCGCCCACCGGCTCAAAGGTCCACTTACCCTCCAGGCGGGAAAAGGGCCCATCCACCAGACTCATGGTCATGCTCTCCGGCGCCTTCAGCACGTTGTGCGTGACAAAGCTCTGGCTGATGCCCGCTTTCTGCAGCTCCAGGCGCGCCTCCAGCCAATCATCCCCCCGGCGCAACACCTCGGCGCCGACGCAGTCACTCATGTACTCCGGATAGGCCTCGATATCGTTTACCAGCTCAAACATCTGCGCGGGTGAATAGTTCACCAGCGCACTGCGTTCTACTCGATGGGTCAAGAAAACATCTCCCGTTGATTCGCGGCCATCAGGCCCAGAAGCCGCCGATCAGAATCAGCAATAACGCCGGCGGACAAAGGTATTTGAGGAGCGTCAACCAGAGCTCAAACTGGCCCTCGCTCTCCTGACGCAGCTCGTGGCGCAGCAGCTCCCGACGGGCCACCCAGCCGACGAACAGCGCCATGGCCAAACCGCCCAGCGGCAACATCACTCGCTGGGTGACAAAATCCAGAAATCCAAACACGTTCATACCGAACAGACCGGTGAAGTCGGCCCAGTGATTGAACGACAGAACCGATCCAATGCCCAGAAGCCAGGCACTGCCGGCAATCAATCCGTTCGCCGTGTACCGCTTGAGCCCAAAGCGCTCCGTGATATAGGCCACACAGGGCTCGAGCAGCGAGATGGTGGAGCTCCAGGCGGCCAGGGTCACCAACACAAAGAAGGCTACCCCAAAGATAACCCCACCGGGCATATTGCCAAAGGCCACCGGCAGACTGACAAACATCAGGCCGGGACCGTCGCCGGGTGAAATGCCCGGGGTGGCAAACACGATCGGGAACATCGCCAGCCCCGCCACCAGCGCCACCAACGTATCCAGCACCGCCACCGTCAGAACCATCTTGCCGATGGAGGCCTTGCCGGGCATATAGGAGCCGTAGGCCATGATCGCCCCCATGGCCAGACTCAGGGTAAAGAACGCGTGGCCGAGGGCAATCGATGCGCCCTGCCAGGACAGGTCCGACACGTTGAAATCAAACATGAAGTGCAGCCCCTGGGCGAACTCCCCCGCCACGGCGGCGTAGCCCAGCAACAGCAACAACAACAGAAACAACAACGGCATCAGCACCCGCACCGCAGTCTCCAGACCGCGGGTCACCCCGAAGGCGACCACCAGCACGGTCAACCCGATAAACACCGTCTGCCAGAGCATCAGGCGCGCCGGGTCCGCGAGCAGAGCATCAAAAGCGGCGCTGGCCGACTCACCGTTCCAGCCACTGAAACCACCCTGCACCGCAGTACTCATGTAATCCAGAGCCCAGCCGGCCACCACACTGTAGAACGACAGAATCAGAAACGCGGTCAATACCCCGAGAGCCCCGATCAGACTCCAGTGGGGCGACACCCGGCTCTGCTGAGCCATTTTCCTGACCGAATCCACCGGATTGGCGCGACCGTGACGCCCGAGCACCACCTCGGCAATCATCACCGGCACACCGATCAGAGCGATAAACACCAGGTACATGAGCACGAAGGCCCCACCACCGTTTTCGCCGGTAATGTAGGGAAACTTCCAGATGTTGCCCAGCCCCACCGCCGAACCGGTGGCGGCCAGGACAAAGGTGCCTTTATGTCCCCAAATCGCGTGTTGTTTGATGCGTTCCATGGCTGGCTCCGGGCTATAGTCGGTTTGCGCCGCTCTGGCGCACGCGGCCGACCCGCTTTTGCGGGCACAAAGGCGGCATTGTAACGGCAATTGTCGGGAATGTGCAGGGTTCGCCCCCGCATCCGGGCAGACAGAGAGGCCTTCAAGCCTTTATAATGCCCGCCGCACATTCACGCCCCGAGCAAGGTTGATCATTTCGATGAGTAAGAAGAAGGGTAAGAAACCCAGCGGCAATACCATTGCCCTGAACAAGAAGGCCAAGTTTGATTTCGCGCTGCAGGATCGCGTGGAGGCGGGCCTGTCGCTGCAGGGTTGGGAGGTGAAGAGCCTGCGCCAGGGCAAGGTGCAGCTGACGGATACCTACGTGCTGTTCAAAAACGGCGAGGCGTGGTTGCTCGGCGCCCACATATCACCGTTGCCCACGGCGTCGACTCACTTTGTGACCGATCCGACCCGTACTCGCAAACTGCTGCTCAAGCGCAAGGAGATTGCGAAGCTGCAGGCGGCGGCGGAGCAGAAGGGCTACACGGTGGTGGCTACGGCGCTGTATTGGAAGAAGCACTTGGTGAAGTGCGAGGTGGCGTTGGGTAAAGGTAAGCAGGAGCACGATAAGCGCGAGACGGAGAAGGAGCGCGATTGGAATCGTCAGAAGCGGGCGATCATGAAGGATGTCAATCGGTAGCTCTTTTCACTATTTTTCTTCTCCAAAGAGCCTGGACTCACCAAGCAGTCTGTCCCCTCCAGACTGTCCGGGCTCGGCATCAGGTAGGCCTTTTCGGAAACGCGATGAATACATCCCTGTAGCTCCCTCGCTTCTTCCCTGAAGCGAGGGTTCCGAAAAGGCCTACCTGACACCGAGCCCTCTGAAGTAACTTGCAGCCACAGAACGTGAATACACCTCGGAGGGCACGGTACCGGGTGACCTGTTTTCAAACCCTCGCTTCAGGGAAGAAGCGAGGGAGCCCCATGGATGGGTTCATGTGTTTTGAAAACAGGTCACCCGGTAGCGGGCCCGGACGCTCTGGAGAGGACGAAGCGCGACCGGGCGACAGAGGGGTTAAGCGGAGAAAGGGTGGCGCAGGACGATGGTTTCGATGCGGTCCGGGCCGGTGGAGATGATGTCTACCGGCGTCTTCAGAATCTCTTCCAGACGGCGGATATAAGCGCGGGCGTTTTCCGGCAGCTCATCCAGAGACTTGGCACCAACGGTCGACTCCTGCCAACCCGGTAGTTCCTCATATACCGGCTCAACGGCCTCCCAACCTTCCGCATCGCACGGAATACCCACCGGGTTACCCTCGGCGTCACGGTACTCCACACAAATCTTCACTGTGTCCAGACCGTCCAACACATCCAGCTTGGTCAGACACAGGCCGGTGACGCTGTTGATCCGGTTGACGTGATGTAGCGCTACCGCATCAAACCAACCACAGCGGCGCTTGCGGCCCGTGGTCGCGCCGAACTCGTGCCCTTTTTCACCCAGGTGCTGGCCCACACCGCAGTCGAGCTCGGTGGGGAAAGGGCCGGAACCGACGCGGGTGGTGTAGGCCTTGGTGATGCCCAGCACGTAATCGAGGTACATGGGACCAAAACCGGAGCCCGTGGCGGTGCCACCGGCGGTGGTGTTGGAGGAAGTCACAAACGGATAGGTACCGTGGTCGATGTCCAGCAGAGAGCCCTGGGCCCCCTCGAACAGAATGCCTTCGCCGCGCTCGCGGGCGCTGTGCAGCGCCTCGGTCACGTCAGTGATCATCGGGCGCAGCTCTTCAGCCCAGGCGGTGCAGGTGTCCAGCACCTGTTGATAATCCACTGCATCCACGCCGTAATAACTGGTCAGCATGAAGTTGTGGTAATCCAGCACTTCTTTTAACTTGGTCGCAAAACGGTCCATATGCAACAGATCGCCCAGGCGCAGGCCCCGGCGGGCCACTTTGTCTTCGTAGGCCGGACCAATACCCCGGCCGGTGGTGCCAATCTTGGCGTTGCCACGGGCCGCCTCGCGGGCCTGGTCCAGGGCAATGTGGTAGGGCAGAATCAGCGGGCAGGCCGGCGACAGGCGCAGGCGCTTGCGCACGGGCACATTCTTGGCTTCCAGCTCGGCTATTTCCTTGAACAGGGCCTCGGGGGAGAGCACCACACCGTTGCCGATCAGGCAGGTGACACCTTCACGCAAAATGCCGGAGGGGATCAGGTGGAGAACGGTCTTTTCACCGTCGATCACCAGTGTGTGGCCGGCATTGTGGCCGCCCTGGAAGCGGGCCACCAGCGATACCTGATCGGTCAGCAGGTCGACGATCTTACCCTTGCCTTCGTCACCCCACTGGGTGCCCAAAATCACGACGTTCTTACCCATGTTTGTGCAACTCATTTTGTAACATTGAATGTGCTCCCCGGCCGATCAGGCCAGAGGAATAACCTGGTAGTGTCCGTCCTTCAGGACCAGTTGGCGGTCACAGCCCGCTTCCTCGGGCGGTGTTGGCTCGGCGCCGAAGACCACCCGCTCCCCTTTTGCCCGCAACGCCTGTACGGCCTGCCACTGCTCGGGCGTGGCCTGATCGGCGGCCCAGATTCCACCGGGAGTCTGGCGCTCGATCAACCCCAGTTTGCTGATCGCGGAAATATCCACCGCGAACCCGGTCGCGGGCCGAGCCCGGCCGAAGACTTCACCAATATGATCGTACCGGCCGCCACTGGCGATCGGGTTGCCATAACCGGGCGCAAAGGCCGCGAACACCAGACCGGTCAGGTAGTGGTAACCGCGGACTTCGCCGAGGTCGAAGTAAAGCTCCGCCGCCGGGTAGCGCTCGGCCACCACGTCGGCGACCTGTTCCAGTTGATCCACGGCCGCCAGCACAGCGGGCGGGCACTGGGCAAAACAGTCCCGAGCCCGATCCAGCACGGACCGATCGCCGGCAAGCCCCGGCAGCGCGAGGAACACCTCGGCCAGGGGCGAACCATTCAGGTTGTCCGCGACCCAAGCGCGAATTTCGGTGACGGCCTTGCGCTGCAGCAGGTCGAAAAAGATATCTTCCTGTGTCTGGCTCAGATCGGCGGCATCGGCCAGGGCCCGATAAATACCGACATGCCCCAGGTCGATGTGCTGGCGCGGAAGCCCCGCCAGGGTGAGGGATTCGAGCAGCAGCGACACCACTTCGATATCGGCCCGAGTGCCCGGCTCACCAAAGAATTCGACCCCGGCCTGAATGGGGGTACGGGTGGCGAGGGGGTTCTTGGGTTTGGCGTGAACCACATGGCCGGCGTAGCAGAGGCGATTGGCGCCGGGCAGTGTAAAACTGTGGGCATCCATACGGGCGGTCTGCGGCGTAATATCGGCGCGGATACCCAGGGTGCGGCCCGAGAGCTGATCGGTCACTTTGAAGGTGAGCAGATCCACATCTCGGCCCAGGCCGGTCAGCAGGGAGTCGGTGTACTCCAGCAACGGCGGAATCACCAGGTCGTAACCCCAGGTGCGGTAGAGGTCTACCAGGCGACGGCGCAGTTGCTCAATGGCCTCGGCCTCGGCAGGCAGAATTTCCTCAACACCGTCGGGCAACAGCCAGCGGTCAGCATAGGTCATAACAGACTCGAACAGTTGTTGGATTCAGCGTACGCAATGGTCCCGGCCGGGAGACAACGTCTAACGAAGCCACAGCAGCAGGCCGGCCCCGATAAGCATGCTTACCAGACCCATGGTGCGCAGTCGGCGATCATCTACCCTGGCCAGCGTTGCCACGGCCTGGCGCCAGCGCTGGGGGTACAGAAACGGAAGTATGCCCTCGATCACCAGCAACAGGCAGAAGGCGCGCGCGAGGTCTTCCCACATGGCGGCCACTCCCAAACCGGACACAAAAAACCGGGCGCTTCACGCGCCCGGCGGCAGGATTTTAGCACTTTTTGCGGGCAAATGGTGCCCATTGCCCGGCTATTTTTGGCCTTCGGCGTCTTTCAGGTACTGGAAGAACTCGCTCGACGGGTCCACAACCATCAGGTCATCGCTACCATCAAAGGTTTTCCGGTAGGCATTCAGGCTGCGCACGAACGCGTAGAAGTCCGGGTTCTGATTAAACGCCTGAGCGTAGATGGCGGCCGCTTGGGCATCCCCGTCGCCGCGCAACAGTTCAGCATCCCGATAGGCGTTGGCCAGCAATACCGTACGCTGACGGTCCGCATCAGCGCGAATAACCTCTGCCTGCTCACGACCGGTAGCCCGGTACTCTCGAGCCTCTTTTTCCCGGTCTGCCGCCATACGGTCAAACACCGATTCACTCACGTCGTCGGGAAGATCAATACGCTTGACCCGAATATCCAGAACCTCGACCCCGAGCGACGCCATGGCGGTCTGATTCATTTCGGTGGTCAGCTCTTCCATCAATGCGTCTCGCTCCCCTGACACTACCTCATGCAAGGTGCGAGTACCGACCTCGTTGCGAAGGCCATCAGCAACCCGGGAGGCCAGACGGGCGTCAGCAATTTCCTCTTGACCACCGGTGGCCTTGTAGTAGGTCTCAACGTCCTTGATCCGCCACTTGGCGTACGAATCTACAATAAGACGCTTATTTTCCACCGTGTAAAAGCTTTCGGGGCGCGCATCTGTCGTCAGAATCCGGCCGTCAAATTTGCGCACGCGATCGGCAAAGGGAATCTTGACATGCACACCAGGTTGCACGTTGGGGTTCACCACCGCACCAAAGCGGAGTACCACGGCCCGTTCAAATTCATTCACAATATAAACGGTGTTGGCGCCGATCAAAACCAGAACGCCCAGCAAGACCAGGGTAAAGATACCTTTGTTGGACATCAGCGAATATCCCCCCGAGAGTCGGTTCGCACAGTGTTGGATGGCCGCCGATTCAGCTCTCGAGTCACCTGTTCGGTGACTTCTCGCAGCGTATCGGCCGACATACCGCTCTGCCCGGCACTACCAGAGGCATTTCCGCTCTGGCGATTGTTCAACCGGTCAAGCGGCAGATACAGCATGTTGCTGCCGCCTTCAACATCCACCATAACCTTGCTGGCCTTGGAGAACACCTCCTCAACCGCATCAATATAGAGTCGACGGCGAGTCACTTCAGGCGCCTTGTCAAACTCGGCCATCAGCAGCTCGAAACGCCGGGACTCACCCTCAGCCTCAGCCACGACACGAGCGCGGTACGCTTCCGCCTCCTCAATCATCCGTTGTGCTTCACCTCGAGCTTGCGGGATAACCGAGTTGGCGTAGGCTTGCGCTTCATTCTTAAGGCGCTCTTCATCTTCTTTCGCCTTGATCACATCGTCAAAGGCGTCCCGCACCTCCTCTGGCGGACGCGCTTCCTGAATATTGACTTCACGCACATCAATGCCAGTCCCATAGCTATTCAGGTAGTTTTGTAGCCGTTCCTGAACGGCCTCCGCAATCTGGCTACGACCACCTGAAAGGACCTCGTTGAGCTCGCTTGAACCCACCACATGGCGCAAGGCGCTGTCGGCAGCCTGACGCAGACTGTTTTCTGGATCGCGGACATTCAGAACATACGCCTTCACATCGTTGACGTTGTACTGAACAGTGATCGGCAGCTCGACAATACTCTCGTCCTGGGTGAGCATAAGCCCGCGCGAGGGGTATTGGCGCTCCTCGGTAACGTTTTCCACAAACACTGTGGTGATCAGCGGTGCGTTCCAGCGCAGGCCAGGGTCTTTGATCTCATGGAATGCCCCAAACTGCAGAACCACAGCCCTCTCTCTGGCGTCGACGACATAGAAGCCGAGCACAAAGTAGATCGCGGCCGCAACCAGCAGCACAATACCCACCAGAGGAGCGGCACTGCCGGCATTGCCGCCGCCACTACCGGAGCCACCGCCCGAACCGCCGAACAGGCCATTCAGGCGATCGCGAAATTTCTTCCAGGCTTCATCCAAATCCGGCGGGCCGCTGTTATTGCCGCCGCCCCAGGGGTCCTTACCCCCGCCTCCCGGTTCATTCCAGGCCATATTGACTCTCCGTCGATTAACGTCTTTCCCCAGTGACAAGCACTGCGGAATGGGTATTCGGGTACCGTCAAGCAGATCGCTCCGGCAAGAGCGAGATTCTAGCAAAGTCGGGCGCCGCTCTAACAGGCAATTCGGTCGGAATCGTCTCCGTCAGCCCAGTGCAACTCGTCATAGCGCAGATTTTCGGCGCTGAGCAAACGCATCAGATCACTTTTGGGCAGCCGTACCTCCAGCAACACCGAACCGTCCTCGCCGTGCTGTTCGTCGGCCACCGCCTGCTGTTGATAGAGCTTGGCCCGCAGGCGCCCCTGCTCGGGCTTGAGCTGCAACCGTCCGGCGACCATCTCCCGCCCCAGAGCATCGGAGATGGCTTCCATCAACAGCTCGACGCCCTGCGCAGTCCGGGCAGACAGCCACACGGCGATCGGCTTGCCTTGGTCATCACGATCGATACGGGGCTCCATCCCGAGCAGATCAATCTTGTTGTAGACACGCAATTCCGGCAGTTCCGCCGCGCCGATTTCCGCCAGCACCTCCTCGACCTGCTCGATATTGTGCATCCGCTCCTCCGCCGCCGCATCGATCACGTGGAGCAGCAGGCTGGAGTTGCTGGCCTCTTCGAGGGTCGCCCGGAAGGCCTGCACCAGCTTGTGCGGCAAATGGCTGATGAAACCCACCGTATCGGCCAGAATCAGCGCACCGACATCGGGCACTTCGAGCCGACGCATGGTCGGATCCAGGGTGGCGAACAGTTGGTTCTCTGCGAACACCTTGGCATCGGTAATCTGGTTGAACAGCGTGGATTTGCCGGCGTTGGTGTAGCCCACCAGGGACACCGTGGGAATGTCGGCGCGCTGGCGGGACCGGCGCCCCTGATTACGCTGGGTGCGCACCTTCGCCAGCCGTTTCTCGATGGCGGTAATCCGCCCGCGCAGCAGTCGACGGTCGGTTTCGAGCTGGGTTTCACCCGGGCCGCGCAGGCCGATACCGCCTTTCTGGCGCTCCAGGTGGGTCCAGCCGCGCACCAGGCGCGTGGCCATATGACGCAGCTGCGCCAATTCCACCTGCAATTTGCCCTCAAAGGTGCGGGCGCGCTGGGCAAAAATATCCAGAATCAGGCCGGTACGATCCAGAACCCGGCACTCGAGTGCCTGCTCCAGGTTACGCTCCTGACTGGGAGAGAGTGTGTGGTTGAAGATGACCAGCTCCGCACCATTTTCCTTCACCACCGCCTGCAGCTCTTCGAGCTTGCCGGTGCCGACAAAGTATTTGGCATGGGGAGCCGCGCGCTGACCACCCACCAGAGCGATCGGGTCGCCACCGGCAGACAATACCAGCTCTTCAAATTCTCGGGGGTCTTCCGGCGCCTGGCCGTGGGAGAGATCCAGGTGAACCAGCACCGCCAGTTCACCGGAGTCGGGACGATCAAAAAACAAGTAGTTACCTCAGCGGCAGATTACTCGGCCGGTGCTTCCTCGCCTTCGCCTTCCGCCGGATTCAGCAGAGGAACACGCACAGCGCGAGAGGGCACAACCGTGGAAATGGCATGCTTGTAGACCATCTGGCTGACAGTGTTCTTCAGCAGCACAACAAACTGGTCGAACGATTCAACCTGACCCTGCAACTTGATGCCGTTTACCAGGTAAATGGATACCGGTACACGCTCTTTGCGCAGTACGTTCAGGTAAGGGTCTTGTAAACTATGCCCTTTTGACATGGTTATTCTCCTTATCGAGATAGAAATTTATCCGCCTAAGTCCTCCCCACTGGAGCTGGAAAGGGGGCGGCCAGAAAAACATGAAAAACTGACTAGGATTCTCACACCGCTATTATATGGTCGTAGTACCCATAGAATTCAAGGTGTTCTTAACAATTTCTTGCAAGTTGAGATCTGAACCGGACTCGTCCTGCGTGTAAATCCACGAGAGTGAAGGCCAACCCCGCAGCCACGTCACCTGGCGCTTGGCCAGTTGGCGCGTCGCCACCACCCCCCGCTCACACAGCTCACTCCGTCTCATGGTCGGCCCCGGCCCTTCCTCTGCGTCCAGGTACTCCCAGACTTGACGGTAGCCTACCGCCCGTATCGCCGGCAGGCTGGACAGGAGGTCGCCGCGGGCACGCAGGGCTTTGACCTCATCAATCAGTCCCTGTTCCAACATCTGCTCAAACCGGGTCTGTATACGCTGATGCAGCACCTTGCGATCACGGGGAGATATGGCCAACTGGGTGACGTCAAAGCGCTCGGTAAACGCCGGACCCGCCAGGGCCTGCTGCTCGAGGCGCAGCTCGGTCATGGTTTTGCCGCTGACCCGGTAGACTTCCAGGGCACGACTGAGACGCTGGGAGTGGTTGGGGTGAATCTCGGCCGCCATTTCGGGGTCCACCTCGGCCAGTTGCGCATGAATATGGGGCCAGCCGTGCTCGGCGGCCTCTCGCTCAATGGCCGCGCGCACCGACGGATCCGCCTCAGGCATGGGCGCCAGACCGTCCAGCAGGGCTTTGAAATAAAGCATGGTGCCGCCCACCAGCAGCGGAATACGGCCAGCGGCGTGAATATCGGCAATTTCCCGCTCGGCGTCGGCCCGAAAATCCGCCGCCGAGTAGGGATCGGCGGGGTCACGGATATCAATCAACCGGTGCGGCGCCCGAGCGAGCTCTTCGGCGGTGGGCTTGGCGGTGCCAATATCCATGCCCCGATAGACCAGGGTGGAGTCGACACTGATCAGCTCCACCGGCAGATGCTCGCGCAGGGCCATGGCCAGGGCGGTTTTACCGGAGGCGGTGGGGCCCATCAGGAAGATGACTTTTTGGCGGTTGGTCATGGTTTATGGCGCCGTGTTTTAGTACTTCGTAGAGAGTCCGGTCCGGATTGGGGTAGACCCTTCCCGGACACGCCGTGAACCCATGACGTGCATGGATGCACTAATGCCGCGATGGCATGGATGCCACAGAGCGGCCCCTGGGGGCTCGCATCGCGGGTCCCCCGCTCCACGGTCCGGGAAGGGTCTACCCCAATCCGGACCTCCGAGGTCGCCGCGTGCTTTGGTGGCTGCGTATTTCCAAAACGCGATGAATCCATCCCTGAAGTGAGGATTTACCCGACGCCGGGCCCTCTGAAGCAGCATCCTGGTTCGCGTAGGGCGGATAAGCGCAACGCGCGCATCCGCCGTAAATACCCTTAAAACCCACGGTTGATAATTTGGGGTTTGGTAACGGCGGATGCGGGCTGCGCCCTTATCCGCCCTACGCCACCCAAGGTGAATATGGCACCGCGGTTTGGTGCGGGGTAGACCCTGTGGAGACTCTCGGAGGCAGGGAGCCGACGAGAAGCCTACAGGGATGTATCCACGGCGGGTCTCCACAGGGTCTACCCCGCACCAAACCGCCCATCAGAAACCCTCTACTGCCCGCGCATAAAGAGCTTATCGAGTTCGTCCAGAGACTGCAGGGCCCAGGTGGGGCGGCCGTGGTTGCACTGGCCGCTGCGCTCGGTGGCCTCCATATCCCGCAACAGGGCATTCATCTCCGGGATGGTCAGGCGGCGGTTGGCGCGCACTGAGCCGTGACAGGCCATGGTCGAGAGCAGCTCGTTGATCCGCTGCTGAATCCGCTCACTGCTGCCGTACTCGATCAGATCCGAGAGCACATCCCGCACCAACTGCGCCACCGGGGCGCGATTGAGCAGTGCCGGCACCTGGCGAACCAGAAGCGTCTCCGGGCCGGCGCGCTGCAACTCAAAACCCAACTGAGTGAAGGTATCGGCGTGCTCCTCGGCACAGTCCGCCTCCCTCTGACTCACCGCAATGCTCTCCGGCACCAGCAGCGGCTGAGTCTGCAGGCCACCCTGGGCAAAGGCGGACTTCATCCGCTCGTAAGTGATGCGTTCGTGGGCCGCGTGCATATCGACGATGATCAGCCCCTGGGCGTTCTCCGCCAGAATGTAAATGCCCTTGAGCTGGGCAATGGCATAGCCCAGCGGCGGCACCTCGCCATCCTCAGACTCCGGCATCGGCGTGGGGGCCGATGAAACCGCTGGCCCACCGTACTGGCCCTGATAACCGGCACCGCCATTAAACGGCTGATGCAGGCTGCCGTACTGGCGCATCTGCTCCGCGACTGCGCCCGGGGCGGGCGCACCAGGGGGTTGATACCCGCCGGCCGGGTGACTGGCGGCGGCCAGGCCCATAGGCGCCTGGCGAAACTCGCCTGCAGCGGCTCCGCTCAGGGCTGGCTCGGGCGCATCGGTCTCCGATTCCAGACGATCCCCCGGGCGGACCTGGGCCAGGGCATGGTGCAGGCTGCTGAAAATGAAGTCGTGCACCCGGCGGTTGTCCCGGAAGCGCACTTCGTGCTTGGTCGGGTGGACGTTGACATCCACGGTGGACGGGTCCACTTCCAGGTACAGCACAAACGCCGGGTGGCGCCCGTGATAGAGCACGTCCTGGTAAGCCTGACGGACCGCGTGCCCGACCAGCTTGTCACGAATGGCCCGGCCGTTGACGTAAAAATGCTGCAGATCCGCCTGGCTACGATTGAAGCTCGGTTGCGCCACCCACCCCCACAGGCGCAGTCCGGAGCGCTCGATATCAATGTGCAGCGCCTGCTCCATAAACGCCGGGCCGCACACCTGAGCCACCCGGCGCTCGCGCTCAATTTGGGTGCTGGCTTCACGCCAGCTGTAAACCGCACGGTTATTGTTGCGCAAGGTGAAGGCGACATCGAACCGGGACAGGGCCTGGCGCTTGATGACATCGTCCAGGTGGTTGTACTCGGTCTTTTCCGTGCGCAGGAATTTGCGCCGGGCGGGGGTATTGAAAAACAGATCCCGTACTTCCACCGTGGTGCCTTTGGGGTGGGCCGCCGGCGCCAGCTCGGCCTGCATATCGCGCCCTTCGGCGGTGACCTGCCAGCCGGCGCTCTCATCGCTGGTATTGCTGGTCAGGGTCAGGCGCGCTACAGAGCTGATACTGGCCAGGGCCTCACCGCGAAACCCCAGAGTCGCCACCGCCTCGAGGTCGTCCAGCTCGCGAATTTTGCTGGTGGCGTGGCGACTCAGGGCCAGAGGCAGATCGGATTTGTCGATACCACCGCCGTTGTCGCGCACTCGCATCAACTTGACGCCACCATCCTCAACGTCCACTTCAACGCGGGTCGCGCCCGCGTCCAGACTGTTTTCCAGCAGTTCCTTGATCACCGATGACGGGCGCTCCACGACCTCGCCGGCGGCGATCTGGTTGGCGAGGCGCGGGTTGAGCAATTGAATTCTGGACATGTACTCTCAATAGGGTTAAAGACTGGCATGGGCCAGCCGCGAGCCTCAGCTCGATGGAATTTTCAGCACCTGTCCGACCTGGATCACGTGACCATTTAGGCCGTTTTCCCGCCGGATGGCATCCACACTGACGTTGTGCTGCCGGGCAATGGCGCTCAGAGTGTCCCCGCGACTGATGGTGTACTCCCGCGCATCTCCACCGCCCTGACGGCGGCTGGCAAGATAGGTGCCGGCCGGTGGCTGGCGTTCGAAGTAACGCCGTACCCCCTGCCCGATGCGGTCCGCCATCTGCTGGCGATACTGGGCCGTGGCCAGTTTGCGCGCCTCACCGGGATTGGAGATAAAACCGGTCTCCACCAGAATGGACGGCACATCGGGCGATTTGAGCACGGCGAAGCCGGCCTGCTCGACCCGGGGTTTGTGCAACCGGGAAATGCCGCTCATAGACTCAAGCACCTCCTTACCTACCATCAGACTCGAGTTGAGCGTCGCGGTCATGGACAAGTCCACCAGTACACCGGCCAGCACTTCGTCTTTGTCTTCCAGGCTGACACTGCCCACCCCGCCAATCAGGTCGGCCTCGTTTTCGCGCTCGGCCAGAAACCGGGCGGTCTCACTGGTGGCGCCGCTGCGCGACAGGGCGAACACCGAGCTGCCATTGGCCGACGGGTGGGTAAAGGCATCCGCATGAATCGATACAAACAGGTCCGCCTGCATTTTACGGGCGATATCGCGTCGCTCCCGCAAAGGCACATAATAGTCGCCGGTGCGCACCAGTTTGGCCTCATAGCCGGGACTCCCATTGAGCTCCCGGACCAACCGCTTGGCGATATCAAACACCACGTTTTTCTCGTACAGTTTGCCGGGACCGATCGCCCCCGGATCCTCGCCCCCGTGGCCGGCATCCACGGCAATCACAACGTTCCGATCGCCGCTGGTTGTGGCAGGGGTTTTATCCGCGAGCGCTTCCGCCCGACTTTTCCCCTGATCGTGCAGATCGATTACCAGCCGGTCGTTGGTGCCGGCGTGGCGCTTGAGCAGAAAGCTCTTGGGGCGCACGGACTCTTTGAGATCGAACACCACCCGCAGGGTGCCATCGCTGCGATGCGCACTGCGAACCCGCCGGATCGGGGTATCCTCCAACGCGAGATCGTCCAGGCTGGCCTTGAGCCGGGTATCGGCAACGTCCACGACCACCCGGCTCGGCGAACTCAGGGAAAACAGTTTGTGCTCCACCGGGCCGCTGAGATCGAACACCAACCGCGTGTGGTCCGGCGCGCGCCACAGACGGACACTATCCACATCCGCAGCGCTGAGCGGAAGGGACCCACTCCCCATCAGGAGCACCACCAGGGCCCACCGAGTCGCTTGTTGTTTCCAGGCTGTTTTCAAAGCGCTTTTCCCGACACGATTGTAGATTCCATAACGGACGGTCCGTCCCTCACACTATCGACTGTTGGGGTCATTGATCACCCCATTGGCGCTAGGTTCCCGCTTCGGGCATTTCGAGGCCCGAGACGTCGACCCAGTGCTTCAGCCACTGCTCACCCAGCGACGTGCCGCTGTGCAAGCACGCGCGCCGGCCGCTTCCATCGACCGTAACTGTAACCCGCAGATCCGGTTCCGGCAAAACCCCGGTGCCCCGCTCTGGCCACTCGATGACGCACACATCCCCGGCCTTAAAATAATCCCGGATCCCCATATATTCCAGCTCTTCGGGATCTCCGAGGCGATAGAGGTCGAAGTGATTCAGCGTCCGGTCGCCCAACTCATAGGGTTCCACCAGGGTATAGGTGGGACTCTTAACCGCACCTGAATGCCCCAGTCCGCGCAGGACCCCGCGGCACAGCGTGGTTTTGCCCGCGCCGAGATTGCCTTCGAGAAACACCACCAGCCCGTTCGGCCAGTCGCGCAGCGCCGCTCCCAGGGAGGCGCCCAGATCCAGCGTGTCGCTCTCATCGGCCAGATAAAACGAACGATGGATCGGTTCAGACATTGCCCGGCTCCGCCTGCAACAATTGGCATAGTGCAGGGATCAGATCCGTGGCCAGCAGGCTGCGCTCGCCCCAGTCACCCACCGCCAGGTCTGCCGATTCCGCGTGCAATCCCGCCCCCAGTGCGGCCGCCTGGTCCACACTCAACCCCTGTGCCAGCAGGCCACCCAGGATACCGCTCAGCACATCCCCCATACCGCCGGAGGCCATGCCGGGGTTACCGGCACTCACCAGGGTGAGCGGGCTCTCGGGTGTGGCCACCAGTGATCCGGCCCCCTTGAGAATGACGGCGCCGCCGAAACGCTTCTGCAAAGTGGCAACAGCGGCAAAGCGATCGTGCTGCACCTCGCTGGTGACGCTCTGCAACAGACGCGCCGCCTCGCCGGGGTGCGGGGTTAAAATCCAGTTATCCCGCGCCTCGGCCACGGCGGGCCGCTGCGCCGCCAGCAGGTTTAGGGCATCGGCATCGAGCACCATCGGCAGACCGGATTGCAGGGCCTGCTGCAACATCTGCTCTGACCAGGGCGACTGCCCCAGGCCAGGACCGACCACCAGCACGGTGGGCCGCGCCAGCCAGGGCTCCAGTTCCTGCCCCGAGGTCACCCCGCAGACCATGATTTCCGGGCGCCGGGTCAACGCTGGCGCCACATGCTCAGGGCGCGTCGCCAGACTGACCAGACCGGCACCGGTTCGAGCCGCCGCCTCGGCGGCCATGATGGCCGCGCCACCATAGCCGGTGTCACCTCCAATAATCATGACGTGGCCAAAATCTCCCTTGTGGGCATCCACAGCGCGGGCCGGCAAAGCGGCCAGCGCCTCGGCCAGCTCAAACCGGCGACACTCCCCAGGCACCTCCGCGTACACGGCCTCGGGTACCCCCAGGCCGGCAAACATCAATTCCCCGCACAGAGCGGGCCCCCGCCCCGTCAGCAGGCCTCGCTTGACGCCGATGAAGGTCACCGTCAGGGCCGCGCGCACCGCCGTTCCCATTTCCGCGCCGGTATCCGCGTTGAGCCCCGAGGGGACATCCACCGCCAGTACCGGCAGAGCGGATTGATTGATCTGCGCAATCGCCTCGGCATAGGCCGGCCGCACCTCACCGCTGATGCCCGTGCCCAGCAGCGCATCGACAATGACGCCCTCCTCCGGCCCGCGTTGCGACAGGGCATCGACGTCTACGCCTTCCTGCAGCGCATAATCCCGCGCCTCGGCCGCTTCTCCGGTGAGTTTTTGCGGATCACCCACGGCAATCACCCGAACCGGAATGCGACGCTGGGCGGCCAGGCCGGCGATGACATAGCCATCCCCGGCATTGTTTCCGCCGCCGCAGTAAACCGTGATAACGCAGGGATGAGGGAAGCGTTGCAGCAGTTGCTCAAAGGCAGCTCGCCCGGCCCGCTTCATCAACTGAATACCCGGAATACCTCCGGCAATGGCCCGTTTATCCAGCTGCCGGGTTTGTTCAGCGGTGTACAGAGTCCGGGGAAATTCTGGCGCGTCGACCGACGTCAATTTCATAGAATCCTCAATTTGGTCGCGATATCTGGCAGAATTATACGCGAACTCACCGGAATCCCGTAACGATCTATGCCGCACTCCGTGGACTTTCAACAACTCGCCGACGACATCAAACTGTGGGGGCGGGAGCTGGGCTTTCAGCAGGTGGGCATTACCGATACCGACCTGCAGGAGAGTGAGGCTCGACTGAAGCACTGGCTTGAGCGCGGCTACCACGGCACCATGGACTGGTTTACCGCCCACGGCGACAAGCGCTCCCGGCCACCGGAGCTGCACCCCGGCACCGTCCGGGTGATTTCGGTGCGGATGGATTACCTGCCGGCCGATACCGAACAGATCAAGGTCCTGAAAGATCCCACCAAAGCCTACATTTCCCGCTACGCGCTGGGCCGGGATTACCACAAACTGATTCGCAAGCGCCTGGCGACCCTGGCCAAGAAAATCGAGGCCGCCCTTCCCCCGGAACTGATAGAAGGCCAGCAGCGGCCCTTTGTGGACAGCGCTCCGGTGATGGAGAAACCCCTGGCAGACAAAGCCGGGCTGGGTTGGACGGGAAAGCACACCCTGATCCTGAACAGCGAGGCGGGCAGCTGGTTTTTCCTTGGCGAACTATTCACCTACCTGCCACTGCCGGTGGATCGATCCGAGCAACCCAACCAGTGCGGCACCTGCAGCGCCTGCCTGCAGGTGTGCCCCACCGACGCCTTCCCCGAGCCCTACACCCTGGACGCCCGTCGCTGCATTTCGTACCTCACCATTGAGCAGAAGGGACCGATTCCCGAGGAATTTCGCGAGCCCATGGGCAACCGGGTGTTCGGCTGTGATGATTGCCAGGCCGTGTGCCCCTGGAACCGCTATGCCCAGCACACCCGGGAGCGGGACTTCTCCCCCCGGCACGATCTGGACCGGCAGGACCTGTTGACGCTGTTTCAATGGACCGAAGAGGAGTTTCTGACCCGCACCGAGGGCTCGGCCATCCGCCGAACCGGCTACGAGGGCTGGCTGCGCAATCTGGCGGTGGGCCTGGGCAATGCGCCCTCCGATCCGGACATCATCGCGGCGCTAGAAGCCAAGCGGCCCCTGGCCAGCCCGATGGTCCAGGAGCATATTGACTGGGCCCTTCAGCAGCAGGCTCGACCCAACCGCCGCCGCAAGCGGAAAATTCGCCGAAAGCGCGAATCATAGGTGAAAACAGCGTTATAACAGGGATTTAGATTATAACTATTAGCGCTATTGAGCCGATCACCCTGTTAATTTGAGTGATAAACGTGAATAATACGCACCCTTTTTTGAAAACATCGACGATAAAGCGCGGCCCGACGTCCGGGCGCCAATAATGACCATCACCCACATCAACCCGAGAGACAGGTAGCAGACTCTATGAAAGAGAAATCCGATATCGGCCTGGTTGGCCTCGCCGTGATGGGCGAGAACCTGATTCTGAACATGGCCAGCAAAGGCTATACCGTGACCGCGTACAACCGCTCCACCGACAAGGTGGAAAAGTTCGTCAATGGCCGCGCCAAAGACAAAACCATTCGCGGCGCCTACTCGGTTGAAGAGCTGGTGCAGTCCCTGGCCAAGCCGCGCAAAATCATGTTGATGGTCAAGGCCGGACAGGCGGTAGACGACTTTATCGAGCAGTTGATCCCGCACCTGGACAAGGGCGACATCATCATCGACGGCGGCAACACGCACTACCCGGATACCAACCGTCGCACCGAATACCTGGAAAGCAAAGGCCTGCTGTTTATCGGCACCGGCGTTTCCGGTGGTGAAGAGGGTGCCCTGACCGGTCCATCCATCATGCCCGGCGGTTCCCCCGCCGCGTGGGAGCACGTCAAGCCCATCTTCCAGGACATCTCTGCGAAGGTGGAAGACGGCAGCCCCTGCTGTGACTGGGTCGGCGAAGCCGGCGCCGGCCACTTTGTGAAGATGGTCCACAACGGCATTGAATATGGTGACATGCAGCTGATCTGCGAAGCCTATCAGTTGATGAAAGACCTGGTGGGCATGACCCACGACGAGATGCACGAAGTGTTCGCCGAGTGGAACGAGGGTGAGCTGAACAGCTACCTGGTAGAGATTACCCGCGACATCCTCGCTTATAAAGAAGACGGCGAGCCGCTGGTTGAGAAGATTCTGGACAAGGCCGGCCAGAAAGGCACCGGCAAGTGGACCGGCATCATCGCCCTGGACATGGGTATTCCCCTGACCCTGATCGGTGAAGCGGTCTTTGCCCGCTGCCTGTCCGCCCAGAAAGACGAGCGCGTGGAAGCGTCCAAAGTGCTGAATGGCCCGAAAGTGAAGTTCGAAGGCGACAAGAAGGCCTTTGTGGACGATCTGCGTCAGGCACTGCTGGCCGCCAAGATGATTTCCTACGCCCAGGGTTATGCCCTGATGCGCGAAGCGGCGAAGGAATTCGGCTGGCACCTGAACTACGGTGGCATCGCCCTGATGTGGCGCGGTGGCTGCATCATCCGCTCCGGCTTCCTGGACAACATCAAGCACGCCTTCGACAAGAATGGCGACCTGAAGAACCTGCTGATGGATGACTACTTCAACGGTAAGATCGATGCCGCTCAGGACGGCTGGCGCCGCGTGGCCGCTACCGCGATCACCAGTGGTATTCCGGCACCGGCCATTACCGCCGCGCTGAACTACTACGACGGTTACCGCTGCGAGCGTCTGCCGGCGAACCTGCTGCAGGCCCAGCGGGATTACTTCGGTGCCCACACCTACGAGCGGGTCGACAAGCCCCGGGGTGAGCACTTCCACACCAACTGGACCGGACGTGGTGGGGATACGGCTTCTTCCACCTATAACGTTTAAGTCCAGTTTGGGTTACGGCGGATGCGGCCCTTGGCCTTATCCGCCCTACACGACCCTCGAAGCTATGCGTAGGGCGGGTAAGCGCGAAGCGCGCACCCGCCGTTACCGCACTTCATTCCACCACTCAACTCAACCCTCACTCCATCCGAAAAAACGTCTCCCGGTAATGCTTTAACTCCTCAATCGAGTCCTTGATATCATCCAGGGCCAGATGTGCCCCACTCTTCTTGACCCCCTCGGCCACCTCCGGCCGCCAGCGCCGGGCCAGCTCCTTCACCGTTGACACATCCAGATTCCGGTAGTGGAAATAACGCTCCAGCTTGGGCATACCGCGCACCAGAAAGCGCCGGTCCTGGCAGATGGAATTACCGCACATGGGCGACTTGCCCGCCGGCACCCATTGCTCCAGAAAGGCGATGGTCTGGGCCTGGGCCTCTTCCAGAGAAATGTTGCTGTCTTTCACCCGCTGGGTCAGGCCGGACTGGCCGTGCTGTTTGGTGTTCCAATCATCCATGGCCGCCAGTGCCGAATCCGGCTGGTGAATGGCGTACACCGGCCCTTCGACCAGCACATTCAGATGGGCATCGGTCACAATGGTCGCAATTTCGATGATCACATCCGAATCCGGGTCCAGCCCGGTCATCTCCAGATCGATCCAGATCAGGTTGTTTTCATTGGGTGTGGCAGCATTTGACATACAATCGGTTCCTAGAGCGTATTTGACGCGAGACTTTATCCAGACAGATAGGGCACAATGCCCGTAATCGTCACCAAGATTAACCCGCAGGCCCGCCGGGAACAACCGGCCGCCTCATTACCGCGCGGAGAACACACGCCCTGCATGAGTAAACGCAAACTGACCCGTCGCCAGAGCTGGCGCATCCAGAAGATCCAGGAAGAGCGCCAGGCCCGAGCCCAACGCAAACAGTCGGGCCCCGTGGAGGATCTGGATGAAAACGCCCTGGGGGCGGAACAGGAGGGGTTGGTGGTGACTCACTTCGGTACTCTGGTGCTGGTGGAGGCCAACGGCGAGCGCAAACGCTGCCACTTTCGCAGCAACCTGGGCTCTCTGGTGACGGGCGACCAGGTCGTCTGGCGCGACGGTTCACCCTACGGTGTGGTGGAAGCGGTCATGCCGCGACGCTCCGAGCTGTGCCGCCCGGATCCCTACGGTGACCTGAAAACCGTCGCCGCCAATATCGACCGGGCGCTGATCGTGATTGCGCCCTACCCCGAGCCCCACTTCAGTCTGGTGGATCGCTACCTGGTGGCCGCCGAAGCCAGCGATATCACCCCGGCGCTGGTGATCAACAAGTGCGATGCGATTGATGCCCGTATTGCCGACAAGATCAAACGGATGGAATCCCTCTATCGCAGCCTCGGCTATTGGGTCGTGCGCGTCTCGGCCGAGACCGGCGAGGGTATGGACGCCCTGGCCGATTACCTCAAGGACTTCACCAGCGTCTTTGTCGGCCAGTCCGGGGTTGGCAAGTCTTCACTGACCAACTACCTGCTGCCGGACGCCGACCTGCGCGTGGGCGAGCTCTCCGAGCGCCAGACCGGCAGTCACACCACCACCAATGCCGAGCTGTTTCATTTCCCCGGCGGCGGGCAACTGATCGACTCACCCGGGGTGCGGGAGTTTGGCCTCTGGCATATGAGTCGCGATCAGGTACTGGAAAACTTCATCGAGTTTCGTCCTCATCTGGGGCACTGTAAATTCCGCGACTGCGCCCATCAGGGCGAGCCCGGCTGCGCCCTGAAGAAAGCCCTTGAATCCGGCGAGATCAGCCCTCAACGAATGAGTAGTTGTGAACAGATTCTCGACAGTTTGAACTCACCACGCGGCTGAATGCGACAAAGTCCGCATTTTACTATTGAGTCCCGCGTATTCGGCGCTATGCTAACGAAAGACCATGCAGTAACCCGAAGTAGTAACCAAAGGAATTTCACTATGGCCGACCTGCCACTGATCATCGAACCCGCTGACCTCGCTCAGCTGCTGAAACAACCGCCGGAAAACCTGCGCATTGTGGATCTGTGCAGCGAGCCGAGCTATCAGAACGGTCACGTCGAAGGGGCCCTGCACATTCCACCGCAAATGCTGTTGAGCAATATCCCGCCCGCGCCGGGACGCATCGCCAGCGTGGAGCAGCTCAACCGGCTGTTTTCCTACCTGGGGCTGACTCCGGATACGCACTTTGTCGTCTACGACGATGAGGGCGGCGGCTGGGCCGGACGCTTTATCTGGACCCTGGACGCCATCGGGCACAAGCACTACTCCTATCTCAATGGGGGCCTGCAGGCCTGGAAGAGCGATGAGCTGCCCCTGAGCCGGGAGATTCCGCAGCCACCCTTTACCGAAGCCCACGTCAGCCTCGACCCGAGCGTTGTGGTGGAAATTCCGGATATTCTCGAGGCGTTGGAAGATCCGAACTTTGTCGTCTGGGATGCCCGGGGGCCGTCGGAATACCGGGGCGAAAAAGTGCTCGCCCAGAAAGGCGGACACATCCCCGGCGCCGTTAATGTGGAGTGGACACAGTTGATGGATCATCGCAACGGCTTGCGCATCCGCCCCGACGCCGAAGCCTTTCTCGCCGAACAGGGGCTGACCAAGGACAAACGCATTGTCACCCACTGCCAGAGCCATCATCGCTCGGGCTTTACCTATCTGGTCGGCAAGTCGCTCGGCTTCGACATCAAGGGCTATCACGGCTCCTGGTCCGAGTGGGGCAACCATCCCGACACCCCTGTGGAAATCTGATTGAATGTCACGACTGCTCATTGTTGTTGAGTCCGCCCAGGACTGGGCACCCTACTTCCCCAGTGAGCAGGTAATCACCTTTGATGATTACCTGCAGCTGCCGCCGGCGAAAACCAATCGCACCCGGGTCATCAACCTGTGTCGCAAATTCAGCTACCTGAGCAAAGGTTACTACTGCTCGCTGCTGGCGGAAGCCCGGGGGCACTCGGTGATTCCGTCGGTGAAAACCCTGAACGATCTACGCAATCACAGCAGTTTTTCGGTGATTGCCGAGCAGCTCCACAGTCAGGCCGACAAGTTTCTCACCAAGCTGGCCAATCGCGAGACGAGCACCTTCGAGTTCTGGGTGTTCTTCGGAGAAAGCAGCGTGCCGGAACTGAAAAAGCTGGCCCGAGAGTTGTTCGAGCAACAGCCCTGTCCGATTCTGAAAGTCGAGCTGAACTGGCGCGGTGGCTGGCGCATCAACAGCCTCAAGGTGGCGCCGGTGCATACCCTGACCGAGCCGGAGCAGGAAGCCTTTGCCAACGCCCTGGACCGTTTCAGTGCGCAGCTGTGGCGCAAACCCAAGGCCCAGAAGGTCAGCCGTTACGAGATGGCCATTCTGGTCAACCCGGATGAAAAGCTGCCGCCCAGCGACGACAAGGCGCTGAAGAAATTTGTGAAAGCGGGTAACCGGCTGGGAATCAACGTCGATTTCATCGGCCGAAAGGACATCCGCAAGCTGCCCGAGTACGACATGCTGTTTATTCGGGAAACCACCAACATCGACCACCACACCTTTCAGTTCGCCTGCCGGGCGGAGGCCGAGGGGCTGGCGGTGATTGACGATCCACAGTCCATCATCCGCTGTACCAACAAGGTGTACCTGGCCGATCTTTTCAACGCCCGCAAGGTGGATACCCCCACCACCCGGCTGATTTCCACCCGCTCCAAAGCCGCACTCGATAAAGTTGCCGGCGAGCTGGGCTTCCCCATGATCGTCAAGATCCCGGACGGGTCATTCTCCCGGGGCATGGTCAAGGTGGAAGACCGGGAAGGTCTGGACCGGGCGGTTACCGAACTGTTGAAACAGTCCGCCCTCCTGCTCGCCCAGGAGTTCATGTACACCGATTACGACTGGCGCGTCGGGGTGCTGAACGGCAAGCCGCTGTACGCCTGTAAATACTACATGGCCGGCGGTCACTGGCAGATTTACGATCACAACAACACCGTCGATCCCTCCGGGGGCTATCAGACCATGCCCACCTATGAGGTGCCGCGCAAAGTCATCGACACCGCGATCAAGGCGGCGGGGCTGATCGGCAAGGGACTTTACGGCGTGGACCTGAAGCAGAGCGGCAAGCGGGTGGTGGTGATTGAGGTGAACGACAACCCGAGTATTGATGCCGGGGTGGAAGATGAGTTTATCGGTGATGAGCTCTACAACCTGATCATGCAGGAATTCATCAATCGGGTGCAGACCATCCGCCGCTTGCGCGAGGCGCTATAAGCGCCCCTGATCAACGTTAAGGCAGGATGAGGTTCAGGGTCTCGTCGGCGATCAGCTGACCGTCAATGGCCAGGGTAATGCGCCAGGGACCCTGCTTGTTCTCCACCGGCTTCCAGATGGTATCGCCGATAAAGAAATCCCAGTCGTTCTGTTTGATATACACCTCACCGTCGAAGGGTGGCAGGGGGTTGCCGTCTTCATCGGGAATATTCGGGTGGTAGATGCAATACTGCAGCTTGCGGTTTTTGGCCTTTTTGATATTGACGATGTAGCCGAATTCAATATCCAGCTCGCAGGGGATGTCCCGCGTCATTTTGATCAGCTGCGGCAGCTCCTTGGAGTTGGGATCCAGCGGGGTATAGACGCCCCAACTGCGCAGTTTGACTTCCGGTTTCTTCTTGGCCATGGCACCCGAGTGATGGTTGGTTCAAAACCCGAATTGTACCATGGGTGGTGCTGGTGCGTTTTTGCTCGACCTCGGGCGTGGCATCAGGTCCGGGCCGGGAAGGGGTAAGCCCTTTCAAGACAACAACCTTGGGCAAAGGTATCCTAGAGCGGAGTTGGGCAACGGCGGATGCGCTGCGCTTATCCGCCCTACGAATAGCACGGAGGTTGCGTAGGGCGGATAAGGCCGAAGGCCGCATCCGCCGTTACCCAGCCGCAGCACTCCGATACGAAGCCCCACAACAACTCAACCCAGAACCAACAACCGATCCCCCGCATTGACTGATTGACCTTCGGCTCGGGAAAGGGAATCCACAACCCCCGCCTCCGGCGCCACCACCTCAATTTCCATTTTCATGGACTCGAGAATGCACACCACATCTCCGGCCTTCACCTTGTCGCCGGGTTTGACCATGAACTGCCAGATATTCCCGGCCACATGACTTTCCACCGCCGTGGCGCCCTCGGGCAACGCGTCCACCTGTTCTTCGGCCGCCTCCTGACCGCTGGTGTCGAAATTCATCTGACCATTGTCGATCCAGCGCTGGAGCTCCTCGTTGAACGCACGGTTGCGCTTCTCGACGAAGGCATCAATCTCCGACTGGTGCTGCTCGATGAAGGCCTCATAGTCGCTCAGTTTGAAGGTGGTCTCTTCAATACGCAGCGGGTACTGGCCTTTCGGGAAGTCCCGGCGGATCTGTTGCAGCTCTTCGTGGCTGACTTCATAGAAACGGATCTGGTCGAAGAAGCGCAGCAGCCAGGGGTTGGTGAACTCGCGGGTTTTCCGGTAGCGGTTCCACATCTGTAGCGTGCGGCCGACGAACTGATAACCGCCCGGCCCTTCCATGCCGTAAACACACAAGTAGGAACCACCGATGCCCACCGAGTTTTCCGCGGTCCAGGTGCGTGCCGGGTTGTACTTGGTGGTCACCAGGCGGTGGCGTGGGTCCAGGGGTGTGGCCACGGGCGCGCCCAGGTAGACATCACCCAGGCCCATAACCACATAGCTGGCTTCGAACAGAATCTTCTTCACTTCATCGATGGAGTCCAGACCGTTGATGCGCCGGATAAATTCAATATTGTCCGGGCACCAGGGGGCATCCTTGCGCACCGACTGCATGTACTTTTCCGCTGCCTGACGACAGGCCGGGTCATCCCAGCTCAGGGGCAGATGAACAATGCGCGAGGGCACTTCCAGCTCGTCGATGTTCTGTAACTTGTGTTCGGCTTTTTCCAGCAGATCGAGCAGCCGGTCTGTCGACAACTGCTGGCTTTCATAGTGGATCTGCAAAGAGCGGATGCCCGGCGTCATTTCCAGAATGCCGTCAACGCCCTGCTCCTGCAGAAAGAGCATCAATGCGTGCGCCCGGAAGCGCAGACGGATATCCAGCTGCAGAGGCCCGTATTCCACCAGCAGATATTTGTCGCCGGAGGGTCGATAGACCACCGGCACGCCGGTCTCGTCACCGGAGAGGGTTTTGAGCACCGGAGTGCGGGCAATCAGCTCGTCGATGGCCAAAGGCTGCGCTGGTTCACTCTCCATCGCGTTCAGTTGCTCGAGCTGAGTCTGTTGCTCCCGCTCCAGGCGATTGGCATCGGCCAGGCTCACCGGGACGAACTGCAATTTGTCCCCCGCTTTCAACTGACCCAATTTCCACAGGTCGGCCGCGATTACGGTCACCGGACAGACAAAGCCACCCAGGGACGGACCATCGGGGCCCAAAATCACCGGCATGTCCCCGGTGAAATCCACGGTGCCGATGGCGTAGGCGTTGTCGTGAATATTGGACGGATGCAGCCCGGCTTCCCCGCCGTCGGAGCGCGCCCACTCCGGTTTGGGACCGATCAGGCGGATGCCGGTGCGACTGGAGTTGTAATGCACTTCCCAGCGATGCTGGAAAAAGCTGCGCATATCCTGCTCGGTAAAAAAGTCCGGGGCTCCGTGAGGCCCGTAGATGACCCGCAACTGCCAGTTGCCGTCGATATCGGGACGCAGTGCCTCCGGTGCTTTGGAGCGCTGTTCCGACTGTGGCTGTTCCACCAGATGCAACACATCACCAGTGCGCAGCGCCCGTCCGGCAAAGCCGCCAAACTGCCCGAGGGTGAATGTGGACTTCGATCCCAGGTAATCCGCACACTGAATACCACCGGCCACCATCAGATAGGCGCGCGCGCCGCTGGCGACAACTTTTCCGATGGTCAGGACCTGCCCCGGCTCAGCTCGCACCACCTGGAAAAACGGAACCGGTTGATCGTCCAGGGTCGCGTGCAAGGCCGCACCTGCGAGAACAAAATCCGTGGCGGTATTGAACTTCAGAGTCGGGCCGTTGAGGGTAATCTCCAGGCCGGCGGTGCCTTCGGGGTTACCCAGCAAACGGTTACCCAGGCGCAGTGAATAATTGTCGAAAGGACCCGAGGGCGGCACCCCGATATCCCAGTAGCCGACCCGTCCCGGAAAATCCTGCACGGTGGTCATGGTGCCCGGTGCCAGCACGTCCACCGTGTGCGGCTGATACGCCAGATCATTCAGAAACCGGGTGTGCACTTCGCCGGCGTGGAACTCGGGCGTCGCCAAAATGGTGCGAACGTAATCGGCATTGGTTTCGATGCCTTCCAACGTGGTGTCGGCGAGCGCCGCGTCCAAAGCGTCAATGGCCCGGGCGCGATCGTCCTGCCAGACAATTACCTTGGCCAGCATGGGGTCAAAATAAGGCGAAACGGTCAAGCCCGCTTCCACCCAGGTATCGATCCGCAGTGCCTGGCCATCCGCCGGAGGAAAGTCCACGGCGCTCAGCAAGCCCGCGCTGGGCTGGAAATTTTTATTGGCGTCTTCGGCGTAGAGGCGTGCCTGAAGTGCATGCCCACGAGGTTTCAGTGCGGCTCCCAGTGGCTTGATATCCCCCAACTCTCCGGCGGCCTGGCGCAGCATCCAGGCCACCAGGTCCACACCATAGACCTGTTCGGTCACGCCGTGCTCCACCTGCAGGCGGGTGTTCACTTCCAGAAAGTAGAAGGTGTTTTCACCGGCGTCGTAAATGAACTCCACGGTGCCCGCGTTGCGGTAGTGCACGGCTTCGGCCAGACGCACGGCGGTGTCGTGCAGTTGTTTACGCACGGTGTCGGGAATGTTCGGCGCGGGGCATTCTTCGACCACTTTCTGGTTGCGTCGCTGGGAGGAACAATCCCGCTCACCCAAGGCGACGGCGTTACCTTGACCATCGCCAAATACCTGCACTTCGATATGGCGGGCGGTTTCAATGTATTTTTCGACAAACAGGCCGTCGTTGGAGAAGTTGTTGGCGCTCAGGCGTTTGACGCTGTCAAAGGCTTTGCGCAATTCGGCTTCGCTGTAGCAGGTCTGCATGCCGATGCCGCCACCGCCGGCGGTGCTTTTCAGTATGACCGGGTAGCCGATGTGCGCCGCCGAGGTGACGGCTTCTTCCAGGTCTTTAAGCAGGCCGGTGCCCGGCAGCAGGGGCACGTTATTTTCTTCGGCCAGGGCGCGGGCGGTGTGTTTAAGGCCGAAGGCGTTTATCTGTTCGGGGGTGGGTCCGACGAAGGCGACACCGCGCTGTTCGCAGGCGCGGACGAAGTCGGGGTTTTCGCTCAGGAAGCCGTAGCCGGGGTGTACGGCCTGGGCGCCACTCTGCTCGATGATGGCGAACAGTTTTTCCTGGTTGAGGTAGGTCTCGGTGGCGGCGCCTTCGCCTAACGAGTAGGCGTCGTCTGCCAGGGTGACGTGGAGTGAGTCGGCGTCGGCTTCGGAGTAGACGGCGACGGAGCTGATGCCGAGTTCTTTGAGGGTGCGGATGATGCGCACGGCGATGGCGCCGCGATTGGCGATCAGGACTTTGTTGAACATCGCATTGTCTCTCGATGTCGGTGCGGGTCGTCCCGCTTGATTCGTTGCCCTACCGGGTCGTCCCGGAAAGACTTCGTATGGGAGTATTTTTGACGTCCGGCCCGAGGCGGGAATGGCCTTTCAAGACACGCCGTAAACCCATCCCTGGGGGCTCGGATCGCGGGTCCCCCGCTCTACGGTCTTGAAAGGCCATTCCCGCCTCGAGCCTCTGTGCTACCGGCAAACTTATGATGATGTCTGCGTAGGGCGGATAAGCGCAGCGCATCCGCCGTAAATACACGTGAAGCTCAATCCCAAACCAAAATTTCAATCGGCGTCGGATCATACCCATTACACGGGTTATTCAACTGCGGACAATTGGAAATCAACACAATGGTGTCCATCTGGGCCTTCAGCTCCACGTATTTTCCGGGCGCCGAGATGCCATCTTCGAACGTCAATCCACCGTCCGGGGTGATGGGCACATTCATGAAGAAGTTGATGTTGTGGGTGATGTCCCGTTTGCTCAGGCCCAGTTCTTCGTGTTCGGCGATGGCGAGCATCCAGCTGTCGCGGCAGGCGTGCATGTGGCGTTTGTCGAGGTCGTAGCGCACGGTGTTGCTTTCGGTGGCGCAGGCGCCGCCGAGGGTGTCGTGGCGGCCGCAGGTGTCGGCGACGATGTCGAGCATGACGCGGTTGTAGTTGGAACGCAGGCGGGTGCCGGCGCTCAGGTAGGCGTTGCCCTGTTCGCGGATGGTGTCCATGGCGCTGTAGCGCTCGGTGGGATCATCGGCGCTGTAGAACAGGGTGTCGGCGGCCTGGTTTCCTTCGAGGTCGAGGATGCGCAGGGTCTGGCCGGCCTTGATCACTTTCAGGTAGTAGTCGCCCGCGCCGACGGTGTCGCGGACGCTGGCGTCTTCGGGTTTGAGTGTGCTTTCTTTGATCATGGGTGTTCTCCTCTGCCCTGACTCATGCGCCCAGGTAATAGAGACGGTTGTTTTCAAAGCCGCGGCGGTTTTCCGGGCGGAAGTTTTTGCAGTAGTCGTCATCGGTCACCGGGTCGGCCTGCAGCAGGCGGATGCCCACGGGCTTGCGTGGGTATTCAAGCTCGCGGTTCATTGGGTGCGGGCAGGAGTGAAGCACCACCAATGTGTCCATTTCAAAGCGCAGCAGGACGCGGCTGCCCGCGCTCGAGTGGTTCTCAGCCAATGCCAGGTTGCCTTCGGCATCCGGGGCGACTTTGCTGAACCAGTTTAGGTTGGCGGCCAGGTCTTTCGGGCCCAGTCCGTACTTTTCCAGCTCCACCAAAAAGCTGCTGGTGCCGTCCTGGTGCCACTGGTTCTGGTCGTTCTGGTAGTCGCGTTTGCCCCACTGCTCGGCCACTTGCTGCGCGTTACTGGTGCCGCAGACGGTTTCATGCCAGCCCAGGCTGTCTTCCACGATGGAGGCGAAAATCCGGCCCATGTCTGAATAAAGGCAGTGGCCGCGGGTGAGTTTGAAAGTGTGTTGACACTTGAGGGTATCCGGCGCGTTATAGCGTTCGAGCAGATTTTCCGGGTTGTAAAACAACATACCGACGTTGGCGCCGCCCTCGAGGTCGGTCAGTTCCAGCGCGGTGCCGCGCCGCAAGCGCAGGGACCAGTGGCTGGCCGGTGGCAGGGTGTACTCGTACAGAGCTTCATTGGCCATGGTGAAGCGTCTCCTTTTTCTGTTCGGTTTGATTCAGGTTGTCGTCAATGGTTTTCAGCAATGCTTCGTCCGTCTCACCCACCGGCAGGTCATAGGTTATCCGCGCGCCGTAAGCTTCGGGTTCGTGCGGATCAATCCGGTCTTTGTCGAACACCCAGAGCCGGGTGCCGAGATAGAAGCCTTCCTGAATGTCGTGAGTGATCATGAATACGGTCAGGTTCAGTTCGCGCCAGAGTTTGATCACCAGTTCATGCATGTCCTTCCGGATGCCGGGGTCCAGTGCGCCGAACGGTTCATCCAATAGCAGGATGCGTGGCTGTTTGATCAGCGACTGGGCGATGGCGAGTCGCTGTTGCATACCGCCGGACAATTCATGGGGGTATTTGTGCAGGGCGTGACTCAGCCCCACCGCCTCCAGCATGTCCTCCGCGGTCTGCCGGGCCTGCCTGCTGGCCCGACCAAACAGACGCGCCATCAGCGGGCTGCGCTCAAACTCCATGGAGAGCATCACGTTTTCCAGCGCCGTCATATGCGGGAATACCGAATAGCGCTGAAACACGATACCGCGATCGTCACCGGGCTCCGCCACCAGCGGTTTGCCATCGAGTTCGATCCCTCCCTGAGAGGGAGACTCGGTGCCCAGCAACAATTTCAGAAAGGTGGTCTTGCCACAGCCCGATGCGCCGACAATGGTAATGAACTCACCGCGCTCCACGGTTTTGTTCAGATTTTCCAGCACCACGGTGTCACCATAGCGCTTCCACAGCTTGTCAATTTTGATGTAACTCATAACACCTCAGTGGCCGCTGCCAGTTTGTGCGTGGAACCAGGGGAAGCAACGGCGCGAAAGCAACCGCAACAACAGGTCGATAACAAAGGCAAGAATTGTGATCCAGACCACATAGGGCAGGATGACATCCATGGACAGGTAACGACGTACCAGGAAAATGCGGTAACCAAGTCCATCGGTGGAGGCAATCGCTTCGGCGGCAATCAGAAACAACCAGGCCGATCCCAGAGACAGGCGCACGCTGGCGAGCAGGCGGGGCAGTATCTGAGGCAGAATCACCCGCTGGATGATCTGCCAACTGCTGGCGCCCAGGGTTTGCGCTTTGATGATCTGCTCGGCGGGAATTTCCTGCACTCGCTGCTGCATATCGCGACACAAAAACGGCGCCGTGCCAATGATGATCAACATGACTTTGGACAACTCACCCAGGCCAAACACGATAAAAAGAATGGGCAATATGGCCATGGGTGGTACCAGAGAAATGGCCGTCATCAAAGGCGACAGGTTGGAGCGCACATAGGGAATGGCACCGCTGAGCACCCCGAACACCAGTGCGAATACGGCGCTGATGGTCACGCCAATGGCCAGGCGTTGGAGACTGCTTTGGGTGTCTTGCCAGAACAGGTACTCGCCCGTTCGGGCGCTGGGTTCGAACGCCAGTCGTTCGATCGCCGCACCAAAGCTGTCAAAAGAGGGTAACAACTTGTCGTTGGGATTTTCCGCCAGACGCGCGTTGGACGCCCCCACATAGAGGGCCAACAACAGCAGAAATGGCAGCAGCCCCAGCAGCCAGCGGGCAACGCGATTGGGTTGTTGGTTGATCAGTCGCTTCATGCTTACCTCAGCGTGGATGAATTGGGTCCGGACCGGTATTCAATTACCGGTTGCCAGCAGCGGGAAGGGTTCGGGCGAGGCGACAAAAAAAGGTGACAAGGAAAAACCCGGGGGTTTTTACCTTGCCACAACAGTGGGTCGGAGAGGGAGAGTAATACGGTGTGGTGCCTGACATGATGAACCTCCAGCGGTTACACGGTTTCATGAACGAGGATTCAATGGCGACAGCGCCATCGCGAACCTCCCGGGCTTTTGTCCCGCCGTGTAACCTTGCACTGAAAATTCCCGTGTAAGGTCGGCTGCTCTCGGACCAGACACGCGAACCTGAACCTGTTCAAGTCATCACGCCGGAACCCTAGCGGCCTATTCAGCACTGCATCATCCGCCGCAGCGCCTTGGTCAAATTGTCTTTACTGAGTTGCTTCAACGGGGTGGTCCCATCGAACCCTCTGTGTACTAAAGAGTGAGCAATATGAATGCCAACCTTAAAAGGCGCCAAAATAGCGCTTTTGCGCCGTTTCCGCAGGACAGGAACACGCTCTTCCGCACCAATACGGTGCAATTCTGCGCAAGGAGGCACCAGAACAAGGCTTGACTGAGTGACACCTGAAGGACAAGGAGGATGGTATGGAGAGGGGGGGGGGAAGAGCGCGCCTCGAGCCACCATAGTGACTCGAGGCGCTTACTGCTACAGTGACTACTTACTCAACGGCATCTTCGGCCTCATCTGCAGCATCGTCCATTGCATCACCGGCATCATCCACCGCGTCATCGATCTTCTCGCCTGCCTCTTCTGCAGGCCCTTGATCACAGCCGGTCAGGAAAGCACCGCCGGAGAGAACCAGAAACATTGCCAGGGCCAGTGAGCGGACGCGCTTGGTCAGAAGGTTTTCTTCATTCATGGTGTTGACTCCTTCATTCGATAAAAAAGGGCTTATTGCTGCCCCATGGGTGCCGTATGTTTGATGTTTTGGCGCGAAATACAGCAATAACAAGCCATTTTCTGCCAAAACCCTACGGTACTGTTTATCTTAGGCCAAGATTGCGGAATTCAACAGTCGCCGCCGGAACAAGGCGCCAAATGAGACTTCATTCACAACTTTCGCCCTCGAATGCAACTTTCCTCCTTCCTTACATCCAATCCTGTGAAGGCCGCTTTTTTTGCCTATACTCACAAAACCTGCATCGTCAAAGGAGATTGCTTATGTTCAGCTGGGCATTTTTATTTCTGATTATTGCCATTGTTGCCGGGGTACTGGGATTGAGCGGCATTGCTGGCGCCGCAACCAACATCGCTTGGATTCTTTTTGTGGTCGGCGTGGTGCTGGCGATCGTGTTCGCCGTTGTCGGACGAAAACCGCCACTATAGTCGTCAGTGATGCCGGGACATTGAAGAGTGAGCGCGCCGTTGCGATCACTGCGCGCTCACTTTTTTCAGTACCGTCACGCTAATGCTCAGCACCGTTACGCTAATGCATAGTAACCAAAAATCACCGAAGCGATGACAATTCCCACGATCACCGGGGACTGATACCAGGGGAGCGTGATGGGCCGCTTACCGCTTTTGTCCTTACGGCGTTTGCGTACCGCGTCGAGCTGCTCCCGGGTCGCAAACAGCTTCTCCGGAAAAACAAAGCAGAGGGTGCCGTATACAGCCAAAGGCACACTCAACAGATAATCGCCCAACACCAGAAACAGAATTGCCAGCCCCAGGCAAATGGCACCCACGGTGCGAGACTCTCGATGCTTCATATCAACGTGCTCCTCAATCAGATTATTGTTGGTCTGTCATCAAGGGCCCCATCCCTGGAGTTCTGAAACAACTATTGCTTTTTATCCCCTCGCCACTGCATCCGGTACAGGTCGTGCCGACGATCTTTCAGATTCTGCACGGTGCCGCTGTTGCGGGCCATGATCAATGACTCGGGACGCAAGTCGGCAAACGCCACGGTTTCGACATTGGGCGTTGTATCTGCCGCAATGCCATCCCGCGCGAAGGGGAAGTCACAGGGCGTCAGAATGCAGCTTTGCGCGTATTGAATGTCCATATTGGAGACGTTGGGCAGGTTACCCACGTTACCGGACATGACCACGTACATCTGGTTTTCCACCGCACGGGCCTGACAACAGTAGCGCACGCGCAGATAGCTTTGCCGCTCATCGGTGCAGAACGGTACAAACAGAATCTGAACCCCCTGATCCGCCAGGTGACGCGCCAACTCCGGGAACTCCGAGTCGTAGCAGATCAATACACCAATCGGGCCGCAGTCGGTATCGATGGCGGTCAGACTGCTACCACCTTCAATGTCCCACCAATAGCGCTCGTTCGGCGTGGGGTGAATTTTGGGCTGCTCGAAAATCCGACCGTCGCGCAGAAAAATATAGGAAATATTTTCAATCCGGCCGTTCTCCACCCGAGTGGGGTGCGAGCCGGCGATGATATTGACGTTGTAGCTGAGTGCCATATCCCGGAACGCATCTTTAAGACGGGGCGTGTACTTGGTCAGCGCCTCAATCGACTCGAAAGGCGAGAGTTCCTGGTCCTCAATCGACAACAGCTGCAGCGTCAACAGCTCCGGAAAGACCACAAAGTCGCTTTTGTAATCCGCCACGACGTCGACAAAGTATTCGATGTACTTCAGAAACTCAGCGAACGACGTGACCCGCCGCTGCATATATTGCACGGTGGCGATGCGCACGACGTCGGGCATCCGCACGCCGTATTTTTTCACCGGCTTTTCATCTTCCTGAGGCACTTTCGGGTTGTACCAGACCAGGTGGGCGGCGTAGTTCAGTGACTCAGTATCATCGTCGAGGTAATTGGGAATGACCCCGATCACCTCAAAGCCATTGCGCAGTTGGAACGACAGGACCGGGTCCTTGATCTGCTTGTGCACCACCTGATCGATATAGTTTTCTACCGAACCGACTTTTTTCAGGCGTTTGTGCAGGTTGGGCATTCGCCCGGCGAACACCACGCCTTTCAGACCCAGGGACTGACACAGCTTTTTACGCTCGTTGTACAGACGCTGGCCGATGCGATAGCCGCGATAGGCGTTATCGATACAGACTTCCATACCGTACAACCAGTCGCCATGGATGTCGTGACGGGACGCAAAACCGTTGCCGGTAATTTCATTCCAGGTGTGCGTCTTCAGTGCCACATCACCGGAGATGCGGAAAGTCGCACAGTAACCCACCAGGGCATCCCCCACCATGACCACGATCTGCCCCTGGCGGAAGTTATTGATCTGCCCGACGATCGCCGCGCGCGGGTAGGTTTCCATTTTGAGCGGACCATATACCCGGTCAGCAAGCGCCACAATGGCGGGCACATCCGCCAGGGTGGCATTGCGCACGGTCAGGTGAGCACCGGGCTGCTGCAGTTTGTTTTCCTCTTTCTTCGCCATACTGTTAACTGCCTCTACAACAGGGGATCAGCGGTTCAGCCGCTGATCTCTTTCAAATTGAGTCCATACAGGGCGGCGATCAGGGATATCCCGCCCAGCAATGCAATCACACCCGCGACACCGATCCACGCGGTCAGCAGCCCTACGCTACCGAGGGCGAGCAGTGCCAGCCCGATCAGGGTGTTGCTGACCGCCACATATTGCGCGCGGGTCTGCGCGGTGGCCATATCGACAAGATAGACCTTGCGGGCCAAGCGTGCCCCGCCGTGACAGATACTGATACCAAAGAACAACAGTGCATGCACCCAGGGCGAGGTGAGCAGCGTCAGCTCCAGCCACGCCAGCAGTGCCGTCACGGCACAGAGTATCGCACCCCCAAAGGCCGCCAGCGCCATGGTCCAACGGCTGGAGCGGTCACTCAGTCGGCCCCACACCGGCGAGCTCAGACTGGCCGCCAGGCCACTGGCAATGATCATCAGCCCCAGCCCCGCCGCGCTGCTGCCGGCGTGCTCCTGAGCGAGCAACACAAAAAACGGCGGAACCAGCGCGATACTCAGCAACAGCCCCCGGGCGAGCACAAAGCGCCGAAAGTCCCGGTCGGTCAACACGATACCCAGACTGCGTAGGGCAACGCTGGCCGCATTTCCGCCGCCCTCCGTCGCCCCCGGCGCTTCCTGAATCTGGCTGAACGCGAGCAGAGACAGCAACCATAACGCCGCCGCGCCTCCGAGAAACAGGGTCAGATTGACCGGCTCGGCCCCCGTACCAAATTCCGCATACAGGCCCACCAGCAAGGTGGCCACCCCGGCCACGCTGGCCGAGTAGCCCATCAGCGCACCGCGCCGGGTTTTCGAGACAGTTTTTCCGAGCACATCTTTGGCGGCAACCGAGCAGAGTCCCCTAGCCAGGCTGTACACCACCAGGGCGCCGACGACGGCCCAGCCCACCTCGGAGCCCTGCAGCGTCCCGGCGGCCAGGGCCATGGCCGCCAGCGCCAGCATGGACAGAAAAGCACCCAACAGCCAGACCACTTTGCGCCGGGCCAGGCGCCGGATAAAAGCCGCGACCATCAGCTGCGGAATCAACACCCCCGCCTCGCGGATCGGCACCAGAAAGCCGGCGAACCCCGATGAGGCCCCGGCCGCGCCGAGCAGCCAGGGCAGGATCAGTCGGGCACTGGAGAGCTCATCCGCCACTTTACTGAAGGTGTTGGCGACCAGGTAGGCAAAAAAGTTGCGCGGTTGATGTCGGCAGGCGTCCTCGGGAATATCCTTACAGACCCGTGCATCCTCATCGTCGTTCAATTGTTCGTAAACCCGGCTCAGGCGAGGGTAATCGGGGTACAGAACCTCGGGCTTGGCAGGCTGGTGGTCACTCACAGGCACTTTCTCTCCGGTCTGGTGTAGGCCGCCGCTCAGTATCGGTGCTTATCCGAATGATGTAAACCACGGCCTGTTATACTCCCGGGATAATGCACGACCAAGGATCTTCCCATGGCAACCGGACACTGGCTGACCCGGGGCTCACTGGTGACGCTCATACTGATCGTCATTGGCTGCAGCGCGATCGGCCACCAACTGTGGAATCAACGCTATGGCGCCCCCACCCCGCGGGAGCCACTGCGCAATGCGTCGGAGGACGACCGGTTCCAGGAACATATCAAACCGCTGCTCGAGCACCGCTGTACCGTCTGTCACGGCTGTTACGACGCGCCCTGTCAACTGAAAATGGAAGCGCGGGAAGGCCTGTTCCGGGGCGCCCACGAGGACAAGGTGTACGACGGTACCCGCCTGATCGGTGCCAAGCTCACCCGGCTGTTTGAAGATGCGGACAGCACCGCGCAGTGGCGCGAGAAAGGTTTCTTTCCGGTCATCAACGAGCGCGCGGACAGTGCCGAAGCCAATCTGCGGGGCAGCGTGCTCGCGCGCATGCTCCAGCTCAAACAGCAGCACCCCTTGCCCACCCAGGCCGTCCTGCCCGACAGTTTCGATTTTTCCCTCAACCGAGACTGGCACTGTCCCAAGGCCGAGACCTTCGACAGCTATGCCGCGGACTACCCGCTGTGGGGCATGCCCTACGGGCTACCGGGGCTGTCCGAGCGCGAGCACAACCGCCTCATCCACTGGCTGGAAGATGGCGCCCCCGCCGGTGCCCCCAAAGCCATTGGCCCCGAGCTGCAACAGACCGTTCAGCAGTGGGAGCAATTTTTTAATGCCGATTCCCTCAAAGCGCGGTTAACCAACCGCTACCTGTACGAGCACCTCTTTCTGGCCAATCTGCATTTTGAGCCGAACCCGAAGGTGTTTTTCAAACTGGTCCGCTCCAGCACGCCCCCCGGTGAGCCCATCGAGCGCATCAGCACCCGCCGCCCCTTCGATGACCCGGGGGTGGACCGGGTGTATTACCGTCTCTGGCGGGACCCGAGCAGCATTGTGGTGAAAAACCACCTGCCCTACGCCCTGACGCCTGAGCGCATGGCCCGATGGCAAGAATGGTTTCTGAACGCGGATTACGCGGTCACCGAACTGCCGGGTTACCAGCCCGAACAGGCGGCCAATCCCTTTGCGACCTTTGTGGATCTGCCAGTAAAGGCCCGCTACCAGTTTTTGCTGGATGAAGCCGAGTTCACCATCATGAATTTCATCAAGGGCCCGGTGTGTCGGGGTCAGGTGGCGCTCAATGTGATTCAGGATCACTTCTGGGTGAGCTTTGTCGACCCGGCGTTTACCGCCGACAAATGGGACGGCGAGTTTCTGGCCAACAACAGCGATCACCTGCAACTGCCCGCCGGGGTCGGCAACACCCTGCTGCCGATGACCAACTGGCGGCGCTACTCACAGTTACAGAAAGATTACCTGGCCGCCAAAGCCACCCACCTGTCCAACAAGTTTGGCGAGCATGAACCGCTCACCATGGACATGATCTGGAATGGCGAAGGCCAAAACACCAACGCCGCGCTGACCATTTTCCGACACACCGACAGTGCCAGTGTGCACCGCGGTTTTATCGGGCCCGAGCCGAAAACCAGCTGGGTGATCGACTACCCCCTGTTGGAGCGGATTCACTACCTGCTGGTGGCGGGCTTTGATGTCTACGGGAACACCTCCCACCAACTGCTGAGCCGGCTGTATATGGACTTCCTGCGCATGGAGGGTGAGATGAACTTCATCAACTTCCTGCCCGAGTCAGTCCAGGAGCCGACCATTGCCCACTGGTATCGGGACGCCGAAGAAGACCTCAAGGAATACCTGGACGTTTACCAGAACAACCTCCAGGTAGAGACCGCTCTTGAATACCCGTCGGGCCAGGACCATCAACGGCGACTCTACCAGTTACTGACCAGGCGGCTTGAGCCGGTCCTCTCCGGAGAGCACCAGTTGGACGAACTGGCGCTGAATGAGCGCACCAGAGAAGGGCTGCAGACACTGCACTCATTGGAGGGAGAGGCCCTGCGGGTACTGCCTCCGACAACGGTCATCTATGTGCCCGATAGCGCGCTGTTCACACTGATTCACCACAACGCCTACAGCAACCTGTCATCGCTGTTTATGGAGCAGGAGCGGCGCCTGCCGCAGGAAGACACACTGAGTGTGGCGGCGGGCATCATCGGGAGTTACCCGAACAGCTTTATGATGATGGATGAGCGGGACATTCCGGCCTTCGTGAATCAGGTGCGTGCCATGAGCGAAGAGCGGGATTACCGGAAACTGAAGGATCGCTACGGGGTGCGCCGGAGCGATCCAAACTTCTGGGAGATCAGTGACGACATCCACGCGCTATATCGTGAGCGCGCGGGGGTACGGGCAGGACTACTGGATTACAACCGGTTGGAAAACCGATAGGGCATCAGTCATACACCGGACGATAGTGCTCACACCAGGCAGCAAACTGCCGACCCGGTAAGGCGGGCGTAAAGAAAAACCCCTGCACCTGATCGCAACCCATCGACCGGAGCAGCCGGTACTGCTCGGCATTTTCAACCCCCTCGGCGGTGACCACCAGATCGAGGGCGTGCCCCATATCCACCAGGCTGGCCATAAGTTTGCGGGAGCGTTCCTGGCTCTCCAGAGGTTGAACAAACGCCCGGTCAATCTTGATCCCGGTGATCGGTAGGTGCTGCAGATACTCAAACGAGGCAAAGCCGGTACCGAAGTCATCGATACTGACTGAAAATCCCATGGCTCTGAGCCGCTCAATTGCAACTCGAGCCGCTTGCAAATTCTGAATCAGAGCGCTTTCGGTTACCTCGACTTCAATGTGCGCCGGCGCCACCCCCAGGCGACGGACCTGCTGCTCGAGATAAGCCGGCATGCGCTCATCCATCAGATTACGGGCAGAAAAATTGATGCTGACCGGGTGGGACTGCCAGGCCACAAATTCACAGGCCGCCCGACTGACAAATTCGGTCACCGGCGCAATCAAGGTCGTATCCTCCACCTTGGGCATAAACTGGCCGGGGGGAATCAATTGACGTTCGCTGTCACGCCAGCGGATCAGCGCTTCACTGCCCACCAGCGCACCGTCACGCAGACGTACCTTGGGCTGGTAGTGCAGCTCGAACTCGCCGCGTTCCAGCCCGCGCCGGACGTTGGAAATCAGAGTAATATGGGACAGCTTTTTCTTGGACAAGTCGGAATCGTAAGGGCAGTAGCTCACGCCTTTACGAATGGCCGAGAAGAGTGCAATCCTCGCTTCACTGATCAGCTCATCCGTCGCCGACCCCAGCCCCGATTTGAAAGCACTGCCCAGGACCAGCTGCACCCGGACCGGCACCGATTGAACGACCAGGTTATCTTCCCCGGCCTCGATGATGCGCCGGGCCATTGCCTGAAGTAACACCTCATCGGCCCCGGGCAACAGCACAATGAGCTCCGAAACACTGAACCGGTACACACTGGAGTCACCACCAACCAGGTGGCGCAGACGCTCGCCCACGAGCCCCGCCAGCTCATCCGACGCATCCGCCCCCATGGCCTCCAGCACGTCGGTAATGTCGGTCAGGCGAACAATGATCAGCCCAACGGGTGCCTCTCGCCACCCCTCACTGTTCTTCCAGGCGTGAAGATCCTGATCAAGGGCCACCTGATTGGGCAGGCCCGAGCGAGGATCGGTGCGCACCAGCGCCTCCCGTTCGCGATAGGCGCCCCGCAGGCTTTGAAACAGGCCGCCGGCGACGCCGCCCAGCAAAAGGTACAGCCCCATGCGCAGCAGCCAGTTGACCGGCTCCTGCATCACCGCCTGCTCCACATTCAGCGGCATCACCGCCATCAGGGAGCTGGCCAGAAGCGCAGAGAAAAGTCCGCCGGCGAGCCCGTACCAGGCCGAGGCGAACAAAACAGGGATCAACATCAGGTAGGGGTAGGCGTACGCGGTACCGCCGGTCTGATAGACCGTCAAAGTCCCGAGCGCCAGCAGCGCCAGGATAAAAAGAAGACAATATAAATGACGTATGGCCTGCGGACCGGCCAGAATATTGACCGTCGCCAGATGGCTGCGCTTCCGTAAACCCTCTGCAATATCCATTCTCTCCCCTCCCAAGTCCGCCCCCTGGCGGGAGACGGATGACCATCCACTACAAGCTTAGAACAAAAAAGCGTTATGAGATTTCTGGCCGCATAAAAGCCGAACGAGTGGGCCATTCAAGGGAGAGTGTAGTATCTACTATTCAGATATACAAATAGGGAGAGAAGCCCCGGTCAGCTACTCCTCTTCATCCACCGGGGCCAGGTCGTGCCTTGCCAGGTGTGCTTCAAAGCGGCGTATCAAGGTGCGCAGACTGACCCCGAACACCCGACACAAGTCCAGTAGCTGGATCAGGTCGAGGCGACGAACACCGCGCTCCACATCACTTATGAAAGACTGAGGTCGACCCAGTGCCTGTGAACATTGTGTCTGTGTCAAGCCAGCCTCAGAGCGCAATTCTCTCAGCACTTCCAGCAACACTTTTGTTTCCGTTCTGTACAGCGATTTAGACATGGTTTCCTACCAAACTCGTGAGCAAGACTGCAATTTATCGTCACAGAGCTGATATCTGATTAATAGATACAAATCAGATGAAACTTTTAGCCATTCAAAACCCGACTACTGTTAACTGTAGCAGTTATAACGGAAAGCAGACGTCAAAATATTGTCAGAAAACGGAGGCTCGACGGGTCAGCGGACCCACAGAAAAGGGTCCAGATGGAACAACTGTTTTAACTCACGGTACACCAGGGGATAGGCGTAATACAAAGTCTCCGGACGCACGAAAAATGTTTCGCAGACCACCGAGAAAAATTCTTCCGGATTGGTTGCGGCGTATGAATCAATCATTTGCGCCGATTCAGAATTCGACTGACTCACATCATCGAAGGCCGCGGACATGATGTCAGCCCATCGCTGAACACTCTGGGGATCGCGCAACGGTGGCGTACCGTCCATCACGCCGTCGTAACCATCCAACTGATGGGCGTATTCGTGAATCACCAGGCAGTGACTGTCTTCGCCGCGCAGGTCCTGCTCAATGTCCGCCCAGGAGAGCACCACTTTGCCCTGCTCCCAGGACTCCCCCAGCAGCTCCTGACGCTCATAGGCGACCAACCCCAATTCATCAGCCACCTCACCCTCGCGCACGAATGCCTCGGGATACAGCAGCACCACCGGAAACCCCGACCATTGCATGCGACCTTCACCGGCATTCATCAACGCCGCCTGAGCGAGGGTCAGCACGCGCATAGGCTCAGTCACGGTAAGGCCATTACAGCCGTAAAAACGGGTATGGGCGAGCATCACCTGCAACTGACGATGCAGGTTGAGGCGCACCGGCTCGGGAAGGTAGGGGTACAACCACCAGCGGTCCTGCAGCCACTGCTGCCAACTGGCCGGCAGGGGTTGCTCGGCCAGTGCACGGCTATGTCGATAGCGACGAATCGGGGCGTACACCAGCGCCGCCACCAGAACCCCGGTGAGTAAAAACAGCCAGAACAGTGCCACCACACGCCTCCCGATCAGTACTGGGAAGCATTGTACACGGATTGGCTCAGATCACTTTCGAATAGCGAATCTGGTTGCCAGTATCCAGGTATTGATCGAAGACCATGCACACGCGACGAATCAAAAGCCGCCCCTTGTTCAGCACGGTAATACCAGCCGGGGTAACCTCGATCAATCCGTCTTCCACCATGGGCGCCAACTGGGCCAGTTCATCCCGAAAATACTGATTGGGGTTGATGCCAAAGCGTTCGTAGAGTTGGCCAAAGCTGAGCTTGAAGTGACAGATCAACTGGTTGATCACCGCGCGGCGCAAATGATCTTCGGGCTGCAGGCGCACGCCTTTGATCAACGCGGGGCGCCCTTCATCGATGCGCGTCTGATACTCCTCAACTTTCTTGGCATTCTGGATGTAGGTGCTACCGTAATAACTGATCGCCGACACGCCAAAGGCGATCAGATCACACTCGGCGTGAGTCGAGTAACCCTGAAAGTTGCGTTGCAGTCGGCCTTCCTGCTGCGCCTTGACCAGGCTGTCGTCCGGCTTGGCGAAGTGATCCATGCCGATATACACATAACCCGCCGCCTGCAGACGCTCAATGGCTTCGTGCAGAATGGCGAGTTTGTCCTGAGGCGATGGCAGATCCGATTCGTGAATCAAGCGCTGGCTTTTGAACAGGTGCGGCAAGTGGGCATAGTTGAACAGCGACAACCGATCCGGGCCCAGGTCAATCACCTGATCCAGGGTTTCTTTCACACTGGCACGGGTCTGCAGCGGCAGGCCGTAAATCAGATCCATGCTGATGGACTGATAACCTTGATCCCGCGCCACATTCACCAGCTCGCGTACCTGCTCGACACTGTTATAACGGTTGACCGCACGCTGCACCTCGGGATTGAAATCCTGCACCCCCATGCTGACCCGGTTGAACCCCAGCTGACGCATGTGAACCAGTTTGCCCACCGACATTCGCCCCGGGTGTACCTCCACGGAGTACTCCCCTTCGTCGTTATCCAGCAGTTGGAAATGCCGGCGGGTTGCATCCATCAACCAGGTCATCTCGTCTTCACTGATGTAGGTCGGTGTGCCACCGCCCCAGTGCAACTGGCTGACCGGGCGATCGGTATCGAACACCTCGGCCTGCAGGGCCATCTCCCGATCCACACGCTCCAGGTAGGGCATGGCGCGGCTGCGCTTGTGGGTCACGATTTTGTTGCAGGCGCAGTAAAAGCAGAGGGTGTCGCAGAAGGGAATATGAAAGTACAGAGACAGAGGCTTGCCGCTGCGATTGCTGCGCTCCACGGCCTCGAGCCATTGCTGGCGGGAGAAGTCGTCCCGGAACTGCGGCGCGGTGGGATAAGACGTGTAGCGCGGTCCGCTCAGGTCGTAGCGGTCGATGACGGACTGATCCCAGGCGAGAGGCTCTTGGTATAAGGACATGGTGTGGCTCGGTTTGTTGACGTGGGCGTTAGTCTAGGGCGGCGGGAACGACGTTGCGTTGACCTTGGTCAAGCCGGTGTCATTACGTCACCCCCGGCTACGGCGGATGCGGCCTTTGGCCTTATCCGCCCTACGCGAACCACGGCAGGCTGTGTAGGGCGGATAAGGGCGAAGCCCGCATCCGCCGTAACCAACACACAACCCCGCCGCTCCCATACCCCCAATCTACTGCCCAAGGACCGGCCAAACCATACCGCTCTTGGGGTATACCATTGATTCATTGGTGGATAAGGCCCGAAAGGCCGTCATCCACCATCACGCTTTATAACTGCGCCAAGGCCCAATCAAACACACACTGATCCTCGGCATCCACCTGCCCCTGCATCTGTTTGAGGCTGTCCATCAAGGCCTCCACATTGGGCCGGTGCAGATTCACATGCCCCACCTTGCGCCCGGGGCGAATTTCCTTCGCGTACCAATGCACATGGGTACCGGTCACCCCGAGCCACTCGGTGCGCCAATCCCGCCCGAGCAGGTTGTACATCATGGTCACGCCATAGACCTCCGGGGTGATCAGCGGCAGGTCAGCCACCGCGCGCAGGTGCAGCTCAAACTGGCTGATATCCGCCCCCGCCTGAGTCCAGTGGCCGGAGTTGTGGACCCGGGGTGCCAGTTCATTGACCAACAGGTGCCCCTCTTCCACAAAGCACTCCATGGCCATCACACCGACATAGCCCTGATCATCCATAATACGACCGAGCCATTCCTCGGCCAGTTGCTGCTGCTCGGCGGGCACGTCCAGATTGCCCACGCTCGCCCGCAATATGCCGCTCTCGTGCCAATTACGGGTGAGCGGATAGAAAACCTTCTCGCCGGCACGATTGCGCGCGCCCACCAGAGAAACCTCGTGACTGAAGGGAATCATCGCCTCGGCGATACACTCATTGGCCCACTCGGCCAGCACCGGCTCGCCCGGCTGCCAGCGCCATTGGCCACGACCGTCGTAGCCCCCGCGGCGGCGCTTGATCACCGCCGGGCGGCCAAGGTCATCGAGCTGTGCGGCAATGCCCGCCTCGTCCCCCAGGGACACCCAGGGGGCGGTCGGTACATTGAGCCGATCCAGCAGGCTTTTCTGCCGCTCCCGGTCGATCACCGAGTGCAGCGCCGTGGCGTTGAGAAAATTCGGGTGTTCTTTCAGTTGCACACCGCGCGGAGAGTCCGGCCAGTGCTCCAGCTCGACGGTAATCACATCGCTGTCGCGTAGCTCCAGCCGGTCATCACTGGCGGGATTGACCGGCATCACCTCGATCTGCATGGGCGCGGCGGCCTGCTGCAGCATCTGGCCCAACTGGCCGTTACCGGCCACGATAATACGCGGAACACTCATGAGGCTTATTCGCTCCTCGGATCGGGATTGTCCAGTACGGTCTGCGACTGCTGCTGGCGCCAGGCGGCGATCCGTCCGGCCAGTTCGGCATCGTCGGTGGCCAGAATCTGGGCCGCCATCAGGCCGGCATTGAAGGCACCGGCACCACCGATGGCCAGAGTACCCACGGCAACGCCCCGGGGCATCTGCACGATGGACAGCAGGCTGTCCTGGCCACTAAGGGCCTTGCTCTGCACCGGTACGCCCAGCACCGGCAGAATGGTTTTGGCGGCAATCATCCCCGGCAGGTGGGCGGCGCCGCCGGCACCGGCCACAATCACCTTGTAGCCCTGGTCTGCCGCAGTTTCGGCAAACTGGAACATTTTGTCCGGAGTGCGGTGAGCCGACACCACCTCGGCGTGGTAAGCCACCCCGAGGGTATCCAGAATCTGGGCCGCTTCGGCCATGGTGGGCCAGTCGGACTTTGACCCCATTACAATGGCCACTTTCGTTGCTGCCGCCACATTGCCTGCCATAGTGATCTCCAATAAACACTGCCGGACGGTGGTCAAGCCACCCCCGGCCAGAGGCCCCGGCACAGACCGGGAAATGGAAAAAGGGCGGGATTATAGCAAGGGATCCCCGAAATTGCCTGTTTTTCCGCCCAACGGGGCGCCTATTCAGGCAATGTGTTATCGTCTTCCGGTCATGCCATTTTGAGGAGTTCGCGATGGACGACCGAGACAGTCTGCTGCAGGCGCTGGACGACACCCATCATCGGATGCACGAATTGGTGGAAGCCCTGGGCGATGACCGCCTTCAGGTGCCCTACCACCCCGGCGTCAATCCGCCGCTGTGGGAGTTCGGTCATTGCGCCTTCTTTTACGAAGTCTTTGTGCGCAAGGCGCTGGACGGCGTGGCCTCCTACGACCCCTCAATGGACGAAATCTGGGACTCCTTCCACCTGGACCACGAAGACCGCTGGCGGGCCGACCTGTTTCCCGGCAAGGCGGACACCCTGCGCTACGTGGACGTCATTCACCAGGCCATGCGCCAGCGTATCCTGGAGCAGCCCCTCACGGATCAGGTCCACTACCTGACCAAATACGCCATCTTCCACCAGAACATGCACCTGGAGTCAATGATCTGGTGCCGCCAGACCGAGGGTTACCCGGTGCCGCCGGGCAGCCGCCCCGAACTGACCGCGAGCGCTGATCCCGCAGTTCTGGGCGATGCGGACATCCCCGCCGGGCGCTACACCATCGGTATGCCGGCCCACTCCCCCGAGTACGCCCGGCGCGATTTTGCCTTCGATAATGAAAAGCCCGGCTTTGACGTGGACGTCCCGGCCTTTCGTATTGCCCGAACCCTGGTCAGCAACGGCGACTTCCGGCGCTTTGTGGAGGACGGCGGCTACCAGCGGCCCGAGCTCTGGACCCAAGGCGGGCGCAAATGGCTGGCTACCGAACAGGACCTGAATTTCGGCAGCGGCGAACCCCAGCGTGGCACCCCAGCCCACCCCTATTATTGGCGCAAGACTGAAAACCGCTGGGAAGAGCGGCATTTCGATCAATGGCGCCCCCTCCACGACGACTACCCGGTCAAGCATGTGACCTACTGGGAGGCCGAGGCCTACTGCCGCTGGGCAGGCCGTCGCCTGCCCACAGAAGTCGAATGGGAAGTGGCCGCCCTGGGCAACCGTCCCGGCGAGCCGCATCGGCGCTACCCCTGGGGGGATACGCTGGATTCAAGCCGGGTGGATATGGACGGTACCGGTCTGGCCAGCCAGCCAGTCACCGCCCTGCCCGGGGGTGACAGCCCCTTCGGCTGCCGCCAGATGCTGGGCACTCTCTGGGAGTGGACCAGCGACCAGTTTTTCCCCTATGACGGCTTTGCCATCGATATGTACCCTTTCATGTCCACCCTGCAGTTTGGCGACCACAAGGTCACCAAAGGCGGCTCCTGCGGCACCTCATCGCGGTTGATCCGGGGCAGCTACCGCCAGGCCTACCTGCCCAATCGACACGATGTGTTTGTGGGCTTTCGCACCTGCGCCCTCGACAACTAATCCATAACCGACCAGAGCCCATGACCAACAAGAACCCCTACGAAACCGACGAACTGCTCGGCCAATACCTGGATTTCCACTACGGCCCCAGTCACTTTGACGTACCCAACTACCCGAAGGCCTGTATCGAGCAGGCCCTGGCCCACCACACCGGCACAACCGCGCGGGCACTGGACCTGGGCTGCGCCGTGGGCCGCAGCAGCTTTGAACTGGCCCGTCGGTTCGACGAGGTCATCGGCATCGACCTGTCCCGACGCTTTATCGACAGCGCCACCCGATTGGCCGAGCAGGGCCAGATTCAATATCAGGTCACCCTCGAGGGCGAGCTTATCGAACGCCGAACGGCGGATCTCGCAGCGCTGGAACTGAGCAACACCGCCGGGCGCACCCGCTTTCAGGTCGGCGATGCCTGCGCACTGGATGACACCCTGGGCCGCTTCGATCTGATCTTCGCCGGCAACCTGATCGATCGTCTGCCCGATCCGGCCGCGTTTCTGGCGCAATTGCCCGCACTGATCCAACCCGGCGGCCTGCTGATGATCACCTCCCCCTATACCCTGCTACCGGAGTTCACCCCTCGGGAACGCTGGATCGGCGGGCTCGAAAAAAAAGGGCAACCGGTCCGCATGCTCGACGGCCTGCGCCACCACCTGGAGCCGGACTTTGCGCTGCTGGAACCCACCCGGGATATCCCCTTTGTGATCCGGGAAACCGCCCGCAAGTACCAGCATACTGTGGCCGAAGCAAGCCTGTGGAGAAGAAGTTGAGCGCTCTCAGTCGACCGATACACCTGCCCCTAAAGTCACGCTTGAGAGGCAACTACTAAGGATTTCTCAGTCGTTCGCCAACAGGGGCGAAGCAGGTCTGGTACCGGATCAAAAAGAGCTACCGTTCCAGGCGGTGACCCTGACTACCGCGCTTGCTGTCGGATTACGCCTGCGGCTGATCCGACCTACGGGAAGTCTCGCAGCGAGCGCCAAGTAGGTCGAATTAGCGAAGCGTAATCCGACACCCGCACCGTAGATGAGCGAACACTCAGCATAGTGTATGCTGGAAGTCTTTGACCCCGTTGCAGCGAACCGAGGCCCGCTCATGCATCAACCCGAACAACCCATCCTGCGCGATATCGTGTTAATTGGTGGTGGCCACAGCCATGTGGGGGTACTCAAACGCTTCGCCATGAAACCCGAGCCCGGGGTGCGGCTGACGGTGATCTGCCGGGATACGCACACGCCCTACTCCGGCATGCTGCCCGGCTATATTGCCGGACACTACAGCTACGATGAAGTGCACATTGATCTGCGCCGGTTGGCGGAGTTTGCCGGCGCGCGGTTTTTCAGTGATGAAGCGGTCAATATTGATCGGGCCAATCAGAAAGTCATCTGCCGCGGTCGGCCGCCGGTGCCCTACGATCTGCTCTCCATCAATATCGGCTCCACCCCTCAGGTCAGCCGGGTGCCCGGCGCGGAGCAGCACGCGGTACCGGTCAAACCCATCTATCAGTTCAATGACCGCTGGCAGCAATTGCTCGACCGGGTGATCCATCATTCCGGCACCACCCGGGTGGCTGTGGTGGGCGGTGGCGCGGGCGGCGTGGAGCTGGTGCTTGCCATGCAATATCGCCTGACCCGGGAGCTTCAGGCCATGGGGCGCAACCCTGAAGAACTGGTATTCGACCTTTACACCCGCGATGAAAAAATTCTGCCCACTCACAACCAGAAGGTGCGCAATCACTTTCATCAGGCCCTGGCGATGGGCGAGATCAACCTCTACACCAACGCCGAAGTGACCGCCGTGGATGCGGGGCGACTGCACACCGAAGACGGTTACTGGCACGAGGCGGACGAGGTGGTCTGGGTGACCAGTGCCGGCGGTGCCCCCTGGCTGAAGGAGACCGGTCTGGAACTGGACGACAACGGCTTTATGCAGGTGCGCGACACGCTGCAATCCATGAATGACCCCAAGATTTTTGCCGCCGGGGATATCGCCACCCAGGTGAATCATCCCCGCGAGAAAGCCGGCGTGTTTGCCGTGCGCCAGGGACGCCCGCTGGCGGATAACCTGCGCCGGGCCGTGCTGGGTCAACCACTCAAGCCCTATCGTCCCCAGAAAAAATGGCTGGCTCTGATCAGCACCGGCAACCAGCACGCAGTCGCGTCCCGCGGTGGTTTTTACGCGGCGGGCGATTGGGTATGGCGTTGGAAGGATTCGATTGACCGGCGCTTCATGGCCAAGTTCAACGAACTGCCGCCGATAGACGAGCAGGCCATGGCACCGACCAAGCCGAGCCGCGTGCCACTGGAAAAAGACGAACAGGACCAGGCCATCTCCGCCATCGCCATGCGCTGCGGCGGCTGCGGAGCCAAGGTGGGGGCGACGGTGCTGTCCCGCGCCCTCTCCACCCTCAAGCCCGTGGAGCGGGACGAAGTGCTGGTGGGCCTGCACGCGCCGGACGATGCCGCTGTGGTGAAAATTCCCGCCGGCAAAGCGGCGGTCCACACCATCGATTTTTTCCGCGCCTTTGTTGACGACCCCTATGTGTTCGGCAAAATTGCCGCCAATCACGCCCTGGGGGATGTGTTCGCCATGGGCGCCGAAGCTCAGACCGCCACCGCGGTGGCCACAGTGCCTCAGGGGCTGGAATCGAAAGTGGAAGACACGGTGTACCAGATGATGACCGGCGCGCTGGAGGTGTTGAACGATGCCAACTGTACCTTGGTGGGCGGTCACACCGGCGAGGGCAAAGAGCTGGCACTGGGTTTTGCGGTCAACGGACTGATTGATGAAAACGACACGGCGCTGACCAAAGGTGGCCTGCAGCCGGGACAAGTGCTGTTGCTCACCAAACCCATCGGCACCGGCACCCTGTTTGCGGCCCTGCCGCAACTGAAAATCAAAGGCCGCTGGATCGACGCGGCGCTCGCCAGCATGTGCGTTTCCAACCGACTGGCGGCCCAATGCCTGCGCGAATATGGATCAACGGCCTGCACCGATCTGACCGGCTTCGGCCTGCTCGGCCACCTGGTGGAAATGACCCGCGCCTCGGGCGTGGACGCCGAACTGAAGTTGGAAGTACTGCCGCTGCTGGAAGGCGCCGAAGAGACCGTCGCCGCTGGCGTACTCAGCTCCCTGCAACCGGCCAACGTCCGCCTGCGCCGCGCCATCAAGGATCAGGACCGGTGGGTCGACCATCCCCGTTACCCGCTGCTGTTTGACCCCCAGACCGCCGGCGGCCTGCTCGCCTCGGTGCCTGCCGACCAGGCCGACGCCTGTGTGGCGGCGCTACATTCTCTGGGCTACCCTCACACCCGGATCATCGGGCGGATCCTGCCCGAAGGCGATACGCTGGAGCCGATTCATTTGCGGTAGTCGTCGAGTAGCGGTTCGACTCGGCACGGACCGTAGGGTGGATCGGTCCGACGTATCGGAGGCCTAAGGCCGCCATCCACCATTCTAGGCCCGGCCTGCAGAGCATACAGGGGGGGGCGTACATCACTCTGTACGGCACTCTGGTGGCGCTATTTTTCCGTCCACGACGGGGATGACACATTCGATTCGCTCCTTACCGCCACGTTGGTGAAAGTATTCAAGCACCAAGGTGGCGCCCTTGCTGTTTACTCCCATTGATTCAACAAAAACCCCTGCTGACTCGGCGAAGTTCAGCGTTTCCCCGTTCAGGGTGACAGAGGTGAGCTCTCGCCGGTCCACCCCTTTTGGTTCATCCGGCTCAATCAGCTCCAACTCAAAGCGAGGCTCAAGCTCCATGTTGTGTTTTATCAGCCGTAGCAAATACTCTTCCACCCGGTAGGTTTCCACCTGGTCAATGGAAAGCGGGAGAAAGGCCTGATCGGCGTTGGACTTCTCCGCTACGCTGCAAGATAAGAGAAATAATGCCGGTATCAGAAAAAGCAATGGCTTAAGGTTATTCATCATACACCTGAGTGAAAACGTAGGGTTATTGGGGAGCGGTACAGTTCACAAACGACACTCGGCGTTGAAACCGGTCGGACGGAACACCAGGCCACCGAGAAGAATCTTTAATATGTCCAGAAAAAGCTGCCAAATTGTTATCAGCGATGCTTTTTTGCAGAAACCGCCGGGAGGCTCCGGTATAGTCACCACGAAATTTGAGATCAATGGTGACGTCACGAATTACGGCATTTAACGAGTTCCAGTCCGTCTCACCATATAGTTTTACAACATCCTGCTTTGCGCAGATTCGCTGCACTTCGGCCGCCTCGGCCTGATAACTCACATTAAAAATCGCCTTTTGTTGCTCAGGGGTTACCTGAAAGTCCAGAAGGTCGTTATCAATAATAAACTCTTCTGCACCCCTCCCAGACAGGCCTGAGGCCCGAGCAAAGACCGCAGCATCACTCCCGGCTACGCCACAACCAACCAGGTCGCGGGTAATTTGGCGAGCTGACTTTCGGCGGCAATCGTAACCACGACCAATGGTAAGGCCGGATGATGCTGAGGGGACATGCAATTTTCGGCTGTGGAATGGACCGCCCTCGTTTCCCTCTGCGCTCCAGGTGAGCAACCCCTTGCTCGGTGGCGAGACGGCCAGAGGTTTGAAACAATCAGACAGAATCTGATTGAGCCCCCTTATTGTCCGCCCATTCGGATCAACGCGAGAATCCACCAACCGTCCGAGCTTCAGATAATCCGATTGAAAGTGAGCTATTTGCTGCTCCAATGACTCGGAGCTGAGCCCATTGATCCTGACTTCTGTGCGATTCACCACGCGACAGTACACGTTAATCAAGGCTTGAACCGTCTTGACATCCCGGCTGAGATTTCGACCAAACTTACCAACGGACGCGTTAATTCGATACACTTGAATCTCCTTTTCAATCACGGTTAGTGATAATTGCGCTGAGGTTCGAAGTATCTATTGATCGGCTTGGCACAGCAAGAGGGGATTTGTGACGCTTATCACATTACATCCGTTGGCTACGCAAAATCCTGATTATCCGGCTGGGCGTACTGATTGGCAGCGACTCAGTCGCCGATAAGGCTCGAGTTTTTAAAGTCGCGGAATCTGCTCGTCCATGCTGGCACCAATAAGCAGGAACACCGCTCGGGTTATGGCGTTTACCCAAATACCGCTTTTCCATTGCTGACTTCATCCTAGGCTTTAGCCGAAGACGCGGTACGGGAAGTTGGGTTACGGCGGATGCGGCCTTTGCCTTATGCCGCCCTACGCGGGTGTTGTGGCATACGCAGGGTTGTGGCGGATGCGGCCTTCGGCCTTATGCCGCCCTACGCGGGTGTTGTGGCATGCGTCGGGCCGATCCACCGTTATTTGCAAGGTTACTTGCCGTCGAGGCCTTCCAGCAGGCCGGCCATGTCGTCGGCGTGCTCTTCTTCCTGGGCGAGGATGTCTTCAATGATGCGGCGGGAGGTGGGGTCCTGGTCGCCGAGGTAGGCGGCGATTTCCCGGTAGCTGTCGATAGCGATGCGTTCGGCCACCAGGTCTTCCACGACCATTTCCCGCAGGGTATCGCCTTCCACAAATTCCGCGTGTGAGCGGGTCTGCAGCCCTTCCGGGGAAAAGTTAGGCTTGCCGCCCAGTTGCACGATGCGCTCGGCGAGCCAGTCAGCGTGCTGCTCTTCCTGCTGGGCGTGCTCCAGAAACTCCTGGGCCGCCACTTCGGCGTTGATGCCCTCGGCGCGATAGTAGTGGCTCTTGTAGCGCAGGGTGCAGACGATCTCGGTGGCCAGGGCCTCGTTGAGAATCTTTATCACATTGTCCCGGTTGGCCTTGTAGCCCTCGGTGACAGCCCCCTGCTCAATGTGCTTCCTGGCGCGTTCGCGCAGGGTTTTCACATCGGTCAGAAACGGTTGATCGGTCATAACTACCTCTCTTTCAGAATGGATAGGTTCAGCATAGCAGCTCGGTCAAGCCGGCGTTTCCGAACCACCTACCCTTCCTACGACAATGTCGACCCGGCAGACGTGCCCTGATCGCTGGGGCGCGCAAATCCGTACCCATGGTCTACACTGAAACGATAACAAGCAGTACCGGTAATACCGTGGTTTCCAGACCTGTCCTCAGCGATACCCCTGCCGCGACTGGCGCTCCCTGCGCAGAGCGGTAGGCCAACGAAGGAGATGCAAGGTGATCAAACGCATAGCGGTCGGCATTGTCGGCTTAATCATCCTGGGTTTTATTGTTCTGTTATTGCTCGCTTGGGAGGGCAGTATCGAGCCCCAGTCGCCGCCCTCGGCGGATAGCTTCTCGCAGGAGCAGATTGACCGGGGCCAGGTCATGGCGGGCATCGGCAACTGCCAGAGCTGTCACACCACCGACCCCGATCAGCCCTATGCGGGCGGCCTCGCCTTTGAGACGGAGTTCGGCACCCTCTATTCCACCAATATCACCCCCGACCCGGACACCGGGATCGGCCAGTGGTCCCAGGAGGCGTTCAATCGGGCCATGCGCGAAGGGGTCTCCCGGGATGGATCGCACCTGTTCCCCGCCTTTCCTTATACCCACTTTGCCAATGTCAGCGACGGGGATCTGGAAGACCTCTACGCCTACATGATGACCCGCGAGGCCATCAACGCGGAGCCGCCGGAAAACACCCTGCGCTTCCCGTTCAGCATTCGTATGCTGCAGGCGGGCTGGAAGCTGCTCTACTTCGACGGCACGACGCTCGAAGAGAATGCCAGCCGCGGAGAGTACCTGGCCGAAGGCCTGGGGCACTGCTCCGCCTGCCATACGCCCCGCAATTCTGTTGGCGCAGCGGCCGACGGGCAAGACTACGACGGAGCCTTGGTAAACGGCTGGTTCGCGCCGGCGCTGAGCGACAACCACAGCACCCCGGTCGGCTGGACTGAAGACGAACTGTTCCTGTATCTGCGCAACGGCGTATCCATCTATCACGGGGTCGCCGCCGGCTCCATGGCCGATGTGGTGCATCAGGGGCTGGTTGAGGCCAGCGATGACGATATTCGGGCCCTGGCCCGCTATTTCCATACGATTGCCGGTGGCAGCGACGCGGCCCAGGCGGGCAGCCAGGCCGCCCGGGCGATTCGCACCGCCCAGGAGCGCAGCGCCGGCACCCTGAGCCGAGGGGAGGAGCTGTTCACCTACGGCTGTGCCAGTTGTCACTACAACAACCCGGATGAGCCCAGCATCATGCGCCCGGACATGAGCCTGAACAGCGCCGTGACCGCCGATGACCCGACCAACCTGATCCGCTTCACGCTGGAAGGCATCTCCGACGAGGCCGGTATTCAGGGCGTCGTGATGCCGGGCTACACGGACTGGAGCAATGACGATCTGGTGGCCCTGTTCACATTCCTGCGCGACACCCACACCGATCGCCCCACCTGGGACAATCTCGAACAACGTATTCAAGCGCTGCGCGATAACGCCGGCAACGGGAAGGAGTAACAGACCATGAGCACCACATTCACCCTCAATGGGCAAAAGGTCACTCTGGAGGTGACCGACGACACCCCGCTGCTCTGGGGCATTCGCGATGACGCCGGCATGACCGGCACCAAGTTCGGCTGCGGCATCGGCCTGTGCGGGGCCTGCACCGTGCTGGTCAACGGCCGGGCCACCCGCTCCTGCATTACGCCGGTCAGTCAGGTGGCCGGGGCCGAGGTCACCACCATCGAGGGGCTGGACGAGAACGGCCAGCACCCTCTGCAGAAAGCCTGGGTGGAAACCCAGACGCCGCAATGCGGCTACTGCCAGTCTGGCCAGATCATGCAGGCCGCGGCCATGCTCAAGGATTTTCCCAACCCCACCGATGAGCAGATCGACCAGGTGATGAGCGGCAACCTGTGCCGCTGCATGGCCTATGTGCGCATTCGGGAAGCCATCAAAATCGCCGCCACCGAAATGCGCGGCGGTGTCCAGATCCAGGAGGGTGCCTCCAATGAATAAGCTATTTCGCTCCTTGCTCAACCCCGATGTGGGCGCGGTCAATCACGGCCCCAGCCTGAGCCGCCGCGGCTTTCTGATCGGCGCCGCCGGTGCCGGCATCACCCTCGCCTTTTACCGCCCCGGGTTGAGTTTTGCCCAGCCGGAAGAGGTGATTGAAAACCAGACCTTTGAGCCGACCATCTGGTACCAGATCGAAAATGACGGGCGCATCATCGTCAATATTGCCGAGGCCGAAATGGGCCAGCATGTGGGCACCGCCCTGGCCCGCATTGTCGCGGACGAACTGGAAGCGGACTGGTCCAAGGTCGAGCTGCACCATGTCGACAGCGATCCCAAATGGGGCCTGATGGTCACCGGTGGCAGTTGGTCGGTGTGGCAGAACTTCATGCCCCTCAGTCGCGCCGGTGCCGCCGGTCGGCAAGTGTTAATTGAAGAAGGCGCCAAACTGCTCGGCGTCAACGCCAGCCAGTGCCGCGCGCGCAACAGCGAAGTGATCGCGGGCAACCGCTCCATCAGCTACGCCGAGATCGTTCAACGTGGCAACATGTCCCGCTCCTTCAGCGAAGACGAACTGGAAAAAATCCAGGTCAAAAAACCCGAAGACCGCCGCCTGATCGGTCAGGAAGCCCAGGCGCTGGATATCCCCGATAAAACCGATGGTTCCAGTGTGTACGGCATCGATGCCAACGTCGAAAACATGGTGTACGGTCGGCCTCTGATTCCGCCCACCCGCTACGGTGCGAAGATCAACAGCATCGATGACAGCGAGGCGAAAAACGTCGAGGGTTACCTGCAGACCATTCAACTGAATGACCCGACCGACACCGTGCCCGGTTGGGCGGTGGTCATTGCCACCTCGTTTTACGCGGCGAGCAAAGCGGCCAGTAAAATCAAAGTGGACTGGACGCCGGGGGAAACCGCCAACGTCAGCGAGCAGGATATTCTCGATCGCGGCTTGGAATTGATTGAGAAAGGCGATGGCGGTGCACTGGTGGTGAATGAAGAAGGCGTGGACGAGGCCTTCAGCAACGCCGATTCGGTGCTGGAAGAAGATTACATCGCCCACACCGTGTTGCACTTTCAACTGGAGCCGGTCAATGCCCTCGCCTATCAGAAAGACGGTATCTGGGAAATTCACACCGGCAACCAGTGGCAGTCCCTGATTCTGCCGACGCTGGCCAACGCGCTGGATGTACCGGAAAACAAAGTCATCATGCGTACCTATATGCTCGGCGGTGGTTTTGGTCGCCGGCTCAATGGCGACTACGCGGTGCCCGCCGCTCTGGCCTCAAAAGCGCTGAACCGCCCGGTGAAACTGGTATTCACCCGGGAAGACGACGCGCGCTTTGACTCGGTGCGCTCCCCCGCCTACCAGCGGGTACGCATGGCCTTTGATGCCGAGGGCAACCCCACCGGCATGGAGCACCACGCCACCGCCGGCTGGCCCACACAGGTGATGGTGCCGGGCTTTATGCCCGCGGCCACCAACGGTGAGAAGTACGACCCCTTCGCCATTCAGGGCGCCGCTCACTGGTATTCGGTGGGGGCGCATCGGTTGCGGGCCATTTCCAACGACCTGGCCAATAAAACCTTCCGCCCCGGCTGGCTGCGCTCGGTGGGCTCGGGCTGGGTGAACTGGGCCTTGGAATCCTTTATGGACCAGGCGGCCCGCAAGGCCGGGAAAGACCCGATTGAGTTCCGTCTGGCCCTGCTGAAAGCGGAAGGCAAAAACGCCGGCGAAGCCCCCAACTCGGTGGGCGGCGCCAGCCGTCAGGCGAATGTGCTGCGCCGGGTACGGGAAATTTCCGAGTGGGGTCAGGAGATGCCGGCGGATACCGGCCTCGGTGTGGCCACCACTTACGGCCAGGAGCGCAATATGCCAACCTGGACGGCCTGTGTCGCCAAGGTGCATGTGGATCGCAACACTGGCAAGGTAACGCTGCAGAAGCTGACGCTGGTGACCGATGCTGGCACGGTGGTGCATCCGGACGGCGCCCGGGCGCAGGTGGAAGGCGCGGCTTTGTGGGGTGCCAGTATGGCGCTGCATGAGGGTACGGTGTTTGAGAAGGGTGAGGTGAAGGATCAGAACCTGAATACTTATTCACCGATGCGGATTCGCGATGTGCCGGAGATTGAGATGGAGTTTGTGGACAGTACGGAGTTGTCGGTAGGCTTGGGTGAGCCGGCAACCACGGTGGTCGGTCCGGCGATTGGCAACGCGATTTTCGCGGCGGTCGGGGTACGGATGACGGAGATTCCGATTCGGCGCGAAGCGGTGTTGGCGGCTTTGAAAGCTTGAGACTTTTGTTGGCTGTGGAACGACCGGTGCGATATGGGGCGTGTTGTTTCCAGACACGCCGTAAACCCATCCCTGGGGGCTCGACGCGCGGAGTCCCTCCGCTTACGGTCTGGAAACAACACGCCCCATACCGCACCTAAGTGCCACAAAACAGCCTTCGTTGGCCGGTTATATCACTCTCCAATTGCGTTGGGTGGCCGAAAAACCCAAGGTATTGTGAACCTCGTAGGTCGGAGGAGGGGAAACCCTTTCAAGACCGTAGAGCGGGAGACCCGCGATCCGAGCCCCCAGGGATGGGTTTACGGCGTGTCTTGAAAGGGTTTCCCCTCCTCCGACCGGAAGTTACTACGCAGTCGCTCCCCTCCAACAGCACCATGTGGGTGCCCTACCGAATTAGATCCTTGGGTCGATCCACATCCCGCAACACCCCCACATCCGAAACAGGAATCAGATGGCAGCAGCTGTGGTGTTTTCTGATGATGGTGCGTGCACCCAGATCGCCGTGGAGGTTGGCCAGCTCGGGCCAGAAGTCGCGGCCGAATAGTACCGGGTGGCCCGCATTGCCATCGTAGACCGGGCGGATGATCGTGTCTTCCGTTGCGTGGTTCAACAGGGCGCTGAACGCATCCGGTTTGATCCAGGGCATATCACCCAGAAGAACCGCCGCTGAAGTGGCGTCTTTGTTATTTACCTGTAAGTGATGAAACGCGGCGGCGATGCTGGTGCCCAGACCGATGGGTTCTTCGGGAGCGTAAATGACCGGCTCCGTCCCGAGCCCCAGATCGCGCTCTTCATCGTCGGAGCGGAGTACCACATAGAACGCTTTAAACACCGACCGGGTCATGGCAACTGTGGCCTGAAGTAGTGTCTGGCCTTCCGTGAGCTGGGCCCGGCGTTTGTCCGCGCCGAATCGGGTGGAGTAGCCGGCGGCCATGATCAGGCCGACGACATCGGTGGAGGGGGTGAGGCTAGAGGGCATGGCGCGGCTGGCCCCGGTGCACGCGGATGATGTCCGCCATGACGGCCAGGGCGATTTCGGCGGGGGTTTTACTGCCGATGGCCAGGCCGATCGGCATGTGCAGACGCTCGATGTCCGCGTCGTTCAGGCCACCGGAGCGGCGCAGGCGTTCGGCGCGGTTGGCGGAGGTTTTGCGCGAGCCCATGACGCCGATATAAAACGCCTCGGTGCGCACCGCTTCCATCATCGCCAGGTCATCGATTCTGGGATCGTGGGTCAGTGCCACCACCGCCGTGGCGGCATGGGCATGCTGCTCAATGTAAAGCGATGGCAGGACCGCCTCGACATTGACCCCCGGCACGTTAAAAGTGGCTACTTCGTCATCGCGCGGATCGCACACAATCACATCAAACCCCAGCGCCTGGGCAAACTCAGCGCAGGCGGCGGACACCGGGCTGATACCGGCGATGATCAAGCGCAGCGTGGGGCCGACCCGGATGCGCACGGCCTGTTCATCACGCTCCACTCGCGGGCCGAGGGCCGAGCCCTCGACAAAGGTCGATTCACCATTGTCCAGCAGCACCGAGCGGATCAACGACTGCCGGCCCTGCATCGCCTCGCGTAACGTCTGAAGATGCGCGCGGTGTTCTTCCGTCGGGGTCAGGCGCTCTATCAGAACGTCCAGCACCCCACCGCAGGGAAGCGTGACTTTGGGGCCGGAGACTTCATCGTTGCCATAGCGGATCTGGGACAGCGGCTGGTGAAAATCACCGGCGCGCAGCCGGGCCAGAAAGTCTTCCTCGACGCAACCACCGGACAGTGAACCCACGTGTTGGCCGTCCGAGCGGGCCACCATCATGGAGCCGGGTTCGCGCGGGGAGGAGCCGAAGGTGGCGAGAACGGTGCACAGCCAGATGGGCTGGCCATTGTCCAGCCATTGTAGGGCCCGTTCGATGACTTGTAAGTCCAAGTGTTGCATAGGGTATTCGCTTTATCTCCGGTTTGGTTACAGCATAGCGGAGTTGTGGCGCATTGTCGTGGTTGTGGCGTATGGCGGAAGGTTTGGTAACGGCGGATGCGGGCTTGCGCCCTTATCCGCCCTACGCGTACCACGGCAGTCTGCGTAGGGCGGATAAGCCAAAGGCGCATCCGCCGTAACCCAAGCCCCAGAGTGTTATTCGCTGGCACCATACTTTAAGATGACTCACTCAATTAACGCATCTTATTCGCCCTATGCCCTCATCCATACCCCTGGTTTATCACCCGGCCTACAGCTTCCCTTTCCCGGAGCGACACCGGTTTCCGATGGCGAAGTTTGGCCTACTGGCCGAGCACCTGCGCCGCATCGGTCTGCTGCGCCCGGAGAACAGCTTTCGGCCCGGGCCCTGCAAGCCGCTGTGGTTGGAGCAGACCCACTGCCCGGACTACCTGCAGCGCTTTATCTCTAAGGCCCAGTCACCTCGGGAACTTCGGCAGATGAACCTGCCCTGGAGCGAGGGGTTGGTCAAGCGCACGCTGATTGCGCCCTCGGGCACGGTGCTGGCCGCACAGCTGGCACTTCATACCGGCCTGGCCTGCCATCTGGCCGGCGGCACTCACCACGCACACTATGACTACGCCTCGGGCTTCTGCATTCTGAACGATCTGGCGATAGCCTCAAAGGTGCTGATTCGCCAGAGCGGCGTCGGGCGGGTGCTGATTTTTGACTGCGACGTCCACCAGGGGGACGGCACCGCCGCGCTGCTGGCGGATGAGCCCAACGCCTTTACCTGTTCGCTGCACTGCGACAACAATTTTCCGTTCGACAAACAGCGCAGTGATCTCGATGTGCCGCTGCCCGACGGCATGGGGGATGAGGATTATCTGCGGGTGGTGATGGACACTCTCGAACAGGTACTTACGGATTTTCAGCCCGATATCGTCCTCTATGATGCGGGCGTGGATGTGTACCAAGGCGACCCGCTCGGGCGGTTGAACATTTCCGAGGCGGGCATTCGTGAGCGGGATCGGCGGGTGTTGAGTGAGCTGCTTAAGCGGGATATTCCTGTGGCGACGGTGATTGGGGGCGGATACGATGATGACCGACATGCGTTAGCACGCCGACACGCGATTGTGGTGGAGGAGGCGGCGAAGTTACGGGGATGATGTTGTTGCAGTGAGTCGGTTGCGGCGGATGCTGGAAAGTGTGGGAACGGCGGATGCGGGCATACGCCCTTATCCGCCCTACGGATAGCTCGGCAGTCGGCGTAGGGCGGATAAGCCGAAGGCGCATCCGCCGTTACCCAAGTGTGAAAAACACCAATGGTTTACAATAATACGTCAAACCAAAAAACAATGAACTGAGAGAGAACCATCAACCATGAAGATCGGATACCGTATCGTTGTATTGTTTCTGCTATCACTGCTGGAGACCCTGCCTGTGCGGGCGGATATCGTCTATGAGATGACTGTCGCCCAGGACGGCAGTGGTGATTACGACACCATTCAGGCCGCGATCGATAACACCAAAGCCTTTCCCGACAAGCGCATCACCATCCACATCAAGAACGGCACTTATCGGGAGAAGGTCCGTGTGTATGAGTGGAACCCGATGGTGTCCCTGATTGGCGAGGACGCCGGCAAGACCATCATCACCTGGGGCGATCATTTCAAGCAGATCGACAAGGGCCGCAATAGCACCTTCCACACCCCCACCCTGCAGGTAGATGGCGATGACTTCCATGGTGAAAATCTGACCATTGAAAATACCGCCGGCCCGGTGGGCCAGGCGGTCGCACTGGCGGTCAATGCCGATCGGGTGAGTTTTTACAACAGCCGCTTTCTGGGCCATCAGGATACGCTCTACCTGACCGGGGAAGGCAAACGGCAGTACTTCCGGAACTGTTATGTCGAAGGCACCACGGATTTTATTTTCGGTCGCGCCACGGCGGTGTTTGACCAGTGCCAGATCCACTCGAAAAGCGACTCTTATATCACGGCGGCCTCAACGCCGGAGGGCATTCCCCACGGTTTTGTGTTTCTGAACGCTACGCTCACTGCCGACAAGGATGTGGATGAAGTCTACCTCGGACGTCCCTGGCGAGACTTTGCCCGCACGGTGTTTATCAACACCGACATGGGGGCGCACATCAAGCCCGAGGGCTGGCATAACTGGTCCAAACCGGAGGCGGAGCACACCGTGCTTTACGGTGAGTACAACAGCCGCGGACCGGGCGCGCAGCCCCACAAGCGAGTGCAGTGGCAAACCACCTTGAGTGAAGAACAGGCCGACGATTACACGCTGGAAACCATTCTCGGTGAGGATGGCTGGTATCGCGCACGATAAGCCGACGATCCGAAGCGGTGCTTAGGCGTTCGCAAGCACCGCACGACCGCGTCGCTGCGGGCCCCAGAGGCAGGTCAACAGCAGAATAAGCCCGGCCACGGTGGCGATCATGCCGGCGGCGCTCAGCGACATATCCAGCCCCAGCGCGATCAGGCCGTAGCCCGCCAACCAGTAGCCCACGACGGCGGATATCAGGGCAAAGAGCTGACTCCAGGCGAGCTGTTTGCCCAGGTGATTGGTCATCAGGCGGGCTGCCGCCGCCGGGCAGATGAACATGGCGATCACGATGATGGAGCCCACCGCTTCAAAAGCCGCGATGGCCGCCACCGCCACCATGGTGACCAACAGAAGATCCACCAGCGCCGGGCGGGCGCGGATGCTGGCGGCGAATTCCGAATCAAAACTTCCCAGAATCAAGTGACGGCGGAACACCACCACGAACACCAGTACCACCAGTGCCACCACCCCGACCCGAGCCAGTTGCGGTGGCAGAGTGGCCAGCGCCGCCGGATCAACCAGGGATGAAAGACCGACGCCCTCAAACCAGATCAGACTTTCCAGATTTCCGTACAGGGCGTGCTGCACATCAATGTGTACGCCACTGGCCTGACTCACTTCCAGCAACAGCACCCCCAGGGCGAACAGGCTGGTAAAGGTCACCCCCATGGCCGCACTGATTTCCACTCGCCCGAACCGGCGTATGGCGTCGATCATGGCCACCGTCACCAGCGCCGAGACCCCAGCACCCAGCATCATGGCCGTGGAGGCAATGGTGCCGGTAAGCAGAAAGCTGGCCACAATGCCCGGCAGGGCGACGTGACTGATGGCATCGCTGATCAGACTCTGCCGGCGCAATACCAGGAAGTTGCCCAACAGCGCACAGGTCATGCTGATAATGATGGCCACGGTCATGGGCGCCAGGCTGAACATCATGAAATCGCTCATGCCGGCCCCCTACTCGCGAGCAGCCGCTGCTCAAGCTCATCGATGGCATCCGGTGGCAAGACCCGTGCAATCGGATCCAGCCCCGCGTGCTCGCGGTGCAGGGCGTCGCCGGGATAGAGCCGGCGGTACAGGGCCCAGAGCCGTTCTTCATGCTCCGCCTCTCGGGCCGCCGTGCGCCCCTGGGCCGTGGCGACTCCATCGCGCCGGATGTGGCCCGCCCGACGTAACAACCGCAACGTGAGGCCATCAAAAATCGGCTCGCTGCGTGACATCGACAGCAGCCCCTGGCGCAAATGAACCCGCCGACGAAACCGCTGGTGGGCAAGCAAAGAGGCGAACACACCGCGACGCGGCGCGGCGAGGAACGACATTAGAAAAATTGCAAACGCCGACAAGACAATCAATGAGCCGGTGGGAAGACTCGCGCGCGCGCTCGACAGGGTAACGCCCAGATAAGCCGCCAAGGCGCCCAGCACCGCCGCCAGCGCCACCATGCGCGGCGGCCGGTTGGTCCAGAAGCGCGCGCTGACCGGTGGAGTGATGGTGAGTGCCACCACCAGAATCAACCCGGTCACCTTCAGGCCGATGACCACCACCGCCATCAACAACAGCAGCAGTAACAGGTCTACCCGCCCGGTATTGACCCCCTGGGTTTGCGCAAACTCCGGATCAAAGCAGACCAACAAAAATTCCCGGCGCAAAATAAAGACCGCCAACAGCAGCCCGAGCGCACAGGAGGCGATCAGCTTCGCCTCGACGGCCAACATTCCGGCAGTAGAACCCACCAGGTAGCCAGTCAGGCCCGATTGGCCGGTGACGTTCATGGATTGAATGACCGTAATGAGGACCACACCGAAGGCAAAAAACGTGGACAGGACCGCCCCAATCGCTGCGTCTTCACCCAGGCGGGTGCGGGCGCTGATCCACTGCACCAGCCAGAGCCCCAGGGCGGCGCTCAGCGCGGCGCCCAATAGCAGTCCGGGCAGCCAGCGGCCATCGCCCTGAATCGTACCAATCAGCACAAAGGCCAGGGCCAACCCGGGGAGAGTGGCATGGGTGATGGCGTCGCTGACCAGGGAGCGTTTGCGCAACAGGACAAACGCACCGATCATGCCCGCCCCGGCGCCCAACAGCATGGCTCCCAGAGTCACCAGCGTGGTGTTATAGCCCGCCGAGAAAATCAGTGCCGGCCACCAGGCGTCCATCATGACTCCTCCGAGACCGCCGGCACCAACCGCTCCAACTGCACCGGATTGAGGCGCCCGCCATAGGTGGCCTGAAGGTTCTCCGCCGTGAATACCTGATCGACCGGGCCGGCGGCCACGCGCCGCACATTGAGCAGCAACACGTCATCAAAATAATCTCGCACCGTGGACAGGTCGTGGTGAACACACAAGAGAGTTTTCCCCTCTTCGCGCAACTGCTTCAAGACCTCGACAATGGCCCGCTCGGTGGCCGCGTCCACTCCGGCAAAGGGCTCATCGAGAATGGTCAGCGCCGCGTTCTGAACCAGCGCCCGCGCCAGAAAAACCCGCTGCTGCTGACCACCGGACAGTTCGCCGATCTGTCGATCAGCGAAGGCTTCCATCCCCACCCGCGTGAGACTTTCCATGGCCTTATCGGTATGGCGCCGACGGGTCAGTTGCCACCAACGCAGTTTGCGAAACAATCCCATGGTGACCACATCGAGCACGGTGGCCGGGAAGTCCCAATCAACGCTGTTGCGTTGCGGTACATAGGCAATGTCTTCGCTCATCTGCGCCAGCGGCCGGCCAAAAACCCGAACATCCCCGGTCAGGCTACGGGTGATACCGAGCGCGGCTTTGAGCAGGGTGGATTTGCCCGCGCCATTGGGACCCACAATCGCGGTCATACGGCCTGGCTTCAGCAACAGGTCCACGGAGTAAACCACGGGCCGGTGGTCATAACTGACGGTCAGCCCCTGAATCGATAATGGACTGGCGGTCACGGCTTCACTGAGTTGACCTTTGGCGTTCATTCCCTGGCCCCGGCCTGTTGCAGTTTCCCCAGCCGGCCACCGGACGGGACTTCACCGCCCAGCGCACGGGCAATGGTACTGACGTTGTGATCGATCATTCCCAGCCAGGTACCTTCGTAGGTGCCGGCGGGTCCCATGGCATCGGAGTACAGTTCACCGCCAATGCGCACCGAGTGACCGCGCGCGGCGGCGCCCTCAATCAGCGCCCGGACGTTCCGATCCGACACCGATGATTCGACAAAAATCGCCCCGATTTCGCGCTCGACCAACAGATCAACCAGCGCTTCGATTCGCGACAGACCGGCCTCGCTTTCCGTCGAGAAGCCCTGAATCCCCAACACCTCGAACCCGTAGGCATCCCCAAAGTAGCCGAAGGCATCGTGCGCGGTAACCAACACCCGCTGACCTTCCGGGACGCTGCCCAACACTCCCCGTGCGTAGTCATCGAGTTTTTCCAGCTTGCTCAGGTAGGCCTCAGCGCGCTGCTCAAAATAGGCTTTCTGGTCCGGGCGAAGCTCCACCAGTGCATTGCGCACCGCTTCAACTCCATAGCGCCAGCGGCCCGGGTCCATCCAGACGTGGGGGTCCGACTGGCTTCGGTATTCTTCATCCGACAGACGCAGGCGCTCCGGCACCCCTTCCGCTACCGCGAACACCGGACGGCGCTGGGCCAGACGCTCCAGGAACTCTTCCAACTGGGCCTCCAGGTAGAGGCCGTTCCAGAAAACGGCATCGGCCCGGCTGAGCGCGGTAATGTCGCGGCGGGTCTGGCGGTACAGATGCGGGTCCACCCCCGGCCCCATCAGCCCTTCGACACGCACCTGATCACCGCCGACTTCACGCACGACATCCGCCACCATGCCGGTGGTCGCCACGACTTGTAGCCGTGACTCCGCCGCAACGGTCAGCATTGTCCCGAACAGGCCGGTCATTAACAGTGCCGCCGAAAGGGCAACACGCTTGGTCAGCGTCACAAAAACTCCTCAGATCATCCAATAAGTGGCAATAGGCTAGTCCTTTCACAGCCATTTGTTAATTTATCATACTTTATAGACACCATAGCTCAGGCAGAGAGGACGCGCTCAATGATCTGTCCCAGAGCGCGCTGCTCCGCCTCGGGCCGGAACAGGGGCGCTCGCGCCAGAACCTGGTCCCGGAGCCGGTGCCACCAGACCGGGTCACGTTCGATACGCAACAGACACTCCCGCAGAGCAGTGGTGTTGCCCATCGGGTAATAGCCCACGTAGTCTTCCCCGAGCAGGCCCCGGTTGCCAGCAATATCCGACGCAATGATTGGCAACCCGGCGACACAGGCCTCACTGACCACATTGGCGCCGCCCTCCATTCGGGAGCTGATCACCATGGCCCGCGCCCGCCCCATCCACTGCCGGACCCGCCAGCGGGGCTGATCTCCCAGCCAGCGGTAACGCGGATTGCGACGCGTTTCATCTTCGGCGGCTTCGGCCCAGTCCTCCGAGTGCGCACTGCCCAGCTGCACGACTCGCAGCCGCGAATCCAGCGGCAGATCCCGCACGGCCATGGCCGCCCGCAGGGAGTCCTTCTCTTCCCGCAGGTGTCCCGCGACAAGAATGTCCACCGTGCGCCGAACCGCTTGAGGGACTCCGGGCGGCAGCGGCTCGGCGGACTGATGCACCACATGCAACTTCGGCCAGTAACGCTCGGGCAGGTCCTCCTCCAGGCAATCGTGCAAGCCGATCAGGGCATCCGCCGCATCCAGGCTGGTATACACTGTCTCGGGCTCGCTGAACTGAAACCGGTAGACGTCCGTCCCGGTCAGCACCACAATCAGCGGGCAGTCCGGGTGGGCCCGCTTCCAGGCACGGACGGCATCGTGACTGCGCCAGGCGTGCAGGGCCAGAATCAGGTCCGGGGCTCGGCCGGTCGGTGCCTCCTCCGGCACATGAATCGAGACCCGATAGCCCAGGGGTCTCAACAGTCCAGCCCAGCGGCTGGCCGTCGCACGGTTGCCGGCCCTGGAGCCCGGCGCGGCCGGCGTAATCAATGCAATGTGTACCCGTTGTTTCACCTTCACCACCTTTACCGACGGTTTGCTGACCGAAGATTAACATGACCGTTCAACGCCGCTTCCCATCATACGCAGCCGACTATACCGCGGACACGTCTATTTCCAGCGCCCACGCGTACTGGATAGCGGCGTAGGGCACCCATGTGGTGCCACTCGTATCCATCGATCGGAACGCCGCGCGACCGCTATACTCACCAAGGCACCCCGGACAGATCATCGGGATTCCGGTACCATACCGATTGAATGCCCATTCAGTTTTACTCACACCAGAGGATTTGACCATGTTAGGACGCAACCTCCTTCGCTTTGCCTTCACCGCTGTGGTGCTGGGCTTGACCTCCTTGAGTGCCACTGCCCAGACCTTTGTGTTCACCGCCATTCCCGATGAGGATGAAACCCGGCTTCAGGAGCGATTTCAGGCCGTGGCGGACTATCTGGAAGAGGAACTTGAGGTAGATGTGCGCTTTGTACCGGTCAAATCTTACGCGGCGGCGGTGAGCGCCTTCCGCAACGACCAGGTGCAACTGGCCTGGTTCGGCGCCCTGTCCGGGGTTCAGGCCCGGGAACGGGTACCCGGCTCCCGGGCTTTAGCCCAAGGGACCGAAGATCAGGCGTTTTACACCTATATTGTGGCCCACAAAAGCACCGGGCTTGAACCCAACTCTGGGCTGACCGAGGCCATGCGGGGCATGACCTTCACCTTTGGCTCCAAAGGCTCCACCTCCGGCCGTCTGGTGCCGGAGTATTATATTCGCGAGGCCTTTGGCGAGGCGCCCGATGAGGTGTTCTCACGGGTCGGCTACAGCGGTAATCACAGTCGCACCGCTTCCATGGTGGCCTCTGGCGCTTATCAGTTGGGCGCCGTGAATTACACCGTGTGGGAAACCGAGATTGAAGCGGGTAATGTCGATCCGGACGAGGCTTACGTGGTGTATAAAACCCCCAGCTACCCCAACTACCAGTGGAGCATTCGCGGTGACGTAGACGAACGCTTTGGCGAGGGTTTTACTGAGAAAGTACGGGCGGCGCTGATTGGCATGGACGACCCGGCGATGCTGGAAAGCTTCCCCCGCTCTGCGTTCGTGCCCGCGAGTAATGACAATTACGCGGTCATCCGTGACGTGGCCAAAGAAATCGGTCTGCTGGACTGATGACGGCACTGTCCCTGACCGATGTGGTCGCCGACTACGGCGACCTGCGCGTACTCGGCCCTCTCAGCCTTGATGTGGTGCGCGGTCAGACTGTGGCCCTGGTGGGCAAGAGTGGCGCGGGCAAGTCCACTCTGCTCAGTCTGATGTACCAGCAGTGGCGCCCCCTGGGCGCGGCGTTGATGCCCCAGGACCTCGGGCTGGTTCCGGCCCTGAGCGTGTTTCACAACGTCTACATGGGCGGGCTGAAGCGGCACTCCACCACCCACAATCTGTTGTCTCTGCTGCGCCCGTTTAAGCGGGATATCGAGCAGATTCGCCCGATCCTGGAAACCCTCGATATCGACCACAAATGCTGGACCGCAACCGGGGAGCTTTCCGGTGGTCAGCGCCAGCGCGTGGCGGCGGCGCGGGTCATTCACCAGAAAGGGGAAGTCCTGTTGGCGGATGAGCCGGCCTCGGCCCTCGATGGCCCCATGGCGGAACGGGTCCTGGCGGCACTCACCGACGCCTACCCCACGTCAGTTCTCGCCATGCACGATGTCGAACTGGCCCTGCACTTTGCCGATCGGGTGGTGGGTATCGCCGACGGCGGCATTGCCCTGGACGAACCCCGCGATCGACTGCAGGCCAGTGACCTGCTGACGCTGTACTGAGTCGGGTAACGGGCTGTTTATGTGGCGATCCGCAAGTGTAAGAACCAGTCTGGCTTTTGTCGCGCTGGCCCTGGCCTGTCTGTTTGTCGCCGACCTGGGCATCAGCGCCCACGATCCCTGGGGTGAGTTGGGCCGACTGTTTTCCGGGCTGATTCGCCCCGACTTCACCCAGACTGATTACCTCGGCGAGGCGCTGGTCCGAACCCTCGCCTTTGCTTTTGTCGGCGTGGGGCTGGGCGCGACCGCCGGGCTGCTGTTGGCTCTGGTATTTGGCTCAAAAATCGTGCGCACTTTTTGCGCCTTTATTCGGGCCATTCACGAACTTTTCTGGGCGCTGATCTTTCTGCAGTTTTTCGGCCTGCATCCGCTGACCGGGGTGCTCGCCATTGCCATTCCCTATGCGGGCGTGTTCGGTAAGGTCTACGCCGAAATACTGGAGGAAACTGATCCGCTACCGCACACCACCCTGCCCTTCGGCACGGGATCGGTCGTGGCCCTGGTGTACACCCGGTTCAGCCAGGCCTGGCCCCATCTGGTCACCTACACCGCCTACCGCCTGGAGTGCGGCATCCGCTCCAGTGCGGTGCTGGGTTTTGTGGGCATGCCGACGCTGGGCTTCTACCTGGAATCGGCGTTTGCCCAGGGGCACTACGCCGTGGTCGGCGCGCTACTGTTACTGTTCTATGTGCTGATCAGCACCCTGCGCCTGTGGGCCCGTCCGAAACTGATTCCCCTGTATCTGATCGCCGCACCGTTTCTGCTCGGCAGCGGCCTGCCGATCCGCTGGCAAAACGTCACCCGTTTTTTCACCGAGGACATAGTGCCCGCGCCCCTGCGCAACGGTGAAGGGCTGGAGGGATTGTGGCTTTGGCTGGCGGAACTGTTCAGCACCCAGGCACTGCCGGGTATCTGGAATACTCTGGTGCTCACCCAGATTGCCCTGGTACTGACCGGCATTCTGACCCTGCTGCTGTATCCGCTCGCCTCGCGGCACTTTACCAACCGCCTGACCGGCCCCATTGGCCATACGGTGCTGGTGGTGCTGCGCTCGACCCCGGAATATCTGCTGGCATTTATCCTGTTGCAGCTCTGGGGCCCCTCCATGCTGCCGGCGGTGATTGCCCTGGCGGTGCACAACAGTGGCATCATTGGCCACCTGATCGGCCGGCGCACCAACGAAATCACCCTGCGCCCGGACGCCCCCCGAGGGGTCGAGCGCTACGGCTATGAACTGACGCCACGGATTTATGGCCCCTTCCTGGCGTTTCTGTTTTACCGCTGGGAAATCATCATGCGCGAGACCGCCATTCTCGGGATTCTGGGTATTGCGACTCTCGGCTTTTATGTGGACAGCGCGATTCAGGAAATTCGCTTCGACCGGGCGATGGTGTTGATTTTGATTACCGCGCTGTTGAATATCGGGGTGGATATTCTGGCGCGGTGGTTGCGGGCCAGGTTGCGGTTAAGGCATACCGCGCAGAGTGAGCCTTGAGGTCTTTCAGCCGGTGGTAACGGCGGATGCGCCTTCGGCTTATCCGCCCTACGGGGGTCTATAACGCTGCGCTCGGCCGTAGGGCGGATAAGCCGAAGGCGCATCCGCCGTAACCCGACCCAACGCAAGACAACCTACTGCATCAACGGTGAACCATCTACCTGGAAATCGTACCCCTCGATTTTCGCCTCCGCGATCAATACCTGAATGTACTGGGCAATCGCTTTGCGCCGGACTTTTTCATTCAGATACTCGGCGATTTTTTCCCGGGCTTGCTCGAAGGTCAAAGGCTTCCCCGAAATCTTGCGCTCGATGTACACCAGGTGAAACCCGTAGCGGGATTCCACCGGGCGGGGCATCAGGCCCGGCTCGGCGACGAACACCTGCCGTTCGAACTCCGGAACCGTCTGGCCTTTGCTGAGCTGACCGAGGCTGCCACCGGTTTCTTTCGAAGGGCAGGAGGATTCCCGCTTGGCCAGTTTGCCAAAATCGGCACCGCCCTTGAGTATGTCCAATAGGGCATCGGCGCGCATTTTGGCTTCGGCCCGTCCGGCGTCGTCTTCTTTCGGCACTGCCAGCAGAATGTGCTTTACCTCCAGCAGCGGCGAGGTTTCGAATTTGCCCGGATTGGCCTCGAAGTATTGCCGGCAATCTTCCTCTGAAGCATCGGGTATGGCCACCTCCTGCTCGATCAGGGCTTCGATGAAATCTTCATCGGAGCTTTCCACGGTGTCATCACTGACCGGAATGCCAAGGGTTTTGGCGCGCTGTCGAAACAGCTCACCAATGATCAGGGATTCGGCCGCTTTGAACATGGCCTCCCGCCGGGATTCCGCCGGGTGGTATTGCATTTCCGCGAGGACTTTGTCTTCGGGGATTTGGGTTTGGTTGACGGTGATCATGTTTGTGAGCCCGTTTTAAGGTGGAGTCGGGGTTTTGGGTTTGGTAGAAAGATCGCGTTTGGGTTACGGCCGAGCGCAGCGGTATAGACCCGCGTAGGGCGGATCGGTCCGACGCATCGGAGCGAAGCGCATCCGCCGCAACCATACGCAACCGCCTCCGTAACCACACGTGACCTACATCGACGCTCTCGCCCGACGTCGAACCACCTGATAATTCCGACCCAGATACTTCACCGGCACACTCAACAGATGCACCAAACGGGTAAAAGGGAACAACAGGAAGATGGTCAGCCCCAACACCAGGTGCGCTTTGAAGATCCAGTGCACACCGACAATGTATTCCGCACCACTCAACCCGCGCAGCAGGAAGATGCTCTGGGCCCAATGCATCAATTGCATCATCACCGCACCGTCCAGGTGACCAACGGAGATGAAGATGGAGGCCAGGCCGAGCAGCAGCTGCGCCAGCAGCAGGAACAACACCACGATATCCATGGGCTTGCTGTTGGGGCGGATGCGCGGATGGAACAGGCGGCGCAGCGTCAGTACCACCAGACCGAACAGACACAGCACCCCAAACAGGCCGCCGGCCACCACGGCCAGGATCTGCTTGGCGCTGGCGCTCACACCCAACAGGTGCCACACCTCAACCGGGGTCAACAGCCCCACCAGGTGACCGAAGAAAATACCGATGATACCGATGTGAAACGGAATGCTACCGATGCGCAGCCACTTCTTCTCCAGCAACTGACTCGAGCTGGCCTTCCAGGTGTACTGCTCCCGGTCGTACCGGATCCAGGTACCGATAAACATCACCGCCAGTGCAATATAGGGGTAGATGCCAAACGCGAATAGATGAAAAGTGGACATCATGCCTCCTGACGATTTTTTACTGGTTGAGGTTCCATCAGGTTCAGTATCTGCTCCTGATCCCGACGCTGGCCGGACTCCGGTCGGTATTGAACATTGCAGCCTTCAGCCTGGGCGTCCGGGCCGAAGGTTACGGCTTCTTCTTCCCACACCTTATCCAGCGCCTCGGGGGTATCGTCCCGGGCTTCGCCGGCCACCTGTTCCCGGATCTGCTCTATGTTGACCCGATCGCCACACCAATGCAGCAACGCTTCGAACAGCGCGGCGTAGTTGGACTCACGTTCTTTCAACCGAGCGGCGAGCAGGCCGAGAATATGCTCCACCTCCTGCAATCCCGCGCGTGCGTTGTCCGGCCCCTGAGTGGACAGAAACTCCAGGTACAGAGGCAGATAGTCCGGCAGTTCGTTGGCGTCGATGGCCAGGCCCGCCTGCTGGTACTGGTTCATCAGGTCCACCATGGCCTGACCGCGATCCCGGGATTCGCCGTGCACATGCTCGAACAACAACAGTGACAGGGAACGACCGCGCTCGAACAGGGCGTCGTATTCGGACTGCCAGTCCATCAGGTCACCCCCGGTTCGCTGCTCGACAAAGGCCAACAGCGCATCGCGCTGCTTGCCTTTGAGGTTCATGCTGGCGACCAGAGCTTTGAGCTCGTCTTGAGCTTCCATCAACTCTGCCGTGGGGTACTCCATCAGCAGAGAAATAACGCGTAAACTTTTCATCGGTCTTTCTCCTAATCCTGCAAGATGGCAGGAATGATCTGGCGAACCCCGGCGCGATTGCCGCCGAACAGGCTGGTTTCGCTGGTGCCGTCCGCACAGCCATTACCGAAACTGAACCCGCAGTCGCCTTTCATGTCATAGGCGTCTTCGGCGTAGGCCCGGTGGCTGGTGGGAATCACGAAGCGGTCTTCATAGTTGGCAATGGCCATATAGCGGTACATGTCTTCCACCTGGGCCACACTCAGACCGACCTGCTTGAGCACCTCGAGATCTTCCACACCATCCACATGCTGGGAGCGCTTGTAGGCGCGCATGGCGATCATCCGCTCCAGCGCTTCCACCACTGGCTGTTCTTCCCCAGCGGTGAGCAGGTTGGCCAGGTAGCGAATCGGAATCCGCAGGGATTTCAGGTCGGGAATTTCACCATTCATGCCCACATGGCCCGCTTCGGCCGCGCTCTGAATAGGTGACAGCGGCGGCACATACCAGACCATGGGCAGGGTGCGGTATTCCGGGTGCAGCGGCAGCGCCACTTTCCACTCAACCGCCATCTTATAGGTCGGCGAGTTCTGAGCGGCGTCGATCCACCCCTGGGGAATGCCTTCTGCCTGAGCCGCGGCAATCACCGCCGGGTCGTTCGGGTCCAGGAAGATGTCCAGTTGCGCCTGATACAGGTCCGCCTCGTTGGCGACACTGGCGGCCTCTTCGATGCGGTCCGCGTCGTACAGCAGCACGCCCAGATAGCGAATGCGACCCACACAGGTTTCCGAGCAGACGGTGGGCTGGCCCACTTCAATACGCGGATAGCAGAAGGTACATTTTTCGGACTTACCGCTCTTCCAGTTGTAGTAGATCTTCTTGTACGGACAGGCCGAGACGCACATGCGCCAGCCACGGCACTTGTCCTGATCGATCAGCACAATGCCGTCTTCCTCACGCTTGTAAATCGCTCCGGACGGGCAGGAGGACACACAGGCCGGGTTCAGGCAGTGCTCGCACAACCGGGGCAGATACATCATGAAGGTGTTTTCGAACTGGCCGTAAATGTCCGCCTGCACCTGGTCGAAGTTCACATCCTTACGACGCTTTTCAAACTCGGTGCCGAGAATCTCCTCCCAGTTCGGACCCCACTCGATTTTCTCCATCCGCTGACCGGACACCAGCGAGCGCGGACGCGCGGTCGGCTGGTGCTTTTTATCACCGGCGGTGTGCAGGGTCTGATAGTCAAAATCGAACGGCTCGTAATAGTCGTCAATTTCCGGCAGATCCGGGTTGGCGAACAGGTTCGCCAATACCCGCAACTTGCCGCCGATACGCGGCTTGATCTTGCCTTTCTTGTCGCGCTTCCAGCCACCGTTCCACTTGTTCTGGTTTTCCCATTCTTTGGGATAGCCGACCCCGGGCTTGGTTTCGACGTTGTTAAACCAGGCGTACTCGACACCTTCGCGCGAGGTCCAGACGTTTTTGCAGGTCACTGAACAGGTGTGGCAACCAATGCACTTGTCCAGGTTCAGCACCATGCCGATTTGGGCTCTTACTTTCATTGCACTACCTCACTCAGTGTCCAGCCAGTCGACTTTGTCCATCTTGCGGACAATGACGAATTCGTCGCGGTTACAGCCTACGGTGCCGTAATAGTTGAAGCCGTAGGCCTGTTGGGCGTAGCCACCGATCATATGGGTGGGTTTCATCACCGCGCGGGTCACGGAGTTGTGAATCCCGCCGCGGGTTTTGGTCAGGTTCGATCCGGGCGTGTTGATGATCCGCTCCTGGGCGTGATACATCATGCTCATGCCCACGGGCACCCGTTGGGAGACGACCGCACGACAGGCGATGGCGCCGTTGACGTTGAACACGTCGATCCAGTCGTTATCCTCAATACCCGCTTCCTTCGCGTCCTTCTCGCTCAGCCACACGATCGGGCCACCGCGCGAGAGGGTCTGCATCAGCAGGTTGTCCGAGTAGGTGCTGTGTATGCCCCATTTCTGGTGTGGGGTAATCCAGTTGAGCACTAGCTCTTTGTTGCCGTTGCTGCGCTGGTTGAGAATCGGCTCGACGGTTTTCAGGTTTACCGGCGGTTTGTACAGGCAGTGCTGCTCACCGAAGTCGAGCATCCACTCGTGATCCTGATAGAACTGTTGACGACCGGTGATGGTGCGCCAGGGGATCAGTTCATGCACGTTGGTATAACCCGCGTTGTAGGACACATGCTCGTCTTCCAGCCCCGACCAGGTGGGCGAGGAAATGATCTTGCGCGGCTGGGCGACGATGTCCCGGAAGCGGATCTTTTCCTCTTCCTTGGGCAGCGCCAGATGCTTGTGATCCCGGCCGGTAATTTTGCCCAGAGCGTCCCAGGCTTTTACCGCCACATGGCCGTTGGTTTCAGGGGCCAGCGACAGAATCACTTCACAGGCATCAATGGCGGACTCGATCCGCGGGCGGCCCTGATTGGCGCCCTCTTCGTGATGCACGCGGTTGAGCTTACCGAGGAATTCAACTTCCTCTTTGGTATCCCAGTTGATGCCCTTGCCGCCATTGCCCAATTTGTCCATCAAGGGGCCCAGCGAGGTGAAGCGGTGATAGGTGTTGGGGTAGTCCCGCTCCACCACGTTGATGTTGGGCATGGTCACGCCGGGTACCGCTTCGCACTCGCCTTTCCACCAGGCTTTGACGCCGTAGGGCTGAGCCATTTCTCCCGGGGAGTCGTGCATGATGGGTGTGGTCACCACATCCTGCTCCACCCCCAGATGGCCGTTGCTCAACGCGGAGAATTTTTTGGCGATGCCTTTGAAAATATCCCAGTCGCTGCGCGACTCCCACACCGGGTCCACCGCTTCGGTGAGCGGGTGAATAAAGGGGTGCATATCCGAGGTGTTCATATCGTCCTTTTCGTACCAGGTAGCGGTCGGCAGAACGATATCGGAATACAGGCAAGTAGTGGACATACGGAAGTCCAGTGTCACCCACAGGTCCACTTTGCCCTCCGGTGCCTCGTCTCGCCAGGTGACATCTTCGGGCTTGGCTTCGCCGGTTTCGCCCAGGTCCTTGTTCATCAGGCCGTGCTTCGTGCCCAGCAGGTGGCGCAGCATGTACTCGTGGCCCTTGCCGCTGGAACCCAGCAGGTTGGAACGCCAGATGAACATGTTGCGCGGGTAGTTCTGCGGGCTGTCCGGGTCTTCACAGGCGAATTTCAGCTCGCCACTGACCAACTGATCGCGCACATAATCTTTGACGTCTTTACCGGCCGCCTTGGCGGCTTCGGCCAGCTTCAGCGGGTTGGTCGCCAACTGCGGGGCGGACGGCAACCAGCCCATGCGCTCGGCGCGAGTGTTGTAATCCAGAATACTGGACTGCCATTTGTCCTTGTTCGCCAGGGGCGAAACCAGGTCGCTCATGTTCAGTTTTTCGTAGCGCCACTGATCGGAATGCGCATAGAAAAAGGAGGTACCGTTCATCTGCCGGGGCGGACGCTGCCAGTCCAGACCAAAGGCCAGGGGCTGCCAGCCCGTCTGCGGGCGCAGTTTTTCCTGACCCACATAGTGCGCCCAACCGCCGCCGCTCTGACCGATGCAGCCACACATCATCAGCATGTTGATCAGGCCGCGGTAGTTCATGTCCATGTTGAACCAGTGGTTCATCCCGGCGCCCACAATGATCATGGAGCGGCCGTGGGTTTTATCGGCGGTGCGGGCAAACTCCCGGGCAACGCGGATCACATGCTCGGGTTTGACCCCGGTCACGCGCTCCTGCCACTTGGGCGTGTAGGGCTTGTCGTCATCAAAACTCTGGGCGCAGTTGGGATCGTCCAGACCATTGTCCACGCCATAGTTGGCCAGAGTGAGGTCGTACACGGTAGCGACCAACACCTCGCGGCCATCGGCCAGCTTGACGCGTTTGGCCGGCACCTTGCGCATCTGCACTTCGGCGTGTTCGGTGTGCTGGAAATAACCGTAGTCGTGCTCTTTACAACCGAAGTAGGGGAACGCGACTTCGGCCACCTCATCGCTGTTGCCTTTCAGGGACAGCTGCAGATCCACTTCATCGCCGGTTTTGCCATCGCGGTTCTCCAGGTTCCACCGGCCGGCTTGGCCCTCCGGGCGACCCCAGCGGTAACCGATGGAGCCGTTGGGGCTGACCAGGCGCTGGTCGTCGCTGTTAATGGCAATGGTTTTCCAGTCCGGGTTGGCTTCCTCGCCCAGGTTATCCACCAGATCCGCCGCGCGCAGAAAGCGACCCTGCTGCAGACGACCGCCTTCGTCATCAAGAATGACCAGGTTGGGCATATCGGTGTAGCGCTTCACATAATTTGTGAAGTACTCGCTCTGGGAGTCAACGTAGAACTCTTTCAGGATCACGTGACCGAAGGCCATGGCCAGGGCCGCATCGGTACCCTGGCGCGGTGCCAACCACTGGTCGGTCAGTTTGGCGACTTCGGAGTAGTCCGGCGTGATGCTGATGACCTTGGTGCCCTTGTAGCGCACTTCGGTCAGGAAGTGGGCATCCGGGGTCCGGGTCTGGGGTACGTTGGAACCCCAGCAGATGATGTAGGAGGAGTTGTACCAGTCGGCGGATTCCGGCACGTCGGTCTGCTCGCCCCAGACTTGTGGTGAGGCGGGAGGAAGGTCGCAGTACCAATCGTAAAAGCTCAGGCAGTTGCCGCCAATCAGGGACAGGTAACGGGCGCCGGAGGCGTAGGACACCATCGACATCGCGGGAATGGGCGAGAAGCCGGTGATCCGGTCCGGTCCATAGGTTTTTGCGGTGTAGACGTTCGAGGCGGCAATGATTTCATTCACCTCGTCCCAGTGTGCCCGCACAAAGCCACCGAGGCCGCGACGGGATTTGTAGCTTTTCGCCTTGGCCGGGTCTTCGACAATGGACGCCCAGGCGGCCACCGGGTCGGTGTGCTCCTGACGGGCTTCTCGCCAGAGCTTCATCAGAGACTGGCGCACCTTGGGGTATTTCAGGCGGTTGGCGCTGTAGATGTACCAGGAATAGCTGGCACCGCGCGGGCAGCCGCGAGGTTCGTGGTTGGGCAGATCGGGACGCGTGCGCGGATAATCAGTCTGCTGGGTTTCCCAGGTGACCAGACCGTTCTTCACGTAAATTTTCCAGCTGCAGGAACCGGTGCAGTTCACGCCATGGGTGGAGCGCACAATTTTGTCGTGCTGCCAGCGCTGGCGATAGCCGCGCTCCCATTGGCGATCTTCATCGGTGGTAACGCCGTGGCCTTCGGCAAAAGGTTCTCGCTGCGCCTGAAAGTAGCGCAGCTTGTCGAGAAGGTGACTCATTCGCGGACTCCTGAACAGAGGCTATGACAATGCCCGGATCAGGGCATCGCTCGGTATCAATTTCACCCGTTCATAGTGCGCAATAATCCGCGAGCCCGCCACTGCCCCCAACGCCCTTCAAATGCCCCCTTCTACCCCCTTGGAGGTATCGCACCGATCCCCTAACCCATTGATTTCGTTGACCTCATGGATTCCAACTGACAACAAAACCACGACTTGGGCGCCCTTCAATTCATCGGTGGTATCCCGTAAGAGACGTGGGGTTTTTGCGAGTCATTTTCATTCCTGGATGTGGTACAGTCTCCGATCCTTTAAAACAACAATCCCGCGCCACCGGCGCCCTGTTTGGAGAACCGACCATGAAGCTGGAATCACTGGCCCTACACTGCGGGTACGAGCCCGAGCCGACCACCCATGCGGCCACCACCCCCATCTATCAGACCACCTCCTACACCTTTGATGACACCCAACACGGTGCCGACCTGTTCGACCTGAAGGTGCAGGGCAACATCTACACGCGCATCATGAACCCCACCAACGCGGTACTGGAAGCGCGGGTCGCGGCGATGGAAGGGGGTATCGGTGCCCTGGCGTTGGCCTCGGGTATGGCCGCGATTACTTACTCCATTCAATGCATCGCCGATGCCGGCGACAATATCGTCAGCACCAGTCAGTTGTACGGCGGCACCTACAACCTGTTTGCCCACAGCTTCCCCCGTCAGGGCATCGATGTGCGCATGGCGTCCTTTGATGATCTGGAGAAAATGGAAAGCCTGATCGACGACAAAACCAAGGCGCTGTTTTGCGAGTCGATTGGCAATCCCGCCGGTAATATTGTGGACCTGCAAGCACTGGCGGACATCGCCCACCGCCATGGTATTCCGCTGATTGTGGACAACACCGTCGCCACCCCCTTCCTGTGCAAGCCGTTCGAGTTCGGCGCGGACATCGTGGTCCACTCCCTGACCAAATACATTGGTGGCCACGGCACCACTGTGGGCGGCGTTATTGTGGACTCGGGCAAATTCGATTGGGTCGCCAACAAAAAACGCTTCCCGATGCTGAATGAGCCGGACCCCTCCTACCACAATGTGATTTACACCGAAGCCCTGGGCGAGGCCGCTTACATTGGCCGCTGCCGCGTGGTACCGCTGCGCAACACCGGTTCGGCCCTGGCACCGCACAGCGCCTTCCTGATCATGCAGGGCTTGGAGACGTTGGGCATTCGCATGGAGCGTCACTGCGAGAACGCATTGAAGGTCGCCCAACACCTGAAGCAGCACCCCAAGGTCAACTGGGTGAACTACGCCGCCCTGCCGGACAGCCCCTACAATGGCCTGTGCCAGAAAATCAGCGGCGGACGCGCCTCGGGTATTCTGAGCTTCGGTATCAAGGGCGGTAAGGAAGCGGGGGCGCAGTTTATCGACGCGCTGCAGATGATTCTGCGCCTGGTGAACATCGGCGATGCCAAATCCCTGGCCTGCCACCCGGCCACCACCACCCACCGTCAGTTGAACGAGGAAGAGCTGAAATCCGCGGGTGTGTCGGCGGACTTGGTGCGACTGTCCATTGGTATTGAGCACATCGATGATATTATTGCCGATATCGATCAGGCCCTGGAGAAAGTCAGCAGCTGATCCCATCGGTCAAACGCCGGCCGGGACTCAAGTCCCGGCCGGCCCGTTCAGACGGCACCGCTATGCGCACCCAATCCCTGGTTCTCAGTATCAAGCTCGCCCTCGCGGGCATCGTCGCTCTGGCCGCCCTGACCATGGCCGCGTCCTACTGGTTATCCGACCGGGCCGACAGTGACGCCCACGCCATCAACCTGGCCGGCTCCCTGCGCATGCACACCTACCACTTGCTGGCATTGGAAGAGAGCCCCGCCGCCAGCACCGAGCGCCGCGAACAGGTCCTCGGTCAACTGGAAAGCACCTGGAATCACCCCCTTTTTGAGCTGTTGCGTCACCGCAGCCCGGCGCTCGAACAGCGGCTGGAAACCACCGAAGCCCAGTGGCGACAGCTGCGCACGCAACTCAACAACCTGAACGCCGACGAGCGCATTGCCGCCACCGAGGCCCTGGTCGAGCAGATCGACGCCACGGTCGGTGAACTGCAACGTCACGCCGAAACCAATGCCTCGCTGCTGCGCCTGGTTCAGGTGATTGCCCTGTTTACCATTCTGGCGCTGGCCGCCGTGGTGGTGTACTGGCTTCACCTGCGGGTGGAGCAGCCCCTGGCCGAGCTGCTGGGGGTCACCCGCCGGGTCAGCCAGGGCGACTACGAGCACCGACTGGCGCCGCGTTATATGGATGAGCTGGGCGAAGTGGCCGAGTCGTTCAACCAGATGAGCCGCGCCATCGCCTACGCCCATGGGGAAATGGAAGCCCAGATTGCCCAACAGACCCGGGAGCTGCAGCGCAGCAATACGACGCTGGAGTTTCTGTACCAGACCGCTCAGACGATCATCGAGCAGGAGCCCGAGGGCATCGACTTTCAGCCAATCATCACCCGTGCCGCCGAAGTCGCCCAAGTAGACGATCTGGAACTGTGCCTGATTACCTCCGCTGGCGATCATCCCTATCGTCAGGTCAAACCCGAGGACAGCGAGTACGATATCTGTATGACCCGTAACTGCGGTGATTGCCTGAGCGGCGAGTTGCTGAGCAATGCCCAGGGCACCGGTTTGCCGGATCCCGTCTATCGCTACAGTTTCCCCATGAACCGCGACCAGCAACACTACGGCGTACTGGTGTGTCGTATGGGCGACAGCGGCAGTCTCACCCCCTGGCAGCAGCAATTACTGCAGTCGGTGGCAGACCAGATCGCCATGGCACTGAGCCTGCAGGCGGAAGAAGACAACGCGCGGCGACTGTCCCTGGTCCACGAGCGCACGGTGATCGCCCGGGAGCTGCACGACTCCCTGGCCCAGGCACTGTCGTATCTGAAAATCCAGGTCACCCGCCTGAACCGGGCGCTGGCCAAGGACGACAAGCAAACGCTGGAAGACGTCTCCAAAGAATTGCAGGAGGGGCTGAGCTCCGCCTACCGGCAGCTACGCGAACTACTGACGACTTTCCGTCTGAAAGTGGACGGCCCCGGGCTGCTCGGCGCCCTGCAAACCAGCGTGAAGCAGCTCAGCGCCCAGACCGAGATGACCATCGAGCTGGATTACCAACTGGAAAGCCTGCCGCTAACGCCGAACGAAGAAATCCACCTACTGCAGATTGTGCGCGAGGCGACCCAGAACGCCCTGCACCACAGCCGGGGCCAGCGCGTCGATATCCAGATTGAGCGCCGGCACAATAAAGTGTCGGTGGTGATCGACGACGACGGGGTGGGCATTCCGGAGAACCCCGAAAAGCTGAATCATTACGGCATGGCGATCATGCAGGAGCGCAGCAAAAATCTCGGCGGCGAGGTGACCATCGGCAACCGCACCGAAGGCGGCACCCGGGTCCAGTTCCTGTTCACGCCGGACTGCCTGCGCCAGGCAGGCGTGTTTGCCCGCGAAGCTTAAAACCAACTACGGAGGAGAGCCGTGCCCCAGGCGAACACCCCCACCACCCACCCGCGAGGCTCAGCTCTCGAGGTCTTTCTGGCGTTCCTCAAACTCGGGCTGACTTCCTTCGGCGGCCCCGTCGCCCACCTGGGTTACTTCCGCGAAGAACTCATCAAACGCCGGCAGTGGCTGAGCGAACAGGGCTATGCCGACCTGATCGCGCTGTGCCAGTTCCTCCCTGGCCCGGCCAGCAGCCAGGTGGGTTTTGCCCTGGGCATGATACGCGGGGGGTTTATCGGCGCCCTGCTCGCCTGGGTCGCCTTTACCCTGCCCTCCGCCGCTCTGCTGTTCGGCTTCGCCTACCTGGCCGATGCCTTTGGCGGCCCCCTGGGGCAGAGCGCCATTGACGGTCTCAAGCTGGTGGCTGTCGCGGTGGTGGCCCACGCGGTCTGGGGCATGGCGCGCAACCTATGCCCGGACCGGACCCGGGCGCTGATTGCCCTGGGCGGTATCGCCGCAGTGGTCTTCATCCCGACGGCACTTGGACAGATTGGCGCCATCACCCTCGGGGCACTCGCCGGGTTGGTGTGGTGCCGAAGCCTCCAACGCCCTGAGGCTGGACCTATAGCGTTGCCTTTGTCGCGCCGGGCCGGTAGCGTTTTCCTGATGGCCTTCTTCGCCCTACTGGGCGGCCTCCCGCTGGCGGTGGTGCTCTGGCCCACCCACGCGCTGGAGTTGTTCGAAGCCTTCTATCGCTCCGGTGCCCTGGTCTTTGGCGGCGGCCATGTGGTGCTGCCCCTACTCGAATCCCGGGTGGTGGACACCGGCTGGGTCAGCGCCGATGCCTTCCTTTCGGGGTACGGCGCCGCCCAGGCGATCCCGGGCCCATTGTTCACCTTCTCGGCCTACCTGGGTGCGGTGGATGCCAATCTCGGCGGCCTGCTCGGAGCGAGCATTGCACTGCTGGGGATTTTCCTGCCCGGCATGCTTCTGCTGCTGGGCGTACTGCCCTTCTGGGATCAACTGCGCCAGAAGCGCTTCGCTTTTCCCCTGATGGCCGGCGCCAACGCCGCCGTGGTTGGGATACTGGCCGCCGCCCTCTACCAGCCGGTGTGGACCAGCGCCGTACTTACGCCCTCGGACTTTCTGATCGCCGCCGCGGGCTTTGTGTTGCTCTCAGTCTGGAAGCTGTCGCCGCTGAAGGTGGTGGTGGGCATCGTCGTGGCCAATACCCTACTCGGGCTTGCCAGTTGACCCCCAAAGGAAAGGCACCGAATGATCCCAGGCTCCCGCCTCGCCGTATCGCAATCGTCGAGGCATGAGGGATCAACTCTGCCCCATCGACAGCCTGGCCCATCAAACACAAGAGCTCGTTTATGCACAGTGCCTCAATAGCGATCATCGGCGGCGGCTTGAGCGGCCTGTACGCGGCTTACCGGCTGGAGCAGATGGGCCTTACCGACTATATGCTGATTGAAGCGCGCTCGCGCTTTGGCGGTCGTATCGAGTCCCCCACGTTCCCCGATATGACCGGCCCGCACAATCGGTTTGATCTGGGCCCATCCTGGTTCTGGCCTGAGCTCCAGCCGCAACTGATGCAACTCATCCAGGCAATGGATCTGGAGGTATTCGAGCAGTTCGAAACCGGCGCCATGGTGATTGAACGATCGCCCGATGATGCGCCCATTCGAACCAATGGCTATGTAAACTCGCCGCCCTCCATGCGGTTGGCGGGCGGCGTGGCCAGTCTGATAGAGGCACTGCACCGACGGCTGGATAAAACCCGGTTGATGACCGGAGAAACGGTCCAAAGCCTTCGCTACCGCGATGATCATATTGAGCTTGATAGCGTCGATATCGCCCATTCCGTCACCACCCGAAAGGTCCAGCGGGTGCTGCTGGCCATGCCTCCGCGGCTGGCGGAAAGCACCATCGCCTTTGATCCGCCGTTGCCCGAGCCACTGGCTCGGCAGTGGCGCTTCACGCCGACCTGGATGGCACCACACGCAAAGTACGTCGCGCTGTATGACACACCGTTCTGGCGGGAACAGGGGCTATCGGGTGAGGCTCGCAGCCTGCACGGCCCCATGAACGAAATTCACGATGCCTCCGTACCGGGCGGTGCGGCGGCGCTGTTCGGTTTCTTTGGTGTTCCGGCCCAGGTGCGCCAGACGGCGACCGAGGCGACGTTAAAGGCCCACTGCCGGTCGCAGCTCGGTCGGTTGTTTGGGCCACAGGCGGCCGAGCCCCGAGCAGAACTGTTTAAAGACTGGGCGCTTGACCCGCTCACCGCTACATCGGCTGACCGACGGGACGGCGGCGCCCATGTCGCGGCACCGGAAATCGAAGCGCCCTCTGGCCCCTGGCGAGGTCGCGTGACCGGTATTGGCAGCGAGTGGTCAAAACCGTTTCCAGGCTACCTGGCCGGCGCCATCGACGCTGTCACCCGAGTCGTGGAGCGGATCCCGTCAGAAACTCAGGGGTGGACGTAACCACAACGAAAAGCCCACGACGCCTTGACCGTGTTATCGTAATCACCTCATTTCAAGCAGGAGTGAATCACCATGAGTTCCATCGTCCGATGTGCCACTACCGCCCTGTTATTGCTCTGGGCCGTCAATTCTCTCGCCGGTGACTTGTCCGCCACCGCCGAGGCCCATGACTTTTACACACCGAGCGAGAACCTGGTAACCGGGGGCCAACCGTCGCGGGACGAGCTGGCCGCCCTCAAAGCGGCCGGGGTGACCAAAGTGATCAACCTGCGCGGACCGGAAGAAAAGGTCGCCTTTGACCCCAGGGCGGAATCCGAGGCACTGGGTATGGAGTATGTCTCACTGCCCATTTCCGGCGCCGGTGACGTGACCGCCGACAATGCGCGGAAACTGCACCAACTGCTGCAGCAGGAGGATGAACCAGTCTTCCTGCACTGTGCCTCAGGCAACCGGGTGGGCGCCCTGCTGGCCATTGCCGCGCACCAGATTGAAGGCAAACCTGTGGACGAGTCTCTGGCCCTGGGCCGTTCGGCCGGACTGGGCTCACTTGAAGGCAAAGTGCGCTCGGTACTCGACGAGTTCGACCGCTAATAAATCAATTCGTTACACATCAAACATTGGAATTCCCATGAGCTTTAACACAGAACAATACCCCGGTGTGGCCGACCAGGCCCCGGTGGAAACCGATGGCTTTCGCTTTAACCACACCATGCTGCGGGTCAAAGACCCGGAGCGCTCCCTGGCCTTTTACTCCCACGTGCTCGGCATGCGCGTGCTGCGCCGGCTGGACTTCGAAGAGATGGAGTTTTCCCTGTACTTCCTGGCCAAGCCCGATGCGGACGAGCCCCTACCCGAAGACGTACAAGAACGCACCCGCTGGACCTTCAGTGAGCGCGGCATTCTGGAGCTGACCCACAACTGGGGCACCGAGAAAGACCCGGACTTTGAGTACCACGACGGCAACAGCCAGCCCCAGGGCTTTGGCCACATCTGTTTTTCCGTGCCCAACCTGGAAAAGGCCGTCGCCTGGTTCGATGCCAATGATGTGAACTATGTAAAGCGCCCGGAAGACGGCAAGATGAAGCACATCGCCTTCATCAAGGACCCGGACGGCTACTGGATCGAGATTGTCCAGGCCGAGCGGATGGCGCCCTCCTGACGCCATCCCAACCCGCTAGCCTTTCTCCAGGGCTTTGATAAACGGCTGGTCATACAGCCTTGTTCCCGTAGCCCGGTACAAGGCGTTAGCCAGCGCTGGGAAGACCGGCGGAAACGGTGGTTCGCCCAGACCGGTGGGGTCTATGTCATTGTCGACAAAGTTCACATGAATCTGGCGGGGGATTTCATTCATGCGAATTATCCGGTAGCGATCAAAATTACGCTTATCCGGCTTACCGTCAGTGAACGTCATCTCGCCGTACATGGCATTACCGATGCCATCGATGACTGCACCCTCCACCATGTTGACCGCCGCATCGTGATTTACCACAACGCCACAATCCACCGCGCTGTGCACCTGGTCGACTTTGGGTAAGCTATCCCCCTCCTGGGTGACGGTTACCACCTGAGCCGCGTAGGAGTTATGACAGAAGTAGGCTGCTACGCCTTTCTTGACGTCCGAGGGCATGGAGTTCCAGCCCGACCGGTCGCGTACCAGTTTCAACACGCCCGCATAGCGACTCGGGTCGTAGTCATTGCTCTCGCCGACCGGATTGTTCTTCGCCCGCTCCAGCAAGCTCAAACGAAACGCAATCGGATCTTCTCCAGCCGCCTCGGCCACTTCATCCAGAAACGCCTGCTCGGCCAGCGCCATGAAGTTGGAGCGAGGTGCACGAAACGCCCCGGTGGTGATGTTGGAGGGAATCACCAACCCCTCCGCCAGGTAGTGATCCACGGCCCCGGCGGGAAAGCGATTCTCATGGACGCAATGCTCGGTCAACCCAACGCCGCGAACCTGATAAGCCACCAACTGTTTATTTTCATCCAGCGCTGCCTTGAGCTGAACAGTATAGGTGGGGCGATAGATCCCCATGGTCATGTCGTCTTCGCGGCTATAGATCAGTTTGACGGGCGCCTTGACCTGCTTCGAGATAACGGCCGCTTCCACCAGATAGTGGGAGTACGCGCGACGACCAAAGCCGCCTCCCATGCGGGTCATTTCAATGCGAACCTTATCGGTGGGCACATTGAGCCGGCTGGCCACAGTGCCTTCGATAAACGCCGGGGCCTGCAGCGGGCCCGCCACATGAACTTCGTCATCGGTGACATGAGCAAAAAAGTTCATGGGCTCCAGTGTGTTGTGCGCGAGTAACGGTGCCCGGTATGTCCTCTCGATCACCGTTCCGGCCTGCTCGAAAGCCGTTTTAGGGTCTCCGTCCCGGCGCAACACTTCCAGCTCGCCGTCCAGCGCATTGTCCATCGCCTTGCGGTGACCGTCGGTACTCTCCAGACCGCCGGGTACCTTCACCTCAATGGCAGTGCCAAAGCGATCAATGGTCTCGGTCCGGGCAGGCATGGCTTTCCACTTCGCCGACAGGGCTTTTTTCGCCTTCATCACCTGCCAGGTTTTATGCCCGACTATGGCGATAAGGCTGGGGAAGGCGGTGGTATCAAAATAGTTCTTTTGGTAGTCCGGTCGCATGGACTCAAAGACAAAGGCATCCACAATGCCTTTCATTTTTTTGATCTCATCCAGATCCGCCGAGTCAACCGTCTGCCCAAAGGCCGGAGGGTGCTCGATCATCGCCACCAGCATACCTTCGGCCTGATAGTCGAGGCCAAACATCGGTTGGCCGGTCACAATCTTCAGGCCTTCCAGGTTTTTCCGGGACTGTCCGATCAACTCAAACGCACTCTTGTTTTTCAAGGGTACTTGCTTGGGCATCGGGATCATGGCCGCTTCGGACGCCATCTCTCCGTAAGTGCTGGTTTTTCCGGAGGCGGCGTGCGACAGAACACTTTTTTGAGTTGATACCTCTTCAACCGGAACACTCCACTTCTTAGCCGCCGCCTGACGCAACATGTGTCGGGCGCTGGCGCCGGCCATGCGTAAACTCTGCCAAGCGAGTCGGATAGACTGACTGCCCCCGGTAAACTGGCGCTGATAGTCCTCGGGTTCAAACTCGGCCTGTTTGGCCGTGACCTTTTCCCAGTCGGCGTCCAGCTCCTCCGCCAGAATCATGGGCATGGAGGTCATCAGGTTCTGACCAAACTCCGGATTGGGAACCATGGCCGTAATATCGCCCGAAGGCGCAATCCGAAGATAGGCATTCAGTTCAAAGGCCTGATCGGTCGCGGCTTCACCCGAGGCAGCCGCCGCGCCGCTCAGCCAACTGAAGTTGATAAACAACCCGCCGCCAGCCGCCGCACTGGCCTTCAGGAAGGCCCGGCGGCCGATGGAGGTTTTCAACACAGTCGCTTCGCTTTCGGTTTCAGTGCTCATATCCATACCTCCTACGCCTTTGCGGCCGTTTTAATGGCTGTCTTGATCCGGCTATAGGTTCCACATCGGCACAAGTTACCGGACATGGCCTCCTCAATCGCCTCGTCGTCCGGACTGGCATTACGGGCCAGTAAGGCGGCCGCCGACATGATCTGTCCCGCCTGGCAGTAGCCGCACTGGGCCACGTCGTGTTCCAGCCACGCCTGCTGAACCGGGTGGCTGCCGTCCTCGGAGAGCCCTTCAATGGTGGTAATTTTGGCATCACCGATTGCGGACACCGGGAACGAACAGGATCGAATGGCATTGCCGTTCATGTGCACGGTGCAGGCGCCACATTGGGCGATACCGCAGCCAAACTTGGTGCCCGAAAGGTTCAATTCGTCTCTCAGCACCCACAGCAAAGGCGTGTCCTGATCGGCTTCGACTTCGTACTTCTGGTTGTTCACGGTAACGTTATAGGTAGGCATAGGACCCCCAGTTTGTGGTCTTGCAAAGTTCAATGAACTGTACATCGAGTGGTTTGAATCAGTGATCCCGGTAATGGCTTATATCCTTACTCGGCGCCCTTCCGAACATCCGGCTGTATTCACGACTGAACTGGGACACGCTGGCATAACCTACCCGGTGACAGGCCGTACTGATATCCACCGCCCGGGTCAGCAAGAGTTGTCTGGCCTCTTGTAACCTCATAGTCTTCTGAAACTGCAGGGGCGTCATCTTGGTTACCGACTTAAAGTGATGGTGGAACGATGACGAACTCATGTTGGCAAGCTCAGCCAAGTGGTCGATCTTGATCGGCTCCCGGAAATGTTCCTTGATCCAGGTGATTGCTTCGGCCACCTTGAAGGCGTGCGAGTCGGACAGGCCGATGTGCGCGATGGCCGCCCCGGCCGGACTGCGCAGCAGCCGGATAAGAATTTCGTCGATCATTAACGGAGCCAGAAGATCGGCATTGTCCTGGCTGAGAATCAGCTCAAGCATGCGAATGGCCGAGCGTACAATGTCGGGATTTGCTTCATCGAGGTAGATGGCTTCGTTATGCCGAGTCATGGGCAAGCCGTTCGGGTATGCCCGGAAGATCAGTTCCGAGAGCTTTTTCCGATCGATATGCACCACCAGGCACAGATAGGGCTCCGCCTTGGACGCCTCAATGAATTTAACGCCAAGCGGCACTTCCGCCGCATACACCGCCATGCGGGACTCGTTGTACTCGTAACGTCTGTCGGCCAGGTACACGCACTTGGTTCCCTGAGCCACCAGACACAGCCCAGGCTTACTCAGCGTATGCTGCAATTCGGAGGACGGCGAGGACTGACGCAGGACATGAAGCCCCGGAACGGGCAGGTCGAAGCGGCCATCGTGCGGAGCGAATCGTTCGATGAGGCGCGCCAGGACACCCAGCTCCTGCGGGGCAGGCGCTGATTTTTGCTTATCGGCCGACTTGTTCGACTGGACCGACTTGCCCGATTGGAAGGGAACGACATTCTGCTGCTCAGTCATAAACGAGACCCACTGGCCAAAATGTGTACAGATCCGCTAAGTATATTCCCTGCTAACACCCACCATTTGCCCATAGCCACGAACCTTTTGCCTGATCCTGCAGGCTATCGGTTCCCTGCGCTAGGCTTCTGGTACCGGTAAGCCCACCATCATCAAGCGCCGAAGCTCAGCGGGACTAATGTTCAATCTCGTGGGTGTCTCTCACACTACTGAAAGTAAGATCGAGCATTTGCCAGTCACCATCCAGCTTCTTATACACTTCAGTCACGGTAAATTCGTTGGAGACCTCGTTTCCACGCACCACCGCTACCAGTGTGATGCGGTTCCACGCGATGGCGGTGTCACCGATCACCTCTACCGCCACATCATGAACCTCAGCGTCTTTGTACCAGATGCTGCCGGACTCAATAATTTCCAGTTCCCGCTCTTTTTTCCAAGAACCACTCATATGCACGAATTTGGACTGCTCATGGAAAAGCGCTTCCAGCTTTTCAACGTCTTTATCCGCCATCCACTGCCACTTGGCGGCGGAAATTTCCCGGATCTCACGTTCGCTCACGGAGCTATCGGCAAAACTCAGCTGTGATGCCAAAAGCAGTGCCAATAGGCCAAACAAGGATTGTCGTACGGTCATAAGATCTCTCCTGCCGATTGATTCAGTCATTCGATAGTAGGAGAGCGAGAAGCGCTAAACAAGATCAAAAATCAGGATGCTTTATTGAATTTTATTCATCAATCGGCGGGAGCCGGCTCGCGCAACGCCTCAAGAACGACCGCAAAGGCGCCTGATGCTGGCTTTCGGCTTGGGTAATAAAGGTGGTAGCCGGTGTAGGGCTGACACCACTCATCCAATACTCTGATCAGCCGCCCAGCGGCCAAATGCTCGGTGGCCACATCCTCCGGCAGGTAGGCCAACCCCTGGCCGGCCAACGCCGCTCGAAGAATGGGGGAGACACTATTGAATATCCAGGAGCCGGTCACCTTGACGGTCAGTTCCCGTTTACCTTTCTCAAACTCCCAGGGCAGCAGCCCTCCATGGGTGGGCAGACGCAGGTTGATGCAGTTGTGCTCCGCCAGTTCCTGGGGTGAGCGGGGCTTCGGGTGATGGGCGAAGTAATCGGGAGACCCCACCACGGCAATGCGGGCATCCGGGCCGATGCGTACGGCGATCATGTCATTGGCCAGCTCTCCTCCGAGACGAACGCCCGCGTCGTAACGCTCAGCAACAATGTCGGTGCGAGCGTAGTTGACCGTGACCTCGACGGTGATATCCGGGTATTGGGGGAGCACCTTGGCCAGCTTGGGCCAAATCAGGGTGTTGGCGGCATGCTCCGCGGTGGTAATCCGAACCGTGCCAGCGGGCCGACTGCGCTGATCCCGCACGGCGGCCAGCTCGCTATCGATCCCCTCAAAGTGTGGGGCTATACGCTCAAACAAACGCTCCCCCGCCTCGGTGGTGGACACGCTGCGCGTGGTTCGAGTCAGAAGACGGACCTCCAGACGAGACTCCAGGGCCCGGATGGCATGACTGAGCGCAGAGGTCGAAATGCCCATCTGCGCCGCCGCCCGGGTAAAACTGCCCTCCCTCGCCACATGGATAAAGGCAAGCAGCTCGCTGTAATTATTTCGTGCCATTATTGAATCCGACTAAACAAACCACCGTAACCTTGAAGTCTAGTCAAAAAAATGCCTTTGTGACAGACGTCGTTTTAGAGGGGCCTGTAGATTTGTCGCTTCAGAGTATGTAAACCGCCTGGAGAAACAGGCAAACATCGGAGAAGATCTTGTTACCGCCCCAACAGCGACCATGTCTACACTGAAGCGATGCCCATCGCGGCTGCATAAGCACCACACCTGAGGAGCTATCCTTAAGCAGCGAATCAGGCAAACAAACCCGCAGGATTGCCGAACGGATGAGTAAACAATGAGCAAGCCCCTGATAGCCACAATGATTTTGACGCTTTTGTCTGCCACCATACTGGCCGATGAGAGAACCCGCCAACAGGTAGTCAAAGCGCCTGAACATGAAATCAACCAAGCGCCCGCCAGTCGCTTCTCAGGCGACGCCCAGTTTTCACGCTTTCCGACCATGTCCTCCCCCGGTGATGTCGCGCCCGCCACGGTGACGTTTGAGGCCGGAACCATCACCAACTGGCATATCCATCCCCACGGTCAGTACCTGATTGTGACTGACGGTGAAGGCCGAACCCAGGAGTGGGGAAAGCCCATACAGACACTGCAAGAGGGCGATGTGGTGATATGCCCGCCGGGCGTCAAGCATTGGCATGGTGCCAGTGAGCACCGTTCGATGACCCATATTGCCATCAGCCCGGTATCCCCAGACGGACAAGGCGTCACCTGGTTAGAGGAAGTGGAACTTCCCGATCCCAAATCAACGACACCCGACCAACCCGAAGCGCCCACCCCGGTGACGCTCACGGAAAAACAACTGAGCCTGATCCCCATTGCGGCCTTCTCTGCGATCGGAGATACAGAGAAACTCAAGCCAGCTCTCGTTCAAGGCCTGGAAAGTGGCTTGACCGTGAACGAAATCAAAGAGGCCTTTGCGCACCAATACGCCTATGCCGGCTTTCCGAGAGCCTTAACCGGCATGCTGACATTCAGAAGCCTACTGGAGGAGCGCAGGGAGAACGGTATTGAAGACGTTCAAGGTAAAGAGCCGAGCCAATTGCCCGATAGCACGGATTACTACCAGCTTGGTTCAGAAACCTTGGAGTACTTAACGGATCGAACCATGGAAGAAGCGTCACAACCCCTGTTTGGTAATTTCTCCCCCACCATGGACCATGCGTTGAAAGCCCATCTGTTCGGCTATTTGTTCAGCCGGAACAATCTGGGGTACCTTGAGCGGGAACTCGTTGTGGTGGGTACGCTTTCAGCCATCGGGGATGTAAACCCTCAGCTTCACTCCCATTTAACGATTACTCAGAATCTGGTGGTTGATCCTGAGCAGATGGAGAGGATAATGGCAACGTTGGAGAAGAACGTCGGAAAGAATGTGGCCCGCAATGCACGAGGTGTTTTACGGGACATTCAATTGCCATAGCGCTTTAGCCCGGAGGCACACCATGAAACTCACCATCAACGGCCAGACCAAAGAGGTCGACGTCGAGGACGATACCCCACTGCTGTGGGTGCTGCGCGAGCAGCTCGGCCTGACCGGCACCAAATACGGCTGCGGTATCGCTCTGTGCGGGGCCTGCACCGTCCATATTGACGGCGTGGCGCAGCGCTCCTGTGTGCTGCCGGTCAGCGCGGTTCGGGAGAATCAGAAGATCACCACCATCGAGGGCCTCGGGGTACAGCAGTTTGACCCGGTACAGGAGGCCTGGGCGGAGATTGATGTGGCCCAGTGTGGTTACTGTCAGCCGGGCATGATCATGGCCGCGGCCTCGCTGCTGGCGCAGAACCCGGAGCCCACCGACGAGGAAATCCGGAGCGAGATCACCAACATCTGCCGCTGCGGGACTTACCCGAGGGTGCTGGAAGGCGTAAAGCGTGCCGCCCAGCGCATGGCGTCCACTCAGAAGGCCGGAGGTTCCAATGAACAAGCCTGAAGCTCAAACGCCCGCTAGCGGCGGCATCAACCTGTCCCGCCGGGGGTTTCTCAAAGGTAGTGGCGCTGCGGCCGGCGCCTTTGTATTCGGTTTTTCCGTGCCCTTCAGCCAATCCGCACGGGCGCAATCCGAGTCGCCCGAGGTGAACGCCTGGGTGGTAGTTAAGCCCGATGAGACGGTGCTGATCCGCATCGCCCGTCAGGAAATGGGGCAAGGCTCGTTGACCGGCCTGGCGCAGTTGGTGGCCGAGGATCTGGAGTGTGACTGGGACAAGGTGGACTTCGACCTGGTCAAACCGGGCCGGAACCGCGAGCGCGACAATGTCTGGGGGAGTCAATTCACTGCCGGCTCGACGGCGATTCGTGGCTCCCATGAGTATCTGCGTCAGGGCGGCGCCGCTGCCCGTATGATGCTGACTGAAGCTGCCGCCCGGCAGTGGCAGGTGCCCGCCAGTGAGTGCACCGTTTCCGAGGGGGTGATTACCCACGAGCCCAGCGGGCGCACCACCACCTTCGGCGCCGTGGCCCAGGCGGCCAATGACATCGAACCGCCCAAAACCGAGTCCATCCGCCTCAAAGACCCGAAAGACTGGCGCATTGCCGGTAAAGACAAGGCGCGGCTGGACACCCTGGACAAGCTCGACGGCTCCCTGGTGTACGGCGCCGACTTCTCCATGCCCGGTATGCTGGTGGCGGTGCCCAAGGCCTGCCCCGTGCACGGCGGTAAGCTGAAGAGTTTTGACGCTGAGAAGGTCAAGAACATGCCCGGCGTCAAGCAGGTGGTGCGCGTCGATGATGAAACCGTGGCGGTGGTGGCCGATACCTTCTGGCGTGCCCAGAAAGCCTTGAAAGCCCTGCCGATCGAGTGGGATGAAGGCGAAAACGCCAAGGTGTCCAGCGAGAGCATCGCCAAAAAGCTGCTCGAAGGTTTGACCGCGGATACATCGTTTATCGGCAATCAGGCAGGCGATGCCAAAGACTCGCTGGCCAAGGCCGAGCGGGTCATTGAAGCCGACTACAGCTATCCCTATCAGAACCACGCCCAGATGGAGACGCTCGCCGCCACCGTGCGCTGGCGCAAGAACGGCTGCGAGATGTGGGGACCGACCCAGGTGCCGGGAACGGCCCTGGAAGCCCTGGCCGAAGCGGCGGAGTTACCCCAGGACGTGTGCGAAATCCACACCATGCGCATCGGCGGCAGCTTTGGCCGCCGCGCGGCCACAGACTATATACGGCAGGCCACCCTGATCGCCAAACAGATTCCCGACACGCCAATCAAACTGATGTGGACGCGGGAAGAGGACATGCTGCAGGGCCGTTTCCACCCGGTGACTCAATGTCGTCTGCGCGCAGCCATGGACGATGAAGGCAATGTCCAGGCCCTGCATATGCGCATCTCCGGCCAGTCGATCATGGCCTACGCCATGCCCCAGGCGATGAGTGACAAGGGCGATCCGGTGGTGTACCAGGGGCTGGACCCCGAGGGCGATATGGCTCTCGGGTATTCGGTGCCGAACCTGCTGGTGGACCACGCCATGTACAACCCGCATATCCGCCCGGGCTTCTGGCGGGGCGTGAACCTTAACCAGAATGCCCTGTATCTGGAAAGTTTTATTGATGAGCTGGCTCACGCCGCCGGCCAGGATCCACTGGCCTTTCGTCGCAAGCTGATGGCCAACCATCCGAAACACCTGGCGGTGCTCGAAGCCGCCGCCGAAGGCATCGGCTGGGACACCAAGCCGCCGGAAGGCATCTATCGGGGCATCGCCCAGGTGAAGGGTTTTGGCAGTTACGTGGCCGCGGCTGCGGAGGTGTCGGTCACCGACGGCAAGGTCAAGATGCACCGCATCGTGGCCGCCACCGATCCGGGCCATGTCATCAACCCGCAACAGGTGGAGGCGCAGGTCGCCGGTTCATTCGTGTACGGCTTGTCGCCCCTACTCTACAGCGAAGCGACGGTGAAAGACGGGCGCATTGAGCAGGAAAACTTCAACACCTACAAGGTGATGACGCTCAAGGATATGCCCAAGGTGGAAGTGATCACCATGCCCTCCGGCGGCTTCTGGGGCGGCGTGGGCGAGCCCACCATCGCGGTGGCCGCTCCGGCGGTACTCAACGCCATCTTCGCCGCAACCGGCAAGCGTATCCGCGATATTCCCCTCAAAAACACGGACCTGACGGTCAGTTGAACCTAGCGCCCCTGGCCGTCAGACGGTCAGGGGCGAATTTGAGTGAGCCGGGATTACCAGATGCTGCGCACATGCTTGTAGGCCCGAATTTTCTCATCGGCGGTCACCAACGGTGCATTCAGGTGGCGCGCCAGTGACACAATCATGCGATCGGCCGGATCTTTATGAAAATCCCCCGGTAGCCGGGTGGCCTGCACGCCCACCGCGACGTCCAACGGCACAAACCGTACGCTCTCTATCTCGGCTACCACATCCAGCCAGTCATCAACGCTCATACTCAGCGCCAAGCGGCCTTTCTCAATCAGCATGGCAACTTCCCAGGCAGAAATGGCCGAGATCAATATCAGGCCGTTTTCCGAGGTCTGCTCATGCTCAATGGCCGCGCGAGCATTCTCGGACAGTTGCGAGTCACCATTGACCCACCAGACCAGCACATGGGTATCCAGAACAATCACGACAGAGCATCCCAGTCATCATCAGCGACCGGCTCAGTGGGGCCTTTGAACTCCACCACCGAACCTCGCAGACGCTCCAGCGGCGAACGCTGCTCCGCCCGGTAGCGGCGAACCTCGATGGCAGGCAGCCCCTTATCGGTGACGATAATGGTCTCCCCAGACGCCTCCACCCGTCGAAAAAACTCCAGCGCCTTGGCCTTGAACTGGGACTTGGAAACCGGCTCTTGATGCATAAATCACCCCTGGTCATCGCACATGGTCATCAGCTTACTACCACCCGATGACCGGAGCAACCGCTCCTCACTAGCAGGGCACCTCCGCCCCACGCCGGGCGTAGTACCACCAGGTTACGAACAGACAGGTCACGTAGAACACCACAAAGCCGGTCAGGGCCGCGGCGACACCGCCGGTCATATCGAACGAGGTGCCGTAAGCTTTGGGGATAAAGAAACCGCCGTAGGCCGCGATGGCGGAGATGAAACCGAGTACCGCCGCCGCTTCCCGGTTGCCTTCCACCTGTGCCTGTTCGGTGTCGCCCAGAGCACGCTGGCGCAGGGTCATGAACATCACCGGCACCATGCGGAATGTGGAGCCATTGAGAATACCCGAGGCGACGAACAACACCAGGAACATCCCGAAGAAACCCCAGAAGTTACCGGCACTGTCTTCACCCGGCAAAAACTGCAGCACACCGACGACGCCGGCAATCATCACCGCGAAGGTCCAGAGGGTCACGCGTGCGCCGCCCAATTTGTCGGCAATCACCCCACCGGCCGGACGCGCCAGCGCACCGAGCAGGGGACCAATAAACGCGTATTTGGTCGGGTCCACATCCTTGAAGAGCATGCCTGACAGCAGCGGGAAACCCGCGGCAAAGCCGATGAAGCTGCCGAAGGCGCCCAGGTACAACCAGCACATCAGCCAGGTGTGCTTGCGTTTGAAAATCACCGCCTGATCACTGAACGAGGATTTCGCCGAAGCAATATCGTTCATGCCAAACCAGGCCGCTATCGCCGCCACAATAATGAACGGTACCCAGAGCAGAGCGGCATTCTGAATCCACAGGTTCTCGCCCGCCAAGGCGCCGGACTGAATCACCGTGGGGTCACCCCCGAACGGGCCCAGCACACTGGCCGCGATCGCCAGCGGCGCAATCAACTGCATGGCGGATACCCCGAGGTTACCCAGGCCGGCATTCAACCCCATCGCCCCCCCCTTCTCCGCTTTCGGGAAGAAGAAGCTGATGTTGGCCATACTGGAAGCAAAGTTGCCGCCACCGAAACCACACAGTAAGGCCAGAATCAGCATCACCAGATAGGACGTATCGATATTCTGCAGAGCGAAACCCAACCACAGGCAGGGCAGCAGCAGCGAGGCGGTGGAAATCGCGGTCCAGCGGCGGCCGCCAAATATCGGCACCATAAAGCTGTAGAAAATACGCAGCGTCGCCCCGGACAGCGCCGGCAAAGCCGCCAACCAGAACAGCTGATTGGAGGTATAGGGGAAACCGAGCTGGGGCATTTTCACCACCAGAATGGACCAGATGGACCAGACCGCAAAGGCGAGAAACAGGTTGGGGATGGAGATCCACAAATTGCGTCGGGCGATTTTTTTGCCTTTCTCTTCCCAGAAGGTTTTATCTTCCGGACGCCAGTCCTCCAGCACAAAGGCATCGGGCGTGGAGAGCTCCGGCAGGTCGGTGACGTCCCGCCCGGAACGCCACTCGTGCCGCTCCGCCAGGCGAATGGCGTAGTGCATCCAGGCCAGCGCCGCACCAGAAATCACAAACAGCAACATGAAGGCGCTCTGCCAGACACCGATCACGTCGTTGAGCATGCCGAAGGTCAGCGGCAGAAAGAAACCACCCAGGCCACCGATCATGCCGACGATACCGCCCACAACCCCAACGTGGGTCGGGTAGTAAACGGGAATGTGTTTGAACACCGCCGCCTTACCGAGCGACATGAAGAAACCGAGAATGAACGTAAGCACCACAAAGGCGGGCAGAGTCAGTTCAAAGCTGAACTCCAGGGTGCGATCCACCCCCAGCACCCGGTATTCGGTGGGCGGATAACTGAGTAGAAAACAGCAGATGACCGAGGCGGTCAGGGTCCAGTACATGACCCGACGGGCGCCGTAACGATCGGACATCCAGCCGCCGAGAATCCGGAACAGCGAAGCGGGAATGGTGTAGAGCGCGGTGAGAATACCGGCAGCGGCAATGCCCAACCCATAGACTTCCATCAGATAGTGGGGCAGCCACAGCGCCAGGGCCACAAAGGCGCCGAACACAAAAAAGTAATAGAGCGCAAAGCGCCAGACCCGAAGGTCTCCCAGGGGCGCCAACTGCTGACTCAGCGAGGTGATGTTGGCACGACGTTTGGCCAGTCCGGGATCGGCCTTGGCGAACAGAATAAAGCCCACCCCCATCAGGGCAATCACCACCGCATACACCTGAGCCGTCACCTGCCATCCGAGCGCGAGCAACAGGAAGGGGGCACCGAAGTTGGTGATCGCCGAGCCGACATTACCGGCACCGAAAATGCCCAGCGCTGTGCCCTGCTTGCCCGCCGGATACCAGGCCGAGGTGTAGGCCACCCCGACAATAAACGAGCCGCCGGCCAGCCCCACACCGAGCGCGGCCAGCAACAGCAGATAATAATTCTGCGCCATGCTCACCAGCAGAACGGCCACACCGGTGGTGATCATCAACAGGCCAAACACCCAGCGGCCGTCGAACCGATCGGTCAGCACACCGAGGAACAGCCGACTGATCGACCCGGACAAGATCGGCGTTGCCATGAGCAGGCCAAGCTGGGTATCGCTCAGCCCCAACTCCTGCTTGATCTGGATCCCGAGGATGGAAAAAATCGTCCAGACCGCAAAGCACAGGGTGAACGCAAAGGTGGAAAGAAAAAGCGCACGCCGCTGGTCGCGGGGGGCAATGGCGCTGGCATCAAGCATGAGGCGTCTCCAGAGAACCGGGCCGATAAAAACCCGACAATGTTTAGGGGTACTGCCTCATAGTAGAAACGATTGGCGCCCTTGCCTATTGAGCCGTTTAGGCACCACCTGCTACCTCTGAATGGGTATGTTGGTGGTCCATGCGGCTTAGGGGTTATAGATGAACGCGTGGCGCCGAAGGTACAGGGCCCAGGCCGCCAACGCACAGAGCCCATAGAACAGCGCAAAGCCCAGAAACGCCTGATAGACGCCGTCCACTCCGCCGGCTCGATTCAGCGCCAGGGGGATATACACCATCCCCAGGGTTGCCACCGATACCAGCCACATTTGCGCCGGCTGGCGTCGGGTCGGGGGGAAGACCTGGGGCAGTGCGCGCAGCAAGGCCGCGTAACCAATCCCCGAGGCCGCAAAAAGCAACGCCATCGCGAGCAAATACGGCATAAGGTAGTCCAGAGGGAACTCGGACAAGGTCAGGGCACGCAAGCTCCAGAATACGGCCATCGCACCCAGCGCCAGGCCGAGCATACTGACCGCCGCCACCCGCGCACCGCCCCAGCGCCCGGCCGCCCAACCGCCCAGGGGACGAACCAGAATGGCCAACAGGGGAAACATCCAGGCATAGAGAAATACTCCGGAATACCCCTGCGTCTCACCGAACAGCTGACAGGTCACGATCGGGAACACCAGGGTCAGCCCCAGGAATGTACCCACACTGGCAAGCCACAACAGGCTCATCAACCAGAGGTGCCGGTGGGACAACAACCCGATCAACCGCTGACGCTGAGGCGCGGTGGAGAGCCCCGCAACGAGCAACACGCACAGGGCCAGAACACACATCAGCGTGAGCTCCACCGGCATCCAGACCGAAACGCCACCAAGCGAACGAGGCAAGGTCAGCCAGCCGGCCAGCACGGCCAGAAGTCCGCCGGCGAACAGCGCGGATACACCGCGACGCCAATCGCTCACCGCGAGGGACTGCCGCCAGGGCGCCCGCAGGGACCAGAGCAGGAGAGTGATCAGAGCAAAAAAGGCCCAGAACAGACCGCTCCAACCCAGCCAGACCGGGGTACTTTCGGGTAGGCGGCCCAGAAAGTGACTGACGCTCAGATTGAGCCACTGTGGCTCACCCACCGGCAGCGGCACCGTAATGACCAGCGGTACCACCAACAGACTGAGCACCACCCCCAGGTGCCCCGCCAGCGAGGCCGCTTCCAGGCCGTAGCGCTGTGCCTCATCCGAGGTTTCCGCCGGCCCGCCCAGGGCTGCCAGACCGCCACCGCCTAGCCCCACCAACAGAAACAGCGCCGGCAGCCAGGTCCGGCTCAGGGGCGTGCCACTGAGCATGAAAGTCAGCACCACCGCCACCAGCAGCAGAATCAACAATGTGCTGAGCACCAGGCCGCGGCCGTAGCTCAACAGCCAGAACCCGAGCGTCAAGCGCAGGCAACTGGCCGACAAACCCGTCAACGCCAGTAGGGACAGTAAGTCGGAATAGCTCAGATCGGTGCGGGTCGCCGCCAACAACACCACCCAGACCGACGGCAGCAGCCAGAGCCCGAAGCCGCAGACCAATACCGCGCCCACCCAACCGGGACCCGGACCGGTCGTGTCGGTCGATACCTTGGTCGGGGTAGACAAGTCACGCATAGGGGACGCACTGCTCGCAGGGTTGATCGTAATCCTCATCGCGCTACTATGGGTGCTGGGCAGAAGGCGCTCAATGCCCCCTTGGACATAGGGGCACTCGGGCGTCCCCCTCCAAAGGGCTACCCACACTGGACAGCTTGCGCCTTGTTCATCCTTACGCTAAGGGCCGCCCGTGACTTGCCAAAAAGAGGTAAGCCACTGACAATGCGGCGATATTGATTGATTTGGGAGACATCTTTATGAGCCACGACGCGGCCAGCATCATGCTGGTGGATGACCACCCCTTATTGCGCAAAGGGTTGCAGCAACTGATTGAACTGTCCGACGACCTTGAGCTGGTCGCGCAGGCCGGCAGCGGCGCCGAAGCCATCAAGCTCGGTGAAGAGTTGGACCCGGATCTGATTCTGCTCGACCTGAACATGCAGGGCATGGACGGACTGGAAACCCTGGAAAAACTGCGCGGGGTGGGCGTGACCTCCCGCATCGTGATGCTCACCGTCTCCGATGCCGACGAAGATGTGATTGCCGCCATCTCCCGGGGCGCCGACGGTTATCTGCTCAAGGATATGGAACCGGACGAACTGCTCACCCAGATCGAGCGCGCCCTGCAGGGCAAGATGGTAATGAGCGAAGCCGTGACCCAGGCCCTGGCCACCGCCATCCGCAAGCCCCAGCCCAACAACGAAGCCAAGCTCGACAGCCTGACCGGGCGCGAGCTGGAAATTCTCAAACTGATCGCCAAGGGCCTGAGCAATAAACTGATCGCCCGGGAGCTGGACATTTCCGACGGCACGGTCAAAGTGCACGTCAAACACCTGCTGAAAAAGCTCGGCCTGCGCTCACGGGTGGAAGCCGCCGTGTGGATGATCAACCAGGAAAAGAGTGACTGATGGCCTGCTGCGACGAACCCCAACTGATTCCGGTTCAGGACGCCATCGCCCGCATGCAAGTGGCGGTACAGGCGGTGACCGACACGGAGACCGTTTCCCTGCCCGAGCTGCTCGACCGGGTCACCGCCGAGCCGGTACACGCCGGTTTTAATGTCCCCGGCTACGACAACTCGGCGATGGATGGCTACGCTCTGCGCGCCGAAGATGCCGGACAAGTGTTGAAGCTGGTCGGACAATCACTGGCCGGGCATCACTTCGACGGTGAACTTAACGCGGAGCAATGCGTACGCATTACCACCGGGGCCACGATTCCCGCCGGTGCCAATGCGGTGGTCATGCAAGAAAATACCGAAGTCGACGGCGATAGCGTTCACGTGATGAAAGCACCCTCCACGGGCGAGAACATTCGTCGCGCCGGCGAGGACATCACGCAAGGCCAGGAAGTGTTTCCCTCCGGCTATCGATTCGGTCCCGTGGATATTGCCCTGCTCGCCTCCCTGGGCTTGGCCGAGGCCACGGTCAAGCGACGCCTCAAGGTCGCAGTGCTGTCCACCGGCGATGAACTTACTCCGCCGGGACAACCGCTGAAGGATGGCCACATTTACGACAGCAACCGCTACGGTCTGATCGCCATTCTTCAACGCCTGAACGTCGAGGTGCTGGACCTGGGCCTGATTCCTGATCAGCCAGACCAGATCCGCGCCGCTTTCGAACGCGCGGGAGCAGAAGCCGACGCCATCATTTCCAGCGGCGGTGTATCGGTAGGCGATGCGGATTATGTCAAAGACATTCTCGGCGAACTGGGGGAGATCGGCTTCTGGAAAGTGGCCATCAAACCCGGCAAACCCTTTGCCTTTGGGCACCTTGGTAAGGCGGTATTCTTTGGCCTGCCCGGCAACCCGGTGTCCTCCATGGTCACCCTGCACCAGTTGGCACTGCCCATCCTGCGCACCATGGCCGGCGAAGCACCGGAACCGCCTTTGCAGCTGACCGCCAAAGCCGCCAGCGGTTACAAAAAACGCCCGGGCCGACAGGACTTCCAACGCGCGACCCTGCGCTGCGTCGATGGCGAAAACCAGATCGACAGCAACGGCGCCCAGGGCTCCGGTGTACTCACCTCCTTCCTTGGCGCCAACGCCTATGCCGTGCTCGAAGCCGAACGAGGCAAAGTCGAAGCCGGCGAGCCCGTCACCGTCATTCCCTTTGATCGGTTTATTACCTGATTCAAACGGCACCACATGGGTGCCCTACTTCAGCGGCACGGCCACCTCATGACGGCGGATGCGCGCTCCGCGCTCCATAACGTCGGACCGATCCGCCCTACGGATAGCTCGGAGGCCGCGTAGGGCGGATAAGGCCGGAGGCCGCATCCGCCGCAACAAAACGGTACGCGTCACCCAATGCTTCAAGCTTGGCAACGGCGGATGCGTGCGTTGCACTCCGAAACGTCGGACCGATCCGCCCTACGGATACTACCGGTTAGATAGGAGATCGTTTCGTTCATCACTCGGTAACAAAAAAGCCCGGGACAAGCCCGGGCAAAGCGCTAGGGTTTAGCCGATCAACTATCGCGCAGCGAGATCGGCATGGTTTTCCACCAATTGTTCAAACACCCCCTGCCATTGCTCACAATGCGTTTCATAGCCGTACAATGACACCGGCTGGGTAACCAACTCGTACCCCTCAGGGCGTTCGATGCCCTCACACACCTCGGCGACCTGGGCTACGGCTTCCGTAATCGTCTTGTCTTCAATGATCAAGTCAAAGAGTGCGTCGGGCTCCTTGTGAGCAGGATAAATATTTACCCAGTTGAACTCATCGGCCCAGACCGATATGGAATGGTGAGCCATCTCCAGCGCATCACGCTCCGGGTCTTGCACCGCCTCAAGCAAAAAATCGGCTCTCATTTTCTGGAAGATTACGGTGAATGTCCGTTTTTGTCGGTCACTCATAACAACGCCTGTTTGCAATGACCACGCTTGGAAATGACGCTCTAAATGCTTTTCCTGATAGAGGTAGGAATGCAAGTCGCTGGGCAGCTTGGCGAGCAGACTTGCAAGCTCTTTCTCCAGCTCTTCCAAAAAGGGTAACTTGTCGCTATCCATAAACATCATCAAGCGGTTGGAAAGGTATTGTTCAGGCTCGGGATCAAACGCTATTTCCATTAGGCCTTCTCGACTGGCCCGAAACCCAAGCAGTGCGCTATAGCCTTCCGCGTCCTGACCAGTTAACACAGATTCAACAGCTTCTTTGCCCAACCACACCTGATAAAAGTCAGAGGTAGCCGCGAACGATCGAATGTGCCCCTGCTTGGGGTCATCATTATATGAAAAGAATTTCATCTTTCCCGCCAAGGCTCCATCACCGGAAAAGTCTTCCGATCCTACCTTGCGCGAGGTGACGAAATCCGGCATCTGCTCCCCCCGTCGAAGGGTCAAGAGCAGGCTGCCATCGTTCAAAGCGCGTAGAGAAAAAGGGCCGGCCTCCACTGACTCGCCTGGTTGATTTTGCAACGCTCGAATTGAACCGACGGGAACTTCCGCCTCCATTCGTCCCCCCTCATATGTCGCGAAACGAATTTTATCAGATTGATCAGACACCCGGGCGTCATGCTCTTCCAGTCGAACCAGTTTACCCTCCAGCGCCCGAAGGAAGTGCGCATAATGTTGCTCAAGCAACACCTGCCGCGCCTCCAACCACTCTTCCTCATTGAGATGACTGTAGAACGGAGGACGCTCTTTGTCGCGATAACGATCCTTCCACAACGCCGCTTTGAAGTGTCGAACGAACGCCGCCCGCTCCTGATCCGACAAGGCCTGATAATCCGAGGTCGGCACCAGCGTGGTCACAAAATGGGGCTCATCGTCGGCGTCTATCAACTGCGAACGAAAGGTGTCGATCAGGCTTTCCACCGAGGCATCGTCCAGGGTTTCAATGTCGGGGTATTGGTCCTCGGCTTGGGAGTGCATACTCAAGAACAACCCCAGCGCCACCAGCAGCAAGCTGGACACCAGCCCTTCAAACGGACGTGCGGTAGACGTCGCGGGCTCAAACAGCCGACGAATACGGGCGAGTAGGTGCGGGTGCTTTCCATTTATAGCCATGGTAAGTTCTCCATCATTGGAAGCCGAGTCGCCCATTTTCAGCGAGGAAAATCGGGCCAGAGTCTCGGCGTAAAAAATCCGGCTTTTACAACCGTCAGCAGCGATATCGTCGCAGGCATTTTCCCGCTCGCGATCGATCTGCGCACTGATCCAAAGCACGAGCCAGTTAAAGAAGTACAGGGTTTTGATCAGGCTTTGAATCAAACCGACCAGGTAGTCGTTGCGACGGATATGCGCCAATTCATGCCGCAAAATCGCCTCCAATTCATCACGACTCATCTGGGTCAGGAGTGCAGCGGGCAACAGAACCACCGGCTTCAGGTGACCAACAACGCAAGGTCCTTCCAGACGTTCGCTGAGCCGCAGCACCACATCCCTTCCGACTCCGATGCGGCTCCCCAGGGCATTGACCCGTGTCTGCCACGGCGACGATGCCGGATGACTCAGCCGGTTTTTCAGGCGATAGCAGTAAAGCAGCCCGCCGCAATATCGAGCCATAGAAAGGGCGAAACCCAACATCCAGAGCAGCAAGATGGTCGACATGTGGCGGTTGATCCACTGGGCCCACACCGCCGGCGAGAACAGCGAACCGGAGTCGGTCAGTACCGGCTCGGGGACGGCAGCGGCTTCAACCAGCGCCACTTCCACCAACGCGTAGTAGCGACTGTAAGTCAGTGCGCTCAGCACCATGACGATCCCCAGGGCCACCACGCCACTCAGGTAACGGGCATTGGCCGACCAGCGAGGTGTCACCGTCAACACCAGCGCCAAGCTGACGGCCACCAGGGCGCTCTGCCACAGGGAGTGCAATAGGGTCCACCCCAGGGCGTAAACAAACGTCTCGCCCATCCATTGGGTCAGCCAGTTCATGACTTGTCCTCCTCAATCCGATCGAGGTATTCCCGTATTTCGTCCAGTTCTTGACGGGACACGGTTTTATTGCCCAGCAGGTGCATCATCAGTTTGCTGGCGGAACCTGAAAAGGTGGTATCGATAAATGAGCTGAGCAGCGAGGCTTTGGTGTCCTGTTCTTCCACCAGGGGATAGTACACGTGGCTACGCCCTTCGCGCCGCCGCCCCAGAAGCCCTTTCTGGTGCATCAGCTGCATCAGTTTGAGCGTGCCGGTGTAGCCCACCGAGCGCTCACCGCCCAGGGCGTCGTGAATGGTCTGGGCGGTGGCCTCACGACACTGCCAGAGCTGCTCCAGGATCTGCATTTCCGAGCGAGTTGGGGTTGAACGGGACGACTTGGGCATCGGGGCTCCTTAATTACGAAGTATTTCGTATTTATTCTACGAAACTTTTCGTAATTGGGAAGGAAGCGTTTTTAATAGCGGAGCAGAACGACTATCAAGATTGGTTATAAACAGGGTTGACGTCTGTCACAGCGGATGGGCTCGGCTGCGAACGCCTGACCGATCCGCTCCACACCTCCAGTTAGGCCGTCAGCCGACGGACAGTCCGGAGGTCGCGTAGGGCGGATAAGCGCGGAGCGCGCATCCGCCGTAACAAGCGTAACGCAACACCCGAACGCCGCGTCCGGCAACGGCGGATGCGCGCTCCGCGCTTATCCGCCCTACACCAGGTTTTTAACCAGCAGGGCGGTTTCCGGATCGCAATCCACCGGGAGTTGCAGGCGGACGCGGTGGCCCGAGCCCGGGGCGCGTTCTATCGGGGTACCGGTTTTATCCTGCAGCGCGGTCAGCTCAAAGAGGTGATTGCCCTCGGGCGTCAGCAGGTAAAGCCGCTCACCTACGGAGAAGCCATTTTTGGCTTCGACTTCATACCAGTCCCCCACCCTCGCCTTGGGCTCGGCCACCCACTGCTGGGCACCGTTGTGGTGCGCACGTTCCAGGTTCTGCAGGGTTTCGGGGCGGGCGTGGCGGTCCAGCAGGCCGGCGGTGTAGCCTCGGTTGGCCAGGCCTTCCAGCTCAAACAGCAGGCTCCGGTCAAAAGCTTTCCCGGCGACGGCATCGTCGATGGCGCGGCGGTAGACCTGGGCGGTGCGGGCCACATAGTAGGGCGACTTGGTGCGCCCCTCGATTTTGAGCGAGTGCACGCCCATACGCGTCAGCTGCTCCACATACTCCACGGCGCGCAGGTCTTTGGAGTTGAGGATGTAGCTGCCGTGCTCGTCTTCATCCATGGGCATCAATTCGCCGGGGCGGATCTTGTCTTCAATCACCACCGGCTCCCACTGCCCTATCTCATCTTCCCGAGCGGGTTTGGCCTCGTACTTCCAGCGACAGGCATTGGTGCAGGCGCCCTGATTCGGGTCGCGGTGGTTGAAGTAGCCCGAGAGCATGCAGCGCCCGGAATAGGCCATGCACAGGGCTCCGTGAACAAAGACCTCCAGTTCCATGTCCGGCACCTGCTCGCGGATTTCTCCGATCTCCTCGATGCCCAGTTCCCTGGACAGGATGATCCGCTCGATGCCCTGCTCCTGCCAGAATTTGACCGCCGCCCAGTTGACCGTATTGGCCTGGACCGATAAGTGCATGGGCATGCCGGGAAACTGCTGGCGGACCAGCCAGATGACTCCAGGATCGGAGACGATCAGGGCGTCCGGCCCCATGTCCACTACCGGCGCCAGATGCTTGATCAGGGTGCGGACCTTGTTGTTGTGCGGCGCCACGTTGGTCACCGCATAAAAGCGCTTGCCCAGGGCGTGCGCCTCACTGATGCCCTGTGCCAGGGCCTCGTGATCAAAGCTGTTATTGCGCACCCGCAGGCTCATGCGTGGCAAACCGGCGTAGACCGCATCGGCACCGTAGGCAAAGGCCAGGCGCATGGCGCGCAGGCTGCCGGCGGGAGACAGAAGTTCAGGGGCGAACAGGGGCATTGGGCAAAGATCCTCAGGAATTGGGCATCACAGCGGACAAAAACCCGCGCATACTAACGGCACGCGCATGCTAAGTGGTTGATTTGACTCAAAACTTCCACCGAAAAGTGCCAACTACCCATGAGGAGGTAGGCGGGGTTATACCTCGGAGCCATAAACAAACCGCGCTGTTTTGCGCTAGACTTAACCATACACTCACACCGAGCCCATTGACCTAAGGCAACGCTAGGGTCCATGGGCCGTTACCCACTCATCCAACCGGGTGAGCCAAGGTAACCGGGGCCGTTCGGGAAACCGGGCCGCCTCCCGCGCTTGGAAAGGTGTTTCTATGCTGACTGACTCTTTTGATCGGCGCTTCAGTTACTTGCGCCTGTCCGTTACCGAAGTGTGCAACTTTCGGTGCGACTACTGCCTGCCGGACGGGACCGATTGTGGCCCCGATGCCCGCGCTCAGGACCTGACCCTCGACGAAATCCGTCGTCTAGTGAATGCCTTTGCCCGCCTGGGCATGCGCAAAGTGCGCATTACCGGCGGCGAGCCCTCCCTGCGCAAAGATCTGACCGAGATCATCCGACTGTGCAAGCAGACCCCCGGTATTGAAACCGTGGCCATGACCACCAATGGCTACCGTTTGACCAAGGACATCGACGCCTGGCACGCGGCGGGCTTGGATGCGCTCAACGTGAGCATCGACAGCCTGGATCACGCCAAGTTTGAGATGATCACCGGTCACAACAAACTGCAGGAAATTCTCAAGGGGCTGGAGCGTGCGGCCGAGCTGGGCATTCCCAACATCAAGGTCAACAGCGTGTTGATGAAGCACTACAACGACGATGCGCTGGATGACTTTATCGACTTTGTGAAAGACCGGCCCATCACCCTGCGCATGATCGAGTTGATGCAGACCGGGGACAACGCCGAGTTTTTTGATCGCCACCACTTGAGCGGCGATAAAGTGATTGAGCGCATGCGCACCCAGGGCTGGCAGGAGCGACTCCGCGGCCGGGACTCCGGCCCCGCCCGGGAATTCTGGCACCCGGATTACGCCGGCGGCATCGGCATGATCATGCCCTATAGCAAAGACTTCTGCGCCACCTGCAACCGTCTGCGCGTCTCCAGTCAGGGGCAGCTGTTCCTGTGCCTGTTTGTCGATGAGCACCAGAGCCTGCGCCACCTGTTGCAGTCCGATGATCCGGAGCCGGTGATGGCGTTTTTGCGGGAAGCCATCAAGGGCAAAGATTTCAGCCATCACCTGCACGAGCAGAACCCCGGCTCGACCCGGCAGCTGGCGATGATCGGCGGTTAAACTTTTACCTGATTCAATAGATTGTTACGGAGTAGCTGTTAATGGCACACGCCTTACCCTCGGAAATGAAACCCCTGAACATTGCGGTTCTGACCGTTTCCGATACCCGCACCTTTGAGAACGACACCTCGGGTCAGTACCTGGTGGACGCTCTGCAGGAAGAGGGCCATACCCTCGCCGACCGCGCCTTATTGAAAGACGATATTTATCAGATTCGCGCCCAGGTGTCCGTCTGGATCGCCGATGCCAACGTGCATGTGGTCCTGATCACCGGTGGCACCGGGTTTACCGACCGGGATTCGACCCCCGAGGCGATGAAGCCGTTGTTTGATAAAGAAGTGGAAGGGTTTGGGGAGATGTTCCGGCAGATTTCCTGGGGGGAGATTGGCACGTCGACCATTCAGTCTCGAGCGTTGGCGGGGTTGGCGAATCATACCTTGATTGCCTGTCTGCCCGGGTCGACCGGGGCCTGCCGCACAGGATGGACGAAGTTGTTGCAGCCGCAGCTGGATGCTCGGCAGGGGCCTTGTAATTTTGTGGGGCATTTGATGCGGTAGGAGAGTACGCTACTCCCCCGTCGCGATAATCCCCAACTCGCTATACACACTGCGCAACACATCGTAATGCTCCTGAATGGAGCACCCTTCGTGACTCCGCTTTTTGATGCCCTTGGTCGTGAGCTCAATATGCCACTTGGGCGTTACGCCGTGGCGGGCCAGGGAGTGCTTGACGCAGGCCAGGGCGCAGCCGTCGATGGCGCAGATATCCCGGCCGGATTTGGCGACCTTGACCAGACTCGGTACATCGCCACCCACGCCCGCGATGCAGGACATTTCAGCGTGGCCTTCCCGGTCCATCACCACGGCAATATCGTTCGCCAACTGGGCCACATTGGAGCGGCCCGAGCAGGCATAGACCAGCGGTTTCTGTGTGTCGTCCATAGTGAATTCCAAAGCTGACAACGTGTGAAGTTACTTTACGCTGACTGCACACATCCGCCTTGACGTAAATCAACTGAGCCTCAGTCGAGGCTCAGCCGCACTTGGACGCCCCGCAGTTGAGGCAGGTTTTACAACCATCCATGATGATCACCGCTTTGGTATGGCACTTGAGACACAAGGTTGCGGTGGGCGGAAACTCATCACTGCCATGCTCGATGTGATGCTTCTGCTCGTACTCCACCTGCTTCTCCTTGAGCACCTCCCGCTGCGCTTCGGATAGCGCTTCGTCCTGGATCAGGCCGATGCGCTTCATGTGGGTTTCAATGGCGTCGCCGATCTCCGCCACCAGCGAGGGCATGAAGCGGCCGCCGGATTTGAAGTAGCCGCCCTGCGGGTCAAATACCGCTTTCAGCTCCTCCACCAGGAAGGTGACATCCCCACCCTTGCGGAACACCGCGGAGATGACGCGGGTCAGCGCCACCACCCACTGAAAATGCTCCAGGTTCTTCGAGTTGATGAAAATCTCGAAGGGCCGGCGTACTTCGTGGTCGGTGCCCGGGTTCAGCACCACATCGTTGATAGTGATGTACAGGGCGTGGTCGGACAGCGGCGTCTTGATCTTGTAAGTGCTGCCTTCGAGGGTTTCCGGGCGCTCGAACTTCTCGTGCATGCGCTCGATGTCCGGCTCTTTCTCGGGCTCCGGCTTTTTGATGGAGAAGCCGGTGATTTTTTTGTCAATAACTTTGGCGTTCATACAGACTGCTCCAATTAAAACTTGCCGTAATAACCTTCTTTCAAGGCCTCGTACAGGTTGGCGGCGGTGTGCATTTCGCCGTCGTACTCCACCTCTTCGTTGCCCTTCAGTTCGAGCTTTTGACCGTCCTCCAGCTCAAACACATAGGTGGTGTTTTCCAGATCCTGCTCTTTCACCAACACACCCTGGAAGGCTTCCGGGTTGAAGCGGAATGTGGTGCAGCCCTTCAGCCCTTTCTCGTAGGCGTACAGGTAAATGTCCTTGAACCGGTCGTAGGCGATTTCTGTGGGCACGTTGATGGTTTTGGAAATGGAGGAGTCAATCCATTTCTGTGCCGCGGCCTGCACATCCACATGCTGCTCAGGAGTGATCTGGTCGGATACCACAAAGTACTCTGGCAGACCGGTCTCCCCCGGCTGCGGGTAAGGTTTGGCCTTGGGCTCGACCAGCTGGCGATAGCGCAGCAGTTCGTAGGAGAACACATCCACTTTCTCCTTGGTTTTCTTGCCACTGCGGATCACATTGCGCGCGTAGTGGTGCGCAAAACTGGGCTCAATACCGTTACTGGCGTTATTCGCCAGGGACAGGGAAATGGTGCCCGTGGGCGCAATGGAAGAGTGGTGGGTAAAGCGGCCACCGGTGTCCGCCAGCGCCTCCACCAGTGACGGATCTTCCTCGGCCACCTGTTGCATATAACGGCTGTATTTTGCCCAGAGCACTTTACCGGGCACCTGATCGCCCACCTTGTACTCTTTGGCCAGCTCGGGTTGCTTGGCCAGCATGATAGGCGTGACCTCGAAGGTTTCCGCCATGATGGGCGCCGGGCCTTTTTCTTTGGCCAGATTCAACGACTCGCGCCAACCGGCCAGCGCCAGCTCTTTGCTCACCTGTTCGGTAAACGCGATGGACACGGGACTGCCATAGGGAATGGTGAGCATGGTCAGGGCCGAACCCAGCCCCAGAAAGCCCATGCCGTGGCGGCGCTTGCGCTCAATCTCCCGGCGCTGCTCTGCCAGCGCCAGCCCATTGATTTCCACCACGTTATCCAACATGCGGGTAAAGATGGAGACCAGCTTGCGGAACTTTTCCCAATCGAATTCCGCCTGCTCGGTAAAGGGATGCTTTACGCACTGGGTAAGATTGACAGAGCCGAGCAGACAACTGCCATAGGGGGGCAGAGGCTGCTCACCGCAGTTGTGCACGTAGAGCCCATTGGCATCAAAGGCGTTGATGCCGGGAACCTGCACGTCGTAAACGGTTTCGGTTCCCACAGGCGCCAGACCTTTGACAGTCACCATAAACCGCTCGCGGTTCAGGGTGCGCTTGTAGCTACCCAGGGCATTTTTCAGGCGGGTCATTTTGACGATGTCGGAAAAGCCCACCCGTTCCATAAAGGTCGGCAGATTATCGCCACTGATGACCAACTCGTGTTGGGCGACGGTGGCATACGCTTGCTGGCCACCCCGGCCATCCGGTAGAGCACGGTGCTCGGCCGGGCGACGATTCTGATAAAGACGGGCTGCAATGCCGAGGCGCAACAGCATGCGCTGAACCGCCTTCAGCCGCGGCAGATCGGACTGGGCCAGACGCACGCTGACGCCCTTCTGCTGAGAGCCCTGCACCGAACCATCGGCATCGAAAAATCCGCGCAAGAAGCCGCGATAGAATTCACTGGAGCGTGTTTCCAGCGCGGGGGTAATCATTTTGTTGCCGGGCGTCATGCCCAGGCCTTCGGCCAGCTGTTTGATGGCGCCCGTGGCCAGACGGTATTCTCCCCGGCCGGGCACTTCGATCCAACCTCTGAAGTCCGCCCAGTGCGGCAGAGTGCGGGCGCAGCGCAGCGCCTCGGCCATGACCGGGTGTGCCTGGGGGGAGTCTCCCACTGCCTGTTGTCCCGGCCACACCGACAGAACGGCTTTGTCGCTTTTCAGCGTACCGTCGCCCACCAGCAAACCCATCAGGTAGCCCTCTTCCCGGCTACCGTCGCCGGACCAGTCCGGCATCGCCCGATGGTTGTGCAGGACGATCTGATCGCCCGGTTCCAGCTGTTCAGCGGGCACCCAGTCGAGCGTTTCCGACCAGCGGCTTTTGGAAGCGACCTTGCGCACTTTGTGGTCATCGGTCAGCTTCACGGTATAACCTTCGCGCGTGGACAGTTCGAACACCGGTTTATCGCCGGTGACGAAGAAGCCTTCCTCGCCGGATGCGTAGTGGGTACCGTCCACCCTCGCAGTAAATGGGCGCCCCACCAGTTCACTGACCTGGCGCGGCCCCTCCGAGGTGTGAACCCAGGTATCGGCGGTGACGCAGGGGTTGGTCGCGCGGATGTCTTCACAGAACCAGTTGTTGTTCCACTGGTTGACCCGATCGATCAGGATAAAACCTGGCTCAGCGAAGTCGTAAGTGGAACGCATGATCTGGTTCCACAGTTGCCGCGCCGGGACTTTCTTGTAGACCTTGCAGGCAATCTCGCCGTCATCGTTACGCAGGTATTTTTCGGACACGTGATCGAGGCGCCGCCAGACCACCTGCTCGGGGTCATCACCGTTCAGGCCTTCGCGCTTGAGGTCGTCCTCGGTGATGGGGAAACTCAGCGGCCAAGAGGCATCGGCCTTGACCGCTTGCACAAAGTCATCGGTAATCAGCAGCGACAGGTTGAACTGGCGCAGACGCCCGGCCTCGCGCTTGGCGCGGATGTATTCGCTGACGTCCGGATGGTGCACGTCAAAGGTGGCCATCTGGGCGCCGCGCCGGCCACCGGCGGAGGAAATGGTAAAGCACATCTTGTCGTAGATATCCATAAACGACAGCGGCCCGGAGGTGTTGGCACCGGCGCCGGCCACGTAGGCGCCTTTGGGTCGCAGTGTGGAAAATTCGTAGCCGATGCCGCAACCGGCTTTCAGGGTCAGCCCGGCTTCGAGATTTTTATACAGGATGTCTTCCATGGAGTCACCGATCGTGCCGGAGACGGTGCAGTTGATGGTGGAGGTGGCGGGCTTATAGGCCTGGGCCCCGGCATTGGAAATAATCCGCCCGGCGGGGATGGCGCCGTTGCGCAGCGCCCAGAGAAATTCCTGGCGCCAGTGGGCCTTGCGCCTGGGTTCGATCTCCGCGAGCGCCTGGGCCACCCGCTCCCAGGTGGCGTCGATGGTCTGATCCACCGGCTGGTCCTGGTGGTCTTTCAGACGGTATTTCTGGTCCCAGATGTCCAGGGACGCGGGTTGAAGTTCGACCGTCGGCTCGGCAATGTCCTTGGATTGTTCTGTCATTCGTCCGCCTCTTTAAAATCATTGAAATTCGGAGATAAGGGGTAGCCGTCATCAGGCTACCTGTACGATGCCAGCCATCTTGTGCCAATAGCCGTTGACGTCCTGCTCGGCGCGCGCCTGGGCATCGCCCCGGCTGGCGGCCCGAAACCGGGCGAGCCACTCCAGGGTGCCCTCGGGCTCCGGGCTGAGGCGCACCGCGTCCACCAGCCCGGCCATGTGCGGCACCTCGGCCACCAGATTGTACCGGTCTCCGGACTGGGTCTGAATACCATTGAGCACAAACAGCCGCTCGCCTTCCTGATTGTAAACGGGACGGCCCGACGGGTATTTGATGCAGCACAAGTCACATTGATCTTTGGGCCGATTTTCCGAGCGGGCGGTAAAGCAGCGTGCCGACCAAGCCAGGGGCAAGTGCCCAAAGCCAAACACCTCGACCTCAAAGCTGCTGCGGATATCCTCAATATCCGGGTGACTCAGTATCTCCGACAGCCACTCTCGGGACAGTTCCACCGGCATCAACCAGCGTTGCATGCCGAACTGCACCAACTGGCGCAGGGTCTGGGGGTTGTAACAGTTGATCGCGGCTCCGGCGACGAAGGGAAGCCCCGCCTCGCGCAGCAGACCCACCGCGCCGATGTCATTGGCCTCCAGGGCGAATTCACCGTTGTCGCAGTAGCGGCGCAGCTCGCGCAGGTCGGCGGGGGATTCCAGCAGGGTCATGGTGGATAGCACTACCTCCTTGCCGGCCTCACGCAGCTGGTGCGCCTGGGCCATATAGTCGTCCAACTTCAGCTCCCTCCGCTTGGGGCACACGGTTTCGCCCAGGTAGACGCAATCAGCATCCGACTCGGCCACTGCGGTGTAAAAACGCTGGACCTGCTCTTTGGGCCAGAAGTACAAAATCGGTCCGATATTCAGCTTTAACATTAACGCCAGCTCCTGTGGTAGGCCCCGATGGTGGTCTGATGCCCTTCGGACAGGCCCGCCAGGGTGTGGTCCCAGTCCTGATGTACCTGATAGCGGGTCGGATCTTCCAGCAACCGGTCGATGGCCTGACGCCACACCCGGGTAACCTGGCCGACATACGCGGGACTACGCTGGCGACCCTCGATCTTCACCGCCTTGATGCCATCGCGGTACAGCTCGGGCAACAGGCTCAGGGTGTTGAGGCTGGTCGGTTCCTCCAGGGCGTGGTAGCGCTCGCCGTCCACCTCGAAGCGACCTTTGCACAGGGTGGGATAACCGGCGTTCTCGCCGCCGGCAAAGCGGTCAATCAGGTAACCATTCAGGCGGGACTCCAGGACGCCCCGCTTCTCCTCCCAGCGGACGAACTTGGCGGGCGAGCAAGCGCCGGAGTTATTAGGGGACTCGCCGGTCATGTAGGAGCTGAGATAACAGCGCCCCTCAGCCATAATGCACAGACTGCCAAAAGCGAACACCTCCAGCTCGGTACTCACGGTGTGCGCCAGTGCCGACACCTGTTTCATGGACAGCACTCGCGGCAACACCACACGACTGACGCCATAGGCCTGCTGGTAAAAATCAATGGCCGCCGCATTGGTGGCCGAGGCCTGCACCGACAGGTGCCGCTCCACCTCGGGATGGCGCTCGGCCGCGTAGGCCAGTACCGCCATATCGGCGATGATCAACACGTCCGCCCCGGCCTTGACGGCTTCATCCACCGCCTGTTGCCAACTGTCCCATTGTGTCGGGTGGGCAAAGGTATTGATCGCCACGTGCAACCGCCGCCCCTGCCGATGGGTTTCCCGGGCGGCATCGCGCAGCCCCAGGGTGTCGAGATTGAGGCCGGCAAAGTGCCGGGCATTGGTATCACCGCGCAAGCCCACGTAGACGGCATCGGCCCCCTCTTTCAGGGCGGTTTTCAGCGCGGGCAGGCTCCCTGCGGGACAAAGTAATTCCATCGGCGTTTACCTCTGTTTAAAAACGGTACCTATTTTGGGCGAGTGGCGACGCCCCCCGGGTTTGCTAGCATGCCCGCTCAGGAGGTGCCCCACTATGACTACCATGCAATCCCGTTCAGCATCATTTCGCCCATCACTCCGCCAGCTTATTCAATGCGCCAAAGTGGCCCAACCACTCATCCCCCAGGCCATTCGCCGACACACGTTGGGCATCGGCCTGAACCACTCTTTTTCAGAGGCGCTGTGCCGGGGCGAGCTGGATTTTCTGCGCGGCCGACAGGCGCGGATCACCGTGCCGGATATTAACCTGGACTTCGCGGTGACGCTGCTCGGCCAACGGCTACACGTTTCGCTCAAGCCTGTGGCGCCCGACGTGACCTTTCGGGCCGATACCCGATCACTGCTGCAAATCATGGCCGGCCAGGTTGATCCCGACACACTGTTCTTTCGCCGTAAACTGGCCATTGAGGGTGATACCGAACTGGGACTGGCACTAAAAAATTTCCTCGACAGTCAGGACCCCGAACAACTGATCCCCGCACCCGCCTACCGCTTTATCAGCCGGATGGTGGCGTGATCGTTCCAACGAGCTCAAAAAAGGGTGCAATCCCTGCACCAGAGGCCTTTGAGTCCCGGTGGCACAGCTGCTAGGGGAATACCAACCGGGACCCCTAGCCTACTGCGCTGACCCGTTATGCGATATTCCCCCATGGGTCTACCCCTTTAGAGGAATCACAGTTCACCCCGAAAGTGTGCACAATGGGCAGACATACCTCTTCCACCCGTTGATAACAGTGATCCGTTTACTATGAGCACCTTTGAACTAAACCACTTCGATGACTTTCTCTCCATTGCGCGGTCCCAACCCGAACCGCAAAAACTGATACTGGTGCTCGCCCGACGAGAGTTGCCTCACGGTCACACCGAGCAACAGGCCAGAGATTTCGAAAATGGGCACGGAGGCCACTTGGCACCACTGGCGGGCATCGACAAACGCCCCGACGAGTTGGCCAACTTCTCAGCATTGGTCGAGGAGGCTAAACAGGCGAGTGATGAATGGGATGCGGTGTTTGTTGCGGCGCTTCCCGGAACAGATGGAAAACTCCCAACCCCCAAGGCAATAGACGACGCTATTGAGAAAGTCATTCATGCCATTCGCAATGGGATGATCAACAACTTTCTGGCTTTCGACTGCAAAGGTACGCCGCTGCAGATCAGCCACGGCTAAAACACACCCAATCAAAAAGAGGGGCCCGGACAGTCCATGTCGCGGGTGCCTGCCATTAGACAAGCCAATAAAAGGAACAATACCTGGTCTCAGTGTTGTCCTGAACCCTAACAATACCTCACCGCCCTCAGGCTAGACCATTCCCCATCGTCGGCAACCCGACCATTCCTTATGCCGTAAGCGTCGCTGCCTCCTCAAGGGTAACTTCACTGCGACATTGGCTACCCAACCAGACTAATAGACTTAACGACTATATGAGTTCATTTTGGAGTCTCTGCCTGGAGGCGTCCCAAGGCCTCCTGCAGATAGATGCAATGAAGGACACTGTTCTCAATACGAGCACTATAAGCAATAACACTCGATATAAAAATTGGAGGATCCAATGAACACAAACCGCAGTTTGGTTAAAAAACGGTTACTGTCGGCCAGTATTGCCGCCCTGGTCGGCACCACCTTCGGTACTTCCGCCTTGGCGCAGGAGGCCGGTCAGTTAGAGGAGATCGTCGTTACCGGCTTACGCGCCTCACTCGATCGCGCCATGGACATCAAGCGGGATTCCTCGGGCGTCGTTGACGCCATTTCCGCCGAGGATATTGGTAAGTTCCCAGACGCCAACCTGGCCGAATCCCTGCAGCGGATCACCGGCGTCTCTATTGACCGCGTCAACGGCGAAGGCTCCCAGATTACCGTGCGTGGCTTTGGTGCCGCCAACAATATGGTGACACTCAATGGCCGCACCCTGCCCGCCGGATACACCTACGGCGGCGGCAGCGGCGCCGGCGGTACCTCCGGCGGCGCCACCCGCGCGTTTGACTTTGCCAACCTGGCATCCGAAAGCGTCGCCGGTGTCAGCGTGTACAAAACCGGTCGCGCTTCGGTACCCACCGGCGGCATTGGCGCCACCGTGGACATCACCACCACCAAACCTCTGGAGAACGACCCCCTGGAGGTTTCCCTGAGCGCCAAGGGCATGCACGACACCACCGTTGGCGACAGCGGCGAAGACTTCACGCCCGAAGTCTCTGGCTTGTTCAGCTGGAAAAACAGCGACAACACCGTGGGCCTGGCCGTTACCGCCAGCTACTCCAAACGGGATTCCGCCGCAGCCAATGCCGCTGAAAATAACTGGAACATGGCTTACTGGGATGCCGAAGCACACGCCGCAGGCGAGAACCAGGGGTTCAGCTGGATTCGCGATGGCGACGGTAATATCGCCGCAGATATCAACGGAGAACCGAAAGATGGCCAACTCTTCGCACGCCCCAATGATTTCCGCTGGGCTTATTCCGAACGCAGCCGGGACCGTGCTAACGCTCAAGTGACCGCCCAGTTTGCCCCTCGCGATGATGTGACCGTTACCGTCGATTACACCTACGCCGATATGCAGATTGCCGAGCACCGCGGCGAATGGGCGCTTTGGATCGGGAACGGTTCCAGCGTGGAACAGGTTGATTTCGACAGCTCGGGCGAGATCGCCGTGCCTCTGTATATTCAGGAAACGCTGAACAACAAAGACATGGGTTACGAACAGCAGTGGCGCGAGCAGAACAACACTCTGCATTCGTTTGGCTTCAACACTGAATGGTTGGTCAATGAATCCCTGACCCTGAACTTTGATGCCCACGACTCCAGCATGGACAACATGCCTGACGGTCCTGGACAGGCTGGCGAAATCGCCATGAGTGTGGGCGCTCCGGTTGGTGAGCGCCAGTACTTCTGATTCGGCGGAGACCTGCCTCAGGGCGCCTACGACTGGGACGATGACAACACCAACGATAACGGGCGCTTTGACGAACCCGACTTCGGCACCCAACAGGGCCGCGTGTTCTACGCCTCCCAGGAAATGGACATCACCCAGGTACAGTTCGGTGGTAGTCAGGCATTTGATGACGCCACGGTGGACTTCGGCCTGGAATACCGCGAAATGGAGATGCGCCAACAGAACTCCAACCGCCAGGTCCAACTGGGCAACTGGAACGTCAGCAACCCCGGAGAGCTGTACAACATTCTCAAACCATTCAACTTCGCCGCTCAGTACGACGACTACGACACCTCCAGAATGAGCACCATCGGCATGCGGGCCATTGACGTGTACGGCCTGTGCCAGCAATCGTTGGGCATCTACGGCGATTACGATGGCGACTGGGATTGCTCCGCGCTCAGCCAACACCCCAACGACAATCAGGTAACCGAAGAGATTACCGCCGCATTCGTTCAGTATGACAATACCTTTGACCTGGGCGGCTTTGAGACCGACGTTCTGCTCGGCCTGCGCTACGAGGAAACGGAAGTGACCTCATCCGCATTAATGGAAGTTCCGCTATATCGACCCTGGGAGAGTGATAATGACTTCCAGACCACCGTATACGCCGAAGACCAGGCGTTTGTGGCAGAGGATCACAGCTATGATAACCTCCTACCCAGCCTGGACGTAGGTGTTTCGGTTACCGACGATGTACTCGCCCGCTTCTCCGCCAGCCAGACCATTGCCCGGCCGAACTACGGCAACCTTTTCGTATCGGTGGGCAATTTCTGGCAGGACAACCCCACGCACTTGGGCGGTATCACCTCGGCCAGCAAAAACGATCCCAAGCTGGATCCGTTGGAGTCCACTAATATCGACCTCTCGGTAGAGTGGTACTTTGATGACAGCAGCTATGCGTCCATCGGCTACTTCCGCAAAGACGTAGAGAACTTCATTGGCTCCGGGGTACGCAACGAGCCGCACTTTGGCATCCGTGACCCAAGTGCCGGGCCATTGGTAGAGCAGGCCGAGCAGGCCTTGGAGGCACGCGGTATTTCGGTCAACGCGGAAAGCCTGTTTACCATGACCGCCATTCTGGACAACCCGAACGACTTCCCGACCGGGCCCGACGCCATTCAAGTGGACAGCGGCAACGCCTCGCAGCTGGACCCGGACTTTGTCGCCGACATGATTCAGACGTACGACATTGCGCCAAATGAGGACAGCCCGTTGATTCAGTGGCGCACCACCTTCCCGATCAACCAGAAGGAAGCCACCATTGATGGTGCCGAGCTGGCCTTCCAGCACTTCTTCGGTGACACCGGGTTTGGCGTGCAGGCCAACTACACCATCGTCGACGGCGACATCGGCTTTGACGATACCGCTGATCCAACCGAGGAGCAGTTTGCCCTGCTCGGCTTGAGCGACACCGCCAACCTGGTAATGATGTACGAAAAGCATGGCATTCAGGCCCGTCTGGCCTGGAACTGGCGCGATGAGTTCCTGCGTCAGACCAACCAGGGTGGTTCCAATAACCCGGTTTATGTCGATGAGTACTATCAATGGGACATGAGCGTCTCGTATGAGATCAACGACCAGTTCAGCGTTTTTGTGGAAGGTTTGAACCTGACTGAAGAAAATGTTCGCTGGCGGACCCGTGATGCCCGTTTGACGCAGTACCTTGAAGACCTGGGCGCACGCTATCAAATCGGCGTTCGTTACAACTTCTAAGGAGAAATAAGCAGGGGCGGCTTAGCCGCCCCTTTTTCCCCGTACGTCCCGTTCAGGATTACCGAACCAGAGCCGCACTCCCCTCTTTACCTAAACGATGGTAGTGACGTAACCGATGTTCGTTACGGCGTCCGGCGCTGAACGCCGACACCCGTTTCAAATAGCCGATCACTCTCGTACCATAATCAATATCCTCCGAATGGCATTCCGGACAGGCCTCAAGCGTTCGCTTGTCGATGTGTTCGCAACGATTGCAAATGGTGATCCGAACATTGATACAGAAGTAATTGCAGCCGGTGCGCGCCGCGGTTTCCATTAGGGCGAGATAGCCATCAACGGTCAGAGACTCCTCCAGGTTCAGGTGCAACGCCGAACCACCGTCAAGATAGTCGATTAGCTCTCGTCCGTGCAAAATCAATTTATCCAATGAGTTGGTAGACTCATCTTCAACCTGATAGAAGTAGGAGTTGTAGCAATCTCTGCGTACCTGGTAGCCATCCGCCCGATCCCACTTGGCATTCTTTACGCCCAGGTTTTCGGCGGGAACGAATTCGGTATTGAACATATAGCCCCACTCTTTCTTGGCCCGCTTGTTGGCATCGTAGATGACTTTCAATTGTCCCTGCACAAACGCTTTGTATTCAGAGTTATTGCCGGGCACCAAGCCTTGCGACTCGGCCGCCTCCACCATGCCATTGATGCCGATGGTCAGAAACTGTTTGTCGAGCGAGATTAACCCCGCATCATAAACGCTTAGCAAGCCAGCCTGCTGATACTCTTCCATCAACGCCCGGTAGGCCACTTGATAGCGATGTACTTTGTCCACCTCGACATCCAGGTCGCGGCCATCCTGAACCAGACGATTCATGTTCAGGGTAATCACGTTGATGGAGCCGGTGGCCACCCCGCCCGCACCCAATGTGTAGGAGAAGGTGTTGTCACTAATTTCGCTGCGCAACCGGCAACAGGAGGCCAGCGAGTCGGCATTGTCCGACATGAACATGAAAAATGAGTTTCCCTCACTCAGCTCACCGGCCAGCTTTTTGGCAAACAGTTGGTCCCGACAGCGCCCATCTTTGGTCAACAAAGCGGCCGTAACCACCGGAAAGGTGAGAATCGCCTTTGTACGCTCCCGGTTGAACCAGTTCATGAAAAAATCCTGCAACTGTGACACCGAGTTCCAATCGGGTTTGGTGAAATCCGGAAACACGAAATCACCAAACATTGACTCAAAATAGTACTGATCGTATACCGAAATATTCCAGAACACACTCTGATAACCGCGCGCGGCGGCCGGCTGGTTGATAGCATAGACCACGTGTTGAAGATGGTTGGCAATCGCTTTCGGGTGGTCTCGCAAGTAGTTGTCGCCATAGTCTTTTCGGGCGAAATAGTCAAAATAGGTTAAAAATTCGACCGTGGCCACGGCACCGGCAAACTGAGCACTGACAGCGAACACCAGGTTGACGAAGCTGCCACAGAAGGATTCCAGGTGCTGCGGTGCGCGAGACTCACCACCGAGTTTGGTCAGCCCGTCGCGTAGGAAGGGATACAGCGTCATGGAGACGCAGTAGGGCTTGAGGCTGGTTTCATCATGCACATAAATTTCGTGCGCCTCAACCTGACGAACGTATTCCTCCGCCAGCTCATCACCAAACAGTTCGGCAATCTTGCGGCTGACTTTCGCCCGGTTGATCTGGATGAACACATCTTTCATCAGCTCGGACTCCAGTGTGGCGATATTTTTGTGCGTGACGTTGGCATTGGCATCCACGCAGGAGCCGTCGGCGGCATTATCCGCGTGCAAGTATTCCTGAATGAAGCTCAGTTTCTGATTGATCTGGTGTGGTGTGAGTTGAAGCATGGGAGTGACCTCCTTGGAAGTGATGGTTGAGCATTGCGCCGGTGCGCAAATCGATAAGGCGTTGATTGGTGGTGGGGCTGTCGAGGCCGCCCAACTCCCGAACCCAAGGGCCGGTTTTAAGAAACGTCAGTTGACGACGTAAGCGGGGCTCGACCGTATCAAGACCGGTGTACAGGCAACGATGTACTCCCTGACGTTGGGCGGCAGCCAATAACGCCAGCAAGGCGCACGGCTGCCATTCACCACCGAAAAAGAGCACACAGGTCACCAGCCCCCGATAGTCTTTCAATCGCTGAATCAGAAAGTCAGGCGTCAGAGGGCGACCACCTTGAGGGTCCCAGCTGTCCGCACTGTGACAACTCGGGCAGCGCAGTGGACATCCGGTAACCGTGTAGGCCAGAGACACTTCTCCAGGAACCTCCTGAAAGACCACATCTTCGGTGAGATAACGCAACATGATGAGTTCGCCTGAGCTGCATGACTTGAAAGCACAACATATAGTGTTTTTATGGAGACAAAGACACAATACCCAGTAAGCGGTAATACTCGCGCCACCCCTGATCTCCTCATTTTTTTGCCGACAGAAAACGGCCAAGAGACTCGCATCCAGATCAACCTGCACACTGAGACCGGGGCCTGAATGTGGGAAACAGGCCGCATAAGTTAATCACAGAGGGGCATTTACAGGTTCACACGGATTGATCAACATTACACCGACGACAACTCATCAGGCATAGCTTTATGGTAGAACGAAAATTTGTCACGCTAGACCGGCTTTTTATCGGACGTGCTATACCCTACGGCCCGAACGGTGAACTCAGCGCCATTCACAAAGCCCCCCTGGAGGGCCCAGTCACGGTCACTTCTTTAGGTCTGACCGGTGATCAACAAGGTGATCCGCGTCATCATGGCGGCCCCGACAAAGCCATCCACCATTATCCCGCCGACCACTACCCCCACTGGCAACAGCAACTGCCCGACACGCACGGCAAGCGCTGGCACTGTGGCGCGTTTGGTGAGAACATCAGCACCGTTGGTTTGACCGAGAGCGATGTCTGTTTCGGCGACATCTTTGCACTCGGTTCTGTCCGTCTTCAGGTGAGCCAGGCCCGCCAACCCTGCTGGAAACTGAACCACCGGTTTCACGAGAAAGACATGGCGCAACGAGTGCAAGATAGCGGTCGGACGGGCTGGTACTATCGGGTATTGACCCCGGGCACACTTCAGGCGGGTGATCGGTTCAAATTGATTGATCGGCCTCATCCGGATTGGCCATTGACGCGCATACTGCACTTTCTGTTTCTCGATCCTCTGAACACAGAGGCATTGCGCGCCATGCATGAGCTTCCCCGCTTACCGGCGTCCTGGCAAAAGTTGCTAGAACATCGATTGAACACCGGTGAAGTGGAGAGTTGGGACCGACGATTACAGACGCCGACAAAAACCGTATAAGCACCACCTGCACGAAAAGCCTCCAGGGCGAACCGATTTTGTTTGAAGAGACCAGAACCATGCCGATAAATAAGCCCCAGGCACTACGGACACGTTTAATTCACAACCACCCCGACAACGACCCCTACGGCAGCCCCTACTGCCCGGTGTACAACACCACCACCTACCGCCAGGCCAATACCCGGGCTCTACTTGATACCATTGAGGGGCGCGCCGATGGACCGCTGTATACCCGCTGGGGCAGCAACCCCACCATCGAGGCGCTTGAGCAGAGTCTGGCAATGCTCGAACAGGCGCCGGCCGCACTGGCTTTTGCCTCAGGCATGGCTGCCATCTCGGCAACATTGCTGTGTCATGGGCACGAGGGCATAGTCGGCGTGGGTGACCTGTACGGCGGTACCCTGGAGTTTCTCGAGCATAACGCCCGCCCTCTGGGCTACCCGGTTGAGTACCGGCGCTACGATCAACTCGGCGAACTGGGCGACACACTCAGGCCCGGAATGCTCGTGTACTGCGAAACACCCGCCAACCCCACGCTCCGGCTGATCGACATCGCCGCCCTGGCCGAGCAGGTACACCACAAAGGCGCCCTGCTGATGGTGGACAACACCTTTGCCACCCCCATTAACCAACAGCCTCTGACCCTCGGGGCGGACCTTGTGGTGCACAGTGCCAGTAAATACCTCGGCGGCCACAGTGACATTACCGCCGGCGCGCTTATGGGCGACCGGGAACGAGTGCGTAGGGTCGCCTCATGGCGTACCAACCTGGGACAGATTCTGTCCCCGGAAACCGCCGCTCTGCTGGCCCGCAGCCTGCGTACCCTGCCTCTACGTGTACGCACCCATAACGACAACGCTTTGGCTTTGGCCCAGGCGCTCGAAACCATGTCGCCTATCCGCCGGGTGCTCTACCCGGGCCTCGCTTCGTTTGCCCAACACGAGCTGGCCAAACGACAAATGTGCGGCTTCGGAGGGATGCTCAGCATTGAACTCGAGGGCGATTTTGAACAGGCCGCCGCGGTGGCCGATCGTCTCAAGGTTTTTGTATTGGCGCCCAGTCTCGGTGGATTGGAGAGCCTGGTCAGCCAACCTTGCGCTACCAGTCACCATGGCATCAGCCGAGAACAGCGAATGGCGCTGGGCATCAGCGACAGTCTGTTGCGCCTGTCGGTAGGGGTAGAGTCCGTGGAAGATTTGATCAGCGACATCCAGCAGGCCCTTGACGCCGCTTACGACTCCGCCCGGTGACCGGAATAGCACCCATCGCGCGGCGTGATCGACATTTGGCGGGCGTAAACCGCTCGACACTGGCACCAGGAGTCCCAGGACTAACTCACCGTTTTGAGTGGCTCAGAATTCTCCGATTATTTTGGGGCTCTTAACGGGACGCCCAGGCCCGAACGGTAAAAGTATTGTAAGTCCGGTGCCACCCCCTACAGCATCACGTAATCACCATCATGGTGCTCTTGCCCCGACTGATTTTGCACCAATCTGGAACACAGCTTGGGCCTCGACGACATCACTGCAATTTTTTGGTGCATAAGCCAAAGGTTGTCGAAGCGCCATGCCTCCCCTGACGGCAGTCCGACGAAAGATAAAGTGCGTATAATCTCTTATTATCTGTGCATTATCCTTTGAGAGCCGGTCTGTTATGTGCGAACTTCTGGCCATGAGCGCCAACACCCCCACCGATCTGTGCTTCAGCTTTACCGGCCTGACCCGCCGCGGCGGCGAAACCGGGCCCCACAAAGATGGGTGGGGCGTGGCGTTTTACGAAGGCAAAGGCGTGCGCAACTTCCACGACGCCGACGCCAGCGCCTCCTCCCGCATCGCCGAGGTAGTGCAGACCCATCCGATCAAAAGCGAAGTGGCCATCTGCCATATCCGTCAGGCCAACGTGGGTGATATCTGCCTGGCCAACACCCATCCCTTCACCCGCGAGCTCTGGGGCCGGTACTGGGTGTTTGCCCACAACGGCCAGTTGTCGGACTTTGCGCCCGAACCCGGTTTCTACGAGCCGGTGGGCACCACCGATAGCGAGGCGCTGTTCTGCGATATGCTCAACCACTTGCGCCGGCATTGCGATCGCCACACGCCGACCGCCGAGGTGGTACAGCGGCTGGTGAGTCTGTCCGAAAGCTACGCCCGTCAGGGGGTATTCAACCTGCTGTTGAGCAATGGCGACTGGCTGTTCACCTACTGCTCCACCAAAATGGCCAGCATCACCCGCCGGGCGCCCTTCGGCCCGGCCCGCCTGAAAGACGCCGACATGATGGTGGATTTCGAATCGGAAACCACGCCCGACGACATTGTCAGCGTGATCGTCACCGAACCGCTCACCAGCGATGAGACCTGGGATATCTACCAACCCGGAGAGTGGCGCTTATGGCGTAAGGGGGAGATTGCAATGCGAGGGACCAGGGACGCCCTCCCCCCTCAAAGCTGAGTGGCACGGCTTATATCGCTCAGCACTTTGCTTAATACCAATCCATCTAATAAGATATATTTTTAATACATCTTAATACTGATAAGCTTCCCGCTCGATCTGACAGGAGGCTGACTCATGACCCAACCCCGGCACCACGATATTGTGATCATCGGCGGCGGTGCCGCCGGCACCAGCGCCGCCGCCTCGCTGCTGCGTCAACGCCCTCACTTGGATGTGGCGGTGATTGAGCCCAGCGACACGCATTATTATCAACCGGCCTTTACGCTGGTCGGGGGAGGTACCTACGCGTTGGAGGACACCGCCAGGCCGCAAGCCCACACATTGCCCCACAACGCGACCTGGATTCGCCAGCCGGTCACCGCATTGAAGCCTGAACAACAGCGCGTGGTGCTGAATAATGGCAACGAAATCCACTACCGTGCACTGGTGGTTGCGCCCGGTATTGAGCTGAACTGGTCGGCCATCGAAGGCCTGCCTGAGGCGCTGGGCCAGGGTGGTGTCTGCAGCAATTACGATCCTTCACTCGCCCGTTACACCTGGCAATGCATCGATGGCCTGAAGGCCGGCCGCGCCCTGTTTACCCAGCCGTCCACGCCCATCAAATGTGCGGGCGCGCCGCAAAAAATCGCTTACCTGGCGGCTCATCAATGGCAGAAACGCCAGCAGAGTCATCAGATACAGGCACAATTCTACAGCGGCATGGGCGCCCTGTTCAGCGTGCCGGACTTTGTTCCGCACCTGCAGAACGTGGCCATTGATTACGGGATAGGCATCAACCTTAAACACGATCTGATCCGGGTGGATGGCGAAAAGCACATCGCAACCTTTAAAGTGACGGATCAGAACGACGAAACCCACGAAGTCGACGAGCCCTATGATGTTCTGCATGTAACACCGCCACAACGCGCGCCGCAGTTTGTACGCGAAAGCGTTATGGCCAATGAGGGCGGTTGGTTGACCGCGGACCCCCACACTTTGCAAAACCCGGATTACCCGGAGGTGTTTTCTTTAGGCGACGCCAGCTCGCTGCCGACATCCAAAACGGCGGCCGCCGTACGCAAGCAGTCACCCGTTGTGGTCAAAAATCTGCTCGCCTTTCTGGATCAGGAACCACTGAGCGCCCGCTACGACGGCTATACCTCCTGCCCGGTGGTCACCGGTTATGGCGAGGTGATGCTCGCGGAATTCACCTACGGTGGAACCGTAACGCCCACATTGCCCCTGAATCCGTTCAAGCGGTCGCGCTTTTACTGGGTGGTCAAAAAACATCTGCTGCCACCTTTCTATTGGCGTTACATGCTGCGGGGCAAAGAAGGCGACATCGCGCACAAAGAGCGCCACTGACATCCCCCTGTTACTACCGCCGGTTCTTTGCTTAGGACACATCCGTCTAAGCAAAACGGCGGCGTTGCCTTGAGTTTTTGTTAGCCTGACTCACTATCAAAGTCAAAGGATCACGGAACCCATTGGAGCCCGACTTCGCATGAACGCACCCTTGCCCCCTTCACCGTTGAACGACGCTCAGCGCCAGCAAATCGACGCCCTACTACGGGAATTGAACGAGCAGCAACTGGACTGGGTCCAAGGCTATCTAGCCGGCTACCGGGCCGCACTGCAAACCGGCAGCACGCCAGCAGCCACAAGCGGTCCCGACAGCACCAAGCTGACGGTCCTTTATGGCTCTCAGACCGGCAACGCGCAAACCCTGGCCGAGCAACTGGCCGAACAGGCGCGCGCCAAGGGGCTGAACGTCGAGTGCCTGGATATGGACGAATTCCCCATCCGGCAACTGAAAAAGACCGAGCGGCTCGCCCTCATCACCTCCACCCACGGCGAGGGCGACCCGCCGGATAATGCTCTTGGGCTGCACGAGTACCTGCATGGGCGCAAGGCACCGAAACTCGGTCAGTTGCGTTACGCCGTGCTGTCACTGGGGGATTCCAGTTACGAATACTTTTGCCAGACCGGGGTGGATTTTGATCAACGCCTGGCGGCGTTGGGTGCCGAGCGGATGTTGGATCGCGTGGACTGTGACGTGGACTATGAGGAGGCCGCCGATCAGTGGATGACGCAACTGCTATCGGCACTCAAATCCGAGACAAAAAACACGGCTGCGGTTGCCCCGACACCCACAGCATCTACCTCCACCGCTGCGGGTCATGATCGCAAGCATCCGTTTCCCGCCCCTCTGTTGGACCGAGTAACGCTGAACGGTCGTGGCTCCAGCAAGGCGGTACACCACCTGGAGTTTTCCCTGGAAGCTTCCGGGCTGCGCTACCAACCCGGCGATTCCCTGGGCGTTTATGTGCAGAACGATCCGGAGCTGGTGGCCCGGATTCTCGAGCAGACCCGGCTGGACGGCGAGCAAGCCGTGACGCTCAAGGACGACTCCCTGACACTGCACCAGGCGTTGCAGCATCATCTTGAGCTGACGCGACTGACACCACCGACGGTGCAACAGTGGGCCAAACTGAGTGAGGCCAGCGAGCTTCAACAGCTTACCAACGATAAACGGGGGCTGATCGACTGGCTGCACGGACGCGATCTATTGGATCTGCTCCAGGAATATCCCATTGGCGGACTTAGTGCCCAGACGCTGGTCGACCACATCCGTCGCCTGCCGCCCCGGCTCTACTCCATCGCTTCCAGCCAGGCGGCTGTGGACGAGGAAGTGCATCTGACCGTGGCGGCGGTGCGCTACCAACAACGCGAGCGCCTGCGTGAAGGGGTGGGCTCCACCTGGCTGGCGGATCGCCTGGTGCTGGATGATACTGCACCGGTATTTATCGACACCAACAAGAACTTCCGCCTCCCCAGTGACCCCAACACGGCCATTGTGATGATCGGCCCGGGCACCGGGGTAGCGCCATTCCGCGCGTTCATGCAGGAGCGCGAGGCCGAGACGCACGCAGGCAAGAACTGGCTGTTTTTTGGCGATCGGAATTTTCGCACCGATTTTCTCTACCAGCGCGAATGGCTCCAGTGGCGCAAGCAGGGACTGCTCAGTCGACTGGACGTGGCCTTTTCCCGGGACGGGCCGGACAAAGTGTATGTGCAACACCGGATTCGTGAGGCGGGGGCAGAGCTCTGGCGCTGGATCGAGGACGGCGCGCACCTGTACGTGTGCGGCGATGCCAATGCCATGGCGCCGGACGTGCACGAAGCCCTGATCGACGTGATCAGCACCCACGGACACAAAAACCGCGACAGCGCCGAGCACTACCTGCGCGAGCTGACCCGAAGCAAACGCTACCAGAGAGATGTGTACTGATGAGCCATGACGATTTGCCTTTAGCCGAACAGATCAAGCGCGAAAGCCGGTATTTGCGCGGTACCCTGCGCGACTCCCTGGCGGATCACGCCACCGGCGCACTGCGCGACGAGGACACGCACCTGAGCAAGTTTCACGGCCTCTACCAGCAGGACGACCGGGAGCTGCGCGAAGATCGCCGTCAGCAGAAACTTGAACCGCACTTCCAGTTTATGCTGCGCTTGCGGCTGCCCGGCGGGGTACTGACCCCGGACCAGTGGCTGGGACTTGATGAAGTCGCCGACCGCTTTGCCGACGGCAGCCTGCGCCTGACCACCCGACAGACGTTTCAGTTTCATCGGGTATTCAAGGAAAACCTGCAACCGCTGATTCAACATCTGGATTCGCTGGGGCTGGACAGCCGGGGCGCCTGCGGGGATGTCAACCGCAACGTGGTGGCGAACGTCAACCCGCACCTTTCTGCCAATCACGCACGGGTCTATGACCATGCGGTGCAGATCAGCGAACGACTGATGTGGCGGTCGCGGGCTTATGAAGAAACCTGGCTGAACGAGGCGCCAAAAACCCGCGAAGGCGAAGAGGAAGAACCCTTCTACACCTACCGCTACCTGCCCCGAAAATTCAAGGTCGCCATCGCTCTGCCACCCCACAATGATTGCGATGTATTAGCCAACGACATCGGCCTGATCGCTATTGAAGAAGATGGCGATATCGTCGGTTACAACATCGCGGTCGGCGGCGGCATGGGTATGACTTACGGAGAGACCGGTACCTACCCGCGCCTTGCCAGCCCGGTCGGCTTTGTGCCGGCCGATCAGGTGGTGGATGCCTGCGAAGCCATTGCCGCCATTCAGCGCGATCACGGTTGCCGCACCGACCGGGCTCACGCCCGATTCAAATACACGCTCGATGATTACGGGCTGGACTGGTTCAAGGAACGGTTTGCCGAGGTGCACGGAACGCCGCTGGAACCACTGCGAGACTACACCCTCAAGGACAGCGGTGATCAATTCGGCTGGACCGAGGATGATCGGGGTCGGCACCACCTGACGCTGTTTATCCCCAGCGGCCGCATTCGCGATTTCGAGCAACTGAAGTTGCGTACCGCGTTGCGCAGCATCGCTAAAATTCATTCAGGCGAATTTCGCATCACCTGCAACCAGAACCTGATCATCGCCGGCGTCAGCGAACAGGAGAAATCAGCCATCCAGAAGCTGGTGGACCACTACGGTCTGGATGATGGAGGTAAAAGCTCACCCCTGGCACGCAACGCCATTTCCTGCGTGGCTTTCCCCACCTGTGGATTGGCCATGGCGGAATCCGAACGCTACCTGCCGGAGTTAAGTCGGAAAATTCACCAACTGATGAGTGAGGTGGGCATCGGTGACCAGGTGATTCAATTGCGTGTATCCGGCTGCCCCAACGGCTGCGCCCGCCCCTACCTGGGGGAGATTGCACTTACCGGAAAGGCCCCCGGAAAATACAACCTGTATCTGGGCGCCGATACCGGGGGCAACCGGTTGAACCGTCTCTACCGGGAGAATATCGACGAAGCGCAAATACTCGCCGATCTGAAACCGCTGTTCGAGCGTTTTGCCCAGGAACGCGATGCCGATGAAGGCTTTGGGGATTTTCTCTACCGCAGCGACGTTATCAGCCCCTACTCCGGGCCCGAGGATTTTCACCAGCCATTGATCGCTCGCGGCTGATCCGTCCCGCCAAATTGCCCCGTCACGCCCTCGCGAAGGGCTGACGAGGGTCAATCCACCGGCCGACCAAGCTGTTTGAGCGCCACTAAGCGCGTGATGTAACTGATTTTGAGCAGGGTAACGAAGGGGATCAGACTGACATGTGCGGCCACCTGCCACGCCAGGGTCAGGCCATGATAAAACCAATAACCCATGGCCACCGCTCCCAACGAGAGGGCGATGCTCAGCACCATCCCCATGTGCGCCAGATTGAGAAGTTTGATCGGTTGCATGGCATACCTCCCGAGGTATAAATGGTTTTTACATAATCAGGATTGGCTCGCCCTAAAGATTCATTTAATATACTACTTATAGTTTTACCACCCTCGGAGACCTTATGCAACCGCTTTCCGGTATCGCCAGCCACGGCCAGCGCCAGAGCGGTGCTATCCTACAAATCGGACCATAACGACAGAACGGCCATTATCGTTCGCTCAGAATCCTAAGGAGACTCCCATGATCTTTAATCGCACAGGACTTCACGTCACCGCGCTTGCCGCGACACTCATGTTGACCCCCTTGACCGACACGTTGGCAGCCGAACCCGTCGGGCCAGAGTTGACCCCTAAGCTGCGCGGTTTGTTGATCAAGGAAATGCGCCAGATAGACCAAGCCATGCAGGACGTTTTCAGCGCCATTATTAAGGGAGAGCACGAGAGGGTGGCCGAGAAGGGGCAGGCCATTCACGACAGCTTCATTGTGAAACAGTCCCTGACACAGGAAGACCGTCAGGACCTGAAGGCCGCTGTGCCTTCGGCGTTTCTTCAGATGGATGCTCATCTGCATGAGCTGGCCGCATCCCTGGCCGAGGCAGGTCGCTCAGAGGACACGCCTCTGCAACTGGATACGTTCACGAAAATGACGGAGGCCTGTATCGCCTGCCACAGCACCTACACCACCGACCGTTTCCCGGGACTGAAAGCTCCGGCCGTTCCCGCGGATTGGGTTGATGCTATCGACTCTGCCGGAGACACGTCACATCACGACCATTGATCGATGGTGCTGTTCGGTTTTTGGAGTCTTAGTTGTCTACCAAGCGTTGAGTATGATCCGTCGGCTCTCGGCGATCACACTTGACGCAATTGAGTCGGGTGCCAAGCATGGAAGCTCGCCCCATTTCAGTGGTAACCCAGGGGCGCTCCACCCAAGGTGGGTTGTTACGAACATGCTGATTGTGGCCGCAGGCCAGGCGCGCCACCCAGTGGTCTTCTTCATCTTTGTGGTAGCCGATGATCGGTTGCTCCATGAATGCTCCCGGGTTACACGCCGTTTTTCAGCAACAGCCGCTTGATATCGCTGATGGCTTTCATGGGGTTCAGGCCCTTGGGGCAGACATGGGTGCAGTTTCCGATGCTGTGACAGCGAAACACGCTGAACGGATCCTCCAGTTCTTCCAGTCGCTGTTTCAACCCTTTATCACGGGAATCGGACAGGAATCGATAAGCCTGCAGCAGTCCAGCAGGGCCAACGTACTTCTCGGGATTCCACCAATAGGAGGGGCAACCCGAAGAGCAACAGCCGCACAGAATGCATTCATACAGTCCATCAAGTTTGGCGCGATCTTCTGGGCTCTGTAACCGCTCTATGGCCGGAGGCGGGTCGTCGTTGATCAGATACGGATGGATGCGTTTGTACTGGTTAAAGAATTGGGTTTGGTCCACCACAAGATCGCGAATGACCGGCATGCCCGGTAACGGGCGTAACACCAGCGTATCGCGCCGGTCGAGTACCTTCTCCACCGGCGTAATGCACGCCAGACGGTTAACGCCATTGATGCTCATGCCGTCAGAGCCGCACACGCCCTCCCGACAGGAGCGCCGGTAAGCCAGCGTCTGATCCTCGGCCTTCAGGTGTTCAAGCACATCGAGCACCATACGCGACCGGAATGGATCATCAATCGAATACGTTTGCATGTGCGGCGCTTCATCGTACTCGGGATGATAGCGGTAGATGGATACTTGAAGCATGGCGTCTACCTCTCTGATCGCGTGATTTTTCGGTCAATGTTCCGGCTTTTCGGGTTCATTACGGAATGGCGCTTCGAACCAATACAGGCGTGGCTGATCGGCGCTGGCGTCAACATCGCCGTGCCTATTCTGCGAGGCTCCGGTCATCACTCGACGCAACAGGTCCATGCGGAAGGCGCCGGCGAGCACATCAGGGCGACCATTTCGGTTCAGATCGGTAACAACCATCGGGACCAACCCGTGACGGTTACCGGCCAGCGGCCGTGAACGGAACGTCTCATCACCGTTATTCTCAAACCATACCATGGATTGTCGCCGAGGATCGTCCCAGTGGTTCACCCAGCTACTGACCAGTACATCCTGATGACCATCGTTATTCATATCGGCAACCGTCGCTTTGGCCGCACCGTAGTACCTGGCAATGTTACGGTACTGAAACTGCAAATCACCGCGATTTTCGAGCCACTGAACGCCATGGTACGGCTTGGGCTCGTTCTGGGTATCAAAGGCGTCGCCATTGGTCATCAATAAATCGGGCCGACCATCGCTATTGAGGTCGGCCACTTGCAATTGCGTAAAGCCGTACATCGGATGTGGGGCTCTTGCGAGCTCCATGGTGCGGTACTGCCCCGCACCTTCGTTGATAAAAGCGATCACGACTTCATGTTCCTGGGCCACCAGAGTGACGAGATCCTGAAGGCCATCGTTGTTCAAGTCGGCCTGAACGATATTGAGGGCGCCACTGAGGTTCAGCAAGTCCTGCCGGACGAAACGCCCGTCCCCCCGGTTGTCGAGCCAGAGCACACCGCCGATATCATTGCCGCCAAACACCGCCACAACCAGATCCAGGAGTCCGTCTTCATTGATATCCAGCACCTGCACATCCGAGATCCGGCCTAAACCGTCATAGAGCAGCCGGCGCTCAAACCGCCCCTTGTCATCTTGCGCCAGCAGAAACAGTTTACCCGCCAGGGCACCGCTCGGGGGTAACTCACCAAGATCGGCGACCACAATATCCTGCTGACCATTGCCCGTGTAATCCAGCGCCCGAGTCTGAATGGGAAGGGTGAACTGGCCGAGCGTCGTTTCTCGCCATGGGTCCGACGCCGGGTGATTTGATGGAACCTCCAACAAGCGAACTTCGCCTGCCTCGCCGTCGCTGACCAGAAAAGCCGCTGCCGCGTCACTGCCAAAGCGCTCTGGTGATACCGGCTGTAGGTTCAGTATTTGCGGCAGCCGCGATCGCTCTCCCACCACCTTTGCCGACCAGGCCGACGAGTCTGAGGATTCCGTATAAGGGAGGCGTGGCAACTGTTCGGGGCTTGAGCCGTAGTAAAGGGCTTTAATGTGTGGCACAACGTCTGCGGGAATCACCTCCTGACCGGTGCGCCGACGCCCCAAATCGACCATGGTGTCAATCACGGCCGGCCAGCTCCGCTTGGGTAACAAATCCGGCGAAGGCAGTGCATGGCAGCTACCGCAATAGCGCTCGGTTAACGCGACAATTTCTTCGACAGACTTTGGCTCCACCTGGCCTTCGGCCAACGCGTGCAGCGGCGCTAGCAAAGCCAACAGCAAAGTACAGACCGTCACTTGGCGCCTAGAGCGCACCGACCATGTCGTTTTGGTTGTGACGTATTTCGAATGAAAGCGTGTGGGTTGCATCGGGCCCTCCTGGCCAACAGCTAACCATAACCGCCGGTCCGACACACTACCCAGAATGGAGTACCGCGGTCGTCAGTCTTCTTTCACCGGGTCTTGGGTGTCGCCCGAACGGAATTCCTGAGCCCGGCGATCCGTGTCATCCAGCAATCGCTGAATGCGCTCTCGCATCAATGCTTCGTGCAACTCCATCTGTCGCTGTTCATTGCGCAGGGACTTGAGCAGTGACGCGGCCATAAACACCATCAGCACCATAAACGGGAAAGCCGCCACAATCGAGATGGTCTGCAGTGCGGTCAGGCCACCGCTCAGCAGTAGTACGCCGGCCACCAATACCTGAATGACGCCCCAGGTCAGTCGCATGGGCCGGCTTGGCGAGAGCACACCCCGGCTGGTGAACATGCCCAGCACGAAGGTGGCCGAGTTGGCCGAGGTGATGACAAACAGCACAATCAGGATCAGCACCAAGACACTTATCCAACCCACCGCGGGGAGGAATTCAAGCATCTGAAACAGCGCCGAACTCATCTCCCGGGTCACCGCGTCGCCCAGCGCTGCACCTTCAAACAGTTCGAAGTACAGCGACGAGCCACCAAAAGTGGCAAACCAGAGCGTGCTCAGCAACACCGGCATACCGATGACGCCAACCACGAACTCCCGAATCGTCCGACCTCTGGAGATGCGGGCGATAAAGCTTCCCACGAAGGGCGCCCAGGACAGGCCCCAGGCCCAGTAAAAAATCGTCCAGCGGGCCACCCAGTCCTCACCCGTGTAGGGCGACATCACCAGGCTCATACCGATCATGTTGGAAAAGTAATCACCAATGGCATTGGTCATGGCGGCGGTGATGAAATCAGTGGGCCCGGCAAAGAAAACAAACACCAGAACGGCCGCAGCCAGCAGCATGTTGGCATCGCTAACATAACGCACGCCACTTTCCAGAGGCGCCAGTGAGCAGAGTAAGAACACAATGGCCACCCCGGCCAATATGGCAAGCTGGGGCGTAGTGCCGAATGCCATACCAAACACCGAGCCCATTCCACTGTTGATCTGAATAACACCCAAGCCCAGGGTGGTGGCCACCCCGAACACCGTAGACACTACGGCTAACACATTGATCGCGTGCCCCCAGCCACCATCCACCCGGTCGCCCAGACTGGCCCGGAAGGTCTCGCTGATCAAGCCCGGCCGCTGCTGACGGAAGCGGACGTAGGCAATCGCGAGCCCCACGACAGCAAAGTTGGCCCACTGATGAAATCCCCAGTGAAACAGCGAGTACTGCATGGCCAACTCAGCGGACTCGGCACTGCGCCCCTCGGCCATACCCAGGGGCGGATTGACGTAGTGCGTCATGGGCTCGGCGACACCCCAGAACACCAGGCCAACCCCCATCCCGGCCGAAAAAATCATCCCCAACCAGGTGGGATAGGAAAATTCCGGCGCTTCACCGTCGGCCCCCAACCGGATGTTGCCACTACGGCCGGCCCCCAGAGCAATGCAGAACACCAGAAAACCGGTGGTGACAAACAGGTACAGCCAGCCGAAGTGGCTGGTAGTGAAGGCCAGCGCCTGCTCTGAACCACCTGCCAACTGCTCTGGCCAGAAAATGCCGAGCACAACAAACGCACTCAAGAGTGCAACCGATACGTAAAAAACCCAACCGGGTCTGTTCATGAGACGCTCTGCTTCAATATTTTAATGGTGAGCCAAGTGCTTGATATGTAGCGAAAAAGCCTAACACGGACCGCACCAGCGACAAATACATTGATAAATACGTTGACAGTCACCCTAAAGCCTGTAGGATGGCTCGGGTTAGGAAGTTCTGATTTATATTGTAAAAACCTGTTCGATCCCTGCCCGTAGCTAGCAACTCTGTCGCACGTCATCGTCCTGTCTTTTTAAGTAATAGAACCTTTTTAGCACTACCGGTCCATCAGGGCCACCATCAAATGATTTATAGGTACGATTATGTCAGTAGTTACTGGAACAGTTAAGTGGTTCAACGAAGCGAAGGGTTTTGGTTTTCTGGAGCAGGAATCCGGTCCGGACGTTTTTGCACACTTCAGCGCCATCGTTGGTTCAGGCTTCAAAACCCTGGCCGAAGGCCAAGCGGTAAGCTTTAACGTGACCCAAGGTCAGAAAGGCCCGCAAGCCGAGAACATTCAGGCGATCTAAACCGTCTGCTGACACAGCCCGTCGCCGCCAACCGAAGGCCGACGGATTGTGTTCTTTCAGGGGTTACCCCTGAATCAAAAACGGCGCCCCTCACAGGGCGCCGTTTTTTGTGTTCAATTTTCAGTGGCACGGTTACGAATTAGTAACAATCGATCGCTGGGTGCACGCTGATCCGCTTTCATTTTGTCGGTATCCATGGAGGGAATACCGTCTTCCACCCGCAAGAAATCCTTGAGGATATCCATACGGAACGCACCGGTGATGATATCCAGGCGACCATTGCCGGTGATATCCACCAACTCCAGAGGCACCACACCGCGGTATTCATCGCTGATGGGCCGAGGCTGGAAGGTCAGGTCGCCAGTATTTTCATACCAGATCAGGGACTGACGTTTTTCATCGTCCCAGTAATTGGTCCAGCTACTGACCACGATATCCGGGTCGCCGTCGCCATCCATGTCCGCCACCGCCGCATTCGCAGCGCCATAGAAACGGCCGATGTCATGGGCGGCAAACTGCATATCGCCTTTGTTTTCGAGCCACTGAACGCCGTGGTACGGCTTGGGATCGGTTTGGGTATCGAAAGCATCACCATTGGTGAAGATGATATCGGGTTTCCCATCACGGTTCAGATCCTCAACGGTCATGCTGGTGGCACCAAACAACGGATGCCCGGCGCTGACCAGATCCACCCGTTCAAACCCGCCGTCGCCCTGATTGACGAAAGCGACCATGGTTTCATATTCCTGAGCGAGCAATGTGACCAGGTCCATTTTGCCATCGCCGTTGAGATCCGCAGGCGTGATATTGAGCGCACCACTCAACCCCAACAGGGGTCTTTTCTGGTAATCGCCACCGCCCTGATTCTCCAGCCAGAACACCTCGCCAATGCCGGCCCCACCAAACACCGACACGGCGATATCCAGATCGCCATCGTCGTCCAGATCCAGCGCCTGTACATCGGTCACACGCCCGAGCTGATGAATCAATAGCTGTTTTTCGTAGCCGCCCTCCGGCGTCTGCTGCAACAGAAAAATTTTGCCCGCCAACACCCCACTGGGGGCAAACTCACCGAGATCGGCCACCAGAATGTCCTGACGGCCATCGCCGTTAAAGTCGACAACTCGGGCCGTGATCGGCAGCTCAATCTCGGCAATGGTGGATTCGCGCCACTGGGGGTTTTCACCTCCATCGGTTTGCAGCAGGCGCAACTCGCCGCGCTCGCCGTCGCTGACCAGAAAGTTGAACTTGGCGTCATTGTCCAATGCCACCCGCTGGATATTGAGAATTTGCGGAATACCAACCCCATCACCCACTCGCTCGGAGGTCCAGCGCATGGCCGGATGGGGGTCATCAATATAGGGGAGGCTGGCCAATTGTTCGGGGCTGGACCCGTAATAGAGCGCCTTGATATGGGGCACGGCGTCCGCCGGAATCACGTCCTGACCGGTGCGGTTTTTGGCCAGTTCCACCATGGAGTCGATCACCCGCGGCCAACTGTGCCGGGGCAGCAGCGAGGGCGAGGGCACCTGATGGCAGCCACCGCAATAGCGCTGCGTCAGCGCCACAACTTGTTCGCGGGATAGCCGCTCTTCGGGCTGGGACGGGCCGGGTTGGGGCTGGGACGGGTCGGGTTGGGCCTGTGCCTGGGCCAGCACCGGCGTTGAGATTACCGCGCCAAGCACCAGCAGGCCGACCCGTAAGCGTCGGAGGATGCCGTGAAATTCGGCGGTAAAAACCAGTGGGTTCCTGAGGAGGGTTCGATGCATAACCGTAGTGCCGCTGTGTTTGTTGGGTCCCACAATGATAAACGGCTCCGAAGGCCTCTCCGGCGCCGTTTATCATTGTGAGGCCCAGTGTACACCAGGCCGGGGCACGACTGAACGCGCCCCGACGCTCAACGCAGACTGTTTACGGCTTCGGTGACCGGTTGGTTCAGCCCCTCCCGACGGTGGATCACCTCCCCGTCGGCATTGAGCAGCGCAATCACGTTGCTGTGGTCGTAACCGCCACTGGGGTTTTTCCGGTAGCGAATGCCCAGCAGCGCCGCCAGGGTGCGCACGTCTGCCGCCGAGCCGGTGGCAAAGTGCCAGGGCGCCTCCGTGGCCCGGAAGTTGTGGGCGTATTCATTTAGCACCTCGACGCTGTCATTTTCCGTATCGAAACTCACCAACAGTAAGGTCACGTTGTCGCGCTGCTCGGCGGACAACCCCTGGTGGATGCGACGCACATCTTCCACCAGCACCGGACAGGCCGTCGTGCAACTGGCATACATCATGGTCACAATCACCGGCTGTCCCGCCAGATCGCTCAGGCGCAGCGTCTCGCCACGGTGGGTCTGCCACGTGGCATCGAACTGATGCAGCGAGCCCTCCGGGATGTCACTGGCCATTCCCAGAGGGGTATGGTGATTGTGGTGGCCGTGATGGTCGTGACCGCCGTGGTTCGCGTGGTCGCCGGCAAACGCCAGTCCAGCCAGCGCCCAGAGGCCCAGAGCGGCCAGCCAATGCCAGGCCTTTGTAAAGCCGTTCATGTTCATACAGGTATCCTCAATCAGGGGTAAACGCAGCGGAAGCCGAGGTTGCTGGCGGTGGTTTCCGGGGCGTGGTTGCTGCGCATCTGGTAGCGCAGCAGGGTGGCGTAGTGAGCGCTGTCGTAGCGCAGTATGAGCCGGCCGGTATCACCGCAGGAGCCACCACCAAAATCCACCCGGTCGCCGTTGGCGAGCAGCAGCTGGTAGTCCTCCAGCCACTCGTTGACCGGGCCGATAAAGCCCGAGAGCCCCAACGCCCGATCCTCGAAGGCGGCCGGACGCTGCTCGCCGTACCACGCAAATACGGCATTGGCGTAGTCGTCATCCGACAGGCCATTCAGGCGCCGTATCAGGTCCACCAGATACTCCCACTGCACCAGACTGGGCAAGGTGCCGCCCTGGGCTTCACAGTAGGCCCGGGCAGCGTACCAGGACACCTGAACCACCGGCGCCTCTGGCGCGCCATCCGGGGAGACATCCGAGGACCAGCCGCGCAAGTAGCCGCCATCGTGAAACAGCCCCGCGACCGCCGAGCGACGCCAGTGGGGATGCGCCTCCACAAACGCCGCATAGTCCTCGCGGCTGACCGGGCGGGCATCCACCCGGAAGCTTGCCACCCACTCGGTGCGGCGCTCGCGATCGAGCAGCACCGGGTGTTCAAAATTGCCCTCCGGTACCACCACCGGCTCGGCCGCCAGGGCGGTGACGGTGCCGGCCAACAGGAGCCCGCCCCACAACCATTGTTTACACCACCCTGACATCTCGCGCTCCTCTTACGGTGCCGGTGCGGCAATCAAGGCGCCGGCGGCGCCGCGCTCGGCGTCGTGGAACTCGTGATCCACCAGTTTGTACAGCCCGTCCTCCGGCACGACGAACTCCATCACCGCACCGTTACTGGCCCCCAGAAGTACGGTCTGCATACCGCGCCACTCGTTTTCCAGGTTGCCCTCGTACCAGACCCGATCAAAGATGGCGCCGATCACGTGGAAACTGGAGGTGCCGTTGGGCCCCGCGTTCAGCACGTAGAGGCGCACCCGGTCACCTTTTTGGGCGCGCAGGGGCTGGTCCATCAGGGCGGACACATGACCGTTAAAGGTCACGTGGCTGGGGTTGTTGGCCATGGCAGCCTGGTGATCATAGATATAGGACTCGCCCACCTGCTGCAGATAGAACTCGGACTGGGTAATCACGTATTCGTGATCGGCTTCCGTGGGGTAGCCCTCTTTGGGGGAAACCACCACCGCGCCGTACTGCCCCATGGCGGTGTGCATCAACACACTGGAGGTCCCGCAGTGGTACATGTAGACCCCGGGATAGTTGGCCACCCATTCGAACTGGATGGTTTCCCCCGGCGAGATGCTGCGCCACTTATCATCGGCCGCCACGGTGCCACTGTGAAAGTCCATGGAGTGAGGCATGGGAGAAATGGCCGCCTCCGGCTTCTGGTAGGGGTTGTCCGCCATCTGCCGGTAGAAAGGCGCGGCGCCCTTGCCGGGCTCGGACACCAACACGGCCTCGTCGGAGCGGTTTTTCATGGTAAACACCACCCGGTCGCCCTCGCGCACGTGCAACACCGGACCGGGCACGCTGCCGCCAAAGGTCCAGGCGGTGTAACTCACGCCCGGGGCCACTTCCACTTTCTGAGACAGGGTGTCCAGCCGGACCTGATGGGTTTTGTTGCCGGCGTAGTCGAGCTTGGCCAAATGGGGCGAGGCAGTCATGGTATCGCCCACCACCGCATCGCCCCGGTAATCCTCACGGAACACTTCGGCCTTGGGCATGCCGTAAACCTTGCCCTCGACTTCAAACTCACCGGCGGTGGCCATGGGCCCGGCCTGAGAACAGCCTACCAACGCCGCCAAGGCACTCACGCTCGCCCCCAGAGCCATCATTTTCATCATCTGTTTCATCGTCGAATTCTCTCTATCAATTAATAAAAGGGGTACCGTTAACGCAATGCACTGATATTGGCTTCGGATAGGGTCAAATCACTGCCATTGAGATCTGACAGGATGTAGGCCACCAGGTCGGCAATATCCGAATCGCTGATGTGGGCCATGGACGGCATCACCCCGTTGTAGGATTTTCCGTTCACCGTCAGCGGACCGGAGACGCCTTTGACGATGGCCTGCGCGATATAGTCGGGTTTGCCAGCCAGATTGGCGTTATCGGCCAGGGGAGGAAAGGCACCGGGAATACCGGCACCGGCGGGCTGATGGCAGGCCTGACAATTCATCTGATAAACAGTTTTGCCATTGGCGGGGTCAGCGGCCTGGAGGTTGAGGCTGAGGCTCGCCAACGCGATCCCTCCCAACAACCAGCGACCAAAGAAACCACGGCGGGACAAGGAAAAGGCGGGACGATTCATGTAAACACCTCGATCTGTTACCGGGAAAATCGTACCTGTTACGATTTCCCACACAGCTTCATCAGACCGAAAATTCAGGTGCCACGCAATTGCGCCGATGGGTTATTCGGCGTCGCTACTATATGCCCTCTTGGGGGTAGACGATGGGGATTGGGGAGTATTCCCGTAGGCTCAAGGGCGCAAGCGCCGTAACATGGAGGTAACAACCCATGAGAGCAGCAATCCTGAACAAACACTTCCCCGGGAGGAGTTTCATGACCGATCACCGCCCGACCTACGACTGGGACCCTCGCAGCGATACGGTTCTGGACAACCCCGTCGCCAGCTTCGATGACATGCGCCAACGCTGCCCGGTGGCCCGCAGCGAGTATATGGGGTGGTCCGTGTTTCGCCACGACGATGTGCTGGCGGTGGTGACCGATCATGACACCTTCAGCAATCAGGTCTCGCAGCACCGCTCCGTGCCCAATGGACTGGATCAGCCCGAACATACTCCGTACCGCACACTGATAGAGCCCTTTTTTACCGACCAACGCATGGCGCTGTTTGAGCCGGAGTGCCGCGACATTGCCGCCGAGCTGGCTCGAGCTATCGCCGGACGAAAGCAGGTCGATATTGTGACCGAATTGGCGGAGCCCTTCGCCTTGCAGATCCAGTGCGCCTTTCTCGGTTGGCCCGACAGCCTGCAGGAGCCGCTGCGCGAATGGGCCCACGAAAACCACGAGGCCACGCTGGCCGGCGATCGGGAGGCCATGGCGGAAATTGCCCAGCGTTTCAGTCGCTATATTCACCAACTGCTCGAAACCCGACGTGAGCAGGGCGATTGGGCGCCTGAAGATCCCACCAAGGACATCATGCGCAGTACCATCGATGGTCAGCCCATTCCCGAGGAAGACATCGTCAGTATTCTGCGCAACTGGACCGTGGGCGAAATCGGCACCATTGCGGCCTCAGTCGGCCTGTTGTTGAAATTTCTGGCCGAACATCCGTCATTGCAGAAAACGCTGCGTGAGGATGTCGACCGAATTCCGGAAGCCGTGGACGAAATTCTGCGTATTCACGGCCCGCTGGTCACCAATCGGCGCAAAGCCACCGGCCCCGCCACACTGCAAGGCCGCCAAATCGAAACCGGAGACCGGGTAACGGTCAACTGGGTATCAGCCAATCGGGATGAACGCGTGTTTCCGCAGCCCGACCAGTTCCGCTGGGGGCGCGACCAGAGCCAGAACCTGCTCTACGGTGCCGGCCTGCACGTCTGCCCCGGCGCACCGCTGGCCCGGCTGGAACTTCGGGTACTGATGGAGGAGTTATTACAGATCAGCGGCGCCTTTGCGCCGACGCCCGACAAGGCAGCGGTCAATGCGTACTATCCGGCCAGCGGTTACCAGCACCTGTGGTTGGATTTCGACGCAAGCTGACGCTGCGTACTTCGTTATAACCGAACGCTATGGATTAGACGGAAAGGTCATTTTACGACCGCCGGTGCGGCCTTTATCATCCCCTCTACTGACCGGTCGGTCAGGGCTTGTATTTGCCCGGATCGGCCCCACTAACAATGATTCCATTCCATCATTTGTGTTCGATCCCGAAAGGAGGTCTCATGGCCCTGCGTATTGGTAGCACAGCACCCGACTTTACCGCCCAAACCACCGAAGGCGAAATCAACTTCCACGAGTGGATTGGCGACTCCTGGGCGATCCTGTTCTCTCACCCGAAAGACTTTACCCCGGTGTGCACCACCGAGCTGGGCTACATGGCCAAACTCAAGCCGGAGTTCGACAAGCGCAACACCAAGATCATCGGCCTGTCGGTCGATCCGGTGGACAACCACGCCGCCTGGGCAAAGGACATTGAAGAAACCCAGGGCACCGCGCCCAACTATCCGATGATCGGCGACACGGATCTGAACGTGGCCAAGCTGTACGACATGCTGCCGGAAGATGAAGGCGCCTCCTCAGACGGTCGCACCGCCGCCGACAACGCCACCGTACGCGCGGTGTTCATCATTGGCCCGGACAAAAAGATCAAAGCCCAGTTGATCTACCCGATGACCAGCGGTCGCAACTTTGACGAGATTCTGCGTCTGTTGGAGTCCGTGCAGCTGACCAGCAAGCACACCGTTGCCACACCGGTGAACTGGAAAAATGGTGAAGACATCATCATTCCGCCGTCGGTCAGTGACGAAGACGCCAAGAAGAAATTCCCCGAAGGTTTCAAAACCCTCAAGCCCTACCTGAGAACGGCCAAGCAGCCGCAGTAAAAACGGTTACACCGGCCGAGGCTGACCGCCCCGGCCGGTGATCGGTTAGAACTGCCAGTTGATCTGGGCCGCCAGGATGTTGACCGAGCTGTCGAAGCTGCCTTCCAGAGTGTAGCTTCCGCCCAAAGGGGTGGGCTCAGTGCGCTCCAGTTGAGCATCATCCACCAGCAGGTGAGCGTAACTCACATCCATGGTGACCGAATCGAATACCTGGAAGTTGGCGCCGACGGCCAGCCAGGTACGATCTTCATCCGGAATTCTCGGACTGACAAACTCCGGATCGGTTTGCGGCGCCTCGTCCTGCGCCACACCAAAACGCAAGGTGAAGGTATCCGTCAACGCCGCGCTGGCGCCCAACGCCAGGCGAAGCGTGTCATCGTAACGCAGGTCCAGTGTGGCCACGTTCTCGCCGTTATCAACATTATCAACCGCAATGGTCTGAATGCTGCTCCAGCGGGTTTGCGCAATGTCCGCGTGCAGGGTCCACATATCATTCAACTGTTGCGAACCACTCAGGGTGATGGTATCTGGCAGCTCCGCCCCAGCGGTGACCGGACCTTCAAGCCCGGTCAGGGCGCCGGCACATAAAGTACCGGTGGTCGGTGCCGGTGGCGCGCCGGTGGGCGAACCCGCGCCGGGCGCACAGGCGGCGTTGAGCTCAAAGGCAGCACTGCCATCGAGGGTAAAGTCCCCACCCTGACGCCAGATCAAACCCAACTGTGTTCCCGGGGCCGGCGTCCACAACACGCTGGCATCGAATACGATATCGTCATCGTCCCCTTCAATGCTCGCACTACTGTCGGTGGCGGGATCCGGGCTGGCACCCAAGGTGGAGTCAAACTGGCTTTGCAGGGTGACATCGATCATCTGATAGTTGATCCCCAAACCAAAGGCGATCTGATCGTTCGGTGCCCAGGCACTGGTGAGGTTCAGGTTGGTGACTTCCAGTTCACTGAAGGTGGCGTCGTAGCGCCCCGGCCACTCGGTCCCAAAGTCACTGGAAAGGCCAAAGGGGCCGCCCGCGCCCAGGCCCAGGGTGAACTGCTCGGATACCGGAACGACCCAATAGGCATTGGGAATAAATCCGGTTTCGTCGGTGGTCCCGCTGCCTTGCACAGGCACGGTGTTCCCCTGAATGACGTAATTGCTGCCGTCGTTGACGAAGTCCGCTTCGGTGAGCACGACGTTTCCGCCCAGGGTCAGGTGCTGACCGTCCAGACGTGCCATACCCGCTGGATTGAAGTAGACCGTAGAGGCATCGGTAATATCCGACGCCGTGCCGGCAAATGCCTTGCCCATGTGGGCCGGACTTTGCTCAAGCAGCTGGAATGAAGACGCCAGGGTTACCGACGGCAAACTCAGCAAGGACAGCGCAAAACAGGCGCGGAGCGCTTTTTGATCCATGGTATTCTCCTCCTGCGTACAGTGGTTATGTGTGTCAACGTCATCGAACTGTAGTGTAGCAGTTTCAAAACGCAAGCAACCGATCGTGAATGGAGGAATAATGAGCGAGCACTCGTACACCCCACCCAAAGTCTGGACGCCAGACACATCGGCCGGCGGTAAATTCAGTGGCATCAACCGCCCCACCGCGGGGGCCCGTTTCGAGCGAGCGCTACCGGTTGGTAAGCACCCACTGCAGCTCTATTCACTCGCAACACCCAACGGCGTGAAAGTGACCATCATGCTCGAAGAGCTGCTCGCTCGCGGAATTTCGGGAGCGGAGTACGACGCACACTACATCGACATCATGGAGCAGGATCAGTTCTCCAGTGGTTTTGTGGCCGTCAATCCCAACTCAAAGATCCCGGCCATGGTGGACCACAGTACCGATCCCGCCACGCGGGTATTTGAGTCCGGTTCGATTCTGCTTTACCTGGCTGACAAGTTTCGCGCTTTTATTCCCGACAGCACTGCGGGCCGCACCGAGTGCCTCAACTGGCTGTTCTGGCAGATGGGCAGTGCGCCCTTGTTGGGCGGCGGGTTTGGTCATTTTTACGCCTACGCGCCGGAGCCTTACGAGTACCCCATCAATCGTTTCACCATGGAGGTCAAACGGCAGTTGGACGTGCTTGATCGCGAGCTGGCGGACAAGACCTATTTGGCGGGAGAGCAGTACAGCATTGCGGACATGGCCATTTGGCCGTGGTATGGCGAACTGGTACTGGGGCGCCTGTACGACGCCGGCGAGTTTTTATCCGTGGATGAGTATCGACACCTGAAGCGGTGGGCGCAGGCCATCGATCAGCGGAAAACCGTGCAGCGCGGGCGCAAAGTCAATCGCACCTGGGGCGAACCGCACGAGCAATTGCGCGAGCGCCACGACGCCGCGGATTTTGATGGGTAGGGATACCCGACCCTAGAAAAACATGCCCGTTTCCAACTGAGCTTCTTCACTCATCATCTCGCGCGTCCAGGGTGGATCAAACACCAACTGGACGTCGCTGGATTGGACATGGGGGACTTCCGCCAGGCGTCGCTTGATATCATCCACCAGCACATCACCCATTCCGCAACCGGGTGCCGTCAGGGTCATTTCCACAAACACATGACCACGCGCCTGATCCACGTCCATTTTATAGACGAGCCCCAAGCTGACAATATTGACCGGTATTTCCGGATCATACACCATCGACAGAGCCTTCCAAACCTGCTCCTGGTCGATGGTGCCATCCTCACGCGCCTCGAACTCCAGCGCGTTGGAGGTCAGGCCGATAGCGTCGGCATCTTTACCGTCGATACGAATCAGGTTGCCGTGGTACAGCAACGTGTAGCTGGCCCCTAATGCCTGGGTAATCGCCGCCTCGGCCCCCTTGGGAATCATCAGATCATCACCGGAGGGCACCAGCTTGGCCGGGCACTCGCGTTCAAACTCCACCTCGCGCCCCTGCGCACTCTGGGGCTTCTTGGCGTTGGGGGCACGGATGGTGATCTGCTTCTGCTCGCCTTTTTCCTGCAGGCCGATTTCCAACCCCTTCAGGTAGGGCAGGCTGCGCTTGTCGAGAAACAGCTTCAGATCACCCTCGTACACTTCCAGGTCGGTTTCCGACTCCTCGCCCGGCCGGCAGTATGCCAGGCAGGTTTCGGCCCGAGGGGTGCCGGCTTCCACCACAAAAATCCTGGCCGCATCCACACCCTGACTGCTCAACAGCTCAATCAGGTAGTCGCGGGCCGGCTCGGAGATATGAAAACTGGGCTGCATAAGATGCTCTCTGGATACACATTATCAACAACCGTTATGCTACCATCAAAGTCAATAAAGCTAAATACCTGAGTAAAAAGCTCAACTATTAACCGCCGTCACCGTCCGTCGTTGAGGTTCTCCCATGCGGTTTTACCATCCACTGGCATTCTGGTTTGGGTGTGCTGGCATCACCCTCGGTGTGCTGTCGCACATTCCCATGTTTCTGCATGCTGCCCCCATGGGCTATCAGATGGCGGGCATGCCCATGAGCACCACAATGCTGGTGGGCATGGCGCTGATCCCCCTCGGACTGCTGTGTTCCGCCTACGGCGTGGTGCCCCGGGTGAGCGAGCTGCGCCAACAGAGCGACCCGCACCTGCAATTCCATGTGGCCGACCAGGTACCGCTAAACGCGGAGCACTGGAAGTTGGTCATGGTTCTGATGATTGCCGTCACGGTGGACGTCATGAAGCCGGCCACGCTCGGCTTTGTCATGCCCGGCATGTCCATAGAATACGACCTGAACAGCCAGTCCGCTGGCGTCCTGGCAGTCGTCGCCCTGACCGGCACGACACTGGGGTCGATCTTCTGGGGTATGGCGGCGGACCGCTTTGGTCGACGGGCCGCGATTTTGCTCTCCGCGCTCATGTTCATCGGAACCGCAATTTGCGGCGCCATGCCCAGCTACAGCTGGAACCTTGCCATGTGCTTCCTCATGGGACTATCGGCCGGGGGCTTGCTGCCCATTACCTTTGCCCTGATGGCGGAATCCGTGCCGGCCCGGCACCGAGGCTGGTTGTTGGTCGCACTGGGCGGATTGGGCACCACGGCGGGCTATCTGGCCGCCGCAGGATCCGCCACCCTTCTGGAGCCGCTGTTCAGCTGGCGCATTCTGTGGCTGCTCGGGTTACCTACCGGGATGATCGTCATACTGTTGAACCGGTATATTCCGGAATCCCCTCGCTACCTGGCCAGTCGGGGCATGACCCGCGAAGCTCGTCAGGTACTGACGCGGTTTAGTGGCGCCCAACACTCGGAGCAGAATGTGGTGGTCGAACCCGAGCCGGACACCGGTCGCGCCAGTCTCAGAGACCTGTTTCGAGCCCCGTACAGGGGTATTACCTGGGGGCTGACGACAGCCGGCATAGCCTGGGGACTCGTCAATTTCGGTTTTCTTCTCTGGTTGCCCACCAACCTTTACAGTCTGGGGCTTGCCGAGCACGCCAACTCCCTGGTCGCCAAGTCCGCGTTTTTTGCGCTGCCGGGCGTGGCACTGGTGATCTGGCTCTACCACCACTGGAGCTCCATCGGCACACTCACGCTGTTTACCTCCCTGACCGCTGCCGCCTTGGGGGTATTCGCCCTGAGCGCCGCCATGGGCTGGCTGACGGTGGAGATACTGACGGCCTGCACCGCACTGCTGCTCATGAGTGCCAGCGGCATCATCGCCATGCTGATTCCCTACGCCTCGGAGATTTATCCGGTGCATCTACGCGGCACCGGCTCAGGGTTGGTCGCCGCCAGCTCCAAACTGGGCGGCATCGCCGGTACCCTTCTGGGGGTCGCGGGTCTGCTGGACTTTCTCTCTTGGTCCGCGCTGGTCATCGCGGCACCGCTACTGCTGGCCGCCGCACTGCTGTTTATCGGTGGCATTGATACCCGCGGCCTGCGCCTGGAAGACGTGCAACACGCGTTGACCGCCAAGCGTCGAAGCTCCCAAACGTACCGTTGACTTTTATTTTCTTTGGGGTAATCTCAGGTCAACGTCATTTTGAAAAACACAGGATTTTCGTGAACAACGTACTGGCGCAATTTCTGATGTGGAGGCTCACCCCCATCTTCCCCTCTTGACCGGGTGCTAATTCTCAGCACTCGGGCACACCTTATTCCCCTTTACCTTCATTCCGTATTCGCACCTTGGCTCATAAGCCTGGGGTGTTTATTGCTGCACGTGAAAACCGCTGGTTTCTCCGGAAGCCTGCGCCGTTGAACGTTTCGCTAATTTTCAGGGTCATTTTATGGCATCAAAACCCAAAATCACGTTAACCAAAAATGTGTATGAACGCTTGTGGAACCTGTTGGAATCGGTTCCCGAGGACACCATCACCAATCAGTTGGAAGAAGAGCTGGAGCGGGCGAAAATTGTGACGCCCGCCAAGCTTCCGGACGATGTGGTGACCATGCACTCACAGGTGACGTTTACGGTTCAGTCGACCGGAAAGACGTTCACCTATACGCTGGTGTATCCCACCGAGCTGGATAACACGGAGAACAAATTGTCCATTTTGAGCCCCATTGGCAGCGCCATTATTGGCCTGAAACAAGGGCAGGAAATTGACTGGCCGATCAGTAAAACCCAGCGCACCACCGTGAAAGTGGAAGCGGTCAGCCGAGCAGACTGACGACCGGTGCCGAGCACCGATCGTCAGCTCGTTTGGCAGACCTCAGATAACACCAAAGGCCAACATGGCATCCGCCACTCGCCGGAAGCTGGCTATGTTGGCGCCCGCCACATAGTTGCCATCCAGATCAAACTCCCGGGCGGTGTCGTAACAGTCTCTATGAATGTTGGCCATGATCTGGCGCAGACGTTTTTCCGTGTGCTCAAACGTCCAGGAGTCACGACTGGCATTCTGCTGCATTTCCAGGGCCGATGTCGCCACGCCACCAGCGTTGGCCGCTTTGCCGGGACCGTAGGCGACATTGTTTTCCATAAAGCAATCCACCGCCTCCGGCGTGCAGGGCATGTTGGCCCCCTCGGCAACGGCCAGACAACCGTTTTCGACCAGGGTCTGCGCGGCCTTCTCATCCAGTTCATTCTGGGTGGCACAGGGGAACGCCAGGTCACAGGGAATATCCCAGATGTTCCCTTTGTCCCGATAGTCAGCCTCGCCATGTTGAGAGGCATAGGCTTTGATCCGGTCGCGCTGCACCTCTTTGATTTCCTTCACCGTGTCCAGATCGATGCCCCGCTCGTCGTAAATCACTCCACCGGAGTCAGAGCAGGCCACCACCTTGGCCCCCAACTGCTGCAACTTTTCAATTGCGTAAATCGCCACGTTGCCGGAGCCGGACACCACACAGGTTTTTCCTTTCAGTGATTCGTTGCGCGCCTTTAGCATTTCCTCGGCAAAGTAAACCAGGCCGTAGCCGGTCGCCTCTTTACGAACCAGTGCGCCACCCCAGCTTGGGCTCTTGCCGGTCAGCACCCCGGACTCATAACAATTGGTAATGCGCTTGTACTGCCCGAAAAGGAAGCCGATTTCACGGGCACCGACACCAATATCCCCGGCCGGCACGTCGGTCATCTCGCCAATATGCCGGTATAGCTCGGTCATAAAACTCTGACAGAAACGCATAATTTCATTGTCGGATTTCCCCTTGGGATCGAAATCGGAGCCACCCTTACCACTGCCAATCGGCAGGCCGGTCAGGGCGTTTTTAAAGGTTTGCTCAAAGGCAAGAAATTTGATGGTCCCCAGCAGGACGCTGGGATGAAACCGCAGCCCACCTTTATAGGGCCCCAGCGCGCTGTTGAAACCAACCCGGAAGCCGCGGTTGATGTGAACCTCCCCGTCATCATCCTGCCAGGGCACACGAAAAATGATCTGCCGTTCCGGTTCACAGATGCGCTCGATGATTTTCTGTTTGGCGTAATAAGGGCATTTTTCCAGCACGGGCGTCAGCGTTTCAATGACCTCCCAGACCGCCTGATGAAATTCAGTTTCCCCGGGGTTTCGGTTCTTGACCACGTCATAGATGGTATCTATACGCTCTTTGGCATTGACCATTCACTTCTCCCAAACCGTTAAGACAAAAAGGGCGGGCTGAGCCCGCCCTGTGGACGTGAAACACCAGCGTGTCAAACCTGCGGCTATTTATCGCCGCCACAGTGTCCGCAGCACACGCTGTCACCCTGATGCGCTTCAGCCATGGCCGTATCGGACTCAGCATAGGCGGGGGCCCAGGCTTTTTCCAGTCGGCCTTCGGCTATCTGATCGGGTGCATCCGGGAAGAGTACGCCCTTGGCCACCTGCCAGGTCACTGCCAGGGCACCGACAATGAAAATCACATCGCCAATGGTGCGGACCCAACGCAGGGTTTCCAACAGCGGCGTCTGCATGAACGCTTCGCTGCGGGCATACCACAGGCCCTCAGAGGCACTGGCAACGAACTGAATGACGCCCACCGGCAGCAGGCTGGTAAACAACATCAGCACCAGACCACCGTTCATCCACCAGAAGGCGGTTTTCATCACGCGCTCGTTGAACGCCATGTTCGGGCGAATGTAGCGGAGAATCAGCAGGCAGAAGCCCAGCGCCAGGAAGCCGTAAACCCCGAACAAGGCGGCGTGTGCATGAGTGGGCGTGGTATTGAGCCCCTGCACGTAGTAGAGCGAGATGGGCGGGTTGATCATAAAGCCCAGCACACCGGCGCCCAGCATGTTCCAGAACGCCACGGCGACAAAGAACAGCAGCGGCCACTTGATGTTCTGCATCCAGGGAGCGCGGAACTTGAGCCGCCAGTTTTCCCAGGCTTCATAACCGAGCACCACCAGGGGCACAACTTCCAGCGCACTGAACGAGGCCCCTACCGCCATGACCGGTGTGGTGGTACCGGAGAAATACAGGTGGTGGAAGGTACCGGGCACGCCGCCGAGCATGAACAGTGACGCCGATGCCAGGGAGGCGGCGGTTGCCATGGGGCGGGATACCAGACCCATGCTGCAGAAAATGAAGGCCAGTGCGGCGGTAGCGAACACTTCAAAGAAGCCCTCTACCCACAGGTGCACGACCCACCAGCGCCAGTACTCCATGATGGAAATGTGGGCGCGCTCGCCGTAGGCCAGACCGGCACCGTAGAACAGACCGATGGCCACCACGGAGGCGGTCAACAACACCAACAGGTTCTTGTCGCCACCCTGCTTGAGGGCCGGCACGATGCCGCGCATCATCAGGAACAACCAGAAGGCGATACCGGCAACTTTGAGAATCTGCCAGAAGCGGCCCAGGTCGACGTATTCATACCCCTGATGGCCCAGCATGAAGCTCCACTCGGCAGGCATCAGTTGGTTGATCGCCAGGAAGTTACCGGCAAAGGAGCCCACCACCACGGCAATCAGCGCCCAGAACAGAATGTCCACGCCGAGCTTCTGATACTTCGGATCTTTGCCGCCGTTGATGACCGGCGCCAGGAACAGACCCGCCGCCAGGAAGCCGATGGCAATCCAGAACATGGCCGACTGAATGTGCCAGGTGCGCATCAGGGAGTAAGGAAGCCAGTCCGAAGTCTGGATACCGTAGAAGCCCTGCCCTTCAATGGTGTAGTGAGCGACGAACCCGCCCAGGAACACCTGCAGAGTGAACAGTCCCACCACCGCCAACAGGTATTTACCCAGGGCTTTTTGGGAAGGCGTCAACGCAAAAGTGGTGATCGGGTCCTGCTTGGGCGCCTCTGGCTCCTCTTCGTCCTCTTTGCGCAGGAACGCCCAGCCCCAGACCAGACCACCGACACCGGCGATCAGCAGCACCACGCTGGCGATGGACCAGACGATGTTCTCGGCGGTGGGCTTGTTGTCGATCAGCGGCTCGTGGGGCCAGTTGTTGGTGTAGGTCGCTTCCCCTGGGTAGCGCTCGGTCGCGGCGGCCCAGGCGGTCCAGAAGAAGAAATTGGTCATCTGATCCCGGCGCTCTTCGCTCGGCAGGGTGACCTCTTTCATGGCGTAGCTTTCCCGAGTGGTCTGCAACTCCGGGGCACCACCGAACAGACGGCTGTAGTAATCCGCTGTCTGCGCCATCGCCTGAGCGCGTCGATCGGACACCACCAGGGTGTCGGTCTCCGCATCCCAGGTGTTGGTGCGATAGGCTTCCTTCAGCTCGTACTGAAGGGCATTCTGATCGCGCCCATCGAGCTCGTCATAACTGACACCGAAGTTGTCCTGAGCGGCCAACTCCAGCCAGGCCAGCAGCTCCCGGTGCAGCCAGTCGGCGGTCCAGTCCGGCGCCTGATAGGCGCCGTGCCCCCAGATGGAGCCGAGCTGCATACCACCCACGGATTGCCAGGCGGTCTGACCGTCGAGAATACTGGTTTCGGTCATCAATGTCTGACCACTTTCGGTGACCACCTGATCCGGAATCGGCGGCGCCTTGCGGTACACCTCGACCCCAAAGTACCCCAACAAACCGAAGGTAACCGCCAATGTGCCAATCAGCGTCCACCATAATCTTTTGTACTTACCCATGTGCCGCGGCCCCCTTTTCATCAACATTTGTAAACATAGTGTCGAACACTACCCCGGTGGCCCCGGGTAATTCCCGGGCAATATCTCCCACCGATTGTGTCAGCCAGTTCATAGGCAGCTCCCCTTGTGCGATGACCAGACAGGAATGAACCGGTTAAAAGGTTCATTTAAATTACTTCTTTATCAAAGAATAACGGCCTGAGATAAAGATGTAAAATAAATTCATCTTTTTGGACGCCATCTACCCCTTCAGGGATAGTCGGCCTCCCCTGAATGGCAGAGCACGCATCATTCACTCCTACTCAGGGGTGGGAGGGTTGATTGAATACCTCCGCAAAAAGATATATTGTTAATACATGTTTTGTTGGCGTGAGTATCCGAAGGTTTCCATGAGTCCCACCTCGATTTGGCGACACCCGCAGCGACTACCCTGGCTGTTGGTGACCTGGAGCGGCGTTGCACTGGGCGCGCTGGGCGCCCTATTACCCCTGCTACCCACCACACCGTTTCTGATTCTGGCGGCCTGGGCCGCCCCCAAAGGCTCACCCCGGTTGCATCACTGGCTTTGCCACCACCCGCACTTCGGGCCGGCGCTGGAGGCCTGGCGCACCCGGAGAGCCATTCCCCGCCGGGGAAAGTGGTTGGCCTGCACGATGCTGACCGCCAGCCTGGTCTGGCTAATCATTTCCGGCGCAGCACCGACCGTGCTACTGGCGTTGACGATGCTGTTCTGCGCCATTGCCCCCTTTTTATGGAGCCGGCCCGACGCCTGATCCGTCGGCTCAGCGAACTAGGAAATCTGATCATGTCGCAACCATCGGCCCTCTTTTCTTATGCGTTCCGGCCATTTTTCATTTTGGCGGGGGTGTACGCCATCGCCATCATCCTGGCCTGGATTGGTTTTCTGTTTGGCGGCTGGCCCCTGCCCCTGGGCTGGTCCCCGCTCCAGTGGCACAGCCACGAGATGATCTACGGGTTCGTCAGCGCTCCCATTGCCGGGTTTTTGCTCACCGCCATGTGCAACTGGACCGGTGCCCCACCCCTGCGCGGCGCCGGTCTGGTAGCTCTGGTGGCGCTCTGGCTCGCCGGGCGGGCAGTGTTCTGGTTCGCGGGCTGGTTGCCGGGCTGGCTGGTTGCGGTGGTTGATCTCGCCTTTCTGCCCGTGGTGGCGCTCTATGCCGGGCGAGTCCTGCTGCGCTACGGCAACAAGCGCAACCTGATTCTGGTGGCCGTATTGGCAGCGCTGACGGCGGGCAACCTGCTGATGCACCTGGGTTTTGTGAACGGTGGCGTGGGCCTGCTCAAACTGGGCCAAGGCCTGGGCCTGGATGTGATTACGCTGATGATTGTGGTCATCGCCGGGCGCATCACCCCGGCCTTCACCGCCAATTGGCTGAAAATGCATGGCGGACGCCCGGAGCGAGTCACGCAGTCAGTGCGTGTCACTCAGTGGGCGCTGGCAAGTGTGTTGGCACTCACTCTGGTGGCCCTGCTGCCATTACCGCTCTGGACAGAAGGCGCCGTGGCCCTGCTGGCCACCATCGTTAACGGCGTACGTCTTTACCAGTGGTCCGGCTGGCAGACCCGACGTGAACCCCTGCTGTGGATTCTGCACCTGGCCTATGGCTGGATTGTAGTTGCTCTGGCGCTGCGCGGCCTGGGCGCCTTCCTGCCCGCGCTGTCGGACTCCCTTTGGCAACACGCCCTCGCCGTGGGCGGCATTGCCACACTGATTCTCGGGGTAATGAGCCGGGTGGCCATGGGCCACACCGGGCGACCTCTCGCCCTGCGCCCATTCGGCCGGCTGATGTACGCCGCCATCATTGCCGCCACGGTGTTTCGGCTGCTGGCCGCCAATCAGTGGCTGGACTACCGGATCGGGATCACCCTGTCCGCCCTGGCCTGGATTCTGGCGTTTGCCTTGTTTGTGGTACTTTATGCGCCGATACTGTGGCAGCCCCGGGCCGACGGCCGTCCCGGCTAGACGAGGTTAATCATGCACATTACCCGCTATACCGATTACTCCCTGCGCGTACTGATGTACGTTGCACTCAAGGGCGACGAGCTGTCGACCATCCGGGAAATTGCCGAAAGCTACGACATTTCCAAGAACCACCTCATGAAGGTAGTACAAGAGCTGAACAGCAAGGGCTACCTGCACGCCATTCGAGGCAAAAATGGCGGCTTACGCTTACGGGGAAAGGCTTGGGACATAAACCTGGGGGAGCTGGTACGCAATACGGAGCAGGATCTGACATTGGTAGAGTGCTTTGGCCGAGACAGCCAGTGTGCTCTCACCCCCAGTTGCCGACTAAAAGGCGTACTTGCCGAAGCACTTGAGGCCTTTTTTCGGGTACTCGACAGTTATACCTTGGCCGATCTGGTGCGTCCCGATAACACTCAGGAGATGAAACAGTTACTGCAGTTGACCTGAGCCTGGGTGCCTCAACCCAAAACGCAGTCGGCGCGGGCGCTCGCTCGCCGGTAGATGGCTTCCGCAGAGCCTGTCCCACAGTGTCAGGCAGGTGCCGAAATTTCGATCCCGATGCTCAGGCGCCGCACTGTGGTGTAGCTGGTGCTGGGCCGGGCTGATCAGCCAGCGTTCCAACCGCCCGAAGGTGAACCAGATATGACTGTGGCGTAGGTTGGCACCCAGGAGGTTGAAAGCAAAGCCCAACACATCCACTCCCAGCACATCCAGACCACTCAATTGCCCGCCGAACAGATAGACAAACACCCCACTCACGCCCCCAAAAACCAGCAGACCCCGCAGATAGTATGCGGTCATTTCCAGAGGATGTACCCGGAATAATGTCAGCGGCGTAAGTCGCTTGGCACTGTGGTGGACCCGGTGAAACCGCCAGAGCCAGGGCACCCGGTGCATGGTACGGTGCAGGGCGAAGCGACTGAGGTCTTCCACCAGAAAAAACACCAGGGTGTAACTCAGCGCAATAGCCAACCAGTGCCACTGGAGCGCCGGGGCGTTGCCCAGATGGGTCTGCAGGGTGCGGGCCACCCAGAGCGTGGCCATCATATGACTGCCCAACAGGGGCACAATCAGCAACAGCCTCAAGGTGCTGTTGCCCAGCATCAACCCCAGATCAGTGGCGGTCGAGCGGTTGAACCAGTGACGGCAGGAGAACAGACTTCGGCGCAGACCGCGCCAGAAGCCGACGTTGTCGTGTAGGCGGACTTGCAGGTATAACGCCGCCACCGCCATCACGCCCGCCGAAACCCAGAATAGCCAGTACATACGGCTGGCCGGATTCAGCGGGTAGCTCAGGGGCGCGGTCAGCGCCTGCCACCAATCCACCTCAAACACTCCGTTCAAGCCTTCTTCAGAAGCGGTAAGTCACGCCCAACTGCACCGTTCGCGGCGCGTTGGGACGGGCACCGAAGGGACGGCGGGAAACCAGCTCACGCTCATCGGTGAGATTGTCCGCCACCAGCTGCAGGCTCAGCTCCGATGACAGATCGTAGCGTGCGGACAGATCCAGAGTGGTGTACGCCGAGAGTCGATCGCGCCCGGTGGGCTCACCTCGCCCGGGCCGATCGCGCATTTCACCGGAGTACTTCACCGCCAGATTCAGCTGCCAGTCCAGCGCCATCAAGCCGATGCCGAGTCGGGCCTGGTGGTCAGGGGTGTAGGTCAGCTCGTCGCCAGCACGCACCGTGCCCCACTGGGAAAAACCCGAGGTAAAATCGCTCTGGAAAGCGCTCTCGGTGTAGGTATACGCCAGGCTCACAGGCACCTCGAGCCGATCAGTGAGCGACCAGACCAGATCACCGGTCAACTCCAGGCCGGCAATTTCCACGCGGCCACCGTTGAATTCCTCACCGGGTTCGCAACCGACATCGGACACCCGACAGCGGCCCAACAGGTTGTCGTAATCACTGAAAAAACCGATGGCGTCCAGGGTCAGGTCCCCGGCCTGATAGCGAAAACCATATTCGAGATTGATGCTCTCTTCAGGGTCGACTGAATCCGCAGCGCCCGGCCCACTCGGGGAGAAACCCTTGTTTACGCCCACCAACAGGCCCAGGCTTTCCGTCCATTCATAGAACACGCCCGCCCCGGGTATGACAATATCCTGGGTATTACTCCGGCGGCTGCCGTCGGCGCGGTTTTCCACCTCGCCTTCGATGCGCTCCGCGCGCAGGCCCACGTTAATTTTCCAGGGGCCACGCCGAATTTCATCGCTGACAAACAGTGCCCAGGCATCGGTTTCCGCCCGGTTATCGGTTTTCAGCGCTCGGTCGGTAACGCCATCAAACACCAAGGTCCCGTCCTGTACCCGATAGCCAAAAGGCTGATGAGCACGATCGACATAGTCGTGATGGTAACGCAGCCCCAACGTCAGATCGTGCTGCCAGCTGCCAACCCCCAGTTCGTGCTGAACCTCGGTCTCCACCCCCTGAGAGCCATACTCTCGAGCGTTGTCAGTCACATCGAGTCGATCTGAAAGCCGATCACTGGAATCGATCTCTCCGCGCAACAGGGCTAATGGCCGGGCGAATATCTCTGGCCGATCAAAAACACTGCTCGCACTCAGGTTGGCAGAGTAATCTCCACCGCTGGCCGGAGAGGCAAAGAATCCATCCAGCTTTTCCCATGAGCGGTCAAAGCGGTTAACGTACAACTTGTTGACCCACTGCCAACCGGTGAAAAAATTGGCCTGATGCAACAGGTGCGCCTGGGTGTGCTCAGACTCGAAACGATCAGCGGCACTGCCCAGGTAGCGGCGATCCGGATTGATGTCGAAATCCGCATCGGTCAACCCCAGGTAGGTTTCATCGGAAGTCTCGTCGGCGTAACCCAGCTTCAGTGTGAGGCTCTGGGCAACGGGTGCCCCGGAGCGGGATTGCCAACCCAGTTTGAGGTTGAGGTCGTTGCGCTCAAAGCCGGTATCTCCACCACTATCCAGTTCCTTGAAGCCGTCGGCACTGTAGTTGAGCAGGTCCACCTGGTAGCTGAACTGCTCGTGACTATCACCGTAGACCAGGCGCCCTTTTTGATAGCCATCAGTGCCGGCACTGAGCGACACTTGGCCTTCACGCCCGGACGGCAGCGGCGTCGTCACCAGATTGACTGCACCACCGACGGTGTGGGGACCGTAGTGAATGGCCGAAGGGCCTTTGAACACTTCCACCGCGCTCATGCGATTGACGTTGGGCACATAGTAGGCCGCCGGAGCCGAGTAGGGTGCCGGCGCGATCAGGATGCCGTCTTCCATCAGTGTGATTTTCTGACTGCGCTCGGCCGTGGCCCCGCGAATGCCGATATTGGGCCGCAAGCCGTAGCCATCCTCGGTGCGAATATAAACACCCGGCACCTGGGTCAGCAGTTCATTGATGTCGGTCTGGTCAAACCGGGCGATGGCGTCCTCATCAAGAAAGCTCGCCGAACCCGCCGTGGAACGCACGGCATCGGCACCGCCAGTCACCAATATTTCCTGATAGACCAGTTCGGGCAGCTCGATATCCTGAGCGCTGGCCAGACCACCAACCAATGCCAACAGCAGCGGTGTGTGTTTCAGTCGAGTCATGTTCATCCCCGCGATCAGTCGTTGTCGGATTGCCCACGCTCGGGCAAGTCGAGATTAACAATGGTGATGAAGTCCGTACGCAGCCGGTCAGTAACCCGCTTGACGAAGCCGTGGGCCGCGCAGGCACTCCCCACATGCACGTCCGGATTGGCGGCCGCATTGCGACAGTCGGCATCACTCCCCGACTGGGCCTGCGCACGAGTTTCCTCCAACAACGACGGGCGACTGTAGTCGGTACCAGCGGTCGCTTTGATAATGGTATCCTCAAACTCGTCGCGTACTCTGGCAAATCCCTCTTGGACGAAAATGTCGTCGAACCCCAACCCATTGCCGCCGGTAAAACCAACCAGAAAAGCATCCAGGTTGGCATTGATATTGCGCATGGAGCTTTCACTGAAAGGGGATTCCACGGCATCCGGACAGGCGGCGGCGCTACAGCTAGCGTTTATGCCGGTGGGCACACCAAGCTTGCGGTCCTTGGTTTCCAACTCGATGTAGAACAATGCATCGGACAGGGCTTTGAGGTTGACCTCCTGGTTGGCGGGGTTAACCCACTCAAAGCGGTAGTCGCCCCCTTCCGGCTCCCAGGCCTCCACCAGCGTCTGTGATGCCGCCTCGATGTCGTCGGCCAGGCGTTGAGCATAGTCACAGCGCTGCTCACGACGAGTCTGCTCCGGCAGATCATTCCAGCCCTGGGTCTCGTTGATCTGCGAGGGACAGTGATAATTGAGATCTTCAGAGAACAGCAAGTACTCCAGCGCATCCAGACCGCGTGCATTTACCGAGCGGGTCATCAGGTCAAAGTCCTCGCGCTGGGCAAGCACCACTCCCTGATCCACCGCACATTGGCTCAAGGGCGCAGAACTTCCAAAAGAATAAATACGGTTGCGCAGCGCGCCGCCGTTGGCCGCCAGCGGACCGACCTGAAACAGTTCCACCCGTTGCCACCGGTACATCGCTCTACGCCACTGATCACGAACCCGTTCAACATCCGCCATGCCTTCAGGGTTGTACAGCCGGTCGCAATAGGACGCGACCGAGCCCGGCCCTTGAGCGAGCGCCTCCGCCTCCTCGGCAAAGTTCCGGTACTCCGGCAAAATCACATTGTCCGCGTAATTCGCCATCATGCCCTGATAGTCAAAATTCCGGGCGGATTCAGACTCGGCATTGCTGGATTGATCATCACCAACGCAACCACTGACTATCAGCGCCAGTAGAGGCAAGACCGCGCGATTGATTCGCATCACTCTAGAACTCCTGATTGTGTCGTACTCACAACGCACAACAGGCGAGCCCCCACAACGGGGGCTCGCCTGTTCGCGCGGGGTTAAAAGGGCTTACCAGTTCTCAACATTCTCGGTATCGAAACCATAGGCGTTTTGCATCAATGTGCGGGCCGCCAAGAGGTCAGCGATGTACTGATCCACGCCGCCATCGAAAGGCATTCCCGCCTGAGTGCCATCCGCCAGCACGGGGGCATCGCCCATTGCGGAGAGAATCTCCTTGAGGTCCGCCAGTGATTCAGCATCGACTCGGAACGGTGACACGGGGCTGAACTGCAGATTCAGGGCAAAGCCTTTCATTTCCCCCCAGTGCTTGGCCAGATTCTTGAAGTGGGCCAGATCCTGGAACTTGCCATTTTCCACCGCTTCCAGATCCGCCACGGTATCGTTGATGTAGTGCACCACGGTGGCCGCAACGCATTTTTCCCAGGTCAAAGCGGCAATTTCGATCTGCTCATCCAGTTCGGCCTGACGCTCCGCGCTCAGCTCACCCAGTTCGGCCGCCTCGCGCAAAATAGCGCGGCCCGTCAGGAAGGCGGCAAACACTTCGCTGGTGTAGTCGGTGGGGCTGCTGTTCTCGGCCGTGCCGGCGTCACGCTTGGCACAATTGGTGGCATTACCGAAGTTGAATTCACTGCGGATATCAATGGCACTATCGTCGTTGCTGTCCATATAACCGATGTTGCGGATCTCATCATCGGTGTAGTCGCCATAGTCACGTGCGGCGCCAAAGTAACCAAAGGCTTCATCCCAATTGTGTTCACCCTCGGTGAAGGTATTGTCGCCCTCGGTCTCCAACATGTTGGCAAAATCAGCCTGCAGGTAGTCGTTGGTACCCTGTGAGAAGGCTACTGCCCCCAGCAGAAACTTCTGGGTCAGCTGACGAAGATCACGCCCGTAGGCATCGACGGTAACAGTGTCCAGTTGGACCGTGCCGTCCAATGTCTCAACTTGCGGAGTGGTGCCATCGGTAGCCTGTTCAGCCAACTCGGCGAAGTAGTAATCCACCAGATCCACCGGCAAAGCACCGGACTCCAGCCCTTCTTCCCATCCGAAGAATTCGCCATCAATCAACTTATCGGCCTCACCATTGCCCTGACCATCACCACCGGCAATTTTGCCGATCAGGTCTTTGCCATCGGCGATGGCGCCGTAGGTCAACTCGCCGGAGTCTTGCGGAAGAATGTTCATGCCGCCGAGGTCACGGGCATTGAACTCGGACGTAATATTGTCCGAGGTGGCAGAATCAAAGCGAAAGTAGAAATTCAAGCGCGCTTCAACACTGTCCTGAGCGGCGTTCTCTTGCAAGGTGTTCATTGCAACCACGAGGTCCTCTAGCAGAATATGGCGCTTGGTCTGACCGGTATACGACACAGTGGATTCGCCGTCGGCATTGGGGAATAGATAAGTGGTTGGCACCTCGAGACTATCACCACCTTCAGAATCGCCGTCGTCATTGCCGTTTTCGTCGTCACCCCCGTCTTGCTGCTCCTCTTCGACCGGTGCAGGGTCATCACTGCCACCGCCACCGCAGGCGGTCAGCGCCATGGCCGCAACCAGAGCCACAAACAAGGCATACCATCGAACGTTCACAAGCTTCTCCTATTCAATACGGAAATCACAATCAGGTGGGCAGTTGAGTGTCCGGGCCAGACCGCCAAGAGCGCCACTCACTATCCAGGCAAATTCAATTGTGGATATTAATGATATTGATTATCAAGATCAATGCTTTTTGCTGTGAATTCTCGATCCACTCTCCTGCGACCACCTCACAATCAGTGCTATGATGGGCACATGAGCTACAACATCGTTTTCAAACGTGTCTATGAAGCAGCGGAACGCTCTGACGGAGCGCGAATCCTGGTCGACCGACTGTGGCCTCGGGGCAAACGACGGGAGGACCTTCAACTGACCGAGTGGTACCGGGACGCGTCACCTTCCCCAGCCCTGCGGCGGGCGTGGCATCAGGGCGAGATCAGCGACCAACGCTTTGCTGACGACTACCGCAAAGAACTGGATGCGCAGCCCGAAACATTAGTCCCGTTAATGCGTCACGCGCGCCAGAGTCGTCTGAGCCTGTTAACAGCGTCGCGGAACCCCGAACAATCTCATCTGCCCATTCTGAAAAACGCCCTGCTGGACCAACTGGCTCGCGAGGACGACGAGGCCGATGACCGCGCACCCAGCTCGCCAACTTGCTATAACCGCTAGCGAGTACTCACAGACACAGGCCGCCCCCGCATGACCAACGCCACCCACTGCTTGTACTCCGACGGCTCTCAGCACGCCCTCGTTCACCCGGCGCAAGCCGAGGCCTTTCAGTTTCAGTGGTTTGATCCCGCCGCCTGGGGCGCCTCGGCCGAACTCATCAATAGTGGCGGTCGAGGGGCCGCCTGGTTCCTGAACGGCGACCGGGGCCGCTGGGTGTTGCGGCATTATCGCCGCGGCGGTCTTCCCGGCAAACTGCTGGATGACCGCTACTGCTACCTCGGCTCGTCCCGGGTCCGCGCCCTCTGGGAGTTTTCCCTGCTCCAGTCGCTCAGTGCCGAGGGGCTGCCCGTTCCCACCCCCATCGCCGCCTGGTACGAACGTAAAGGACTCACCTACCGGGCAGCCTTGATCATCGAGCGGCTGGAGAATACCCAATCGCTGCTGAGTCTCGACCAAACCGGGCATCTTCCTCTCTGGGAGGCGGCGGGCCGCTGCATTCGGCGCTTTCATGACGCCGGGGTTTATCACGCCGACCTCAATGCCACCAATGTTCTGGTCCGCCCAAGCTCGGGCGAGGTCTTTCTGATCGATTTCGACCGGGGGGCTCAACACGCCAGCCATACCGCTGACGCGCCCTGGAAGGCCGCCAACCTGGCCCGCCTCGAGCGCGGCGTCCACAAGCATTGGGGTGCCGGGACCGACAACACGCCGGAACCCTTTCTCAAAGCGCTGAAGCAGGGCTATGCCTGACGGTCAGCGGTCATCCACACCATGATTCTGGCGGGCAGCGCCGCCTGTGCCGTGATAGAATGCCGCGGTTTTTTGATCCGAATGGCGCACCTTATGTTTGACGCACTCCGCCTCGCTTTTTATCGTCTGGCCGCCAAAGGCTGGGTCCCGGCCCGCTGGTTCGAGCCGGACCTGCCACCGGTGGCCGCGCGGACGGCGAAGACCGGGCCGCTGGACCTGGAGATCGTCAGCCACTGCTGGAATTACTCGCATTTTCTGGCCTATCAATTGAGCTCTCTGGTGCTGTTCCCGCCCACCAGACTGAACGTCACCATGACCGTGTTTTACGCCCCCGAGGACACCTGGACCGCGCAACTGCTGGAGTTCTTTTCCACCCAGTCGGTACCCGGTGTCACCTGGAACTGGCGGGCACTGCCACGGCAGGAGCTGTTTCGCCGGGGCATAGGCCGCAACCGGGCAGCGCTGGAAACCCGGGCCGACTGGGTGTGGTTCACTGACTGCGATCTGATGTTCCGCGACGACTGTCTGGATACCCTGGCCGAATTGCTTCAGGGGCGCCAAGACGCGCTGATCTTCCCCGAAGAAGAGCGCACCACGGATCTGCTGGCCGAAGACAATCCCATGCTCACCGCCGCCCATGAGCCCGCAGTACTGGATATCGACACCGGCTCATTTACGGTCAAGCGCCCCTCCAAGGCGACCGGACCGCTGCAGATCGCCCACGGGGATGTCTGCCGGGCGGTCGGTTACTGTCGCCACATTGCCCTGTACCAGCAGCCCAGCGAGCAGTTCGCCAAGTGCCACGAAGACCGCGCCTTTCGCTGGCTGGTACAGAGTCAGGGGGAGCCGCTGCCCATTCCCGGCGTGTACCGTATTCGGCACATCAGCAAAGGGCGCTACACCGGAAGCAAGACCAACACCGGGGTACGCACCGCGCTGCGTCGCCTTCAGTCGCGCTTGAGGGACCGCAACGGATGACGGCCGCCATCCCGTCCAACCCCATTCTACTGACCCCGACCTGGGCCGGAGATCTGGAGCACTTCCGTCTGCTCCGGGCCTCTCTGGCGCGCTCCCCCCTGGCCGGGCTGAAGCACCACGTCGTGGTACAGACCGAAGATCGGCACCTCTTCGAAGCCTACGCCGAAGAGCCCAATCTGGTGCTGCGAACCACCGCCGAGGTACTGCCAACGGACGTAGAGCGCGAGCGCATCAAGGCGCGTCACATCAGCGCCCGCACCGGCCGCCACCTGACCCGTATCAGCGGCAGCCTGCGCCGAACCCTGGGCTGGCCGCGCTGGCCCGCCTATACCGGCTGGCATACGCAGCAGCTGTGCAAACTCGCGGTGGCCAGTGAAGCGGGCCACGACACCACCATCGTTCTGGATTCCGATGTGGTGGTCACGCCCTCGGCCCAATTGGATGACTTTCAGACCGCCGACGAGGTGGTGTGCTTCGCCCAGTGGCAGCCACTGGGCGAACTGAGCGGGAAAGTACGCAAGTGGGTGGACAACGCCGCCAAACTGACCGGGCCCGGAAAACTGACCGAGGCTCAGCCGGTCAATACCTATTTCGACACCCCTTTCGTATTCGACGGGGCCGCCGTGAATGCCATGCTCCAACATCTGGAGCAACACAGCGGCCGCCCCTGGTGGCAACACCTGCTGAACCAACCGCCCAGACGCTGGTCGGAATTCGGGTTATACAAACAGTACCTCGCTCAGCACGAGACGCGCCCCGTGCAGTGGCGGGCACCGGATGTGATGCACTATATCTTTGACACCCGCGATGCCACGGCCGTGGTGCAGCAGGTCAAGGCGCTGTTCGAGCGCCCTGACATTCACTATATTACCCTTCACTCCCAGAGCAGCGGCAAGCACGACTGGAATGCCCGCGACTTCACGGACCTGTTGCTAGAATGGATCACCACGCAATGACACCCAGTGCTCACGAGCAAACCACTTCCGGCTATCAGCGCCGCCTGCCGACCCTGTTTCTGATCTGGATTGCCCTGTCGGCCATCTCCCCTCACCCGGACCTTTTCAAGGCCTGGTTTCACCTGGCGCTCGGCTTACCGGTACTGATTTTTTTCAGCATGGGGCGGCTCCGCATTGATAGCGGTGATCAACTGCTGCGCCTGTGTGCGGGTTTTCTGTTCTATGTGACCGCCAGCTCGTTGATAGTGAGTCAGGCCGACGGGGGGCAGCATCTCCATGCGGTGCGCTGGAGTTTTGAAACCTCCCTGCTGGTCATGGTGCTCTTTGCCGCTTTACCGGCTCTGCTGCTCAACCCCCTGTTTCTCGGCCGGTTTATCCTGGGCAGCGTCGCACTTGGCGGGCTGTCCGCACTGCTCATCTTTGGTGTATTCAACGGCTTCTCGGGGCGGCTCTACGGGATTGGCGCCCTCTACCAACCCATTGAAGGCGTGTCGGTACTGATCATGTATCTGTGCATTGGGGCCTTTCTGTTCTGGCATCAGCGCCACGCCCTGACAGGGAAAGATATCACGCTGCTGTTATTGGCACTGTTGATCACCTGCACCTGCACGCTTCTGTCCGGCAGCCGGGGCCCCACCCTGGCGCTGGCGTTAGCGGTTGCCTACTGCTTTGTGGTCAGTGCCATCGCCTACCGACACTGGAAAATACTGTCGCTGGCAATTGCCTGCCTGGTACTCGCGCTCGCCGGCGTGCTCTGGCTTTACGGTATTGAAGAGTTCATCCAGTTTATGGCCGAGCGCGGTACCTCCTACCGCCTGTTACTCTGGACGGCTCACCTGGAGCATCCTCCCGAGTCGTTCCTGTTCGGCCACGGTGCCGCCACGGATCTGGAGCAGACCGCCGCAGGGCTGAAAATCTACTCCGAATCCGGTCTGGGTACCGCCCAACCGCACAACCTGTTTCTGGGCACCTTTGTCCAAACGGGGCTGATTGGCCTGAGCACCCTGATGGCCCTGTTGGGGCTGATACTCAGCGGCATTTATCAAGCCAACACAAGCCGGATCGCCAAGCTGTACCTGCTGGGGATTTTCGGCACTGTGATCATGTTGGTCACCACGAACACCTACACCCTGATCATCTCGGTCAAAACCATGTGGCTCTATACCTGGCTGCCGCTGATACTGGTGTGGTTGTGGTGCCGGCAAACCCACCAACGGGATGAGTCGTGATTTCATGATTTTCTGTATCTTTTCCTTCAATCGGGGCCCGTTTCTGCGCAACTGCGTGCGCTCCATTGAGCAGTGCCGGCCCGATGCCCGGATTCTGGTGTTTGACGACGACAGCTCAGACGAGGAAACCCTGACCGTGTTGAAGGAGATAGAGAAAGCGCACCGGGTGGTCACACCCGACAAGGCCGGCTCGACCAAGCACGGCGGCCTGTACGACAACATGCAGAGCGCCATCGAGATCTTGCGAGATGAACCGCTGGTGTGCTTTTTACAGGACGACACCCAGGTGGTGCGCCCAATTCTGGATCGGGAAATCGACTCGTTACGACGGCTGTTTGCCGAAACCCCCACGCTGGGTTTCGTCCAGCCCTGCTTTCTGCGCGCTTCGGCAAAACATCGTCGCCCCTTCAGATCCACTGGCGACCAATCGACCGAGCTGCTGTATCGGGAGAATCGAGGGCAAAGCGCGGGCGTACATTACTCGGACCTGCTCATCACCTCGCCGGCACGCCTGCTCAAGTCGGGCTGGCAGTTCCAGTCCTCCGAGCCGGACAACGATCGACAGGCCAGCCGCCTATTCGGGCCTATGCCCTACCTGTACTCGCCTTTTGCGATGTGGCTGCCCGGCGTTCCCGCTTACCGGGGAAAGAAAAAAACCTGGGCACTGAAATTGGCAGAGAAACGTGGCGACTGCGGGTTCTATCCATTCGAGATCTGGTCTCAGGAGGCGTCTGAAGCATTTCTGGCACGCCCCCCTCAGCAACTACCGATCGCGGAAGATTACCTATCCTGCGCAGGAGCGGCGCCCAGAAAACCCTGGAAATACACGCCGCTATCGGGACATCGGTGGCTCAAAAAACTCAACAGCATTGAAGTGTATTTATACCGCCTTTTCGGCAAGTGACGCCCGTGTGAAAGCTCAACTCTCGAGCGCGAAAATTGAGTTCAAACGACTCGCAAATATCCTGCGGTAGCCTCGGCGCTCAAGCCGTTCAAAAAGGTCAATGGACCATATATGCTGAGAGTTTTCGATAAAAATGTGCTTCGCCAGTAGCGAATCAGGAGCACTCTCTAAATAAGGGGCCAGCGCCAGGTCTTCCGCTCCTTCAATATCGATCTTAAGAACAGTGATGCGGTCCATCTGCAAGTCTTCCAGAACATTCAACAGGGGGCGACACTGCACCGTCACGCCTGTGGAGACTTCTTTTTTACCCGAGTATCGCCCACCATCGACAATACTGCACTCACCGAGGTTGGTCGAGTCCACATGCAACGTGAATTCCGTCGCTTGATCCGCAATCCCGATCGGCAAAATTTCCAGCGTAACCGCCTCTCCAAACAGTTTACGGTTCGCCGCGATATTTGTTTTCAAGCGCTGTAACGTCACCGGATTAGGCTCAAACGCCACGATTCGGCCGCCCTTGTTTCCAAGGGCAACAGCCGCTGTAAGCGTATAAAGGCCTATATTGGCCCCGATATCGAGAAAATCACCACCTTGCGCAAGACACTCCGCCAACATTCTTCGCTCATGCGCATCGTACCGCCAGGGTGTGAAAACAAACTTTTTCTCAGAGTAGTTATCGGTGAACTGGCAGCGAAGCCTGAAATCCTTCAACTCCAGATCGACCGGCAGGGCGGCCGGCTGGCTGAGGACCACTTTACGTGCAAAGGGGGCCAACAACCGACCTACCCAAGAGAGTCGCGAGCTTTGACATAAGCTTATCAATGCCTGCCACAACCTGGGCGGTGCCTTGGCGCCAAAGCCCTCGCTACCGGTGATTTCGTCAGTCATCGTGATCCGTTATTTTTTAGAGTTGGTCAATGCCGTGCTCTGTGCGCGTCAGCCTCTCTTTTTCACTGCGGACTCGCAACGCTTTGTTGGCCGCCACTTTGTCCGGGTCCTTGTAACCGCGAGGGTGGTCCAGGTGGATCACAATCGCGTTGTAGCGAACGTGTTTGGGACGAATCCCGGAGTTGATCAGGCGCACCCCGAACTCACGATCCAGCCCGCCCCAGGGCATACGCTCATCAAATCCATTGACGGCCAGCGCATCGCGCTTCCAGACCGAGCCATTGGAGCCTTTGAAATTACAGGCGGTGGGGGTAATCCGGTTGAGCAATTTCGCCTGCCCGGGAGTCGCGGTCAGCTTCAGGTTCTTGTGACTGCGTTTTAGCCCGTGTGCTTTTAACCACGCCAGATCAAAGCAGCGCCCGCTGATGATGTCGTCTTTGGTGATTTGCTCACTGGTGGCCATGGGCAGCTTGTGGTAGCCCCCCGACAGGTAGGTTCCGGGGCGGGCTTCCGCCACATGTACGGCCAGAAAGTCGCGCCGGGGGATGCAATCCCCATCGGTGAATACCAGATAGTCTGAGTCCGCTTCGAGAATACATTTATTCAGGATCCGGCATTTGCGAAAGCCCTTGTCTTCCTGCCAGATGTGTCGAATCGCCAGCCCGGTCTGGGCTTTTACCCGCTCGATCACCTCGCGGGTTTCATCCGTTGAACCGTCGTCGCCAATCACGATCTCGAAATCCTTATGGGTCTGTACGCTGTACCCCCACAGGACCTTTTCCAACCACACCGGCGAGTTGTAGGTGGTCATGATGACAGAGACTTTCAAACGCTGTTCTCCAAACCTGGCAAATGAGGAGGCCATATTATCATTTCGGGCCATTCCGGGGGAGGCAAGGCCGGGACACTACTGATCGATGCGCCCGAGACAGACCCGGTTGCGCCCGGAATGCTTGGCTTCGTACATGGCCCGATCGGCGCGCACCAGCAGAGTTTTCATGGTATCGCCCTTGCCCCACTCGGCCACGCCGATACTGATGGTGACCGGCTCGTCCAATCCAAATTCAGTGCCGAGTACCAGCCCACGCAGACGTTCGGCGAAAATCGCCGCATCTTCCAGCACGGTATTGGCGGCGAGCACCAGAAATTCCTCTCCGCCCCAACGCCCCAACTGGTCGCCCTCACGCAGCCCGTCGGTCAGCGAGTTGACCAGGGTTTTCAGGATCCGATCACCGACATTGTGGCCGTAGGTATCATTGATCTGCTTGAAATGGTCGAGATCAAACAACAACAGTGAGAACGGCTGGCCATAGCGTTCGGCGTTGGCCATGCTCATCTGCACCAGATGCTCAATCCGATAGCGGTTCAGGGTACCGGTCAGGGAGTCCGTATTGGCCACTTTTTCCAGGTGCTGATTCGCCTCCGCGAGCGCCTTGCGTTCGCGCCGCAGGTATTCATTCAGCCGGGTAATTTCATGGGCGGCGGCAATGACCGCCAGGTCATCCCCCAGATCCCGGGCGGCGTTGATTTCGGCCGGGTGCCAGGACGAGCTTTTGCCACTGACCTCTTCAACCCAGGATGCAAAGGACGTTCTCGGCGACAGAACCGTGCGTCCGTCGCGCACCTCGGCGACCTTCTCGGGTTTGCCCGCCCAGGGAATCATTTCAAACTGCTCTGGACGAAACAGCAGTAACCAGCCCCGGGCATCCATGTCAATCAGCAGGGGCATGGCCAGCAGTCCGCAGCACCAGCTCTGTATCGCCTCCGCACTGGGGTAGCCCGAGGCGCTGAGCGAGGTGGTGGCCCAGGGCTCCGGCTCTTTGAGCTCAGCGTCAAGCCAGTTGGTCAGCTCGCGCACCTGATCCTCGTCGGGGGTCTTGCCGGAGCGGGTGATTTCGCCAAGATACACCAGCGCAATCCCCTCTACCCGGAACAGTTGCCGCCAGTGCTCGGCGTGCTGTTGCACCAGGTCTCGCGGCGCGTGACGTTCCTGAACCCCGTGGGCGAGCTGAACCCGATTATCGTGAATCTGTTGCCGGTAATGGGCGTCAGCTTCGGCTTTGAGCAGGAACAGGCGTTGGCTGGCCACTTCAACCAGGGTGGCAACGCTGTCCCGGGCAGACGGCGACAGGGACAGGGGCGTCTGGCTGTGACAGCTGACCAAGCCCCAGAGCCGGGAGTCGGAATAGATCGCAACCGACAGAGACGATCGGACCCCCATGTTCTGCATATAGTCGCAGTGAATCGGCGATACCGCCCGCAAATAGCCCTGGCTCAGATCCAGCGGGCTGCCGTTGGCCGGATTCATCGCCGGTACGAGCGGGGCGGCCTCAGCCTGAGCATCGGCAATGACGCGAATGCGATTATTGCCGTACATGGCGCGAACCTGAGGCGGGATATCGGACGCAGGGAAGTGTTGCCCCATCAGGGAAGACAGCACCTCATCGCGGCTCTCGGCAAGCACCTTGCCATTCCAGTCGTCATCAAACGCGTAAATCAGCGAGCGGTTGTAGCCGGTAATGGACCGGACGGCATCGCACAGCCGATTGAGGACCTCATCCTCGGTGCGGGTTTCCACCAGCTTGGCAATCCAGTCGTTGACCAGGGACAACCAGCGATAGCGCGCCGAACCTTCCAGTTGTTCAAGCTCCACGATCACCGCATCGCCGCTGCGGTAGGCGACCACGTGCAGCTTGCGGCTGATGCCAGCCAACTTGCGGGTGACGGTCATCGCCCCCGGGAGACGATCGGAATTGGCCAGCCCGCGCCGAATCCTGCCCAGCAGGCTGCTGCCCAGAATGCCTGCGGCACTGGCCCCGAGGCACTCGTTCACCGTCAACCCCAGGTGCTGGCGAACATTGGCGCTAACCTGCCAGACCCGCCGAATTGACGAATCGAAGCTCAACAGCACTCCGAAGCTCTGTACGGCGCCGGGAATATGGATGGGCTCGCGCGCGCACTCTTCCTGCGCTGCCTGAAGCTCGTCCGCAAAAAACGTCGGGGTTTCAGCGGTCACTCAGTTGCCTCTGCCAATGATCAAAATGGGCCTTCAGCCCGTTAAAGGTTGCCTTGGCGCCGGTCAGCGCGCAATGCCATGTTGCATCCGGAGGAATGGTTTCCAGCCAGGGGCAAAGACGGGCCCACCCGCCCTGGGTAACATGGCAATGAAAAAAGTCGGCGCCATTACCGCTCTCCAGACCCAGGGAACGGTTCAATGCCCTGGCGATGACCCGCCCCCCTTGGCTGGCACCTTCCAGCACATACAACACGCCGAGCGCCTCCTCCGTAGAGTCTAGCGGAGGCCGCCAACTCGCGCCCGGGCGGATATCGTGATCATCCGGCAATTGCAGCACGCAGCAGTCCTGCTCCAGTGACGCCAGGCGAGACTGGTAGCGATAGCCCACCTCGGGGAAACGCTCTCGAAGTTGCTGCTCAAGGGGCATTAGCGCCGGTTCCAAGGCACGGTAGTATGCCCGCTGAGCCCGCAGGATCTGACCGTATTCGATGAGGGTGAGTTCCGGGGAGAGCAGTCGCTGCATGAGCGGTTGGGCCTCGAGTGCCTTATGCTCCGCACGAGTGGCCGCACGCAGCGCCTCTCGCAATGACTGATGATGGGACAAGGGCCGTCCTCTTACTCCCGGTAAAACATCAAATGTGGCGTCTATATTAACATAGTTCACAGGCACCCCCCGCGCCATCATACACGGTAGAATAGCGCCTTTTCTGTGTGTCTGAGGATTTATCGAAATGCCGCGTGTCTCCCGCCAACTGTTTCACCCTCGCTACTGGCTGACCTGGGTCGGCTTTGGCCTGTGGTGGCTCATGGCCCTGTTGCCCTACCGGGTTCAGATGGCCATGGGGCGAGGGCTGGGACGGCTGGCCTGGCGTCTGGCCAAAAGCCGGCGCCGCACGGCGCTGCGCAATCTGGCGCTGTGCTTCCCGGAGATGAGCGACGCCGAGCGCCAGGCGCTGGCACGGCGCAATTTCGAGTCGACCGCCCAGGCGTTTTTTGAAACGGGCATCTCCTGGTTTTGGCCCCGGTGGCGAATGTGCCGGCTGTATTCGGTCGAAGGGCTGGAGCATCTGCAGGCGGCCCAACAGGCCGGCCAGGGCGCGGTCCTGTTGGGCATGCATTTCACCAATCTGGACTTGGGGGGCAAGTTGCTGTGTCAGAGCCACCCGGTCGGCGGCCTGTACCGGCCACACAACAATCCGGTATATGACTATATGCAGTTGAAGGGGCGCGAGCATCTGGCCGAACCCGGCAGCATCATTTCCCGGGACGACATGCGCCAGATGGTGCGCCGACTGCGCCAGGGCGGGGTGGTCTGGTACGCGCCGGACCAGGATTACGGCCCGCGCCGGCCTCATGTGTTTGTGCCCTTCTTCGGTATTCCGGCGGCGACCATTACAGCAACCAGTCAACTGATGCGTATGGGCCGGGCGCAACTGATTCCCTTCACCCATCACCGCCGGGCGGATGGTTCGGGGTATGACGTGAAGGTGTACCCGCCGCTGACGGAGTTACCCTCAGGCGATGAGACGGCGGATGCCCGCCGGATCAATCAGTTTATCGAAGAGAGAGTACGTGCCTGCCCGGAGCAATACATGTGGGTGCACCGGCGCTTCAAAACCCGCCCGGAGGGTGAGCCTTCTCTCTATTAAACCGCGATATCGGCCAGGTTGCCTTTGCTTTCCAGCCAGACGCGGCGATCCGAGGCGCGTTTTTTGCCGAGCAGCATGTCCATGATCTGCATCGTGCCTTCGATATCGTCGATACCCAGCTGAACCAGCCGCCGGGTATCGCGGGCCATGGTGGTTTCGCGTAGCTGCAGGGGGTTCATTTCACCGAGGCCCTTGAAGCGCTGCACGTTCACCTTGCCTTTTTTCTTTTCCGCCTCAATGCGGTCGAGCACGCCGTTCTTTTCACTCTCATCCAGCGCGTAGTACACCTCCTTGCCCACATCGATGCGGTACAGCGGCGGCATGGCGACAAACACATGGCCGTTTTCCACCAGCGGGCGGAAGTGCTGGACAAACAGCGCACACAGCAGCGTCGCAATGTGCAGGCCGTCGGAGTCGGCGTCGGCGAGAATGCAGATTTTGTGGTAGCGCAGCTGGCTCAAATCCGCCGCGCCGGGGTCGACCCCCAGAGCCACGGAAATATCGTGCACTTCCTGATTGGAGAAAATATCCCCGGCATCGACTTCCCAAGTGTTCAGAATTTTCCCGCGCAGCGGCATGATCGCCTGAAACTCCCGATCCCGGGCCTGCTTCGCCGAACCGCCGGCGGAGTCACCCTCCACCAGAAACAGCTCGCTGCGAGAGGGATCCGAGCTGGAGCAGTCCGCCAGCTTACCCGGCAGGGCCGGCCCCTGGGTCACTTTTTTGCGGGCGACTTTCTTGCTGGAACGCACCCGACGCTGGGCATTGTTGACGCACAGCTCCGCCAGTTTGTCGCCATCTTCGGTGTGCTGATTGAGCCACAGGGCGAAGGCGTCTTTGGCAATGCCGGAGACAAACGCCGCCGCCTCGCGGGACGACAGGCGCTCTTTGGTCTGACCGGAGAACTGCGGGTCGGCCAATTTGGAGGAGAGCACATAGCTGCAGTTGGCCCAGACATCCTCCGGGGCCAGTTTGACTCCGCGGGGCAGCAGGTTGCGAAACTCGCAGTAATCGCGCAACGCATCGAGCAAGCCGGTGCGCAGTCCGTTCACATGGGTGCCGCCCTGGGCGGTGGGGATCAGGTTGACGTAACTTTCCTGAACCAGCTCGCCCCCTTCCGGGAGCCACTGGACCGCCCAACTGACACCCTCGGTTTTACCGGAGAACTCGCCGACAAAGGGCTGTTCGGGCAGGGTTTCCCAGCCCTGGGTTGCGCCCTGCAGGTAGTCCCGCAGACCGTCCTCGTAAAACCACTCATCGGTTTCGCCGGACTGCTCGTCTTTAAAGGTGACCGTCAGCCCCGGGCAGAGCACGGCCTTGGCGCGCAGGTTGTGGCGCAGGCGGCTGACCGAAAATTTGTGCGAGTCGAAGTATTTCGGGTTGGGCAGAAAGCGGATACTGGTGCCGGTGTTGCGTTTGCCACAGGTATCGATCACTTCCAGATCGGTGGCTTTGTCACCATCCTTGAAGCCCATGCGATGAACCTGGCCATCGCGCTTGATGGTGATTTCCAGCATCTGGGAGAGCGCGTTCACCACCGACACCCCCACCCCGTGCAGGCCGCCGGAGAACTGGTAGTTCTTGTTGGAGAATTTGCCCCCGGCATGGAGGGTGCTCAGAATCACCTCCACCCCGGGTTTACCCTGCTCGGGGTGCATATCCACCGGCATGCCCCGACCGTCGTCCGAAATAGAGATCGAATGATCTTTGTGCAGCACCACCTGAATGCTTTTCGCATGACCGGCGAGGGCTTCGTCGACGCTGTTGTCGATCACTTCCTGGGCCAGGTGGTTGGGCCGGGTGGTGTCGGTGTACATGCCCGGGCGCTTTTTGACGGGGTCTAGCCCGGTGAGTACTTCAATATCTTCCGAGGAGTAGTTCGCCATATCGGATTATTAACTCTGTAATCGGTCTTGTTGTTGGATTCGGGTTGTACCGCCTTGGGTCGCGGTTTTGAAAACGTCGCGTGCGGTAACGGCGGATGCGCTGCGCTTATCCGCCCTACGGGTAGTGCGGAGGTTGCGTAGGGCGGATAAGCGCAGCGCATCCGCCGTTACCCAAACCTCTGCCACCCGCCGTTACCGCCCTTCCAGAAACGCCAGGGCATCGGGGATATACCGCTCGAAGCCCTGAAAACCGTGGTCGCCGCCGGGCTCGATCGTCTGTTTTGCGCCCCGGTATTTGGCCACCGCCTGCCGATAATCCAGGGTTTCATCCCCGGCCTGAACCAACAGCCACAGATTCTCGGGGTGGTTCAGCGGCTCGACCTCATAGGCCCGGATTTCATCCACATGGTGGGCGCTCAGGCGGTAGGTATCATCGGTGTGATAGCCCTTGAGGTCAACCTCCAGATAATCCGGCATGAACTGCCAGGGGCTGACCGCCGGGTTGATCAGTACCGCTCGGGCGCTGTATCGCTCGGCCAGCCAGGTGGCCCAGAAGCCGCCCAGGGAGCTGCCCATCAGGTACAGGGGGCCATCGGTATCGGCCAGGTTCGCCAGATGCTCGGCCGCCAGGCGGGGATAAGGGGACAAGTGCGGACAACGGTAGTCGATGTCGGGGCGATGCTCGGCCAGCCAGGCCTGCATCTGCCGCGCCTTGAAGGAGGCCGGCGAGCTGAGAAAACCGTGGATATAAATCAGACGAGGCGTGGACAAGCCCAAACCGCCACCATCAATAGCCGGCCGACTGATAGTCGATCTGGTACTTCTGGTCCTCTACCCGGGATACCCCGGTGTCCAGGCGGCCATCGTCGTGCAGGTCAAACCAGCGGTAACCGGGCATGGCCCGATCCACGGCAAACGACTCACTGCCCGGCTTGAACTGGATACAGGTGGCCGGCGTAGCAAACAGCTGCACCCCGTTGCGCTCGCCGTGATAGAACTGGTGCACATGCCCCCAGGAGACACCCTTCACCTGCGGGTGCGCATCAATGATGGCGAAGAAATCATCGGCATTTTTGAGGATGTATTCATCAATCCAGCGACTGCCTACCGGCACGGGCTGGTGGTGCAGCATGACGAGGGTTGGGCGGGGGCTGTTACTGGCGAGAGTCTGGGACAGGAAATCGAGCTCGCTGTCCGCCAGGTGGCCGTATACCTGTCCCGGCACGGCGGAATCGAGCAGAACCACCAACCACTCCCCGACACTCATGACCCGGGACTCGGGCACAAAGTCGCTTTCCAACTGGGCCATGATTGCCGCTGAATCGTGGTTGCCGGGCAACCATCCAAGGGGAACAGAAAAGTGATTGCGAACCGTGGTCACAAAGCGCCCGTAGCATTCTTCGTGGGCATCACTGGCAATATCGCCGGTACACACCATAGCATCCACGGACGTCTGCTCCCGGGCTACCAGGCGCAACACATCGTCCAGGCTCTGGTCGGTGTTCAACCCCAATAGCGAGGGGTCAGACAGCGGGCCCAAATGGCAGTCGGTAATTTGAATCAGGCGCACGAACGTCTCGATAATCCGGTTGATTCTGCTTCTGGCCACTAGACGGGAGTAGATTCAAGCGCCGCCGAATGGCTGAAGTTTTTTCGAGAATAACCACAAGTGGGAGGCGGTGCAAGACGCATGCGACCGGTGTCGGAACATTTATCAGAAAAATGTGATCTTCTACCAGACCGTTTCCAGAGAGTGGCCCTTCTCCAGGCATAAGCCCAGCCATTCACCCAGAAACCGGTTCAACTGGGCTTTTTCGTCCTGGTGATACATCGCCTGGTTGGGGTACTCGTAGCGCGGCTGCAAACGGCGATGCCGCTCCCAGGCCAGAACCTCCGCCAGCTCGGCATCCTGGTAGAGGCGGACCGTCAATTGCGGCGCGCGCAACCACTCCGCTCCCGGCTCATCCGTCTGAACCTGGTTCAACTGGACGGTCGTGGTGTAGCGGGAGCACTCAATGACCGTCACCCGTGTCTGCCAGTGCCGCTCGCCGCTGACCACCGCGAACTGCCACTGCGCACCCGGCGTGAGCGAGTCCTCGGGCAACAGCTTGCGCAGACGCCAGTAATTGGCCTCGCACTCCGCCAACTGGCGCGACAGGTTCACTTTGTAACGGCTTTTGACCATGCCCGGTCGGTCTCCGAGTGAGTTTGAGTTTCCTGGTACCGCCCTCCCGACACCCACAATAAAAGCCCCTGGAGCGCACCGCTGAGAGGCGATGCACCCTGACACAATCATGGGTGGGGCGGCGGATCGACAAGCCCGCCGCAAAGGATCTAAAGCGCAGTCTACCAGAGTTTATCGATTCAGCCTTGCTTCAGCCGGACGTGGTTGAGTTGCAACCACTGCAGACACAGCAATACCGCGGCGCTGTTAAAACGTCCATCATACAGGTGGGCGAACACCTCCGAAGCGGCCAGAACGTGGACCTTGATGTCTTCGTGCTCTTCGTCCAGCCCGTGAATACCACCAGCCTGACTGAGATCCGCCAAGCCGCAGAGGATGTGCATTTTTTCATCGCTGCCACCGGGGCTGGGCAGGTAGTTGGCGATATATTCCATATGGTAGGGCTCGACACCGGCTTCCTCGATCGACTCCCGACGGGCAACATCTTCGCAGGTTTCGCCGTCTTCGATCATGCCGGCAACGATTTCCATGCACCAGGGCCCGCCGGGTTCGGCCAGGGCCCCCGCGCGGAACTGTTCGATGAGGCCGACGGTGTCGTGCTTGGGGTCGTAGAGCAGGACCCCGACGGCGGGGCCACGCAGGAACAGCTCCCGGGAGAGCTCTCCGGTCCAGCCGCCCTGAAATAGTCGGTGTTTGAGGGTGACTTTGTCGACCCGGAAGAAGTCTTTGTAGAGGGTTTCCCGCTGGGTGATCTGGACGTCGTCACGGGTGAAAGGGGGTTTTTGCCAGTGGGTCATGAATGGCTCTCGTTTGAGTTGTCAGTGCTTCGTAGTGACCACGGTCGTGGTGAAGGGGAGGCCCTATCGGAAACGCATAAACCCATCCCTGGGGCTCCATCGTTTCTCCCTGAAACGACGGTTCCGATAGGGCCTCCCCTTCACCACGCCCTTCGGAGTCAATTCAGCCTTCTATACTACGTAGCCCAGAACCATTCGACCACCTTTTGATGGGCGGGGAGGTTCGGAACGGCGGATGCGCCTTCGGCTTATCCGCCCTACGGGTAGCTCGGCAGGTCGTGTAGGGCGGATAAGGGCGTAGCCCGCATCCGCCGTTACCAAAACGTGAAGCAGCGTAGGGCGGACCGGTCCGACACATCGGAGCCGTAGGCGCATCCGCCGCTCCCATAACGTGACGCCACCACGGAGGGCGCGATGTCAGGTGGGTTGTTTCGGAACCCTCGCTTCAGGGATGAAGCGAGGGAGCTATAGGGACATATTCATCGCGGTTCCGAAACAACCCACCTGATAGCGCGCCCGGACCTTCTGGAGGATCCCGACTCAACCGTGGGAATCAAACCTTCTGATACAACTCCGCGCCCTGCTCGCGGAACTCCCGGGCTTTGGCCTGCATCTCAGCCTCCACATCCACCATTCGGACGGCCTCTTCGACCACCTCATTGCCTTGAGCCGCCGCGTAGTCCCGCACCTCCTGGGAGATCTTCATGGAACAGAACTTGGGCCCGCACATGGAGCAGAAGTGGGCCACCTTGGCCGACTCCTTGGGGAGCGTTTCGTCGTGGAAAGCGCGGGCGGTGTCCGGGTCCAGGCCCAGGTTGAACTGGTCTTCCCAGCGGAATTCGAAGCGCGCCTTGGACAGGGCATTGTCGCGCAGTTGCGCTCCCGGATGGCCTTTGGCCAGGTCCGCCGCGTGGGCGGCGATTTTGTAGGTGATGATGCCGGTCTTGACATCGTCCTTGTTGGGCAGCCCGAGGTGCTCTTTTGGGGTGACGTAGCAGAGCATGGCGCAGCCGTACCAGCCGATCATGGCGGCGCCGATGCCCGAGGTGATGTGGTCGTAGCCCGGCGCGATGTCGGTGGTCAGGGGGCCGAGGGTATAGAACGGGGCTTCGCCGCAGACCTCGATCTGCTTGTCCATGTTTTCCTTGATCATCTGCATGGGCACGTGGCCGGGGCCCTCCACCATCACCTGCACGTCGTGTTCCCAGGCGCGATGGGTCAACTCGCCCAGGGTTTCCAGCTCGCCGAACTGGGCTTCGTCGTTGGCGTCGGCCACCGAGCCGGGGCGCAGGCCATCGCCCAGGGAGAAGGCGACGTCGTAGGCCTTCATGATCTCGCAGATATCGTCGAAATGGGTGTACAGGAAGTTTTCCTGATGGTGCGCCAGGCACCACTTGGCCATGATCGAGCCACCACGGGAGACGATGCCGGTCACCCGCTTGGCGGTCAGCGGCACATAGCGCAGGAGCACACCGGCGTGAATGGTGAAGTAGTCCACGCCCTGCTCCGCCTGCTCGATCAAGGTGTCCCGGAACACCTCCCAGGTCAGATCCTCGGCCACACCATCGACTTTTTCCAGCGCCTGGTAGATCGGCACCGTGCCAATCGGCACCGGGGCGTTGCGCAAGATCCACTCGCGGGTTTCGTGAATGTGTTTACCGGTGGACAGGTCCATCACGGTGTCCGCGCCCCAGCGGGTGCCCCAGGTGAGTTTGGCCACTTCCTCCTCGATGGAGGACCCCAGCGCGGAGTTGCCGATATTGCCGTTGATCTTCACCAGAAAATTGCGCCCGATGATCATCGGCTCGGACTCGGGGTGGTTGATATTGCAGGGGATGATGGCCCGTCCCCGGGCCACTTCCGAGCGCACAAACTCCGGGGTGATTTCATCGGGAATGGCCGCACCAAAGGCTTCCCCGGGATGCTGCACCTCGCCCCGCTCCCGCGCCTGGGCCAGAGCCATATTCTCCCGAATGGCGATGTACTCCATCTCCGGGGTGATGATGCCGCGGCGGGCGTAGTGCATCTGGGTGACATTGGCGCCGGCCTTGGCACGACGCGGCGGTCGGTGCAGATCAAAGCGCAGCGCTTCCAGCTCGGGATCCTTCAGGCGCGCCTGGGTGTAGCGGGCACTGGCCTGGTCCAGGACTTCGGTATCGCCGCGTTCTTCAATCCACAGGCTGCGCAGCCCCGGCAGACCACGGCGCAGATCAATCTGTGCCTGAGGATCCGAGTAGGGGCCGGAGGTATCGTAGACCCGTACGCTCGGATTGGCTTCGCCACCAAACTCCGTGGCGGTCTGGCTCAACGCAATTTCCCGCATGGGTACCCGCAAATCGGGGCGGGAGCCCTGGACGTACACTTTGCTGGAACCGGGGAGGGGCGCGACAGAATGGGGGTCCACCTGGGCCGAGCGGCTCAGCGGCGAAGGGTTGGCGGTATGACTCATAGCAGAGGTTCTCCGTGAAGGTGACTGGAAGATACAGAGCGCGGCACCGGGCCAGATGGGGCGCGGCGGGGGTCGGCCAGAGGCGCAACGCCGTGATTCAGCGGGCCCGAACCCCGGCCAAGCCGCCAGTCAGCGGCGCTGACGAGCGCCCGGTGCACGTAATCTTTGGCGGCCCGAACGGCGTCGCTCAGGTTGAGGCCCGAAGCCAGGTAGGCGGTAATGGCTGCCGACAGGGTGCAGCCCGAGCCGTGGGAATTGCGGGTGTCGATCCGGGGGCGGCTGAACACTTCCGAAAAGTCCGGTCCCAGCAACAGATCCTGCGCCAGCGGCCCACTGCCGTGCCCACCCTTGAGCAGCACCGCTTTGGGGCCCAGCGCCAACAGCCGCTCGGCCTGGCGCCAGAGGCCGGCGGGGTCCGAGGCCAGAGGTTCGTCCAGCAGAGCGGCCGCTTCCATCAGGTTGGGGGTCAACAGGTCAGTGCGAGGCAGCAACTGCTCACGCAGGGTGGTTTCGGCGTCCCGGTCCAGCAGGCGGTCACCACTGGTGGCCACCATGACCGGATCGACCACCAGCGGCGTGTCGGCGCAATGCGCCAACGTCTTCACCACCGCTCGAAGCGTGGCGGAGTCGGCCAGCATGCCGGTTTTGATGGCTCGCACCGAAAAATCACTCAGCACTGAATCCAATTGCGCGGTGACGAACGTCGAAGGAACTGAGTGCACCGATTGCACGCCGAGGGTGTTCTGCGCGGTCAGCGCAGTCAGCGCGCTGCAACCGTACACACCGAGCGCGGCGAAGGTTTTCAGGTCGGCCTGAATACCCGCGCCACCACCGCTGTCGCTACCGGCAATGGTCAGTGCCACCGCGGGTGCGGGTCTGGATGGGTTCAAAAAGTCGTTCACGCGTTCCACTCCCGAAGACAGTGGCGCGGGAAACGTCAGCTATAAGCCATGAGGAGATAGAACAATGGTGGCAGGCACCAGAGAGGCTGTTGCGCTTTCGTTCCCTACGCCGGTATTAACCGGATCAGGTTCTACGGGTAAGATCTCAGCCGGCCTTTCAAGGCGGGCACCCCGACGAATGCGCCACAGTCTAGGCGAGTCATCCAGCGCTGTAAAGCGAGCGTATCCTCGGCGCCCGATGACAAACCCGGTTTACACGTTTTACCCTTTTTTACAACTTCATTCATGCACAGGCTCGACCTGCCGCAGCCGAGTGAGTAAACTCGCAGACTGCCTACCATTCGACGGTGCCCCAACTCTGGATTGCAACGGACAGGAACTCACATGAAAACAACCCGCTCCCTCTGGTTTCTCGGTCTGATGGCCCTGGTGCCCTTTACGGCCAGCGCCAACTCGCTGTTGGACATTTATGAACTGGCGCTGGAAAACGACGCGCAGTTGAAAGCCGACGAAGCCGCCTACGAGGCGGGACTGGAAAACCGAACCCTCGGCCGCGCCGGCCTGTTGCCGCAGATTGATGCCCGGGTGTACTACTCCGACAGCAGTCAGGACACCACCGACAACATGGAAGACGTGACCCAGGAGACCGAGCGGGAAAACTCCGGCTGGGAAATTTCCCTGAATCAGCCGCTGTTCAACATGGCCGCCTGGTACAACTACCAGCGCGGTGGCACCCTGAGCGAGCTGGCGGAAGTGCAGTTTGGCGCTGACCAGCAGGCGCTGATCGTCCGTGTTGCTGAAGCCTACTTCAACGTGTTGCGTGCAGCAGAAAACCTGGAAACGGCTCTTGCCGAAGAAAAGGCCCTGGAGCAACAGCTTGAACAAACCCGCCAGCGCTACGAAGTGGGGCTGACCGCCATTACCGAAGTCCATGAAGCCCAATCCGTTTACGACAGTGCCGCCGCCGCGGCTTTGCAGGCGCAGGGCAACCTGGGCATTGCCTATGAAGCGCTGGAGGTGCTGACCGGTCAGCCACACGATGCTATCGCTCCTTTGGAGGAGGACTTCCCGGTGGTGAGCCCTACGCCCGCTGATCGTCACGCGTGGGTTGAATTCGCGCTGAAAAACAACTACGTCCTCAAGGCTGCCCAACTCAACACCCGAGCCTCCGAGCAGACCGCCAAGGCCGCCAAGTCACAACACTTGCCCACCCTGGGCGCCTCGGCGACCTACAGCGATACCGCCACCGAGGGGTCCCAGTACTTTGGTGGCCAGATCGGCAGCATCCAGAGTGACACCGAAACGGAAGGCAGCAGCATCATGCTCAGCCTGAACGTACCGCTGTTTTCCGGTGGACGCACCTCTGCCGAGCGCCGCCAGGCGAACGCCCAGTACCTGCAGGCCCGCGCCGAGCAGAATCGGACCGAACGCACCGTGATCCAGTCGGCCCGCGCCCTGCACCTGTCGGTGGAAACCGGCGTGGCCCAGGTCAAGGCCCGGCAACAGGCCATTGTCTCCGCCCAGAGCGCCCTGGAAGCCACCCAGTCTGGCTACGAAGTGGGTACCCGGAACCTGGTGGAAGTACTGCTCGCCCAGCGCGCGGTGTACCAGGCCGAGCGGGATTACCAGAACGCGCTGTACGACTACATCATCAACAGCTTTGAGCTGCGTCAGGTCGCTGGTATGTTGACCCCCGCCGATGTACAGCAGATCGACCGCTCTCTGAGCCACGCGGAAATGCTGCGGCGCAGCGATTTCGACATCAACTGATTCGTGGTTGAGCAACACCCCCAACGCCCCACGCGGGTCCGGCTGATCGAAGTCGGCCCGCGTGACGGGCTGCAGAACGAACCCCACCCCGTCCCGCTCACCGCTAAACACCAACTGCTGGAGGATCTGGCGGACGCCGGGCTCGACTATCTGGAAGCCGGCAGCTTCGTCCACCCCCAGCGGGTACCGCAGATGGCGGACAGCGATGCGCTGCTCCAGGCCATGAACCGCCGTCCGGGCGTCACCTACGCCGCCCTCACCCCCAACATGAAAGGGCTGGAGCGGGCACTGGCCGTCGGCGCCGATGAAGTGGCTTTATTTGCCGCCGCCTCGGAAACCTTCAGCCAGAAGAACATCAACTGCTCCATCGCCGAGAGCCTGGGGCGGTTCGCGCCGGTAATTGCCGCCGCCACCGACGTGGGCCTGCCGGTGCGCGGCTACATTTCCTGTGTGCTGGGCTGCCCCTATGAGGGCGCCGTTACCCCGGGTGCCGTACTGACACTGACGCGTGAGCTGCTGGCCATGGGCTGCCGGGAAGTCTCCCTGGGCGACACCATCGGCGTCGGCACCGCGGGCGATACCGAGCGGCTTCTGGCGCACCTGCTCCCGGAAGTTGGCCCGGAACGACTGGCCGTGCACTTTCACGACACCTACGGTCAAGCGCTGGCCAATATTCTGGTGGCGCTTAATGCCGGTATCGCCACCATCGACAGCGCCGTGGCCGGCCTGGGCGGCTGCCCGTTCGCACCGGGGGCCGCCGGGAATGTGGCCACGGAGGATGTGGTCTACCTGCTCAACGGCCTGGGTATCGAGCACGGCGTGGACCTGGACAAGCTCATCCTGGCCGGAGAGCGCATCTGTTCCGTGCTGGAACGGGACAACGCCTCCCGCGTGGCCCGCGCCTATCGCAACCGTCGCACCTGACGGTTTTGTCTGAACCGACTTAGCAAAGCCGAAGTACTTTATGACTGACGACTCTCTACCTCTGGAAGCGACCCTGAATCTGGAAACGGCCACCATCCCCTGGCGAGAGCTGCAGCGTTTTTTCGCCGCCGGCCGGGCCATTGCGGTGACCCCCGGGCTGGATCTGGTAAAAGTCGGCGCGGAGCTGTCCCGGGATAATGCCGATCAGTTCAAGGCCTGGATGGAGGAAGGCAAGGTGGATGCGGTCAGCGACACCCAGGCGCAGGCATGGTTTGAGGCCGATGCCGAGGTTTGGGCTTTGGTGATCAAGCCTTATGTTTTGGTGCAGGGACACGAGTAGTTACGGCAATTTGGGTAACGGCGGATGCGGGCTCCGCCCTTATCCGCCCTACGCAGACCTCGGAGCCACCCGTAGGGCGGATCGGTCCGACGCGTCGGAGGGCGCAGCCCGCATCCGCCGTAACCCTGAGGGACGGGAAGGGGAAGCCCTCCCCGTCCCTCAGTGCCACACTCAGACATTAGCGCGGTAGCTAGTTCCCGAAACGTTACGTTGGCACCGCGGAGGCTGGGTAACCCCTTGTGAGACCGTCGCCTGCCTGGACGGCAGGCGATCGAGCCTACATGGATGTATTTACGGCGTGTCTCACAAGGGGTTACCCAGGCGGAGCATTCCAATACGAAGTCATTCCACTATCCGCGGCGCTTATGTTGGCGCTCCCAGTTCTCCTGGCGTTTTCGCTCGCTCTTGCGCAGGAGAATATACGTTGCCCCACTGCCGCCGTGTTGGGGCTGGGCCGAGTGCATCGCCAATACCTCGTGCATCTGGGGCAACCAGTGCGCCACGCAGCTTTTCAGCAACGCCGGGGTTTCCCGTCCCACGCCCTTGCCGTGAGTGATCAGCCCGCAGCGAATATCCTGCGCCATGCAGTCCTGCACAAACTGAAACACCGCCCGACGTGACTCCTCCACCGTCATCCGGTGCAGATCCAGACGAGCATCCACCGTGTATTTACCCAGGCGCAAATTCCGATACACCCCGTTCTGCACACCGTCACGCTTGAACGCCAGGTGATCGTGCGGGTCGACCGGAGGCACGTAATCCCCGGACAGAAAGTTACTCTCCGCCCCCACCACTTCGCGCACCGCCATCTCCCGGCGTTGCGCCAGGGTGTCGGCCGGCGCGTCCGACTTGTTCAGAGGAACTTTGGGCTCACTCTTGATCGGGCGCACATCGCGCATTTCCCGCTCAAACAGTGCCCACTCGTCACGTTCATCACTGCTCATAACCATTTCTCACTCTAATACACCGCGAGCTGATCATCAGCGCCGCGCTGTGGCGCCTGCTACACTGTCTATAAACGACCTCGGACCCTGACAAGATCATGCTCAGTCGCTTCTCGCTGGCGCTACTCACCTTGTTGTTGACCGCACTGCTGGCGTTTGCCTGGGCACTGTTGCTGTTCTACACCAGCCCCTCGCTTCGCCCGGAGAATGTGGACTGGCCCCGCACCCTGCGGGACCTCAGCCTGTGCCTGGCCGCTTTTCTTCTGTTTGCCACGGCGGCGTACCTTCCAGTGCGTCGCACCATCGTCAGTAAACTCACCATCGGCTTCGGGCTTAACTTTGTCGGCGTCTGGCAGGCCCTGATCAACGACCTGGTGGAACCGCACTGGTGGCCGGCCGAAGCCATCAGCTTTCTGTGTATTCCGGTCGGTTTGCTGATAGCGGCCCTCGGGTTGTACCAGCTCGGACGCGCCTATCGTATGAACCGCCTGATTCTCGGGAGCTACCAACAGATCGAGCGGGATCTGGCAACCGTCGACCAACTCACTCAACTCTACAACCGTCGCTATTTCTTTACCACCTGCGGACCGCTGTTTGAGCAGTCTCAGGAGGATGGTCAGCAGCCCGTGGTGCTCGGCCTGCGGGTCCTGAATCTGACCGAGCTCAACCAGCGGCTCGGGCTGGAGGCCGGAGATGACATTCTGCAGCGGGTTGGTAAGGCCATACGCCGCTATCTGCGCCACGGACAGATCGCCGCCCGGATGGGCGGCCGACGGTTTGCCGTGTTTCTACCGGACAGCACGGAGCATGATGCCGATCACCTGGCCCGGCAGATTGTCGCGCGGCTGGAGCATGTGCTGATGACCGACGCCCGGGGCGAGGATCTGCTGGTGCAGGTTCAGATCAACTACCAGGTCGGCCTGGCCCAGGAAGAGGACACGCTGGAGACGCTCGTCCGGCGCGTCGGTAGGGACGATGCCGACACCGGAAAGAACCCGGTGCTGTAAAACGCAAGCACATTTCCCGAACGACGCGTCGTGACAGAGGGGCCTTGGTGGATGACGGCCTTTGGCCTTATGCCACCCTACCGACCAACGTCGGGGGTGACACAAAGCCGGGTCGCGGGATCAGCCGGTGTTGCGCATGCCCGCGGCGATACCCGCCATGGTCACTTTGAGCGCCTTTTCCAGCTCCGGACTGATTTCCTTGCCGCTGCGATAGCGCTTGAGCAATTCAACCTGCAGATAGCTCAGCGGGTCCATGTAGGGTTTGCGCACCCGCAGGGCGCGCTGCAGCATTGGCTCTTCGCTCAGCAGTTCGTCCTGGTGTTTGATCCGGTTGATCAGCACTTCCAGCGCGCTCAGGTCCGCCCGCAGTTGCTGCCCCAGACCATGCAGCTCCGATGGCACCAGCTCTTTCTCGTAATAGCTGCAGATCGGCAGGTCGGCCTTGCCCACCACCATTTCCAGCAGGTCCAGGAAACTGGAGAAGAACGACCAGTTTTCCAGCATATCCACCAGAGTGGATGGCGCATTCTCCAATGCGTATTCCAGCGCCTGGCGGGTACCGAGCCAGGAGGGCAGGTTCAGACGCACCTGCATCCAGGCAAACACCCAGGGGATGGCCCGCAGGCTGTCCACCCCACCGGTGGCCTTGCGCTTGGCCGGGCGACTGCCCAGGGCCAGGAGGTTCAGCTCTTGCTCCGGTGTCAGGCTGCGGAAATAGGGCACGAACTTCGGATGGCCGCGCACCACATTGCGGTAGGCCTCCAGGCTGCTCTGGGCCATGCGCTCGATCAGGTCCCGCCACTCCTGGGACGGCCCCTTGTGCGGCATCAGGGTCGCCCGAAGGGTGGCCGACACATAGGTGGAGAAGCTGCTGAACGCCACGCGGGACTGGCCGAACTTGTAGCGGATCATCTCGCCCTGCTCGGTTACCCGGATCTGCCCTTTCACCGAGCCTGGCGGCTGGGAGGCCATGGCTTTCTCCACCGGGCCGCCACCGCGACCGACGGTGCCGCCGCGGCCGTGGAACAGGACCAGCTTGACGTTCTGTTGCTCGGCAATGTTTACCAGCTTTTCCTGCGCCTTGTACTGGGCCCAGGTCGCGGCGAATTTGCCGGCGTCCTTGGCGGAGTCGGAGTAGCCGATCATCACGGTCTGGCGGGCGCCGGTGTATTCCTGGTACCAGGGAATCTGCCACAGCCGCCCCATCACCTCGGGCGCCCGATCCAGGTCGTCCAGGGTTTCAAACAGCGGCACGATGGGCATATTCCAGGTCATGCCACATTCGCGCAGCAGCAGCGCCACCACCATCACGTCCGACGGTTGTTGGGCCATGGAAATCACGTAGTGTGACAGGGTCTCCCGGGGCTCCTGAGCGATCACCTTGCAGGTGGCCAGCACCTCTTCGGTTTCCTCGCTCATGGGCCAGTGCGTTGGCAGCAATGGGCGCTTGTTGTTGAGCTGCTCGAGCAAAAATTCCTGCCGCTGCTCTTCGCTCCACTCCAGGTAGCTGCCCAGCTCCAGATACTGGGTCAGCTCGTCCATCGCCTTCACATGGCGCTCACCATCCTGACGAATATCCAGCGGCACCAGGTTGATACCAAAGCTCTGCACCCGGCGTATGTTATCCAATACCGGGCCGTTGGCGATGTGCGGGAAGCCCACTTCGCGCAGCGACTCGAAGCACATCAGCAAGGGCTCGAGCAGGTCTTTGCGCTCGGTGATCACCGCATCGTTCCATTCGGGAGAGCGGCCCTCCAGGCGCGCCTCGGTCCACTCCAGGGTGGCCTGCAGACGCTGGCGCAGCTCACTGAGCAGATCCCGATAGGGCGTGACACTGCCCGGGAAACGGGCACTCAGTTCGGCACCAGCCTCGTGCATGCTCAAATCGTTGCTCAGGCTCTGAATATCCTTCAGGTACAGGTCCGCGGCCATCCAGCGGCCGAGCAACAGGACTTCGCGGGTCACGCGGTGGGTCACATTGGGGTTGCCGTCCCGGTCGCCGCCCATCCAGGAGTAAAAGCTGAACGGTTGCAGGTCGACCGGCAGGCAGTGGTCGAGATGACGGCAGCAGAGCCGGTCCAGGTGACGAATGAAGTCCGGCACCGCCTGCCACAGGCTGTTCTCGATAACCGCAAAGCCCCACTTGGCCTCATCCACCGCTGTGGGCCGCTCAGAGCGGATTTCATCGGTGCTCCAGATCTCTTCCACCAGCCGGTGCAGCCGGCCGCGGTGCTTATCCTGCTCGTAGGTCAGCAGGTTGCCGCGCTGGCGGTCGCTCAGGGTGTGAACAATCTGGTCGTATTTGCGAATCAGGGTGCGCCGGGTCACTTCCGTGGGGTGTGCGGTGAGCACCAACTGAATATTCAGGTCGCCGATGACCTCGCTCAGACGCTCCTGCCCGTAGGTGTCTTTCAGCTCGAGCAGCAGACTCTTCAGGCCGTCGTCGGGCTCCGCTTCGGCACTGGCGGAATACTCCTGATCGGCGATGTTGGCCAGATTCAGAAACTGATTGAAGGCGCGCACAATCGGCAGAATATCCCGATCGTTCAACTCGCCCAGCCGCTCCACCAGAGGCGTGGAGTCCTCTTCTTCGGATTGTTGAATGGCTTTGCCCAGTTGGCGGATGTCTTCGATTTTCTGGAACAGGTCCTCGCCTTCGTGGTCGCGAACCGTATCCCCCAGTAATTCGCCCAACAGCCGAACATTTTCCCGTAAAGTCTCGGGCAGGGTTTCCATAAAGCTACCTCCAAATGGTCAGTTAGCGGGCCATTCTAACGTAATCTTGCGAAGTGAGCAGCGCCACACAAGATATCCACAGGCCAGACGCTATCCACAGAATCTGTGTAAAAGGGTGTGAATGAATGCTGGGTAACTGGCGCAGACCACGACCACAGCGGGGTTCAGCGATGGCGTTCAGTTTCTGCACAGGGTTCATAACCCTTGCTATTTTGCCCCAAGACATGAAAAATGCGCCATCCTGGCGGGCAGCGCGCAGGCGCTCTCCTTTGGGCCCGGATACCGAATCCATTTGCCAGCGCGCCAATTCTGGCCAATGCTTGTTACAGTGGTCCCGACCGCCACCCATCCGAGCCACCGAATATCACGAGGACGTCTGCTTGCTGAGAGTGTCATTTGTTGTCGGGCTTTGCCTCAGCCTGCTCACGCTGTGGGCACCGCTGGCCGCCGCCGAGCCCGGCACTTCTCTGCACCAGACCGGCCGCTGGGTCGAGCTGCCCCCCGACAGCGACCTCTCGATCTCGGCGCCACCCCGCCACCAACTGAACACGGTTTCCGTCCAACCGGCCGGCGGTGGTGTTCTCTGGTACGAACTGGACGTGACGCTGGATGCACCCGCCGAGTTGGTACTGGATTTTGCGAGCTCATCCACCCTCAATGAATTTGTGCACCGCATCTACGACGGCGACGACCGACTGTTCATGACGCTCAGCGGAGGCCTGCAGCAGAATCAGGATTACCAGTACTTCCTGCGCCACGGCCGCTCTCTGGAGCTGCCCGCCGGCAAGTACCGGATCCTCACCCGGATGGAGAGCCCATTCTACCTGGCCCTGCCCGAGCCCCACCTGTTTGACCGTCAGGACTACGAGCGCCGCATTCCCCTGACCCAGAGCCTGACCCTGGTCGGTCTGGGTATCTTTTTCGCCCTGATGTTCTATTACGCCGTCATGGCGGTGTGGCGACAATCCCGCACAGACCTGCTGTACGCTCTGTTCATCCTCGGCAACCTGCTCTACAACGGCGCCGCCCTGTTGGTGTATAGCCAGTTGTTCGGCTGGACCTGGTTCTACCTGATCAGCACCCCCATTCTGTTTTCAAACGTCGTCTATATCGGGTTTGTCATGCGCCTGTTGCGCATAAGCCGAGACACCCACCCGGCGCTGTTCTGGCTGGGCATGACGGCGATCGGGGTGTTGGTCAGCTTCTGGCCCCTGGCGTTGTTCGCGCCCAACTGGTCGCTTGAATTCTGTCGGGTCGGGGTCGCGATTTTTGCATTGTACGGACTGACCTGTGGCGTGGCGCGCAGCCTTCAGGGGAGCAAGGTGGCCCGCTTGTACCTGTTTGCCAACGCCGCCTTTGCGGTGCCGGCGCTGCTGGCCATCTCCATGAAGAGCACCAGCAACCCGATCTTTCTGGTCGAGCACCTGGGCATGGTGGCGGTGTTGATCGAGGTATTGCTGCTCGCCCAGGTGGTCAGCTATCAGATCGGCCAGGTGTACAAGGCCCGGGCCGAGGGCGAGGCAACCCTGGAGCGGATTCAGCTGCTGGACAATCTGACCGCTCAGGCCCCGGGGGTCATTTACCAGTTCGAAATGGCCCCGGACGGTCGCTTTCGCATGCCCTTTTCCAGTCGGCGCATTGAGGAGTACCTGGAAATCACGCCCACCGAGGCCAGCGAGGATATCCAGGCGGTCTTCGATCGGGTGCACCCCGAAGATTACAACGACCTGTTTGCCTCGATCATCCAATCCGCTCGCCACCTTACCACCTGGCATACCGAGTTCCGGGTGGTACTACCCATTCAGGGAATGCACTGGCTTGAAGGCAATGCCCAGCCGGAACGGCTGGAAGACGGTACCACCCGGTGGTACGGGTTTATCAGCGATGTGACCGAGCGCAAACAGATTGAAGAACACATGCGCCACATGGCCCAGCACGACCCGCTCACCAACCTGCCCAACCGGGCCCTGTTCGCCGACCGGCTGGAGCAGGCGCTGCGCAGCGCTCAACGCCACCGCACGCAACTGGCCCTGATGTTCATCGACCTGGATGACTTCAAAGTGGTGAACGATCACTACGGGCATGAACTGGGTGACGAGCTGCTCAAGCAGGTATCCCAGGCCATGACCGTCAACCTGCGCGCGGCGGACACCGTCGCCCGCATGGGCGGCGATGAGTTTGTGGTTCTGCTGGACGACATAACCGGCCCCGAGGAAGCCCACATGGTGGCAGAGAAAATCCGTCACGCCTGTGCCCAGCCATTTCAGGTCCGACAGATTCCCATGCACATTTCCACCAGCATTGGCCTGGCGCTATACCCGCACGATGCCCTCACCGACGCCGACCTGATTCGCGCTGCGGATCAGGCGATGTATCAGGCCAAGGAAGCCGGCGGCAATCAGATCCGCGCCGCCTCCGAAAACTATCCCAAAACATAAGCTTCAATCGGCGCCGCCCGCCGTATAACCCCTCCTATGGGCAGGCCATCGAGTGCCTGTTATCATCCGGCACAACACGCCATTATCCGACCCGAGTCATACCATGACACTGCTGATAGTCTACGTTCTGATCGCCCTGGGTATCTCGTTCCTGTGCTCGGTGGCCGAAGCGGTACTGCTCAGCGTGACCACGGCCTACACCAGCCTGAAGCAGCAGGAGGGCAAGCGCTCCGGCCTGTTATTGGCCGAACTGAAAGCCACCATCGATCGTCCCCTGGCCGCGATTCTGACCCTGAACACCATCGCTCACACCGCGGGCGCCGCCGGGGCCGGCGCCCAGGCGACGGTCGTTTTTGGTAGCGCCTACCTGGGTCTGTTCTCGGCAGTACTGACCTTGCTCATTCTGGTGTTGTCGGAAATTGTGCCCAAAACACTGGGCGCTTATTACTGGCGTTCACTCGCCCCAATGACCGCCTACGGTCTGCACTACCTGATCATTGTGCTCTACCCGTTTATCAAGCTGTCCGAGTTCATCACCCGCCTGATCACCCGGGGTGGCAGTCAGTCGGCCGGGCTCGATCGGCACGAGCTGACGGTCATGGCCGACCTGAGCTCGGAAGAGGGCCATCTGGACGAGCGAGAATCAGGCATCCTCAAAAATCTGCTCCTGTTGCGCCACACGCCGATCAAGGACGCCATGACGCCTCGCACCGTTTTGTTCTCGGCGGACGAGGAGCAGAGCATTCACGACTTTCTGACCAGTCACCACTCGGTGCCCTTTTCCCGCATTCCGGTGTATGCCGGTGACCCGGACAATATCAACGGGATTGTGCTGCTGGATGACCTGCTACTGGCGGAGGCCCGGGGCGAAGGCGATCAGCTTTTGCGACGTCATCGCCGCGCCATTCCCGCGCTGCTCGACAGCATGCCACTGACCCAGGCCCTGGAAGAGTTTCTGCGCGAGCAGACGCACATCATTCTGGTGGTGACGGAATACGGTTCGGTAGTGGGCATCATCACCCTTGAGGATGTGCTGGAAGCACTGCTCGGACTGGAAATCGTGGACGAAAAAGACAAAACCCGGGACATGCAGGAACTGGCCCGACGTCGCTGGCGCCGTCAGGCGGCTCGCCTGGGCGTATCTACCACGCCCGACGACGGTGAGCGCTAGTTCCGCGCCTACCAATCCAGGTAGACGTCCTTGGGATCAAATTTGTAGCTGACCGGAAACTGCTGGTGTGCGTCCCGCAGGGCATTGATACACCGCTGAGCCTCCAGGCACCACACGGGGTGAACATCATCACTGACCCGGTAGCCCTGAACTCGCAAAGCGGCGGCTATCGCCCGCCGGGCGCCATTGGCCTGACCCAGGCAGTGATAGGGGCCCTGCTGCTGGGTTCTCGCCGGCCGGCGATGATCTCCGGCGAAGGCGAACAGCGTGTAATGTCGCTGCTCATCCTGGCGTAGATGCATCTCTACCCGTTCGTGATCGCCTCGAGTCATGACCAGGGGCTGGTCGTTGGCGGGAATCGACTCGTCGTAAATAATCTGCATGACGGCCTACCTCACTGAATTGTCGTTGTGAGGGTGTCGTCCCGTCTGCACGCGCTTTTGTTTGTCTCAACGTGCAGCCCACAGGGAACTACCGGCACCTACTATTAAGCGTATCAGGTGCCAGGCGGTTCACAAGCTAATGTCGTCATAGTATGACGCTATGATGACAGTTTCCTGCGTTACAGACGATCAACGTCGAAGGCCAGGACATCGGCAATATGGGACGCGCCGCTCAAGCACATCAGCAACCGATCCACCCCCAGAGCCACGCCGGCGCTGTCCGGCAGGCCGGCGGCCATGGCGGCGAGCAGTTTGTCATCCGAAGGGTAGACCGGTAAACCCAGGGCACGGCGCTTTTGCTGATCGGCGAGGAAGCGACCGCGCAACTCGTCGGCATCGGTCAGCTCCCAATACCCATTGGCCAACTCCATGCCGCCGATAAACGCCTCAAAGCGCCGGGCCACAGTCTGCCCCTGGTCGTCGGTGGCCAGGCGGGCCAGGGCGGCCTGACTGGCGGGATAGTCGTACACAAAGGTCAGGCCGTCGCCGAGGGAGGCCTCCAGCTCATGGGTCACCAGCAGATCGAGCCAGAAGTCCCGATCCTCGTCCTCCGCCTCGATAGTGATTCGCGCTTTTGCCAGCGCCGCCAGCTCAGCCACCGAGGCGGTGTGCGGATCGATCTGCAGGTGCCGCTCAAACCACTGGCGATAGCTCAGGTAGGTCACGTCCAGGCCCGGTATCAACAACTCGATGAGTGCCTGAACTTCCCCCATCAGCGCCCGGTCATCCCACCCGGTGCGATACCACTCAAGCAGAGTGAACTCCGGGTTGTGTTTGCGCCCCCGCTCACCGTTGCGAAACACTTTGCCCAGGGCGTAGATCGGCCCCGCCCCCGCCGCCAGCAGGCGCTTCATGGCAAATTCCGGTGAGGTCTGCAGATAGTAGGTGCGTCCCGCGCACTGAGCGGTGACCGAGTCGATAAACGGGTCGGTCACCGCCGCGGCGCCCATCACCGGCGCTTCAATTTCCAGCACCTCGCGCTCGGCAAAGAATTGCCGGATACGCTGGTACACACTCGCACGCAGACGCACAAGTTCCAGTGAGGCGGAAGGCTGCCAATCAGTCATGGGCGGAACATCAGGGAGGAGAAAGGAAAGCACCACCCGACCGACGTCGGGTGGTGGAGGCGGACATCAGTCTTTGGACGCACGCCCCAGGTATTCGCCGGTGCGGGTGTCCACACGGACCACATCGCCCACGTTCATGAACAACGGTACCTTCACCACGGCACCGGTGCTCAGGGTCGCCGGCTTGGTGCCGCCCTGGGCGGTGTCGCCCTTCAGGCCCGGATCGGTTTCGGTCACTTCCAGCTCCACGTGGTTGGGCGGGGTCACCGCCAGCGGCGCGCCGTTGAACAGGGTGATCACGCACTTGTCCTGCTCCTTGAGCCACTTGGCCGAGTCGCCCACGGCGCTCTTGTCTGCCTGGTGTTGCTCAAAGGTGGTCGGCTCCATGAAGTGCCAGAACTCACCGTCGTTGTACAGGTATTCCATATCCAGGTCAGTCACATCAGCGCCTTCGAGGTTCTCGCTGCCACGGAAGGTACGCTCCCACACGCGCCCGGTTTTCAGGTTGCGCAGCTTGACCCGGTTAAAGGCCTGACCCTTGCCCGGCTTGACCAGCTCGTTCTCGACAATGTTACAGGGGTCGCCATCGAGCATGACTTTCAGACCGACGCGGAAATCGTTGATAGAATAGGTGGCCATTACGCCCTCTCGCTTCTCTGGATTAAAAGGCGCACATGATACATCGAACCGCTGCCACTTGGCAGGCCCCTGCCGGCAAAAGTGCCTCCCGCTGGCAAAACGAGCTCGCCGACCTGATTCGCTCGCCCCAGGAGTTGATCTCCCTGCTGGAACTGGACCCGGCCCAGTTGCCGGCGGCCCTCGCCGCCAGCCAGGACTTCGCCCTGCGGGTGCCCCGCGCCTTTGTCGAGCGGATGCGCAAAGGGGACCCGGACGACCCATTGCTGCGCCAGGTGCTGCCTCTGGGCGAGGAGCTTCAAGCGGCCCCGGGCTACAGCCAGGACCCGCTGGGCGAAGCCGACGCCAACCCCCATCCCGGGCTGATTCACAAGTACCACGGGCGGGTGCTGCTGATTGTGTCCGGCGGCTGCGCGATCAACTGCCGCTACTGCTTTCGTCGCCACTTCCCCTACGCCGACAACAACCCCGGCCGGGCCCGCTGGCAGGAGGCGCTGGATTACATCGCCGCCGACCCGAGCATCACCGAAGTAATCTACAGCGGCGGCGACCCGCTCAACGCTCCTGACCGGCAACTGGCCTGGCTGACCGAGCGGGTGGCAGCCATCCCCCACGTCAAACGCCTGCGGGTCCACTCCCGCCTGCCAATCGTGCTGCCCAACCGGATTGACGATGACTGCCTGGACTGGCTCACCGGCCATGGCCTGCAGACCACATTGGTGATTCACAGCAACCATCCCCGGGAGCTTGATGACAGCGTGGGGGCCGCGCTGGGCCGGCTGCGCGGGGCGGGCATCACCCTGCTCAATCAGGCGGTGCTGCTGCGCGGCATCAACGACCAGGCGTCCACGCTGGCCGCGTTGAGCGAAGAGCTGTTCGACCGGGGCGTCCTGCCCTATTACCTGCACCTGCTCGATCCGGTTGCTGGCGCCCACCACTTTGACGTTCCTGAGGCTGAAGCACGTGCTCTGATGGACCTCCTGCGCGCCCGGCTGCCCGGCTATCTGGTACCCCGGCTGGTGCGGGAAATCGCCGGGGAGCCGAACAAGACCCCCATTGCCTGAGCCGCCCGATCTGCTACCGGCGGAGCGATCTGCTATAGTCAGGACAATTCAAGCCGGACCGCCGCCCCCCAGTGCCGCGGCGGCCGCCTCAGACAGGATAGTGAATGACCGCCGACATGCCGCCGAACGAGCTGCTGAACCGTTTCAAAGTCCCGCCCCAGGACCTGGACACACTGTCGTTTTGTGCCCCCAAGGCCGCCAAAGTCGCCGACTGGGTGCGCGCCTTGCCCATGACCCGCATCAGCTTCGTGAGCAGCCTGCTGTATAAAGCACTGCCTGAAATCGGCCGGCTCAAAACCACCCCCCAGGTACGCCTGGACATGCTTGAGGCACTGCGCCCCGCGGTTCAACAGGCCATTCAGGGGCTGACACCGCAGTTTCTTAACCAGCCCCTGATCCTGCCCGACACCGCCCGCAAAACCGCCACCGTCGCCCAGGCTCTGCAAAAGCACATGAGCAACGCCTATCTGGTGACGGTGCGCGAGCTCGGGCAAGCCACCAAAGGTGATGCCGAGGCCTTGCAGAACCAGCGCGCACTGGCGCTGCACCGGGCCATGACCGGCCTGGGCCTTCTGCTACTGCGCAGCTACCAACTGTACACCCCGGTTCCCAGCCGACTGTGGCTGGAAATTCATACTCTGTACCAGCTGGCCGAGGCGTGGCAGGTCCACCGCCAGCCAGTGACCGAACCTCTTCCCGGCCACCAGCAGACCAACACCATCGAGCGCTGCTACCAGCGTCTGCTGCTGCTCGCCAGCGCCCGTCCCAACCAACTGCGGCAGACCGAGGTCAGCAACACCTACGACGCCCTGGAGCAGTTGGCTCCACTGGCGCACATGGTGGCCTACGATCCCGCACAGGAAGACAACCTGTTTGCCGTCGTGCTCGACAGCGACAGTGCGCCTCTGTACAAGTCCCGTCTGCCCGAAGCCCCCGGCGGGGCCATCCGGGAGCTGGATACCGGACCGGTGGTCACCGCGCTGGAAGAGGCCCGGGCATCGCTCGGTACTCGCCCGGGCGGCGGCCGGGACAACCTGGGGCTGACGCTCTCGCTCAACGAGCACCTGAGCCACTCCTGGCACCTGCTCGCCCAGCGCAGCTTCGAACGGCGCGTCAGCGGCGGGCAGATGAATGTCACCATCGGCCTGTCCAACGTGCACTTCCAGATGGCCGGCGGCCAGCCCTTCAAGCTGTTCATGAATCAGGCCACCCATGTACACCGGGAGGACGACAGTCTATTTGGTGGGCGCCTTCCCACTGCCGCCACCGCCGAACCAGATCCCTGGGGCTCTGCGTTCGATGCCGGCGGCGGCAAGCTGGCCGGCAACCACCTGGCCACCTTCAATATTGAGAACAACATCCGCCAACGCCAACAGCAGGATTACCGGGGCGAACACCCGACCTTTCAGGTGCCCATCGTGGATGTCAGCCTGGGGGGCTACTGCCTGGAGTGGCGCGAACAGGTGCCCACGCAACTGAAAGCCGGCGAACTGCTGGGCCTTCAGGAAGTGGGGCGGCTGAAATGGAGCATCGGGGTGGTGCGCTGGGTACAGCAATCCCGGGAGTCCACCCTGATTGGCGTTCAGACGCTCGCGCCCCAGGCGACCCCCCTGGGGGCCGCGGTGATCTACAAAACCGGCGGGCTATCGGAGTTCTTGCGCGCCCTGGAAATTCCACCGCTGAAAGCCATCAACCAGCCGGCCACCCTGATTACCAACGCGGTCACCTTTCACGAATACAGCAAGGTGCGCCTGTACCGGCGCAACAGCGGTCAGCAGGAAGACAATCATCGAACCCAGGTCACCGTACAGCTCACCCGGCGCCGCTTTTCCACCGGCGCCATCAGCCAATTCGAGTTTCGTGAGCTGATGCCCGGCCAGAGCGATGCGGGTGACAGCGACGATTTATAGCGTCGTCACCCCGAGAACAGAAGGCTGATTCACAAATATCGCCATCAATGAACGGTTGTTGGCGGATATATCAACATTGGTATTGAGGGTATTTGTCAATCAGTTAATATAGCCGAAACGAACAGGATCAAAGGGATGACAACCCCTGTCCGACGCACGGAAGCATTCATCGACCGAGCGGCCTCACAAACACGGGTCAGGCTTGCAAGAGAGTGCAGTAACCTTTTATGGATCCCAACGAGACAATCCGCCTGCTGATTTTGAACGACTCCCGCTCAGAGGCCGAGCGGTTGACCAGCATGCTCCACAACGCCGGTCGCTCCAGTCGCGCCCAGCACGTCGACAGTGAGGAACGCCTGGGAAAGCTGCTACAAGAGCAGACCTGGGACCTGCTCATCGGTCATGACAAGACCACCAATGTCACTCCCGAGGCCGCCATCCGGCAGATCCGGCGCCTGAACCGCGATGTCGCCGTCGTTCTGCAAACCGACGATGAAAGCAGCGCGGCCGTGGTCGAGGGGATGAAGCTCGGCGCGGCCGATGTGGTGCGCCTGGACGAAGACCAACACCTGCTGCTGGTCATCCAGCGCGAAATGGACAACCGGGAGCAGCGCCAGCAACGGCGCATCGCCGACCGCCGTTTCCGCGAAGCCGAGCGCCGCAGCCAGGCCCTGCTCGATAGCTCCCGGGATGCCATTGCCTACGTGCAGGACGGCCTGTACCTCTACGCCAACGAATCCTTCGCCGAACTGTTCGGCTATGAGGATCGCGATGATATCGACTGCCTGCCGATCATGGACATGGTGGCCGAGAAAGATCACAAACAGCTCAAGCAGTTCCTGAAAAACTTCACCCTCAAGGGCGATGACTCCGAGACCACCAAGGTCGAGTTCGAAGGGGTCAAACACAACGGCGAGACCGCCCATATCAGCCTGGAAGTGTCCCGGGCCACCTATGACGAAGAGCCCTGCATCCAGTTTCTGGCCCGCGCCGGCGTCGCCGAGACCAGCGAGGAGCTGGAAGCGCAGATCGCCCAGATCAAGTGGCAGGACCTGGCCACCGGCCTGTACAACCGCCAGTACCTGGTGGATCGCCTGGAAAAGATGCTCACCAGCGAGGCGGGCAAGCAGCCGGCGGAAGCCGGCCTGATCTATATCGATATCGACCACTACGCCGAGCAGGTCCAGTCCGCTTTCGGTGTCGCCGGTGCCGATATGGCCCTGAGTGACATCGCCGCACTGCTGCGTGAGCACGCCCAGGATGGTGACCTGCTGGCCCGCTTCGGTGACAGCGCTTTTATTCTGCTCGTGCCCAACATCAAACCCGACGCCGCGGTCATGCGGGCGGAGAAAGTCTGCAAGGCCATCGAAGACCACATCGTCGATGTGGATGGCAAAACCATTCAGTTGACCGCCAGCATCGGCGTCTCTCTGATCAACGACACCAGCTCCAGCGCCGAGTCGGTGATTGAGCAGGCGGTCAGTGCGATGGAGAAGGTCCGCACGGAAAACCAGGGCAACGCCGCGCGTCTGTACGAGCCAGAAATGACCGCCGATGAACGCAAAGAGCGGGATGTGATGGCCGAGGTCCAGCACGCTCTGGACAACGACCGGTTCCGCCTGCTGTTCCAGCCGATCATCAACCTGCGGGGCTCGGACGACGAGTACTACGAAGTGTTGCTACGCCTGCTCAACGCCGACGATGAAGAGGTTTCCCCCACGGAGTTCCTCGACGCCGCCGCGAAAATGAACGTGATTCACAAGATCGATCGCTGGGTGATTCTGGAGTCGATCAAGATGCTGTCCCAGCATCGCAACAAGGGCAACCACACCAAACTGATCATCAACCTGAGCGGCCAGTCCCTGTGCGACGACAGCCTGCCGCCCTGGCTGCGGGTCGCTTTCAAGGCCGCCAAGCTGCCCACCGATGCCATCGTCTTCCAGGCCAGCGAGGTGGATATCACCAATCACCTCACCGCGGCCAAGGCGTTCGCCAAGCACCTGGAGAAATTCAACAGCTGCCTGAGCATCAGTGGGTTTGGCTGCTCACTCAACCCCTACAACGTCTTCAAACACGTGCCACTGGGCTTTGTGAAAGTGGACGGCTCATTCACCCAGGATATCCAGAACAACAATGAAAGTCCGGATACCCTGGTAGAGCTGATCAAGAAGTTGCACGAGGAAGACGTGACCACGGTGGTGCCCTTTGTGGAAAACGCCAGCGTGTTGGCGACCCTGTGGCAGGCCGGGGTGCATTACATTCAGGGGTATTATCTGCAGGAGCCGAGCAAGTCGATGGATTACGATTTCAATATGGAGAGTTGAGTTCGGCAACGGTAACGGCGGATGCGGGCTTCGCCCTTATCCGCCCTACGCGGATTTTCGGATTGTCGTGCACTCATGGTTGGGGGACGGCGGATGCGGCGTCTAATCGCTGCGCTCGGCCCCTACGCGGATCTATACCGCTGCGCTCGGCCGTAGGGCGGATAAGCCGAAGGCGCATCCGCCGTTACCGTTGTCCGAACATCCGCCGTCACCAACCTACGACAAATCCCCATGCTCCCGATCCCGAAAGCCCAACAAATACAAAATCGCATCCAACCCCAAGGTCGAAATCGCATGCTCCGCCGAGGCCTTCACCAACGGCTTGGCGCGAAACGCGATGCCCAACCCGGCGGCGTTCAACATGGGCAGATCATTGGCGCCATCCCCCACCGCAATCACCTGCTCCGGGGTAATGCCCTCGCGCTCGGCCAACTGCTTGAGTAGCTGCGCCTTGCGCGCGCCATCCACCACCGTGCCCGATACCTGTCCGGTCACCTTGCCATCGACAATCTCCAGCTCGTTGGCGTACACGTAATCCACACCCAAACGCTGCTGCAGAAAGCGGCCAAAGTACTCGAAGCCTCCCGAGAGAATCGCGGTTTTGTAACCCAGCTTTTTCAAGGTGGCGATCAACTTCTCCGCCCCTTCGGTCAGACGCAGGTTGCGAGCGATGCCCTCAAGCACCGACTCATCCAACCCTTTGAGCAGGCTCAGGCGCTTGGCGAAACTCTGCTGAAAATCCAGCTCCCCGCGCATGGCCGCTTCGGTAATGGCAATCACCTCATCACCCACGCCGGCGGCTTTGGCCAGCTCGTCGATCACCTCCGCCTCAATCAGGGTGGAGTCCATATCGAAACACACCAGGCGGCGATTGCGCCGGTAGGGGGTGTCCTTCTGAAACGCAATATCCACCTCCAGACGGTTGGACAGCTCCATCAGGTCCGCTCGAAGGGCCTGGGTGTCCGCCGGCGCGCCGCGCACGGAAAACTCCACACAGGCACTGCTGTGGGTATCCAGCGCATCCAGCGGCACACGGCCGGACAGGCGGTTAATGTGGTCAATATTGAGCCCGTGGCGCACGGTCACCGCCGTCAGCTCGGCAATCTGCTCGGCCATCACCTGGCGGGAGAGCAGGGTCACGATATGCCGCGGCTTGCCCTGCTGCTCCACCCACTCCTGATAGCGCTGGTGATCGATATTCTCAAAGCGTACCCGCACCCCGAGATCGTCGGCGCGGGAGCGAATGGCGTTCTGCAACGTCTCGGCCGTGGCCCGGCCGGGCTCCAGCGCCACCAGCATGCCGAGCGCCAGATCATCGTGAATCACCGCCTGGCCGATATCCAGGATGCTGGCGCCGAAGCCGGACAGCTCGGCCGCGAGCGAGGAGGTCACCCCGGGTTTGTCATCCCCGAAAACGTTGATCAGTACGATGTCTTTCACGCGGACTCACTTGATTGGCAATAAGGAATGGAACGGGCGGCAATTATACCGGTTCCCCGAGGACAGATGCCATGCGTTGATGTTTCTGTGGTCTTTATCAAATCCCCGGGCCAACGCGCTGGCATCCACAGGAACAACGCCCGTAAAATAGGCCACTTTGAAACGGGCGCCCCGACGGGTACCCACACTCAAGGATCTGCATGGCCCTCTACGCTCGACTCAAGCCCCACTGGCAACCGATTGCCGGCACCGCCCTGATTGTGCTGCTCGGCCTGTTGGCCGCCGGGTTACACACCCGAGCCAGCCTGCACACCCAGAGTCAGCAACTGGACAGCTTTGGCCAGACCCTGGCCCGCAGTACCGCCCAGCGCGCCGTGGACGCCACCCTGAGCCAGGACATGATCAGCCTGCAGGTGGTCCTTCAGGAGCTGACCCGCCACCCGCAGGTGATCGGGGCCACCATCCACGATGTGGAAAACCGCCTGCTGGTACAGAGCGGCTTCCCGCCCGGTGAGGCCGAGCCCGGTCAGTTCCGCCGCTACACCGCCACCATCGCCCTGGCCGACAATATCGCCGGGCACCTCCAGGTGGCCATGATTCCACCGGCCCTGAGCGGGGCCGACCGACAGTTTCTGCTCCTGTGGAGCCTGCTGGTCCTGGCGGCTGCCGCCCTGCCCTGGCTGCCCGCGCTGCGCCGACCACCCGTGATCGTTCAGGGCCCGTCAACGCCCGATGTGCAAAGCCCCCAGGTCCCGTCGGACGAATCGGCCGATGACGATGGCGACAAGGCCGATACCCCGCCGCCGGCCCAATTGCGCCTGCGACTGAGACTGCTGAATATGGAGCTCCTCAGTCGGCAACTGAACGAGGAGAGTTTCGCTCAGCAACTGAGCCAGTTCGAGCAACAACTGCGCAACATCCTGTCGCTGTACAGCGGCAAGCAGGTCGCCCTGTCGGGCGATACCCTGCTGATCGATTTCTTCGGCGAAAGCGACAGCGACTGCGCGTTCCGCGCTCTGTGTAGCGCCCAGTTGCTGGGGGAGCTGTCCCATCTGAACCCGGGCCCGAAACTGAAACTCGCCGCGCGCATTCACCCGCTGCCCCACCGCGACCTGACCGCCGCGTTCCAGGATCAGCAGAGCGCCGCAACGCCCGGCGCCAGCGGCATTGAGATCGCGCCGGAACTGATTGACGACGAGTTGCACCAGCACCTTGAGCTGGATGCAGACACTGGTGTACTGATCGGGGTCAAGGCACCCTACCGGCAATTGCTCGACAAGCAGCAGGCGCAGCTACAGCGACTGATAGGCGCCGACCCGGACGGTCATTAATCCTTCATCGCTCCGTCACCGGAGCGTCACAGTTCGGCCCTAGCCTCGGCGGAAGAGTCCACCGAGGTCAGCCGTTCATGCTCAATATCGAAGAATCCCTCAACCACAAATTCCCGCGCTTCGCCCGCAGCGCCCCCATGTTGCGCAAACCCACCCTGGGCCTGCTGCGCAAACTGGTTCACGAGCGCACCATCAACCAGTTTCTGGAGGAGCACCGGGGCGCCCGGGGCCTGGACTTCATAGAGCGGATCTTCGATTACTTCAACTTTACCTACAGCGTGCCCCAGCGCGAGCAGAACAATATCCCCGCCCAGGGGCGAGTGGTGATCATCGCCAACCACCCCATCGGCTCGCTGGACGGACTGGCCCTGATTCATCTGGTCAGCCGGGTACGCCCCGATGTCAAAATCGTCGCCAACGACCTGCTCAGCGCCTTTGAACCACTGCGCGAATTGCTGCTGCCGCTGGACAATATGACCGGCGGGGCCTATCGCCAGAGCTACAAGCGCATTCGCCAGGCCCTGGAACAGGACCAGGCGGTGATCATCTTTCCCGCCGGAGAGGTCTCCCGCGCACGCCCCACCGGCATACGCGACGGCGCCTGGCGCTCCGGGTTTCTGCACTTCGCCCGCAAGAGCGGCGCGCCCCTGCTGCCGGTCCACATTCAGGCAAAAAATTCCTGGCTGTTTTACAGCGCCTCCGCCGTGTTCAAACCTCTGGCCACCGCGCTACTGGCCCATGAAATGTTCAACAAACGCTCCGCGGAAATTCGCTTCCGGGTGGGCGAGCCCATTCCCGCCCGCGCTCTGGAAGCCAAAAACCTCGCGGACAAACCGCTGATTCAACGCCTCAAAAAACACCTGTACAAACTTGGCCGGGGCAAGAAAACCCTGTTCGTCACCGAAAAAACCATCGCCCACCCGGAGCACCCGCTGCAACTGCAACAGGAACTGGCCCGCGCCGAAAAGCTCGGCCACACCCGGGACGGACAGACCATTGTGCTCTGCCAGTGGGACCAACACCCCACGGTCATGCGTGAACTGGGCCGCCTTAGGGAAATTGCCTTTCGCAAAGTGGGCGAAGGCACCGGCCGGCGCCGCGACCTGGACCGCCACGACCAGAGCTATCAACACCTCGTCCTCTGGGACCCGAACCGCCTGGCCATCGCCGGCGCCTATCGCATCGGCGTTACCGGCAAGTTGATCGCGAAAGCCGGACTGGAAGGGCTCTATACCGCCGAGCTGTTCCATCTGCGGCCGGCACTGAGACCCTACCTGGAACAGGCACTGGAACTGGGCCGCAGCTTCGTCAATCCGGACTACTGGGGCAAAGCCAGCCTGGACTACCTCTGGCAGGGCCTGGGCGCCTACCTGCGCCATCACCCGAACATCCGCTACCTGATCGGACCGGTCAGCCTGAGCGCCGACTACCCCAAACCGCTGCGCGACGCCCTGGTGGCCTACCACCAGCGCTACTACGCCATGCCCGCCGCCCTCGCCAGCGCCCGCCACCCGCACCTGATCGACCCGCAAAGCCGCATGGCCCTCAACCGCCTGTTCGTCCCCATGGACCGCGACGCCGCCTACGAGCACCTGAACACCAGCTTCAAAACCGCCGGGCATCCCCTACCAGTGCTGTTCAAGCACTACCCCGCCCTGTTCGAGGAGGGCGGCTACCACCTGCTCGCCTTCAGTGTCGATTCGGATTTCGGGGAATGCCTGGATGGGCTGTTCCTCGCTGACCTGAGCAAGATGAAAGCGAACAAGCGGAAGCGGTACCTGAGCACTGATTGATCCGAGAACGCCCTTTCCACCTAACTCCCCACACACGGAAAGTTTCCGTATTTTGTGCTAGCCTCGTTATAGCGATGCGTTCTAAGCGTTGAGTGACGGGGCTTTCCGGACATGTTATAAAAGCAACCAAATGTGAAAGGCGGAAAATTTCCGGGTTTAAATACGGAAATTTTCCGTCTAATAATGTTGTTAGAGATCGAGTAGTTTAACCACGGAGTTCGATTAGAATGAATGAAGGCAACTCAACGATTAATATTACGGGCGGTAGTGCTATTCCGCCCGTAAAAGTAAAAACATCTGGAAAGGATGTTATTGCATCGGGGTCAGTAAATACCTTCTCGTCTGACAATCTTGAAGTACAGATTGCACAGTTCAAGTTTGTTTTCAAATTTATTACGAACGGTTCGGATCAAAAAATTGAGTATCGAAGCTCTGGTTCTGAAACTCTAGTTCTAGACATCTACAATTTTAACAACTCTATTGGGACCGGACTGAAAACACCTGTGAAGCTTGGGACGCTAATGGATAGAGAGTTGTTCCTTGGATTCATGGTTTATACTCTCTCTCCTACAGATAGCAAGTTGGTTCACTACACATTTATGCTCGGGGATAAAGTCAGTGAGTAATGACGCGCTATTTGCCCCGAAAGCAACGGGAGATAAAACATCTAAAGATAAGTTGGAGCCTTCTCAAGGACAAATATCGAGAATAATTGGATCAGGAGAAAACGCTCAGAATTCCATTGTTTACAAAACAATTGCCTGGAGTTTTCTTTCAGGGGTTTTGTTTTCTTCGATCGTTTTCGGCTACATTGCCTATAGCGGCAACGGAAATCCTGTTGATTCAATAAAAAGTGTTTGGTCTATCTTCGTTCCCGTTATAACTCTTTCTCTTGGTTACATATTCGGCAAAACGAAGTAATCTCTAACAATCCAAGGCAGCGGGAAATATTTTGCTTCGATGCGCTCAAAACACAAAATATTCCCCTACTTGGGGCGTTTAGGAAATCGTAATGATTGAAGAGCCAGATTGGTCTACGCATGCGATAAATTCAGCAATCTCACCGAGATTCTTGGAACTGTATGCTTCCATAATGATGCAACAGGCCGTTATCGAGTATGAGTTGCAGATCTGCATAGCACTCCTTTTAAAATTAGACTTTGAAAGAGTGCAAATTCTGACCGCAGAGCTCTCTTATCGCCAACTCGTGGCATTAGTTTCATCTTCAATGCTCAAGTTTAACGATTCTTCTTCTGAGAGATTCAAGGAATTTAGGTACGCATTGGCGAAGCTTGATGAATTTGAAAAGCTCAGAAACGATTTAGCTCACTCGATTTGGATGCATTCTCCTGATGGTATCGGAAAGCCCGGTGCAAAAAGGATGAAAACCACATCGAAGCGAAAAGCTGGCCTCAAAGTGCTGGAAGAAGAGTATTCTGAAGAAGAACTTGAGAAACAGTGGAAGCGTGGAAACTTCTTTATTCGGGAGCTTAGGAAAAGGGTTGAAGCTACCGTTTTCTAATAATACTGTTAGGCTAGCGGAGCACCCACAGATCTTAGGAGAAGTAATGAAGCATTTTATAATGTTACTTGGGCTCACAATATTTACCTACGGATGTGCCGAAGATCCGGAATCAAATCAAACCAAGGAAAAGACTGATTTCGCCGACGATCAGTTCTACTGGGATGACAAAACTGAGCCCTACAAAGAGATAATTGTGAAGGGCGTGAACCAGGTTTATCAAAACAACTCAAGATGCCAATCTCTTGATCCTTCATCTGCTTACATTTCTTCTAGCAAAGGGTCAAAGTCCGACCCGGTATTCTATGTAACATGTGCGCGAGGTGCGGAGACGTTCAATGTATTCTTTTCCAAATCGGATGTACAAGAGAGCGCAGACCTTTCACCGAAACCGCATATCGAAAGGAATAAGGCCATTGAGCTATGTGAAGAGTACGTGAAGGAAAACTCTGTACTACCTGAAACTACTGAATTCTCTCGAATCTTAGGCCTTTCCGTAAAAGAGCATGGAAATGGGAGAAGCAGTGTTTTCTCTACCTTTAGTGCTAAAAACAAACTGAATGAAGAACAGAGCTTTAACGTTAGGTGCTCAGTTGATCCGAATGGATTAATTGAAGGCAATATCAATCCAGCTAGTTGAGCCTAACAATCCAAGGCAGCGGGAAATATTTTGCTTCGCTGCGCTCAAAACGGAAAATGTTCCCCTGCTTGGGGGCGTTACGCAACAATCTAGAGCAGGAGGAAAAATGAGCGATTCAGGTGAATACATAACGATAGATTCTTATGCAAACATTAAGAGAATTCCTGTTGATGTTGCGGTTGAAGATGTAAAAAGTGGAAAGGTAGAAGGGAAGGAAATAGATGGAAAGTGGTACGTCAGTGAAAAAGAGGTGGCGGGCGACAAGAGCGTGAGCCCAGGAATAGTAACTCTCTTATACGTATCTTCTGTCTCGGTGCTCGTTCTTGCATTAATTGTTTCGATTTCGTTTTGGCCAACCGGGTACGGAATTCCTTTTGATGCATATATATTTCCTTGTTCGATTGTGGTGTCTGGGATCTTAAGTGCCCTCACTCTGGCTGCTATGGCAAAAGGACTGAGCTTATTACACTCAATAAGCGTTTCAGTCCGTGGCAATGCGTAACAAAACGCAGCATTTCACCGCCGCAGGCGGCGGGACACTCGGAAACTCGCGCCCATGTGTACGGCGTCTACCTTTAAGCTGAAATGAAGCTAGACATTTTTTGGAAAGCAAGAAATGAAGGTTGTTCGTCGTGATGGTGAGTGGCTGGCTTTATATTGTGGGAGCGAAGGCATGAAGAGGAAGGCCCAAGGGGTCATCATTCCAGGCTCGTTGAGCGAACGTGAAGTTAATGAATACATTGATGGTCTTTTTCATGAGCAGGCAACACCGGGAAACTCATCAGTCAAGGTGGCTTCAAAAGTAGAAAAAATGATTCAGGATTTTAAGAGTGCACCACAGCTAACCAGCAAAGGCAATGGAACATATTTTTCTTCGCCACGCTTAAAATGTAAAAAATGCCCTGTCCTTGGGCATCACGAAGGAACTGATTATGGATGTTAGTTGTGTCATAGTGGAGCTAAAACCAGATAGCATTGGCCGTGTTAAAGAGTGGGCTAAATTCATACTGGACAACCGGGAGGAGGCCCTTTCGACCCTGGAAAATGAAGGGGTCACTATTGAAAGCTTTTTCCTCCTCACGATTGAATCTAAAGACTATTTAGTTGGCTATATGCGCGCCAAATCAATGGAATATGCCCATGAAGTTGTAAAGCACTCATTGTCCCAGGTCGATGCATACCATCAGCAGTTTAAGAAGGATACTTGGATTGGTGGCATCAGAGCAGAGCTAATGTTTGACCTATCAAGATTGAAAAATGAGTCCAACTTCGCCTAATCAGGACAATCACGGCGAGTTTAGAACTAGAGGAATAGCATGCGGACAATTATAGGATTTTCACTATTACTGATTTCCATAAGCTCTTGGGCTTGCCAGCCCACGACACAGGGCGAGCGGTATTGGCCTAATCCAACCAGAGGTGACTCTAGGCACTTCTTTGATCATATTAGCGTGAATTTAGTTGAGGTTTCTCGTGGCGGTCCAGATGCACCGTGCGGTGATGCCGGGATAGCAATCTTTGAAGTCTTGTACACCGAACAAGGTATAGACGATCTTGATCTGATAACTGATATAGCGCTTTCCGACATTGGCATCTATTTTTTGCCGAAATCCGAAGATGTGTACGGCATACTTCCCAACATCCCAATAAAGGCGAACCAAGCCAACGATGGAAGATACTACATCAGCTTTGCATGGGTAGATCATCAGCCTGGAAGCCAACTAGACATAAGCTTGAACTATGACATTCAATTTATTTCAAACCAATTGAATCTTAGCGGTGTAAGATCAAGCGGAACCATAGAAGCGAAAAGTATCAAACAGTAAAGGCAGCATCGCCACTTCGTGGCTGCCCCCCTTTCAACCAGCCGGTGGCTTATTCTCTAGAGCAATATCACATGTTACGAGAAGCAGAACCAACGGACGCGGAAGCAATTGGCCAAGTAACGGTCGCTGCATGGAGAGCGGCCTACCAGCCGTTTATGCCAAAGGAATTTCTCAAAGCGATGGACGCCACCAGAAACCTGTCCGAGCTGAGAACACGGCTTGTCAACCAAAATTCTCACTTTACCCTATCCGTAGCAGAAGAGTGCGGACAGGTGGTGGCGTTTTCCATTATCGGAAAACCTCGCTATGAAGCGCCCCCAAAAACAATAGAGCTCTGGGCCTTGAATGTTCTACCCGAGTACTGGAGAAGGGGCATCGGAACCAGCCTTGTTGAGCGGGCAATCGCTTTTTCTTCCCGGTCAGGGTTCAATAGCATTGAGTTGTGGTGCATCAAGGGCAACACGCGAGCCCAAGAGACTTATAAGAAGCTTGGCTTTATCGAGTCCGGCCACGAAAGGTCGTCATCCCGATTGACTGGAAGCACATTGCATGAACTGCATTATTCCAAAGCGCTCTAAATTCCAGGAGGTAGCGGTCCACATTATGAATCGCTGCGTTCGAAGCAATACTGCACCACTTTGACGAATAATAGGCCATCACTTTAAAAATGGAAGAACATTCACACCAGGAACCCCAATGAACCATAGTATTAAGAAGGTGTTTCAACACTACCTGTCCCAGATGGAGACAGTAGTTGCCAAGATCCCACCGGAAACGTTCGCATCGTCACTCGCCGACGACATGTTCAATCTGGAGACGAACGCCAAAATCGCGGCCAACTTTATACTTCGAGGGTATTGTCCGCTGATAAACAGGAAAGTCGCCTCCTTCACCAAGGAGGAATCAGGCAAAGCGGCTGTTCAAGCCCAGATAGCGGAAACGGCAAATTACCTGAACGGTCTTCCAGAAGCTCAACAGCTCAACGCTACCAGACACTTGAGGGATAAAGCCGGCTTCTCTGAAGTAGATCTGCCGGAGCCCGAGTTCATATACCATTATATTATTCCAAACTTTCTGTTCCACGCGAGTATGGTCTATGCAATAGCCCGGGCAAATGGTGTCAAGCTGAGCAAGGGAGATTACGACGGTATTCACTCATATCCAACCGGCTTCAGCTTTGTGTAAACTCTGCATACTGGGACGCATGCCGTAATGCCTCTTGAGGATCGTCAATGGGAGGCGCTGGTTAGTAACACTTGAGGCTTGGGTTCTTGATTCCGACCATTCCTAATTGATACAGGATGTTACCTATGAAAAGCATAAAAATTGAAGTATTTGAAGGCGAAGAAAGGGACGCCACGATAAAGATTCCCGTACCGGTACTGCGCGTGGCGGCAAAGCTCTTTCCGCGAAAATATCTATCTTCCCTTGAGAGCAATGATGTTTCGCTCTCTGACATTATTGAGGCAGCAGACAGCCCCGACGTTTCTGGCCGCTTGATTGAATTTGAAGACCATCAGGACAATGAGCGGGTGGTCATATCGGTGTGCTAGCCCGCTCGGGGTCCTTACAACCACCGTCGTACTAACAGGCGATAATCCTGGTATTCGACTCCGTAGGCCCGGCTCAATGCGACTTCTTCGCAGCGCGCCTGCAGTACGATCACGACGGCGCCCACCAACAGACAAAGCAGGGTAAACACGCTGGGGAACGTCAGAAACAATCCCAACTGGCCAAGGATGATGCCGATGAACAAGGGGTTACGGGTAAGCCCATAGGGGCCCCGAGTCAGGAGCGGCTGACGCTTGTCCGGGTCGATGCCGGAGCGCCAGTCATTGCGCATATAGGCGTGGACATAACTGACGATGCTGTAGGACACCAGCAGCATTGCCATGCCGGTCAGTAGCACCGGCGCCTGATAGAGTGCGGGGAAGACGCCGAGCCACGGGTCGATGGGCCAGACGATGCGAGCCAGGCACACCCCCAGTATGGCGGCACGGAACAGGTTGAACGTCTGCCGGTACCACCAGGTGGCGGAGCCCCGGTTGCCGTAGCGAATGTGGCTGATGCCGGTACGCTTCCACAGGCCGACACTGGTGCTGGTGTAGTGCACCCCTATAAAGAGGAAATACAGCCCTAGGAAGTGTCTGGAGAGCTGATCGATATCGTACATGGAGTGTTCCTATTATCTCTCTAGCGCCCCGATACTAACGAACTGCCCAGGGCTGTGGCCAGTCAAATCTGGTTGATAGCGCAATCTTTACAATTCTCTGGAAACCCGTGTTGACGCTTCAACCGCGAAGGGCAGACTCAATGCATAGTCACAGGAACCCTGACATACTGTATCTGTCCAGACTTGTCAGTAAACTGTCACTATCGATTGGGTGGATTGGAGTATCGTTTAATGGGCAGCCTGCCAAATAATGATCACCGAAGTATCCCTGAGGTGCTGGCGGGGCCCGTGCTACGCCATTGCACTACCGACCGCCTGACGCTCTGGCTGGTCGCACGTCGGCAACTGTGCCTCAGGGTCCGCCTCTCCGATTCAGAAGGTCAGTATCTTGATCGAGAGGTACACCCCTCTGAGCAGCAAGTACTGCGCGTCGGTCAGCACGCCTGGCTCTACTTGATAGAGCTGCCCTTGGATACACCGTTACCGACCGACACGCGATTGTCTTACGATGTGGGCCTTTCGAGCGACCCGGCAGAGGAGCCCAGGTGGATAGCGGACTGGGCGCCCCACTTGTGTTACAGGGGCGACTTGACCCCCGGGTTCATGCTCTGTTCGCGAGCCACACGAGTGCTTCACGGCTCTTGCCGTCGCCCTCACCACAAGGCCCGGGATGGCCTTGCTCGAGTGGATCACGAGTTACAGAAAGCAAGGGAGGAAGGAAGCCCTCCCGCGCTTCTGATGCTGACCGGCGATCAGGTCTACGTCGATGACGTTGCCGGCCCCATGCTGCACGCCATACATTGCGTTATTCAACGACTGGGCCTGTATGAGGAGCAATTGGAAGGCGCCTCTGTCGACTCCAGCGCCGAGTTGGGGTCGCTAGCACATGGTTACTACCATCGGGAAAAATTGCTGCCCAGCACTCAATCCAACGAGAGTCTGGCCGAACGGTTTTTCGGTGGTGTCCGCAAACCCGTATTCACCACAGCACACGCGGGCAATCACCTGATTTCGTTCGCGGAAGTATTCGCAATGTATTTGCTGGTTTGGTCTCCCGCACCTTGGGCACTGGTTTCATCGATTGAGCCGGTGAGTCGTGAACCCGAGCTGTCCCGCTACCGTGACGAGAAGGTGAACATTGAGGCATTTCGGGAAACACTGCCTCAGGCGGCACGTGCGCTGGCCAACATCCCCGTCTATATGATTTTTGATGACCATGATGTAACCGATGACTGGAATCTGTCAGCATTATGGGAGCAGACCGCCTATGAGCACCCGTTTTCCCGGCGGATTATTGGCAACGCTTTACTGGGATATCTGCTCTGCCAGGGCTGGGGAAACCGACCCGAGCATGTTTCCGAGCTCATGCCCACTTGCCAGGAGCTGTTCGAATCCAGCCCACAAACTCATACCCTGGACAAAGAGCAGCAGAATGCGCTGATTGATCGGTTGTTGGCGTTTGGTCATTGGCACTTCACGCTGGACACGAAGCCCAAGATCATTGTCTTGGATACAAGAACGCATCGGTGGCGTAGCGAGATCAGACCGGGACATCCCTCTGGCCTGATGGACTGGGAGTCACTTACCGACTTTCAGCAGTCGGTCATGGGAGAGGAGTCCGTGCTGGTTGTGTCACCGGCCCCCATATTCGGCGTTAAACTGATCGAGATGATTCAACAGGTATTCACCTGGTTTGGCAAACCACTGCTGGTCGACGCGGAAAACTGGATGGCTCATCGTGGGGCGGCCAATGTACTGCTCAATATTTTTGGGCATTCGCGAACGCCCAAACATTTCATGATTGTCTCTGGCGATGTGCACTACTCATTTGCCTACGATGTTCGCTTACGACACAAGCAGAATGGCCCTCACATTTGGCAAATAACCAGCAGCGGCATCAAGAACGAGTTTCCCCATGGATTGCTCGAATGGCTGGACCGCCTCAACCGTTGGTTGTACAGCCCCCTGTCCCCGCTGAACTGGTTCACCAAGCGCCGGCGAATGCGGGTAAGCCCTCGATTGCCACGGGGTCGGGATCTGGGGGAGCGGCTATGGAATAATGCAGGCATTGGCGACCTTCATATTTCGTCGGACGGGAAACCCGTCCTTATCAGCCAACTTGGCGCAGACCACAACGACACCGTCTTTGAGTACCGGGAGGAGGGCCGCTTCGAAACCGAGGCCCACCCCGAGCAATGACCCCGACCGGCGCGTTGCTGTTATTTGTCACTCTGGTGACGCTGGCCGCCCTACCCAGTACCAGCGTGGCACTGGTATTAACCCGGTCGGCCGCCTCGGGGCTTGCGGCAGGCGCCGCCGTCACGGCGGGCATTGTGCTGGGAGACCTGCTGTTTGTGTGCCTGGCATTACTGGGCATGGGTGCCTTGGCGGAGGCATTGAGTGGTGCCTACTTCTGGGTGCGACTCGCGTGCGGCGGCTATCTGATCTATCTGGGCTGGTGTTGCTGGCGTGCCGCGCCGCAATCCGCGAACAGCCCGGTGACCGCTACGCCGAAACGCCTGTGGCGCGATACGCTGACGGGACTGCTGATCACACTCGCGGATGTAAAGGCCATCGTGTTTTACGCCAGCCTGTTTCCGGCGTTTGTCGATTTGTCCCGGATGACCGTTCAAGGGCTGGGCGTGGTGATGGCCATTACCATTGTGGCGGTGGGCGGCACCAAGCTGGCGTATGCCTACGGCGCCCACCGGATTACGCAGGCGACACTGATTCAGCGCTTCGAGCGCCCGGCGCAGCGAATCGGCGGAACATTGCTTGGCGTCATTGGTCTGTATCTGATCATCGGAGCCTGAGTGCGCTCTGCTACACTGACAGCGTGTTTCCGCAATGGCGGGTTCGCGGATCATTGATTCACCAAAACGGAGCGGTGACATGAAGTACCAAGCGGGACTTTTGTTCGTAATCCTGTTGTCTGGTTTGACCGGATGCGCGCAACTTGTGACGGACCAATACCTGGACCGCCACTGTGACAAATCTCATATCGATTGCCCAGGCCGGGAAACCGTCGAGCGCAAAGCACAGAAAGCCGACATGGCGGCGTTTCGGGCCATTGGTGAGCAGTTTGAAGACAAAGGCAACACGCTTGAACCCGCTCCATCCTATCGCGACCCCGCCGAGCCCCTCTGCCCTGACGGGCAGAAGAAAGTGTGCTCGGCCAGTGCCGGTTGCCGCTGCGAAGCGGACTGAGCCGGTTATTCTCCCAGGGTGAATTCGAACTCGGCGGTTTCACCGGGTAACAGCTCAATGGCCTGCTCAACAGGCTGGCCATTGATCGTTACCTGATACGTTCCATAGAAACCGCGCTCGCTGAACTCCCCATCGCCATTGGTGGTGCCGGTAAAGTCGTTCCACCAATCATTGAAAATGGCGTCTTTCCAGGCAACGGCGTTGGGTTTTTCCCGCCAGTCTTCGGTGTACATGGCACCATCCGGCGTCCAATGGGCACCCGCCCAGAAGCCCCACTTCTGCACCCCGACGGTGGCCGGATGACTGAACACGGCGGTGAGGAAATCCCGGGTGTAGTCCGCTTGCAGCGCTTCATCCGTGGTGTTGATATCGAACTCGGTCACCCGGATGGTCAGCCCGGGAAAAGCCTCGTGAAAGCGGTCCAGAATTTCCAGTACTCGGGGAATGGCCGTAGGTGATGGGCCAAAATGACCCTGCATGCCAATGCCATCAATGGGTGCGTTCTGGTCAACCAGATACTGGATGGTCTGCTGGTAGTGGTCCTGATGCGCGGCGTCGCGTCCACCGCCGGACAAAATGGAGTAATCGTTGATGTAGAGCTTGTGGTGGGCCAGGTTCAGGCGCGCCCGCTCGAACCAGTCGACCATCACCTCGTCGCCAAAGGCGTCCATCAGGTAGTGGTTGTCATAGGGTTCGTTGAGCACATCCCACTCATCCAACACATCCGCCGTGGCACTGGCGATATCGTCGATATGATCGAGGACGATCTGCTTTGCTTCCGGGTCGGCGTTTTCCGGTTCGCCTTCCGGCAGGTACTCCTGAATCAGCTCCGGCAGGTTGCGCTTGGACGGCCAGACCATGACGTGGCCTCGGGTGTAAAAGTCGTGATCCTTAAGCCACTGAAGGGCATCTTTGGTGGTCTGCTGACTGAAGTCCTCACCCCACTCGCCCGCCCAGGGCGCCCATTTCAGGTCATTCTCCGGGCCGCTCTGATTGAACAGTTCCAGCACCTTTTCCCGGTAGAGGTCGTTATCGTCGCCCTCGCCCATGAGGATGTGGCCGACGGTCACCGAGCCAAAGTGATAGGCATGGCGGGTCATCTCAACCGCCACCTCGGCACCCTCGACCGGTTGACCTTCACCGTCCAGTACCCGCACGGTGAAATCCCCTTTGCGGTGCTCATCAATGCGGGCGGCGGCTTCATCGCGCCAGTCGGCATCCGCCTCCCGGCCGCCGTAACTCAGCTCGGTTCGGGGCAGGTCGTCCACCGCCAGGCTCTGCCCGAAATGCAGCACTTCCACGCCGCCAATGTCGAAGCTCTGGGGGCGGTCACCACCACCAAAACCGATCTTCAGGATCAGGTCGTTGGCGGCCTCGGCCCCGGACATTTCCAGCGGAATGTCATAGGCCTGCCAGTCTCCAGTACTGGTGATTTCCCGTTCGGCGTATTTGGTGTAGTCCGGTCCCGGACCTTCCAGGAAGGCGGTGGCGAAGGTCGCGCCGGTTTCATCGGTGGTACTGACTGAACGCATATAGAGGCGAATCAGCATCACATCGCCTTCGGCCGTGGCCCGGAGAATGGGGTACTGCAACTGACCATTGAAAAACGCGCCCGGGGGATTCTCGGCGTGAATGCGCACCGCCTGGGTGAAATCGGAGTGGTCTGCGGCCACGGTTTCCGCCCGGCCGACCGGCTCACCGTCGTTGTCGCCTTCCCAGAAGCTGTAGTCGGTGGCGGGCGATGCGGTGATCACCAACTCACCCTGGTCTAGGGGGTCACCGTCAGGGTCAGGCTCAGGCTCAGGCTCAGGCTCAGGCTCTGGTTCGGGTTCAGGCTCTGGTTCCGGCTCGGGCTGCGGTTCTGGATTTTCGGTAGATGGCGTCGAGCCGCCACCGGAGCCTCCACCGCAGGCGGTCAGTTGGACGGTAAAACCGAAAATCATCAAAAATATGAGCAGGGCGCGATACATGCGGGAAACTCCAAAAGTTATTCGTTATTGTTTATATGACTTTATGCTACCCCGTCTACGGCGTGATCACAATACATCCTCCGGCGCCATCTGAACGTACACCCGTTATAGCCCATCACTATCAAGGAATGGACATTACCCCGAACGCCATCCTGAAAGAGAGCACTGAATGACCCGCACCTCAGTCTTCACCCGGCATTTTGAAGCGCCCGTCGCTGTTCACGAGCCGCTGTTCACCCTGGAGCCCCTGGCGCCCCAACACAACGACCTGGACTACGACGCCTGGCAGTCCAGCGTAGAGGAGCTGCAGGGGATTTTTGGTCCGGGCCATGAGTGGCCGAAGGCGGAGTACAGCAAGGCCCGGAACCTTGAGGACCTTCAGCGTCATTACCGGGAGTTCGAGCAGGGTGAAGCTTACGCCTACACCATTCTGAGCCCGGACCAAAGCCTGTGCATCGGCTGCGTTTATATTCAACCTCCGCTGGTGCACCCTTACGATACGCACGTCGACTTCTGGTTCAGGAGCTCCCACAAGCACCTTGAGGCTCCCTTCATGGCCTGGCTCAAACAATGGCTGGCGACAGACTGGGGGCTCAAGACCCCAGCCTTCCCGGGCCGGGAGCTGTCGTGGCAGGACTACCACCAACGCCGGGATAAAACGACTGATCATCCCGGGGCGTAATCGGGCGGTATCAGCAGTCATAGCATTAAACCCACACATAGACAGGAGGCCCCATGCGCTTACTTTTACTGTTCGTAGCTCTGATCAGCCCGCCCCTCTGGGCCGACGACATGGCCGAGGCGATTTTTGCCGGCGGCTGCTTCTGGTGTATGGAGCCACCCTACGATGAGGTCGAGGGCGTGAAGGAAACCATTTCCGGTTATGTCGGTGGCACGGTCGCCAACCCCAGCTACGAGCAGGTGGTGGCTGGGGGCACCGGGCATACCGAGGCGGTCAAGGTCGTGTACGACCCGGCCAAGGTGGACTATCAGGCGCTGCTGGAGATTTTCTGGCGCAATATTGATCCTCTGGATGCCGGTGGTCAGTTCTGCGACCGGGGTGACTCCTACCGGGCCGGGATCTTTTACCTGAACGATGAGCAGGAAGCCCTGGCCCGATCGACCAAAGCCGAGGTGGAGGCGCGCTTTGAAAAGCCAGTGGTCACCGAAATCACCGAGGCCACGGCGTTCTATAAAGCGGAGGGCTACCACCAGAATTACTACCAGAAAAACCCCGTGCGTTATAAATACTACCGCTACCGCTGCGGCCGGGACGCACGGCTGGATGCACTGTGGAAATAGATTCGCAGCGGGCTGGCCCAACAAGCCTACTCCCGGACAGGCCGAACGCGTAAACTGTCGCTTTTGAACCGGACAAGCGACGCACTTATGCACATTCACATTCTCGGGATTTGCGGCACCTTCATGGGCAGCCTGGCGCTGCTGGCACGCGAGCTGGGGCACACCGTCACTGGCAGTGACGCCAACGTCTACCCGCCCATGAGCACCCAGTTGGAAGCGGCCGGTATTAAGCTGCTGGAAGGCTACAGCCCCGAGCACCTTGAGCCCGCGCCGGATCTGGTGGTGATCGGCAACGCCCTGAGCCGGGGCAACCCGGAGGTGGAGGCGGTGCTGGATAAGGGCCTGCCCTATACCTCCGGCCCGGAATGGCTTCGCGAACAAGTGCTGCCAGGCAAGTGGGTGCTGGCGGTCTCGGGCACCCACGGCAAAACCACCACTGCCAGTATGCTGGCCTGGATTCTGGAATACGCCCATATGGCGCCGGGTTTTCTGATTGGCGGGGTGACCCAGAATTTCCCCCAGTCCGCGCGCTTGGGCGAGACACCGTTTTTTGTGGTGGAAGCGGACGAGTACGACAGCGCCTTTTTCGACAAGCGCTCCAAGTTCGTTCACTACCGCCCCCGCACGCTGATCATCAATAACCTGGAGTACGACCACGCCGACATTTTCCCGGACCTGGCGGCGATTCAACGCCAGTTTCATCACCTGGTGCGCACGGTACCGGGCACAGGGCTGATTGTCAGTCCCGCCGGGGTCGAGGCCATTGAACAGACGTTGGATCAGGGCTGCTGGACGCCCCGCGAAACCCTGGGCGCCGAGGGTGACTGGCAGGTGAAACTGACCGCCGCCGACGGCAGCGCGTTTGAGGTGTGGCACGAGAGCGCCGCCATTGCGACGGTGAACTGGGACCATACCGGCGAGCACAATGTGATGAACGGCCTGGCGGCGTTGATCGCGGCCCGGCATGTGGGCGTAACGCCTGAAATTGGCGCTCAGGCGCTGGCGGCGTTCAAAGGGGTCAAGCGCCGGATGGAGTGCCTGGCGGACGTGCACGGTATTCGGGTGTACGACGATTTTGCCCATCACCCGACGGCGATCAAAACCACTCTGGCCGGGCTGCGGGCCAAGGTGGGGGATGAGAAGATCATCGCGCTGATTGAGCCGCGCTCGAATACCATGCGTCTGGGTGTGCACCGGGAGGCGCTGAAAAACTGTTTCAGTGATGCCGATGCGGTATTGTGGTATCAGCCCAGCCACAGTGATTGGGATCTCGATGAGCTGGTGAATCACAGTTCGGTACCCGCGCAGCTGGAGCACACTATCGATGAGTTGATTCACGGGGCGCTGTCGTTGGCGGAGAGCGGCAGTCATATTGTGATTATGAGTAATGGCGGGTTTGATGGGATTCATCAGAAGTTGGTGGGTCAGTTGAATCGGCATGCGTTGTAATTTTTAGCGGAAAGTCCGGTAACGGCGGATGCGGGCTTCGCCCTTATCCGCCCTACGGCCGAGCGCAGCGGTATAAACTCGCGTAGGGCGGATAAGGGCGAAGCCCGCATCCGCCGTAACGATCAATGAAACGGGGACCCACTATGGACTACCAACGTACCGTCACCCTGGCCATGACCGGCGCTTCCGGGGCGCAATATGGTCTGCGGTTGTTGCAGTGTCTGCTGGCGGCGGACTGTCGGGTGTATCTGCTGTTGTCGAGTGCGGCAGAGGTAGTGATTCGCACGGAGACCAATGTCGAGCTGCCCAGTGACCTGGAGGAGCAGCAGTTGCTGCTCAGTCAGATGTTTGGCGCTGAGGATGAGCAGTTGCAGTTGTTTTCCCGGGAAGATTGGTTTTCGCCAGTGGCTTCGGGGTCGAGTTCGCCCAGTTCGATGGTGATCTGTCCGGCCAGTGGCGGGTCGTTGTCAGCGATTGCGCATGGTGCAAGCAACAATCTGGTTGAGCGGGCGGCGGATGTGGCGTTGAAGGAGCGGCGGCAGTTGATTCTGGTTCCGCGGGAGGCGCCCTATTCCGAGGTGCATCTGGAGAATATGTTGAAGTTGACCCGGATGGGCGCGGTGGTGGTGCCGGCCAGCCCGGGGTTTTATATGCAGCCGACCCGGATTGAGGAGTTGGTGGATTTTATTGTGGCGCGGGTGTTGGATCAGTTGGGAATTGAACAGGATTTGATGCCGCGTTGGGGGGAGGATTAGCCCCCCTACAAATACCGCCGGATCAACGTCAGAGTTTTTTCCAACGCCCCCCGGTTGGCTTCCGCCACTTCTCTGGCCGCCTGGCCCCGCACCGTGCGCAGCTCCTCGGTTTCGATCAGGCTGATCACCTGCCCCGCCAGATCCTTCGCGTTTTCAACGACCTGTAAGGCGCCCGCTTCTTTCAGCAGGTCCGACACTTCCGCAAAGTTGTACAGGCTGGGGCCACTCAGAATCGGCAGGCCCCAGGCAGCGGGTTCGATCAGGTTGTGGCCGCCGTTGTCGATCAGTGAGCCGCCCACAAAGGCGATGTCGCTGGCGCCATACAGGGTCAGCAGTTCGCCCATGACATCGCCCACCAGTACCTGAACATCCGCTCCCGGGGCCTCTCCGGTACTGCGCCGGGCGGTGACGAAACCGCGCTCGTTGCTCAATTCGGCCACCGAGTCAAAGCGCTCGGGGTGACGGGGCACCAACACCAGCAGTGGGTTGCTGGTGGTTTGCGCGCGCACTTGGGCAAACGCCTCCAGTAGGGGGCCGTCCTCGCCGTCGTGAGTGCTGGCGGCGATCCAGATGGGACGCGCCGGGTTGCCTTGCCACTGGGTTCGCAGCGCCGCTGCGCGTTCCCGGACGCTGTCATCCAGGGTCAGGTCAAACTTGATACTGCCAGTGATGTGGGTGGCATCCGGGCGCAGCCCCAGGTCCTGAAAGCGCTCGGCGTCCGCCCGGTTCTGGATGCCGGCCTCGGTCAGGCCCTGAAGCATGGGTCGGGTCAGGCCCGCAAAGCGCTGATAGCCCCGGGCGGACTTTTCCGAGAGCCGACCGTTGATCAGCACACCGGGAATTTCCCGCGCCCGGCAGGCGGCCAGGGTATTCGGCCAGAGTTCGGTTTCCATCATCAGATACAGACGGGGCTGCACCCGGTCCAGAAACCGGCGCACGCTGCCCGGCAGATCAAAGGGCGCATAAACGTGTTGAACCTGATCGCCAAACAGGGCCGCGACCCGGTCGGCACCGGTGGGCGTGGTGGTGGTCATCAGCAGTTGCAGACCGGGCTCCTGCAGCAGCGCGCGGGCCACCGGCGCGGCCGCCAACACTTCACCCACCGAGGCGGTGTGCAGCCACACCAGGGTACGGCCGGTCTCCTGAGGCGGGACCCGGCCAAACCGCTCCCCCCAGCGCTGCCCCCAGGCCGGGTTGCGCCGGGCGAGCAGGCGCAGCCGCAGCAGCAACAGGGGCGTGAGCAGATAGAGCAGCAGTGTGTACAACCAGCGCATGCGCAGCGTCATCCTTTCGTGGGGCGGACGCACAGGATACCACTGCGCCCAAGCCCAGGCTAAGCCAGGTCTTTCAGCGACCGGGACAGGAGTTCGGACACCAGGCTGGGCATAAACTCCCGGGGCAGGGTGATGGCGAAGAAGTTCTCGAACAGATTGGGGAGGCGCTCGTAGCGGCGCAGGCGGCCCTGCTGCAGCTCGTCTTTCACCACTACCTCGGGCAGTACGGTAACGGCCCCGCTATCCCGCGCTAACAGGCGCAGCATGGCCATATCATCCACTTCGGCGAGAATGTCCGGCTGGTACTGATGCAGGCTACACAGGGCGTCGAACCCCCGGCGAATTTCTTGGTTAGCCCCAGGCAGCACCCAGCGCAACCCTTGATACCCCTGAGGAAACGAAGCCTCCGGGTCCAGTTCAACCGGACCGATGATAGACAACGGCTGGCGCGCCAAAAGCTGGCTCTGCCAGGCCACCGCCGGTGCCCCGGAGGGCTGTATCTGGGTGTTGGTCAGCACCACATCCAGCTCGTGTCGGGCCAGGCCGTTGAGCAGATTGGTCATGCCCATGGCGTGCAGACTGAAACTCACATCGCGCTCATTGCGAGCCAGCAAGGGCTCGATGAAGGACTCAATGAAATTACGGGACATGGTCGAGAGCATGCCAATGCGAATCGTCTGCTGCTCCGGCTCGATGCCCCGGCTGATCAGGGACTCCAGCTCCTCACCTTTGGTGAAAATCACCTCGGCGTAATTGAACACCTGACGCCCGGCCTCAGTGAGCACCAACTTACGGTTGCGCCGCTCGAACAGGGGCTTGCCCATGCGCTCTTCCAACTGGCGGATCTGGGCCGACAGGGCGCTCTGGGAAACGTGCTGCTGCTCGGCTACCCGCGTCAGTTTGCCCTCACTGGCCACCCGCCAGAAATAGTAAAGATGGTGGTAGTTCAACCGGCTCATGCGTGGAGCGCCCCTTAATCGTTCTTTTCTATAGAACGTTTAATACATTTATATCTATTTTACTTAAATTATCACCAAAGGGATACTCCGCTTCAACCGTTTACGGACTCAAAAATGATGACTGTGGAGTCGATGCATGAACTGGAGTGAAGCCCTCCCCACCCTGCTACTGAGCGCCGTTCCCCTACTGCTGGCCCTGGGAGCGGCATTCAGTGCCCGCCAGACAAGCCCCGACCCGGCCTGGCGCCTCGCCAAAGTCTCTACATCCGGCACGCTGCTACTGGCCATCGGCCTGTTGGCCTGGGCGCTGGTTCCGGGCGCTGAGGCCGGATTCTGGCAGTCCGCCCCGCTCAACCTGGTGATGCTGACGCTGGTGAGCTTCATCGGCTTTGTGGTGGTCCGTTACAGCGCCCAATATCTTCAGGGGGAGCCTCGCCAGACCCGCTTCGCCGCTCTGGTTCAGGCGGTGTTCGCCGCCGTCAGTGTCGCGGTGCTGAGTGACCACTTACTCCTGTTTCTGGCTGCCTGGCTGGGCATCAGCCTGGCCATGCACCAATTGCTGATGTTCTACCCCGAGCGGCCGCGCGCCGCGCTGGCGGCCCACAAGAAATTCCTGTTTGCCCGAGCCGCCGAGCTGTGCGCTCTGAGCGCCTTTGCGCTGCTGTACCTGCACCACGGTACCGGGCACATCAGCACCATCGTCGCCGCCTATGCCGAGCCGGTATCCCTGACCCTGACCGAGCACTTGGCGGCCAGCCTGCTGGCGATGGCCGCGCTGATCAAATGCGCCCAGTTGCCGCTGCACGGCTGGCTGATTCAGGTGGTGGAAGCCCCCACCCCGGTATCCGCCACCCTGCACGGCGGGGTCATCAATCTCGGTGGTTACCTGCTGTTGATGTTTGCCCCGCTGGTGCTGCAGTCCGCTCCGGCACAGGCCCTGCTGCTGGTGGTGGCGGGCCTGAGCAGTGTGCTGGCCGCCTTGGTGATGATGACCCGCATCAGCATCAAGGTCCGCCTGGCCTGGTCCACCAGCGCCCAGATGGGCCTGATGCTGGTGGAGATCGCCCTGGGCCTGGTGGAGCTGGCGCTGCTGCACCTGCTGGCCCACTCCTGCTACAAGGCTTACGCCTTCCTCAGCTCCGGTGAAGCGGTCGTTCAGGACCGGCAGCGGCGGCTGGCCCCGGCCCGCACGCCAGCGACCGGCCAGTGGCTTGGTGCCGGGCTGTGCAGTGTTCTGCTGGTGGCCGGACTGCTGTCTGCGGGTCACTACGGCCTCGGCCTGGCCTGGCCGGAAACCTTCAGCCCCTGGGTACTGCTCGCTTTGGCGCTGACCACCTTGGTGGCCGAGCGCGACAGCCGGCTCAGCGCCGGCTCACTGCTGCGCTTTGCGGCTCTGGCGGGCGTACTGGCCATCGTCTACTTCGGTCTGAAAACCCTGTTTGGTCTGTTTTTCCCCGACTACCCCCGGGCCACCCCGCTGTGGGCGGACCTGTGGATGAGCGTCCTGTTCGCTGCGCTATTCATGGCCTACGCGCTGCTGCGCCACGGCGCCCACCGGCCCGCGGTCCAGCGGCTGGCGGTAGCGCTCTACGCCGGTTTCTATCTGGACGAGTGGGTCACCAAAAACACGCTCAAACTCTGGCCGCACCGGCTCCCGACCCGGGCGCGCCCCAAGCAGCTACACCCCATCTCTGAGGAGGGTTTGCTATGACCGCGTTCGAGAAGACGTCCGCCCCGCTGACCGGGGAGCCCGACACGACTGAGCAGGCCCAACTGCTGACCACAGCGCAAGAGCAGGCGCTGGATCGCGCCTGCGCCAGCATCGCCCCCAACTGGCCGCTGGACCGCATGATTGCCGTCAACCCGCTGTGGGCCATGCGCGAGCAGCCCATCGACAAGGTGGCCGCGCGCCTGTCATCGCTGGCCTATATCCACTCCCTGATGCCCCCCAGCCATTATCTGCAACGCTGGCAGAACGGTGACATCCAGGAGGAGCACCTGACCCGGGCGGCGGCCGAGCTGGACTATCCCGGCAACTACCAGAACCTGCTGAAAGTGGTGAAAACACTGAGTGAACTGCCCCACTGGCACAACATCAGTGATCTGGTGGACGCCGCCCGGGACCGGCAGCACAAGATGGCCTGGCGGGACGAGATCATCCACCAGATCAGCCAGTTCTGTGCCGCCCATTACCAGGAGGACGGCCCGTTCAACACCGAGCGGCTGAATCCGCAGGGCGAGCGCTCATCCAACCCGACCCTTTATCAGCAGTGGCTGCGCATTACCCGCGTGGACCGGGGCATCGCCATTCTGATGGCGGAGCCCGGTCTGGGACGGTTTTTCGACACCCTGCCCGCCACCGATGAAGGCCTGTTCCAGGCGGCGGCCGCCGAACTCGGCGTCAACGCCACGCAGCTTGGCGACTACGCCCAGGCGCTACTGCTGGACATCAACGGCTGGGCCGCCTGGGTGGCCTATCGGGATTGGCAGCGCGAGCTGGGCGAAAACGACAGCGCCCCGGCCACGGAGATGCGCAGCCTGCTGGCCATTCGCCTGGCCTGGGAGCTGGTCCTGTGGCGTTACCTGCACCGTCGCCATCCGGAGCAGGCGCAGAACCTGAGCTGGCTGTGGCGGCGCGAGCTGGACAGCCTACCCGAACTGTTCGAGCGCCACCGCCAGGCCCAGCGGCCCCTGTGGGTGTGGCAGCGAGCGGCCGAACTCGCCTATCAGCAACCGCTCAACCGGTCGCTGACCCAGGCGGTGCACGCGCCCCGCACAGTGGCGGACACCCCCTCGCTGCAGGCCGTTTTCTGCATCGATGTGCGCTCGGAGCCGCTGCGCCGGGCCCTGGAACAGCAGCACCCGGACATCCAGACGCTGGGCTTCGCCGGTTTCTTTGGCCTGCCCCTGAGCGTGGTCACCCCCGGCTCGGAGCTGGCCCAACCGCACCTGCCCGGACTGCTGGCACCTCAGGTGGAAGTGCGCCTGGGCACCCCCGAGCAGGCCAACGCCCGGGCGCGACAGCTCAACTGGAGCGCACGTTTTCAGGAGTGGTCGCAAACCGCGGCGGCCACCTTCACCGCCGTGGAAGCCGGAGGCCTGCTGTACGCCGGCAAGCTGCTGGGCCGCTCGCTGTTGCCGGGCAAGGTGCCCAAACGCCTTGAGCTGAGCTCACTGCGCTGGCACTGGCGTGACTCTGGCGAGCCCTTGACCCAGGCCGACCAGGTCACCCTGTTGCGCAACGTGCTGACCGCCATGGGGCTGACCGAGCGTTTTGCCTCCCGGGTGCTGCTGGTGGGCCACGGCAGCCACACCCAGAACAACCCGCACGCCGCGGGCCTGGAGTGCGGCGCCTGCGGCGGTCAATCGGGGGAAGTCTCGGTACGCGCCTTGGCCCGCCTGCTCAACGATCCGGCACTGCGTAAGCCCCTGGCGGAGGCGGGCATCACCCTGCCCGACGACTGCCGCTTCGTGCCGGCCCTGCACCACACGGTGACCGACCGGATCGAGCTGCTCGAGGGCGAGGATTGGCTGAGCGCCGAGACCGCCGAGTGGTTGCGCCGGGCCAGCGCCGGAGCGCAGCGCGAACGCGCGGCCACCCTGGGGTTGAGCCCCGATCAGGCCGACCTGGATCAACAACTGACACAGCGCAATAGCGACTGGTCCCAGACCCGCCCGGAATGGGGCCTGGCCAACAACGCCGCGTTTATCGCCGCGCCGCGCTCGGTGACCGCCCCGATCGATCTGCAGGGGCGGAGCTTTCTGCACGATTACAACTGGCGTACCGACCCGGAGTTCAGCCGCCTGGAGCTGATAATGACTGCCCCCCTGGTGGTGGCCCACTGGATCAACATGCAGTACAACTGTTCCACCACGGACAATCGCAAATTCGGCAGCGGCAACAAGGTGTTGCACAACGTGGTCGGCGGACATATCGGTGTATTTGAAGGCAACGGCGGCGACCTGCGCATTGGTCTACCCCTGCAATCGCTGCACGATGGCGAGCAGTGGCGGCACGAGCCCCTGCGCCTGAGCGCCTACCTGGCCGCGCCGACCGGGGCGATTGATGCCATCATCGCCAAGCACCCGGTCCTGCAGGCGTTGACCAACAATGGCTGGCTATACCTGTTCAGCCTCGACGATGAAACCGGAACGGTGCAGGCCTACCACGACGGCCGCTGGACCCGCACGACGGACTGAGCCCTGAGCGCCAAGGAGGGCGCGCGCCACCTCAATGGCGATGCGAGCCAAAAAGCCGGCGGTGAATCGTGACGCCGCAGGCCCGGGGCTGCTACACTCTCGCTCCGACTAACCGCTTGCGAAGCGCCAAATCACCATGAGCACCCCGAATACCCCCGACAACACTCAGAGCGCCTGGCTCGATCAGGTCAAATGGAACGACGACGGGCTGGTTCCCGCCATCGCCCAGGACGCCGACAGCGGCCGGATTCTGATGATGGCCTGGATGAACCGCGAATCCCTCGCCCTGAGCGCCCGGGAAAACCGAGCCGTTTACTGGTCCCGCTCCCGGGGTAAGCTGTGGCGCAAAGGCGAATCCTCGGGCCATGTGCAGGAACTGAAAAGCATTGAGCTGGACTGTGACGCCGATGCCATTGTGCTCAAGGTGAAACAACTGGGCGGTATCGCCTGCCACACCGGCCGGGAGTCCTGTTTTTACCGGACCCTGAAAGAGGGCCAGTGGCAGACCATGGAGCCGGTTCTGAAAGACCCCAACGAGATTTACTGAGCATGAGCACACCGAACACCGAGCAGGTTCTGGCCGAATTGACCCGCGTTCTGGAGGCCCGCAAACAGAACGCGGACCCCGAGTCATCCTACGTCGCCAGCCTGCACGCCAAGGGGCTGAACAAGATTCTGGAGAAAGTGGGCGAGGAGTGCACCGAAACCCTGCTCGCGGCCAAGGATGCCGAACGCAATGGCGACAACCAGCACCTGATCATGGAAACCGCCGACTTGTGGTTCCACAGTCTGGTCATGCTGTCGCATTTAGGCGAAAATGCCGACGCGGTGCTCAACGAGCTGGCGCGGCGCTTTGATTTATCCGGCCACGCCGAAAAAGCGGCGCGCAACAACCAAACATAAGTAGAGGGTAAGGTTATGGGATTTGGTGGAATTGGCATTTGGCAGTTGCTGATCATTCTGGCCATTGTGGTTCTCTTGTTCGGCACCAAGCGTCTGGGCAGTATTGGCAGCGACCTGGGTAAAGCCATCAAGGGCTTCAAGAAGTCGGTCAGCGATGACGACGCCGAGAAAGACAGCGAAAAAGACGACGACAGCGCCAAGCGCAACGTTGAAGACAAAACCGACCCGAACAGCGCTCAGACCCAGCAGGAAAAATCCGCAGCGGAAGACAAGAACCGCTCGTGATCCCCGGCAACGCCCTCGGGCGTGCCCTGACTGAGCCAGCGGTGCAACTCCCGGGCGGGAGGGCGCCAATCCAGTGTCTGCCTTATTTGAAAGGTGTTTGAGTGTTCGATATCGGTTTCTTTGAGCTGCTGATCATCGCGATTGTGGGCCTGGTGGTCATTGGCCCGGAGCGCCTGCCCGAAGCGGCGCGCGCCGTGGGCCTGTGGATCGGCCGGCTCAAGCGCAGCCTGCGGGAAACCCGCAGCGAGCTGGAAAAACAGCTCGGCGCCGACGATATTCGCCGCCAGTTGCACAATGAAGAGGTGATGCGCAGCCTGGAAGCCACCCGCCGCCAGGTGCAGGAAGCGGTGGAAGAAGGCTCTTTCAAGACGCCACTGAAAAAATACAAGGATGAAGACGAGCCCGAGCTGCCCGATCACGCGCACACTGAGCCAGACGAGCAGACTGGGCCAAAGAACAGCGACCCGTCCAGCCATACCGGTGCCGATACCGACACCCGCGAGGCGGACGGCAAGGGCACGGATTCCGAGCCCGCCGATGCCTCATCCGAGCCGGCCAAGGCACCGCGCGATTCACAGACGCCCTCTTCCTGAGCCCGAGCATGACCGTAACCCCGAACGACAAAGAGCTGCCCCTGGTTCAGCACCTGATCGAACTGCGCAATCGCCTGCTGCGGATCATCATTATCGTGCTGGTGATCTTTCTGGGCCTGTTCTACTTTGCCAACGATATTTACACCCTGACCGCGGCCCCGCTGCAGAAATTCCTGCCCGAATCGGCGGGGATGATCGCCACCGACGTGGCCTCCCCCTTCCTGACACCGTTCAAACTCACCCTGTTTGTGGCGGTGCTGCTGGCGGCGCCGTTTATCCTGCACCAGATCTGGGCCTTTATCGCCCCCGGCCTGTACACCCACGAGAAGCGCCTGGCTCTGCCGTTGTTGGCCTCCAGTGTAGTGCTGTTTTACGGCGGTATGGCGTTCGCCTATTTTGTGGTGTTTCCGCTGATATTCGGGTTTTTCACCAGTGTCGGGCCCGAAGGTGTGGCGGTGATGACCGATATGGCCAAATACCTGGACTTCGTGCTGAAGCTGTTTTTCGCCTTCGGCGTGGCGTTCGAGATTCCCATTGCCACCATCCTGATGATTCACGCCGGCATCATCACTCCGGATGGCATCGCCCAAAAACGCCCTTATGTGGTCGTCGGCTGCTTCGTCATGGGGATGATTCTGACTCCACCGGATGTGATCTCCCAGACGCTGTTGGCACTGCCCATGTGGCTGCTGTTCGAGGTGGGCGTCTTCTTTGGCCGCATGGTGTACCGGCGGGATCGCGCCCGTGAGGCAGAGGAAGAGAAGGAGCTCTAAACAGAGATATTTGGCGCCACTCTGACGTGTATATTTTTCCGACCTGTGCTATAAATGGTAAAAACTACTATAAGCAACCATTGCAGCAGGGCCTCCTATGCTTCGCTCACTCTCTTTCAAACTCATGGCCGCCATGGCGGCGCTGATGCTCACCGTGGCCGCCATTATTCTGGCCGCCAGTTACACCTATCTGGCGCGACAGCAGCAGAGCAACTTCGAGCAGGAAATTGACCGTAACCTTGAGCTGATCAACTCCTCGCTGCTCGAGCCACTGTTCGCCTACGACTTCCAGCAGCTTGAGGCCATCGCCGAATCCCTGGTCAATACCGCACTTATCGACCAATTGGAAATCACCGACCACCGGGGTAAAGCCATGGCCGATGCCCAGGTCAGTGACCCGGCCGCGCCCGGCAATCAACACCGGCGCGATGCCGTGGAAGTGATCCGCGACGGCGATGTGATCGGCCGCTACAACGTGGTGTTCTCCTCGGAGCAGATGGCGCAGGTACTGAGCAATCAGGTGTCCATGGGCGTGATCATGGTCGTAGCCCTGTTGGTGGCGGCGTTGTTCACCTTAGCGCTGCTGGTTCGACGCATCGTTCTCAAACCCCTGAACCTGATTACCGACAACCTGAGCCATATCGCCGAGGGCGGTGGCGACCTGACCCGGCGCCTGCCGACCGACAGCGGGGACGAAATTGCGCATCTGTCCCACAGCTACAACCGGGTGATCGACCAGATTGCCGCCATCATTCGCGGGGTGGTCGAGGTGACCAACACCTTTGATGAGCACGTCCAGCAGATGAACCAGGCGTCCAACGACAGCTCCCACTCGACCGACGAACAGCTCAAGCAACTGGAGCAGGCCTCCACCGCCATCAACCAGCTCTCGGCGTCCGCCGAAGAGGTCGCCCGCTCCTCGGGCGAAACCGCCGAGCGCACCCGGGACACCCACGATGCCTCCAGCCGCGGAGTCAGCGTGGTGCAGTCATCCCAGAGCAATATTCAGCGCCTGACCCAACAGATCGAGCAGACCGCCGACAAGATTACCCTGCTGAAAGACAGCAGCCAGAATATCGGCAAGGTCATTGAGGTGATTCGCGCGATTGCCGAGCAGACCAACCTACTGGCGCTGAACGCCGCCATCGAGGCGGCCCGCGCCGGAGATCAGGGCCGCGGCTTTGCGGTCGTGGCCGATGAGGTCCGCACCCTGGCCCAGCGCACCCAGAGCTCCACCGAGGAGATCGAGCAGATTGTGTTGCAACTGCAGACTCACGCCGATGAGGCCCACGATGCCATGGAGCAGAATACCCACTGGGCACAACAGACCGTGGAGAGCGGCAAAGAGGTGCAGCAGGTGCTGGAAAGCGTTCAGGCCCACATCAGCACCATCAACGACATGAATCATCAGGTGGCCACCGCCGCCGAAGAGCAGAGCTCGGTGGCCAGCGAGGTGAATCGCTTCATCGAGTCCGTTTTCGCCCTCTCGGGCAAAGTGTCGGACAACGCCCGTAGTATGCGGGCCAGCTCCGACGAGCTGCTGCAGGAGAACAACGAGCTGCAGCGGCGCATGCACAATTTCAAAGTTTGAGGCTCGCCATGTCACACAGGTTACAGCGGCTGCTCGCCCACGCTCGACGCGGATGCGGAATACTGGCTCTGATCGGCATCACCGCCGCCAGTCAGGCCCAGACCACGCTGCGCGTCAATCAGACCGATCACCCACTGGATGAGTTTGCCGTGGGCGCCCTGCGGGTCGCGCTGGAGTTTATGGACGGCGACTACGAGCTTGCCATCAGCGATGACCCTATCACCCAGACCCGCGCCATTGAGCGGTTGGAATCGGATCAGATGGACGTGATGTGGCTGTCGTCAAACCAGGAAGTGGAAAACCGCCTGCGTCCCATCCGCTTCCCGCTCTTGAAAGGCCTGCTGGGCTACCGGGTCTTCATCATCAACCCGGACCGCCAATCCGCCATGACCCGGGTGGAAGACAGGGCTGACCTGAGCCGCCTGACCTTCGGACAGGGCGCCGGCTGGCCCGATATTGCGATTCTGGAGGCCAATGGTCTGGAGGTCATCACGACCAGTAAGTATGACAACCTGTTCTATATGGTGGAGGGCGGTCGGTTTGACGCTTTCCCGCGGGGCGTTCTGGAGCCCTGGACCGAGCTGGCGGCGCGCCCGGACTTGCCGCTGACGGTGGAGGAGCGCCTGGTTCTGGTGTATCCGCTGCCGTTTTACCTGTTTGTCAGCCAGGAAGATGCGGCCCTGGCGGAGGCCATTCACAGCGGGCTGGACCGAGCCTTGGAGAGCGGGCGCTACGATGAGTATTTCTTCCAGCACCCGATGATTGAAGATGCGCTGACCCGCTCGAACCTCGCCGAGCGACGCGCTTTCCCGCTGGAGAACCCGACCCTCACGGAGGAAACACCCCGGAGCCGCGAGGAGTACTGGCTCGACATGGAGCGCTTGCGGGAGCAGAGCGCCGAGGACTAGTGGGCCGCCCGGCGCTCCAGGCGCTTCCAGCCGAGCTCGTGAAAGTGGTAGGCCACGGTGTTGATCGCCGGCTCGATCAACGCCACGGCGCCGCCCAGCACCCAACTGCCGGTGATCACATAGGCCACGCTGAAGGCCACGGTAAAGTGCAGCACAGCGAACGTCATTGTTTTGGTCATGATCGCCTCCCGACCCTCTGAACATCATAGTGGCGAGGGAATTCCCGCCCTTTACAGCCATAATAATGACTCCCATTTATAAATAAACTTGATTTGCCATATCGCCCTGATAGTGCTGGACTAACGACCAAGAAATGTCGGCCAGTGTAAATATGGCGCATTTTTACACTTTTTTGCGCCCCCGCATGACGCTATTTGGGGAGAACTTGTCTATACTGAACTCGCCGGCCGTCCATCGAGAGGGTGGGCATATCCATCACGTATAAGGCATCCAAGAAGTGCCGTTCAAACGCAAAGGGCTGGTTTTCATGTCGCAATCCGAACCCCAGATAGCCACAGGCTGCAGTCGCTGTCGGGATCTCCCCTCACTCCCCTTCGAGTTCACCATGGCGTTTCAGCCGATTGTGGATATCGAAAAACGCGAAGTGTTCGCCTACGAAGCGCTGGTGCGCGGCACTCAGGGCGAAGGCGCCTTCCAGATTCTCCAGAAAGTCACCGATGACAATCGCTACCAGTTTGATCAATCCTGCCGGACCAAAGCCATCGAGCTGGCGGCCAAGCTGGGGATGACCACATTCTTGAGCATCAACTTTCTGCCCAATGCCGTCTACGAACCCAAAAGCTGTATTCGCGCTACCCTGGCGGCGGCAGACAAGTACGATTTTCCGTGCAACCGCATCATCTTTGAGGTCAACGAATCCGAGCCGGTGGGCGATCCCGGCCACTTGGAGGGCATTTTCGAAGAATACAATGCGCAGGGCTTCACCACCGCCATTGACGATTTTGGCGCCGGCCACGCCGGGCTCAACCTGCTGGCGGACTTTCAGCCCGGGATCATCAAGCTCGATATGGCCCTGATCCGGCATATTGATACCAACCGGATTCGTCAGTCCATCGTCCATGGAGTGGTGAACACCTGCCGGGAACTGGGCGTGGAAGTCATCGCCGAGGGCGTGGAAACCGCCGGAGAGCTGGCGACGCTGCGCTCCATGGGCGTTCACCTGATCCAGGGTTATCTGCTGGCCAGGCCCGAGGTGGAAGCCCTGCCAGAGGTGGATTACAGTGCACTTTGATCAATTATAGGGGGCGGCCCCAACGGCCGCCTTCATTGACAAGGGCCAGAATTACTTTTATTTATTGGATAACCCGGCGCTCCGGCGCTATGTTGTTGAGCTATAAAGCTCTCAAGCGAAAGGTATAAACGCGCGGATCAGTGACGTACCGCCTCCCTGTTTTTAAAACTGCAGGAGAATGATGGATTATGGCGAACACCACCTCAGCCCCGGAAGCAGCAGCGCAAACCCCACCCAGCACCGAGAAACACACCGCCGCCGAGCAGTTTTTCATTGAACTGGCGGCCGAAGCCGACATCCGCATCAACGGTGATCGCCCCTGGGACATTCGGGTGTACGATCCCTCGTTTCTGTCCCGTGCACTGTCTTCGGGCGCGCCCCTGGCCTTTGCCGAAGCCTACATGCAGGGCCACTGGGACTGCGATCGCATCGATGAGATGATGACCCGCGTTCTCCACGCCCACCTGGAGCGTCGACTGAAAAAGTTTGGCACGCTTCAGCTATTGAAGGCGTACCTGAGCGCCGCGGTGATCAACAAACAGGACCCCAACCGGGCCTTCAAAGTGGGCGAGGTTCACTATGATATCGGTAACGACCTGTATCGGCGTATGCTCGACTCGCGCATGATCTACAGTTGTGCGTACTGGGCGGACGCCGACAACCTGGAAGAAGCGCAATACCAGAAGCTGGACGTGATCTGCCGCAAGCTGGAACTGAAACCGGGCATGACCCTGTTGGATATCGGTTGCGGCTGGGGCGGACTGGCCGAGTTCGCCGCACGCCACTATGGTGCCAAGGTCACGGGCATCACCATTTCCAAAGAGCAGCAGCGACTGGCCCAGGAGCACTGCGCCGGGCTACCGGTGGAGATCCGTCTGGTGGATTACCGGGCCCTGGAAGGTCAGTTTGACCGCATTGTCTCGGTGGGCATGTTCGAGCATGTCGGGCACAAAAATTACCGCACCTACTTTGATACGGTCAGCCGCCTCCTTGCCGATGACGGTCTGTTTCTACTGCACACCATCGGTACGGACCGGCAGCGAAATGGCGTCGATCCGTTTATCGAAAAATACATTTTCCCCAACGGCGAAATTCCCTGTCGCAAGCTGATCAACGACACCAGCCTGGGGCTGCTGCGTCTGGAAGATTGGCACAACTTCGGACCGGATTACGACCGCACCCTGATGGCCTGGTGGCACAACTTTGACGCCGCCTGGCCGGAGCTGAAAGACAAGTACGATCAGGGGCATTTTTACCGCATGTGGAAATATTATCTGCTGAGCTGCGCGGCTTATTTCCGCTCCCGTGAAGGGCAGCTCTGGCAGGTTGTTTACAGCAAGCCGGACAGCATGCGGGAGTATCGTAGTTTGCGGTGAGGTGGTAACGGCGGATTGAGGTTACGGCGGATGCGGCCTTCGGCCTTATCCGCCCTACGCGAACTACTGTGCTACCCGCCGTAATCCCCCCACGGCAATTCAAACCAACGCTGCAATATACGCAAGCCACCCCGGCTGGTTATCCATCTTCTTGCGCTCCCGAAAACTGCCATCGGCCACATCCCAATAGATGTGCAGCTTTTTAAAGCCCGCCTCAGTCAGCAGCTCACGAATCTCCACCATGGACCACTGGCGCCATACGTATTTAAACGCACGCTTCATTTCACTGCCGTCCCGAAATCGGAAGTGAATGTAATTGACCGCCACATTGGTCATCGGATCGAAACTGTGTTGGTCCCACACGTAGGTAAAGCCGCCCTCGATCTTTCGGGCCTCCTCCATGACCTCCTGGGATTCCCATCCGCCGTACATATCCAGGAAGAATATGCCGTCTTTCACCAGAGACTTTCGCACCGCCTTGAAGTAGCGGACCATCTCCGCCCGCTCCTGAAAAATCCAGTAACTGAAGTTCATGGCATTGACCAGGTCGAACTTCTCCCGGGTGACCTGACGCACATCGCGCTGAGCCAGTGTGACCCGATTGCCCGGTTCCCCTAAGGGCTTGAGGTTGTTTTCGACTCCCCACTGCAACACATCCGGATCGATATCCACGCCGAGCGCCGTGCGTTTTTTGTGGCTGTCCACCCAGTGGCCACACAATAGCGCGGTACCACAGAAGTCTTCACGCATGGAGTAAGGGCGGCGTTTGCGCAGCTTCTTGAATGTTTTGTCAAAGAACTCCACCTCGAACTCCGGTGCCTGAACACTGCGCTGATACAGATCGTGTCGGTCCGAGTTCTTGGCCGTAAAACGGGGTTTGGACTTTCTCTTTGGCAAAGTGACCTCCGGGTTTTGAGTGACAGCGGGTATAATAGCAGGCCCATGCACCCCACCCCCAAACAGTGCTAAAGTAGCGCCCATGACCTCATCGCTGATCCCCGAAAAACCCCTGCTGTTCTCGCCCTCACTGGCTGCCACCATCGGCCTGGAAGAAGCGATTCTGCTCAGCGCCCTCAGCGATGTTGCCCACTACCGGCCGGGTACCTACCGGCAGGGGCACCACTGGCTGAAGCTCGAAGCGCCGCAACTGCAATCGCTGCTGCCCTTCTGGAGCGACCAGGACCTGCAGCGGGTGAGTAAAAGCCTGCGGGACAAAGGGATCATCCTGATCGAGTCCGCCCCCTACACCGAAAGCCGCCAGCTGCTGTTTGCCTTCAACGAAACCGACCGGACCCAGAGCGCCCCGGCCGCTCCCGCCGCCCACAACCCGGACCCGCAGACCGGAGCCAACCGGATCAGCCCCCACTGGCGACCGGATGCCGAGCTGATGCGGCACATTGCCCAGCACAACATTCCAGACCATTTTGTGCGCGAGCAATTGCCGGAGTTCATTGCCTACTGGCGCGAGCGTGGCGAGAGCCACCACGCCTGGGGAGCCAAGTTCCTCAAGCATCTGCTGCGCCAGTGGCGCGAGGCCCAGACCGAGCACCAGGTCCGCCGCGACCGGGAGGTGGCCATGCACAGCGGCTGGCGCCCCAGTCGGGATGCGCTGGAGGTGCTGGTCAAGCACGCCAATATCAGCCTGGCGTTCATCGAGGACGCCATTCCCGAGTTCGTGCTCTACTGGCAGGAGCGGGGCGATGTGGGGCGCACCTGGAACAGCAAATTCATCCAGCACGTCAAACGCCAGTGGCTCAGGTATAATGCTGCTCTCGAGCACGATACCGAGCCGCGGCGCATCCCGGAAAACTGGCAGCCCAGTCAGGATGTGTACGACGTGCTCAAACTGGCCAATATCGACCTGGCGTTCGCCCAGCGTCAGGTGCCGGAGTTCGTGCTCTACTGGCGCGACAGCAACCAGGTGCACAGCTCCTGGAACACCAAGTTTCTGCAGCACGTAAAGTATCATTGGGCACGCCAGCACGCTCTGACCACGCACAACCCACAGGCAGGCCAACATGCAGGACAGCAAGACCCTACTCGACCAGGCACAACGCGCGATCGCAGCCTCGTCCAGGACCTCACCGACCGAAGCTGGGCCCGCTGAGCAGTCGCGCCGGGCCGCCACCGATGGGCATATTGATGCCCTCAATGAGGCCTTTGCCCTGTTCCGCATCAATTACCATAACCAGTACTACAAGGCCTACAGCGACACCCAGGTGCTCAACCAGATCAAAAAGCTCTGGCTGGACAGCCTGACCCGCTTTGAACCGGACACCATCCGCCGGGGCGCGCGCAAGGTCATTGAAGAGTCCGAGTTCCTGCCAACCCTGAACCGCATGATGCGCGCCTGCCAGGGCGACCCGACCGAGTTTGGCCTGCCGGACGCACACAGCGCCTATGTGGAGGCCTGCCGGGCGCCCAGCCCCAAAGCGGCCCAGCGCTGGAGCCATCCGGCGGTGTACCATGCCGGCCTGGCCAGCGACTGGTTTTTCCTGGCCAGCAGTGCCGAAAAAGTGGCCTTCCCGGTGTTTGAGCGTCACTACCAGCGCTTTTGCGAACAGGTGATGAACGGCGCGGAGTTACCCCTCCCCCAGGCGCCCGCCCTTCCCGAAACCACCGAAACGCCTCTGTCAGCCGATGAGAACCATCAGCGGCTGGAGGCGCTGCGGCGCGAGCTGGATCTCTGATCCTTTGCCCGCCCGACGACGTAACCCTTTGTTTGGATTGATGTATTAGAAGGTGATTGTATGAAGCAGGGTTTCACCCAGTGGCTACTGGGCCTGGGCCTGGTGGCCTTTCCCCTTGGCTGTCTGGTGCTGACGTTTTACCTGGCCTACCACCCGCCCCAGCCCATGGAAGAGTCCGTGGCTGGTCGGCAGGAGCCACCAGCGGTACCGCGCCCCGCCGAGGTAAAGCAGCTACCGGATTTTGCCAGCATAGGCCATATCCCCGATCGCAAACGGGCCTTTTTTGAGATGCTGGTTCCCATGGTGGAATGGCGCAATCACCAGTTGGAGCAGCTGCGCGAAGACGTGATCGACATGCGCTCGGTGCTCGCCGCCGACAAGAGCCTCAGCAGCCGCCAGCGGGCCCAGCTTGAGCGCCTGCGTATCCATTTCCGCGTGAATGAAGACAACTACCCGAACGCCTCGGACGCCCTGGACGAGCTGCACAAGCGGGTGGATATACTCCCCCTGGAGATGGTTCTGGCTCAGGGGGCGGCAGAATCTGGCTGGGGTACCTCGCGCTTTGCCCAGGAAGCCAACAATCTGTTCGGCCAGTGGTGTTACCGCAAGGGCTGCGGCTTGGTGCCCAACGCCCGCTCGGACGATATGAGTCACGAGGTACAGAAGTTTGCTACGGTCAACGAGGCTGTGTCGACTTACTTCCGCAACATCAACACCAACCGGGCCTACCGGGAGGTGCGGGAAATTCGCGCTCAACAGCGTGCTCAGGACATGGTACCCACGGGTATGGCAATGGTGCAGGGGCTGATCCGGTATTCGAGCCGCGGGCAGGCGTATATTGAGGAGCTCAAGGAACTGATCCGCTACAACGAGCTGGAGCAGGTACATGAAGCCTGGTTGACGCCGGAGGAGCCCGAAGTACCCGCAAAGGCCGAAGCCGAGTCGCAGACCGAGGCGGGGTAACGGCTGCAACTGCCGGATTATGAGCTGCGCGCTCCGACGTGTCAGACCGGCCCGGAACAAGCTGTGAACCGGGCTGGCAATCGTCGGGTTACGCCTTCGGCTAACCCGACCTACGGGGTAGCTTACTATGCCCCGTGCCTGGGGTTGTCGGGTTACGCCTTCGGCTAACCCGACCTACGGGGTAGCTTGGTGGGTGTTCCTGGGTCTGCGTAGGTCGGGTTAGCCGAAGGCGTAACCCGACAATCACTGCCAAATCTCAGTTCTCGTGCACCCAGCGACCGTCTTTGTCGGTCACCAGCCACTGCTGGGAGAACCAGTAGAAGCGGCCGGACTCCCCGGTGCCCGCGGTACAGTTATAGCGGGTACGACCCGGCGTCAGGGGCTTGCCGGGCTGAGTGATCAACTGGCGCCCCTCCACACGGGTCTCTATGGCCCCCTGGCCACCGGCAAAGCAGTTGATGCGACCGGCCAGGTTGTCCTGTTCAAGGTTCAACACCAACACCGGCCGGGCGCCGGCTGCCACCACCACTTCATCCAGGGGCTGTTCCAGTTCCGAGTCCGCGTACAGCTCGACGGACTCTATGGGCATGGCGCGGGTTTGCGCCTTGGTGGCAAACTCTTCAATCTCGCCATAGGGGCCACCAAACGGGAAGCGCGGCAGGGCCCGCAAATCGCTGTGGTCGCCGATCGGGCCGGACTGCTGGCCGAAAGCCACGTAGCCCAGGGACGCCAACAGGTCTTTCACTTCATTGTTGTACTCGCCATAGGGGTAGGCCAGCATCTTGTGGTTCTGGCCGGTCTCTTCCTTGATGCGCCGCTCGGCGTCCACCACCTCGGACTCAATCCGCTCGCGCCACTGCCCCTGGCTTTCACCGGCTTTGCGGCGCTGCAGGTGGTTGTGCTTGGTGGAGTGGTTGGCGATGGTGGCGCCATGTTCGGCCATTTCGCGCAGCTGATCCCAGGAGGTAAAACCGCCCTTGCCCTGATCCAGCGGATCAGTGTTCACAAACACTGTGAACGGCCAGCCCCGCTCCTTCAGCATCGGGTAGGCAGCGGAGTAAACCGACTCGTAGGCATCGTCAAAGGTGATGGCCACGGTGCGATCGGGCAGCGGCTCGCCGGAGCGCAGCGCCTCAACCAGCGCCTCCAGAGGCACGACGTCAAAGTCATGGCTTTCCAGATAGTCCATATGCGAACGGAACCGCTTGGGCGTCACACTGGTCGAGGCGGGGGTCGACTCGCTCACATGGTGGTACTGCAGTACCACGGCGGCCTGCGCCGGGCTTCCCGCCGCCAGAGACAACAGTAATCCCAACACCCCGGCGACCAGGGCCACCAGAGCCAGGGAACGCCTGACCGGCTTAGTGACGAGCATACAACCTCCGCTAATCCTGAAGAAACTTCAATCCGATGCCGTCGGGTTCGGTGCGCACGACTTCCATTTTCACCACCGGTGCCTCCACCGGCATGCCCTGAACCTGCCCGGTCACCACCGACCCAATGGGCGGCATCTGATCCGGCTCGAGCACCACGAACACTCCACCATCGGAGATATCACGGGTTTTGACCATCAATTCGCCAATGGTTTCATGCTGAATTTTAATCCGGCAGGCCAGGGGCGTGCGCGTGTACTCCCGCTTGTCACTCATAGTGCGTCCTCAGGTTATTATTGTTGGTCCGACAGCCGGCGGCCCCAAGACTCGGGAGACCAGGCCTCAGGAGACCTCGGCCCGGTCCACCTTCTGGAAGCCGCGCGGCAGCTTGTTGCCCCGCCGGCCACGCTCGCCCCGGTAGTGGTCCAGATCACCGGCCTTGAGCGTCAGGTGGCGCTTACCCGCGTGCAGCGTCAGCGACTGCCCCTCGGCGATGACGCCCACCGCAATCACATACTCCTCGCGGCTTTGCACCCGGGCCGACGGAATATTCATGATCTTGTTGCCCTTGCCGCGGGCCAGCTCGGGCAGTTCCGTGACCGGGAACACCAGGAGCCGGCCCTCGTTGCTCACCGCCGCCAACAGATCTTTCTCGGGGTTTTCCAGCACCTGGGGCGCCAGTACCCGCCCGCCCTTGGGCAGGCTCAACATGGCCTTGCCCGCGCGGTTTTTACTGTAGAGATCCCCCAGTTTGGCCACAAAGCCGTACCCGGCGTCCGACGCGAGCAGCACCCGCTGCTCATCACTACCCATCAGGGCGCCCTCGAAAGTGGCTCCATTGGGGGGATTCAGTCGTCCACTCAAGGGCTCACCCTGCCCACGGGCAGAGGGCAGATTGTGGGCCGCAATGGCGTAACTGCGTCCGGTGGAATCGAGCAGCATCACACTCTGGTTGGTCTTGCCGCGCACGGCAAACTTGAAGCTGTCCCCGGCTTTGTAGTTGAGCGCCGCCGGATCGATCTCATGACCTTTCGCCGATCGGATCCAGCCCTTTTCGGACACCACCACGGTCACCGGGTCCACCCCGATCAACTCGGTTTCACTGAATGCCTGGGCCTCCTCGCGCTGAACGATGGGCGAGCGGCGATCATCGCCGTATTCCTTGGCCACCTGCTGCAGCTCTTTGCGAATTAGGGTTTTCAGACGGGTGGCGGAGCCGAGGGTTTTCTCGAGCTGATCCCGCTCTTTTTCCAGGGCCTCCTGCTCGCCCCGGATCTTCATTTCCTCAAGCCGCGCCAACTGGCGCAATTTGGTGTCCAGAATGTAGTCGGCCTGAACGTCGGACAGCTTGAAGCGCTCCATCAACACCGCTTTGGGCTCGTCCTCGGTGCGGATGATGTGGATGACCTCATCGATGTTCAGATAGGCGATCAGCAGGCCTTCCAACAGGTGCAGGCGCTTCTGCACCTTGTCCAGCCGGAACTGCAGACGACGCCGGGTGGTGACCGTGCGGAAGCTGAGCCACTCGGACAGAATGACATCCAGGCTTTTCACCCCTGGACGACCATCGATGCCGATCATGTTCATATTGACCCGGTAGGTTTTCTCCAGGTCGGTACTGGCGAACAGATGCTGCATCAACTGCTCGGCATCCACCCGGTTGGAGCGCGGGGTGATCACCAGACGGGTGGGGTTTTCGTGGTCCGACTCATCCCGCAGATCGGTGACCATGGGCAGCTTCTTGGCCTGCATCTGAGCCGCGATCTGCTCCAGAATCTTGGCGCCGCTGACCTGATGGGGCAGCGCGGTAATGATGATATCGCCGCTGTCCTTTTCCTTGGTCCAAACACCGCGCATGCGCAGACTGCCCCGGCCGGTCTGGTACATCTTGATCAGATCTTCCCGGGGCGTGATCAGCTCCGCCTCGGTGGGCATATCCGGGCCCTGAATAAACTGGCACAGCTCGTTCACATCCGCCTTGGGGTTATCGAGCAGATGAATACAGGCCTCGACCACCTCCCGCAGGTTATGGGGCGGAATGTCCGTGGCCATCCCCACCGCAATGCCGGTGGTGCCATTGAGGAGCACATTGGGCACCCGGGCGGGCAGCACCTTGGGCTCATCCATGGTGCCGTCGAAATTCGGCTGCCAATCCACCGTACCCTGGCCCAACTCCTCCAGTAGCACCTCACTGTAGCGCGCCAGACGCGACTCGGTGTAACGCATGGCGGCAAACGACTTGGGGTCATCCGGCGACCCCCAGTTCCCCTGCCCGTCCACCAGGGTGTACCGGTACGAAAACGGCTGAGCCATCAACACCATGGACTCGTAAGCGGCCGAATCCCCATGCGGGTGGAACTTACCGATCACATCGCCGACCGTACGGGCCGACTTCTTGAACTTCGCCGTCGCCTTCAGCCCCAGCTCGCTCATGGCATAGACAATACGGCGCTGAACCGGCTTGAGCCCGTCACCGATATTGGGCAGGGCGCGATCGAGAATGACGTACATGGAATAATCCAGATACGCCTTCTCGGTATAGTCTTTGAGGGGAATGCGCTCTTCAGCGTCGGGGGATACTACGACTTCGTTCATGCAAATTCCTGGTCGTTATCGTTAATACTGCAGCTTGATCTCGCCCTGCTCCGAGACCCGCATGGACGGCAACCACTGGCTGAAATCCAACTTGGCGTCGAAATTGTAACTGACCCGGTCACTGACCGCCCGCTGGCTGAAGTGCTGGACCAACCGGGCAATGGACAACAGGTTGGCAGAGACCTCCACGGTCACCGGAGTCTCCTCATACGCCTTGAGGGTGGGCACTCGGCTGGAAACGCCACTCAAGACATCGATGTTTTCGATGCCGATGTTATAAGAGATCCCGCGCACGGACAAATCCCGCGCATTGGGATTGGTGATACCGAGATGAACCGCAATGCGCTGCTCCATACCCTGAGCCGGCAAAAGCTCCAGCCCCGTGACCTTGACCTGAGGCTCCTGAATACCGAAAGGAATCTGCGAGCAGGCGGCGAGCATCAAGGCCACCACGGCAAAAAGCCCGGTACGAAGCACTGAGGCGCGGATAGGGGTAGACCGTTCCTGGACCGTAGAGCGCGGGAAGCGCGGTTGCGAGCCCCCAGGGGCCGCTCCTTGGCATCCATGCCATCGCGGCATTCGTGCATCCATGCACATCATGGGTTTACGGCGTGTCCAGGAACGGTCTACCCCTATCCGTGCCGGACGTCCTGCGCTCATCAAACGTTCTATAACCGTCAACAATTGATACCACATGCGCTCTACTCTCCTATTCAGCAGCAGACTGAAACCAGTCCAGTAATGTTTCCAAGCAGACTACACCACCCCGTGGATTGCAGTGACGGCCCCTGAAGCTTTTGTGAGGTATATCACATGACGTCAGGGAGCGCTGTGGTGTAATCCCGCACAGACTGACCCAAATGGACCACCCCAACAAGAATCAACCGAGCCAACAACACCGAGAGAGTCTATGCCCAAGCACCCGCTCAGCACCGACGAACTACTGGGCAGCCGGGAAATTCGTTTCATCGATCGCCAGGAAACCAACTACCCCAATCTCATGCGCCTGTGCCTGGACTTCGACTTCTGCGTCCTGCAATTGTTGCACAAAACCCCCGTACCCACCGCCAATAAATCCTTCGTACTCGTCACCCGGGACTACCGTCTGACCCCCACAGCCGCCATCAGCCCCGCCTTCGCCGAACTCGAACAACTCGAAACCTACGTCCACCTGCACCAGGTCGACATCCTCCACGACTACCTGTTCGGATTCGTCGACGAAGACATCGCCTCCAGCGCCAGAGGCGGAGAATAACCGCTCCCCACCCCAACCAGTGACTGTCAGAATTACCGGCACTCCGTAGACGCTGGGCACCGGGTTCGCTATGCTCTCGGCTTTTGCCTGAGCGCCGTTGTTATGCGAACTCTGCTTCTGGCCGGTGGCGGCCTGACGCACGCCCTCTACCTGGCCAACGCCCGCCACCTGCTACCCGACGATGTGCGAGTGATACTGCTGTCACCAGAGCGGTTTGTTCCCTACTCGGGCATGCTGCCCGGGCTGATTGCCGGGCGCTTTCGCTTTCGGGATTGCCACATCGACCTGGGCCAGCTCTGCCGGGCCACGCACACCGAATTGCAGTTCGGCCGCCTGGCCTCCCTGAATCTGGAACAGCGCCTGGCGACACTCGACAATGGCGACGCCATTGCCTTTGACCTCCTGTCGGTCAACACCGGCCTGCAGGCCACCGATACCATCCCCGGGCTGGCCGAGCACGGCATGAGCACACGTCCGATCAGTGGGTTTTTGCCCCGCTGGCAGGAAACACTGGCAGATCTCTGTGCCCGAAGCCGGAACAACCCGGCCAACCTGGGCGTGATTGGCGGCAATCTCGATGGTGTGGAAATGGCCCTGGCCGTTCGCCAGCGGCTGCTGCATGAAGATAACCTGAAGGCACCGGTGAGCATCCACCTGGTCCACGGTGGCGGCAAGCTGCTGCCCGAGTTCCCCCTCGCCGCTCAGCTAAGAGCCGCACAATTACTGCAGGAGCGGGAGATTCGGGTCCACCCCCTCTTTGATGTGGCACGCGTGGATGGCCAGCAGATCTACACCGATCGCCACCAGCACCTGCCCATGGACAGCGTGATCTGGTGTGTATCCGGGCAACCGGGCGCCTGGGTCAGAACATCGGGGCTGGCACTGACCGACCGGGGCCGGATTCAGGTCAATGCACATCTACAGGCGGTCAATCATCCGTTCGTGTTCGCCGCCGGCGCGGTCGCCAGTGTGTCTGGCGGGCCAGAGCCCGGAGCCGCAGCGAGCCTGGCGCTGCGGCAGGCGCCGGTGCTGGCCGCCAATCTGGCCCGCGCTCTGGCCGGTGAACCACTCAGACGCTACAAGCCCGGCCGACGAACGCTGTCGATCATTACCACCAGTAATGATTACGCCCTGGCCCGTTACGGCAATCAGGTCTGGGGTGGCAAGTGGATCGAACGCTGGAAATATCGGCGGGACCGGAAGGTCATGGCGAGTTTCCCCCGGGCCTGAAGGCCCGGAGTGGGGGCGGATCAGGTAGGCAGTCGCTACTCCATTTCCTGCTCAAATTCCTCGAGCAGGTCCATGGGCTCAATTTCTTCCCCTTCGAGGGATTCATCCCAGTTCACCCCGACCAGCAGTTCATCGTCGTGCATACCGGGCAGCCAGTCGTCCAGAAACTCTTCCAGATCGATCGGCACGGGTTTGTAGTCGGTCCACTCCTCCCGACAGTGCACCTGTGCCAGGGCCAGCTCGGACCACAGGGGCATCACATCGCTGTCATCATATTTCTCGGAAGGACACAGCGCCCAACCATCCGGGCCTTCGAGCCCGTAAACACAGCCGTGGTCCATCGCTTCGACAATAAAACGATCGAGGTTTTCAGCGGGGTCATCGCTCAGTGCGGTCATGATGGGCGTTTCCTTGGGCTTCTAACGACAGGGGTTACAATACCAGACAGCGGCCATTGGCCTTAAGCCAATCCCGCTGACGGGGGTAATCGGGGCACACTTGTCCGACCAGTTGCCAGAATGCCCGGCTATGGTTCATGTGACGCAGGTGACAGACTTCGTGAGCGACAAGATAGTCCACAACCGCCTCCGGGGCCAGAAGAATCTGCCAGTTGTACTGAATCTCACCCGAGCGGGTGCAGTGCCCCCACTTTGATCGGGTCACTCTCACTTTGACCCCGGAGTGGCTCAGCTCCATCTGACGAGTCAACGCATCGGTTTTCGCGCGCAATCGCTCCAGTCCCTGCTCCCGGTACCACCCCTGCACCAGCCGCCGGGCCTGCGCCTCAGGTTCAAGCCGACTGCGTCGCGAGCAACAGACCGCCAATCGGTCACCCACCTGCTCTACCCGGCCACAACTCCCCATGGTCACCGAGAGCGTCAGTTGTTGCCCCATGAAAGGCAGGCGGGTGCCGGATACATAGCGATACTCCGGAATCCGGGCCAGCATCTGCTGCTGAGCGCGCACTTTGCGCGCGATCCAGTCGCTTTTCTGACGGACAAACCGGTCCAGATCCCGCTCCGCTATGCCGACCGGGGCTCGCACCAGCAACTGGGCATCGCGTACCTCCAGGCTGACCGTGCGGCGGCGCGAGGATCGTTTAATGGTATAGCGCACAGGCAGGGCTCGCTTTGCGTAACATCAAATTTTTATTCCCCCGGACCGGACAACTCACGGGACAGAATCACCGCGGTACGCAGCCGGCTTCGGCCGAAACTGGTCATCCGCTCGAAATCGGCCCGCGCCAGAGGAAGGTATTGGCAATCCAGCGCGGTCTGCCCCTGGCCATCCGGATCCGGGTCGTGAACATAAATACACTCTTCGTCATAGCCACTCATGACGACCCAGTGGGGCGCTTTTTTGCTGTCCATCCGGTAGGTGCTGATCAGGATGATCGGCACCCCACCGCGATCAAACGCCGCGATCAGATCATCCTGACGAACCTCGCGATAGTGAACCGGAACGGCCCGCTCCTCAAGCGCGTGGCGATAATCCTCATGCACCAGCATCATGACCGGCTTTTTGGTCTCATCGCGCACCCCATCGAGAAACAGCGGCCCATCATGGTTGACCCAGACTTCCGCCCGGTAGCCCCGGGTGTCGGCAGCCAGGGCCATGCCCATGGGGTGGCAACCACCGTGGCCCGAGGTCATGAAGATGGTCGTGGACTCGCGCCACAGGCGCAGTTCCTCGGTATCGGAAGGCTGGTAGTCCGGCTTCAGGGCGGCCATGGCCATCATCAGCGACGCCGGACCGCAGGTAAAGCGGGTACTCTGGGCCAACCAGGGAATGGCCCGGTGATAGGCGGTATCACCCACCACCCGGATCCGCTTCTGGTAACGCAGCGCATCGGTGTGGTCCTCGTAGTAGTCCTGATACAGCCCGAACTGTTTGTACCCCAGGGTCTCGTAAAGGGCGATGGCGCTGGTGTTTTTACTGCTGACCTCCAGGCGCATATAGAACCGGCCACTGTCCCGCGCGCCGTCTTCCCCGGCGCCGATCAGGCGCCGCGCCAACCCCTGGCCCCGGTAGTCCGGATCCACCGCCAGCGAGTACATGCGCGCCAGGCGCGTCCCCCGGTGAAACAGAACCAGTATGTAGCCGGCCAGACGGTCGCCATCGCGCGCGACCAGAAGTACCCGCTGGTCGCCCTCCAGCCAGCGGCGAAAGCTGCGGCGGCTGAGGCGGTCGCTGGTAAAACAGCGTTGCTCCAGAGCGACGAGGGCGTCGAGATCATCGGGCCTTACGCTCTCAAGGGGGAGGGAGGACATGGATACCGCCTTCATCAGATTCACTTGCGATTGTTTCGAACACTCAGGGCTGTTTTCTGAGCTCAGGGCTGTTTTTCCTGGGCTCAGGGCTATCCATTACTTGAGCTCAGGGCTGCTGATAATTCAATTCCCGGGTATGTACGTCGATGCGCCCGATGTGCACGGCAACCCGCTGCAGCCAGCGCACGACCTCCATCCGGGCGACGCCCTGCCTCAGCTCCAGTCGCCCCTGGGCAATGTCGTTCATGGTCTGCCGCCGGGTAGTTTGCTCGATTTGGGTGATTTGTGCGACTCGTTCCTGCACCTGATCGGCGGGAAGCGAACGTTTTCCCCAGAGCGACAACACCAGCGGGCTGAGGGCGGCCTTGGCCTCGGCCAGATCGTCCCCGTTGCGCAACGCCACGGCCACGCTTTTATTGTCGCAACGCTCCAGCAGACGCTGCAGATGCTCGACGATCTGAATCGCAGCCAGTAGCCGCTCCCACTGACTGCCCGAGGTCCCTTCCAGGTGAATGGCATCCAGATATTCCTGCACGTCGGACAGCTCTCGGGCAAGATCCACCAGGGGGACCGAGCGACCCGACTCTCCGAGAATGTATTCCAGCTGCTCCGCCACCCGCTCAAACTGGGAGATCATGACCTTCTGCACCGCGGTCAGCGCCAACTCGGGGTATTTGAGCAGCCCCCGGTCCAGAACCTGTTGATAACCAAAAGGCTTGTCCGGGAACAGACGCTCGATCATGTGAGCAAACTGTCCCGCAAACGGCACCACCAGCAACACGCCCAACAAATTGAACGCGGAGTGGAAACCCACCAGCGCAAACTCCTCGTGAACCACAAATGCCTCGGGCGCCACAAACTGCCAGGCGGTGATGTAGGGCACAATCAGAAACAGCGCCAGCGAACTCACGCCGGTGTTGTACAGCACATGGGAAAAACCGGTGCGTCGCACCGACACGTTGCCACCGATGGTGGCCGCTGCCGCCGTGAAGCTGGTGCCGATGTTCATTCCCACCACCAGCGATGCGGCCTGCTCAAAGGCGATGGTATCCGTGTGCAGTGCCGTCAGTGCCGCCACCACACCTGCACTGGACGATTGCGTCACAATGGTGAACAGAACACCAATGACCACCAATTGAAACTTGCCCCACAGATCGTCCGCCGGAAACTGACTGAAGTCCATCTGCTCCCGCAGGCCTTCCAGCCCGCCCTGAAGCGTATCAATACCGATGAAAATCAGACCAAAGCCGGCCAGCGCATACCCCAGCCCGCCCAGAGACCGGCGCCCAAACAGCTTGAGCATGGCCCCGGCAAACACAAACAGGGCGGCCAGCAGGGACAGCTTGAGCTTGAAGCCGATCAGAGCCACAATCCAGCCCGTAACCGTGGTCCCCAGAGCCGAACCGAAAATGATGCCCAGTGCCTGGGAAAAACCGATCAGGCCCGCCCCGACAAAACCGACGGTGGCCACAATGGTGGCACTGGAGGATTGCAGCACGGCGGTGCCGACCAGCCCCGCCAGAACTCCGCTGACCGGGCTGCGGGTAAAGCGCATCAACACCCGGCGAATGGCGTCTCCAGCCATGGCCTTCAGGCCCTCGGTCATGAGCGTCATTCCCAGCAGGAACAAGCCCAGGCCGCCCAACACTTCCACCAGCACCCGAATTAATACCATGATGACCCGTCGTTCGACCCCCGTCAGCCTGCCAGAGGGATATTTGCTATGATGGCGCCTCCGGAAACCGACCCTGCAGGCCCCCTGACACCATGAATGAAAAACTGTTCGCCGCCCTTCAGTATATCACCCCCCAGCACGGGCTCTCCCGGGCGGCGGGTTGGCTGGCCAACCAGCGTACGGACTGGATCAAAAATCACTTTATCGAATGGTTCATCCAACGCTACGGCGTGGACATGAGCGAAGCGCTGGAAGAAAACCCCCGCGCCTATGCCCACTTCAATGACTTCTTTACCCGGGCGCTCAAGCCCGATGCGCGGCCGCTTGATGCTTCAGCGGACAGCATCGTCTGCCCCGCTGACGGGGCCATCAGTCAGCTCGGCGCCATTGAGGACGGGCGGATTTTCCAGGCCAAAGGCCAGCTCTACACCACCCGGGAGCTGCTCGGTGGCAGCGAGGCGCTGGCCGCCGAATTCGACCAGGGACAGTTTGCCACCGTCTATCTGTCACCCAAGGATTATCATCGCGTTCACATGCCCTTTGACGGCCAACTGCGAACCACCGTGGCGATACCCGGCGACCTTTTCTCGGTCAATACCGCCACCGCCAACCAGGTGCCGCGACTGTTTTCACGCAATGAGCGACTGGTGGCAATTTTCGATACCGACATCGGCCCCATGGCGGTCGTGTTGGTCGGCGCCATGATCGTGGCGGGTATCGAAACCGTGTGGGGCGGCGAGGTAGCGCCGATCAAGCGGACGATTCAGACCCGGGACTTCCGACCCCGCGCGCCCATCACCTTGAATAAGGGGGAAGAAATGGGCCGCTTCAAGCTAGGCTCCACCGCCATCGTGTTGTTTGGCAAGGACCGAGTGCGCTGGGATGAGGCTTATCAGGCCGGCAGTGGAACGCGGATGGGGGAACGGCTGGGCGTCAGGCTGTAAGGGCAACTACGCATTGCCCTGGGGCGGCCTAGGGCGTGAGCTTGTCGAGCAGTGACATCAGACCGGACTTCTCTTTTTTGAGGATATAGTTGTCGCGTATTGCGGCGACGTCCACCTCGTATGAGCCGGGCTCCAGGTCTCGGGCAATTTCAATTTTTTCCACTTCCGCCGCGGTTTTTTTGCCCGAATCGATCAGTGCCTGCTTGCGCTTATCGTCCTCGGCCAGATCAATCAGTTGCGGATCCATGGGAGACTTGACGGCGTCCAACACCAACATGATCTTGGGCTTGAGGCGCCGCTCAAAATTCTGCTCCACCACCACACCCACCTCACCGGAACTCAACTCGACCAGAGTGCCGGTGGGATAAAGGCCGATGGCGCGAATGAACTCCACCACCAGCTCTTCCTGAAACTGGGTATTGCGCAGTTCGTACAACTTGCTGACCGCCTTGGAAGGCGCAATGGGCTGACTGGCACCCCGCGGATTGGTGGTATTGTCATAGAAGGTGACAATCCCGGCGATCTTACCCAGCAAGGGAATCTTGTCGCCCTGCAGGTGCAACGGAAAACCACTGCCGTTCAATCGTTCGCAGTGGGTCTTCACCACGCTGATCACCCTCGGTTCTACTCCCGGGGTTTTGCGCAATATCTCAACGCCCTGCTCCACAAAGGTTTCATACAGACGCTCTTCATCGGAGGAGCGGGACACTTTGGTCAATAACCCCTGGTCGAGTTTGACCTTGCCCACATCCTTGAGCAGCACGCCCATGGCAAGCACGTCCAGGTCCCGCTTGGGCAGGCCGATATGGCGCCCGAACAGGATGGCCCAGACCGAGCAACGGATGGCGTGACTGTAGGTATATTCGTCTTTCTCCTGCACGCGGGACAGCCAGGTGAAGGCATCCGGATTGCGCAGCACACTGTCCACCATATCGCTGGCCAGCCGCTTGGTTTCGACAATCGGTACCCGATGCAGCTCATTGTTGCCCAGGTAATCGAGCACCTCGCCCACGGCATGGTAGACATTCTGGTGCAGCTGGCGGGCGCGTTTGATTTCTTTTTTGAGCGGCTGGACCGGCGGGTACTGATTGCGCTGTATGCGCAGGGGAGCCACTTTGACGTTGGCCGGGGTATGGACGTTCTCCCGGGCGCTGATCCGGCTGCGCAGGCTTTCCTGGGGCAGTGTCTGTAAATTGGAGGAGACTGGCGGGCGACCTTTGACGACGTCGATGTAGACGTGTTTACACAGGCTTTTCAGTTGTTTGATTTCGTCCAGGTCACGGACATAGAAGCCTTGCAGCGGGAATGGAGTCTGAGTCCACGGACGGTCGAGTCCGGAGACATACATGCCAACAGTGACTTCGTTGACGTCGACTTTGACTTGCTTGATTCCCACGCGTTGTCCTCTCTGCCGGCGGTGCGGCAAAAATCCGTCTATGGCGCCAGTTTAGACAAAAAACGGGCCGGAGGATAGGGATAGTGGGGCATGCAACGGGCGTCGTCAAGCCTGTCGGAGGGCTATACAGTAGTGGTGAGAAGCGGGTCACAGGGTTCGGTTACAGGATATGCGATCAGTTCAAATCGCGTCCGGGCCGAGAAGGGGAAGCCCTTTCAAGACACGCCGTAAACCCATCCCTGGGGGCTCGACGCGCGGAGTCCCTCCGCTTACGGTCTTGAAAGGGCTTCCCCTTCCCGTCCCTCTGTGCCACCCAAAAACTTTTTACTTACTGACCGTGGTACTCGGCCGACAACTCATGGACCGCGCGGATAAAGGCGCCGGCGTGTTCGGGGTCGACTTCCGGGGTGATGCCGTGGCCCAGGTTGAAGATATGGCCGGAACCCTTGCCGTAAGAGGCCAGAATCTGCCCCACTTCCTCGCGAATCCGCTCGGGGCTGGCGTAGAGGATTGTGGGGTCCATATTGCCCTGCAGCGCGACCCGGCCACCGACCCGGGCGCGGGCGCGGCCGATGTCGGTGGTCCAGTCCAGACCCAGCGCATCGGCGCCGGTGTCGGCCATGGCCTCCAGCCACTGACCGCCGCCTTTGGTGAACAGAATCACCGGTACCTTGCGGCCGTCGTGCTCACGGATCAGGCCGTTGACGATCTGCTCCAGGTAGCGCAGGGAGAACTCCCGGTAGGCGTTGTGGGACAGGGCGCCGCCCCAGGTGTCGAAAATCTGCACCGCCTGGGCGCCCGCCAGTATCTGGCCGTTCAGGTAGCGGATGACGGACTGGGCCAGGGTGTCGAGCAGGTGATGCATCAGTTCGGGCCGGTCGTACATCATCTGCTTGGCGCGGCGAAAATCCCGGCTGGAGCCACCTTCAATCATGTAAGTGGCCAGGGTCCAGGGGCTACCGGAGAAACCGATCAGGGGCACCCGACCGCCCAGCTCGCGGCGAATGGTTTTCACCGCATCGAGGACGTAAGGCAGTTCCGCTTCTGGGTTGACCACATCCAGTGCCATGATATCGGCTTCAGTACGTACCGGCTTTTCAAACTTCGGGCCTTCACCGGGCTCAAAGTACAAGCCCAGCCCCATTGCATCAGGGATGGTGAGAATGTCCGAGAACAGAATGGCCGCATCCAGCGGGTAGCGCTCCAGGGGTTGCAGCGTCACCTCACAGGCCATGTCCGGGTTGCCGCACAAGCCCATGAAATTGCCGGCCCGCTCGCGGCTGGCCCGATATTCCGGCAGGTAGCGACCGGCCTGACGCATCATCCACACCGGGGTAACGTCCACCGGCTCGTGGGCCAGAGCGCGCAGGAAACGGTCGTTTTTCAGCTCGGTCATAGTGATGGTCCGGTGCGGTCAAAGAGGGTGGGGGAGCGGCGGATGCGCTTTGCTTATCCGCCCTACGCGTGGCTGCGGAGGTGTCGTAGGGCGGATAAGCGAAGCGCATCCGCCGTTACAACACTTAAACTTCGAGGTAGTCCATAATCCCTTCGGCCGCTTCGCGCCCTTCCCAGATGGCGGTCACCACCAGGTCGGAACCGCGCACCATGTCGCCACCGGCGAACACCTTCGGGTTGGAGGTCTGGAACTTGTACTGCTGGGTTTCCGGCGCTTCCACACCGCCCCAGTCGGATACCTTGATGCCGTGTTCATCAAACCAGGGCGCCGGGCTCGGACGGAAACCGAAGGCAATCAGCACCACATCAGCCGGCAAGACTTCTTCACTGCCCGGAATCGGTTCGGGGCGGCGGCGGCCATTTTCATCGGGTTCACCCAGTTCGGTGGTCACCACTTTCACGCCTTCGACCTTGTCTTCACCGACAATGGCCACGGGCTGACGGTTGAACAGGAACTGTACGCCCTCTTCTTTGGCGTTGGCCACTTCGCGGCGCGAGCCGGGCATGTTCTCTTCGTCACGGCGGTAAGCACAGGTCACGCTCTCGGCGCCCTGGCGAATGGAGGTGCGGTTACAGTCCATGGCGGTATCACCACCGCCGAGCACCACCACGCGCTTGCCTTTCACGCTGATGAACTCGCTCGGGTCTTTTTCAAAACCCAGGTTGCGATTGACGTTGGCCACCAGGAACGGCAGGGCGTCGTGCACACCGGGCAGGTCTTCACCGGGGAAGCCGCCTTTCATGTAGGTGTAGGTGCCCATGCCCATAAACACCGCATCGAATTCCTTAAAGATCTCTTCCATGGTGATGTCGGTGCCGACTTCGGTGTTCAAACGGAATTCCATACCCATTTCGGTGAAAATTTCACGACGACGGGTCAGGACGTTTTTCTCAAGTTTGAATTCGGGGATGCCGAAGGTCAGCAGGCCGCCGATTTCCGGATAACGGTCAAAGACCACCGGTTTGACGCCATTGCGCACCAGCACGTCGGCGCAACCCAAGCCGGCCGGGCCGGCACCGATGATGGCGACTTTCTTGTCGGTCCAGGTGACCTTGGACATGTCCGGCTTCCAGCCCATGGCGAAAGCGGTGTCGGTGATGTACTTCTCGGCGTTACCGATGGTCACCGCACCGAAACCGTCGTTCAGGGTACAGGCACCTTCGCACAGACGATCCTGGGGGCAGACACGACCGCAGACTTCCGGCAGGGAGTTGGTCTGATGACTCAGCTCGGCCGCTTCAAAGATGTTGCCTTCGGAAATCAGCTTCAACCAGTTGGGAATGAAGTTGTGCACCGGGCACTTCCATTCACAGTAGGGATTGCCGCAGGAAAGGCAGCGGTGAGACTGGCTGGCCGCCTGGTCCTGATCAAACGGTTCGTAAATTTCCACAAACTCATGCTGGCGCACTTCCATGTCTTTTTTGGCGGGGTCCTGACGGCCCACATCAATAAACTGGAAGTTGTTGTTTAAACGTCCGGCCATAATCACTGCCTCAGCTAATCGGTGTGAGCCCGCGCCGCACTGGCGATCGGGCTCTGTATCGTTCTAGTGTCCTGTGCGCCCGAAGGCGCACCGGCGGGTTATTCGCCGCGTTTTTCCATGTCGTTGAGCAAGCCGCTCAGGCTCGCTGCCTTGGGCTTGACCAGCCAGAATTTACCGACGTAATCATCGAAGTTGTCCAGCAGGTTCTGGCCCCACTCGCTTTCGGTCTCTTCGGTGAACTCGGCAATCACCCGACGCAGGTAGTTGCGGTGTGCTTCCAGCGATTCACCGTCCACCCGATGGATATCCACCAGCTCGTGGTTGTAGCGATCCACGAAGCTGTTGTCCTCATCGAGCACAAAGGCAAAACCACCGGTCATACCCGCACCGAAGTTGACGCCGGTGCGACCGAGTACGGTCACCACACCACCGGTCATGTACTCACAGCAGTGATCCCCGGCACCTTCGACGACAACGTGAGCGCCAGAGTTACGAACGCCACAACGCTCGCCCGCCTGACCGGCCGCGAATACCTTACCGCCGGTCGCGCCGTACAGGCAGGTGTTACCCATGATGCTGGTGTCCTGGGACTTGAAGCCGGAGTTGCGCGGTGGGCGCAGCACCAGTTTGCCGCCGGCCATGCCCTTGCCGACGTAGTCGTTGGCATCACCTTCCAGGTAAATGTACAGGCCACCGGCGTTCCACACACCCAGACTCTGCCCGGCCACACCGGTCAGCTTCAGCGTGATGGGGTTATCCGCCATGCCCTGGTTGCCGTGGCGCTTGGCAATTTCACCGCTGATGCGCGCGCCGATGGAGCGGTCGCAGTTGGTCACGGTAAAGGCGTATTCACCGCCGGACTTGCTCTCAATGGCCGGCAGCACTTCCTTGACCATCGCCTCGGCCAGCTCGCCCTTGTCGAACGGCTCGTTACGATCCACCGCGCACAGCTGCGGCTTGGTTTCCAGGAACTTGTCGGTGTGCGTGATGCGGCTCAGGTCCAGACGCTTCTGCTTGCTGGTCTGGCCTTCGATCGCTTCGAGCAGGTCGACGCGACCGACCAGGTCACCCAGACTGCGCAGTCCGAGGCGGGCCAGCCACTCACGGGTTTCCTCGGCGATAAACTTGAAGAAGTTCATCGCCATGTCCACGGTGCCGATGTAGTGGTTTTCACGCAGATCGTCGCGCTGGGTGGCCACACCGGTGGCGCAGTTGTTCAGGTGACAGATCCGCAGGTACTTACAGCCCATAGCCACCATCGGACCAGTACCGAAGCCGAAGCTCTCGGCGCCGAGCATGGCCGCCTTGATCACATCCAGACCGGTTTTCAGACCGCCGTCGGTCTGTACCCGGACCTTGTCGCGCAGATCGTTGGCGCGCAGGGTCTGGTGGGTTTCACTCAGGCCCAGCTCCCAGGGGGAGCCGGCGTAGCGGATGGAGGTCAGCGGGCTGGCCGCGGTACCACCGTCGTAGCCGGAAATGGTGATCAGGTCCGCGTAGGCCTTGGCCACACCGGCGGCAATGGTGCCGACCCCGGGACGGGAGACCAGCTTGACCGACACCTGGGCGTCCGGATTGACCTGCTTGAGGTCAAAGATCAGCTGCGCCAGATCCTCAATGGAGTAAATGTCGTGGTGCGGCGGCGGTGAAATCAGGGTCACCCCGGGCACCGAATAGCGCAGCCGGGCGATCAGATCATTGACCTTGCCACCGGGCAACTGGCCACCCTCCCCGGGCTTGGCGCCCTGGGCAACCTTGATCTGCAGCACTTCGGCATTGACCAGGTAGTGCGGGGTCACACCAAAGCGGCCCGAGGCGATTTGCTTGATTTTGGAGACCTTATCGGTGCCAAAACGGGCCGGATCTTCACCGCCCTCGCCGCTGTTGGAGCGGCCACCGAGACGGTTCATGGCCTGCGCCAGACACTCGTGCGCTTCCGGCGACAAGGCCCCGAGGGACATACCGGCGGAGTCAAAGCGCTTGATGATGGCCTCGATCGGCTCCACTTCGCTCAGTGGAATGGCCTGAGAACTGTCTTCTTTGACTTTCAGCAGGTCGCGCAGCGTCGCCACCGGGCGCTCATTGACCAGGCTGGAGTAATCGCGCCACAGGCTGTACTCACCGGTCTGCACGGCACGCTGCAGGGTCTGGATCACGTCCGGGTTGAAAGCGTGGTATTCCTGACCGTGAACGTATTTGAGAATGCCGCCCTGCACCAGGGGCTTACGCGCCAACCAGGCGGTACTGGCGATGATCTTCTGGTCTTCTTCCAGGTCCGGGAAGCTGGCGCCCTGAATGCGGGACTGAGTACCTTCAAAGCAGGTGTCCACCACTTCATCGGCCAGGCCGACTGCCTCAAACAACTGCGCACCGCGGTAGGAGGTGATGGTGGAGATGCCCATTTTGGACAGAATCTTCAGCAGGCCCTTGTCGACGCCCTTGCGATAGCCCTTGTACGCCTGATCGGTATCCAGCTGCAGTTCGCCGGTTTCCATCAGGTTGTTGAGCACGTAGTAGCTCAGGTACGGGTAAACCGCCGTCGCACCGTAGCCGATCAGTGTTGCGATCTGGTGGGAGTCGCGGGCCGTGCCGGTTTCCACAATGATGTTGGCGTCACAGCGCAGCCCCACCTTGGTCAGGTGGTGGTGCACCGCGCCGGTGGCCAGCAGGGCGTGGATCGGCAGCTGGCCTTTTTCCAGATGGTTGTCGCTCAGTACCAACAGCACCTTGCCCGCCTTCACCTGCTCGGCGGCGTCATCGCACAGCTTGGCGATGGCCTGCTTGAGGTTGTACTGGGCCGGATCGTAATTGAGTGACAGAACGGCCGCCTCATACCCCGGACGGGAAATATCCATCAGGGCACGGAACTTCGCCGGGGACAGCACCGGCGAGCGCAGAATCACCCGATCGGCGTGCTCTTCGGTCTCTTCATAGACCGACAGTTCGCGTCCCAGACAGGTTTCCAGGGACATGACGATGGCTTCACGCAGCGGATCGATCGCCGGGTTGGTCACCTGGGCGAACTGCTGGCGGAAATAGTCGTACAGCGGGCGCTGCTTGGCGGACAGTACGGCCATGGGGGTATCGTCGCCCATAGAGCCGACCGCTTCCTGGCCGCCCTCGGCGAGCGGACGCAGCACCTGATCACGCTCCTCGAAGGTGACCTGGTACATTTTCATGTAGGCTTTGAGCTGCTCTTCGGTGAGGCCGTTTTCGGCCACATCGTCTTCCAGAGTGGACTCGATGCGCAGCGCCTTCTCTTTCAGCCACTGTTTGTAGGGCTGGCGACCTTTGAGCTGCTCGTCGATGTCTTTGGTGTGGTACAGCTTGCCGGTCTCGGTATCCACCGACAGAATCTGGCCCGGTCCAAGACGGCCCTTGGCCACCACGTCTTCTGGCTTGTACTTGTACACACCGACTTCGGAAGCCACGGTGATGATGTCGTCTTTGGTGATCACCCAGCGCGACGGACGCAGGCCGTTGCGGTCCAGGGTACAGACCGCGTAGCGGCCGTCGGTGATCACCAGGCCCGCCGGGCCATCCCAGGGCTCGACGTGCATGGAGTTGTATTCGTAGAACGCACGCAACTGCGGATCCATGTGCTCGACATTCTGCCAGGCCGGCGGCACCAGCATGCGCACCGCACGATGCAGCTCCATGCCGCCGGTGATCAGCACTTCGAGCATGTTGTCCAGGCTGGAGGAGTCGGACCCATCGCGGTTGACCAGGGGCGCCACGCGATCCAGATCCGGCAGCAGCGGCGTGCTGAACTTGGAGGTGCGGGCCACGGACCAGTTACGGTTGCCCATCACGGTATTGATTTCACCGTTGTGCGCCAGCATACGGAACGGCTGGGCCAGGGGCCACTGGGGCAGCGTATTGGTGGAGAAGCGCTGGTGGAACACGCAGATGGCGGTTTCCAGGCGCGGGTCCGCCAGGTCGGTAAAGAACTTGGGCAGGTCCACCGGCATCATCAACCCTTTATAGGAGATGACCGTCGAGCTGAAACTGGCGATATAGAACGCCTTGTCTTCGGCCAGACGCTTTTCCGCCTGACGCCGGGCGAGGAACAGCCGGGCATTGAACTGCTCGAGACTCAGGCCGCCATCGTTGTTGATAAACAGGTGGTTGAAGCGCGGCAGTGACTCCAGGGCAATCGGCCCCAGACAGCTGCTGTCCACCGGCACCTCGCGCCAGCCCGCCGGGCTGAGCTCCTGAGCGCGCAGCTCTTCCTCAACCACATCGCGGGCCTTCTGGGCCTGGGCGTCGTCGGTGCTGAGCATGATCGAGCCGACGCCGTAGACGTCAGTCAGCTCGGCGCCGCAGGCCTCCTTGGCCACGGTGCGCAGGAAGCCATCCGGCTTCTGCAGCAGCAGGCCGCAACCGTCACCGGTCTTGCCGTCCGCCGCGATACCGCCGCGGTGGGTCATGCAGGTCAAGGACTCGATGGCGGTTTCCAACAGGCGATGACTGGCCTTGCCCTTCAAATGGGCAATCAAGCCAAAGCCGCAGTTGTCTTTAAACTCATCTAACCTGTAGAGGCCCGTGGTCATACGCTGTCTCTCTCGATACCGATAGAATCCGGAACATGGCTCGCTCCGCTCACGCCCCAGACAAAAAAGCCCCTCCAAAAAGGGGCCAGGCAAATGGGCGCAGCATATTACCCGCAAGTGGCCCCGAAGGCAAGACGAGCGGGGCTCTCAGCGCCCAACAGTAAAGCTAATTTCGGCAAAATGGTGGTAAAAAGTCGAAATATTCAGTGATTTTCCGAGAACTCCCCCGGCTCCAGACAGACTGCCTGAATGACCGCTGAAGCCGGGCCCGTAGCACCGTCCGTCAGAACAGTCAGCAACACGGAGGGCCCACTCGACAAGCTACCACAGTTTTCCGAAGATACCTATATCCCGGACGAATGGTCATGAATGGCTTCCCCAGAGGGATGGACACCTTATTCAGTTGATCGATAGAATAAATTGTCGGCAGGTCACCAAGCCGGGAGTCGGCTCTCTGACCCCAACGCCCCAAAAAGACAACAAGGAATCGCCTTCATGCCAAGCATCGCTTTACCAATGTCAAGCTGTCGAATCGGCAAAATCCTAATTACCACCCTGTTATCACTGACGCTTTTTTCCGGCTGCGAATGCGACACTGCATGCGATGAACGCGTAGCGGGTGACAACGGCCCCAGAGACGATTCGGGCGGGGAAAATCCTGATGAAAATGGCGCTGGCGGAGGTGGTACCGGCACTGCCGACGATATCAACATGGATTGCTCGCAGTTAGACCCAGATGCCGTTTATCTGGTGGGCACTCTTCAGGAGGGGGCTGGCGACCGTCGCGCGTTAATTGACCCAACCAACCCCGAAGCCATTTGTACCGGATTCCCCGATGGCATCGCATCGGGCCCCCTGACCGACATGGGTCACCTTATTTACGTCCATCACGACAACAATGTAACAGCGGATGGTGGCGCAGCCTATCGGTTCGTACAGGATCCGTTGACGCTCGACAATGAAGGGTTGGAGTGGCGCTACCCTCTCCAACCCAACAGTAACGATGAAGCGTTGCTATTTTCCGAGTCCGAACAGCTGTTTGTTCATAACGACCCTGACTCAGCGAGCATTGATGTCTTCCAATCAAAATTGCTATCGCTGGACAAGGTGGTTTATCGCAATAGCGAAGAGGAACCTTACTACCGACTGGAGCGGTTCGATGTGTTTGACTCCCAAGTCTACATGCTTGGCGTTACTCCCGATGGCTCCCTACTGATGGGAGACTCGCAGACCGGGCTCATTCTCGTGGACTCTGACAAGCAATTGACACGACTGACGCCGGCCGGCACACCGCCCTACCGCTTCAAAGAGACCTCCCGGCTATATATCGATCCTGTCACCGGAAATCAAAGTGTTTGGGTTGTTCTTGAGGACTTTAACGGACCTGACACAAGAAGTGATTGGCGGCGCTGGAGTCTTGACCTGGCCACTCTAACAGTTACTAATGAAGGTTTATTTGCCGCCTCACCCCAAGAGATCAACCGTGAAACCGATGAAATCAAACTTGGCGCTGACGGAACGCTTTGGCAGATATCGTACAGCCCACTGGACAGCAATGATGACCTGACTTCTTACCTTATCCGTCGCCCCACGGTTGCCTCTGGAGAGAGCTCTGAAGTCATTTACAGCGATGCCTACAACCCCGACGACACCCTCTCTTGGACTCGGCAGGCACGACCTTTCGTCAGAATTGATCTATCCGGCGAACTGGTTTCTGGCCAGTAGGCACGCCACTCAATTAAAAATTACGCAGGGCTTCTATTTCGCTCTGTAAATCACCCACCTGGCGGGGCCACGGCCCCGCTTTTCGCTGGTCTTCAGGCAGGCTGTTAATGGCCTTTCTGGCCGCTTCACTGCTTGAATAGCGACCGGTTACTACCACAAACCAAGGCTTTCCCTGACGCCGGGATTCGAAGCTGAGCAGCTTTTCACGACTGGGTTGATCCTGAATATAACGCTCTACCGATTCTTGGGAACTTGCACCGAGTAACTGCAGCGTATACTCCGAGGCGCGCCAGGAGAGCAGCACTTGCTCGTCTTCCGGAATGTCGGGCAAGCTGGAAGCCTGAGCAGCGGCCGGCTCTTCCGTAGAGGACTGCTCAGCCGGCGTTTCCGCCTGGGCCGCTGGCACCGATGTCCCGTCGGGCTCAGACGCTTCATCGGGCTGTGGGATCTCCGGATGCTCCTCCGCCGACGGTTCGGGGGACGGCGATTCGGGCAGCGCCCGCTCTGGCGCGGCCGACTCGGGGGTCTGGACGGTTTCTTTAGCGGGCTCCGGTTCTGTAGAGGGTTCAGGCTCTGTGCGGTTGGACGCTTCGTTGTTGGAAGACAGCGTCAGAGTCTGGGTTTCTCTCGACTCGGGCAGCCGTGTCGTCGACTCCCGCTCAGAGGTGTCGGAGTCCCCCTGATAGATAAACACCATCAGCAGCACACCAAGCAGCACAGCAATCACCACAATATGCACCAGCGGCAGGGCATTGCGGCGCTCCCCCGGCCTGCCCGAGCTGGCGCGGGCGGAAACCGATTCAAGCAGCCAGCGACGGGCCTGCTCGTGCAGCCGGGGAATCCGCCCCTCAGCCCGACGCCACCAGGGTTCCACCTTTTCCTCGGTGAACAGCTCCGGCCCCATATAGTCGGCCATTTCCATGCGGAAATTGAGGTAATCGGTGGCTTCTTCAAGGGAGAGTGTCGCCAGGTCGAAATCGTGGATCAGCACGTCGTGCATGTTGAACTGATCCAGCCGTGTGACCATCTCAGAGTCGGCAAACAGCACGATGTGCAGGCGCCGACCGGTGGAGTCCTGCCCCTGCAACAGACTGATCAGGGCTCCAAGTGTTTTCTCATCCAGATGATGGGCATCATCGATGATGGTCAGCGCCAGGCGGTCTTCTTCATCCGCTATCTGGGCGAAATGACGAAGCGCGGCGAGCAACCGACCCACCGAGGGGTTGTCGTCTACCGAGAGGGCAAAGTGCCTGGCCATTTGCCCCAGCACCGCTTCGGCGCCCGCGCCAGGCTCGGCGGTGAGCAGGCAAATATCATCATCGAACTGGAAGCTGTTGGCCAGCTCAAGGGCAACGCGACTTTTACCCACCCCGGGTTTGCCCAGCACCGCCAGCAAACTGGCACTAAATTGACACAGGTGCTGTAACTGTTCGAGTAGAGCGCGTCGGCCACCGCCGCCAAAGAACGCAAATTCCGGGTCATCCCGGAAGGGATCTTCACTCAAACCGTAGTATTGACGATAATCCGCCACTGGGAATTCCGGGGCGGCCGACTGACCCGCTAGGTTGTCGTGCTCCGAGCTGTCTGTTGGGTCGGTGTTCATAAACGCTCTCCCGGAAAGGGTTGTCGCTAGACGCCCGGTGGCGCGGTATGTTCATCCGCCCGACAGGCTGCAAATGTTTCCTGTAACAGATCCTGCTCGATATCGCTGGTGATCAACGCTTCGCCGAGCTTGCTCAGCAGCACCAACCGCAGCCGGCCGTCGAGCACTTTTTTATCCACCCCCATCAACTGCAGAAAGTCGTCGGGGGTCATGCTGGCCGGCGCCTTCACCGGCAGGTGAGCCCGCTCCAGCAGGCGAACAATCCGGTCCAGCTCGTCAGCCGTAATGGCCCCTCGCCGATGGGACAGGTCCGCTGCCATCACCATACCCGCCGCGACCGCTTCACCGTGCAACCAGACGCCATAGCCCTGATGGGTTTCAATCGCATGGCCAAAGGTGTGTCCCAGGTTGAGGATGGCGCGCAACCCACCTTCTCTTTCATCCCGAGCGACGACCCACGCCTTGTTCTCACAGGAACGTTTGACCGCATAGGTCATCGCTTTCGGATCCCGCGCCAGAAGATCGGGCAGATTGGACTCCAGCCATTCAAAGAATTCCCGATCCGATATCAGGCCGTACTTGATCACTTCGGCAATACCGGCGGACAGCTCGCGCGGGGGCAGAGATTCCAGCACGGACATGTCCGCGATCACCGCTTGCGGCTGATAGAAAGCGCCGATCATGTTTTTGCCGAGCCGGTGATTGACACCGGTCTTGCCCCCTACCGAAGAATCCACCATGGACAACAGGGTGGTCGGCAATTGAATGAAGTCCACACCACGTTGATAACACGCCGCGGCGAAGCCCGCCATGTCGCCCACGACGCCACCGCCCAGGGCCATGATGGTCGTCGTACGATTGTGACGCGCCTCGAGCAGGCCATCAAAAATCTGATTCAGCGTCTCCAGGTTCTTGAATGATTCGCCGTCAGGCAACACGGTAGTATCGACCTGATAGCCATCGAGAAGTTCGATCAGAGCGGGAAGGTAAAGCGGCGCAATGGTATCGTTGGTGACGATATACACCTGCTTGGCGCGCACGTGGCGTACCAGCAGCTCCCGGTTCTTCAGGAGCTGCTCTCCAATATGAATCGGGTAGCTGCGATCGGCGAGATCAACGGTCAGAGTCTGCATAGTCGGCACTGCGTTCGGGTTGTCGGAAAACCCTCATCTTAGCACACCGTCCGAAACTTTAACCGAGCTCAACTCTGGCCGATACGTTCGGCAATATCACGCGCCACCACCTTCGGCGGGCGCCGGTCGGTCACCACCACCCAGTCCGCTACCGCCCGGTACAGAGGGTCGCGCTGCTCAAGCAAGTCGATGATTTTCTGGCGGGGGTTGTCCACCTGCAACAGCGGGCGCTTTTTGTCCTTGGCGGTACGTTCGACCAGGTGCTCCACCGAAGCGGTCAGATAGCACACGCGGCCACCGCGATGCATTACCTCGGCATTTTCGGGGCGCAAGATGATGCCGCCCCCGGTGGCAATAACCGCGCCGGGCTCCTCGGCCAGCTCGGCCAGAACCGCGGACTCGCGATCACGAAAACCGGACTCGCCTTCAACATCAAAAATCCATGGGATATCGGCACCAGTGCGCTGTTCGATAACACGGTCGCTGTCATAGAAGGGGACTTTCAACTCGGCCGCCAGAAGGCGGCCGATGGTTGATTTGCCGGCCCCCATGGGGCCGACCAGAAACACATTATTGGGCATGGATCAGTCAGTTAGGGTATCGGCCATGATTTTGGGGGTAATGAATATCAACAGTTCGCGTTTTTCCTGACTGGTAATGTCCCGCTTGAACATACGTCCCAGTACCGGGATGTCGCCCAGGAACGGAACCTTGTCCTCGCCCTTGACCTGTTCAACCTGGAAGATACCACCGAGCACGACTGTTTGGCCATTTTGCACCAGCACTTTGGTCATCACCTCGGTCACATCAATGGTGGGAATACCGGAGGCCTGATTCAGGGCACCGACAGAATCCTGGTTGATCACGAGATCCATGATAATGCGGTTATCGGGCGTGATCTGGGGCGTGACATCAAGCTTCAGTACGGCTTCTTTGAACGCTGTGGTGGTCGCACCACTGGCCGAGGCTTCCTGATAGGGAATTTCCGTACCGGACATGATGGTCGCCTGCTGTTTGTCCCCGGTAATCACCTTGGGCTGAGAGACAATTTCGGCTTGACCGTTATTCTCCAGAGCGGACAATTCCATATCGATAAAGGCACTGTCGGACAGGATGCTGAAAGCAAAGCTGCCAGCCGAGTTGTCGACCCCCAAGTCCACCATCATGTTCTCTTCCAGATCCAGGGTGCCGGTACCGGTAAGCCACTCGGCAGGCGAGCCCGGGTTAGAGTCGAGACCGGCTGTGGAGCCCGCCACTTCGACCAGCGTATCGGAGGAGCGGTCAAAGCCTACGCCACCCCAGCGAACCCCCATCTCACGACGGAAGTCGGTGTTGGCAATCACCAGGCGCGCCTCGATCATCACCTGGCGGATCGGAATATCAATCTGCTCCACCAGACGCTTGAAAGCTTCGATACGATCAGCGGTATCGGTGATGATGATGGAGTTGGTGCGTTCATCGACGATCGCATCGCCCCGTTCGGACAGAACACTGCCCGTCGCGCGGTTGCCGCCCTGACCGCCAGACGAACCACCACTGCGGCCGCCCTCGCCCTCTTCACCACGGAAAAGTTCGAACATCTCCCGGGCATTAGCGTAGCGAACCCGGATGTACTCGGTGCGAAGCGGTGCCAGCTCTTCCAACTGCTGACGGGATTCGAGCTCCTGACGCTCACGCTCAGCGATCTCGGCCGCTGGCGCCACCATCAGCACATTGCCGTTCTGACGCTTGTCGAGACCTTTGGTTTTCAACACCAAGTCCAGCGCCTGATCCCAGGGCACATTATCCAAACGCAGGGTAATCCGGCCCTGAACCGTGTCACTTGCCACGAGGTTCAGATCGGTAAAGTCGGCAATGATCTGCAGCACACTGCGCACTTCGATGTCCTGAAAATTCAGGGACAGTTTTTCGCCGGTGTAACTGAACTCCTGATCCCGAGCTTCAATTTCCCGCTCGGTCAACGGCTTCACGCTGATGACATACTCATTGTCGGCCTGGTAGGCCATGTAGTCATATTCGCCATTGGCATCAATATTCAGGATGGTGCCGCGACGATCCTGCGAGGCCGACACCATGGTCACGGGAGTAGCGAAGTCCACCACATCGAGGCGACGACGGAGCGCTTCCGGCAAATTGACCCCACCCAGCTCAAGCTCAATGCCTTTGGCCGTTTCGGTCACATCGGCACTGATATTGTCATCGGACAGGTTGATGATCAACCGACCTTCGCCTTCCTCACCACGACGGAAGTCAATATTGGTGACCCGAGGATCATTGTCGGAGCGCGGCGCCGTTTGCGACTGACGATCGCCCGCAACGCTGGTCGCCTGTGCGGGGCTGGAAACATAGCCGCCCTGGGCCGCACCCACCTCAAGCACATAGGTATTACCGTCCACCCGCGCACTGTAGCTGGTCAGCTCGCTGAGATTCAGAATCAGGCGAGTTCGACCTTGAGAGCTGAGCACCAGCGCGCTCTTGCTGTTCTCGAATGACAGAGGGAAACGCCGCTGCTCCAGTGCGCTGGTCACCTCCGGAAAGTCCAGCACGATGCGCGCCGGCTGCTCGATGGTGTAGCCCTCGGGCTCCGGCGGCATGTCATCGAAGCCTAACCGGACTTCGAATCGCTCCCCCGGTAGCTCGGAGAACTGGATATTGTTCAGTGACTTTGCCCACACAAGGGAAGGCGCCAGACAGACCAGTAACAAGGCTAGATTTCGCATGGTTAACCCCAATAAGCACAGTGCTCGCATGATGGCCTATTCCTTTTCTTGTAATTCAATAATTCTGGGACGCTCGACCCAGCCGTTGGCGCCATCGGCGACGATTTCCAAAAGTTCTATTTGTGACCGCGATGCGGACACAATGCGTCCATGATTTTTACCCAGGTAGTTGCCTTCCGTGACCGCATGTACACCGCCTTGGCCGTCGTTGATCAACGCCCAAAGCTGACCATCTTTGGTCAGGGTACCGACCATGGTCAGGTTGGCCACATTAAAGCTTTCCAGATACTCTTTTTCCCGGTTCAGATCCGGCTGAACCTGCTTACCACTCAACTGCGCGCGCCGCTCATCTTCCCTAACCGGTGGATCAAACGGGCTGCGCAGGGTCATGGCGCTGTAGGTAAACGGCCGGTATGGCTGGAACGCCGGCAGAGGCTCGATCTGCCCCGCCGGACGAGCCTTGGTCTGCTGAATGTACTGCTGCAGGTCGCGGTGATCGGACGAACTACCACAGGCGGTCAGCGCGGCCAGGCAGGTGGCTAAACTGGTAAACGTTATAATTCTATTCATCACTAGATTCATCCTGTGACTTATAGCGATAGGTCTTCGCCCCGATCTGCATGGTCAGCGTGCCGCTGTCTTGTTGGCGGGCAATCGTGAAGTTATGCAGCGTCACGATGCGCGGCATGCCCGCAACACCACTAACGAATGTCCCCAGGTCGTGATAGCCACCTTCAACGTCAATACTGATGGGCAGCTCCACGTAATACTCGGACTGCTGCTCAGACTCCAGGCGGATACTGTTGATCTCCAGCCCGCTCTCAGACCCCCGGGCATCAATATCTTCCAACAGACCCGGCACCTCGGTGTCACTGGGCAACCGGGAGAGCAATGCCCCGAAGGACTTTTCCATTTCAACCATCTGCGCCCGGTACTCCTCCAGGTTGGCGGCCTGGAAACTTTTGGTCTCGAAGGTCTGGCGCAAATTGGTCTCTTCAGCCACCACGCGATCAAGCTGGGTGTTCAGATCCTTGACCTTCAGGTAATAGGTAAGCGCAAAAACCACGACCACCAACAGCACACAGACGAATATCTTGCCCGGTAAGGGCCAGACACCGATGCGCTCAAAGTCGATATCGTTGACATCAAAATTTTTCAGTTGCTCCAGGGTATCGGAAAATGCCATGATCAGTTTCCTCCCTCATCAACACCGGCCTGATCTGCCGGCGCAGAGGTGCGTACCGACATTCTGAAGGCATTTGCCTGTTCACCCTGCTCCGGTGCGGCGGTCACCGAGCTCAAATTGGGCGCCGCGAACCAGTCGGACTCATCAAGATTGCGCATAAAACTGGAGACCCGATTATTGGACTCCGCGATGCCTTCGAGCAGAATCACTTCGCCTTGGCGCTCCAGCCGGTTCAGATAGACCCCGTCAGGCACGGCACGCACCATCTCATCGAAATAGCGCACGATTACCGGCCGCTTGCCCTCCAGGTCCTGAATCACCCGCATGCGGGCCAGCAACTCTTCGCGTTTCTCGCGCAGCTCCCGGATCTCGGCCACCGCCGCTTCCAGAGCCGAAATTTCGGTCTTGAGCAGTCGGTTGCGGGCTTCCTGATCAGAAATTGAGGACTGGATGCTCGATACCCACAAGTAGGCCACCAGGCCCGCGAGAATCAGCACACCCACCAGGATGCCGATAAACTCTTTTTTCTTCTCCTGGCGGTAGGCTTCCCGCCAGGGCAATAAGTTGATTCTTGCCATCAGTCGAAACTCCTCAGCGCCAGACCGGCCGCGATCATCATCGAGGGGGCGTCATTGGCCAACGCGACCGCATTCACTTTCGAGGACACCGACATATTGGCAAAGGGGTTGGCCACCAGGGTCTGGGTGCCGAGCTTCTCTTCAATCAGCCCGACCAGCCCCTCCATGGACGCTACACCACCGGCGAGCACGATGTAGTCCACATCGTTGTACTGGCTGGCGGAAAAGAAAAACTGCAACGAGCGGGTCACCTGCTGGACCACCGCCTCTTTGAAGGGGCCGAGCACTTCTGACTCGTAATCATCCGGCAGACCGCCCTGCTTCTTGGCCAGCCCGGCTTCTTCCATTGACAGTCCATAGCGCCGCTGGATTTCCTCGGTCAGTTGCTTGCCACCGAACAGTTGCTCTCGGGTATAAACCGTCCGGCCATCCACCAGAACGCTCAGCGTGGTCATGGTCGCCCCGATGTCGATTACCGCGACTACCTGGCCGTCCTGGTCTTCTAGCTGCTCTGCAACCAAGCCGTAGGACCGCTCCATTGAGTAGGCTTCCACATCGACCACTTCTTCCTGAAGATCGGCCAACTGCAGAACGTTGACCCGCAGATCGATATTCTCCCGCCGACAGGCCGCCAGCAGGACTTCCACCTGCTCGGGGTTACGGGGCGACTCGCCCTGCACCTCGAAATCGATGGCCACTTCTTCCAGAGGGAACGGAATGTATTGATCGGCCTCTATAGAGATCTGAGTCTCCATGGCGTCGTCGCTGAGCCCCGCCGGCATGTCGATCATTTTGGTGATCACGGCAGAGCCGGCAACCGCCACGGCCGCGTGTTTGAGCTTGGTTTTGGATTGCTTGACCACCGTTCGGACCACATCGGCGACCGCTTCGGGGTCGTTGATGTTTTTCTCGACCACCGCCCCAGGGGGCAGCGGGCGTACGGCATAGGTCTCCACCCGGTAGCGGTCACCGTGTCGGCTGAGCTCCAGAAGCTTGACCGACGTTGAACTGATGTCCAACCCCAAGACCGGCTTCGCCCTTTTTTCCAGGAAGCTTAGAATGCCCATTTTTCTATCTATATCCGTAACTTAGAGGAAGTTTATGTTATAGGACTTTAAGTTAAGCCTGCAACAAGACCGCGCATATGTAAACAGGCAAAAAGCCCGTATAATGCGGCGACTTGCCGCCATTTTCGCTAACTTATTAATTCTCATAGAAAAAATGCCTATCAAAAAGTCTTACCTGAACCTGCTTTTCTGGTTGTTTATCGCCGGAACTGGCGCCTCCCTCACCGTTTTGGCGGGGTTGTACCTCTATCTGAGCCCCAAACTGCCCCCCGTGGAGAGCCTCAGGCAAGTTCAATTACAGACCCCTCTGAGGGTTTATTCAAGCGACGGCAAGCTGATTGGCGAGTTTGGTGAACAGCGTCGCACACCGGTTTCGTTCGAAGAGCTGCCTGACCTTTACATTAAAGCGTTATTATCCGCCGAAGATGCGGAATTTTACGACCATCCGGGCGTATCTATTCGCGGACTTTTGCGAGCCGCGTCACAATTATTGAAAACAGGTGAGATTCAATCGGGGGGAAGCACTCTCACGATGCAGTTGGCCAGGGATTTTTTCCTCAGCCGGAAACAGGTTTTTTCCCGTAAATTCAATGAGATCCTGCTGGCTCTTCAGATTGAGAACGAGCTCACAAAACAGGAAATTCTTGAGCTGTTCAGCAACAAAATGTTCTTCGGCAATCGCGCCTACGGTATTCATGCGGCGGCCCAGATTTACTACGGCAAGGACATTGACGAGCTTAAGCTTCACCAATGGGCCATGATTGTGGGCGTTCTCAAAGCCCCCTCGGCCTACAACCCCCTGGCCAACCTCGAACGGGCCATGATCCGGCGCAACTGGATTCTAGGCCGCATGCTGGAACTGGGGCATATTGATCAGGCCACCTATGACGTCGCCGTGAACACGCCTGACGATGCCCGCTACCACGGCGCCACCCTGGAGCTCTATGCACCCTATGTTGCCGAGCTGGCCCGACGCGAGGCCGTTGACCGGTTTGGCGAGAACGCCTACAACGCCGGCTACAAAGTCTACACAACGATTCACAGCGACTATCAGGCAGCAGCCCAGCAGGCGGTAATTGACGGGTTGCTGACCTACGATTGGCGCCACGGCTATCGCGGTCCCGAACAACAGCTCGGTGAGCGCCCGGAAGACCTGTCCAGTTGGCGCGAACTGCTTTCGGACATCCCGGTTTACGGCGATCTGCTCCCCGGCCTGGTGCTATCACTGGAAAAGCGCTCAGCCGAGATTCTGCTGGCCAATGGTGACACCATTGAACTGGGATGGGATCAGAGCCTGTCCACCGCGCGCCGCTATCTCAACCAAAACGCTCGCGGCCCACTCCCCGAGAGTGCAAGCGATGTCCTGGCGGTCGGCGACCTGATACGCCTGCGCCAGATCGGCGGCGTATGGCACCTGCGCCAGCTCCCCCAGGCCCAGGCCGCGCTGGTCAGCCTCGACCCTCGTGACGGTGCCGTGCGCGCGCTGGTGGGAGGGTTTGACTTCCGCCAGAGCAATTTCAATCGGGCCCTGCAGGCGGCCCGCCAACCCGGCTCCAGCTTCAAGCCATTTGTGTACACCGCTGCGCTGGAGAATGGCTTCACCCCGGCGACCATCGTCAACGACTCCCCCATTGTCATCGAAGATGCCAGCCTGGAAGGCGCCTGGCGTCCGGAGAACGACGGCGGCACCTTTCTCGGGCCGACTCGTCTGAGGGAAGCATTGTATCGCTCCCGCAACCTGGTCTCGATCCGGGTGCTACGCAGCATCGGGCTACCGGCGCTCCTCGACACGCTTGATAAGTTTGGCTTTGACCGCGACGCCCTGCCGCGCAACCTGTCCCTGGCACTGGGGAGTCACGCCCTGACGCCCATGGATATGGCGCGCGGTTACGCCATCTTCGCCAACGGCGGCTTCCGCATTGCGCCCTATCTGGTTGAGCGCATTGAAGATGATCGCGGTGAGGCGGTGCATGTTGCCCGCCCCGCCACTGTCTGCGAAAACTGTGAGCACGAGCAGGAAGAAGAGGAAGAGCCGGTCAGCCTGCTCGCTGACATCTACGCCAGCGAGCCCGAACGCGCTGCCGAGACGGGCCCGGACGACCGCCTGGCACCGGAGCAACCCGCCCAACTGGCGCTGTTGGATGAAGACGAAGCGACCCTGGAGCCACTCCCCATTGCCCCGCGAGTGCTGGATGAACGCACTGCGTTCATCATCGACTCGATGCTGCGTGACGTTGTGGCCCGGGGTACCGGCCGTCGAGCCAGAGTGCTGGACCGGGCAGACCTCGCCGGTAAAACCGGTACCACCAACGGCCCACGCGATGCCTGGTTCGCCGGGTACAACCCCGACTTGGTCACCGTCGCCTGGCTGGGCTTCGACCAGAACACGCCACTGGGTCGAGGGGAGTATGGCGGCACGGCTGCACTGCCGATCTGGATTGATTACATGCGGAGCGCACTAGCCGGCAAGCCGGACCGTCCGGCACCGCAGCCCGAAGGCATCGTGACCGTGCGCATTGATCCAGAGAATGGCCAGCGGGCGCAGCCCGGGGACCCGGACGCGATCTTTGAGATTTTCCGTGCCGAAGAGGTGCCGCCGTACAACGATAACGGCAACGGCAATGGCAGCAGTGACAGCGAGCGACTGCCGGAAGAGCTGTTTTAGGGGCCGTTCGCGGCCCGTCGCTCGATGGCAAAGCCGGACGGTATGGACATGACCAGCGGCTTGAATCTGCGACGAACCGCTCGGCTTCCGGCGCGACTGGTCACCCAGCCCCGAACTTCGATTCTCTGACCGGGTGCCAGAACAGGGCCGGACGCCCACACGGAGTCGGGTACCTTCAGCACGAGGGGCCCGTCGAGCTCCAGCCAGACCGAGCCACCGCCTCGACTGACATCCGTGATCGTTCCACGGATTCGCTGGAAACCGGTGTCCTGCAAGGTCAGGCCGCTCGCCTCAAGGGCCGGCCACTGATTGCCGGCCCACACCCCACGGGACGCCGCCCGCGCCTCTCTTTCCGCCTCAGACAGGCAGGCGGCCAGGGTCATGTTCGGCGGTATCGCGATATGAAAACCCAGCCCCTGACGCAACAGGGCAGCTTCCAGGCTCTTCCCCTCCAGCGTGAACAGGTGCCCCAGGGTGCGGCCGTAGTGGTCGCGTCGCTCCCGATCCTGGACCAGCAGCACCTCACTCTGAGCGAGCTGTCTTTTTAATTCCTCTCGCGCCGCTTTTGCCAGCGGCTCTGCGGGTCGCCCGTCGCGTGCCAACTCCGGCGCGTTGATGCCAATCAGGCGCACCCGGCGCCCATCGGCCAGGCGTACGCTGTCGCCGTCATGAACCCCAGCCACCTGTACCGACTCGCGCTCAAGCCCCTCCGGCAAGGGGCAGGCAGCGCCGGGAAGCGCGCCCAGGGCCAGCAGGGCACCAAAAAAAACGCCGAGGGCTCTCGCCCCCGGCGCTTTCATGTCGCTTATCAGCAAGGGCCCAAGGGCCATGCCAATCGCCTTATTTGGCGGCGATGCGGCTGCCGAAACGCTTCTTGAAGCGATCGATACGGCCGCCAGTGTCTACCACTTTCTGCTTACCGGTGTAGAAGGGGTGACATTCTGAACAAACGTCAACCAGGAAATCTTGACCCAGAGTGGAGCGGGTCTTGATGATGTTGCCGCAGCTGCAGGTCGCAGTTACGTCTTCGTATTTGGGGTGCAAATCAGCTTTCATGGTGAATGCCTTTCATCTTTGTGCCGCCACTCAGTCGACCTGGGCCCACCTGGAACGCAGGATTTTGCCGAGCACCGCACAACGGTTAATGGATACGGCTGGTTTTGAGAGCTGGGCATACTACCAGAAACACCCGGCAACGCAAGGACTTTAGGGCATTTTTCGTACAGGCAAGGGCGCTGCCAAAGCGGCCGTCAATCGGTTATTCTGGGCGCCTTTTGGATGCAACCACGCGACGGGAGTACATGGCCGCCCCTACTGTTCTGGAAATCGCCCTGCCCACACCGCTGCGCCGCCGGTTCGACTACCTGCCGCCAGAGGGGGTAGACACCGCCCTACTGAAGCCGGGGCAGCGGGTACGGGTGCCCTTCGGCAACCAGCGTCTGATCGGGCTCATTCTCCGGGTAAAAAGTGAGTCATCACTCCCGCTGCAGAACCTGCGCCCGGCCGAGGCCCTGCTCGACACCGCGCCACTGTTGCCGGACGAGCTGTGGCGCCTGTGTCTCTGGGCGGCCGACTACTATCAGCACCCCATTGGCGACGCCCTGCACACGGCCCTACCAGTGCTGCTGCGCCAGGGCGAACCCGACCGGGAAAAAGGCGAGCCCTACTGGCAACTGACCACCGAGGGCAAAGGCCTGCCCGAGGGCGCCCTGAAGCGGGCCCCTCGCCAGGCGGAGCTGCTCGCCGCCCTGCAACAACGAGGGGCGCTGAATCGAGCAGACCTGGCGGCCTTGGGCGTCGCCCGCAGCCACGTCAAGACACTGGAGGACAAGGGGCTGGTTTACAGCCGTGAGCAAGTGCTCACACCCCCGCCGGAACCCAAAATTCTGAGAGATACCCCGCTAAGCCTGAGCGATGAGCAGGCCACTGCCCTGGCCCGGATTCCAGAGAACGGCTTCCACATCAGCCTGCTCGACGGCACCACCGGCAGCGGCAAAACCGAAATCTACCTACAGGCCATCGCCCGCACCCTGACACAGGGTCGGCAGGCCCTGGTACTTGTGCCGGAAATTGGCCTGACGCCCCAGACTCTGGCCCGCTTTCAGCGCCGCTTCGCCCAACCCGTGGTGGCCCTGCATTCGGGCATGAACGACCGGGAGCGGCTCGATGCCTGGCTGCAGGCCCGGGACGGTCGAGCCCGGATCGTGATCGGCACCCGGTCCGCCATTTTTACCCCCATGGCCAACCTGGGCATTCTCATTGTGGACGAAGAGCACGACAGCTCCTTCAAACAGCAGGACGGTTTTCGCTACTCGGCCCGTGACCTGGCCGCCCTGCGCGCCCATCGCCTGGGTATTCCTCTGATCCTCGGCAGTGCCACGCCGTCGCTGGAAAGCCTGCACAACGCCCGCACCGGTCGCTACGACTACCTGCGCCTGACCCAACGAGCAGGCAATGCACGGCCTCCGGAGTTGCTGACTCAGGACATTCGACGTCAAACGCTGGACGAAGGGTTCAGTCCGGAAACCCTGGAACGAATTCGCGCCACGCTGGAGTCGGGCAATCAGGTTCTGGTGTTTCTCAACCGACGCGGCTACGCACCCACACTGGAATGCCCGGACTGCGGCTGGCTGGCCGAGTGCCGCCACTGCGACACCCGCCTGACCCTGCACCAGACGCCGCGCCATCTGCACTGCCACCACTGCGACCATCAGCGCGCGGTGCCCCGGAGCTGCCCCTCCTGCAAGAGCACCCGCCTGCAGCCGCTCGGCCAGGGCACCGAACGCAGTGAAGAAGCCCTGCAGCGACACTTCCCCGACACCCGGGTGCTGCGGGTCGACCGGGACTCCACTCGCCAGAAAAACGCATTCCGCGATCTGGTTGAGGAAGTCCATCGGGGCGACCCCTGTATTCTGGTGGGCACCCAGATGCTGGCCAAGGGCCATCACTTTGCCGACGTGACGCTGGTGGTCATTCTCGACTCGGATGCCGGCCTGTTCAGTACCGACTTTCGCGGCCCCGAGCGCATGGGCCAGTTACTGCTCCAGGTCGCCGGGCGGGCCGGGCGCGCGGACAAACCGGGGCAGGTCATCATTCAGACCCACCACGCCGAGCACCCTCTGGTGCGCACCCTGCTCGAGCGGGGCTATCACGCCTTTGCCGAGCTGATTCTGAGTGAACGACGCCTGACAGGGCTGCCCCCGTTCCGGCACATGGCGCTGATCCGTGCCGAGTCCAAACGACCGGAAAATGCGGTCGCCTTTCTCAAACAGGTTCGAGCCCTGGCCGAACAGCGTCACCCACCCGGTCACGAGCTGGGCTATCTGGGGCCTTTGCCCGCCATGCTGGAAAAGCGCGGCGACCGGTTCCGCTACCAGCTGCAAGTCAATGCGGCAAACCGGGGAGCACTGCAGAAGCTGTTGAGCCAGTTGGCACCGGAAATGGAGCAACACGCCCTGGCCAAGCGCAATCGCTGGTCCATTGATGTCGACCCACAGGATATGGGCTAGTGTACCCACAGACCACTGGCCGGGCGGGTCGGCGATGGGTACAATTGCCGCGCTGTGACCACTGGAAACCAACGCGATCATGACCCGAGACTACGCCAAGAAAAATCGCCCCGCCCCCCGCCGCAACCGGCCCAAGAGCCAGGTGCCCGGCTGGGTGTGGCTGTTTACCGGGGCGGTGCTCGGGGGCTTTATCGTGTTCCTGATGCGCCTGACCGACGTCGAGGTCCCGGATACCGACACGGCGGACACCCCGACCCAAGAAACCCAGACCGCGCAGCCGGTGGAGCCCCAGGCCGAGCCCAGCAACCCCAAACCGCGCTTCGACTTCTACAAGCTGCTGCGTGAGAGCGAAGTGATCGTGCCGGCGACCGAGCCGAGCGAGAGCCAGGCAAATGCCGAGCAAAACGACACCGCCAACCGGGACGAATTCATCCTGCAGGTGGGTTCCTTCCGCAAGGCCACCGAAGCGGACAGCCTGCGTGCCCAGTTGCTGCTACTGAACCTGGACGCCTACACCGAGCAGGTCACCCTGAACAACAACGAGACCTGGCACCGGGTGCTGGTGGGGCCATTCAGCAACCAGTCCCGCCTGGCCAGCGCCCGCTCTACCCTGGTGTCCAACGACTACCACGCGCTGGTGCTCAAGCGGAAGAAACAATAACCGCCCGTCCGCCTCCCTTGCTTGAAATCCCGGGGCCCAGCCCCCACTTCTGCCATTCAGACTTCATACTTATTGCATTGATAAAGGATGGCTTGTGGAACAATACCGAGGAACCACGATTCTCTCCGTGCGCCGCAACGGCCAGGTCGCCATTGGCGGCGACGGGCAGGTGTCGCTGGGCAACACCATCATGAAAGGCAACGCCCGCAAGGTTCGCCGCCTGTACAAGGACCAGGTGATCGCGGGCTTCGCCGGCGGCACTGCCGATGCTTTCACCCTGTTCGAGCGCTTTGAAGCCAAGCTTGAAGCCCACAACGGCCAACTGACCCGGGCCGCCGTGGAGCTGGCCAAAGACTGGCGCACCGACCGGGCCCTGCGTCGCCTGGAAGCCCTGCTGGCAGTGGCCAACGCCGAAGCGTCCCTGATCATTACCGGCAACGGCGATGTCATTCAACCGGAAGATGACCTGATCGCCATTGGCTCCGGTGGCGCCTTCGCCCAGTCTGCCGCCCGCGCCCTGCTCGATAACACCGAACTGGATGCCCAGAGTATCGTCGAAAAAGGACTGACCATCGCCGGCGACATCTGCATCTACACCAATCACAACCAGACCATCGAGACCCTCGACTACTGAGCCTCGCTGGCCTGACGAACTGACGAGTCCGTTATGTCCAACATGACCCCCCGGGAAATTGTCCACGAACTGGACAAACACATCATCGGCCAGAACGAAGCCAAGCGCGCCGTGGCCATTGCCCTGCGCAACCGCTGGCGCCGGATGCAGGTGGATGAAAACCTGCGCGCCGAAATCACCCCCAAGAACATCCTGATGATTGGCCCCACCGGGGTCGGTAAAACCGAAATTGCCCGCCGCCTGGCCAAACTGGCCCACGCACCCTTCATCAAGGTGGAGGCGACCAAATTCACCGAGGTCGGCTACGTCGGTCGTGACGTGGAATCCATCATTCGCGACCTGGTGGACATCTCCATCAAGATGCACCGCGAACAGGCCATGAAAACCGTCCAGCACCGCGCCGCCGAAGCCGCCGAGGAGCGCATCCTGGACGTACTGCTGCCCCCGGCCCGTGGCGGCGACACCGAAAACACCGGCGAATCCGGTACCCGCCAGATCTTCCGCAAAAAACTGCGCGAGGGCGAGCTGGACGAGAAAGAAATCGAAATCGAGGTCGCCAGCCACCCCATGGGCGTGGAAATCATGACACCTCCGGGCATGGAGGACATGACCAGCCAGCTGCAGAACATGTTTTCTTCCCTGTCCAAGGACAAGAAAAAAACCACCAAAATGACCGTCAAACAGGCCTTCAAACAGCTTCAGGAAGAAGAAGCCGCACGCCTGATCAACGACGAAGAAGTCAAAGCCGACGCCATCAAAGCGGCCGAGCAGAACGGCATCGTCTTTATCGATGAAATCGACAAAGTCGCCAAAAAGGGTGAAACCAGCGGCGCCGACGTCTCCCGCGAAGGCGTCCAGCGCGACCTGCTGCCGCTGATCGAAGGCTGCACCGTGAGCACCAAACACGGAATGATCAAAACAGACCACATCCTGTTCATCTCCTCGGGCGCCTTCCACCTGAGCAAGCCTTCAGACCTGATTCCGGAGCTGCAGGGCCGACTGCCCATCCGCGTCGAACTGAACGCCCTGACCCCGGATGACTTCGAACGCATCCTCACCGAACCCAGCGCCTCCCTGACCGAACAACACCAAGCGTTGCTCAAAACCGAAGGCGTCGAAGTGGTCTTCAAACCCGACGGCATCCGCCGCATCGCCGAGACCGCCTTCGAAGTCAACGAAAGCACCGAAAACATTGGCGCCCGCCGCCTCCACACCCTGCTCGAACGCCTCCTCGAAGACGTCTCCTTCGACTCCGGCAACCAGCAGACCAACGTGGAAATCGACGCCGATTACGTGCAGAAGCAGTTGGGTGAACTGGCGAAGGATGAGGATTTGAGTCGGTATATTCTCTAAAGTGGAAGTTTGAACCCCGCTCGTGCCAAGGGGCGATTTGCGGGTCACTGTTCCGGGACCGTGGAGCGGGGGACCCGCGATGCGAGCCCCCAGGGATGGGTTCACGGCGTGTCCCGGAACAGTGACCCGCGAAGCGGCCCGACGCTAGAGGCACCTAAATCTGGAGCCCTCCGAAATGACGCCCAACAAAATCCTGCTCCACAAGAAATCCCGCCAATTGGAACTCACTTACGGCGATCAGAACTATCGCCTGGACGCCGAGTACCTGCGCGTCCACTCGCCAAGCGCCGAAGTGCGCGGCCATCACGGTCAGGGCGGACAACTCCCGTTCGGCAAAAAACAGGTCGCCATTACCCACATCGAAGCGGCCGGCAACTACGCCCTGCACATCGTTTTTGACGACGGCCACGATTCTGGCATCTACACTTGGGATTATCTGCACGATTTGTGTGTCAATAAAGAAACCCATTGGCAGAAATACCTAGACGATTTACACCAACAGGGTAAATCCCGGGATCCCGACACACAGGTGGTAAAATTGATGTAGTAGCGGTAGGTCGGATTAGCGAAGCGTAATCCGACACTTTACCGACGGCCTTGAAGACAAGTGACAAGGCAATCCTTCGTTCAACCTACGATACTAAAGGGTAGTCCGGCGTCTGCAGGGTCTATCGTTCAGAGACCCGCCGTGAATACATCCCTGTAGGCTTCTCGTCGACATCCATGTCTCCGAGAGTCTCTGAACGATAGACCCTGCAGCCACCTCAGTGCCATTAGCGCACGTAGATGGAAGAGTGTGAACCTACCCATGAGGCCACGGTGTCGGCCGGAGCTTCTACCAGCACGCAGCCAGAACAGGACTCAACAATGAATCGCTTGACTAGACTATCTTTCGTTTTCATCTTGCTGGCCGCCGTCACCGCCTGCGCCGGCCCCAAGGTCTCACAGGACTACAACGAAGACACCGAATTTGATCCCGGCTGGGGCCGCTATGAATGGCGCGGTGGCACGTCGCAGATCGACGGGGTGTCCCACAGTCGGCTGCAGCGCATCACCGAGCAGGCGATGGTGCAACGCGGCTACCGGCTTGATCCCGACAACCCCCAGTTTTATGTCAGCGTCAGCGGCACCACGCGGGCCGCGGTGGGTGGCGGCAAGTCGGTGGGCATTTCCATCGGGTTGCCCGTGGGCAATAGCGGCAGTATCGGGCTCGGGGGTAGCAAGAGCCTGGAAGACCGCAAGCAGGAGGGAGTGATTATTGTGGATATCACGGATGCCGAGAATAATGAACTGGTCTGGCGTGGTAGCGCGGAAGGGATTGCCTTGCGGGATTTTGAGTTGGCGCGAGAGCAGCAGTTACGAAAAGTCATTGATCGGTTATTGGCGCAGTTTCCGCCGGAATAACGTTGAGCCGTTCGGCTTCGGTACTTCGGAGTATACGGCTGCAGTAGAAGAGTACACCCTGGGGTTACGGCGGATGCGCGCTTTGCGCTCCGAGGCGTCGGACCGATCCGCCCGACGCGTACCACGGTAGTTCCCGTAGCCGACCAAACCCAATCCAGATACACCCGCCGCACCCCGTAGGGTGGATAAGGCCGAAGGCCGCATCCGCCGTTAAAGTTCGTCGCGGAACTGCATGGAGTGCAGGCGGGCGTACTGGCCGCCGGCGGCGAGGAGTTCGGTGTGGCTGCCGACTTCCAGAATTCGGCCCTCTCCCATGACCACAATCCGGTCCGCCCGCTCGATGGTGGACAAGCGGTGCGCTACCACGAACGTGGTGCGGTTTTTCATCACCTGCTCCAGCGCCGCCTGAATATGACGCTCTGACTCCGTATCCAGGGCCGAAGTGGCCTCATCCAGAATCAGGATGGGGGCGTCTTTGAGAATGGCGCGGGCGATGGCCAGACGCTGACGCTGGCCGCCGGACAGACGTGCGCCGCTCTCACCGATCAGGGTGTCGTAGCCCTGGGGTAACTGCTCGATAAACTCGTGCGCATGAGCCGCTTTGGCCGCTTCGCGCACTTTCTCCGGGTCCGTGGCCGCCAGCGCGCCGTAAGCGATGTTGCCCGATACCGAATCATTGAACAGCACCACGTTCTGATTGACCAACGCCACCTGCTCGCGCAGGTTATCCAACCGGTAGTCTTCCAACGGGTGGCCGTCCAGCAGAATGCGGCCTTCACCCGGATCGTAAAAACGGGTCAGCAGGCTCACCAGGGTGGATTTGCCGCTGCCGGAGCGGCCCACCAGGGCAATGACTTCACCCGGTTTCACATCCAGATCAATGTGTTGCAGAACCCAGTCGTCACTGCTGTCGTAACGGAAGCTGACATCCTCAAAACGCACCGCGCCCTGGGCTCGCTTGACTGTGCGATCACCGGTATCCTTTTCCGTCGGTTCATCCAACAACTGAAAAATACTGTCCGCCGCCGCGACGCCTTTCTGGATGGTGGGAACAACTTCACTCAGTTGGCGTAGCGGTTTCAACACCAGGCCCGCGGCCGTGAAATACGCAATAAAAGCACCCGGATCATTGATCTCCATCACCGTCAGGGCGACATAGAGCATCAGCCCCATTGAGAGCGCGACCAACATTTGCATGATGGGAGTGTTGAGAGAAGAGGTGAACACGATTTTCATGTTCTGCAGATAGTTGCGCCAGCTGGCTTGATTGAAGCGACGCTTTTCATACTCTTCACCGCCAAAGCTGCGCATGACCCGATAGCCATGAATCATCTCGGAAGACACCTGAGTAATGTCGCCCATACTGTGCTGCACCTTGGCGCTCAAGCGACGCAGGCGTTTACCGACATACCCGACAATGCCTGCGATCAGCGGCGCCACCAGAAGTAACAACAATGTCAACTTCCAGTCTTTGTAGAGCAGGAAGCTCATCAGCGCGAGTACGGTAGCGCCTTCGCGAATCAGTATTTTCAGGGCATCGGTTGCCGCCGTCGTCACCCCATTGACGTTATAGGTGATCACCGACATCAGGTGCCCGGAACTGTGCCGATCAAAGTACTGACCGGGAAGCAGGGCCATATGATCAAACAGACTGACCCGCAGTTTGTGCACGATGCGAAAGGCCAACTGCGAAATGAAATAATTCCCGAGGAAGGCCCCGACACTGCGAAAGAAAACAATGCCCACAATAATGAGCGAGGGCATATAGGCCGGACCGCGCCCATCGAGCGTGGTGGCAGAAGCGTCTGCTGAGGCCTGGCCACCTGCAAAGGGGTTCGCCAAGTAGGCAGGCTCACTGGTTTTCTCGGCGCCAATAAAGTCCAGCAGGTATTCCATGAACTGGGCCATGGCCGGCTGGGAGGCGGAGTAGATCACAAAACCAAAGACACTGATGGCAAATAACACCCAGTAGGGTTTGATATAGGCCAGTAAGCGAAGATATACCTTGAGGGAAGCGGTATCGGTCTGCCGCAGCGTGTCTCGGGAATGAAGGTCGTGAGAGAGCGGCGTGCCTTTATCGCTCATGATGCAGGGGGTCCTCCTGAAGCGCGCCCTCCGGAGAGGGCGCGTTTTGGATCAGCGGTTCAGCCAGCCACCGGTGCCAGCCATTCGGTGTGGCCGGACAACTTGCCCTTGACCGCATCGAAGTAGAGTGACTGCAGCTGGGTGGTGATCGGGCCGCGACGACCCTCGCCAATCACCCGACCGTCCAGCTCACGAATGGGCAGAACCTCGGCCGCGGTACCGGTAAAGAAGGCTTCATCGGCAATGTAGACTTCATCCCGGGTGATGCGCTTTTCCCGGACTTCGTAACCGCAATCCGCCGCCAACTGGAAAATGGTGTTGCGGGTAATGCCGTCCAGACAGGAGGTCAGCTCCGGCGTGTAAAGGACGCCATCACGCACCAGGAACACATTCTCGCCGCTGCCCTCGGCCACATAGCCTTCATTGTCCAGCAGCAGGGCCTCTTCACAGCCGCTGTCCAGCGCCTCGCGCAGGGCCAGCATCGAGTTGATGTAGTTGCCGTTGGCCTTGGCCTTGCACATGGTGATGTTCACATGGTGACGGGTATAGCTGGAGGTTCGCACTTTGATGCCCATGTCCCGCGCTTCCGGGGACATGTAGGACGGCCAGTGCCAGGCGGCGACCATCACGTGCACCTTCAGGTTATCGGCGCGCAGGCCCATGCCCTCGGAACCGAGAAACGCCATGGGACGCAGGTAGCTTTCATGCAGGCCGTTTTCCCGCACCACCAGTTTCTGAGCTTCGTTCAGCTCATCTTTGCTGTAGGGCAGGTCCATCCGCATGATATGGGCGGAACGGAACAGCCGGTCGGTGTGCTCCTTCAGGCGGAAAATACAGGTGCCCCGGTCGCTGCTTTCGTAGGCGCGCACGCCCTCGAACACGCCCATGCCGTAATGCAGGGTGTGGGTCAGTACGTGAACCCGGGCATCCCGCCAGGGCACCAGTTCGCCATCCAGCCAAATAACGCCGTCGCGATCGGCAAATGACATAACCAACTCCTAAATATGAAATTCGTGGGGCCGTGGTCGACGCTCGGCAGGACCGATCATTGATGGGATTCCAGCAGTTGCCGCCACAGGCCAGTTACTCGGCGCCGCTCCTCGGCAAAGGGCGCGCCATCCTCCAAGACTGCCTCCTGGCGCTGTAGCGCGAGGCGGTGGCCGGTGGACCGATAGGCCTTGTAGGCATCAATCAACTGGGCGACGGCTTCTGCGCCCAACCGGCCGGATTGTTCCAGCGCACCGAGTATGCGGATGTTGTCGGTATACTCGGTGAGCCCAGGCTCACTCTCGGCCCAAGCTAAAACCGCATATTGAACCATAAATTCAATATCGACGATACCTCCAGCGTCCTGCTTGAGATGAAAAGGCGTCTTTTCATCATCGCCCTGAGCGCCCGGCTTGGGGCGGGTTCCGAGGTGCTCGCGCATTTTCTGGCGCATCTTGATCACCTCCTCACGCAGCGCCGCCAGGTCCCGCGACTGACACAGCACCTGTTGCCGGACCTGCGCAAAGGCCTCGGCCAGCTCGGCATCGCCGGCCACCACGCGGGCCCGCACCAGCGCCTGATGCTCCCAGGTCCAGGCTTCCTGTTGCTGATACTTCTCAAACGCCGGTAAGGAAGTGACCAGCATGCCCGCATCGCCATTGGGGCGCAGGCGCATGTCCACCTCGTACAGGGTGCCCGAGGGCATCCGGGTATTCAGGATGTGGATGATCCGCTGACCCAGGCGGGTGTAGAACACGTTGTTGTCCACCGACTTTTCGCCATCGGTTTTGCCTTCCGGGTCGCTGTTGTGAATAAACACCAGGTCGAGATCCGAGCCATGGGCCAGCTCGATCCCGCCCAGCTTGCCATAGCCGACGATCACAAAGTTGGGGTGTTGCTCCGGTTCGCCCTGGGCATTGCTCGGGCGACCGTGGCGCGGAATCAACTGCTCCCAGGCCAGCTCCAGAACGTGCTCCAGAATCACTTCGGCCAGATCGGTCAGGTAGTCACTGACCTTCATCAGCGGCAGGGCCCCGGTCACCTCGCTGGCCGCCACCCGCAACGCATGAGCGGAACGGAAATAGCGCAGCGCTTCCATATGCCCCTCGAGGTCATCCCAGGCGGTGCGCAGCAGCTCACGGCGCAATTCATCGCGCAGCTCGTCTTTACCCGGCGGCGCGTAGAGGCTCTCCGGGGTGAGCAGCTCATCCAGCAACGCCGGGAACCGGGCCAGCTCATCGGCGATCCAGGGGCTTGCCGCACAGAGCCGGACCAGTTGCTCCAGCGCCACGGGGTTTTCCACCAGCAACACCAGATAGGCACTGCGGCGCACAATCGACACCACCAGCGGCTGAATCCGCGCCAGGGTATCGCCCACCGACTCGCCCTCGCCGAGCATGGCGAGCAAGCGGGGCATAAAAGCATCCAGGCGATCCCGGCTGCTGGCCTGCATGGCCACCACCTGCCGGTGCGAGCGGATGTCCGCCAACACCGACAAGACCCGCTCGGCCTGATCAAAACCCTGCCCGGCAAGCCAGTCCACGGCTTCGTCACCCTCCAGGCTGCCCTCCCAGAGTGACACCCAGTCCTGCAGATTCTCGGGCTCCTGCCCCTGATCGGCATCCGGGTCGGCGATCACCTCCTGGAACTCGCGATTGACCCGCGCGCGGTGTTCGGCAAGGGTGTCGGAAAAGGCATCCCAGTTCTCAAAGCCCAACACCCAAGCCATCCGGCACTGTCCATCGGGGTCGGACGGCAGAGCCTGGGTCTGCCGATCCTGATAGCCCTGGATCGCATGCTCGGTGTTGCGCAGAAACTCATAGGCATCCAGCAAAGCCTGACCACTGCCCTCGGGCAGATAGCCCTCCGCCTCCAGCAGGGGCAGCAGCTCACACACCTGTCGCTCACGAAGGCGCGGGTCCCGCCCACCGCGAATCAGTTGGAACACCTGGACCACAAACTCGATTTCCCGAATACCGCCCTCACCAAGCTTCACATCCTCGCTCATGCCCCGGCGTTGCACCTGGCGGCTGATCAGTCCTTTCATGGCCCGCAGGGATTCAATCACGCTGAAATCGATGTACTGGCGATAGGTGAACGGCCGCAGCAACTCCACCAACTCCTCCGCCGCCGGCTTGGCCCCCTCACCGCTGGCCGCCACCGGACGGGCCTTGATCATGGCATAGCGCTCCCAATCCCGGCCCTGACTCTGGTAGTACTCCTCCATGGCATCGAAATTCGACACCAGCGCCCCGCTCTGACCATAAGGGCGCAGGCGCATATCCACCCGGAACACAAAACCTTCAGCGGTGGGCGCATCCAGGCTTTTGATCAACCGCTGCCCCAGTCGGGTGAAAAACTCCTGATTGCCCAGCGAGCGCGACCCACCCTGGGTTTCCCCCGCCTCCGGGTAGGCGAAGATCAAGTCAATGTCCGAAGACACATTCAGCTCCCGGGCCCCCAACTTGCCCATGCCAAGCACAATCAACGGCTGCGGCTTGCCGCTGTGCTTACCGGTCGGCACCCCCCAACGGGGTTTGAGCTGCTCAAAATGGTAATCCAGCGTGCACTGAATCGCCGCCTCGGCGAAGCGGGACAACTCATCGGTAATCTCCCGCATGGAACCCAGACGATTCAGATCCCGCCAGATGATGCGCACCATGGCCCGGTGACGCTCCCGACGCAGCACCTTATCCAACGCCCCATCATCCTCACAGGCCGCCACGGCCTCGACCAGATCGGGAAAAGAGCCGTCCTCCAGCGGCGCAAACAACGCCCCGGAACGCACCAACTCCAACAACAGCTCCGGTCGGGTCGTAGCGGTTTTCGCGATGTATTCGCTGGCGGCGAACGCAGTGTTCATCTGTTCGCGGAACGCCGCTTCCGACACCCCTTTGGGCAAGAGTGACTCCGGACGATCCAGCTCCCTCTGCTCGATGACCTCGTAAAAGTCATCGAAGCGTTTGCGGGTGGCTTCGTGGAGTTCGGCGGGGACCTGGTTTGGGTCGAACATAAATTTGGGAGCTCCGTTGTTTGTTTTGTTGGGGCTTATAGTTGGGTTACGGCGGATGCGGGCTTCGCATTCCGGGGCGTCGGGCCGATCCGCCTTAGCCAAACGTTAACTTTGGGTTACGGCGGATGCGCTTTGCTTATCCGCCCTACGCGAACTTTGGCACTGAGGGCTGTTGAGGGGTATAGCCTTTGGAGACTCTCGGAGGCAGGGAGCCGACGAGAAGCCCCCAGGGAAGGGTTTACGGCGGGTCTCCAAAGGCTATACCCCTCAACAGACCGGACCCCCATAGAACCACCCACAATCATCAGCGTTCTTTTTCGGGAGGTGGAGCGACGCGCATGACTTCTTCTACGGTGGTCAGGCCGGCGGCGACCTTCTGGGCGCCGGATAAGCGAAGCGTGCGCATCCCCTCGCGCATCGCCTGCTTGCGCAACTCCCCCAGACTCGTCTCAGTCCCGATCCGATCCTTCACCGACTCCGACAACAGCAGAATCTCATACAACCCCTGACGCCCCAGATACCCCGTATTGCGACACTCAAGACAACCCACCGGCCGATAAATCCGCTGCGGCACCGACACCTTCCAGGGCGTCACCAACTGCTGCCAGTCCTCCGAACTGATCTCCCCCTCCTCCTTACAGTGCGGACACAACGTGCGTACCAGACGCTGCGCCATCACTCCCAAGAGAGTCGCATTGATCAGATAGGGCGGAATGCCCAGGTCCAGAAGACGCGCCACCGTCGCCGGCGCATCATTGGTATGCACCGTGGACAACACCAGATGTCCAGTCAAGGCCGCCTGCACGGCCATCTGCGCCGTCTCCAGGTCGCGGATCTCCCCCACCATGATGATATCCGGGTCCTGACGCATCAGAGTGCGAATGCCCGCCGCGAAATCCAGCCCGATCTTGTGATGCACCTGCGTCTGATTGAAGTGCTCCTCCACCATCTCGATCGGGTCTTCAATGGTGCTGACATTCACCTCCTCCGTGGCAATCTGGCGCAGAGAGGAGTACAGCGTGGTGGTTTTCCCCGAGCCTGTGGGGCCGGTCACCAGGACAATGCCGTTGGGCCGCTCGAGCATGCCCCGCCAGCGTTCGTAATCTTCGCCCACCAGCCCCAAATCGGCAAAGCTGCGCAGCAGCACATCCGGGTCGAAAATCCGCAGTACCAGCTTTTCGCCAAAGGCGGTGGGCAGAGTGGACAGGCGCAGCTCTACTTCGCTGTCATCGCTGCGTCGGGTCTTGATCCGGCCGTCCTGGGGCTTGCGCTTCTCGGCGATGTTCATCCGGGCCAGCACCTTGAACCGGCTGGTGACCGCGTTGGCGACATTGGCGGGCAGCTCGTACACCGGGTGGAGCACCCCGTCGATGCGAAACCGCACCCGGCCCACCTCCCGGCGCGGCTCGATATGAATGTCACTGGCACGCTGGTCGTAGGCGTACTGCAGCAGCCAGTCGACGATCTTCACCACATGCTGATCGTTGGCCTCCGGGTCATCGCTGAAGCTGCCCAGGTCCACCAACTGCTCGAAGTTACCCGCACCGCTGGCGCCGGGGCCGCCGCTGGCCCGATTCACCGAGCGGGCCAGGGTATAGAACTCCACCAGATGCCGGTCAATATCCGCCGGGTTGGCGAACACCCGTTTGACGCTGCGCCGCGCCACGTGCTCCAACTGGGGCTCCCAGCCGGTGATAAAGGGCTGGGTGCAAGCCACCACCACGGTTTCCTGGGTCACTTCCACGCAGAGGATGCCGTGGCGCTTGGCGAAGGCGTAGGACATCACATCCGTCACCTTGGGCACGTCGATCTTGAGCGGGTCGATGTGATAGACCGGCAGCTCGGCCTTTTCGGCCAGCCAGGCGGTCAGGGTATCGCCATCGAGCACCTTGCCCGGGCGGGCCAGATCCTCCAGCCCCTGGGAGGCAATATAGGCCAGGGGGTGCATCATCGCCTGCTCGCGGGTCCGGACGGCACCCAGCAGGCGATTGGCGTCTTCCTGTCCCAGGCGCTCGTCCTTGACCAGATCATCCACCAGGCGGCGTAAATCGAGGCTATGCTGTGCAGTAGCAACTGAGGCCATAAGGCGCATTCCCGTTCTTTAATCAATGCGCCCGATTGTAGCCTGTCTGATCCGCGGACAACACCAAGGAAAGGCGCTTCGCCCCGAACGAACCATACACGGCAGGGGTATGACCAGGGATTCTGTCATAAAAATGTCAAATTCAAGGGTGACCTGCCGGGCATAAGTTTTTATACTGCCCGCACTTTCGCAAGGGGGAACTACCGCTATGGCTATCAACAACCCTTTCTCGAACCTGTTTGGGCGCTCTCCGATCAAGCCCATGCAGGAGCACATGGCCGTGGCCATCCGCGCCACCGGCGAGCTGCAGCGCTTCTTTGAGTGCGTGATCGCCGACGATTGGGAGCAGGTCGAAACCGTTCAACAGCGTATTGTCGAGCTGGAGCGAGAGGCCGATGCCCTGAAGAAGCAGCTCCGCCTGCACCTGCCCAAGAGCCTTTTCCTGCCTGTCCCGCGCACCGACCTGCTGGAACTGCTGAGCATGCAGGACCGCATTGCCAACCGCGCCAAAGACATTGCCGGCATCATGCTCGGCCGCAAGATGACCATTCCCGCCACCATGCAGGACATGACCCTGGAGTATGTGGGCGCCGCGGTGAAAGCCGCCGAGCAGGCGCTGGTGGCCATCAACGAGCTGGATGAACTGCTGGAAACCGGCTTCAGTGGTCGGGAACTGGGCATTGTGGAAAAAATGATTCAGGAGCTAGATGCCCTGGAACGCAAGACCGACCAACTGGAAGTGGAAATGCGCGCCACCCTGTACAGCCTGGAGGCCGACCTTCCGCCGGTGGACGTGATGTTTCTTTACAAGGTGATCGACTGGATCGGTGACCTCGCCAATCGCGCTCAGGATGTCGGCGGCCGTCTCGAACTGCTGCTCGCGCGTTAATTCAATCCTGTCACATAATATTGGGGTAACCACATGACCGTGATCGCAGAATACGGCCAGACGCTGCTCATCCTCGCCTGCATCTTTGGCGTCTTTATGGCCTGGGGGGTTGGCGCCAACGACGTCGCCAACGCCATGGGCACCTCGGTGGGCTCGCGAGCACTGACCATCAAACAGGCCATTCTGGTGGCCATGGTGTTCGAGTTCCTCGGCGCCTACCTCGCTGGTGGCGAAGTGACCTCCACCATCCGCAAGGGAATTGTCGATCCCGCCATCATGACGGAAAACCCGGATCTTCTGGTTTTCGGGATGCTATCGGCCTTGCTGGCCGCCGGCACCTGGCTGTTGATCGCCAGCATTCTCGGCTGGCCGGTCTCCACCACCCACTCCATCGTGGGCGCCATTGTCGGTTTCGCCGCTGTGGGCATCTCCATGGACGCGGTGGACTGGGACAAGGTCGGAACTATCGTCGCAAGCTGGGTCGTATCACCCCTGTTGGCAGGGACCATTTCGTTCTGGCTGTTCCGCTCGGTGCAGAAACTGATCCTCAATACCGAGGACCCCTTCAGCAACGCCAAGCGCTATATCCCCCTGTACATGTTCGCCGTGGGCTTCCTGATTGCCATGGTCACCCTGGTGAAAGGCCTCAAACACGTATTGAGTGACTCGGCTTTTCAGCCCAACTTTTTCGAGAGTATGGGAATATCCGCCGTGATCGGCGTTCTGGTCGCGCTCCTCGGCATACGCATGATGCGTAGCATCAAGCGGGATAACGAAGCCGACTCTGTTCACCGCTTCACCAGTGTCGAACGCGTATTCGGCATTCTGATGATTTTCACCGCCTGTGCCATGGCCTTCGCCCACGGCTCCAACGATGTGGCGAACGCGGTTGGCCCTCTCGCGGCGGTGGTCAGTGTAGTCACGACCCAGTCCGTCAGCGCCGAGGCCGCCATCCCGGCCTGGGTTCTGCTCATCGGGGCAGGAGGGATCGTCATTGGTCTGGCTACCTACGGCTGGAAAGTGATTGCCACCATCGGCAAGAAAATCACCGAACTGACCCCGAGCCGAGGGTTTGCGGCTGAACTGGGCGCGGCCGGTACCGTCGTGCTCGCCTCGGGTACCGGCCTTCCGGTATCGACCACCCAGACCCTTGTGGGTGCGGTCTTAGGCGTGGGCCTGGCCCGGGGTATCGGCGCCCTGAACCTGCGGGTCATCGGCACCATTTTCATGTCCTGGGTCATTACCCTGCCGGCCGGGGCCGGGTTGGCCATTCTGTTTTTCTTCTTCTTCAAAGGCGTGTTTGGGTAATCGACAACGGCCACACCGCTCCATCCGTAGGTCGGCTTAGGCTGAAGGCCGTAAGCCGACAACCCATGCCTCGCGCCAAACGTCGGGTTACGCCTTCGGCTAACCCGACCTACCCGGGTTTGTTGGCGTGCCCTACCGATGATTTCCGTCCTGTATTACACTGCCGATATAATTCCTCTGAATCCGGCCGTGTATGACTTTCGATCTCAAACTGTATTCTGACCAGCTGGCCCAGTTGGTCGCCCAACCGTCGGTGAGCTGCTCCGCCCCCCAATGGGATATGGGCAACCGCAAGGTGCTCGACCTGCTGGCCGACTGGCTCGAAGCTCGCGGCTTCCAGTGCGAGCTTCTGGCGGTACCGGGCAAGAGTGGCAAGTACAACCTGATTGCCACCAAGGGCTCGGGCGCCGGTGGGTTGGTGCTGTCCGGCCACAGCGATACTGTGCCCTACGATCAGAACCGCTGGCAGAGCGACCCCTTTTCGCTCACGGAAAGAGACGGCAAGCTCTACGGTCTGGGCGCCACCGACATGAAAGGTTTTTTCCCGGCGGTGCTCGCGGCCATCGATGCGGTTGCTGATCAACCTCTGGCGCAACCCCTGATCGTCATCGCCACCGCCGATGAAGAGAGCAGCATGAGCGGCGCCCGGGCGCTGGTGGAGCTGGGGCGCCCCAAGGCGCGCTACGCGGTGATTGGGGAACCGACCGAGCTGCGCCCGGTGCGCATGCACAAGGGCATCATGATGGAGTCGATTCGGGTGCGAGGCGCCAGCGGGCACTCCTCGAACCCGGCGCTGGGCAAGAACGCTCTGGAAACCATGCACGGGGTCATCTCCGAGCTGCTCACGTACCGGAGCGAACTGCAGACCCGCTATCGCAACCCCGGTTTTCAGGTGGATGTGCCTACCATGAACCTCGGCTGCATCCATGGCGGCGACAACCCCAACCGGATTTGCGCCGAGTGCGAATTACATTTCGACCTGCGGGCGCTGCCCGGGATGGACAACGACGAGCTGCGCGCGGCCATCGACCGGCGCCTGCGCCCCATTGCCGAGCGCTCGGGTACCGACATTGTGTTATCGGAACTGTTTGCCGGCGTGGAGCCCTTCGAGCAGGACGAGCACTCCGCCCTGGTAAAGGCCTGTGAGCGTCTCACGGGCCACACCAGTGAGGCGGTGGCCTTCGCCACTGAGGCCCCGTTTCTGCAATCTTTGGGCATGGAAACGCTGGTGCTCGGGCCCGGCTCGATCAACCAGGCCCATCAACCCGACGAGTTCATCGACATTCAACAGCTGGCACCGGCGGTGGACATTCTCAGCGGGCTGATTGATCGCTTCTGCATCCAGCCCGACACGGCGGCGTCCGAACCCCCTGTGTCTGACAAAAGGAACTAACGCTTTGACCGGTTCAACCCAAGACTACGTCAAATGGTTCAGGCACTCCTCGCCCTACATCAATGCACACCGGGGTAAAACCTTTGTGTTGATGTTACCCGGCGAGGCCCTGGTGCACCCCAACTACGGCAACATCATCTACGACATCGCCCTGCTCAGCAGCCTGGGTGTGCGACTGGTGGTGGTGCACGGTGCACGCCCGCAGATCGACGCCCGACTGGCCGAGTCCGGCATCGAGAGCCAGTTTCACCGCAACCTGCGAGTGACCGACGCCGCCAACCTGGAACAGGTCACCCAGGCCATTGGCCAGGCCCGCATCCAGATGGAAGCCGCCCTATCCACCGGGGTGCCCAACTCCCCCATGCACGGCGCTCGCATGCAGGTGATCAGCGGCAACTTTGTGGTGGCCATGCCCCACGGCGTGCTCGACGGGGTCGATCTGCAGCACACCGGTAAGGTCCGCCGGATCAACACCCGCTCTCTCAATACCGTACTCGACTCCGGTGCCATCGCCCTGCTCTCGCCACTCGGCTATTCCACCACCGGTGAAGCCTTCAATCTTTCGTTCACTGATGTTGCCACTCAAGTGGCCTCGGCGTTGAAAGCGGACAAGCTGTTGGCGTTTATAGAAGCCGAAGGTGTCAGCGATGCCAACGGAGAACTGGTCAGGCAGTTGGCGGTGCAGGAGTGCCGGGACTTTCTGGAACAACAGGGCGAACAGATCAGCGGCGATATCCGTCAGGCACTCTCGGCCTGTTATCTGGCCTGCCTGCAGGGCGTGCCCCGCGCCCAACTGTTCAGTTACGCCGCCGACGGCGCCATGCTCAGCGAACTGTTCACCCGAGACGGTATGGGGACCATGGTGCACTCGGACAGTTACGAACAGCTACGCCGGGCCACGATTGATGATGTCGGCGGGATTCTGGAGCTGATCGCACCGCTGGAGAATGAGGGCATTCTGGTGCGCCGCTCCCGGGAGCTGCTGGAGACGGAGATCGACCGGTTCCATGTGCTGGAAAAAGACGGCACCATCATCGCCTGTGCGGCCATGTATCCCTTTGAGGAGAGTGCGGAGCTGGCCTGTGTGGTCACCCATCCGGAATACCGCAAAGGCGGCCGGGCGTCGACACTGCTCACTCAGATGGAGAAAATGGCGCGGCGTCAGGGCATCAAGCAGTTGTTTCTGCTGACCACCCAGACGGCTCATTGGTTTATCGAGCAGGGGTTTGTTCAGGCGCAGATTGATGACCTCCCTGTTGCGCGGCGGCGGTTGTATAACTATCAGCGGAATTCGAAGATTTTTATTAAAAACCTGTAGTCCGAGGCGGCTTCACGTCCGGTCCGCTGCGGAGTGTACAGTTTCAAGATAAGCGGTAAATACCAAAGCGCTTCGTATTGGAACGCTACGGTTGGGTAACCCTGTGTGAGACACGCCGTAAACCCATCCATGGGGGCTCATCACCCGCCGTCCAGGCGGGTGACGGTCTCACACAGGGTTACCCAACCTCCGCCGTGCCAACGTACAGTTCAGGGAACTAGCGGATTCTCAGTGAGTAGGTCGGATTAGCGTAAGCGTAATCCGACAAATTCGTGGTCTTGGGCCTCTGTCGGATTACGGTCTACCCAACGACGGCGGATGCGCTTTCGCTTATCCGCCCTACAAACACCCAAGTCATTGAATGGCACTGAGGACCGGAGCGGGGTATACCGTTTCAAGACCGTGGAGCGGGGGACCCGCGATGCGAGCCCCCATGGATGGGTTTACGGCGTGTCTTGAAAGGCTGTACCCCACAGCGGCCCGGTCCCTCCGACCACAACAAGCCCGACGCGACGCCACTTGAAAGGTTTTCTGCTATTATTGGCGCCTTTTTTATGACGTCAGACGAAGAGTAGAACCATGCCCGTTTATCGCTCCAAGACCACCACCGCTGGCCGGAACATGGCTGGTGCTCGCGCCCTGTGGCGTGCCACCGGGATGAAAGACGAAGACTTTCATAAACCCATTATCGCCGTCGCCAACTCCTTTACCCAGTTTGTGCCCGGCCATGTTCACCTCAAGGACATGGGCCAACTGGTTGCGCGGGAAATCGAAAAAGCCGGTGGTGTGGCCAAAGAGTTCAACACCATTGCGGTCGACGATGGCATCGCCATGGGCCACGACGGCATGCTCTACAGTCTGCCGTCGCGGGACATCATCGCCGACTCCGTCGAATACATGGTCAATGCCCACTGTGCCGACGCCCTGGTGTGCATCTCCAACTGCGACAAAATCACCCCCGGAATGCTGATGGCCGCCATGCGGTTGAACATTCCTGTAATTTTTGTCTCCGGCGGCCCCATGGAAGCGGGTAAAACCAAGCTCGCGGACCACAATCTGGACCTGATTGACGCCATGGTCATTGCCGCTGACGACTCGGTGGACGACGAAACGGTAGCTGAGTACGAGCGCTCCGCCTGCCCGACCTGTGGCTCCTGCTCCGGCATGTTTACCGCCAACTCCATGAACTGCCTGACCGAGGCACTCGGCCTGTCGCTTCCCGGTAACGGCACCATGTTGGCCACTCACGCCGACCGGGAAGAGCTGTTCCTGGAAGCGGCCCGACGTATCGTGGACATTACCAAGCGCTACTACGAAGAAGACGATGAACGGGTGTTGCCGCGCTCTATCGCCAACTTCAAAGCCTTTGAGAACGCCATAGCCCTGGATATTGCCATGGGCGGCTCCACCAATACCATTCTGCACCTGCTGGCGGCCGCGCAGGAGGGCGAAGTCGATTTCACCATGTTCGATATCGACCGCCTGTCCCGCGAGATTCCTCAGCTGTGTAAAGTCGCGCCCAACACTCAGCTCTATCACATTGAAGACGTACACCGCGCCGGTGGGGTCATGAGTATTCTAGCCGAACTCAACCGGGCCGGCCTGCTCCATGCCGACCTGCCCACCGTTCACAGCAACACCTTCCAGGAAGCGCTGGATCACTGGGATATTACGACGACCACCTCCAATGAGGTGCGCACCTTTTACAAGGCCGGTCCGGCGGGCATCCCGACCCAACAGGCGTTCAGTCAGGCCACTCGCTGGCCCAGCCTCGATGACGACCGAGCCAACGGCTGTATCCGCTCACTGGAGCACGCCTTTACCCGCGAAGGAGGTCTGGCGGTCCTGAAGGGCAATATCGCCCTGGACGGCTGTGTGGTGAAAACCTCAGGTGTCGACGAGAGCTGCTGGGTGTTTGAAGGGCCCGCGCGCGTTGTGGAAAGTCAGGACGAAGCCGTGGATGCGATTCTCAGCGGAAAAGTCAAAGCCGGTGAAGTGGTGATTGTCCGGTACGAAGGGCCTCGCGGTGGTCCCGGCATGCAGGAAATGCTGTACCCCACCAGCTACCTGAAATCCAAGGGGCTGGGTAAGGAGTGCGCGCTGCTGACAGACGGCCGCTTCTCCGGCGGAACCTCCGGCCTGTCGATCGGACACGTATCGCCGGAAGCGGCGGCGGGTGGCGCCATTGGTCTGGTCGAGGACGGCGATACCATTCTGATCGATATCCCCAACCGCAAGATCGAAGTGCGCCTGAGCGACGAACAATTGCAGGCGCGCCGCGACGCCATGAATGCGCGGGGCGAGCGGGCGTGGAAACCCCGAGAAGCCCGTCCGCGCAAAGTCAGTACCGCCTTGAAAGCCTACGCCATGCTGGCCACCAGTGCCGACAAAGGCGCCGTACGGGATCTGAGTAAGCTAGACTGAGCCCGCCTCCTTACGGGCACTTGGCAGGGACGCCAAGCGCGCTGCATTCAATGTTTTCCCGATACAAAAAAACCGGCTCGAAGCCGGTTTTTTTGTGCGTTGAGAGCAGGGGTTTAAGCGCCTGGCAATACCAGACCATCTTCCTCTTCCCACTTACGCTTGCGCTCTTGATAACGCTCTTCATCACGACGAGCTTTTTCTTCACGCGCCTTTTCGTCTTCCGCATAGCCAATCCACTGCTTTGCAGCCTCTTCGCTACGCTTGTCCTTGGCGGCCTCTTTCAACACTTCTATGGCGTCGTCATACCGCTCCAGATTCACCAGGGCTGTACCCATACGGAGGTAGACCTGATCGGCACGATCCACGCCCTTATCCAGTGCTTCTCGAGCAGCCTCCACTGAATCCTCGTAACGATCATTCAGCATGTAGATGGCAGACAGGCGAGCAAACAGATCACCTTCATCAGACTTCTCGGCGGCCTTTTCCATTTCAACCATGGATTTTTCGACTTCCTGAGCCATGCTCCAGGCGTTGGCCAAGAGTTCCAGGTTGCGGGAGGTGGGCTCAATGATCTCATCTTCGTAGATACCTTTCTCAAGAACCTTGGCGGCCTTGTAAGGAATATCACGATCGAGATACATGGAAGCCATGGACACCAGGATGTTTTCCTTGTCCAAGCCATCCAGCAGATACACCACTTCCAGAGAGTGCAGACGATTGTCGAACTCTTCCAGTAAGCTGTACATGTCAGACAACTGGCGCCAAGTAGACACCTTCGGGTAATCCCGGACCATTTTCTTCAACACATTCAGCGTGTTTCTGTAGTCTTCTTTTTCGAAGTACAGCAGACGCTGCATGGCATACCAGTTCTCCTCTGGAATCTCACCATTCTGTTCAGCCATCTCAACCGCTTCGTTGACATGAACCAGCGCGCGATCTGCATCGCCCATCTGGTAGAACAGCAGAGAGAAAATGTAGTACTCGTCAGCATCGATACTGGTGACCATATTGGTCCAGTTCTCGAAGGCATCCAGTGCTGCATCAAAGTTCTCTTCCTGCATATGCAGCTTGCCCAGTACCTGCCAGGTCGACGTCTCCAGGCCAGATGGGATCTGTGGGGAGCGAGCTACGACCTGTTCAAAGGCATCAATGGTGCGATCAATGTTGTCCATCTGGAAATGGACATTGGCGATGAAGTTATAAATCTGAGCCTGCTCGTAAGCGTTATACTCAGAGATATTGCTCTCCATTTCCTGCAGCAGACGCAGGGCCTCGTTCAGATCGGGTTCGCGACCAGAGTCCTCTTCAGGATCAATAAAACTCTGAACTTCGGAGAGCTCTTCATTCAACCGCTGACTAATACCGGGAATCCGTCGTGTTTCCGGTGGCGTGCTGGACGGCTGAATCAGCTCTTGAGCCAACACAGACCCCTGCAGCCAACCAGCAGCACCCGGAGCCACCTCATTCACAACCACAGTGGAGACGGCAGGAGCGGTGAACAGCGCCGCCGCCAACAGGCTGCGATTCAGCGTACCGGCAAAAAATGCTTGTAGTTTATTCACTGTCATAACCCCCAACCTACTCGTCCGCCAGTTCAAAGACGAAACGATAGCTAACACCGGCTACTTCCACCGGCTCGCCGTCTACGACCCGCGGACGGAATTTGAAACGCTCTGCAGCGCGAATCGCTGAGCGGTTGAAGATGCTGGTTTCACGGCCTTCGGTGTCCACAGCATCCACCACCATTACGTCGCGGGTAGAACCATTGGCTGTCACGGTAAAGCTCACCGTCACAAAGCCTTCGATTCCACGCTGAGCCGCTCGACGCGGGTATTCAGGCGCCACGGCCACGATGGGCATATATTCACCGTCACCGGAGAAGTTGCCACCCGTACCCATGTTCATGTCTAGCCCCATATTTGGAGCTGCCATGTTCAAAGCACTGGCATCAACGTCCGGAGAATCGAACTCGGGCTCCGGAATATCCGGCGGAGGCTCATTGGGGTCCTCCGGCTTCTGTGGCTTAGCCGCCTCGTACTGAGTTTCAATCTCCGTATCCGGCATATGGATATCGGCGATCTTACGATCTTCCTGCTTCTCGTCCTGACCAAGGTCAGCATTGATCAAGGACTGCATCAAAAACAGCAGGGCCACCGTCACGACGACCGACAACCCCCCCGCGATACCTACTCTTGCAAAATTCATAGCAGCCTAGTTCTCTTCAGTGGAGACAGCGACGTTGGTAATACCCAGCTCGCGTGCGGACTCTGTAATGGCGATAACAAACTCCATATCCGCACCCTCATCCGCCTGGATAACCACTGTCCCATTCGGGTTTTCGGCCTGCAAACGCTCAATTTGAGCCCGGACACCACGTTTGTCCACTTGCTGTTTGTCAATCCAGATTTCGTTATTTGCGTTAACGGCAATCAGGATCGCAGCTTCTTCCTTCGGATCCGCAGTGGTCGCTTCAGGACGATTGACTTCAACCCCCGTCTCTTTAATGAATGTAGCAGTCACGATGAAGAAGATCAGCATGATGAACACCACATCGAGCATGGGCGTCAAGTCAATGGCCTGAGCTTCTTCTTCGGCTTTCTGATTGTTCCTGCTCATGGGATATCTCTTAAATACCGGGTTTAAACTGGGTGCTCGCCTTAGTGATCCATCGTCAGGTGATCGGCAAACAGGTGATTTTCGCGATCGGCAATCCGCTCAAGGTAAGTGTTGGCAAACAGGCCGGAAAGGGCCGCCACCATACCTGCCATGGTCGGAATTGTTGCCCGCGATACGCCGCCGGCCATCTGTTTGGCGTCGCCGCCGCCCGTCATCGCCAGAACGTTAAACACCTCGATCATACCGGTCACGGTACCGAGCAGACCCAACAGAGGGCACAGACTTACCATGGTGGCAATCATGTCCATGTTGGTGTTGATCTTCTCGGAGATCCGGGAAATCATCGCCTCACGAATTTGGTGGGCATTCCACGATTTCCGCTCACTACGGCTTTCCCACTGATCCAGTGCCGCCTGGACATCGCTTTTCAGACCACCTTTGAAGTACCAGACCCTCTCAAAGATGAGGGTCCACATCAGGAAGGTTAGGATGGCGATGAGCACAAGCACACCGCCCCCTTGATCCAAAAAGGCTTTAATGGCTGCAAACGCTTCCATTATTGCCGTCATGGTCTATCTCCTACTTATTGCGCTCGGAGTTCTCGGCAACGATGCCGGTAGTCTGCTCATCCAGAATGTGGATGATACGCTTGGCGCGACCGTTAACAATGGTGTGCAGCAATACAGTCGGAATTGCCACAACCAGACCCAGAACGGTGGTGATCAGAGCGGAGGAGATACCGCCTGCCATGTTCTTCGGATCGCCGGCGCCAAAGATGGTGATCGCCTGGAAGGTCAGAATCATACCGACCACCGTACCCAGCAGACCCATCAGCGGCGCAACGGCAGCGATGATTTTCAGCAGGGCCAGACCACTTTCGATCTTCGGACGCTCTTTCAGAACGGCTTCTTCAAGCTTCAGCTCCAGAGTCTCGGGATCAACCCCTTTGTTGTCCTCAGCCACTTGCAGCACGCGACCCAGCGGGTTGTTAGCGCTCGGAGTGCTGGACTTCAACTGAGAGCTCACTTTGGCACTGACCGCGCTCAGTACGATGATCCGCCAGATACCCAGCAGGAAGCCGAAGATACCCACGGCGGTGATGACGTAGCCTACGCCACCGCCCTGGTGCCAGCGCTCACCCCAGGTGGGGCTGTCAATCAGCGCAGTCAGCAGTGAACCGCCGGTCGGGCCAGTGGGGTCGATACCCACACGAACCAGGCCAGAATCGGCCGCTTGCAGGTTGGCTGCCGCGTCCTGAATGTTGCCGGCAGGCTGGCGAGCCAGCTCTTCCATCTTGGCACCATCCGGAATGAAGGCCAGGTACTTACCTTCGGAAACCAGGTTGTAGGAACCGATACGGACGACTTCCTGCTCTACCTTGTCGCCATTGGGCTTGATCACTTCACCGTTAAAGGTAACGATACGACCGCTTTCGACCATCTGACGCTGCACTTCGTACCACAGACGCTCGATTTCCTCGATGCTGGGCAGGCGAGTGTTGCTGTTCATCTTGTCGATCAGGCCCGCCAGAAATTCACCGCGATCAGGGTACTGAGCACTGATGATGGAGGTGTTGATCGTAGAGCGCAGGTCGCCTGCGGTTGAGGTCAGGTGACCAAACAGCTCGCGCAGAGAACCCAGACGCTCGTTCAACTGGTTGCGCTTGGCATCCACTTCGAGCTCTTGCTCGTCGTAGCGGGCTTCCAGGGTCTCAGAGCGGTTTTCTTCTTCCGCACGAGTCTGGCGAGCCTGCTCCAGCAACTGCTGTTGCTGGCCGCGCTCCTGTCGGAACTCAGCTTCGCGCTGACGATGTTCCTCGGATTCGTTGATGCGTGATTCACGCACCATCTCCAGCAGCTCGTCGAGCGAACCGGCCTGGTCATCGTCTTGGGCCAGAGCGACATTGGCGCTCAGCAGACCCGCTGTCAGGGCAACCAGAGAGCCCTTCAAAAACGTCATCTTCATTGTGCTGCCTCCGGAGCCTGAACGGGTAACATCATGATGTCCTGGCTTGCCTGGTCACGGGCAATGCGCAGACCCTTGAGAATGTGATTCCGGTAAGAATCGTCGAGCGGAACCCAGGCTTCCTGTTCTTTATCCCAGGCGCCCTGCTGCTCGGTATCTGTGGTCTGATACATGAGGGAAATACGACCCACGCGCAGAATGTTCACTTCACGCTCTTGGCCATCCACTTCCAGCGTATCGCGGTAAGTGTCGAGGAAGCGGCCGTATTCGGATTCGATGCGATAGGCTTCCAGCACCTGACGGAATTTTTCGGCCACGGAGATATCGGCGCGATCCTGATTGTCACGCAACATCTGCAGGCGGGCACGACGCTCTTCCAAGTGGAAGGGCATGTCCAGCTCCACGAACTGTTCCAGGGCATCCAGCATATCCATGACCAGCGGCTGAATCTGACGCTCGATCACGGTGACCTGTTCGATGGACTGATCCAGATCGCGCAGTACACGCAGTTGCGCTTCGATTTGGCGCTCCAGCTGGAGATTGTAGGTACGCAGACCTTCAATTTCCTTGTTTACCACCTTGAACTGCTGCAGCAGATCGTCGGTTTCCTGGGCCAGGCGGTCAATCCGCTGTTGAGATTCCTGGGCCATTGCGGTTTTGGCCTCACCGACCTGGAGAATCTGCTCCAGGGTTTCATCTGCCACGGCAACGCTACCCATTAGCGCGCCGGCAGAAAGCGCGGTGGTCAGAGCCACGGCTTTCAATCGCTGCTTTTTCATATTTCCCCCAACTCGGGTGCTTGCATCAGATGAGTTTGCGACAGGCAGCTGCCACACAACACGTTATCCACACAGTGCCTTCAAAAGGCTGGCAAAAACCTCTACGAGGCAGCCAAGAACGCAGCATTGTAATAAGAGGCTTACTTCACATTCAATGCTTTAAGGAAACCGTTTCCCAAGTGAGTAGATAAGTATCACTCAGGTAACAAATTGTCCCACTGACTGTCTGCTTAAAGTAACACCTGCTTAAAAATTGACCAATGCATTTGCGCTGTCATCAAACGGTAATACGATCATACCGCTGAAAGACGTGCCCCACCGAAGCGTTATCCGCTCCGGGCTGCTCGTCGGTGAGGTGCCACTCTTCGCCGCTGAGTGGCGGAAAGTGAGCATCTCCTTCCACCTCCAGGTCGATCCGGGTCAGATAGACCCGATCGGCCAGAGGTAAACTCTGGCAGTAAATCTCTTCACCGCCCATAACCATGATTTCCTCAGCGTCCGGCTGTTCCCGACGAGCCAAGGCAATCGCGGCCTCGATACTGGTTACCCAGCGCAGGTTCGGATCCTGCGCCACTCGCGACTGTCGGCTCACCACAATGTTGAGCCGTCCGGGCAGCGGGCGCCCGATGGATTCATGGGTCTTGCGCCCCATGATGACCGGCTTGCCAAGGGTCACCGATTTGAAATACTTCAGGTCACCGGGCAGATGCCACGGCAGCTCATTATTTCGGCCAATGACTCCATTGCGGGCAGCCGCCACTATTAAGGCCACAGTCATACGTCAAGGTTCCCCTTTTCTGTGACGAGCTTCACACCGCGATCGGCGCCTTGATTCTCGGGTGGGGGTCGTACCCCTCAAACCGGAAATCTTCCAGCTGATAATCAAATACCGAGTCCGGTCGGCGCCCGATCACCAGCTTTGGGAGCGAGCGGGGCTCGCGGCGCAATTGCTCGTAGACAATATCGTCGGTCAGGTGATTGTGGTACAGGTGGCAATCACCGAAGGTGTGCACAAAGTCCCCCACTTCCAGATCGCACTGCTGGGCAATCATATGGGTCAGCAGCGCATAGCTGGCGATGTTGAAGGGCACCCCCAGAAACAGGTCAGCGCTGCGCTGGTAGAGCTGGCAGGACAATTTCCCGTCCGCCACATAAAACTGAAACAGAGTATGGCAGGCCGCCAGAGCCATCCGCCCCTGCTCAGCATTCTGCTGGGGGCTCAGGGACTCGTCCGGCAGGTCCGCCGGATTCCAGGCGCTAACAATCAGGCGTCGGGAGTTGGGGTTGGTGCGAATCTGCTCGATCACCTCGCTGATCTGATCGATGGTGCGGCCATCGGGGCAGGCCCAACTGCGCCACTGCTTGCCGTACACCGGGCCCAGATCGCCCTCCGCCGTGGCCCATTCGTTCCAGATTTTACAGCCGCGCTCCTGCAGCCAGGTGACGTCCGTGCGCCCCTGAAGAAACCACAAGAGCTCGACAATCACACTTTTCAAGTGCACGGTTTTGGTGGTGACCAACGGAAAGCCGTCGGACAGGTCAAATCGAAGCTGCCGCCCGAATACCGACCGGGTGCCGGTTCCCGTCCGATCCCCGCGATCCAGTCCGTTGTCGATGACATCGCGCATCAGCGCTAAATACTGTTGCATGTTGAATTACCTGATCCCCAATAGGTTCGAACTCAGCGTCCCGACTGACGGCGCGTGACCTGCTGCTGCCAGCTCCACACCAGCAGCCCAATACCGAGAATGAACATCGGCAACGAAAGCAACTGACCCCGGGTGACCCAGCCAAACAGATCAAAACTGATGTGCTGATCCGGCTCGCGGAAAAATTCGGCAAAAATCCGGAAACAGGCGTAAAGCACCAAAAACAGCCCGGCTACCGTGCCCCTGGGACGAGGTTTGGATGAATACCAGTACAGCACAGCAAAGAGCACCAGTCCTTCCAGGGTGGCCTGATAAAGCTGCGAGGGATGCCGTGCAATGCCCTCGGGGTCCTTGGGAAATACCATGGCCCAGGGCACATCGGCCGCACGCCCCCACAGCTCCTGACCGATAAAGTTGCCCAGGCGCCCAAGTCCGAGACCAATAGGGACGAGTGGCGCAACAAAATCCGTCAGTGCCAGGAATGACACTTTGGTCCGCCAGGCGAACAGGGAGAGCGCCACGATGACCCCAAGCAGCCCACCGTGGAAGGACATTCCCCCTTCCCAGACCCGAAACAACCAGATTGGGTCGCTCAGCCAATAATTGAAATGGTAGAAGAAGACATAACCAAAGCGCCCCCCCAGAATCACCCCGAACGCCACGTAGGTCGTGAGATTTTCTACCTGGGAGCGCTGGACCACCGAATGCGGAAAACCCGCCCGGCGCAGCGCCAGAAGCCAGGCGCCGGCAAAGCCGAGCAGGTACATCAGGCCATACCAGTGAATATCCAGCGGACCATAGGACTGGCCAGCAAACTCAAACGGGCCAATACTCACGGCCACCGGGTCAATTTCGGGGTATTTCATAAGCCTTGCTTATCGCAGTCAGTGAACGGTGGGACAAATCAATGCGGCGGAATACTACCACTGTTGGATGACGAACACAGTGCCTTCGCCCGACTGGCACTCAATCGGTGGAACTGGCGGGGCGAATCAGACGGGTCGCGCCGAGATCACGCAGGGTGTCGTCGACGCGCTGGCGGATCTGATCGGCGTCAGGTAATGTCATCACCTCAGAGAGCAACCCTCGCGCCTGCTCCAGACTGATACTGCGAATCACCGACTTGACCTTGGGCAGGTTGGTGGCGTTCATCGACAGCACGTCATAGCCCATGGCCATCAGCAGGATGGCCGCCCCCGGGTCACCGGCCAATTCACCACAGATCCCCACGCTGACGCCCTCGGCGTGACCGTCGTCGACCACGCTGCGCAGCGCCCGCAGCACCGCCGGATGGTACGCCTGATAGACATCGGCGACCCGGGCGTTATTTCGGTCCACCGCCAGCAGGTATTGGGTCAGATCGTTGCTGCCCACCGACAGGAAGTCCACCCGGGCCGAGAGCTCTCGGGCCTGATAGACCGCCGAGGGCACTTCGATCATTACCCCGAGCGGCGGCAGCTTGACCGAGTGGCCCTCTTCCAGCAATTCGTTGAAGGCCCGATAGATCAGTACCTTGGCCGCCTCCAGCTCGGGCACGCTGGTAATCATCGGCAGTAGAATTCGCAGGTTATCCAGGCCCTCACTGGCCTTGATCATGGCGCGAATCTGGGCCAGAAAAATCTCCGGATGGTCCAGGGTGACGCGGATGCCGCGCCACCCCAGGAAGGGGTTTGCCTCTTCGATGGGGAAGTAGGGCAACGCCTTGTCCCCGCCGATATCCAGGGTCCGCATGGTCACGGTGTGAGGCGCGAACGCCGAGAGCTGCTCCTGATAAATGGAGCGCTGTTCCTCCTCACTGGGAAAGCGATCGCGCAGCAGAAAAGGGACTTCAGTGCGGTACAAGCCGACCCCTTCGGCGCCGCGCTCCAGGGAGCGGACCACATCGGTCATCAGACCGGTGTTCACCCATAGCGGCAGCCGGTAGTGATCGGTGGTCTCACAGGGCAGGTCCTTTAACGCTTCCAGGCCCTTGACCAGCTCCTGCTCTTCGAGATAAATCGCCTTGTAGTGCTTGCGCAGCTCCGGGCCCGGGTCGGTGTACACCGTGCCCTTGTAGCCGTCGACGATCAGGGTCCGCCCATCGACCTGGGTGTAGGGCAGGTCCACGGCCGCCATCACCGTGGGGATATCCATGGCCCGGGCGAGAATGGCCACGTGGGAGTTGCTCGAGCCCTGCACCGACACCAGGCCGGCGAGCTTGTCTTTGGGAATTTCGCCGAGCATGGAGGCGGTCAGCTCTTCTCCCACCAGAATGGTCTGATCGGGATAAATGCGGCATTTCTGGTTGGACTCCTGCAGGTAAGCGAGTACTCGCCGACCCAGATCTCTCAGGTCCGTCGCCCGCTCCCGGAGGTAGGCGTCATTCATGCTGCTGAAGGTGCGTTCGTGCTCCAGAATCACATCGGCCCAGGCCGATGGCGCGGCAGTCCCCTGGCGAATCCGTTCCGTGACTTCTTTCCCCAGCGACGCATCATTGAGCATCGCCAGATAGGCATCAAAGAGCGCCTGCTCCTCCCGGTTCAGCCGGGTTTTGAGCTGCTCGCCCAGACCTTTGATATCTTCCCGCACCGCCTGCAGGCACTTCTGGAAAAAGGCGAGCTCCGCCTCCACATCGGTGCAGGTTTTATAGGGTACCGAGCGCAGATCGGCCGGCGGAGTGATCACCACCGCCTCGCCCATGGCAATCCCGGAGGCTCCGGACACACCGGCAAATTTGGCCTGCGCCGCCTTTTCGCCAATGGCCACCATCACTCCGGTCGCTTCGGCGTGGGCGATCACCCCCGCCAGCTGGGCCGACATGGTGACCAGAAACGCTTCATCGCCCTCATCGAACCGGCGCCGTTCCACCTGCTGGACCACCAGCACCCCCAGCACTTTACGGTGGTGGATAATGGGAACGCCGAGGAACGAGCTGAAGCGCTCCTCACCGGTTTCGGGGAAGTATTGGTAACTGGGGTGGGTTTCAGCCTGCTCGAGGTTGATGGGCTCTTCCCGGGTGACGACCCGGCCGACCAGGCCTTCACCGTCTTTCAGCCGCACCCGACCGACCGCGTCGGCGTTGAGGCCCTCGGTCGCCATCAGTACGTAGTCGCCCTCGGGGCCGCGCAGATACACCGAGCACACCTCGGTTTTCATGGCAGTTTTGACCCGGGAGACAATGATCGCCAGCGCGGTCTTCAGGTCCCGCGCGGCGTTAACCTCCTGGACGATGGAACGCAGGGAGTTCAGCATGTGCGACTCGCCGGTGCACGGGCCGGGTCAAACCAGGCGGCCTCGAGTTGGCAGTGATAGGGAGAGAGCTCCTTGAGCGCCCGGCGGTAGACCTCGCGCTTGAAGGCGACCACTTTCGCCAGCGGATACCAGTAGCTGACCCAGCTCCAGTCATCGAACTCGGCGCGACCGCCGTTTTCCAGGCAGATCCGGCTCTCGGGAGATTTCATACGCAGCAGAAACCACTTCTGCTTCTGACCCAGGCAGAGCGGCTGGGAATTGTGACGCACCAGCCGACTGGGCAGGCGATAGCGCAGCCAGCCCCGGGTGCAGGCCAGCATCTCCACATCCGCCCGGGTCAGCCCTATCTCTTCCTGCAGCTCCCGGTACAGCGCCTGCTCCGGGGACTCGCCTTCATGAATACCACCCTGCGGGAACTGCCAGGCATCCTGCCCCCCAACGCGCCGCGCCCAGAGCAACTGGCCCTGGTCATTGGTCAATACAATACCCACATTGGGGCGAAAACCTTCGGCGTCTATCACGGGACTCAGCCAATCCTTATTTCAGTCGTTATAAAAGTACTCCGGCCTATTGTTCCATAAAGTCATTGCGCTCAGCAATTGGCGCAGTTGAGCCCGGCCTGAGGAGCCGCTATGCTTAGCGGCTTTGGCCAAGCAACCGCAGGTACCCCGTGAGTCTCGCAATCTTTGACCTGGACAACACCCTGATCGCCGGTGACAGCGACCACCGCTGGGGCGAATTCCTGATCCACAAGGCGCTAGTCGATCCCGGGGAGTACAAATCCCGCAACGACGACTTCTACCGCGCTTATCAGGACGGCAGCCTGGACATTCACGAGTACTTGGGGTTCTCCCTTGCGCCCTTTGCCTCCCTGAGCGACCAGCAGGTGGTCGAGCTGCAGCGCGAGTTTCTGTCCGAGTGGATTGAGCCCTTGATGCTGGACAAGGCACAGGCGCTGATTCAGCGCCACCGAGACCAAGGGCATCAACTGCTGATCATCACCGCCACAAATGATGTGGTCACCACCCCCATCGCCAAGCGCCTGGGCATTCCCCATTTGCTGGCCAGTGAGGCCGAACGCGGCCCCGATGGTTACACCGGACGCCCCACCGGCACGCCCTGCTTCCAGGGCGGCAAGGTCACCCGCCTGAAGGAGTGGCTGAAAGAGCACCCCCACGCCCTGGAGCACGCCCACTTCTACAGCGATTCGGCCAACGACCTGCCGCTGCTGGAGTCGGTGGGTTACCCGACCGCCGTTGACCCGGACCCGCGCCTGGCCGAGGCCGCGCAGGCACATCAATGGCCGATCATCAGCCTGAGGGACTGACCATGCGGTTCGCCTATCCCCTTTCGTTGCTGACCGCCCTGCTGTTGCTCGGCTGCGACCCGGGTCCGGAGTCCCCTGGCCCCGGCGAATCGCCCAGCGAGACACAGAGCATTGCCGCCCCCGACCCAGCTCTGACTGACAGCACCCTGGCGGCCTGGCGGCAGGGAGAGCAGTGGCTCAGCGGGGCGCGCACGGCCTGTGCTGAAATGCATGAGCGTCTCGACGCTTTCCTGGCTCAGCCGGCGCAGGGCAGCCTCGCGGCCACCCGCGAGGCCTGGCATCAGTGCCACACCCGCTGGCACCATCTCGAGCCGCTGCTGACTCTGGGTGAAAGCAGTCCCGGCCTGTTTGGCGACCTGCGGGAAATCGCCTTTCAGGTGGACGCGCACCCCATCCAGCCCGGGTACCTGGATGGCCTGGAGAACTATCCCTACAGCGGCATCGTCAACGACATCACCCTCTCCATCAACGCGCAGACCCTGCGCGAACAGCACGGTCTGACCGATGAGGCCGACGTGGCTCTGGGCCTGCACGCGCTGGAATTCCTGCTCTGGGATGAGCAGGGCGACCGGCCGGTGAGCGACTTCGAGCCCCGCACCTCCGCCGGGGACGACCCGATGAACGCCGAACGGACCGTCGATCAACTGCCCAATAACCGCCGCCGTGCCCTGGTGCGCCTGATCAGCCAGTTGCTGCAGGACGACCTGGCACGGCTCGAGCAACACTGGCAGTCCACCAGCGGGCGACTTCCCGCCACCTACCGACAACTCAGCCCGGCCAGCCGACTGCCCCTGTTGAGCGACGCGCTCCGAACACTGTTGCAGGAGCGCCTGCCCCGGGAGCTGGCGCAACTCGACGAACCCGAACAGGCCCACAACGCCTTTGCGGGACAATCCCTGAGTGTGGTGGTCAGTGCCCTGGCCGGCGCCGACCAGTTACTCAACGCCGGAGACCCAGCGGTCGTGCAGTGGTTGATCCCCGAGTCGACACGCACGGATTGGCAGACTCAATGGCAGACACTGAGCCGGAATCTGAATGAAGCGGACGAGATTGATCCCCAGGGCTTGAGCGAGCAACTTCAGTCGCTCGGACAGGCGCTGAGCACGCCGACGCCCGAACTGCCACCGGCGCCGTAGACCCGACAACCTGACAACCCGGACCTCACGGAAAGGAGGGGCCTGATGACCAGACGCCACTGGCTGCTGAGTCTGTCACTGCTGTTTTCGCTGTTCGCATCGCCCGCCTGGGGCAATGATCCGCACGCGTCCCACACCCTGAACATCACCCCGGGGCAGGACACCTACGACCTGACCGGCAGGGCGCTTATCCTCGAGCAACCCGAGGGGCGCAACCTCTCGCCCTCAGAGCTGTTGGCCGATACGACCAGAGCCTGGCAACCCCTGTCATCTTCCGCCCCCAACTTCAGCTTCAGCGACCGTGCCTACTGGCTCCGGCTGGATATCACCAATACCGACACCCGCACCCGGCGGCTGATTCTGGATATTGCCCAACCCCTGCAGGATTACATTGACGCCTGGTGGATGACCGACGGCGGCATTGCCCGCGAGTGGCACACCGGCGACCGCCGACCGTTGAGTGATCGGCCCTTCCGCTACCGGGCCTTTGCGCTGTCATTACCGCTGACACCCGATCAGAGCGGAACCCTGCTGATTCGCTTCAGCAGTCACGATGGCCTCTACGATGCCCTGCCGCTGACCCTCAGTAGCGACGCCGCGTTTTTCAAACGCAATGATGCCGAGTCCCTCGGGTTCGGCTTTTATTACGGCGCCATCACCATCCTGCTGCTCTACAACCTGATCGTCGGCCTGGTCACCCGCGAGCGGAACTTTGTGCTCTACAGCGTCTACCTGTTCTTTTTTCTCAGTTGGAATCTGGCGTTCCGCGGCTACCTGGGCATCAGCCTGCTGGCCGACCACCCCACCCTCAACAATATGGCGGTCGCGGTACTGTCCTGTGGGCTGTTTTTCTCCCTGGTGGCGTTTACCCAGGGCTTTCTCAACCTCAGACAGACTCTCCCACTCACCGGCCGGTTGCTCTGGGGGCTCAGCGCCCTTTTGCTGATCCCCACAGGGCTGGCGGTCATGGACGTTTACGCAACCACGTTTGCGGTGCTGATTCCGATCGCCGTTGTGATTCTTCTGACGGTGCTTTACGCCGGAGCCCGCGCGTCGCTGCGAGGATCGGTCTCCGCCCGTATCTTTCTGCTCGCCTGGACGCTGTTGATTGGCGCAGTGTTTGCCTACTACGCCCGGGTATTCGGTTTGTTGCCCTCAAGCTGGTTATTGGAGAATGCCCTCAACCTCGGCTCACTGATCGAAATTCTCGTGCTGTCACTGGCCCTGGCCTACCGTATCAACGAACTCAAACAGAAAGACCTGATCAGCCAACAACAACTGATCGATCAGAAAGAACAATTGAATACCGAACTGCAACAGCGGGTGGAGACCAAAACCCGCGAGCTGCAGAACCTGGCAGACAAGCTGGAGCGGGAGTCGATCACCGACGCCCTGACCGGCCTGCTCAACCGGCGCACTTTTTACCCGAAACTGGAAAGCGAACTGCGCCGACTGCAACGTGAACCCACCCAGACCCTCTGTCTGACGCTGCTGGACCTGGATCACTTCAAGGCGCTGAATGACCACTACGGACACCCGGCCGGGGACCAGCTATTGAAAGCCGTAGGCGACCTGCTGCAACTGCACTGGAAGCGCTCGGGAGATGCGGTGTTTCGCCTGGGAGGCGAGGAATTTGCGATATTGTTTTATACCCGGAACCTGCACACCGTCTCAGAGCGCCTGGAGGCTTTCCGGCAGGCGCTGAAAACCATTCCCCTGCCGACCGCGCCACCACCGGCTGACGGCGTCCCGACGCAGTTGACCGCCTCACTGGGGGTCGGGCTGGTCAGCGCCCTCTACAGCCTGAGCCCGGATGAGCTGTACGCGATGGCCGACCGGGCGCTCTACTCGGGCAAGGATCGCGGGCGGGACTGCATTCATTACTGCTCTGCCACCGATCGCACTCCACGACCCCGGTTGGAACACCACTGAACTCAGTCGCCCTGCGCGGCCCAGAACGCCGGAGCATGAAAGGCGATCGCCGCTTCCGCCTCGGCCAGACCGCACACGGCGGGCTCCGGCACCTCGCCCCCGGCCATGACTTTCAGTACCGAGTGCACGCCATGGGAGAGCGACTCCAGGTTATAACCGCCCTCCAGGACCATGACCAACCGCCCCTGGCAATGCTCATCCGCCAGAGTTTGCAGGACTCCGGTCATCGCGGCAAAGCCTTCGTACGACACGTTCAGCGCGAGATCATACCCGTGGGCATCAAACCCCGCCGACACCAGGATGAGGTCCGGTTTGAAACTCGCCACCACCGGGGCCAGCAGTTCGCGCAGAATTTTCAGGTAGACCCGATCCCCGGTCCCCGCCGGAACCGGCACGTTCACGGTCGTCCCCTCCCCCAACCCGGCACCGACTTCCTCGAGCGCTCCCGACCCTGGATAAAACGGGGCAGCTCTATGAATGTCAAAAAACAACACATCCGGATCGGCATAAAAAATGTCCTGGGTGCCATTGCCATGGTGGGCATCCCAATCCAGAATCAACACCCGCTCACAGCCCAGCGCCGACTGGGCGTGAGCCGCCGCCACAGCAACATTATTGAACAGGCAGAAGCCCCGCGCCCGCACCGGCTCAGCGTGATGGCCCGGGGGGCGAACCAGTGCAAAGGCCCGCTCGGCCTTTCCGGTAAGCACCGCTTCCACCGCAACGATGGCCGTACCCGCCGCCACCTCGGCCGCTTCGATACTGCCCGGAGACACGGCCGTGGTATCCAGATCCAGCCAGGCACTCTTGCCCCGCAAGGCATAGATGTCCTGCAGATAAGCACGGGTATGTACCCGCGACAACTCTTCAGAGGTGGCCGCACGTCCTCCGGTCAGGCGGACGCCCTCGATCGGCTCACGCGCCAACAGGTCAAGAATGGCCGTCACTCTCCCCGGGTGCTCGGGGTAGCGCCACTGTACGTTCAACCCGGAGAGCACCTGTCGCACCCGTTTATCCAGTCGGCTGGGTAAAAACGCCGCGTTGGTATCCGGCTCATGGGCCAATACCCGCTCGTCGTAGCAAACCAACACTTCCTTCTCGCCGGCCATTCCTACCCCCCTTCGGTCCGCCCGTGGTCTCTTGAGCATATACCAGCCAACCCGGTTTCGCTGTGTCCTAAAAAACACCACCCGCCAGTGCGTTTGCCCCAAAAAGGTGCGACGACACCCGCTCCGAGTCGTATCCGTCCGTCGGCGAATCCTGTCACCATCGAAAAAAGCCAGACAGATCAACCACGTATGCCCCTGCCTTCGTGATTGGTACGGATTCTGCAGATTCACCCACAGGACCGTTTGATCTCCAGCGATCAGACACGGACCGGGACGTCCGCCTTCATCATTGAGCGATGCCATGACCCCGGGACGACCCGGACGGCCGAGGAGGGCCGGCTTACCATCTGGACGACCAGATACCTTGAGCACAAACCGAGAGGTAATCCAGATGACACCCGGCAAAGTTTCAGACAATCCACACACTGCCTTTCAGACGCTGCCGGTGGTCGATGTGTCGGGCCTGGGGTCGAGCGACCCGAGCCAGCGCCAGGCCGCCGCCGAGCAGCTGGGTCAGGCGGCCCGCGATGCCGGCTTTCTGTACGTGGTCGGTCACGGTATCCCCTCCGACTACACCGAGCGGCTGATCGCCCGGACCAGAGCGTATTTCGCCCTGCCCCACGCCGAAAAAATGCGTCAGTACATTGGCCACTCGGTCAATCACAGCGGCTACGTCCCGGAAGGGGAGGAACGCTTTTACGGCGCCAAGAGCGTCGACAAAAAAGAGGCCTACGACATCGGCTACGATATGCTCGAGCCGGCACATCGCCGCCCGATGCTGGGCCCCAACCAATGGCCGGACATGCCCGGTTTCAAAGAAGACATACTGCCCTACTACCAATCGGTGCTCGCCCTCGGGCACCAATTGTTTCGCGGTTTTGCGCTGGCGCTCGGCCTGGCCGAAGACACTTTCACCCAACACATCCGTCGCCCGCCCAGTCAGTTGCGGCTGATTCACTACCCGTACAATCCGGACCTGCCGCCGGACACCCCGGGGATTGGTGCCCACACCGACTATGAGTGCTTCACCATTTTGAAGCCCACGGCGCCCGGACTCGAAGTGCTCAACGGCGCAGGCGAGTGGATTGATGTTCCACTGCAGGATGATGCCTTTGTGATCAACATCGGTGACATGATGGAAGCACTCAGCAACGGTGCCTTCGTGGCTACCTCTCACCGGGTCCGTAAAGTGGCCGAGGAGCGCTACTCCTTCCCGATGTTCTGCAATCTCGATTACGACACGGTAATTGAACCGCTGCCCGAGTTGGTCAGCGACGATCAGCCACCGCGCTACGAACCCCTGATCGCCGGGGAGCACCTGTACGCCCAGACCATTCAGACGTTCGAATACCTGAAACAGCGCCTGGCCCGAGGCGAACTGGAGCTGCCAGAGGGCGCCAAAGGTCTGTCCTCGTTCGGCCAAAAGGCCGGGGGCGCGGTATGACCCTGCAGGAATTACTGGAACGTCACGCTCGACCGGCCACCGCCGGCGTGCCCGACTGGATGCTGGGCTGCTTCCGTCGCCGCTGCATCAGTTTCGCCAGTGGCGAGTCCGACAACCAGACCATCGTGTACTGGTTCCAGAGCCGCAATACCACCATCGATCTGCGACTGCCGGTTGCAGAGCAGCAGGTGCCCGCCAAGGCACTGAATGAATACAGCCCCGCGGAACTGCGCCGCCTCGCCGACTACGAAGGCTGGGAAGCGCGATCGCAATGGGATGGCGAACTAATGAGCTGGTTTGACGAGACCGCGCTGCAGACCCACAACCGCTGGCCGGAGCCGGCCGAGCTCAAGCGCATCGGCAACTGCATGATCGAGTTCGCACCGAGCGGCGCCTACGTAGAGGATTGGCGAGCGCAGCCTTCCGAGGCCGGCCCCCTGATTGGATTGCGGATGATCGAGCAACGCAACCTGGAGAGCGGTGAATGTGTTCACCGCGGCGGCGGGCTGATCATCGCAGGCGATCATGCGGCACTGGTGCTCGGTCGCCCGGAGCCGTTGTCGAACGATGCAACTCTCCAGAAGCAACTTGAGTCGGCCAGTCCGGACACGATACAGCGCCTGTTCGATTTTGAAACCTCTGTAGCTCAGGGCTCGCTAACCAAAGGCTATACCATTCACCACACCACCCGACCCGCCCGACTCGGCCAGCCCCTTTTGCCAGACGCGAGGTCCGACTGGTTCATTGAAGACCAGGAGGTGCGCCACCGATTTGAAATTGAGGGAGTCACCCACGAGCGCCGCTACCTGATCGACACCCTGGAGGCGCATTGCCCGTTCGATCTGCACACACCCTGGAGCTCAGAGGCCAAAGCCTGGTTCGGCCGGGAAGCCGCCACCCTGACCCGCTACACCCAAGTTCTCAATTAAAAGCCACCGGAGAAACATCATGACCCTTCGCATTCTGAAAACCCTGACCCTGACCGCGCTGCTGTCGCTGTCCGCCGTTTTTGCCCACGCCCAGGAGGAACCGAAGAAATTCACCTTGGCCTGGTCGATCTACGTCGGCTGGATGCCCTGGTACTACATCAACGAAACCGGCCTGATGGACAAGTGGGCCGACAAGTACGGCATTGAAGTCGAGCTGGTACAGATCAACGACTACATTGAGCCGATCAATATGTACACCGCCGGGCGCTTCGATGGCGCCACCATGACCAACATGGACCTGCTGACCATTCCCGCCGCCTCCGGTGTCGACACCACGGCATTGATCACCGGCGACTACTCCAATGGCAACGACGCCGTGGTGCTCAAGGATCGGGACAGCCTGGAAGACATCAAGGGCATGGATGTGTACCTGCTGGAGCTGTCGGTGTCCCACTATGCGCTGGCGCGCGCCCTGGATTCAGTGGGCCTGACCGAGCGCGACATCAATGTCATCAACACCTCCGATGCGGATATCGCCAGCGCCTTCAATGACCCGGCGGTGCAGGCCAGTACCCTGTGGAACCCGCAACTGGCCGAAGTGATGAAGCACCCGAAAGCCAACAAGGTGTTTGACTCGACCCAGATTCCCGGTGAAATTCTGGACATCATGGCGGTCCGCACCGAAACCCTGGAAGCCAACCCCGAGTTGGGCAAAGCGGTCACCGGTGCCTGGTTTGAAGCCATGGCGATCATGAATTCCGATACGCCGGAAGGTCGCGCCGCCAAGCAGATGATGGCCGAAGCATCCGGTACTGATCTGGCGGGTTATCAGCTGCAACTCGATGCCACCGAGCTGTTCTACACCCCGCAGCAGAAGCTGGCGTTTGCCACCAGCGAGCAATTGGCCGAAACCATGTCGTTCGTGACCGAGTTTTCCTTCCGCCACGGGCTGTTGGGCGCTGGCGCCCCGTCCGCCGATTACATCGGCATTGAGTTGCCCAATGGCGATATCTGGGGTAATGAGAACAATGTGAAAATGCGTTTCAACAACGAGTTTGTCGAGATGGCGGCGGAAGGGAAACTGTAAAAGATAGACGCTAAAGGATGAACCCCAAGACGGCACTGGCCCGGGAGGTCAGTGCCGTACCCGATAACCATCGAGCAGCGTATTCACATCTTCGAGCAGCGGCTCCAGCGTCTGATCGTCCACATGCCGCTGGGCAAAAGTACGCAAGCCCATGATCTGTACCTGAAGTAAACGCGCCAGCCGCTCGCAATCGACATCCGCGCGCAGTTCGCCCTCTCGCTGGGCGCGCTTGAGCAAGTCCTCGAAGATCTCCTCAATGTCGGTCAACAGCTCATTGACCCGGGTTCCCAACGGTTCATCCTCCTCGGTCACCTCCAGCAGCGTTTTCACAATCATGCAGGCACGCGCGGGCGGTTCAGACGCCGGAGAGTCCCCGATGACCATGTGGCGCAAAAACGCCTGCAGGGCATTCATGGGGGATTGGGCCGCCTTGAGCTGCTCGTCCAACTGTTTCAGTAGGTCCGAGGCGTAGACATCCAGCGCCTCAAGGAACAGGGACTGCTTGCTGCCAAAGGCGGCATAGAGACTCCCGGGGCGCATATCCAGCGCCAGCTCCAACTGCTTGAGCGAGGTACCGTGGTAGCCCCGGGCCCAGAACAGCGATACCGCTTTGTCGAGAGCGGTCTTGCGGTCATATTTGGCGGCTCTTGGCATGGTGCTTACCTCGGGTCTTCAGGGGCGTGGTCAGTGGCGTGAGCACCATTTGACCACAGTTCAGGCCGCTTCTCAAAAGTAAAACCCGGGTCAGGGGTAAAACCCGAACATCTGGGATACACTGGCTCCATGAGCACCTCTATTCCCGCAACGCGCTATTCATCGAGCCCCCTACGCCACCTCGCCTGGCTGCTGAGCGCACCACCGCTCTGGCAGGAGGCCTGGCGCTGGCACTTGTCACCTCACGAACAGGACCGCATCCGCATGACGCTGGACCATTGGGCCGCCCGTCCCGAAGCAGGCCCGGCGTTCCTCAGGGACACACCGCCGGCGCGCCTGGGGTTGTACTTTGAACGCCTGTACGACTGCCTGATGACCGAGCTGTTGGGGTGGGAAAAAGTGATCAACAATCTGCCGATTCGGGGACAGGGACGAACCCTGGGCGAGCTGGATTTTATTTTTCGCAACCCCGATACCGGCGAGCTTGAGCACCACGAAATTGCCGTGAAGTTCTACCTGGGCCATCCGGCCCCCGATGGCATTGAGCCACTCTGGTACGGTCCCAACGCCCGGGACCGACTGGACCTGAAAACCCGCCACCTGCGCGAGCACCAGAGCCGATTGACCCGCCGCCCGGAAACCACAGAAGCCCTGCGGGCGCTCGGCATCGACACGCCCCGCACCGCCCGGGTCATCATGCCCGGCTACCTGTTCTATCCCTGGCAGGAGGACTACCCCGCGCCGGTCCAGGCCCCACCAGATCATTTGCGCGGGCACTGGTTGTATCTGGAAGACATCGAACAGGTGGACACCCGTCACTGGGTGCCACTGAAAAAGCCCCACTGGCTCGGGCCCTGGATGCAGACCTCAACTCCCAACGTCGAGGCCACACAGGCCACACTCGCGCAGATTCACGAGAGAGCAACTCCGCGCCTGTTTTCCGCCTTGGCACCGGACCCGGAGTCCGGCTACTGGGTCGAGCGCGACCGCTTTTTTGTCATGCCCGGCGCTTGGCCCGACAGCGCCTGAAATCTCTCAATCACGGCTCGTGCATAAACCGCAGAAATTCCCGGTAGTCATTGACCTCATGGGTTGACCCTGGCGTAAACCGGATCAACTGACCCGGCTGGCGCTGGGCCAGTGCAAAGGCATCCAGCGGGTGAACCGTACCCAGTTTGGGATAGCCACCGATGGTCTGACGGTCTTTGAGCAAAACGATGGGCTGACCACTGGGAGGGACCTGAATGGCGCCGAAGGGAATGCCTTCTGAGACAATCCCTCCTTCGGTCGGATGCAGCCCCGGCCCATTCAGGCGAACGCCCATACGATCGCTTTGGGTGGATACCCGATATTCGCTGGCGTAAAACCGGTTCATCTGCGCGTCGTCAAACAGGGCCCGCTGCTGGCCTTCCAGCACCCGCAGGGTCAACGGTTCGGTGTAGTCGGGAATAAAACGCGGCGGCACTCGGCGCAACATTCCGTGCTCACTGGCGGCACAGGGCAAACAGTCACCCTCCTGCAACGGGCGCCCCCGGCCGTCGAGCCCACCCACCTGCTCGCGCACAACGGTCGCCACCGATCCGAACGCGGGCGCAACCACAATCCCACCGGCCACCGCCAGGTAGGCCCGCACACCACTGCGGGGAAAGCCGAACTGCAGCCGATCGCCGGCTTTGACGTTATGGGTCTGCCAATGGGCCAATGCCACACCATTACAGCTTGCCTGCAGATCAGCACCGGTCAGGGCAATGCGGATGGCTTTCTCTACTCTTAATTCCAGCCCGCCCAATGTAATTTCCAGGGCGGCACTGTTGGGTGAATTATCCAGGAGCTTGTTGGCCCAGAGAAACGCCTGCTCATCCGCGGCCCCTCCGGGGGTCAGCCCCAGGCGCTGATAGCCAAACCGCCCCAGGTCCTGCAGCAGCGTCAACATCCCGGGCTTGATCACGGTCAGTCCGGGGGTAGGACAATCAGTCATCCAGTCGTCCTCCCTGCGCGAGAAACTCGTCCCGGCTGATGGACACAAAGTGCACCCGGTCCCCCGGCGCGACCGGGCACAAGGTGTCCCGGTCCGGGTCGAACAGGGTGAGCGCCGTGCGCCCCAGAAGATTCCAGCCGCCCGGAGTGCTGACCGGGTACACCGCCGTCTGCCGGTCCGCCAGCGCCACGGAACCGACCGGCACGCTCGGCCGGGGGCTGTCCAGCCGCGGCGTGGCCAAATCGTCCGCCACCTCCCCCAGATAGGCGAAGCCCGGCGCAAAGCCGATGGTATACACCCTGTATTCCCGGGCGATATGCCGGCGAACGACTTCGTCGATCGTAATTTGATGGTGGGCGGCCACTCGCTCCAGATCCGGCCCCACCGAGGGGTGGTAGTACACCGGAATCTGCACCAGACGCCCCGCGCTGGAGGACCCCGCGGGCAGCCTGCTCAGTAACGATTCAATGGCGGGAGATAGGCTATCAAAGGATTCGTAGCGCGGATCAAAACCGACCAGCAAGGTGGTGTAGGAAGGCACCAGATCCCGCACGCGGCCAGTCAGTCGACTGGCCAGACAATCCGTAGCCGCGCGAATCTGCGGTACCAGAGCGGGGTCAATGCGACCACCAAAACGCAGCAGGAGGCAGTCGGCTCCGGCGGGCTCTAACGTCCAGTCCGACAAGGGTCAGCCCCCCTGATACCAGCCATCCAGGGCGTCACGGATACGCCGCACCGACTGCACCGATTCGTCATTATCGCCATGCACACACAGTGTGGTGGCATCGAGCGTCAGCGTTTTGCCCTCCAGCGTCTGCACCTGACCACTGGTGGCCAGGCTGATCGCCTGTGCCACAATCGTTTCCGGATTTTTGTGTACGGCGCCCGGCACGGACCGAGGCACCAAAAATCCCCGTTCATCGTAGGCCCGGTCCGCAAACGCCTCAAACCACAGCCGCACCCCGAATTCATCGGCCACCTTCCCCACCGCTTCGTTATCAGCCGTGGCCAATACCATCAATGGTAAGGAAGCATCGTAGGTCGCCACCGCTTCCAATACCGCACGCAGTACCGACTCATGGTGCATCATATCGTTGTACAGGGCGCCGTGGGGTTTGACATGGGAGAGCGCCATTCCGTGCACTTTGGCAATACCGGCAAGCGCGCCGATCTGATAGTGCACCAGGGCCACAATCTCCAAGGGGTTGCACTGCATACTGCGCCGCCCAAAGCCCTGGAGATCGGGGTAACTCGGGTGCGCGCCAATGCTCACCCCGGCCTGCTTGGCCAACAGCACTGTGCGGGTCATGGTGACCGGATCCGAGGCGTGAAAACCGCAGGCGATATTGGCCAGGTCCACGAGTGGCATGACGTCTTCATCCCGTCCCATGGTCCAGGGGCCAAAGCTTTCGCCCATATCGCCGTTGAGCAGTAGCCGGTTGAGCGGCTGGCCGAATGTCATAAAGGCCTCTCCAAACATCAGTAGTTGCACGAGTTTACCCTAATGACCGGAATCGGTTCGAGGGCGTGTTGGGGAGAGGAGCGCCGGGGGCTCCTACCGCCACCACGTATATCGAATTGTCCTACAATAAGTGCTAGCATTCTTGCTGCGTAAAAACGGCATAAACAATAAAACGAGAGAATGGAGAACAACCGCATGAGATTCCTTGCGCGCGCCCTATCGCTATGCACATTACTGCTGGCCGCTGGCTGTCAGCATACGGCGGAACCCCGCTCCCCGGAGCTCACATCCGAATCGGTCAAAAACCTGACCCAAAAAGTGGCCGACTGGCAGATCGAGCATTTCGAGGAGCAGGGCAAGTACCGCGCCCTGCCTCAGGACCCACCGGACTGGGCCAACCGGGAGCAATACCACGACCTGGAGTGGCACAACGGCGCGCTCTACGCGGGCATGAACCAGTGGCGCAAAATCGCCGACGATCCCAAGTATACCGAATGGTTGAAGATGATCGGCGAGCGCAACGACTGGGCCCTGCACCGGCGCCCCTACCATGCCGATGACCACGTGGTGGGCCAGTTCTACCTCGCCCTGTACGAAGACTTCAATGACCCGGCCATGCTGAACCCGGTGCGGTCCCAGTTTGACTGGATACTGGAAAACCCGAAAACCGGTACCCTGGACTGGAATGCCGAAAACACCCACGCACACGAGCGCTGGGGCTGGTGTGATGCTCTGTTTATGGCGCCCCCGGTGTGGGCCCGGCTGGCGAAAGTCACTGGAGAGGAAAAGTACCTGGATTTCATGCACCAGGAATACCTCGCCACCTATGACCTGCTCTGGAGTGAAGAGGATCAGCTGTTCTTTCGGGACTCCAGTTTCTTCGATCAGCGCGAGAAAAACGGCGAAAACATTTACTGGTCCAGAGGCAATGGCTGGGTATTCGCCGGCCTGGCGCTGATGATTCCCGATCTGCCTAGAGACTGGGAGCACCGGGATTTCTATCTCGAACTCTATAAAAAAATGGCTCGCAAGATCCGCTCCGTCCAGCGAGACGATGGTACCTGGTCCATGGGGCTGCTCGGCGACCCCGCGCAGTATCCGATCAAGGAAACCAGTGGCACGGCGTTTTTCACCTTTGGCCTGGCCTGGGGCATCAACGAGGGCATTCTGGATCGAGACACCTATGAACCAGTGGTACTGAACGCCTGGCAGGCGCTGGCCGATGCGGTGACCGATGAAGGCCTGTTGGGGCATGTGCAACCGGTCGGCGCCGCACCGGGGGAGTCCTTCCCAGATTACACCGAAGTCTATGGCGTCGGTGCCTTTCTGGCCGCAGGCTCGGAAGTCTACAAGCTGCTTGAGTCACAGGAAACGGCCAACGATCAAGCCGCCAAGCCCACCGTTCAGACCTTCATGCACAACAGCGGCTGGTGCTGGTTTCAGGACCCGCGCGCCATCATTCACGACGGGCAGTTGATCATCGGCGGTGTGGCCGGCAACGGCATTGGCGATGCGGCGGTGGGGGTATACGACCTGGAAAATCGGGTCATTCTGGGCAGAACCAGCCTGCACAAGCACTTTGACCATGACGATCACAATACCCCGGCGTTTTTTGCCCGCCCGGACGACAGCCTGCTGGCGGTGTACGCCCGTCACAGCACCGAGAACAAGCACTATTACCGCTTCTCCGATAGCGACGACTACCTGAGCTGGGGCGAAGAGCACACGCTGGAGAGCGGCGAGCCGGTTACCTATATGAACCTGTACGCTCTGGCCGCCGAAGACACTCTGTACAACTTCTACCGGGGCATTGAATGGAACCCCACCTTCGTCACCTCCAATGATGAAGGCGCCAGTTGGGGCGACCCCGTTCACTTCATCAAAAGTGAGGTGGAAGGGCGCAACCGACCCTACCCCCGCTACGCCAGCAACGGACAGGACACCATCGCCGTTTCCTTTACCGACGCTCATCCACGAGTGCACGGCACCAGTATTTACTACGCCGAATTCCGGAATGGCAGTTTCTACAAGGCTGATGGTAGCTTCATCAAAAACCTGAAGAAGGATGGGCCGCTGAAGCCATCAGAGGCCGAACGGATTTTCCAGGGCGGCGGTGGCGGTTTCCGGGGCCACGAACTCAGTGCTCACAACAGCGCCTGGACCAGCTCGATCGTACTGGACGAGCAGGGTCATCCCCATATCGGCTACTCGCTCTACCTGAGCAATGACGACCAGCGCTACCGCCTGGCGTCCTGGGATGGAGCGCAGTGGATCGATCGCGAAGTGGCCCACGCCGGCAGCCGACTGTACGAGCGCGAAGCGAGCTATACCGGACTGATCACGCTCGACCCGTCAGACCCGAACCACTTGGTGATTTCGACGGATGTTCACCCAAAAACCGGGGAAGCATTGGGCGGCAAACATCAGATTTTTCGCGCGCATATTGGCGAGGGCCAGCAAACCGCTGACATTCAGTGGGAACAGGTGACCGATGACCCGGCGCGCCACAACATCCGCCCCATGATCATTCCGCAGGAATCCCATAGCGTCATAGCCTGGCAGCGCGGGCAATACACTACCTACACCGATTATTACCTGGATACCGTGGGGATCGTTTACTGATCAGCGGGTTTTCCACATGTTGGCCACGGCCTTGTCGCTTCCGAGAAGGCCCACCACCGCACAGACAATACTGCCCGACAGAAAAACCACGGCAGGGATCAGGCCGCCCAACACAGAAAACTTGACGGCCGCAAACAGGGAGCCCGACGCTATGACCAGGAACAGAACCGCCACCACAATCAAAATGGTGCGGTGCAAGGGCTTGTAAGCATAGCGCGCTTCGCCCTTTTCGAAGTGATTGAGAATCGGCGAAAACAGCTTTTTCATAGACCCCCCGCAAAGATTCACGATTATAGAGCCATAGTCTCCGCTATTACCACCGCCAGCCCGGTCAATCCAAATTATTCCTCAGCGCACACGTTGGGCGGCGCGCTTTACCCAGAGGATGGCAACACCGCCCCGCAATTGCTCAGTACCGAGGACGCGCAGATGTCCTCGTCCCAGTATGGGCATCAATCATCCAGCTCAAAGACTCCGTTCAGGAACGCAATCATATCGCTGACCGTCGGTTCCGAGAGTTCCTCAAAGCAGCCCTGGGTGTAGTCGTTGCAACCACTGTCCAGAAATCCGTGACCCCTGCCTTCGTAAATCTTCAGGGTGGCGGGCTGGCCCAAGGCCTTCAGCGCATCCACATAAGCGCGCGCACTGGCCGGCGTCGTCAGCTGGTCTTCCGACCCGACGTGAACAAACTGGGGCGGCAAGGGGTACTCCTCGGCACTGACCAGGTACTGGTCCGGTGATACCGCCTGATAGTACTCAGGATGGTCCTCGACATTGATACCGTCACCAAACATGCCGCGCGCCTCGGCACCGCCCCAGGCCCAGAACGGATTGCTGTCCTGCTCGAAACCACCTTTGGCCGATTCGTACAGGCTGAACGCCGCATAGCTCAGAATGGCAGCCTGCACCCGCAATCCATCCTCGCGGGCCACGGCCTCGGCGGTCATTCCCTCAGGCAAGTAGGTCGGGGTGAAACCCAGCGGTTTGGAATCAAAGCCGTCATTGCTCAGCGTGCGCCCCGCCAGCGTCACCATGGCCGACAGATGCCCGCCCGCGCTATCGCCGGTCACGGCAATTCGGTCCGGGTCGCCACCGTAGCGCTGGATGTTGTCTTTCACCCAGAGCACCGCGCCCATGGCATCCTCCACGATTTCATCCATGGTAGTGGTGTTATCCAGATCCCCCAGCAGACGGTAGTTGATGTTCACCGTCACCAGGTCGGCACGTCGGGCGATGGTGTCCGCCAGGTCCGTCATGATGGACTGGTCGTTCACCAGCCAACCGCCACCGTGAATGATCACCAGAACGGGCCGGGCCTGAGTGTCGGTTTGCGGCACCGCAATATCCAGGGTCAGATCAAACCCTTCCGGGCTGGCCCAGACGATGTCGCGATGATGGTTGATTTCGTGCTCCACGGGTACGCTGGAACATGCCGACACGGCGAGTGCGATACACACAGCGCCGAGTATCTTTGTCACGAATCTCATATCCAATACCTTTGCCAGGAATGACGTTATTGTGGATCATCGACCTTAATGGTCGGATGCACTTTAACAGTATTCCGGCAAAAGCTCAGCCCCAACTAATTAACGGTTCGAACTCTCGGCGACAGGGCTTTCAAGGTGGTAAAACCCGCCCGTATCCGTGCGGCGGTGGTGATCCAGCACATCACAGCGAAGAGGCCCGCCAGCCAGGGGAAGTATTGCGGGAACAGACAGAACAGCACCAGCGCCACGATGGTCTCGGTGCCCTCGGCCAAACCGCCCATGTAGTAGAGGGATTTCTGCGGGTAGTCCGGGCTGTCGAGTTGGTATTTGTTGGCCATAATCGCGAAGGCGAGAAAGGTGGTACCGGTGCCGACGAAAGAGAGCATCAGCAGCGCGGAGCAGAACGCGTTCTGCTCCGGGTTGGCGAGCAGAAAACCGAAGGGAACGGCATTGTAGAAAATGAAATCCAGCACGATATCCAGAAACCCGCCGGAATCGCTCAGCCCCTGAATTCGGGCCAGGGCGCCATCGAGCCCATCGCTCAGGCGGTTGAGCAAAATCACCACCAGTGCGGCGGCATACCATTCCAGCGCGAGCAGCGGAATACTCAACATTCCGATGGCGAAACCACCGACGGTCACCTGGTCGGCGGTGATGCCCAGGCGGTCCAGTCGTGCGGCAAGCCAGCGCAGCGGCGGACGGGTCAGAGGAATCAGACGGGTATCGAGCATTGAGCGACTCCGGGAAGGTTAACGCGGCGCGAAGCGATAGCGCGCCCGTCGGTTCAACAGGGCGGCGGATAGTAACAATATCAGGGGCAACACGAGTTGCCAGAACGTATACAGGCCCAGCAGACGGCGGTCCCCACCGCTGCCAATATTGACCGCTTCGGTGGTGACGGTCACCACCCGGCCGGCCCCCAACAGTTGGGTGGGCAGGTACTGGGCGACACTGACCGAAAAGGCGATCACCCAAGCATAGAGTATCGGCTGCTTCAGAATCGGCAACAGGATCCGAAACCAGCACGCCGGCGCTGAGTAGCCAAGGCTCTGGCCCACCAGCAGCCAGCGTCGATTGAACCGGCGGTAATCACCGGAAAGCATCAGGTAGGCATAGGGAAAGGTGAACACACAGTGGGCCCAGAGCACCCAATACCCGTGCGGATCGAGACGCAGCGCGCTCAGGCCGAACTGCCACCCCATCACCAGCGGCAGTTGCGGTACCAGCAGTCCCAGCAGCAATACCCACTGGGGCCAGAAGCGCTCGCGCCGGGCCTGCCATTCCAGGCACACCAGCGCCCCGACCAACCCGACACTGGCGCTGACCAGCGCAAGCCCCGCCGTCTGCCAGAGCAGCGGCGCCAGAAACGGCCATTCGCTTTGCCAGGTGGAGAGGCTGAACGTGCCGGGCAAAAGATCCGGATAGAACCAGCTTTGCGCCAGCGACCAGACCACCAGTGCCGCCATGACACCTATGGAAAGCATCGCCATCAAAGGCAACCACAGGCGCGGGATGGAGTGCATCAACGAGCCCAGACCGCTGAGCCAGGGCAACACAGTGACATTCGCCCGCCGGCACCCGCGCACCAACCCGGCATAAAGACGTTCGTGCTGCCGGTTCAGCCACAGTAGAAGAACTGCCAATACACTCAGCACCAGGCTGCCCAGCAGTGCCGAGTGAGCCGCCTGAGCCGAAAAGTCCTGCTGCCACTGAAACACCTGCTGAGCCCATACGCCCGGCAGATTGGGGCCGATCAACAGGGGCACATCCACCACCGACAGGGTGTAGATGACCACCGCCGCCATGGGCAGGCGTAGCCTAGTCAGCAGTTCGGGCACCACCAGTTGCCACCAACTGGCTAGCCGGGAGTGGCCCAGAGTCTGTCCCGCCTGCAGGTAGCGCTCCGCCGGGATCTGGGTCAGGGCACTCTGGATCATCAGGAGCAGAAAGGGGATTTCCTTCAGCAGCAGCACCCAGAACAGAGTAAACAGGGACCGATCCGCCAACAGGGCCGACGCCGGCGGTGACTCAAAACCGCCAAACAGACTGTGCCAGCCACGCACCAACCAGCCGGTGGGACTGAATAAAAACAGCACCCCCACCGCAAAGGCCAGATGGGGAATGGAGAGCAACGGGGCGAGCCAGCCGAGCAGGCGCGGTGATGGCCGCGCGCTGAAGGCCAGTGCCACATAGCAGGCCAGCAAAGGCGCCAGAGTCGCCAACACCAGTGAATAGCCGATGGCCACCATCAGCCCCGGCGCCCGCACAAACTCACTGACCGCGTCGGCACTGAGCCCGGACAGTTGACCGACGTAGGGCCATACCGCGACCGTCAGGGGAAGGCCCAGCAGTAAAGCCAGACACAGCCCGGCCGTCGTGCTCAGGATCGGGCTTACTGGTAGCGCGCGAGCCAATGTGCCTCCAGCCGTTCCTGCCAGCCGGCGTGCAGCTCCTCAGCGGTGGGCAACAGCGCCTCCGCCTCATCCAGCCTGACCACCGCCGGATCGCCCCAATAACGCGGGTCCGCCTTGCGCGCCTGGGCACTGCGAGAAATCAGAAAGTTGATCACCACTTTCGCCGCCGCCTTATGGGAGGCGTTGTCCGGCACCGCCAGGTAATGGCTGTTGGTGATTGCGCCCTGGGCAAAATAGTGCTGGGTTACCGTCTCCGGCAACCGGCCATTGCCGACTTTGCTGTCCATTTCCTGAGGGTTGAAGCTGAACGCCGCATGCAGCTGCCCATCGGCCAACCACTGCAGTTGTTGCGCCGAGTCTTTGGGAAACGCCTGACCTTGCTTCCAAAGCAACGGATGCAATTGGTCCAGGTAATTCCACAGCACCGGCAACAGCGCCTGCTCGGCACGACGATTGGGTTCGCGGTAAAGCCGCTCGTCGTTGTCCGTCAACGCCTGCAACAGAGACTTCAGCAGCGTGGTGCCGATAAAATCCGGTGGTTTGGGATAGCTGAGCCGGCCGGGGTTCTGTTCGGCATAGGCCAGAAGCTGCTCCGGGGTGATGGCTGGTTCCGCAAAGCTGCCGTCGCGGGCGATGATATTGAACTGACCCATGCCCCAGGGCACTTCGAAGCCGTCCACCGGCACCCCAAAGTCCGTCAACAACGGCAACTCGTCCGTGAGCAGATGAACGTGATTGGGAATCGCGCTCAGCAGCTCCGGCTCCAGCAGCTTACTCTCTTTCAGTGCGTGAAAATTTTCGCCGTTGATCCACAGCAGATCAATGGCACCGCCCTGCTCCCGACCCGCGGCCTGGTCACTGCGCAAGCGATGCACAGCCTCGGCAATGTCACTGACCTTGACGTGGCGCAGGTTGATGCCGTACTGCCGGTTCAGGTGCCTGCCGGCCCAGCGCAGATACTGATTGACCGAGCTTGAGCCACCCCAGGCGTAAAAGAACACGGTACTGCCGCGCGCCTCCTGCACCACATCGGACCAGTCCTCGACGGTTTGTTCGGCCTCAACCATGACCGCGCTGCTCATCAGAAGCAGCGCGGTCAGGGCGCGCTTAAAAGCGCTGGGTAAACTGCAATTGAACATGCCGTAGCAATTCCGGAAAGACCAAAGAGGAACCAAAATACCCGCCTTCAAACACCGGTGTCCAGTTTTCCTCGTCGGTGAGGTTGAATACATCCAGGCGGATGCGACTGGCGCCCTGATTGAACTCATAGGCCAAGTTGGCACTCAGGGTGAACTGCTCGGGAATGGTGACCGTCTTTAGGTAGTCCAGCGGATAATCGCTGGTCAGCACGGCGGAGCCACCCACTGACCAACCCTCGGCAAAGAGGTACCCTCCCGCCGCGGACAGGCTCCAGTCCGGCAGGCCGTGCAGACGCTGGTTGGACGCGGGGAAGGCAGCGAAGTTCGGCGCACCAACACCGGTGCCCTGAATGATATCCGGGCGGGAGTCATCGAAGGCATCCGCCACTTGTTCCGCGGCCTGAAACGCAGCGGAATTATCGAACTCGGCATCCAGCCAGTTGGCGCCCACGCTCACCCAGGCACGCTCCCCGCGATAAAACAGTTGCGCCTCCAGTCCTCGGGTGGCCACCCCACTGTTACTGCCATCGCGGTTGCGCAGGCTGCGGGTCTGATCGAAAACCGCCGCATCAGCGTACCAGGGCGAACCGGCGGGCGCGTATTTCAGGCCAATTTCATGCAAGGTATTCTCGGTGGCGAAGTTGAGCGGGTCGATCTGGTTGTTCCCCCCAAGCACATTGCCACCGGCCATGCTGTTGGAGGTGGATTCGCTGTAGCTGCTGGTGGCGTATAGGGTTACCGATTCACCAGGGCGATAATGCAACGTCGCTTCACCCGCTTTCAGGAAGTCGTTGTGGTTGTCCCGCGCCGCCTCGACGCCTTCAGGTGCGATGGGATCCCGAGCGGTAACATCGTACCAGTCGCCCCGTGCGCCCAGCGTCAACCGCAGACGCTCGGTCAGCGGTTGCTTGTGTTGAACGAACAATCCGCCCTGCACACTGGAGGAATCTGTCGTGTCCGACAGATTGAAATCCCCCACACCGTCGCCGTCAATGTCGTACTGGGCTCCAGGAGAAACGAACAGGCCCGGGCGCAATTCAACCAGACGCGCCTTCTGTACGTCGGTCAGCGGGATTTCCCGATTGCTGAGCGGACCGGTCAAGTCTGTGGGCAGATCGGCCTCGGTGGTGAACTGGCTGTAGCCGAGCACGTCGTTGTAACGCAGGTTGGCGCCCACCGTGGTGTTGTGGATGTGCAGCTCGGTGCGGTTTTCCAGCGTATCGGCCCCGTCGACAATTTCCACAAAACTGTTCTGGGCGATTTCCTCGCGCTCCAGATGTTCGTAGTAGGAACGGTTGACCAGGCGAATGGAGTCCGCCAGCTCAACATTGAACACCGAATGCAGCAACAGGGTTTCCGCCCCGTTGATGTCGTCCGGGTGGGTATGTACCCGGTTGCGGGGGATCTTTACCTCGCCAGTCGGACTGACGACCGCAAAGGCGCCCGGCACCCTGGAGCCATTGGGCTGAACACCCTGCCCCTGTACGTAAAGACCGTGATCAATCAGATCCTGGGTCGGGCGATTGATACCCGCATTATCGGTCCACTCCACATCGTAGTATTCCAGCGACACATTCCACTCAAAATGATCGCTGGGCAAGATACGGTAGGCGGCAAACAGGTTGGTGCTGTCGAGCCCGGCATAGTCGTAGAAACTGCCTTCGTCTTTATGCTCCAGGCTGATCCGGGCCCCCTGACGCTCCGGATCGATCACCCAGGAATAATCCAACTGCGCACCGTACTGGTCCCACTCGCCGCCGGTCAGGCTGAGGCGGCCCTCCGGCTCACTCAGGTCCGGGCGCTTGGGCGTGATATTCACAAACCCGCCGGTGCGCTGAGTGGTACCGAGAATCACCGAGGGGGTACCGCGCACGATATCAATCTGTCCCACGGAGTTGAACGACAATGGAATCCCCAGACCGTTGTTGCCCACCTGGCGGCGCATACCGGCCGAGAAAACCTCACCCAACTGACCGCGCAGCGTCGGCAGACTCGGCGCACCGAAACCTTTGGCCTGGAAGGTGTTGGGGGCGACCCGCTGCAGTTCCTGCAGGTTGTCGATGGCCGCTTCGTTCAGCAGATCCTCGGTCACCGGGGTGATGGAGCGACCGATGTCGGCGATGGTCTGCCCCAGACCAAAAGGCCCGTCGACTTCGTCACTGCGCACATTGCCCATACCGCTGAGGGCTTCGCCCACCACGAGGACATCCTGAATGCTACTGGTTTGGGCGTGAGCGGGTAGCGCGGCCATTAGAGCGGCGCTGGCGCACATCGTGCGTAGCGCCGTCGAGTGCGGTGATCGGATGGTAAACCGATTTTTCATTAATGCTTTACTCCATTTAATAAATTCATCGTTGTTTTACGGCGGATGCGAATTTATACCGCTGCGCTCGGCCCCTACGCGAGACGGTGGCGCGGGGTATTACGTTGGGTAACGGCGAAGCCCGCATCCGCCGCTGCCACGCCCGAAAACGTTCACTCATTCAGCGTCCAATCATAATCGAGAAAGCGATACTCCACCGCCCCTTCGCGGAGCTCCTCTCTTTCGGCTTCACTCAACCCGAGGCTATCGGCATAACGCAAAAAGAACGCATCCAGGCTGTCGATACCCTGCCAACCGCGCTCAAAATCTTCCCGGTACCATTTGAAAATGGAGGACACCTCCAACCGGCCATCCCGATAGCGATTACGGGTTTCGTCTTGCAAAAAGCGCTCGGTACTGTCTTCCAGTTGTTGCTCGAGCTGCTTGGCGGTAAACGGTTCGGTACGCAGTGCCGGGCAACCAATGGAAGCGCAATTGACGGCGAAGTGGATACGCGGCTCGTTGTAGACACCGGGCTCCCGGATGATCTCATGCTCTACCTGATCGAGATGCATCTCCTCCCCGAGCAGGGTGAAAAAGCGCATCTTCCAGGGATTCTGCCAGAATGTACCGATATCCCGAATGGAGTCGACCGGGTAATGGTCAATAATGAGCTTCAGGGTAAAGGCGTTGTAGGCATTGATCAGGAACGCGAGTTGCTGGTCGCGGCTCCACGTTTTGAGCTGGGACTTTTCGACGCCGGAGAGTTGTTCCAGGTATTGATTGAGGTTATTCGGGTAGGCTTTTAGCGTCGCGTAATCCACGGTCGATCTAGTGCCGTTTTCACTCCATTGGACGTGGTTTTCGAGCACCTGAGCGTAGGTTTTGTGTTGGTGGTCGAACGTTTCAGCCAAAGAGACGTTGGCGAAAGTCGCAAGTACCAAGAATACAATCGCGACCAATAGCGGTAAATTACCGTGGGTTACGGCGGATGCGGGCTTCGCCCTTATCCGCCCTACGCGACCCTCAGAGCTATCCGTAGGGCGGATAAGGGCGAAGCCCGCATCCGCCGTTGCCACACGCGCCGCCATGTGCCTTGTCTCTGCGTAGGGCGGGTCGGTCCGACGCTTCGGAGCCGAAGGCGCACCTGCCGTAAATACACGTGACGCTATCATCTGTCCCCTCCCCGCCTCCAGTTATGGTATTTATCCAACCACTGGAGCACCGCTTCCGGCTTGTGGGCTTTTTTCCACTCGCCGGCCGCATACTTGTTGGCCTCGGCCAGCGTCGGATAAACATGGATGGTGCCGAGAATTTTGTTCAGGCCCAGACCGTGGCGCATGGCAAGAATAAATTCGGCCATCAGGTTGCTCGCTTCGGTACCGACAATGACCACGCCCAGTATTTTATCCTTACCTTTCGGGGTGAGGACTTTGATGAAGCCAGTGGTAGTGCTGTCGGCAATGGCTCGGTCGAGCTCAGCCAGTTCGAAGCGGGTGACTTCGTAGTCGATCTCCTGCTCTTTGGCCTCCGCTTCGCTGATGCCCACGCGGGCAATCTCCGGATCCATGAAGGTGGTCCAGGGGATGACGGAATAGTCAACCTTGAAGCGTTTGAACTGCCCGAACAGCGCATTCACCGCAGCGTACCAGGCCATGTGCGCGGCGGTGTGGGTAAACTGATAGGGCCCCGCTACATCGCCGGCGGCGTAGATGTTCGGGTACAACGTTTCCAGGTATTCGTTGGTCAAGACAGTCCGTTCAGTGCGGATACCCAGATCTTCCAGTCCGTAACCGGTCAGCCGTGCCTTGCGGCCCACTGCGACCAGCAGTTGGTCAAAGGGGAGCCGTTTTTCTTCGCCTTCGTGTTTGACCACCAGCACTTTTTCATCACCGTCGCGCTCGCAACGCAAGGCCTCGTGTCGGGTCAGCACCTCAACCCCATCGGCCGTCATTGCCTCACGGGCGATCTCCGACACCTCAATGTCTTCTTTGGCGAGAATGCGCTCACCTCGTTCGACCTGACTCACCTTGGACCCAAGACGGGCGAAGGCATGAGACAGCTCTGAGCCAATGGGACCACCACCGAGCACGATCAGGCGCTTGGGCGGCTCGTCCAATTTCGCAAAGGTATCCCACAGCGTATCGCTGGTGACATAGCCAACATCGTCCAGTCCAGGCAGATCCGGCACCAGAGGTTCGGCACCGGCCGCAATGACAATACTGCGGGTGGTGAGGCGCCGGGTACCGCCGTTGTTCAGAGCGATGTCGACGGTCCAGGGGTCCACAATCGTGGCGTAGCCCTGCACCACATCGACCCCCAGACCGGTGTAGCGTTCGACACTATCATGGGGCTCGACTTCCTTGATCACCTTGTGAATTCGCTCCATCACGGCGCGAAAGCTAAAGGTCGGCTGTTGAGCGTTCAGACCATAATGGTCCGCATGTCGCATCTGGTGGGCGACCTTGGCACTTTTGATCAGCGCTTTGCTGGGCACACAGCCATAGTTCAGGCAGTCACCCCCCATTTTATGGGCCTCCACCAACGTGACTTTGGCTTTGACCGTCGCGCCGATGTAGGCAGACACCAAGCCGCCCGCACCTCCGCCGATCACCACGAGATTGCGATCAAACCGTTTGGGTCTGGTCCAACCTTTGTAGGCCCGGCGCCGCTGAACCACGCGCACGATCGCCTTGGCAATCCAGGGGAATACCCCGAGCAGCGCAAACGACAGAATGAGTTCCGGCGAGAAAATACCGCCCACACTGTCGATCTCCGCCAACTGGGTGCCGGCATTGACATAGACGGCGGTACCGCCAAGCATGCCCAGTTGACTGACCCAGTAAAAGGTCCAGGTTTTCAGCCGCGTCACCCCCATCACCAGGTTGATGACGAAAAAGGGAAACAGCGGGACCAGACGCAACGTGAATAGGTAGAAAGCACCGTCCCTTTCAATACCGCGATTGATGGCCTTCAGGCGCTCGCCGAAGCGGTTCTGCACCGATTCACGCAACACAAACCGGGCCACCAGAAACGCCAGGGTTGCCCCGGTGCTCGAGGCAAACGAGACCAACAAAAGCCCCTGCCACAACCCGAACAGCGCACCACCGGCCAGGGTCATGATCGCCGCGCCGGGCAACGACAAGGCGGTAACAAGCACATAAACCACAAAATAGACGGCGGGCACCAGAACCGGGAATTCCCTCAACCACTGATCAAACGTGGCCTGGCTGCTTTTGAGTTGCGCCAGGGTCAAATAGTCATTCAGATCGAATCCGAAAAATGCCACAACCAGGGCGATCACAATGGCGATGACCGTCAAACGCTTCATGTTCTGTCCTTCAATAATAACGGGAGGTTCCCCTGAGTCGTGCCGGGGCTGGTTTTCTTACAGCGGGGGAATCAAGGCGACCGCAATGGTCTGGCACCCTGAATGATACCCAAGTCGAGGAACTCTTGCAGAATCAGCTCGCCTCCGGTCAGCAGGGCATTTGCATCCGCACCCGGAGACTCCGATTGCATCTGCTCCAGCAACTGGCGACCGCTCAGTTCGGGCTTGGCCTCAATAAGCGCGAGCAAGCGCGCGGTAAAGGCATTGAGGGCCATAAATGAAACCCGGCGATCGCGGCTTCGGTACACCAATACCCAGGTGGGCTGCTCCGGCGGCTCCTGAGGCTGAAACTCGGGGCCAATCTGGTGCACCGGGAAACGGTACTCCAACGGCCAGGCCAGGGGCGACAATACCGGATGACCGGCCATAACATCCTTGTGCAACCCCGGTTCAGGTTCGGGATTGGTCGCAATCTGCAACGCCAACTCCACCCACTCGTAGTGCAGCAGTTCCGCCATAAAGGGGGGATCTTCCGGGGTGATTGGCCGAGCGTCGGAATTGACGTAATCGATGTATTCACGCCCGATATCGGAGAACAGGGGGCTCTGACAACGATGGTGCTGCATGAAACCGCGCACCTCTTTCAGCCACCAGTCTTCAGGCATCAGGGATTTGAACACCGGAAAATTGTTGCTCAAGAAAGTATTCAGGTTATTGAAAAACAGATCCTGATAGATTTTCATCCGGCGCGCTTCCACTTCCGTATGCGGCTGCCCCTCCGGATCACGGATGGCACCGGCGAAACGCTTCAGCGCCTCCCGGTAATCATCGGGCACCGACATGGGCCACCTCGTTCTGGTGCGCGCGAACGGTATCCACTTCGGTCAGCAGCTCTGGCAGCGGTGGCAGATTGAAGTCCCGCTCAAGCAGTGTCGGACAGATACCCGCATGGTCATAGGCCACATCCAGCAGTTGCCAGACCGGATCGATGACATCCGCTCCGTGGGTATCCACCAGCAGGTCTTCCGCTTCCCGGTAGTGGCCGGCAATGTGCATGTAATGAATGCGCTCGGCCGGCATGGCGCGGATAAACGCCTCGGCATCATAGCGATGATTGACGCTGTTGACGTAGGCGTTGTTGACGTCCAGTAACAGGTTGCAATCCGCCTCTTCAAGCACCGCCCGAATGAAGGTGGCCTCGTCCAGCTCCGGCACCGGCATCTGCGGCGTGGTGACAGGCGCATAGTAGGAGACATTCTCCAGAGCGATGCGCCGCTCGAGAATATCCTGAACCTGGCGTACGCGCTCGGCGATCCAGCGCACGCCACTTTCTGTAAAGGGTACCGGCATCAGGTCATAGAGATGACCATCGTCACTGCAGGCGCTCAGATGTTCTGAGTAAAGCTCGATCCGGTGTTCATCGAGAAACTGTCTGATTCGGGTCACAAAGTCGACATCCAGCGGCGCCGGACTGCCGATGGACAAGGATAGACCGTGGGTACTGAACGAGTAGCGTTCGGTCAGTGCGCGGAATTTCGCGCCAAGCCGTCCCCCCATCGCCATCCAGTTCTCTGGCGCAACTTCGAGAAAGTCGATACGACCGTCGGGGGACGACGGCAATTGGTCCAGCAGCTCACGCCGCAGACCCAGTCCGACACCTTGGACCTTGGACAGGGGCATACTCAGACTCTCACTCGCTCTCTACATTCATCAGCCAGGCGGGGCGTGAAGCCCCGCCTGGCTATTACATCAAGCGCCGCACTTACCTTCGCCGCACTTACCTTCGGCATCCTTGTCTTTCTTGTCCTCACCACACTTGGCTTCGCCGCATTTGGCCTCGCCACCTTTTTTCTCTTCGCCGCACTTGGCTTCACCACATTTGGCTTCACCGTCTTTCTTCTCGCCACCATGGTTGTGAGCCAATTGACTGTAACCGCTGGAGAGTGTTTCGGCCGAAAAGGGGTTTTCGGCGACAGCGGCCTGGCTACCCAGGCCCAACAACAGGGCGGCACTGGCAGAGGCGATCAGGGGATTTTTCATGGATTTCATCGTTGTTCTCCTACGAAAGTTATTGGAATCATCTGAACGTTGAGATTACATACCGTCATAAACGCGCTATAGATCATAGCGCATGTCTCGGACCGCCGCTTTCGCAAGAGGGTTCAGTACTCAGTACAACGACGTCTTCGCCTCAGGGCAGGTACACCCGGGCAAACACCGCTTTCAGATAATCGGTCTCGGGGATGGCCGGGTGCACGGGATGATCGGCGCCCTGCCCGCCCTGGGCGATAATCTGTACGTGACGATCCAGGTGCCGGCCGGCACCGCGCACGATATCGGTCAGCGATTCCCGCGCCAGGTGCATGGAACAGGAGGCCGACACCAGCAGGCCGTCGCGGCCCAGCAGTCGAATGGCCAGCTCATTGATGTGGCGGTACGCCGCCTCTCCGGCCTTCTGGTCCTTGCGCCGCTTGATAAACGCGGGCGGGTCCAGCACCACCACATCAAAGCTTTCACCGTCCGCGATCAGTGCCTTGAGCACGTCAATGGCCTTGCCCTGAAGCGCGCTGACCCGGTCTGCGACGCCGTTCAGCTCGGCATTGGCGGCCACTCCGTCCAGCGCCGTGGCCGAGGCATCCACACAGACCACTTCCCGGGCGCCGGCGTTGGCAGCCGCCACACCCCAACCGCCCATGTAAGAGAAAACATCCAGCACTCGGCGGTCCCCACACCAGCCCTGCAGGCGAGCGCGGTTGTCGCGGTGATCATAGAACCAACCGGTTTTCTGCCCCTGGCCCACCGGAATCCGGAAGCGGGTCCCATTCTCCACCAGCTCCAGGGTGTCCGGCATGGTGCCGTGGGCGACTTCCTGATAACGCGCCAACCCCTCCAGCTCTCGGGCGCCGTGATCGTTGTCCAGCAGAATGCCCGCGGGCTTCAGACACTGTACCAGTGCCTCGATAATATCGGCCTTGTGGCGCTCCATGCCGGCACTGGCAACCTGAACCACCAGATAGTCACCGAAGCGGTCCACCACCAGCCCGGGGAGCAGATCGGAATCGCCGTAGATGAGTCGGTAATAGGGGCCGGGAAAGAAGGCATCGCGCAAGGCCAGAGCCTGATTGATACGGTGCACGAGCAGGGATTTACTCAGGGGCTGCTCCGGATCGCGATTGATCAACCGAGCGCAGATCAGGCCGGCTGGATTGACCACCGCCACCCCGAGCGCCTTGCCGGTACTGGCCAGGACCAGCGCCTGATCACCGGGTTGAAACGCCTTGAGCGGCGTTTTGGCCACGTCCACTTCGTTACTGTAGATCCACAGGTGGCCACGCTTGAGGCGACGGTCGGTATTTTTCTTGAGCTGCAAGGGGGGCAATGACACGGGTCGTTCTCCAATGACGATCGACCGCCGGAAGTGGCGGCGCTCGCCATTCTACGCGAGACCACGACCGGACACGATCACTCCGGCTGTGGAATAGGCAGTTGGGATCTTTCGGCAAAGCGGCTCCGGTCTTGTTCGGTAGCGCCCTCACGACACTCTCCCCGCAGCCACATCTCGGCCCGGGACAGACGATAGTCCAACTCCAGAAAGCCCTCCCGGCAGTACCCGGTGAGCGTCACGGCCCGCTCGGCGTCGCTGCGCAACTGCCGGTACTCGCGGCTGCCCAAAGGCTCCCGACGACGATGCTCGGTCACATCCTTGGGGGACCGGTACACCTGCACCAGTGGCCGCTGACGGGCATCCGGCACATCCAGTTGATACACAAACAGTTTGCTGTTGTTGGGCCGCAGATCAATCGACAGCGTCTCTTTCAGGCCCCCGTAATGGCGCCCACCGCTACTGCACCCGATCAGCAGGGTACCGATCAACACTCCGGTCACGCCCAACCACCACCGGCCTCTGCCATTGCCCATATTCCGTTCCCCACTCCTCAAGATGTTGCTGTTCAGGCCGACAACCCAATACGAAACCCTAAAACATTTCCCCGGTATTGACCACCAGCGGAGCGACCCGGTGACCAAGTACAGCCGACTACCATTGCCACTGGCCCCTGCGCGCAACGCCCTGCTGCTACTGATGGCCGCCGCCCTCATGGGTGACGCCACCGCCGGCCCCAGCCAACCACATTTTGGCAGCCACCCTCAGGGCACCCACGGCCAGCATACCGCACAGTACGAACCGGTCTCGGGATCGGACCCAGGCGCCCCGCACCCGGCGGCCACGGCTTCAGCGAGCACCGGCGCCCCCCGGGCGGAAACCTCGGCCGCCGCCTTGGCCTGCCCCCACGGAGCAAGGGAGTACCGTAAGTCATTGCTGATCACCGCCTTCCCCCGCCGGGAGCGGGCCGAAGCTAACGCAGGCGGCCTCTCGGGCGCCGAGCAGGCTCTGGCTGAGCGCCTGGGAGAACACCTGGCCCGGGGCAACCAGCTGTTTCAGTACCAACTGATCGGGCAGAGCCTGCCGGAACCGTCCGCCAATTCGGGCCAGCCCATTCGCCAGTTGGCCCGGGAGCATGGCACGCAACTGGTGCTCAGCGGCACACTCCATGACCTGGGCATGGCCCGCCCCGGGGATGCGCTCAACCCCGGCTTGGTGACCCGCGCCCGCAACGCCGCCGTCAGCACCCTGCGCCTGAAGCCAGAATGGGACACCCGGCAACGGGATTTTGTTCTACAGCTGAATTTACACGATGGCCATACGGGACAGCGATTACACACGCGGAGCTACCGTTTGGCGGGAATATGGAACCCCAGACGCCCGGAGCGCGCCCGATTCGGGACCCCGGCGTTCTGGGAGACCGACTACGGCCAGAAGATTGAAGCGGTGTTGGCCGAGGCGGGCCGGGCGCTGAACGAAGTGATTCGCTGCCAGCCTCTGGTGGCGCGCCTGGACCCACCCCGTTCGGGCGCAACCACACTGCTACATGCCGGACACGTCCAGGGGTTACAAGTGGGGGACCGACTGCCTCTGCACCGAATCAGCCTGCGGCCCATTCCGGGGGAGTATCGGCAGTACAGCGCGCACCGCCTGGAGAGCGGCGTTCATCTGAGGGTGGAGAAGGTTCACCCTCAAACCAGCGAGGTGCGCCTGGAGGGCGCCACCTCACTGCACGGTGAACACTATGCGGTGACACCGGGCCAGGCACCCTCAGAAAACGAGGTGTACACCTGGCTTCAGGACTGACTCTGTCTCAGGGGCTGACTCAGGCGTCAGCCGGCTGCGAGGACTCGCCCTGCTTGCGAACCTGCTGTACCGCTTGGGCGAATACCGCATCGAAGTTGATCGGAGGCAGCATCAGGGGCGGGAAACCGCCGCGGGACAGCGTGGAGTCAATCACTTCGCGTGTGTAGGGGAACAGGATCTGGGGGCAGGTGGTGTTGATCACCTGGCTCAACTGGGCTTTCTCCAGCCCCTGAATCGCGAACAGGCCAGCCTGCTTCACTTCCACCAGAAACACCACCTTGTCATCCATCGTGGCGGTGATGGTCATCAACAGCACCACTTCGTAGTGGTTTTCATCCAGGTTGTTGACCTGAACATTCAGCTCCTGATCAATTTTCGGTTTCCAGGCACGGTTGAAGGATTCAACGCCCATAGGCGTTTCAAAGGACAAATCCTTCAGGTAGATCCGCTTGATCTGAAGACCGCGCGGCGCTTCCTGAGTGGCGCCAGCGCCGTTTTCCTGAGTGGTGTTTTCATCTGCCATAATTAGGTTTCCGTTGGTTCAATCAATTAGCCCTGAATCGGCCGCTGTCGGTGAGCGCTCAGCCCAGCATGTCATCCAGCTTGCCGCTCTTGTCCAGTGCCCACAGGTCCGTGAAGCCACCCACATGGGCGTCTCCAATCCAGATCTGAGGCACCGTGCGCTGACCACTGTCAGCCATCATCTTTTTACGCAGGGAGGGGTCCCGATCCACCCGAATCTCTTCAAATGCCACCCCTTTACCTTCCAGCAAATGCTTGGCATTGACGCAGAACGGGCATACCGCCGTGGTGTACATCACTACTTTCGCCATTCTAACCTCCTGCGGATCAGCCTTTCACCAAGGGCATACCCTGGTTCTGCCACTCGGTAATACCGCCGGCCAGACGGCGCACATCAAAGCCTTTCTGCCCCAGGGTACGGCCGGCCGCCCCCGCGTGCTGACCGAGCTTGTCCGCCACCACGATGATCTTGTCCCGGTGCGGCGCCAGTAGCTGCTCTGCCTCTGCCGTCACTTTTTTGTAGGGCAGGTTCAGCGCGCCGGAAATATGGCCGGCTTTGAACTCCGACGCCTCGCGCACATCCAGCAGCACCGCCTCCTCGTTGTTGAGCAGGCGGGTCACCTCAAACGCGGGAATGGGCTTGCCATTCTTAATGCGCTCGCGCATGGCGTACACCAGCATCAACACCGCCAGCGTGGTGATCAGAAGCCATTCTTGACTGACAAATACAAAAAATTCCACGTCTTCGCCTTCCTCAACTCGAATCGGGGAGAATCCGCGCACGGCTTACCCGAGGCGGAGCGCGCCGCAGTATACACTATCAGACGTCCTTTTCTCAGCGGCTGACGTAGAGTTACCACGGGTAACGCGTTAGAATGGACCTTTTGTACCCGGTTGCGACCCGCCGGGTACTGGCAATGGCCATTCCATTCGACCTTCATTCAGCGACTCAGAGAAGTGACCGTAACTATGACCGCTAACCAGACTGCTGCCAAAAAGCCTACCGTATTGATCGTTCTGGATGGCGTTGGCTACTCGGAAAAGACCGAGCACAACGCTGTGTACAGTGCCAACACCCCGGTTCTGGACCGCCTCTGGAAAGAGGCTCCGCACAGCCTGATCGCCACCTCCGGGATGGCGGTGGGCCTGCCGGAAGGCCAGATGGGCAACAGTGAAGTGGGCCACACCACCATTGGTGCCGGCCGAGTGGTCTACCAGAATTTCACCCGCATCAATAAAGCCATCGAAGATGGCGAGTTCGCCGAGAACCCGGCCTACGCCGCGGCCATCGACACAGCCAAAGACGCCGGCAAGGCCGTGCACGTGTTCGGCCTGCTGTCCGAAGGGGGCGTTCACAGTCACGAAGACCACATTTTTGCCATGGTGGACGCTGCCGCCAAACGCGGCGCCAAGGAAGTGTACCTGCACGCCTTCCTGGACGGCCGCGACACCGCCCCGCGCAGCGCCAAGGCCTCTCTCGAGAAAGCCGAAAAGCAGTTCGCCGAGCTGGGCGTTGGTCGGGTGGCCAGCATTGTCGGGCGCTACTTCGCCATGGACCGGGACAACAACTGGGATCGAGTAGAGAAAGCCTACAACGCCATGGCCTGCGGCACCGGCGAATTTACCGCCAAGACCGCCGTTGAAGGCCTGGCCGCCGCTTATGAGCGCGATGAAAACGACGAATTCGTCAAAGCGACCGTGATTGCCGGTGACGGCCAGGAGCCGGTCACGATGCAGGACGGCGATGTTGCCATCTTCATGAATTTCCGCCCCGACCGGGCCCGCCAGATCACCCGCGCCCTGATCGAGAGCGATTTCGACGGCTTCAAGCGTCAGTGCGAGCCCAAGCTGGCCGACTTCGTGATGACCACCGAGTACGCCTCGGACATCAAGGCCAACTGCGCCTTCCCGCCCCAGGAGCTGGTGAACTCCTTTGGCGACTACCTGGCCAAGCAGGGCAAAACCCAACTGCGCATTGCCGAGACCGAGAAATACGCCCACGTGACCTTCTTCTTCAACGGCGGCACCGAGTCCGAGTTTGAAGGCGAGGATCGCATTCTGGTGCCCTCGCCGAAAGTGGCCACCTACGACCTGCAGCCAGAAATGAGTGCTCCGGAAGTGACCGACAAACTGGTCGAAGCCATCGAGTCCGGGAAGTACGACGCCATCATCTGCAACTACGCCAACGGCGACATGGTGGGCCACTCGGGCATCTTCGAAGCGGCGGTCAAATCCGTTGAAGCCGTGGATGAGTGCCTGGGACGGGTGCTCGACGCCACTCTGAAAGCGGGCGGCGAAGCGCTGGTGACCGCTGACCACGGCAACGTCGAGGAAATGTACGACCCCGAGTCCGGCCAGGTCAGCACCCAGCACTCCACCCTGCCGGTGCCCCTGATCTACGTCAGCTCGCGCAAAGGCAGCATCGCCGAAGGCGGCTCCCTGGCCGACCTGGCACCCACCATGCTGCACCTGATGGGCCTACCCCAACCCAAGGAAATGACCGGTCGCAACCTGGTCACCCTGAGCGAGTAATCCACAGATGGGGCGACCTCCCGGTCGCCCCATCGACGGCAAGGTTCCCCCCCATGATGATCGCTGCGCGTGTCCAAGACCTCGGAAAGTACCTGCTCTGCCTGTGCCTGATCCTGAGCGGCGCTGCTCAGGCCAATGACCAGGCCGACTATGAAGCGCGAATGCAGGAGCTTCAGAAGACCATTGAGCAGTTGCAACAGGAACTGAAGAAAACCCAGGGCTCCCGGGATGAGCTCAAGGAACAGCTCGAATCCTCGGAATCCGATATTGGCGAGCTGCTCAAAAAAATTGAGCGCATCGAGTCCGACCTTGAGCAACAGAACAGCGACCTGCAGAGCCTGAAGCAGGAGCGCAACGAGCTGGATCAGTCCCGACAGGCTCAGCAGCAGGCCGTTGCCGAACAGGTCCAGGCCGCCTACGCCCTGGGCCGACAGAGCCAGATCAAGTTGCTGCTCAACCAGGAGAGTCCCCAGCGCGTATCGCGCCTGTTGCGCTATTACGATTACTGGCTGGAAGCGCGCACCGATAAAATCGAGCGCTACCTGGAGACGCTCTCCGAGCTGGATCGCATCGAGCCCCGCATTGTCCAGAAAACGGCTGAGCTGGCCCGCAACCGGGACCAACTGAAAGCACAACACGAACGCCTGGCCGAGCGCCAGGAAAGCCGCCGCCAGACCCTGGCTGCCCTGAATCAGCGCATCCGCTCCACCGATCAGGAGCTGGCGGACCTGCAGAAGGACCGGGAGCGGCTCCAGTCGCTGCTGGACGAAATGGTCGCCGCCGTCGCCGACCTGGAACTGCCCGGTGGCGATACCCCGTTCAGCCAGCGCAAAGGTCGCCTCCCCTGGCCGGCCCAGGGGTCGCTGCGACACCGTTTTGGCAGCGCTCAGCTGGACGGTCAGATCACCCGCAACGGCATTGTCATTGGTGCCAGCGAGGGAGAGCCGGTACTGGCCGTGCACCATGGCCGCGTGGTATTTTCCGATTACTTCCGGGGCCACGGACTTCTGTTGATTGTGGACCATGGCGAAGGCTATATGAGTCTGTACGCCCACAATCAAAGCCTGTACAAAGAGACCGGCGAGTGGGTCAGCGCGGGGGAGACCATTGCCAGCGTTGGCAACACGGGCGGCCAGATTCAGGCCGGCCTGTATTTCGAGATTCGACACCGGGGCAAACCCACCAACCCCATGCCCTGGCTGGCGCAGGCTTGATCGCCTCATCCGGGATACCGGCTATAGTGAATTATGCGCCATACTGATTGTCATATTGTCATCCCCACGGCCACGCTCGCGGGAACCGATCCACACCGGACCCTCAAGTCAGGAGAACCGGATGCTGTACGCTAATTTCAAACAGGCTGCCCTGGCGGTACTGTTCGCCACCCTATCACCGCTGGCGCTGGCCCAGTCCGTGACAGACACCGCCACGCCCGAAGAGCAGGGCCTGCTGCCGCTCGAGGAGCTGCGCACCTTCACCCGGGTATACGACCATATTCGCAATGGTTATGTGGAGGAGCTGTCGGACGCCGAGCTGCTGGAGTACGCGATCAAGGGCATGATCGCCGAGCTGGACCCACACTCGGCCTATCTGGATGAAAAGTCCTTCGAAGATCTACAGGAAAACACCTCCGGTGAGTTTGGTGGCATCGGGATCGAAGTCGGGATGGAAGATGGCTTCGTCAAGGTGATCGCACCGATTGATGATACCCCCGCCCAGAAGGCCGGCATCGAGCCGGGCGATCTGATCATTCGCCTGGATGACCAACCGGTCAAAGGCCTGAGTCTGAACGAAGCCGTGGAGAAAATGCGCGGCCCCAAAGGCAGCGACCTGACGTTGACCGTGGTGCGTGAGGGCATCGACCAGCCTTTTGAGGTCACCCTGACCCGGGACATCATCAAGGTCAGGAGTGTGCGCGTGCGGGTTGAAGATGACCACTACGCGTACATTCGAATCGCCCAGTTCCAGGTCAGTACGGGCCAGGACATGATTGACGCGCTGGAAGACCTGCGCGCGGAGCACGACGATATCCGCGGCATTGTGCTCGACCTGCGCAACAACCCCGGGGGCGTGCTGCAGACGTCGGTGGAGGTCGCCGATGCCTTTCTGAATGAAGGGCTGGTGGTTTACACCGAGGGGCGTACCGAGAACAGCGATATGCGCTACTACGCGAATGAGGGCGAAGTGGCCGAAGACCTGCCTATTGTGGTACTGATCAACGACGGCTCCGCCTCGGCGTCTGAAATTGTGGCTGGTGCCCTGCAAGATCACGGTCGCGCCGTGGTCCTGGGGACCCGCAGCTTCGGCAAAGGCTCGGTACAGACGGTGGTTCCCATCTCTGAAACCCGGGCGGTCAAGCTCACCACGGCGCTCTACTACACTCCGAACGGTCGCTCCATCCAGGCTCAGGGCATCGTGCCCGACGTCACGGTCGAGCGCGCCCGGGTCACCGCCCTGCGCACCGGTGTCCGCTCCACCGAGGCAGATCTCGCCGGCCACCTGGGCAATGCCAACGGCGGGGAAGAGAGCAATACCCGCACCCGGAAATCCGAGCGAGAGGCCCGCGATGATGATATCGGCGACAACCAACTCCACGAAGCCATCAATATGCTCAAGGGGCTGCATATTTTTCAGCAGCGTCAGAAGGCCAATCTAGCCCAGCGCCTGCCCCCGCTGTCCGACAGCGACAATGCGCCCGAGCACGAGTCGGGAGCGGAGTAAACCCGGATGCTCCTGCCGTTGCTGCGCCTTACCCTGGTCGCCGTTCTGCTGCTGGGAGCGTCCCTGAGTCAGGCCGGGCAACTGGCGATCATCATTGATGATATCGGCTACAGCGCCGCTCTGGGAAAGCGCAGCCTGAACCTGCCCGGCAATTTCACCTTTGCCGTATTGCCGCACGCACCCCACGGCTCAAGACTGGCCCGCGAGGGGGCGGCAATGGGGAAGGAAATCATGCTGCACAACCCCATGAGCAACATTCGCAACCTGCCACTGGATGCCGGAGCGCTGGCCTCAGGCATGAGCCACAGGGACTTCATCCGCACCCTCGAGGACAACCTGAGGAGCATCCCTGAAGCCCGCGGCCTCAACAACCACATGGGCAGCCAACTGACCCAGGAAAGCGAGCCGATGGGCTGGCTGATGCAGTACCTGGGCGAACATGGCTATTACTTTATCGACAGCCGCACCACGGCGGACAGCCAGGCCTGGGAAACCGCCCGACGCTACCGGATTCCCACCCTCAAGCGGGATGTTTTCCTCGACCATGAACGTTCGGTAGAAAGCGTAATGCGCCAGCTCAAACAGGCCATCGAGCTGGCCCGTACCCGTGGCTACGCCCTTGCCATCGGTCACCCCTACCCCGAGACGTTGATGGTACTGGAGCAGATCACTCCCCTGTTGGCCGACGCTGGCGTCAACCTGGTACCCATATCGGTGCTTCTGGAGCGGCCCGAGGCCCCCCTGTCGATTGTCGGACGCAGTTGCCTGGCCCCCCCTCTCAGCCTTTGGCGCCCCCCAGTGGGCTCGCAATCGATGGCAGGCGGACCCGACGCGGCCACAGAAAAACTCAGCCCACTGGTCACCGAACGGCGCCCGTATCGCCTGAGTCAACATTTGCTATTAAATTAATATTGCTCTATAAAGACAGGAAGCGGTTGCGTAGCGGGTGTTACCGGCGCAGACACCGCACTTCGATCAGGGAATTCACCCCGATCCCGGGGAAAAGCGATCAACCAAGCAGGTTAAGATTATGAGCGAGAACAGAGCAGGAGAACACGGCAGCGTCCCCAAGCGGAGCGGACGTTTTCTGGAAAAAGACGGCTACTGGTATTACACCACCCGGGAGGGCGTGGACATAGGCCCCTTCGACAGCCGGGAGGATGCGGAAATCGGAGTCGGCGAATTCATCGACTTCATCTGCGCCGCCGAGCCCAAGGTGAAAGAAGCCTTAGAGAGTTACCGGGCCGCCTGACCAGCCTTCACCCTACGGATATCAAACCGCGAACGCGGCATTGAGAGCTAGCGCATCTCAATGCCGCGTTCGCGCATATAGGCCTTGGCTTCGGGGATGCTGTACTCCCCAAAGTGGAAGATACTGGCCGCCAACACCGCATCGGCACCCCCTTCCAGAACCCCATCCGCCAGGTGCTGAAGATTCCCCACTCCACCGGAGGCGATGACCGGTATCGACACCGCATCGCTGATGGCCCGGGTCAGTTTCAGATCAAAGCCATTCTTGGTGCCGTCGCGATCCATACTGGTGAGCAGTATTTCTCCCGCACCGTAATCGGCCATCTTGCGCGCCCACTGAACCGCATCAATCCCGGTAGGCTTGCGACCGCCGTGGGTAAAAATCTCCCACCGGGGCGCCTCGCCCTCACCGCTGACCTGCTTGGCGTCGATGGCGACCACAATACACTGCGACCCAAAGCGCTCCGCCGCCGCTTTGACAAACTCCGGATCGGACACGGCCGCGGAGTTGATGCCCACCTTGTCGGCCCCGGCATTGAGCATGCGCCGGATGTCTTCAATCTTGCGAATACCCCCACCCACGGTCAGCGGGATGAACACCTCGGCGGCCATGCGCTCGACGGTGTGCACGGTGGTATCCCGCCCTTCGTGGCTGGCGGTAATATCCAGAAAGGTAATCTCATCCGCGCCCTGTTCGTTGTAGCGCTTGGCCACTTCCACCGGGTCACCGGCATCACGGATATCAACAAACTGAACGCCTTTGACCACACGGCCATTATCGACGTCGAGACAAGGGATGATGCGTTTTGCTAAAGCCATGAATAAACCTGCTGTGGGATTCGTCACGTCCGGCCCGAAGTGGGGTAGAGTGTTCCGGGACACGCTGTGAATACATCCCTGTAAGCTCCACAACGCGAGTCCCTCGGTTGAGGGTCCCGGAACACTCTACCCCACTCCGGGCCTCTGCACGTCGTAGAGAATTTCGTCATCCATTCAAAGTCGGCTGATTGGGTCGCGGGCAGTCCCCAAACCCAACCGGAAATTCACCCAAAGTTACAAGGATGGCACTGAGGGCGGAGGCGGGGTAAACCCTTCGGAGACTCTCGGAGACATGGATGTCGACGAGAAGCCCCCATGGATGGGTTCACGGCGGGTCTCCGAAGGGTTTACCCTGCCTCCGCCCGGACGACCTGACAAGCACCAAGTCGGACGTTACGATTAGGACCCAGCCGAATCACAATAAGCCTGGGCTTCAGCCACATCCAGCGAGCCTTCATAAATCGCCCGGCCGGTAATCGCTCCGGTAATGCCCTGATCGGATACCTGACGCAACGCCTTGATATCATCCATATTGGTAATACCGCCAGAGGCGATCACCGGAATGCTCGAAGCGTTCGCCATCGCCAGCGTCTGCTCCACATTCACGCCCTGCATCATACCGTCGCGGGCAATATCCGTGTAGACAATCGCACTGACGCCATCTTTCTCAAAACGCTTCGCCAGATCCGTCGCCTTCACCTCAGACACCTCGGCCCAACCATCCGTCGCCACCAGACCGTCTTTGGCATCCAGACCGACAATGATATGCCCCGGAAACCGGCGGCACATCTCGGTCACAAACTCCGGCTCCTTCACCGCCTTGGTGCCGATGATCACATACTGCACACCCGCCTGCAGGTAATGCTCGATCGTCTCGGCGCTGCGGATACCGCCGCCGATCTGGATCGGCAGGTCCGGGTAGGCTCGGGCGATGGCCGTCACCACCTCGCCGTTGACCGGTTTGCCCTCAAAGGCGCCGTTCAGGTCCACCAGGTGCAACCGGCGGCAACCGGCGTCCACCCAGCGTTTGGCCATGGCGACCGGGTCGTCAGAGAATACGGTGGAGTCGTCCATCAGGCCCTGGCGCAGTCGTACGCATTGGCCGTCTTTCAAATCAATGGCGGGGATAATCAGCATGTTTGGGTGAGTCCCGTTAATCAGTGTTGGAGTCGTTTCTTTACGGCGGATGCGCTTCGCTCCGAACCGTCGGACCGATCCGCCCTACGCGGACCGCGGTGCTATGCGTAGGGCGGATAAGGCCGAAGGCCGCATCCGCCGTTACCAAAAGTCAGGGCTTGCCATTCCAATCCACAAAATTGCGCAACAACTGCAACCCGGCCGTATGGCTTTTCTCCGGGTGGAATTGCACGGCAAACAGGTTGTCCTGGGTCAGCGCCGCCGCGAAAGTGGTGCCATAGTCGCAGGTACCGGCCACCTGCTCGGGGTTGCCGGCCTCCACATAGAAGCTGTGCACGAAGTAAAAGCGCGCGTCCTGCTCTATCCCCGCCCAGAGCGGGTGGTGAGTGTGGTGGACCTGGTTCCAGCCCATGTGGGGCACCTTCAGGCGCTGGCCATCGGTGTCTTTCAGGTCGGCGCCAAAGTAGCGCACCTGCCCCGGCAGCAGACCGATGCAGTCTACGCCACCGTTCTCTTCGCTGCGGTCCATCAGCGCCTGCATGCCGACGCAGACGCCCAGCACGGGTTTGCCGCTGGCGACCTGCTCGCGCAGCAGTTCATCAAATTTCAGGCGCTTGATTTCCGCCATGCAATCGCGAATGGCGCCCACCCCGGGGAACAATACCCGGTCGGCGGCGCTCACCTGGGCAGGATCGCTGGTCACCAGCACCTCGGCTTCAGGAGCGACGTGCTCCAGGGCACTGGCCACCGAGTGGAGATTGCCCATGCCGTAATCGATGACCGCTATCTGTTGGCTACTCATAACTTACAGGCTGCCCTTGGTGGAGGGCATCACGCCCGCCATGCGGGGGTCTTCCTCCAGCGCCATCCGCAGTGCCCGGCCAAAAGCCTTGAACACCGTCTCGATCTGGTGGTGGGCATTGTGACCGCGCAGGTTATCGATGTGCAGGGTCACCTGGGCGTGGTTGACGAAACCGTGGAAAAATTCGGAAAACAGTTCGGTATCGAACTTGCCGATGCGCTTCTGAGTGAACGGAATGTCCATCATCAGACCGGGACGACCGGAAAAGTCGATCACCACCCGCGACAGCGCTTCGTCCAGGGGAACATAGGCGTGGCCATAGCGGCGGATGCCTTTTTTGTCCCCCACGGCCTTGGCCACCGCTTGCCCGAGGGTTATACCGATGTCTTCCACTGTGTGGTGGTCATCGATATGGGTGTCGCCATCGCAGGTGATGTCCAGATCGATCATGCCGTGGCGGGCGATCTGGTCCATCATGTGCTCCAGGAATGGCACTCCGGTGTCGAACACGCCCTTCCCTTCACCGTCCAGATCCAGGCTGACGCTGATTTTGGTTTCCAGGGTATTGCGATTGACTTGGGCGCGACGGTTGGCCATAGGATCTCCAGAGACCGGGAAGCAAAAGCGGAATTATACCGCCAGTGCCCCACTGCTGTCATGGTGAAAGCCCCCGACAGGGGCAATGAAAGCATCTGGTTCGGAGAGCAAGTTTGCTAAACTGCCGGTTTTTGATCTGGAGTTCGCCATGCGTGTCCCCCGGGTGTTTACCGACCAGCCCCTGCAGGCCGGATCCACCGTGACTCTTGAAGAGGCGCCCTCCCGCCACCTGGCCAAAGTACTGCGCATGACGCCGGGGCGGGAACTGATTCTGTTTAACGGTCAGGGCGGTGAGTTTACCGCCACTCTGACCGAGGTGGGTAAAAAAGCCGTCGAGGCCACACTGGACGCCTTTACCGCCGAGGATCGGGAGTCGCCCCTGGATCTGGAGCTGGCCATTGGCCTGTCCCGGGGGGACCGGATGGACTGGGTGATCCAGAAAGCCACCGAGCTGGGCGCCACCCGAATCACGCCGCTGTTTACCGAGCGCACGGAAGTGAAGCTCAAGGGCGATCGACTAGAGAAGAAGAAGGAGCACTGGCGCCAGGTGATCATCAGCGCCTGCGAGCAGTGCCAGCGAAACCGTTTGCCCACCCTGGCGCAACCTCAGGCGCTGGCGGACTGGCTGGCCGCCGAGCGGACCGCCGGCACTCGCCGATTTGTCCTTCATCACCGCGACAGCAAAGGGCTCCCGGCCCAAGAAGCGCTCACTCACGTGAGTCTCCTGGTGGGACCGGAAGGGGGACTATCGGAAGAGGAGATCGAGCAGGCTCGGGCATTCGGTTGTGAACCCCTGACGCTCGGCCCCAGAGTAATGCGCACCGAAACCGCCCCGGTAGCGGCCATCAGCCTGGCGCAGTATCTCTGGGGAGATTGGCGCTGAGGCCACCACCAGCGCGGTTTTACAGACTGCTAGAGGAAGAGGACGACGAGCTGGAGGAGCCCGAACTGGAACTTAAGCCATCCACTTCCTCGACCACAATCAGGTCCGCACGGGACTCGACATAGTGGAGCTCCCAGGTACGGAAGGGAATCTCGTCATCGCAAATGGCGTCTTCGTCCGCCTCGCTGAGGCGGTAGTTGAACACCACTTCAACGACGTTTTCATCCTCGGTAATGCTGAACGCGCGAACCCGGTTCAGGTTCAGTTGTTGCGCACACTCGCTGTCGTCGAACCAGCCGCTGTCATACAGAATCACCTGCCCGGCCTCAAAATCCGGGGCCACCACGAAATCATCGATATCCCGGTAGGCGTCGATCAGAAATTCGTAGTCTTCCAGGTCGCGAATGATCTCGATGCGCCGACTGTCGACATCCGTCGCGGGAAACCCGGTGTTGTTCCGGTCGGTAGTGCTGTTTTCGTACACAAAGCTGACCGCGACCGGGTCGCGAATTTCTTCAGGCTCGGAGGGGTTGAAAGCTTCTTCGCGCTCACCGCCGCAGCCGATAAGGATTGTGGCCAGCATCGTGGTGATGCCGGCCGTCAGGGTATGGGTTTTCATCCGTCAGTTTCTCCGCGAGGCGGCTCCTTATCGATACCGTCTGATGGGTACAGACTGGTTGTTGGTCGACCCGAGTCTTCAGACGCGGGTCTTCAGATAGTCCAGGACGCGCTGCTCGAGACCGGGCACATCGGGAATGACCGCGTCTTCCCCCGCCCAGCTGACCTGCATCAGCTCGTAGGGGTTGGTGGGTGAGGCATCGCGCACCTGCAGCTCTTCCGGGGTCACACGGGCCAAGCGCGGCAGGCCCTGAGCAATAAGAGCCACAAAGTGAATATGTTCACTCACCCCGGTGGTATTGAACACGGCTACCCGGGCATAGTTCCCCGGGGTGGGACGAGGCTGGCCATTGAGGCACTCGAAGGAGGCCAGGGGGATGGTCAGATCCCGCCAATGATAGTCGCCCAGATACCAGTCTGGAGCGCCCGGTACATGATCTATCTGACCGACCGGGACAATCTCCGCTACCGAGACGTTGGGTACCAGCAGGGTCTGACCCTGCAGGGGAATCAACAGACTGGCCACTTCCCGGACTTCCGGCGTTTCAGTGAGCTGCGGGGCTTTCATAGGGTCGGACTTCCTCAATCAGTGTTTGCGCTGAAGCGCGGCAGTGGGCACTCAGGCGGTTCGCCAATTCCCCGGGGGTGCCGGTCAACTCGACCGCACCGGTCGCCAGGGCGGCATCGGGCATGGAGGTGCTGGTACAGCTCTGGGGCGTCTGGGCCCAGACCTTGCCCCCGCGCTGACGCACCAGCCGGCAGGCCGCCGCGCCATCATTTCCCATCCCGGTAAAAACAATCAACCCCAGTTGTTCGCCGTAGACCCGGGCGGCGTTCGCCACCAGTTGGTCCACCGAAGGGGCATAGGGGCCACCCCAGGGCTCATCGGCAATGGCAACAGTGCCATTGTCCAACAGGTCCACCCGCTCACAGGCCGTCACGATCAATAGCTGGTTGGCCTGTATCACCGCGCCATCGCTGGCCAGGGCCGCCGGGTACGGACTCTGGCTCATCATGCGCACCAGGGTGCCGGTGTAACTGGTATCAATGTGCTGCACGTAGATGAAAGCGACGCCCAGCCCCGGGGGCAGTGACGACAGAAAATCCTTCACCGCCGCCGGGCCACCGGTTGAGGCGGCCAGGACCCACAGCGCCCTGGCCCGGGGCACCCGCTGCAGGTTGATATCCCCCGCCAACTGCCGCAACTTCGCCAGGGTACGCTTGAGCCAGGCGTTGTGTTCCTCACTGCCGGGCCGGTATTCACTGCTGTCGCTGATGATCAGCGGTGCATCACTGTGCTCAAGGAGCGCCTGTACCGGCTCGGGCGGCTCCGCGTCCGGATCCAGTGCCACATCCACCACCCAGGCATCGGCGCTGTCCGGGGCCGGGCCGTCCGCTTGGCACTGATCAAGCATGAGCGAGGCCACCAGTTCGTGGCCCGCCTCGCGCGCGCTCAGGGCCAGGTACTGACGCTTGAGCGGGCTATCGACCAGCAAACCAATTCGCAAGCCCGTCACGGTCAATGCGCCTGCGCTGTTTCCAGAAGCTCGCGGATGTTATTGAGCAGCAGCTCTTCCTGGTAGGGCTTGCCCATGTATTTGTCCACACCGATATTGAAGGCCCGCTCCCGGTGTTTTTCCCCGGTACGGGAGGTAATCATGATGATCGGGATGTCCTTCAGCCTCGAGCTACTGCGCATATTGCTGGCCACTTCGAAGCCGTCCATGCGCGGCATTTCGATATCCAGCAGCATGACATCCGGGATATGGTCCTGGAGCGTAAGCAGTGCTTCGGCACCATCTTTGGCGGTAATGACCCGGAAGCCCTCGCGCTCCAGGAAGCGGCCGGTGACTTTGCGCACGGTCACGGAATCATCCACCACCATGACCACTTTTTCCTGTTCATCATCGCGTCCGTAGGGCGTCTCGGCCGGCTCCAGCAGGGTGGCATTGGGCATACCCAGCGCCAGTTTTTCACGCATGAGGGCGTGGGGATCGAGAATCACCACCACGCTACCGTCACCCATGACCGTGGCGCCGGACACCCCGCTGACCGAACTGAACTGCATACCCAGGGTTTTCACCACAATTTCACTGCTGCCCAGCAGGCGATCAACCTGCAGTGCCACGGTATGCTCGGCGCTGCGTACCAGCACCACCGGCAGTGGCAGAGACTGACCATCGAGCTTCGGACGGGCATCGCTGTCGAGCATGGTGCCCAGATAACGGACCTGATACTCCTCACCCGCGTATTCGAAGCGCGCACTCTCATCGGAGTAGTAGTGCTCCAGCTCAAAGGGGCTGACGCGCACAATACCTTCGATAGTGTTGAGCGGAACCGCGTAGTAGTCGTCGCCAATCTGAATCATGAGGGCGCGGTTCACCGACACGGTGAACGGCAGGCGGACGATAAACTCCGACCCGTGACCAGATTCAGAGTTGATGAACATGGAGCCACCGAGCTGTTTGATCTCGGAGTGGACCACATCCATACCGACCCCACGGCCGGATATCTGGGTTACCTTGTCGGCAGTACTGAAACCGGCATGGAGAATGAACTGCATGATATCCCGGTCACTGAGCTGGGCACCCTCGGTCATCAGGCCGCGCTCGACGGCTTTGGCGCGTACCCGCTCGAGGTTAATGCCCCGGCCATCGTCGGCCAGGCGCAACACCACATCGCCGCCCTCGCGGGCCAGACTGAGCATGATCCGCCCCGCCGCAGGCTTGCCCGCCGCGGTGCGTTCGTCGGCGGTTTCGATACCGTGGTCCACGGCGTTGCGCAACATGTGCTCAAGAGGCGCCACCATCCGCTCCAGTACCGAGCGGTCCAGTTCACCCTCGACATTATCCAGCTCGAATTCCACATCCTTGCCCAGCTCGGTCGCCGCCTGACGGACAATCCGGCGCAGGCGCGGCACCAGCCGGGAGAAAGGCACCATGCGCGAGCGCATCAGCCCTTCCTGCAGATCGGTATTGATCCGTGACTGCTGGAGCAACAGGGTTTCGGTATCGCGATTTTTGTCCGATAGGGTGTTTTTCAGGTCGAGCAGATCCGAGGCGGACTCCATCAGCGAACGCGACAACTGCTGTAACTGGGAGTAGCGGTCCATTTCCAGCGGGTCGAATTCCTCGTGCGCTTCCATCTGCTCCTGACGGAAAATCACCTGGGCTTCGGTTTCGATATCGAGGCGGCGCAACTGCTCCTGCAGACGCACAATGGTCGAGTCCATTTCATCGATGGCCAGTCCCAGATCACCCACCTGCTCCTCGATGCGACCCCGGGTAATGGAGGTTTCACCGGCCAGGTTAACCAGCTCTTCCAACAACTCGGCGGACACCCGGACCACTTCCTGAGGACCACTGCGACGGGCCGCCAGATGCTGAACCTGGGCGCCGCCATTGCCGCCCCCGGACGCACTGATGGCGCCACCGCTGGGCGGTACCGGAGCCGATGTGGCGGTATTGCCGGGTTTGGGCTTGGGTGTGAACGGCACCACATTGCCCGTTTCCGGGTCCCGGGTGACCGGAACCGGGCCACCGGACTGAGGCGCGGTGGCGCTGGGCGGAGGCGGCTCGACCGCCTCGTCGGGGGCATCACCGGCCATCTGCGAGCGCACACGGGCGACCCCGGCATGAATCTTATCCTGGAAGTCCGTCAGACGCTGGAAGAAGGCCCGGTCAATGGTGTCGCGCTCGCGCATACCGATGAGCAGGGTCTCGAAATCGTGAGCCAGATCGCCCACGTCGGTAATACCGGACAGTCGAGCACCGCCCTTCAGGGTATGCAGAGAGCGTTTGAGTTCTTCGGGCAGATCCGGATTGCTCCAGTCTTCCTGCCACTCGGTCAGTGCGCGGTCGATATCTTCCATGAGGTCATCAGCTTCTTCCAGGAAGATTTCCAGGATTTCCTCGTCCACCTCATCGTCGTCGGCATCAGCCGCCTGATCCTGCGTCGACTCCACCGCCGGCGCAGCGGGCTCTGAGGGTTCTTCTTCGACCGCTGGAGACTCTTCTGCAGCGGCTGAAGAGTCTTCCGCAAATGCTGAGGCATTTTCGCTATCCGCTGAGGGCATTTCAGCAACCGCTGAGGGCTCTTCTGCAATCGCGGAGACTTCTTCGCCAGCGGTTGAAGGCTCTTCATCAACGCTGGTTGCCTCTGGCTGGGCATCGGTGACGTCGTCGGGCGGCAGGTTTTCCAGCAGGCGATCCAGAGGGGCCTGAACGGCTTCGGGGGCCGGTTCAAGGTTCTGTCCAACCGCAACGGCATCCACCAGATCCAGCAGTGCCATATGCGCGTCAATAAGCTGCTGACACAGGGCATCGTCGCAGGGAATGCACCCCTGCTGAATGCCGGCGTAGATCCGGTGCAGCTTGTCGCCCAACTCCGCCATGGGCGGCAGGTTGGCGTGAAGCGCGCCATTGGTCAGGGTGGCCAGTTCGGTCTGCAGCGGCTCAAGCTGTGCGAGATCTTCGGGGTGCTGGCGCCAGTTCTCGATGGTTTGATCCGCATCGAGCAGCAGATTCATTTCTTCGGCCATGAAGATCGCCAGCAGCTCGGGATCAATCGCTTTCTGACCTTCCGCCTGGGCTTCCTGCTGCCGCACGAGCGGCGCTACAAAAATCTCTCGAAGCTCTGCGACCCGCGCCTGGAACTGCCCCAGACGGGGAATTTCCACCGGTTGGCCCTGCTCGATATCGGCCAGGGCGTGGGTCGTGTAGTCCACCGCGTCACGCAGCAGTTGCAGAATATCCTCGTTGATATTCACTTGGTAGGTGCGCAGCTCTTTGACAAACCGCTCCAGCGGCGTGGCCAACTCCGCAATCGGAGTAATGTTGGCCATATGGGCGCTACCCTTGAGGGTATGCAGCGCCCGCTGAGTGGCATCGCTCGGCGGGGTAAACAGCGGCGAGGCATCCTCCATTTCCTGAATGTAGTGATCCACGACCTGCAAGTGGGTCAGCGCCTCCACGCCAAAAATTTCCCAGAGCTGGGTGTCGCGGTCGTCATCATCGTCCTGCTCTGCCCTCTGGGGCAGTTCTACCGACGCACCACTGGCGGGCTGATCCAGCAGTTCCGCGTAGGGGTCTGCGCTCTCCTTCGCCGGTGTCGTCGGCTCGCCGATAGAGACACTGGGCTCCTCACCCTTTGACAGGGCCGCCGCGTAATGCTCGCACGCCTCCGTCAGGGTCGGATGGGGGTTCGACTGACCGGTGCGGAACGCCTCGATCATGTCCGGCAGCAGGCTGCGGACTTTCTCGATCACGGCGACGTGATGATCACCGGGCTGGATGGTGCCGTCCAACACGCGGTTGAGCATGTTCTCGATCGCCCAGGCGAGCTCTCCAATATCGGTCGCCCCAACCATACGGCCACTGCCCTTCAGGGTATGGAAAGCGCGCCGGAATTCGGTCAGCGATTCCTGATCGGCAAAATTCTGGGCCCAACGGGGGAAGTATTCGGCAATCGCTTCACTGACCTCGCCGGCCTCCTCGATGAAGATTTCCAGGATTTCTTCATCAACTTCGTGTTCGTCATCGTCGTCCGAGGCCGAGGCATCGACACTCTTGGCCTCGGGCTCCGGCTCGCTGGCATCGGCGGCGGCCACTTCGGCCTCCAGCGCATCGACCGAATAACCGTCTGAGGTGTCATCCGGAGACGACGGGTCTGTGGACCAGTCTTCTTCTGGCGATGCATCCTCCGGCTCGTCCAGCAGCGTCTCCGGGTCATCGCTTTCTCCGGCGCCAATCGCCGATTCATAGGCGGCGCTCAGAGCGGCAGTGTCTTCCTCTGCCGCCAGCTCGATGTCGGAGTCGTCTTCGGGCGACTCCTCGACCACCGGGGCGTCTTTTTCCGCCGCGGCCTTCGCCGCCTGCTGGAGCGACTGGGAAGGCGTCACGGCGTAACCCAGTTGGGCCACGCTCTCTTCGGCAACCCCCAACAACAGCTCGTTTTCCTCGGCGTGCTCGCTATTGAAGCGCTCCAGGTAGTACTCAACGCTGGTAATGGCGTCGGCCAGGGTATCCAGCCGATTCCACTCGGGAGTAACCTCCCCCTCAAGCAGCTGCTCTTCCACAAACCGTGCACAGGCGCCAATAATCCGGGCCGGCCGGGGCAGGGGAATCATGTCCAGGCCGCCGCGAATTTCACGCAGAGTCACCGGTACCGGCTGAAGGTGCGAGCGATCCCACTGGGAGGCAATGTACTCGACGATGGCATCCTTGGCCTGCTCCAGACCACTGCGTGATTCACGCAGCACCGATTCCTGTGCGCGGGAGAGGTTGAGATCCGCCTGCTCCCGTGCCGGGTTAGCGTCCCGACCGGCGTTGGCCACCAGGGAGTCCAGCCCGTACTCGATATCCAGTACTTTTCCGGCCAGCGCCATCAACTGATCATCTCCCAGGTCGCTGTCAGAGTTCACGACCAGCTCAATCGCCGCGCCCTGCTCGAGTACCTGCTTGCGCAAATCACCGATGCCGAGCACCGCCATGGTGTCGGCCACGCGTTTGATGACCGGCAGAGCCTCTTCCAGCGCCTGCTTCCGATCCATATCTGACAGGCCGACATCCAGCGCCTCTTTGACCGCGTCCAGCTCGCCTTTGAGTGCGGTGACCACCGAACTCATGGCCTCCGCATCCGGGGCGGACAACAGGTCCTGCGCCGCGTCGCCGTCTTCACTGCTTTCACGACCTTCCGGCAAAGCGCGTTCAAGCTCGTAACGATCGTAAATCACCTGCAAGTGGGAGCCACTGGCAAAGCCCGGTGAGTGCTTGCCCGAGCGGGCCACGTAGTACAGCAGGTTTTTGAGCAGTTGATCATCCGCCGGGGCCCCCAACACTTTGGTCCCGTGGGCGAGAAGTTGTTTGAGCTCCCGGTCCAGTTGCCGCAGCAGATTTTTGATCGACACACTGGACTCAATGGCATCCATTTCCAGCGCTTCCACCAGCGCCAGACCGATATGCCAGAGCGACTGCCGGGGAGTCCCCCGGGTCAGTTTGTGCAGCCGTTCAAATACCTTTTTCAGGTACGCCAGATTTTCATCAGGATTCACGCCCCGGATAAAACCCGCCGCCGCATACTGATACATCTGGCGCAGTTTGCGCACGGTATCTTTGAACTGGGCGTCGTTGGCCAACAGCGGCAAGCGCTCGCCGGACACTTCCCGGGCGGGGCCGAGATAGGGGCTGAACAGTTTGGTCTCGGTCAGCAGGCTTTCGCCCCGCACCGCACGCAAATCATTGAGTAGCGGCAGGACAATAACCGGGTTGTCACGACGGGTGGTTTTGACCTTTTCGAGATAGATCGGAAACTGCAGGATGGCCCGCATCAACACTTCCTGCGCTTCGGCGGTGTTGGCCACACTGTCATTGATCATGGCCTGAGCGAGATTTTCCATCTCCTCAGCCATCATGGCCGCACCGTAAAACTCCACCATCTGCAGGCTGCCGTGCACCTGGTGGATGTGAGTCAGGCAAAAACGCAGGCGCGCCTCATCCTTTGGATTCTCCACGTAGGATTCCAGAGCATCGCGAGCCTCTTTCAGGGTGTCGGTAATTTCATGAACCACCCAATCCAAGGCAGCAAAGTTACGGCTGTCTGACATGCGGAGCATTCCTCATTGTTTTTGTCGCTCTTCGCGAACATAGGCTTGCACTTCATCGCCTACCACGCGGCGCAGTTCCGGGTGTTCCCAGTCCACGGCTTCCCCCAGTCCGATAATCAACACGCCGCCCGGCTTGAGGCGGTCCGCAAACGCGTTGAGGATGTCCCGCCGCAACCAGCGACGGAAGTAGACCAGCAGGTTCTGACAGAAAATGACGTCCATTTTGATCACGGGCATGGTCCGGATGCGGGTGATATTGCCCTGACTGAAACAGACACGATCACGCAACTTTCCGGCCACCTCGAATTGTCCGTCATCCGTTCGCGTCAGATAACGCTGAACTTCCTCGGGGTACAGTGGCTCAAGCTTACGCTGTGGGTAACGCGCCCGACGGGCCTGATTGAGTGCCGACTGGCTGATGTCTGTGGCGGTAATGCCGTAATAGGGGGCGAGGTTGGCCAGCTCGAAACAGTCATTGGCGACCATCGCCAATGAGTAGGGTTCCTCACCGCTGGCACAGCCCACGCTCCAGATATCGAAGCTGTTATCCAATTGGCGATTATCGATCCGGTGCTGCAGAAACCGGCGCACGTATTCCAGGGAGGGGCGGTGCCGGAAAAAACTGGTTTCTTTGACCGTAAGCCGGTCCACCAGAACGGACCATTCCATCAGGCCGGTCAGGCCGTCCGTGACATCGTGAAAGTACTGGTTGTAATCCTCGCAGCCCAGCTCACGCATACGGATGGCCACCTGCGACTGCAGCAGGGTTTTCTGCTGGGTCGACAGTTGAATACCCGTGCGCTCCTCCAGCAGTTTGCTCCATTGAACAAACTGGCTTTCGGACAAGTCAGTCGGCGCTTGCAGGGACCAAACCATAAGGTTTCTCTAGGCTTTGAGTGCCACCGCCCGGGACACGACCGGGCGGTGCTAGTGATTACACCAGTTCGCGATCGGAACGGGGCTTCTCGTGACGATCTTCCGAGTCGCCCTCATCGTCCGGCAACACCTGATCATCCAGCTCGATAACGTCGGATTCATCGACGTCCGCCAGGCTTTCACCTTCTTCCGGGAAATCGAAGCTCTCAATGCTGTCCGCCTCATCGTTCAGATCTGCAAACGCATCGTCATCGCTCTGGGCCGCCGGTGCACTTTCGCGATACCCGATGGGCGCCTCGTCCGACTCTTCCTCCGGCAGTTTGAAACCGGCCACCGATTCGCGCAGATCCAGCGCCATCTCAGCCAGATTACCAATCGACTGGGCAGTCGCGCTGGTACCGGCGGAGGTCTGGGTGGTAATTTCCTGAATCACGTTCATCGTGTTGGAGATGTGGCCGGCCGAAGAGGCCTGCTGACGGGCAGCGTTCGAAATGTTCTGGATCAATTCCGCCAGGTTGTTGGATACCGTCTCAATCTCTTCCAGAGCCACACCGGCGTCCTGCGCCAGGCGAGCACCGCGGACCACTTCCGAAGTGGTCTGCTCCATCGAGATAACCGCTTCGTTGGTATCGTTCTGAATGGTTTTAACCAGGGCTTCAATCTGCTTGGTCGCAGCGGCTGAACGTTCCGCCAGTCGCTGCACTTCGTCCGCAACCACCGCGAAGCCGCGGCCCGCGTCACCGGCCATAGAGGCCTGAATCGCGGCGTTCAAAGCCAGAATGTTGGTCTGGTCGGCAATGTCGTTAATCAACGATACGATGTCACCAATCTCCTGGGAGGATTCACCCAGTCGCTTGATCCGCTTCGAGGTATCCTGAATCTGCTCGCGAATGGTGTCCATACCGTTGATGGTGTTCTGTACCACCTTGGCGCCGTTGGTCGCAATGGATACCGCTCGCTCCGCTACCGCGGCCGATTCGGCGGCGTTGGCGGATACCTGGTCAATGGTCACCGCCATCTCGTTTACCGCCGCCGAGGCGCCGGCGATTTCCTGGGCCTGGTGTTCGGAAGCTTCGGCCAGATGCAGAGCGGTCTGCTGGGTTTCCTGGGCCGCGGCGGATACGTTCACCGCCGTTTCGTTGATTCGGGCCACCAGGATCCGCAGCTGGTCAATCGTGAAGTTGATCGAGTCGGCAATCGCGCCGGTGAAGTCCTCGGTTACCGTGGCGGTGGTGGTCAGGTCACCGTCGGCCAGGTCGGCCAATTCGTCCAGCAGGCGCAGAATCGCGTTCTGGTTACGCTCGTTGGTTTCGGCAGTTTCACTCAGACGGCGACGGGTGCTGCGCAGCAGCAGAATACCGATGACCGCCAAGCACAAGGCCGCCGCAATGGCCAGGGCCAGAATGGTCAGGTTGTTGGGCTGACGCAGCGGTGCCTGTTCGGCAATCCGGTCCGAAATATCAGAAACCGTTTCAAGCAACATCGGAGTGCTGTCGAGCAGCGCTTCGTTGGCCTGCAGGGCGTCGAGCAGGGCGGGAGAGCCTTCGAAAATTTCCTGAATCGAGCTGTTAACAAAATCGAACAGCGAGGCGATCTCGGCCAGCGACTCCTGCGCCTCTTCATCGGTAATCTGGGTGATGCGCATGGCCACATCACCTTCCTGCATCGCCGTCAGTACCCGGCCGTAGATGTTGGCATCCAGATTGAACTGATCCGCCGCACGCGAGGCGTCGGCGTCACCACGAAGCATTTTGTCCACATTTCGACCGATACGCTCGGCACGCCAGCTCTGCATCTGCGCCTGAGACACCTGCTCCGGCGGCGCGTCATTTTCAAGCAGGATTTCCACGATATTGTTGTGCTCCGCCTGAAGCTCTGGCAGCGAGTCGTTCAGAGTCCGACCTACTTCGTTCAGGAAGACAATGGTATCGCGGTTGGTCAGAATGGTATTGGCGTTTTCCCGGACACTATTCCAGACCTGGGCGTAGGCGTTGAACTCGCGACTCAACTGCGAGCGGGTGCGCGGGTCACTGGAGCGCAGCGATTCCCAGGTGGCCCCCATGGTCGAGACGACCTGTCCCAGCTCATCAAACGCTTCTTCATCACCTTCAATGGCGTCCCGTGACAGGGCCGTCAGGCGGTAGGACTGGGCGCGCAATTCAGCGGCCTGCTGCAGGTATTCCTGGTCTCGTTCCAAGCCCTGCTGCACCATGACGTAGGTGACGGGGATCAAAACCAGAAAGCCGATCAGCAAGACCACCAGTACAACCATCGCCGGGTTCGCCCGGACGTTGGCAAACAGGTTTCTGGACTCGGTTTTCATGTAAGCACTCCTGAAGGTGACGTGACGCCTTATTGTTGTTCCTGATTGTGATAATTATGATCGACCGGGACTCATTGACCTCGGACAACCCTGATGACCGCCCCCGGTCAACTAGCTGCGGGCGGCATTGATAAAGCGCGGATCCTGCGCCAGAAACGCCGGGCGAAAGACGGTCCAGCGCTGTCCGTTATGTTCAAAGCTGCCCTCGGTGAAGGGCTGGATAACCGCATCGACGGGGCCGGACTCGGCCTGATATTCATCCGTGGGGAAATGCTGCATGCCAAATACCTGATCCACCATCAACCCGCTGTACAGAGCCTCGGTCTCCAGCACCAACACCCGCCGCTGCTTGCGTCCTCCGCTCAACTGGGCCCCGAAGAATGCTGCGAGATCAAACAGCGGCAGCAAGCGGCCGCGAACGTTGGCGACACCGCGCACCCAGGACTGAACGCCGGGAAGGTGGGTATAAGGTGGGATCTCCAGCATTTCCGAAATTTCGCCCATCGGTACGGCAAAGCGCTGCCCCATCAACATGAACCCGATGCCACTCCAGTGGGGGCGGATATCGAGTTGTGCCGGCAGACCCCGCGCCGCACTGCGACTGCGTTGGGCCAAGTCTACCAGGGAGTCAAAGGCTGTCTGGGAATCAGACATGGTTACCGCCTGTCTCGTTGTGTCCGGTCATCCTTCTTACTGAGTCACTTTGGCGATGGCGGCGTTGAGGGTCTCCGCGGTCACCGGCTTGACCAGAAAGTCCCGCGCGCCCTGGCGCATACCCCAGACCCGGTCGGTCTGCTGGTCTTTGGTGGTCACGATAATAACCGGGATGTGGGCAGTTTCCGGTGCTTTGGTGAGCTGGCGGGTGGCCTGGAACCCGTTCAGTCCGGGCATGACAATATCCATCAACACCACATCGGGCAGCTCTTTCTTGGCCAGGGAGATACCGGCTTCACCGGTTTCTGCCGTCAGGGCTTCGTGGCCCTGCTTTTCCAGCATGGAGCTCAATTTGTAAATTTCGGTGGGAGAGTCGTCGATGATAAGTACTCTGGCCATAGTATCCCCAAATTGATGAGTCAGTTATAAATTACATTGTTGTCGTTATTCAGGCGATGCCGTACCGATGGCGCCGCCTCGCCCGAGATCGTCAGCGCAGCTGTGGCGCCAGGTATTCAGGATGCTTCGGCTTGCTTCACATGCGCTTCGATGGCGCCCAACAGCTCACTTTTACTGAATGGCTTGGTCAGGTACTGATCCGAACCGACAATACGGCCTTTGGCCTTGTCGAACAGACCGTCCTTACTGGAGAGCATGATCACCGGGGTGCGCTTGAAGTCGCTGTTATTTTTGATCAGTGCGCAGGTCTGATAGCCATCCAGACGAGGCATCATGATGTCGACGAAAATGATGTCCGGGCGGGTGTCGGCGATTTTGGCCAGAGCATCAAAACCATCCGTCGCCGTCACCACCGTGCAGCCGGCTTTTTTGAGCAGGGTTTCGGCGGTTCGACGGATCGTCTTACTGTCGTCGATCACCATGACTTTCAGGCTTTCCAAACTTACGTCCATACTTTCTGACCTTAGCCTCGTTGCCGCATCGCCTACACGCCCGAGGCTATCGGACGGTTCAGCACTGCAGTCGTTGTTATGTTTGCCACGTTTTTGTGACGTAAGTCACACAATGCACCCGCCAGCCGGGATAAGCGCTTCACGTGAGCAGGTGGTACAGTTAAAACGAACTTTTAACACAGTTTTTAAGGTATATCTATAACCAACTGAATATATAAGATTTTCGTTAGTGAACCCGATTTATTATGCTTTAGTCTTATTTTGGCGACAGCCCGCGCCCTAACCAATACTGTGACATTCAGCGGCCGAGCTTGCGTTCTACCGCCCGAGGGCTTAACTTTAGCGCGCAAAACGGCAGGCGGCAACACGGCCACCCCTCCCACTCAATCCGGAAAACGTTTGTATGACCCTCTCTCTCGGCGTGATCATGGACCCCATCGACCAGATTACCTTCTATAAGGACACCACCCTGGCCCTGCTGCTGGCGGCCCAGGAGCGCGGCTGGGACCTTCATTACATGGAGCAGTCCGATCTCTACCTGGACAAGGGACAGGCTCGTGCAAGCACCCGACCGCTACTGGTAATGGACGACGAGAACCACTGGTTTGAGCTCGGGCCCCGGCAAGACCGCCCCCTGGGGGAGCTGGATGTCTTGCTGATGCGCAAGGACCCGCCCTTTGATAACGAGTTCACCTACAGCACCTACATTCTGGAAGCCGCCCAGCGCGAGGGTAGCCTGGTGGTCAACGACCCTCAGAGCCTGCGTGACTGTAACGAGAAGATCTTCGCCACCCAATTCCCCCAGTGCTGCCCGCCCCTGATAGTGAGCCGGGACCCGGCACGGTTGCGCCAATTCCACCGGGATCAGGAAGACGTCATTTTCAAGCCTCTGGATGGCATGGGCGGCAGCCGTATTTTCCGCTGCAAAGCCGATGATCCCAACGTCAGTGTGATTCTGGAGACCCTCACCGATTTTGGCACCCAGATGGTGATGGCTCAGCGCTACCTGCCGGCTATCACCCAGGGCGACAAGCGCATTCTGGTGGTTGACGGCGAAGCCGTGCCCTACAGCCTGGCACGAATCCCCGCGAGCGGCGAAACCCGAGGCAACCTGGCCGCCGGCGGGCGGGGCGTTGCCCAACCCCTGACCGACCGGGATCGCTGGATTGTGGCGCAGGTTGCACCCACGCTCAGGGAAAAAGGGTTACTCTTTGTCGGACTGGACGTCATCGGCGACTACCTGACCGAGATCAATGTCACCAGCCCGACCTGCGTGCGGGAGATTGACAAGGCGTTTGACACCCGGATCGGGGCCCGACTGATGGACGCTATTGAGCGACGCCTGCCCTGATCGCTACTGCTGAACGAGCTGCCGTACCATTACTATGAGTCAAAACCGCCCCGAGGACACGCTCCCCGACAACACCGTGGATACGGGTGATCGGCTGAGCTTTACCCTGTTTCTGGCCCTGGCCGTCCATGCGCTTCTGATCTTCGGGGTGTCTTTCACCCTGCCCGAGCGCGGTCAGGCCGCTCCCACTCTGGATGTGACCCTGGCCAACCACCAGGATAGTCGGGCTCCGGAAGAGGCGGATTACCTGGCACAGCACAACCAACAGGCCAGCGGCACCGAAGAGCAGGCACGCCAGCTCACCACCGAGCAGGAAGCGGAGTTTGCCGACACCCAGGTGCGGGACATCAACCCCACCCCACAGATTCAGGCCAGCACCGCCCGAGAGCGACGGGATGACGCCGTTGTGACCACCACCAGCCGAGCGGAGCGCCAGCAGCCCAGCCCGGAAGATGCCGACCCTCAGGAGCAGCAGGAACAGCGCGAAGGCCAGGTTGAAGAGCAGCCGATGCTGAGCCAGGAAATTGCCAGTCTGCAGGCCAAGCTGGATCGTCAGCGCCAGGAGTACGCCAAGCGTCCGCGCATCCGGCGCCTCACCTCGGTCGCCACCCGCGCTGCCTTCGACGCGCGCTACCTGCACGAGTGGGGACAAAAGATCGAGCGCACCGGCAACCGCCACTACCCCCAGGAAGCGCTCAACCGCCGGATCACCGGCAGCCTGCGCCTGTCCGTCGCCATCAACCCGGATGGCACCATTCACGAGGTCGAAGTGCTGCACTCCTCCGGCCACCGATTACTGGACCAGGCCGCGGTGCAGATCGTGCACCTCGCCGCCCCCTTCAACAGTTTCCCACCGGAAATTCGCCAGGAATACGATCGCCTGGAAATCATCCGCACCTGGAATTTCGAAATCGCCGGGCTTTCAACCTCCGCGGACTAGCCGCAGATTTTCTTGGTCCGCGCGCTTGTTTTCCCAGTGGTTTCCCCCATAATTCAGGTATGAACGAAAAAAGCCCTGCAGACACTGAAAAAGCCCTGACCGCCGGCAGCCTGCGCGACCACTTCCTGATCGCCATGCCCGGCATGCTCGATCGCAACTTTGCGCACAGCATCACCTACATCTGTGAGCACAGCGACGAGGGCGCCATGGGGCTGGTACTCAATAACGCCATGCCCCTGACGTTGGGCGATATCTTCAGCCAATTGGAGCTGGGGGATGAGCAGCACCTCGGCGACCGCACTGTGCTGGCCGGAGGCCCGGTTCAGGTAGAGCGCGGCTTTGTGGTCCACAACGATACCAGCCGCTGGCAGTCGACCCTCTCGGTGGCCGACGATGTCAGCCTCAGCGCCTCCAGAGACATCCTCGAGGCCCTGGCCGAGGGGCGCGGACCCGAGAACTTCATCATCGCTCTCGGCTATGCCGGCTGGGAAGCTGGACAGCTGGAGGACGAAATTGCCGCCAACGCCTGGCTGACCATGCCCGCCGATCGCCACATCCTGTTCCACACGCCCAGCGAACAACGCTGGGCCGCCGCCGCGAACCATCTGGGGTTCGACCTCAACCTGATTTCCGCCACCGCCGGCCACGCCTGACGTGCAGTTACTGGGTTTCGATTACGGCCTGAAGAATATCGGGACGGCCACCGGCCAGACGCTGACCGGCACCGCCACGCCCCAGCCCCCGTTAAGAGCCCGCGATGGCGTACCCGACTGGTCCGAAGTGGAAGCCCTGCTCCGGGAGTGGCAACCGGAGCTGGTACTGGTGGGTTTGCCGCTGAATATGGATGGTACCGAAAGCGAGCTGTCCGCCCGGGCACGCAAATTTGCCAACCGGATTCACGGTCGGTTTGGTGTGGCGGTGGAAATGGTCGACGAGCGCCTGTCGAGCTTCGAAGCCAAGGGCGAGGTCATGGCCCGCGGCGGCTCCCGGGATTATGGCAAAAACCCCGTGGACTCCATCGCCGCGCGCCTGATCGTGGAAACCTATCTCAACCGTTAAGGGCTCTCTATACCGTTAAGGCCTTCCCAAAAACCGCTAAAGGCTTTCTAAATCGCTAAGGGCTTCTTAAACCGTTAGCGGGCGTTTAAAACACCCGTCCCCGATCTTCGGAGCCATCGTCTTCAATCGACAGCTCGTCGGCGGCATGCGACAGGTAAGCGGCATCCGTTTCCGAACCGAGCTTGATCAACAACCGCAGGTCGTTGGGCGAATCGGCATGGGCCAGAGCGTCCTCGTAGGTGATTTCCCCGGCATCGTACAGCTCGTACAGCGCCTGATCGAAAGTCTGCATCCCCAGTTCGGTGGATTTTTTCATCAACTCTTTCAGCTCGCTGACTTCGCCTTTGCGAATCAGATCCGACGCCAACGGCGTATTCAGCAGCACTTCCAGACAGGCCCGACGGCCCTGACCATCCGGTGTCGGGATCAACTGCTGAGCCACGATACCGCGCAGATTCAGGGACAGGTCCATCCACAACTGCCGGTGCCGGTCCGCCGGGAAAAAGTGGATGATCCGGTCCAGCGCCTGGTTGGCATTGTTGGCGTGCAGGGTCGCCAGACACAGGTGGCCGGTTTCGGCAAACGCAATCGCGTGCTCCATGGTTTCCCGGGTACGGACCTCACCAATCAGAATCACGTCCGGCGCCTGACGCAGCGTGTTCTTCAGCGCGGTCTCGAAGGACTCGGTATCAATGCCCACTTCCCGCTGGGTGATGATGCAGCCCTGATGCTGATGAATGAATTCGATCGGGTCTTCGATGGAAATGATATGCCCTTTGCTGTTGCGATTGCGGTGGCCGATCATCGAGGCGAGCGAGGTGGACTTACCGGTACCGGTCGCCCCCACAAAGAGGATCAGCCCCCGTTTGGTCATGGCCAGATCCTTGATGATGTCCGGCAGGCCCAGGTCATCAATTTCCGGGATGGTGGTTTCAATGCGGCGCAGCACCATGCCCGCCAGGTTGCGCTGATAGAACGCGCTCGCCCGGAAGCGGCCTATACCCCGGGCGCTGATGGCAAAGTTGAGCTCTTTCTGCTCGAGAAATTCCCGGCGCTGCTTCTCGTTCATGACCCCCAGCACCACTTCCCGGGCCTTCTCCGGCGCCAGCGGCGAGGCGGTGGCGGGAACCAGCTTGCCGTTCACCTTGATGGACGGCGGTACGCCGGCGGTAATGAAAAGATCTGAGGCCCCTTTCTCGACCATCAGCGACAATAAGCGATCAAAATCCATAGCGGTGTCCCGTCATTATCTAGAAGTTTTCCGGCATCTTGGCTTTTTCCCGGGCCACGTCGCGATTGACCAATCGCCGCGCCACCAGATCGGCCAGGCACTGGTCCATGGTCTGCATGCCCAGGGAAGCCCCGGTCTGAATGGCCGAGTACATCTGCGCCACCTTGTCTTCGCGGATCAGGTTGCGGATGGCGGAAGTGCCGCGCATGATTTCGTGGGCCGCCACCCGGCCGCCGCCGTTTTTCTTGAGCAGCGTCTGAGAGATGACCGCCTGCAACGACTCGGACAACATGGAACGGACCATGGCCTTCTCGTTGGCCGGAAACACGTCCACCACCCGGTCAATGGTCTTGGCCGCCGAGGTGGTGTGCAGGGTGCCGAATACCAGGTGACCGGTTTCCGCCGCGGTCAGTGCCAGGCGGATGGTTTCCAGGTCCCGAAGTTCGCCCACCAGAATGATGTCCGGGTCTTCCCGCAGCGCCGAGCGAAGCGCTTCCGAAAAGCCGTGGGTGTCCCGGTGTACTTCACGCTGGTTGACCAGACACTTTTTACTTTCGTGCACAAATTCGATCGGATCTTCGATGGTCAGAATATGTTCGTATTTGTTGTCGTTGATGTAATCCATCATCGCCGCCAGCGTGGTGGACTTGCCCGAACCGGTCGGGCCGGTCACCAACACCAGCCCCCGGGGCACCGCACAGATATCGCGGAACACACTGCCCATACCCAGCTCTTCCATGGTCAACACTTTGGAGGGAATGGTCCGGAACACCGCGCCGGCACCGCGGTTCTGATTGAAGGCGTTCACCCGGAAGCGGGCCACGCCGGGCACCTCAAAGGAGAAGTCGGTTTCCAGGAACTCTTCAAAGTCCTTGCGCTGCTTGTCATTCATTATTTCGTAGATCAAACTATGCACCTGCTTGTGCTCCATCGGAGGCAGGTTGATCCGCCGCACATCGCCGTCCACCCGGATCATGGGGGGCAGGCCCGCGGAGAGGTGCAAGTCTGAAGCGCCCTGTTTAGCGCTAAAGGCCAGAAGTTCCGTAATATCCATACTGCTACCTTGTTTGTGTTTCTGTGGTTTCAGTGGCCACTGAGGGGCCGGGCGCGACAGGAGCGCTCAGGCCGACAACCCCCACCGGGACAGATATGCCAAAGATAGACGAGAAGCTCCACAATGTCACCGCCCGCCTGACTGCGGCCGCCGAAGCCGCCGGTCGTCACCCCCAGTTTGTGAAGCTGGTCGCAGTCAGCAAAACCCAGCCCGCCGAGGCGCTGGAGGCCGCATACCATGCCGGGCAGCGTCGCTTCGGTGAAAATTATCTGCAGGAAGCCCTGAGCAAACAGGAAGCCCTGGCACACCTACCCGACATCGAGTGGCATTTTATCGGCCCGATTCAGTCCAACAAGACCCGGGATATCGCCGAGCATTTTGATTGGGTGCACAGCGTTGACCGGCTCAAGATTGCCCAGCGCCTGAACGACCAGCGTCCCACCCCGCTCGGTCATCTGAATGTCTGCCTGCAGGTGAACCTCGATGCGGAAGACAGCAAGGCCGGAGTCAGCCTGCAGGAACTGCCGGACCTGGCACGGAAGGTGAGCCAGCTACCCAATCTGAGCTTGCGGGGCCTGATGGCGATCCCCGCTCCACGGGAGGAGCAGGCGGCCCAGCGCGCCAGCCTGGCTCGACTGCGGCAAGCACTGGAGGACCTGCGGGCCCAGGGGCTCGCGCTGGATACCCTGTCCATGGGCATGTCCGCGGACCTCGAAGCGGCGGTCGCCGAGGGCGCCACCCTGGTACGGGTCGGCACCGATATTTTTGGCCCTCGAAGCTAATACCGAACCAACAGGAATGATTATGAGCAACACCCAACACCCCCAGCTGGCCTTTATCGGCGCCGGCAATATGGCCCGCAGCATCATTGGCGGCCTGGTGCAGGAAGGCTATCCCGCCGAGCGCATCCGGGCCAGTGACCTGAACCGCGACGCCCTGGAACAGCTCAGCCGCGACTTCGGCATCGGCACGGGCGACAATGCCGCGGTGGCCGAGTGGGCCGAGGTGGTGGTGCTCGCAGTCAAACCCCAGGTGATGAAATCCGTCACCGAAGCCCTGCGCCCGAGCCTGACTCATCATCCCCTGCTGATTTCCATCGCCGCCGGGATTGACGGGGCCAGCCTGAGTCGCTGGCTGGGCGAGGACCAGGCGATCGTGCGCTGCATGCCCAACACGCCGGCCCTGGTCAAAACCGGGGCCAGCGGCCTGCATGCGAACCGCCATACCAGCGACGCTCAACGCGAGCAGGCGGAGCAGATTCTGGGCGCCGTCGGGACGGTTCAATGGCTGGAAGACGAGCAACTGATGGATGCGGTGACCGCCGTCTCCGGCTCCGGCCCCGCCTACTTTTTCCTGGTCATGGAGGCCATGATCGACGCCGGCGTCCAGCAGGGATTGTCCCGGGAGGCCGCCACCGAGCTGACTCTGCAGACCGCCCTGGGCGCCGCCACCCTGGCCCGCACCAGCGATGTGGGTGTGGACGAGCTGCGTCGTCGGGTCATGTCGCCGGGCGGCACCACCGAAGCCGCCATTGAATCATTCGAACGCGACGGCCTGCGCGACACCTTCCAGCGCGCCATGACCGCCTGCGCCGAGCGCTCGGTCAGCCTGGCCAAGGCCCTGGGACAGTAACCGACCCGCACCGCGGAACCCGACCGACAAGAGGAAACACCATGTCCACCTCGGCTGAAATTGCCATTTACATCATTCGCACCCTGGGCTCGCTGTACCTGATGCTGGTGATCCTGCGCTTCCTGTTCCAGATGGTGCGGGCGGATTTTTACAACCCCATTTCCCAGTTCGTGGCCAAGGCCACCAACCCACTGCTGATGCCCCTGCGCAAGGTGATTCCCGGTTTTTTCGGCGTTGATCTGGCGGCGCTGGTATTGGCGCTGGCGGTTCAGTGGTTATTGATCCAGTTGGTACTGGTCATCGCCGGTCTCGGTTTTCTCAACCCGCTCTACACCATCGCCTGGTCCGCCATCGGTCTTCTGTCTGTGGTCCTGTCGATCTACTTCTGGTGCCTGATCATCTCCATCATCGCCAGTTGGGTGGCCCCCTTCAGTCAGCATCCGGCTCTGATTCTGGTGCGCCAGTTGGTGGCTCCGGTCATGGCCCCCTTCCAGAAACTGATTCCCCCGCTCGGCGGCATCGACATCACCCCAATTTTTGCCTTCATGGTGCTGCACATCCTCAATCGCTACCTGGTGCCCGCACTGGGGCAGAGCGTGGGCATGCCCGGAGGCCTGGTCATCGGCATGTAAGCCAACAGCTATCGCCGCGGACAACCGCTTGTCCGCGCGATCAGCCGCTCAGACCAAATCTCCTTGGTATCGAGTACCCGGACGTAGTCCAATACCGGCCCATAACACCAACACTCAAAACCACTCAGGACACAGGGCCACTATGGACACCCGAGCGCTGTACCGTCACATGAGTCACTACCACCTCTGGCGTCAGGATCTGAGCCAGCGGCTGCGTCGCTTTGAACACTGGGTCCAGACCCACGGACTGGTCAGCGATGAGGTGCGTCAATGCCTGGTTCAGGCCCGCCAGTTACTGGGCAGCAATGATTTCACCCTGGTCTGCGTCGGGGAGTTCTCCCGGGGCAAAACCGAGCTGATCAACGCCCTGTTGATGGACGAGCGCAAGCAGCGGATTCTGCCCTCCCACCCGGGCCGCACCACCATGTGCCCCACCGAAATATACTGCGATCCGGACCGGCCCAACTGCCTGCGCCTTCTGCCGATCGAAACCCGGCGCAGCCAGGCCAGTCTGGAGCGTTTCAAACGGATTCCCCGCAATTGGGTGACCCTGCCCCTGGACCCCAAGACACCGGAAACGCTGCGCGCCACCCTCGATCAGGTCTCCGCCAGCCACTGGGTCAGCGACGATGAGGCCCGGGCACTCGGTTTCTGTCCCGATGAAAACAGTGAGCGCAACGACCAGGGACAGGTGGCCATCCCTCGCTGGCGCCACGCCATGATCAGCCTTGATCACCCGCTGCTGCGCCGCGGCCTGCGGATCATCGACACTCCGGGGCTCAATGCCCTGGGCAACGAACCCGAACTGACTCTCAAGGTGCTGCCCCAGGCCCAGGCCATCGTGTTTCTGCTGTCGGCCGACGCCGGTCTGACCGCCAGCGACATGACCCTGTGGCGCGACCATATTCAGGGGCTTCGCCAGCAGCGCGGCAGCGCCGTGCTGACCCTGCTCAACAAGGTCGACAGTCTGTGGGATGATCTTCAGCCACCGGAGCAGGTGGCCCAGGCGGTGGAGCAACTCCGCCAACTGACCGCCCGCCAATTGGCCCTGGAGCCCGAACAGGTGCTGCCCCTGTCGGCCAAGCAGGCACTGCTGGCCCGCGCCCACGACGACGCCGAGCGTCTTGAGCGCAGCGGTTTTGGTCAACTGGAAAAGGCCCTGGGGGAGACGGTGGCCCGCAGTCGTCAGCAACTGGCCGGCCAGCGCCTGATCACCGACAGCCAGAGCATGATCGACAACGTCTTTCACAGCCTCAAGGGCCGGATCGCAGACGCCCAACAGGAGCTGCTGCTGATTCGCACCGGCGACCGGGCGCAGAGCGATGCCCTGCTCAACGAGCGGCGCGAGGCCATCCGCCAGAAGCATCGCCAATACCACAAACAGTCCCTGTCGCTGCGCACCAGTCAGATGCTGCTGGACAAGCAGCGACCGTCCCTCATCCAGGTCATCAGTCCGGAGCGACTGGCCCGGGAAATCGACCACACCCGCCAGAAACTGACCAACAGCTGGACCACCCTGGGGTTGTCCCGCTCCATGGCCCACCTGTTCGATTGGCTGGACCACCAGATGGGCCACCTGGAGCGGGAAGTGGAGCGCACCAACCGGGTACTGGACTCCATTTACCAGCGCCCCGAGCATGCCATTGACGCCGACCAGACCCCGGCCAACTATCGGCTGGACCTCGCGGACCAACGCCGGCAGTTGCGCCAGCTGCACCATCAGGCCGACCAGTTCCGCGCCTCGCTGGACAGCCTGCTGAGCCTCAAGGGGCCACTGATTCAGCGTTTTGTCAGCACCCTCGTTCAGGAGGCCCGGACGCTGTGGCATCAGTTGTACAACATCATTGATCACTGGCTGAAGCAGGCCCTGGTGCCGCTGTTTCAGCGCAACCAGTACCAACGGCAGTTGCTCGAACACCACATGTTGCGCCTGACCCGCATGCGCCGGGAACAACAGGACCAGGCTCAACAGGTGAACACCCTGCGCGACAATATCGACCAGATGGAGCGCGCCCTGGCAGACCTTCAGGCGGTACGCGAGCAGACCCAACCGGCCATGAATCAACCGGAGCATCAGGCCACGGTGGTTCCCCTGCACCGCCCCCGCGCGGCTCAGACCGCCCCCTGATCCGGGCCGCATCGCTTGCAGCATTCCCGGCGCAACCTTAGACTTGCGGGTTTATTCCCCATCCAGGACTGAGATTGCCAATGCCCGACACCCTGCCCGACGACTCGGTGGGTCTGGTCACCCCCCAGACCCTGGAGTTCACTGAGCCGCTCACGCTGGCCTGTGGCACCACGCTCGAGCGCTACGAGCTGGTGTACGAGACCTATGGCACCCTCAACGACGACCGCTCCAATGCGGTACTGATCTGTCACGCCCTGTCCGGTAACCATCACGCCGCCGGCTACCACAGCATGGACGACCGCAAGCCCGGCTGGTGGGACAACTACATCGGCCCGGGCAAAGCCATCGACACCAACAAGTTCTTCGTGGTCTGTCCCAACAACCTCGGCGGCTGCAGCGGCTCCACCGGCCCACGCAGCACCAACCCGGCCACCGGCAAGCCCTGGGGCCCGGATTTCCCCATGCTGCGGGTACGCGACTGGGTCGAGAGTCAGGCCCGGTTGTCCGATGCGCTGGGCATTGAACGCTGGGCCGCCATCGTCGGCGGTAGCCTCGGCGGCATGCAGGTGATGCGCTGGGCTCTGGAGTATCCGGACCGATTGGGTCACGCGGTAGTGATCGCCTCGGCCATGAAGCTGAGCGCCCAGAACATTGCCTTCAACGAAACCGCCCGGCAGGCGATCATGTCCGACCCAAACTTCCTTGACGGGCGCTATCTGGAGCACAACACCCTGCCCCGCAGCGGGCTGGCTGTGGCGCGTATGATCGGCCATATCACCTATCTGTCCGATCACGCCATGGGCGAGAAATTCGGTCGGGAATTGCGCAGCGGCAGCTTTGTGCGCGGTCAGCACGATCCGGTGGAGTTTCAGGTGGAGAGCTATCTGCGCTACCAGGGCGACAGCTTTGCCAATAACTTCGATGCCAACAGCTATATTCTGATTACCCGAGCGCTGGATTACTTCGACCTGGCCCGGGAATACGACGACGATCCGGTCCAGGCCTTTGCCGAGGCCCGCTGCCGGTTTTTTGTGGTGTCCTTCAGCAGCGACTGGCGCTTCTCGCCCCAGCGCTCCCGGGAAATTGTCGACGCCCTGCTCGGCGCCCGCCAGCCGGTCACCTACACCGCCATTGATTCGCCCTACGGCCACGATGCCTTCCTGCTGCCCAGCGAGCGCTACCGGGAGGCCTTTACCCGCTACATGGCGGGCGTGGCCCGGGACGCGCAGCGTCAGGAGGTGCAGGCATGAACGGAGCCCCCATGCGACTCGACCAGACCGAAATTCAGCACTGGATTGCCGAGGGCAGCCGCATTCTCGACCTGGGCTGCGGCGACGGCACCCTGCTCAAATATCTGCAGGAGACCAAAAGCACCTCCGGCTACGGCCTGGAAATCGGCGCCGAACAGATCAACGCCTGCATCGACAAGGGCCTGAACGTCATAGAGCAGAACCTGGATGACGGCCTGGGCAACTTCGCGGACCAGAGCTTCGATACCGTGATCATGGCGCAGGCCATTCAGACTATGCACTACCCCCACAAAGTGCTGGATGAAATGCTCCGGGTGGGCAAGGAGTGCATTGTCACCTTCCCCAACTTTGGCCACTGGAAAGCCCGGTGGCACCTGGCGGTGCGTGGCCGTATGCCGGTGTCCGACCTGCTGCCTTTCGAGTGGTACGATACCCCCAACATCCATTTCTGCACCTTCCGGGATTTCGAGGTGCTCTGCCGGGACAAAGGCATCACCGTGCTGCACCGCCAGGTGGTCAACGAAGCCTCGCCGAACTTTCTCAAGGATGTATCGCCCAACCTGTTTGGCGAGACCGCGATTTACCACCTGCGCCTCGGTGACCGGGCCGGTCGTTAGACCGGTCTTCGCTTCAGCCACCCCCAAACCGGGAGTCCGCCTCCATGGGATTGCGACAGCCCTTCGGTCTGTACAACATCCGCACCGCACTGCTGGCGTTTGTGCTCGCGCCCTTTCTGTTGATCATGATCACCACCGCCGGCTTCAGCCTGCGCCAACTGGAGCAGGCAGCGGAAACCGATATGGAGGAGGAAATCGAGCTGATTGCCCGCTCCATTCGCCGCCCCCTGAGCTACGCGCTGGAGAATGGCCATGAAGAAACCCTGCGTCGCACCGTGACCTCGGCGGGGGATATCGGTCGGGTGTACGGCGTTTATGTGTACGACGAACAGGGCAACCGCATCACCGCCCAGGGCCCCAGCAACGTGCAGGTGCAGGACATTGAGGCCGCCAGCCTCGCCTCCCGGGGCAGCGAGCAGAGTGCCTTTGAGGAAATCGGTGGTGAAGCGGTGTTTTCCTATTTCATGCCCCTGACCGACAGTGGGGGGCGGATCCACGGGTTACTCCAGGTCACCCGGCGAGGCAGCGACTTCGTCCAGCAGATTCGCGCCTTCCGTACCCGGGCAATCAGTATTCTGGCCGGCTCGGCCCTGCTGGTGCTGATTCTGGTGTGGATCGGCTATCAGCGCGCCATTGGTCGCCACATCCAGTCCATGGGACGCGGTATGGCCACCGTCGCCAGCGGCCGGCGGGACCATCGCCTGGATACCCAGGGCCCCACCGAGCTGCGCTTCCTGTCCGAAGGCATCAATCGGATGCTCGACAGCATCGTCGCCTCCGAGCGGGAAATCACCACTCGTCGGGAACGGGAATACCAACTCAAACACCAGTTGCACCAGGCCGAAAAACTGGCCGCCATCGGACGTTTTGCCGCCGGGGTCGCGCACGAGTTGGGCACCCCCTTGAGCGTGGCCGACGGCAAGGCCCAGCGCGCCCTGCGCCGAGCAACCCCCGAGGATGCCAAAACCCTGCAGGACATCCGCCAGCAGCTGCAGCGCATGGAGCGGATCATCCGCCAGCTGATGGATTTTGCTCGCCCGGTGACCCCCGAGCACCGGGAAGTCCGCTTGACCGATCTGGTGCAATCCTCCCTGCAGCAGGTGGAAGAGGAGCGTCGCAAGCAGGTGGTCGACATCCAGGTTCAGGCGTCCGAGGCCCCCTGCCCCGCACTCAATGCCGATCGCCTGCGCCTGGAGCAGGCACTGATCAACCTGCTGCGCAACGCCGTTCAGGCCACCCCCAACGGCCTCGTCCGGCTGAGTTGGCACTGCACGGCCGACGCCGTACAGCTCGTGGTGGAAGACAACGGCCCGGGCATTGACCCCTCGATACGCGAACAGCTGCTCGAACCCTTTGTCACCACCAAACCGGTGGGAGTCGGCACCGGGCTCGGGCTGGCAGTGGTCAACGCCGTGGTCACCGAGCACGGTGGCCGTATCGACATCGGCACCAGCGAGCTGGGCGGAGCCCGCTTTGATCTGAACATTCCCTTTCAGCCCCCGGCGGACTCCTCGTCCGGCCTGAACGCACCTGAGGTACCTCCCCATGCCTGACGCCCCCAGTGCCGCTCCCGTCGACATTCTGGTGATCGAAGATGACCCGGATCTGCGCCAATTGTTGCTCGAAGAGCTCACCGATGCCGGCCACCGCTGTGCCGGCAAGGGGGATCTGGCCAGTGCCCGGCAGTGGCTGAGCGAGGAAGCGCCCAAACTGGTGGTCAGCGACCTTCATCTGCCCGATGGCAACGGTCTGGACTTGCTGGAAGAGCTGCGTCAGTTGCCCGTCCGCCCGAGTTTTATCGCCATCACCGCCTTTGGCACCATCGATCAGGCGGTGGATGCCCTGAAACGCGGCGCCGATGATTTTCTGACCAAACCCCTGGACCTGGACCACTTCACCCTGTCCATCACCCGCACCCTGCAGCGCCAACAGTTGGAGCAGGAGCTGAGCTACTACCGGCGCCTGCTGGATCAGGGCGAGTTTCACGGCATGATCGGGCGCAGCCCGCGCATGCGCCAACTATTCACCCAGATACAGCAGGTGGCCCAGGCCGGCGGCCCGGTGCTGGTGACCGGAGAGAGCGGCGTGGGCAAGGAGCTGGTGGCCCGTGCCATTCACCGGGAAAGCGATCGTCGGGATGGCCCGTTCATTGCGCTCAACTGCGGCGGCATTGCCGCCAACCTGCTGGAAAGTGAACTGTTCGGCCATGCCGCCGGCGCCTTTACCGGCGCCAGCAAGGCCCGGCGCGGCCTGTTCGCCGCCGCCGACGGCGGCACCCTGATGCTCGATGAGATCGGCGAAATGCCCATGGAGATGCAATCGAGCCTGCTGCGCGTGCTGCAGGACGGCCGGGTGCGACCCGTGGGTAGCAACACCGAGCAGGAGCTGAACGTGCGCATCATCGCCGCCACCAACCGGGAGCTGCCCGATGAGGTCAGCGAGGGGCGCTTTCGGGAGGATCTCTACTACCGGCTGGAAACCTTCACCATCGAAGTGCCGCCACTGCGACAGCGCGGCGATGACCTGGAGCGGCTGATCGCGCACATGGTGCATCAGTTCAACCAGCGCCGTCAGCAGCCGGTGGACGGCCTGAGTGGCGAGGCGCTCAACCTGCTCAAACGCTACCCCTTCCCGGGCAATGTGCGCGAGCTGTCCAATATCATCGAACGTGCGGTCACTTTCTGCTCGGAGCGCCTGATCGGGCCCGAACACCTGCCAGAGCGGATTCACCAGACCACGCCGACCCCGGAGCCCGCCTCCGGGGATCGCTGGCAGCCCCCCACCGGCGAAGGCGAGCTGGTGTCGCTGGACGCCGTGGAACGCAGTTACATTCACTATGTGCTCGAACAGGTGGACGGCAACAAAAAGCGCGCCGCCGATATTCTCAACATCGGTCGCCGCACCCTCTACCGCTGGCTGGAAACCGACGCGTGAATTTGCCTCTCTGAGCAGCTTGCGCCCATCCGACACACTCAAGGGTGAGTCAAATTGGCACATGAGCGAAGGGGCACAGTGACCCAGTCCACACACAGCAGGCCGCAACCTAAACAAAACCCATACAAATCAATAAGTTATAAATTTTCGTCGCTTTTGGCACGGGCGTTGCGATAAACCCGGGTACGCAACACAACTAACGGGTTTTTCAAAACCCACATTCTGTTTCACTGTGAGGAGAAACTTATGCGTACTATCAAACATCCCGTACTCGCCCTGCTGGCGTCTGTTGGTCTGCTGTTCGGTGCAGCGACCGTCTCCGCCCAGGACGAAGCGCAAGCCCCCCAGGCCCAGCCTCAGACTCAGGTAATGGATGTGAGCGAAGATCAGGTGGAAAGCTTTGTGGACGCCTACATGGCGGTCCAGGGCATTAACCAGGAATACACCCAGAAGCTTCAGGCGGTGGAAGATCCCGAGAAAGCCACCGAACTGCAGCAGGAAGCCCAGACCAAGATGCAGGAAGCGGTGAGCGATTCCGGTCTGTCCATCTCTGAATACCAGCAGATCGCCAATCAGGCCGGCCAGAGCGAAGAGCTGCGCAGCCAGATTGAGGCGGAGCTGACAGCGCGTATTGAACAGGACTCCTAAAACGGAGCAGACCAACGCGCATCGAAAACGGGGCCATCTGGCCCCGTTTTTTTGTACCCCAACCTTGTGCCAAAGACCCATCGAGTAAGGTAGACTTTCTCCTGGTCGTGCTCGCGTCCGAACCCTTGTCATTCGAAGCCGGAGAACCCACATGTCACGCCTGCTGTCCCTGACCGCCCTGCTAGCGCTGCTACTGTCGCCCCTGACCCATGCCCAGAGTGGCTCGGAGCGCTTTGGTGATTACCAGGTGTACTACAGCGTGTTCAACAGCACCTTCGTCTTGCCCGACATCGCCAGCGTGCACAATCTGGTGCGCAGTGAAGACCGGGCCCTGGTCAACGTCAGCATTGCCCGGGCCGACGGAGGGCTGGGCCTACCCGCCAGACTGAGTGGTACCGCCAACAATCTGTTACAACAGAGCCAGACCCTCGAGTTCAAAGAGATCAGCGAAGGCGACACGACTTACTACATCGCTCCGGTGCGCCATCTCAATGAAGAGATGTACAACTTCCGGATTACCATTCAGCCCGAGGGCGCCGAGCAGAGCTTCGAGCTGCGCTTCAGCCAAAAGCTGTACATTGAAAAGTAATTTCACCATCCACTGAGGAGCATGCATGCAGAAACTGGTACTCGCCAGTGGCAACCCCGGCAAACTGAAAGAGTTTCAACAACTGCTCGCCGATTGCGGCTATCAGGTCCTCTCCCAGGGCGAGTTCGGGCTCGACAGCGCCGAGGAAACCGGCCTGACCTTTGTCGAGAACGCCATCCTGAAAGCCCGCCACGCCAGCGCCCAAACCCGCCTGCCGGCCCTGGCCGATGACTCCGGTCTGTCTGTGGATGCCCTGGATGGCCGCCCCGGCATCTACTCGGCCCGCTACGCCGGCCCGGAAGCCTCCGACGCCGATAACAATGCTCGCCTGCTGCAGGAGCTCGAGGGCGTCCCCGAGGCCGAGCGCGGCGCCTGCTACCACTGCGTACTGGTGTTGATGCGCCACGCCGAAGACCCCACCCCGGTGATCGCTCAGGGCCAGTGGCTCGGGCGCATCCGCACCGAGCCCAAGGGCGAGGGCGGCTTTGGCTACGACCCCCTGTTTCAGGTCCTCGAACGTCAGTGCAGCGCGGCGGAACTGGGCAAAGAAGAAAAAGGCAAAATCAGCCACCGGGCCATCGCCACCCGGGCATTACTTTCGTCGCTCAGTCCATAGACTATCCGCTGAATTAATATCAGCATCGCGGCCGTGATATAGTCGCGTCCTGTTTTTAGTGAACCGCCGGATTGCCATGCGCCTCCCCCCGCTCTCGCTCTACATTCACATTCCCTGGTGCGTCCGCAAATGCCCCTACTGCGATTTCAACTCGCACCAGGCCGGCGACTCCCTGCCCGAGGCAGAGTACGTCGCCGCCCTGGGGGCCGACCTGGCCGCCGAGGCCGAATTGGCTCAGCGGCGCTCTATCCAGACGGTATTTTTCGGCGGCGGTACGCCGAGCCTGTTTTCCGCCGAGGCGATTGGCCGGATCCTGGAAAACGTCGATCAGACGGTGGGGCTGGCCTCCGATGCGGAGATTACCCTGGAAGCCAACCCCGGCACCTTCGAGCAGGCGCGCTTCAGTGCCTATCGCCGCGCCGGGGTAAACCGGCTGTCCATCGGGGTGCAGAGTTTCCAGGCCGAGCAATTGCACAAACTGGGCCGTATTCACGGTCGCGATGAAGCGCTGGCCGCCGTGGCCATGGCCCGTCAGGCCGGCTTCGACAATATCAACCTCGACCTGATGCACGGGCTGCCTGAGCAGACCACCGCGGCCGCCTGTGCCGACCTGCAACAGGCCATTGAACTGGCCCCCGAGCACCTGTCCTGGTATCAGTTGACCATCGAGCCCAACACCCACTTTTACAGTGCGCCCCCGCTATTGCCGGTGGAGGATACCCTGGCCGATATCCAGCAGGCCGGCGAGGCTCTGCTCGCCGAGGCGGGCTACGGCCAGTATGAGGTGTCCGCGTATTGCCAGCCCGGCAAGCCCGCCCGACACAACCTCAACTACTGGACCTATGGGGATTATCTGGGCATCGGTGCCGGCGCCCACGGGAAAGTGACCCATCCCGAGCGCGGCGACATCACCCGGCGCTGGAAAACCCGCTTACCCGCTCACTACCTGGAGCGGGCCGCCGCTGCTTCGACGACGCTCCCGAACGCGGAGCACCCGATGCTCGCTGGGCAGGAGACCCTCAAGCCCGAGGACCTGCCGCTGGATTACCTGCTCAATGCCCTGCGCCTGAACGAAGGCGTACCGGCGCACGCATTCGAGGCGTACACCGGTCTACCTCTGTCCAGGCTGGACCCGGCCTGGCGCGAACTGGAGCGCAAGGGACTGGTATACCCCAAGGACGAGCGCCTGTGTACGACCGACCTCGGGCGTCGGTTTCTCAACGACGTGCTGGCCGCTTTTTAGTATTTCATTCTGCTAGCGGCTGCTGTCGGCTTCCAGGGCTTTGATCTGCTGATAGATCCCCTCGGCCTCTTCGGTCAATAAAGAGTAGGTTTTGATATCGCCACTGCGCTGGGCGAGCATGGCATCCTTGAGGCGCTGTTCGTAGGCTTTCTGCAACTTTTTACGGGGGTCTGACTTGAGCCAGCTCAACATGGTGGGTCACTCCTGAAGTTCGATAGTGTCCCAGTGTACGTGCCCCGAGCCCAAACGGACGAACCCTGATGGGCTGCGCGGCCAACAGAAACTGGTGATTTCCCGTATCAGGGACTATGATACCGGTTACAGATCGACCTCTGATAATAGTAATAACGGACCAACTCCATGACTCATACCATCAATCACGCCAGACTGCTGTTCTGGTCATTCACCGTCGCGCTGGGCGGCTTCCTGTTCGGGTTTGATACCGCCGTCATTTCCGGCGCGGAACAGGCCATCCAGGCACAGTGGGCGCTGTCGGATGCCCTGATCGGCCTGATGGTCTCATCGGCGTTGGCCGGCACCGTCATCGGTGCCATCTTTGGCGGCATTCCCTGCGACCGTTACGGACGCAAAGTAACCCTGTTCTGGATTGGAGTCCTGTATCTGGTCTCGGCGCTCGGTTCGGCCCTCGCCCCCGATGTCTACAGCCTGATGCTGTTCCGCTTTCTCGGTGGGCTCGGCGTGGGCGCCTCCTCGGTGGCCGCTCCGGTGTATATCTCTGAAATCGCCCCCACCGGCCTGCGCGGTCGCCTGACCGCCATGTTTCAGTTCAACCTGGTGTTCGGCATCCTGTGTGCCTATCTGTCCAACTATGGTGTGGCCAGTGCCGGGGGCGACTGGCGCATCATGCTGGGCGTGGAAGTGGTGCCCGCCCTGCTGTTTGTGATTCTGATTCTGTTTGTGCCCCGCAGCCCCCGCTGGCTGATCACCCGGCGCGGCGCCCACGACGAGGCTCGCCGAGTGCTCACGATGATCGACCCAAGCCGGGTCGAGCAGGCCCTGGCGGAGATTGAGCACAGCCACAAACAGAAGGCGCAGGGCAGCGAGCTCCGGGAGTTTCTGTCCGGCCGTTATCGCTGGCCGATTCTGCTCGCCTTTCTGTTCGCGTTTTTCAATCAGGTGTCCGGCATCAACGCGGTGATCTATTACGCGCCGCGCATTTTTTCCATGGCGGGCATGGAGAGCAGTGCCGCGCTATTGTCCTCCGCCGGACTCGGGCTGGTGAACCTGGTCTTTACCCTGATCGGGCTGGCGCTGATCGACCGTTTCGGGCGGCGCTTTCTCATGTACATCGGCTCCTTTGGCTACATTCTGTCACTGACCAGCCTGGCCCTGATCTTTCATCTGGAGGCGTTCGGCGGCAGCCTGGTGCCGCTGCTGATTTTCGTGTTCATCGCCTCCCATGCAATCGGTCAGGGCGCCTGCATCTGGGTCTTTATTGCCGAGATCTTCCCCAACAGCGTCCGGGGTTACGGCATGTCCCTGGGCTCGGGCACTCACTGGGTATTTGCCGCCCTGGTCGCGTTCAGCTTTCCGTATTTTGCCGGCACCCTCGGCGGGGCACCGCTCTTTGCGTTCTTCGCCGTCATGATGGTGCTGCAACTGCTGTTCGTGCGCTACCTGATGCCCGAGACCAAAGGTGTTTCACTGGAGGACCTGGAGGTCCAGCTCAGCCAAAAGCGGTAACCGGCCAGGGGGTGAAGTGCTACACTTAGTCCGAGCGCTTCGCCCACTCTGCCAGTGACCGACCTTCATGCTGCGACTGATTCGCTACACACGCGAAAACCCCATCGCCACCCGCCTGCTCGGGCTGATCATCCTGAGCAGCTCGGCCATCACCCTGGTGGCCATCCTGATGCAACTCTACTCAAGCTTTCACGACGACCTGTCGGCACTGGAAGAGCGCCTGGATCAGGTCCGCGTCAGCACCCTGGCGAGCATCACCAAAAGCCTGTGGGGTTTTGACCAGGATCAGTTGTCGATTCAGATCGACAGTGTGCTGGATGTAGAGGACGTGGTGCAGGTGAGCGTTTCCTGGCGCGACTGGAATAACGCCGAGCAGACCCTGATCGAGTACAAGGAGGGCACGACTCAGGCGGACATTGAAGCGCGTCCCAACCAGTATCTGATCAAGGAATACCCCCTGGTCTATCAGGACGAAAGCACGCCCCGGCAAGAGCTGGGCACCTTGCAGATTACCGCCAGCCTGACCAACATCTATGACCGACTGTGGCAACGCACGCTGTTTATCGCCGGCGTACAGGGCACCAAAACCCTGATCATTTCGTTTTTCATACTGTGGTTGGTGTACACCCTGCTGACCCGCCATATGGAAACCATCGCCCACTACGCCCGTCAGCTCCACCTGGATAACCTGACCACCCCCTTGCGCCTGAAACGCATCAAGCCGGATGACAACCCCGACGAGCTGGACAATGTCGTGGAGGCGATCAATCACATGCGGGAAACTCTGCTCGAGGATATCGAGCAGCGTCAGGCGATGGAGCTGGCGCTCCTGCACGAGCGGGAGGAGAAGGCCCGCAACGAGCGCCAGAAGTTGGCCGCCGAAGATGCCAACCGGGCCAAGAGCCAGTTTCTGGCCACCATGAGCCACGAAATCCGCACCCCCATGAACGGGGTGATCGGCATGTTGGATATGCTGCGGGACACGCCCCTGAACGACAACCAGAAACACTACCTGGATGTGATTCACCGCTCCGGGGAAACCCTGCTGGAAATCATTAACGACATCCTCGATTACTCGAAAATCGAGGCGGGCAAAATGCAGCTCGAAGTGGCCGCCTTTGATCTGGAGGACCTGATTGAAGACTGCCTGCGCCTGTTTGGTGCAACCGCCAACAAGCAGGGTATCGAACTGATGGGCGGCGTGGACCCGGATGTTCCCCGCAAACTCAAAGGCGACCCGACCCGGCTGCGCCAGATTCTGATCAACCTGCTCGGCAATGCCTTCAAGTTCACCAACAAGGGACACATTGTGCTGGAAGTCTGCCGGGCCGAGGACTATACCGACGAGCAACCGCGGCTGATGTTTTCCATCCAGGATACCGGCATCGGGATTGCGCGCTCCGCGCAGACCCACCTGTTCGACTCGTTCAATCAGGAAGACACGTCGACCACCCGGCAATACGGCGGTACCGGCCTCGGTCTCGCCATCTGTAAAAGCCTGGCTGAATTGATGGGCGGCACCATCGGCGTCGAGAGCGAGAAGGGACGGGGCGCCCGCTTCTGGTTCACGGCCGGCTTCGAGGCCATGCCCGACCGCCAGAGGGCACAGGAAGAGAAAGCACTGGCCATACTCAAGGGGCGCCGGCTGCTGTTTGTCGACCCCAGCCCACGTCTGGGGGACTTCCTCGCCCGCCACTGTAAACGTTGGGGCATGACCCTGGACTGCATTGCGTCCGGGGCCGACGCCATCGCCCGGCTGCACAGGATGAACGAGCAGAACAAGGCCATTGATTTCATTGCCATCGGCAGCCAGCTCGATGACATGGAAGGCATTGCGCTGGCCGAGCAGCTCAAAGGCGATTCGATCGCCCAGGACATTCCCCGACTACTACTCGATTCGGGAGAGCTCGGCGCCGAGCCCGAGAATTTGGCGAACCTGGGCATTCACAGTGTGCTGCACAAACCCTTTTCCGCCCGCAGCCTACGCCGCCGGCTGATCAGCATGCTGGGCGAAAACCTGGAGGATGAGAGCACCCAAGCACCGACGCCCACCGACTATCAGCAATTTGCCCACCTGAGAGTGCTGGTCGCTGAAGACAATGCCGTCAACCGGATGGTGATCAAAGGATTACTGGGCAAGATGGGTATCGACGCGCGGCTGGTGGAAGACGGCCTGGCCGCCTACGAGGCCGCCTGCCGGGGGAGCTACGACCTGATCTTGATGGATTGCGAGATGCCGGAAATGGATGGCTTTGAAGCCACCCGCAGCATCCGCGAGCACGAGCGCCACCACAACCGCCCGGCCATTCCCATTGTGGCGTTGACCGCCCACGCCCTGCAGGAACACCGCGAAGAGGTGTTCGCCTCGGGCATGAATCATTACCTGGGCAAACCCATTACCCTGGCTAAGCTGTATCAGGCGTTTGAAAAAATGGGCCTGAACCGGCACGGCGGAGAGGCCTGAATTTAACCAGGGCCCGCTATTTGGGCATGGCCACTTCCGGGCGATGCACTTCACCGGGCGTGACCGACTCCTCAGCCATTTTTTCCCGGGCCCACTGTCGATCCTCCCGGTCGGCGTCCAGCCCTTCCTGCGGCCGCGCATTGGGGCGATAGACCAGACGCACCAGCACCGGAAAGTGGTCCGAACCAAAGGCCGGCAGACGCCGGAGCTCTTCCAGCACAAAGTGCTCACTGTGAAACAGGTGGTCCAGGGGCCAGCGCAGCAACGGAACCCTGGCGTGAAAACTGTTGCACATACCCCGCCCGATGCGCGGGTCCAGCAGGCCACTGATTTTGCGGAACAGGCGGGTGGTCGCGGACCAGGCCACATCGTTCAGGTCGCCGGTCACAATCACCGGCGAATCGCTTTCCGCCACACTGCGACCCACCACCAGCAGCTCCGCATCGCGCTCCGAAGAGGTTTCATTTTCGGTCGGGCTCGGCGGCGCCGGATGCAGGCAATGCACCACAATTCGTTCACCGGAGGGCAACAACACTTCGGCGTGCATGGACGGTACATCGTCTTCCACCAGAAACTGAACCGCCACATTCTCCAACGAATAGCGCGAGTAGACGTGCATACCGTAGAGATTATCGAGGGGACATTTGATGGTGTAGGCATAATCCGTTTCGAGGACATCGAGCTGTTGCTGCCACCAGCGGTCGGACTCCAGGGTCACCAGCAGGTCAGGTTGATGTTCCTTAACCAGAGACAGCAATCGCTGAGCCTGGCGATTGGGTGTGAGGACATTGGCGGTCATGATGGCGATGCGATTGGCACGATCCGACTCAGTCATGGAGCCCACGCCGCGAACCTCTTTGGGATGCAGGCGGGTGTAGGGCAGGATCCACCAGGCGTGATAGGCGAAACAGGCCGCACTGATCAGCGCCATGGCCCAGCGGTGCCCGGCGACCGAAGGTGGCAACCCCCAGGGCAGCGGCACCAGCAACAAGGCTAACAAGGCCAGCTGTAAACGCGGAAAATCCAGCCCTCGAATCCACCAGCGATCGTGCCGCAACACGGGCAGAACGGTCAGCAGTACCAACAGCGTCACCGCCACCCACAGGCTTGCCAGCATGATTGAATCCCTTTGTTCGCCTCACTATGGCGCTGAGCCTAAGCGATCCACGGCATGCTGGCAAGGGAGCAGGTCTCAGTGCTTAACGGGCCTGCTCCAGGAGCGGTTTCAGCCGCTCATAGGGCACAAACCCGGGCACCAGTAGCGACCAGAGAGCATTGCGTTTTGAGGCGGCACGATTCAACATAGGTTTGCGATACGGCAGCAATCCGGTTAACCGTTAGGGCTACTGGATGCCGGCCAGGCTCTCAACTCTCCCCAACCGACCCAGCCCATGACCGACACGGCCGATTACACTTTCCCGCCCATTGGCATCATTCGCTCCCCCTTTGTGGAGAAGTTCGGCATTCCGCGCCAACCGGGCCTGGCCCCCGCAGTCCGGGCCCAACTCGAACTGCTGCCTCCGTACAACGACCCTCAGGCGCTGGCGGGGCTGGAGCACTGCTCACACTTGTGGCTGCAGTTTGTGTTTCATCGCCCCCCGAGCGACCAGTGGCGCCCCCGGGTCCGCCCGCCGCGCCTGGGCGGTAACCGCAGTCTGGGCGTATTCGCCACCCGCTCGCCCCTGCGCCCCAACCCCATCGGATTGTCGGTGGTGAAGCTGGAGGGGGTGAAGCAGCAAGGCGGCCGGTTGTGGCTGGAGCTGTCGGGCATTGACCTGCTCGATGGCACGCCGGTGCTGGATATCAAACCGTACGTGCCCTACACGGATTCGCTGCCGGAGGCGGAGAACCGCTTTGCGGATACCGCCCCGGAGTGGGTGGAGGTGGTGTTTGCGACGGAGGCGGAGGCCGGATGCCGGGTTTTGGGTGCTCGCACGGGCGAGGACTGGGAGGCGCTTGTGCGCCAGATCCTGCAGCAGGACCCCCGCCCCCAATACCAGAAGCCGGACCCGACCCGACGTTACGGTATGACTCTCAAAGACGCCGAAGTACGGTGGTTTTACCAACCTGACGACAACGGCAACCACCGACTGGTTGTCACAGAAGTCCTTCCGCACTAATCCCATTCCTTGCGTAGGGCGCGGTAAGCGCGAAGCGCGCACCCGCCGTAAAGGTTCGTGAGGCTCCTGAACTTCGTAACTACGGCTGCGGGAGGGCATCCCCTTACGAGACACGCCGTGAACCCATCCATGGGGGCTCATCACCCGCCGTCCAGGCGGGTGACGGTCTCGTAAGGGGATGCCCTCCCTCCGCTGTGCCAACGTATCGTTTCGGGAAATAGCGGCTACGCATTGCGGCACGATATGCGTGCCCTACCCCGAACCTGCTAGTTCCCGGCACTTGACACTGGCACGGCGGAGGGTGGACCGATCACTTCGAGACTCTCTGAGGCATGGATGCCGATGAGAAGCCTCCATGGGCCGCTCTTTGGCATCCATGCCATCGCGGCATTAGTGAATCCCTTCACGTCATGGATTCACGGCGGGTCTCGAAGCGGTATAACCCACGGCAGGCCGGACTGGATCGGACCCACCTATGCAGGAACTTGTGGTATTATGCGGGCCCTTTTTCATCCCCTCCCCCGCAGGGTCAATGCCAACCCGAATCCGCTGAGGTGACTGCGTTCATGAGCAAAAAGTCATTGGACAAAAGCAAGATCAAGTTTCTGTTGCTGGAAGGTGTCCACCAATCTGCCGTCGACACCCTCAATGCCGCCGGCTACACCAACATCGACTACCTCAAGACCGCGCTGGCTGAAGACGAGCTGACCGAGCGCATCAAGGATGCCCACTTCGTCGGCCTGCGTTCGCGCACCCAGCTGACCCGCAAGGTGTTTGAAAACGCCAATAAGCTTATCGCGGCGGGCTGCTTCTGCATTGGCACCAACCAGGTTGACCTCAAGGCCGCTCAGGAACACGGCGTGGCGGTGTTCAACGCGCCCTACTCCAACACCCGCTCGGTGGCCGAGCTTGTGCTGGCCGAAGCGATTCTGCTGTTGCGCGGGATTCCCGAGAAAAATGCCGTGTGCCATCGCGGTGGTTGGCAGAAGTCGGCCGTGGGCTCCTACGAGATTCGCGGCAAGACTCTGGGCATTATCGGCTATGGCTCCATCGGCAGTCAGTTGAGCGTACTGGCCGAGAGCCTGGGTATGAACGTCTGCTTCTACGATGTCATTCCCAAGCTGCCGCTGGGCAATGCCACCCAGATGCGCAGCCTGAACGAGCTGCTCAACCACGCCGATATCGTCAGCCTGCACGTGCCGGAAACCGGCTCAACCAAAAACATGATTGGCGCCGAACAGCTCGAGCAGATGAAGCCCGGCTCCATCCTGATCAACGCCTCGCGCGGTACGGTGATTGATATCGACGCGCTGGCCGAGGCGGTCAAGGCGGATAAACTGGCCGGCGCGGCCATTGATGTCTTTCCGGTGGAGCCCAAAGGAAATGACGACGAGTTCGTCAGCCCGTTGCGCGGCCTGGATAACGTCATTCTGACGCCGCACATCGGCGGCTCGACGGTGGAAGCCCAGCAGAATATCGGGGTGGAAGTGGCCGAGAAGCTGATCATGTACTCGGACAATGGCACCACCACCAGCTCGGTCAACTTCCCGGAAGTGGCGCTGCCCGGACACCCGGACGCGCACCGCCTGTTGCACGTGCACGGCAATGTGCCGGGCGTGATGTCGGCGATCAACCGGATTTTCTCGGACAATCAGATCAACATTGCCGCCCAGTACCTGCAGACCAACGAGAAGGTCGGTTACGTGGTGGTGGATATCTACTCGCCTTACAGCCCGGAAGTGCTCAAGCAGCTGCGGGAAATTGAAGGCACCATCCGCTGTCGGGTGCTGTTCTAAGCTGGCGCCCCCAAAGCCCTGTAGGTCGGATTAGCGAAGCGTAATCCGACACAACACGCTCAAACCCTGCGTCGGATTACGCTTCGCTAATCCGACCTACTGGAAGAAGAACCGTTCGACCGCGGCGAATGCCGGGTCGCGGTACTCGGGCGTCTCGTTCACCAGATGGTGGCGGGCGCCCTCCAGCATTTCCACACTCAGGTTAGGCAGCTTTCGACCAATCTGCTGCAGGTTGTACTGCCAGTCCACAGTGTCATCCCCGGTGCCCTGCACCATCAACAGCTCATCATCACGTACCGGCCAACTTCGGAAGACTTCGTCCCAACGCTTCATGGCGCCCACCCAGTCGACACTCAGACGTCGGTACTGCAGCGGGTCCTGTGATGCCAGAAAGCGATTGAAGTCCGCATCATGGGAGCTGTCGATAAACGTCCGCGGAATCTCCCGCACCCAGCGGTGCAGCAGAGCGTAGAGCCACCGGCTGAGCCCCCAGCCGCGCGGCAACACCAGGGGCGCAAACAGGGCGGTGCGCCCGGTCAGGGCGCTCCCATGACGCCAGAGATGGTTGAGCAGCGTGGCGCCTCCCATACTCTGCCCCAGCGCAAACCGCGTCGGACCAAACAAGTGCCGGGAGCGCTCCAACAGTTGCTGTAAGACATCGGCGTAGCGATCGAAGCTGTCAATCACCAAGCGTGGCCCCGAGCTCAGGCCGTGACCGGGCTGGTCATAGGTGAGCACCGACAGGTTATGCCTGAGCGCAAAGCGCACCGCATGGCCGTACAGGGCGGAGTGATCGAAATACCCATGCACGATACTCAGATGACCCTGTGGCTGCGGAGGTAGCCAATAATGGCAGGCTATGTCCCACTGATCCAAGCGGACCCGCCCAACGCCCTGAGCCACGTCAGGAAATTCAGCCGCCCAATCCAGCCCGTAGTGCCTTAAATAAGCCCGAGTGGTCGCATCGCCGACATTGGCTCCATCTTCCGCGGGATCAAACGCAAGATAGGGCAAAATTTCGGGCAGCCCTGAAAAATCCGGGGCGGATTTGGATAAGGTCACGGACGAGGCTCCTTTAAGGGACACTGGCACCGAATTCTGGCTGCCGGGCCATATAAACACAACCCTGAGACGATCGCTTTTAGTCTTAAAGACAAGATCCTAAATCGGTCCGCTCGGTTGCTCAATGGTGGGAAATATGACAGATTAGCGCCTGGTTGCCACCAGAATAATGAAGGTCCCCTACCCCAACTCCATGAAAGATTATATTTTCAATATCCACGACGTCATATTGATGATGACCGTCGCCGAGAGCATTCTCCTGGCACTGCTCCAGGCCGCCATGCCGGCGCAGAATCGGCTGTATGGGCGCCTGCTGAGTGCGTTCCTGCTGGTCATTGCCACAGGCTCCGCAACCACGCTGATTCTCTGGAACGATCAGGTCCACATTGGACCGACCATCGACAATTACTGGATTCCCTACTTCCTGATGGCCGCCCTGATGCTCAAGGGGCCGGCACTGTACCTGTATGTAGCCTCCATTACCCGGGCCCAGTTCACCCTCCGCCCCATTCACTTGGTGCACCTGGCACCGGCGCTGGTGACCTGTCTGATCATGGCTCTGTTTGCCATCGACAGTGACGACCTCCGTCACCTCTGGGCCATGGGCGAAGAGCAGCCGGAAACGGTAGTCACGTTCCTCTGGGATTCCGCCAAGCTGGTGCCGCTTATCTACTCCTTCGCCGCCGTGGCGCTGGTGCAACGATACCGCTCCGAGCTCAAGGACGAATACTCCCACTTCTCCAGTACCGAGCCGCGCTGGTTGAACATTCTGACCCTGGGATTTTTCGCCAGCTGGACCTGGACGATGATCGTCCACATTCTGGCAAAGTACACTTCTCCGGAAACCGCAGACTACCTCGGAATTGCCGATAACTACATTACCTTTATCCTGATCAATGGCCTGTTTACCTACAGCCTGATATACGCCCATCAACTGTTGGAAACAAGGGCCGAGGAAACCCGGGCACCGGCGGAAGACAAACCATCGGAATCGGCGATCGACCGGGTGAAGGCCGCCATGGAGACCGACAAGATCTACCTGCAGCAGAACCTCAATATTGAGCAGTTCTCGGCTCGCCTGGACCTTCCGGTAAAAGAGGTGTCCTCAGTGATCAACAAACACTTTGGGACCAATTTTTTCGAGTTCATCAATACCTACCGGGTGGAGGAGGCCAAGCGACTGTTGGCCGACCCCACAGCCACAGAAAAAACCATTCTGGATATTCTGTTGGAGTCCGGGTTCAACAGTAAGTCCGCTTTTCACCGGTTCTTCAAGCGGCTGACGGGCATGTCCCCTTCCGAGTACCGCAAAGACAAAGGTGCCCACTAAACCGGACCAACAGGCAAAAAAAAAGCCGCTCGATCATGAGCGGCTTTTTTTCATCTGAGCAAGCGTTATTCGGCCAGCTCCCAGCGGATATTATCCAGCCGGAACACCACATTGCTCTGCTGACCCGCGACAGGCCATAAGCTGAAGGGCGTGTTGACACGACTGATGATAAAGCCTGAACCCGACGTCAAGTCCGCGATGGATACCGATACGGTATGCCACTCACCGTCGTTCTGCAGCGGTACCGACAGCTCATTCGAGGTACACGGATAGATGCAGTCAGCCTTGACGAGGAAACCATCAGTGTTGTTTCCGGCATCCACCACTTTCAGATCAAACACGAGGTTCCCGCCGGCATAAGCACTCAGATCCTGCGGGTCCGTTGACTGAATGTACATGGTACCGAAACCGCTGGCCCCAAAGGCTATTTCCAGGACGTCGCCGCGATCGCCGTCAGATACGGTGGTAGAGGTGATGCTCTGCCCCCCTTCAACATAGAAGTCCACGCCCGGATCCGTCCAGAGTGCATCCAGACTACCGTCGACAAACACATCGACCGCCTCGGTGCCTTCAGGCGCGGTGCCATCCAGTTTCGGATTGACGCTACAGGACGGGCCAAAGCAGGTCACACGGATGTTGTTCAGCTGCACGTGGGCGGTACCGCTACTCAGTTCAAGTACGAAGGGCGCATTGATGTCACTGTAATTGACCTGGCCCGCCGGATCGGCATGGCCGACAAAATCCGAAAACCGGACCGAGACGCTTTGCCACTCGCCTGTGGGCGGCAATTCAATTTCACGCGAACTGACGTTGGGCCACACGCTGTCGAGCTTGACGCTCAGGGTGGCGTCCTCACTCGCGTCGACTACCCGCATATCAAAGGTAATACCGCTGAGCTCTTCATTGAGTGAAAAACTGAAACCGTCATCGACATAGTCGACACTGCTCATATCACCGGACAGCAGGAAGACATTGCTCAGGCCGTTGAACTGAACATCCCAGACAGTCTGGTCATCCACCTGAAGCGCCGTATCGACAACCAGGTTTCCAGCGGTTTCCTGCCACTGTCCCGGAACCAGCGTGTTACTCACTTCGGTTTCAAACACTGAAAAGTTCAGCGTTGCCGGGCCGTTTTCATACAGGGCAAACTCTTTTTCGGTGCCGCCCGTGCCCTCTACATCCTCGGCATCTTCATCGATCCAGGCGCACCCCTTGCCAGTATCGGGATCAACGTCACACTGATAAACGCGAACATAGTCGACCACCATTTCCTGAGGGAAAGTGGTCGCATCATCCGGCGCACCGGGCCAGTTACCACCGACGGCGACGTTCATGATCAGGTGAAACATTTCGTCGAACGGAGAAGCCGGGTTACCAGTCTCAAAGCCTTCGTCTTGCCCCTGCCAGGAGAGAGTAAACCAATCGTCAGCCGTCTGGGTCGCAAAGTGGACATCATCCACATACCAACGGATTTCACCCTCCTCCCACTCAATCGCGTAAGTGTGGAAGTTTTCCCAGATCGGCTCTGCGGGCGTAAAACTGGCTCCGCTGTTGAGGTTGTTCGGCCAGGGACGACCGTAGTGGAGGGTGCCGTGGACTTCATTCTCGCCGCTGGCGTTGGTATTCACCGCTTCGAAAATATCGATTTCGCCACTGAGCGGCCAGTCTCCGTAAACCCATTCTGTCGGCAGCATCCAGATGGCGGGCCACAGGCCTTGCCCCTGAGGCGTTTTGGCGTTGATTTCGATACGCCCGTACTTCCAGTCCGCCTTGTTTTTGGTGCGCAGACGGGCCGAGGTGTAGTCACGGGTCGCCGAAGTGTCGTCGGGATTGTACGCCGGGTCGTCATCGAAAACGGCCGGGCCGCTATGGGTTTCCTGCCGGGCAACAATGTGCAGATGACCGTCGGCCACATAACTGTTTTCTTCACGCGCCGTGTAACACTGCAACTCATTGTTACCACCGCCGGCGCAGTTCACTTCGTGAGACCAGTTGTCGGTATTGATTGAATCACCGTCAAACTCGTCGCTCCAGACCAGCGTCCAGTCTTCGCTGACACCGCTGGCGGTGCTGCTGGAACTGTCACTGCTGACGGAAGACGAGGAAGAGCTGGAGGAACTGACGCTGCTGCTTGAGTTATCCGGAGTGTCATCGGAGTCGCTGCCACAACCGGCGATCGCCAATAGCGCCATACCCAGGCCGATGACTGGATAGTTTACTGTTTTCATAAACACCTCATTATTATCATTGATGTTCCGCTTGGCCCGGGAGCCTATCGCCCCGGGCTAAGCGTTCAGTGCGCCATGCACTGGGGTTATGGGCAGAGTCCCTCGCCCTCGTACTGCATTTCCAGACGAACGTTGTAGAGCTTGACCTGCAACTCTCCGGCCGTGCTCATGTAGAAAGGTGACAGCACCATGGACGGATCCACGCCGGCCTCAACCAGGCAGCTCAAATCAATCGACAGAGTCTGCCAGCTGTTCTCTTCGGCACTGGCCAGCCACTCGGTGATATCCACGTTGGCGACGCAGTCCTGACCACAGCGCATGCCCAGGGACACGGCCGAGGTGGGCGCCTTGACCACATTTACGTCCAGACGCAGGTGGGCTTGTCCGGCATAGGCACTCAGATCCACCCGCCCGGAAGAGCGCAGGGCGACTTCAGCAGGGCCTGCACCGGTCCAGCGAACGGCCCGGCTGTCTTCCTGGACCAGACGGTCGACCGACTGGATTTCAATACCGGGTAGCTTCGCGCCACTACCGGTGACCACCCGGGCCCGTTCAGTGACATCACTGAGCACCCACTGCCAGGGTTCCATCGGACGGTTTTCAAACAGCGGCAGCACAGTCTGCGCTTTGGACTCGGTCAGGCCACTGTCTTCCGAGAGCGGCGCCAGATTGCCTTCATCGGCGTAAGTCAGACCATAGCCATAGGGGAACTGGGCCGTTTGACCGTCGCCCTGATTGAGCGGCGTCTGGTCGGCACGGGCCGGCCAGGAAAACGATAGCTTGCCGCTAAAGTCGTGACGCGGCTGGCCCTCGGCATCGGCAACCAGCACATCGGCCACGCCCACACCTTCAGAGCCGGGCAACCAGGCCACCACAAAGGCATCCGAGGCATTGATTTCCGGGTTGACCCAGAGCGGACGACCGGTCAGGAATACCGAAACCACCGGAATGCCCTCATCGCGCAGGCGCTTGAGCAAGGCCAGGTCAGCCTTGGGTTCATAGTCCACATCGGCGCGGTCGCCCTGCATTTCCGCATAGGGGTCTTCACCGAATACAACAACCGCCACGTCCGGCTTCTCGTCAAAATTGCCATCCACATCAAGCTCGACGGATCCGCCGACAGCGGTCACCGCCTCGGCAATTCCATCGTAAATGGAGCTGGCTCCGGGGAAGTCGTCATTTTGATTTCCGGTACCCTGCCAGGTCAGCGTCCAACCGCCGGCCTGCTTACCGATGTTGTCCGCGCCATCGCCGGCCACCAGAATGTGCTGGGTCGGATTCAGCGGCAGCAGACCGTTCTGATTTTTGAGCAATACCAGACTTTCACGCACGGCCTGTCGGGCGACCGCCCGGTGCTCCTCGGAACCGATCAGATCTTCACGCCCGGCGTAGTGCCGCTCGGAAGGTTTGGCCTTTTCGAACATACCGGCGCGGAACTTGACCCGCAGGATCCGGCGTACCGCATCATTCAGACGCTCTTCGGAAATCTCGCCGGATTTCACCTGGGCAACGGTATTGGCGTGCAGCGCGCGCCACTGGTCCGGCACCATGAAAATATCCAGCCCGGCATTGACCGCTTCGGGGCAGGAGTCCTGACGACAACCATCGACAAACTCGTGACCATTCCAGTCACCCACGATCAGGCCGTCAAAACCCATCCGCTGCTTGAGCACTTCATTCATCAGGTAACCGTGCCCGTGCAGTTTTTTGCCCTGCCAGCTGCTGAACGAGGCCATGACGGTCTGGACACCCGCATCCAGGGCACCGAAGTAACCCGTGCCGTGCACATCGCGCAACTCCAGCTCTGAGAAGGGTGCATCACCGCGGTCGATGCCACCCTCGGTGCCACCGTCGGCAATATAGTGTTTGGCCGTGGCCAGCACCCGGCCCTTACCGAAGAATTCGTCGGTGTTGGCCCGCCCCTGAAGACCTTCCACCATGGCTTTGCCGTAGTCGTAAAGGATTTCCGGATCTTCGGCGTAGGCCTCGTAGGTGCGGCCCCAGCGATCGTCCCGGGCCACGGCCAGGGTCGGCGCGAAGTTCCAGTCCAGCCCCGTGATGGCGACTTCCCGGGCGGTAACCATGCCAATTTCGCGGATCAGGTCCGGATTGCGGGTGGCCCCGAGACCGATGTTATGGGGGAAGAGAGTAGCGCCCTTGACGTTGTTGTGACCGTGTACGGCATCGGTGGCCCAGACAATGGGAATGGCAGCAAAACCATCGCTATCGTCCATGGACGCCTCATAGAAACCGTCCGCCAGTGCCAGCCAGTCGTCGGCGGAGGCATTCTTGTCGCCGCCGGGGAAGGAGCCGCCGCCGTTGAGAATCGAGCCCAGGTGGTAGCGTTTGACGTCTTCCGGCGTCACATTGCGCAGTTCCGGCTGGATCATCTGGCCCACTTTCTCTTCGATGGACATGCGAGCCAACAGCGCATCAATCTCCGGCTCGTACGCCATCGGATCGGCCAGGGGCGTCGGATGCTCCGGCCATAGGTCGGCGCCGGTGGCGCTTTCGGATGAGTTGTCGTTAGTGGGGCCGTTACACCCCACCAGAACGGCCAGGGCCAAGGGGGCCCAAAGAGTCAGGGACTTCTTCATTGTCGGTCTCGCTGTTATTCGTATGGGGAAAAAAGGCTCCGGGGTCGCCCTCGCGGAGCCAAGCTTTTTCAAGGAGAGTCAGAGCGACGCATAACAACCACTTACCAATAAGCAATTCTCAATGCACAACGTCGATCGATAACACGGACGAGTCCCACGCTCGCCCGTGTTGCCATTCTTGACCGGTATCGGGCAGGGGTCGTCCCACTTTGATGAGGGAGTGAAAGGTGGTGTTTGCCACTTTTACGCCGCCGGGAGGCGGCAAAGGTGGGACACGGGTTCCCACCGGTGGCCGGGGCTGAAAGCCCCGCAGGGTGTGGGCTTCAGTGGTCTCGCAGGTGACGCATGATATTCACGAAGCTATCGACCCAATAGCGCTCGGGATGGGCCGCCAGGTGCTCCAATAACGCGTTGTGCGCCTCCCGGGAGACCGACAGGTAGTCACCACCGACGCCGTGGAAGGTAAAGTTGGCCATGGTACCCCGACGCGCCGCCTCCTCGACCACGGCGATCAGCTCTTCGCCGGACACCTCGGTCGGCACGGCCACCGTAATACCAAAGCGGTCCAGGGATTCCAGAGAGGGGGTAACCCCACCGGAACCAATGGATTTGGCCCCGAGAAAGAGGGGTTTCACCGGTGTAAGGTAGTCCCGATCTCCGACCCGGACATCTCCGCAGGGGGGCGTATAGGTCCGTTCGGTCTCACCATCAATCAGGAACAGAAAGTCATTGGCCAAGCTGATCTGCTCGGCAAACGCCTCGACCGGGATCTGGCTCAGATCCTGATGCGGCGCCACCCAGTCCCGCCCCGGGCGCTGCTTGTCGCATTGATGGAACAGTGAATGGTTGCCCAGTTCATGCCCCTGAGCGGCCGCCGCGCGCCACTCGTCCAGGCGCTCCAGCAACAGCGGGGCTGCCGCCGGCACATAAAAGCTGCCCCGGAACCCATGCCGGTTCAGCTCGGGAATCACATAGTCCAACTGGGACGCGAGCGCATCATCGTAGGCAAGATTGACCGCGGCTTTGGCATTGCCGGGCCAGGAAAGCGGCTCGGCCGAGGAGGACACCGGCCACCACAGCAGCAGGGCACACAGCAGCCCGACGGTTTTAAGACGCAAATATGGCATAAGCATTACCTGGAGAGTTAGGAGACAGGCGTTATAGTACTGCGGACCTTATCTCGATGCCATAGGCCCTGGACACGCCCTACCACCAGAAGTTGATCAGAATATTGAGTGGGCCAAACGCGTCCACGTTGTGCCACCAGTGCTTGGGCAGGAACAGGGCATCGCCTGGCTCCAGATCCGCGACCTGGGCGGTGGATAGTGCCTGGGCAAAGCGCGGGTAACGGTTCAGATCCGGCGCCCGCAGGTCCACCAGACTGATCGGTCGGCCGCCCGGGGTGTGGGGCGCATCGGCGATATACAGGTTGTCTTTCTGATCCGGCGGGAACAGGGTAAAGCGCCGGCGTCCGGCCGCCACACAGGCGATATTGTCGGCAGCATCGTTGTGGGTAGCCACACGGGTCGAGTTCCCCATCCACAGATTGGGCTTCACCTCGGCACTCACCCCCGGAAGCGTACAAACCTTTTCCAGCCCCGGAAAATAGTCGGGAATGGGTGTGGAGCCGACATAAAAGGCCGCCGGTCGGGGCGCCCGCGACTGCGAGGCCAGAATCTCCAACGCATCCGGTAGATAGCCTTTCATCCGGGTAAAGTTGAACCCATTCAGGTCTTCCGAATAGAACAGCCGCCCGCCCTCTTTGGGATCGGCGATCATGGCCTCCAGAGGCTTGCCGGCATCAAACGGCAACAGATAGCGGGCCACCGCCTCCGGCGATTGCCGCGCCGCCGCCACCAGAGGCCAATGCTGGGCATAGCCCTTGAGCAGCACTGGATGCTGGGGCGGGGCCTGCTGAAAGTCGACGGCCAGGGCTCGTTCCCGGTCCCACCAGGCCACTTGTTGGGCCCGGGGCTCGGTCGGTTGCGTCGGTGTATTCAAGGTAACGGAGACAGTCATGAAGCATCAAAATCCAGAAACAGGTTGGCCGTCAGCCGACCCCGGACCGGGTCGGCATTCAAATCCCGGTCGGGCTCGATCAGGCCTGAGTGCAACAGATTCCCCGGGTAAATCAGTAGCCGATCCGGCCGGTAATCCACCTGGTGAATCAACTCAAAATGGGCATCGCTGCCCCGGCAATAACGCGCCGGAGGCGTCCCGTGCTCACGCATATGCCGCTCAGCTTCCTGTACAAAATGCGCAAAACGTTCATCAGTAATACGTTCGTAGCCGGTCGGGCGATGGCGAAAGAATCCGGTGCCTCCAAAGGGGCCCGGATTGAGGTAGTGCATGATCGCAAAATAGAACCCGCGACGGGTGTCGTAATGGGGCACACGCTGCAGCACGGCGAGGTCGGATTCCGCCCGGGTGACCAGGGAAAACAACTGATGAATGCACTGGCCCCGGTGTGACGCCGGCACCGCGTACACTTCCCGAATCAGCGGCTCCACCCGAGACAACACCCGGCGGGTATAATCCGCCGGGAGGTTGGCCCGTATCCCCGGATAAGCGGCCTGCCCCTCGCCGGAAAAGGCCGCCCATTCACTGGCGACCCGCTTGAGAGGCTCCAGGTCGCCCAGCACATTGTCCAGCACGATAACCGGAGTCTGCTCGTGACCGATGTGCACTACGGAAGCCTCCGCCTCTCGACTCATCCGCTCCAGCGCCGTTGCACCCGACATGATCACCTCTCAGCCGTTGGCCGCCTGGGCCATGGGCATCTTGCAGTAATAGTCGATAAACGCCTGGTGGGAAGGCAACTTGGCCACCAGCTGTTCAGTCGATTGCCGCAGCTTTTTCAGGAAGTCCGCGAGCTCTTTCTCGGTCATCACATCCGCCATGGGATGGTAAGCCTTGGGCGTGATGCCCTGGCCCATCATCACCTGTATCCACGACTCTTCGCCAAACAGTTCATTTTCAATTTTGAACACCCGGGCCGAATCGCTGAACAGATCAATTCGCTGGCGCAACGGCGCCGGAATTTCCATGTTTTTGCAGTAGCGCCAGAAGGGTGTGTCGTCCCGTTCGGTGACTTTGTAGTGCAGAATGATGAAATCCCGAATACGTTCGACTTCGAGCTTGGTCTGCTGATTGAACTCATCGATGTCCGACTGGACCATCTGGCCGCTGGCCGGAAACAGTTGCACGAAGCGAACCAGGCTGCGCTGAATCAGGTGGATACTGGTCGACTCCAGGGGCTCCAGAAAGCCGCTGGCCAAACCCAGCGCCAGGCAGTTTTTCACCCAGTGCTTGCGCCGGGTACCGGTGCGGAACTGAATCGGTTTCGGGTCGGTAATCGGCTCGCCCTCAAGGTTGCCGAGCAGGGTTTCCCGGGCCTGCTCATCACTCATGTAGCGGCTGGAATACACCAGGCCGTTACCGACCCGATTCTGCAGCGGAATGCGCCACTGCCAACCGGCATCATGGGCGATGGAACGGGTGTAGGGAATCGGCTCGCCCACGGATTCGGTCTGTACCGCCAGGGCGCGGTCGCAGGGCAACCAGTGCGACCAGTCTTCGAAGCCGGCGTTCAGGGACTGCTCGATCAGCAGTCCGCGGAAGCCGGTGCAATCGATAAAGAAGTCGCCATCCACCTGTTTGCCCGACGCCAATGTCAGGGACTGGATTTCGCCATTGTCCGGGTTGAGGTTCACTTTCTCGATCTTGCCTTCCACCCGCTCGACACCCAGTTTTTCACTGCGCCGACGCAGGAACGCCGCGTAGCGACCGGCATCCATATGGTAGGCGTAGTTCATCCGGCCATTGGGCAGAACCGCGAACTTGTTTTTGTGAGACGCCAGCAATTCCGCACAGTAGTCGCCGTAGGGATAATCAATGCCTTTGGCCTTTCCCGCCAGCCAGAAATGCAGAAAGCTGCAGGCCCAGCAGTCTTTGCCCGCATAGCCGAACGAGTGAATGTATTTGTGATCTTTCTCTCGCCAGTTTTCAAACGAAATGCCCAGCTTGAAGGTGCCGTTCACTTCCGCGAGAAACTCCCGCTCGTCGATATCGAGCATTTTGTGAAAGGTCATCAGTGGCGGGATGGTGGCTTCACCGACGCCAACGGTCGGGATATCGTCGGACTCCACCAGCTTGATATCGAGATTTTTTCCGAGCGTCTGCGACAGCAGCCCGGCCGCCATCCACCCGGCGGTGCCTCCACCTGCGATCACTATGCGTTTGATACTGTCAGTCATGGTCACCTCAGCTCACTCTGAGCAAGTCGTGCCTAAACGGTATGAAGTCCGCGTTGGCGAATATGGTTTATCAGGGAGCGGTTGTCCGGAAGCCCCTGCAGCAGCTTTCGGGTTTGCACCCCGTTTTCGTGGAAAGCGGTCTGGGCGGCGGCTCCCGATGACCGGACCCGGCGCTCCAGCGCCTCCGGGGCGGTATACTCCGGGCGCATGCCATAAAGGATGTACTGGTAGCTGGCCGATGGAAACAGCTCGTCCCGGTACAGGCTGTCGCAGGTCCAGGGGCTGCGCGACCGCCACAGCAACAGCTGCTCGGCCAGCTCATCGGGCACACTCTCTTCGGCCCGGTGCGCTCGCCAATAATCGGAATCCTCCCGGGTGCTCAGCACATAATGCAGCTTGAGAAATCCGATGATGTTGTCCCAGTGGCGGCAGAAGCGTTGATTGAACCGGCAGGCCACCACCGACATTTCCTCTCGGTTTTCCGGCATCTGCTGGACCAGGAACTGGGCCGAGCGCTCCACCAACACCAGGGCGGTGGCCTCCAGCGGCTCGATGAATCCGGCCGATAGACCAATGGCCACACAATTGTTCTGCCAGAAGCGTTCGCGGTGCCCAGGGTCAAACTGGATCAGGCGCGGGGACAGCTCATCCAGTGTCGCACCGGAGTCCGTCCCGCGCAGGTAGGCCGCCAGCCGCTCATAGACAATGTCCTTATCGGTATGCGCGGACGAAAACACGGCGCCGACACCGCGCCGGGTGGACAGCGCAATATCCCAGATCCAGCCATCGGGGTGGGCGGTACTGAGGGTCTGCGACGCAATGGGGCTCTGCTCGCTCGAGTACGGCACCTGTACCGCCAGCGCGGAATCGTTGAACAATACCGGGCGCTGACTGACCCAGGGAACCTGATAGTGCTGCCCGAGCAGGCGGGACGCCATACCGGTGCAGTCGATAAACAGGTCCCCGGCGAGGGTTTCGCCGGACTTCAGGTGAAGGTGTTTGATATCGCCGTTGTCCCGGGGCTGAACACCGGTCACTTCTCCCAGGTAATGCACCACGCCCAGAGTTTCCACGCAGTGGCGCTGCAGCAGGCGGGTAAATTTACCGGCGTCCAGGTGGTAGCCGTAGTTCAGGTTAAAGGCATACTCCGGTGTGGTCAGTTGCTTGGGCGCGCGCCCCTGGTCACATACCGCTGACTGCGGACTGACCGCATAGGCGAAGGGCAGATCCCGGTGGGCGTAGCGCCAGTGCTCCGCCAGATTCAGGCGTCCGTATCCGGCGGGCAGCGTGAACGGATGATCATACCGGTCGCCGTCGCCGCGGCACCAGTTCTGAAAGCGTGACCCCTGTTTGAAACTGACATCACATTCGCGGATGAACTCGGATTCCGACAGACCGATGGTGCGCAGGGTTTCCAGCATCGAAGGCCAGGTGCCCTCACCGACGCCGATGGTCGCAATATCCGGCGACTCCAACAGCGTGATCCGCCGATTGGGTCGGGAGTCAAGACGAGCGTCAGCGGCCAGCAGGCCCGCAGTCAGCCAGCCGGCGGTGCCGCCGCCAACGATGACGACGTGTTCGATCGGACTATTGTGCACGCTCATGGTGGTTCCGTGATTTGCGCTCAATCAGAGCACGCATTTTGCCCATGGACGCAATGGCCATATAGATGGGCTCCAGGTAGCCACGCTCGTGCAGGCTCGCGACCTGCTCCGCGCTCAACGCCTTGAGGCGCTCTTCCTGAATGGTATAGAAACCCATCAACTGGCCGGTGGTGCCGTCTTCCAGCGTGATGTCCATGGTCACCTGCTCCAGCAATTGCAGCTCGGTCAGGGTATCAATGAAGGCGATGTCGTGCTGGTGCCAGACATGAATGGCTTCCAGCATACCGGACACCCGGTCCAGATAATCGGTATTGGCCCCGTGCTCTTCGAACAGACGGGTGCCGGTTTCAGTGTTGACCTTGGGGTGCTCAACGTCGATGTGCATCATGCGGCGCGGCTCGTCGCCGTCATCGCCGGGGTAGGTGCCGATGGAGAAAGGTACCCGCTGCATCATCAAGGGAATGTAACCGGCATCCCAGCGGTCATCCTTAAGAAAAAGGTTCTCTTCCTGCTCGAGGCCAAACAGGGCCACGGCGAAGAAGCGCCCGCTGTTCGGGTCTTTCTGAAACAGTATGGGGTAGTGAGCCTGTACGGCGCGAAACTCCGGGGAAAAGGTCTGGCCCCACATCACCGCATCGCCGTTCTCACGGCGGAAGCGATTGTCCACCCGCAAGTCACGGTGCTGTTCGTTGTTCAGTAATACGGTTTTCACCTGAAGGCTCCTCGTTTTTTGTGCTTATCGTAATAACGGTTCAATTTTCACCGGATCAGAGACAAAAAAGCCGCCCAACTGCGGCGGCTTTCCTTGCATCGTCAGGGTGACAGCCCCCTAAGGCACTGTCACCCCGGACATCGGCTCAAGCTTAGAAGCTGTAGCGAGCGCCGATGTTGTAGCGAGCGTAGCCCTGGTAGTAACCCAGAACCTGCTCATTGGAGCGACCATAGTTGCGACCACTCTCTTCGGTGAGGTTCAGCCCCTCAAAGAAGACGGACAGGTTATCGGTCACATCGTAACTGAGGTTCATGTCGACCTGGCTGTAGTCCTCAACATAGATCGGGTTGTTGCCCGTACCTGATGCTGTGGAGGCCAGGAAGTCATCCCGCCAGTTGTAGGCAATACGCGCCTGGAAGCCGTCTTTTTCATAGAAGGCGATCAGGTTGGCACTGTCGCTGACACCGGTAATGGCGAACTGTGGGTCGCGCAACACCATGTCGTCAAACGATGTGCTCGCATCTACCATAGTGTAGTTGGCAATCACGCCAAAGCCAGTATCCCAGAAGTTATGCTGGACCGCGAGTTCCCAACCGTCAATGTCGACTTTCTCGTCAGAGTTGGCCGTCTCGGTGACATCGAACGGAGAGTTCGGATCTTCACCGGGGATACCCACAATCACGATGTTGTCGCTGGCATCCAGGTAAGCAGTTTCGGGATCCGGGAAGTTGTCGTAGATGTACTGGCGAATGGCACCAACATCATTCGGCGAAATTCCGGAGTCAATCGCGGCCTGAGCGCGCTCGCCCAGTGCCGGATGCGGCGTGTTTTCCAGCGGAGCCTGCTCGCGAACCACACGGGAGCCAATGAAGTTCTCAACTTCTTTCTGGAAGTAGCCCACCGACACGTAACTGGCTTCACCGTAGTACCACTCGGCCGACAGATCGAAGTTGTCTGACTTGAACGGATCCAGACCGGGCGTGCCACGGCTGGCGGTACCGCCATTGACACGAACACCCTGGTTATAGCTGGTGCCACCACGCAGGTTCAGCCAGTTCGGACGGGCGATGCTCTGACCGTAGGAAGCACGCAGCACCACATCAGGCGTCACTTCCAGGCTCGCATCCAGAGAGGGCAGCAAGAAGTCGTACTTACCGCTGTCGATGACGGACTCTGCGCTGCCTACCGGAGGCATATTGAACTCGTTGGCCGATACCCACTCAATCGGGCCATAGCTCTGGGCGCTGGCCGGGGTGCTGACTTCGGTAGACTCGTAGCGAACACCGGCACCCAGCCCTAACGGCATATCCGCCAGTTCGGTTTCCCAGTTGAACTGGACGTAAGCGCTGTCAGAGTCTTCATAGATCTCGTTGAACTGATCCGGTGCAGCGGCACAGTACCAGGTGGAGCCGTCCGGACAATTCGCGGCACCGGCACCGTCGTCGAGGTTGGCGGCGGCGTAGTCGCGCACATCTTCGAAGCTGAACGCAAAGCGCTCATTCAGCGGCATGGTGTTGGTGCCCCCCAGGAAGTTCATATTCTCTTGAGAGGTTTCACCGTAGCTGCCGTCGAAACGATCCAGAATGGTTTCGCGGGAGAAGAACTCGGCGGGAATGTCGCCGGCCTCGCCCAGGCCACCCCAGGTTTCACGCTGAACGTTGGAGAAGGCAGAGCGATAATCACTCTCGGTGCGGGCCACACCGAACTGCAGGCGCATGGCTTCGTTGAATTCCCACTCACCGTCCAGTTGCAGCTGGTCGATTTCGTGTTTCATCTGGCTGTTGCGGAAGAAGCTACCGGAGACCTGAAGGTCTTCGGTACGCAGACCGGTACCGCCGGCGCCATTGAGTACATCGAGAATCAGAACGGGCATTTCCCCAGCCACATTGACGGTGGTCTGGTCACGGACATAAGCGGATACCGCGATGCCTACGCTGTTACCGTAAGGGTTGTTCGGACGGGCTTCCGCCTCGGAGCTGTGGTAATCCAGGCTCAGAGTCAGCGGGTCGATGGGGTTCCACTCGGCGTTGAAGCCAATGGAGTTGTTTTCATACAGGGCCGCCTGCTCACCGACACCAAAGGGCAGGTCGCCATTGGTCATATCTTCAGAGTACAGCAGCGGCGTTTGAACCGCCGGGGACTCCTTGTCGGTAAAGATGGTGTTCTGGCCGCCAAAGTTGAACCAACCACCCACATCGTTGTACTCGGAGTTGATCTCATTTTCGCTGTAGGTATAGTCCAGCGTGGTGGTCAGATCTTCGTTGGGCGCAAACTGCAGGGTCAACTGGCCGTTGGTCCGCTTGCGTTCAAACTCGGTGAAGGCGTAGCCCATCTGCTGGGGAGTGGAGTACACATCTTCCGCAGCGGGCTGGTTGCGGTGATTGCCATTGGCAAAATCAACACCGCCCCACTCGTTGGTCACACCGGGCTCACCGCTCCAATCCTGAACCACAGTACCCGGGAATGAGCGCCAGCCGGTACCGATCTGCGCGGCAGCGGTGCCACCTTCACGTTCCTGGTAGCTTGCGGTTACCGCCACACCGAATTTGCCATCGGCAAAGGTATCGGTGTAGATACCGGACAGCTCAGGCGTCATGCTGCTGTCGACGGACGACTCGTCAGTGACCCCTTTGATGCCGATGGAGGCGCGTGAGTCGAGCTCCAGCGGACGAGGCGTCAGGATGTTGATGGTCGCACCCATGCCACCCGGAGGGGTGTCGGCGCGGGATGTCTTGTATACCTCAACGGCGGTGACACTCTCGGACGCCAGGTTGGCGAAGTCGAAAGAGCGCGAGCCGGAGGCCACGGTGGCTTCCAGGGTAGCACCCGGCATCTGACGACCGTTCAGGGTCACCAGGTTGAAGTCGGGGCCCAGACCACGAACGGTCACTTTGGAGCCTTCACCGTCGCGACGGTCAATAGACACACCAGTGATCCGCTGGAGTGATTCCGCGAGGTTGGTGTCAGGGAACTTACCGATATCCTCTGCAGAGATCGCATCCACGATACCGCGGGAGTCCCGTTTGATATCCATGGCACGAGTCAAACTGGCCCGAATACCGGTAACCACGATTTCTTCCAGCATGGCCTCGTCACCGTCTTGGGCGTGGGCACCGCTGGCCAGGCCGACCATCGCGGACGATGCGACGACGGAGGCGATAAGCTTGCGCTTGAAACTGCTGTTGTTGGTCATATGCGAATCCTCAAACCGTTATAATTTTAATCTTGCCGATGCGGTCGATGAGTGACGACCGCTCATTTGACACTATCCTCGCATCCCGCCATTTTCGTCGTCCCACTTTGCCGAAACACCCCAAGGTGGCCTGTCTCACTTTACGTTTCGTAAAGCGAGACACCCTTTCAGCCCCCGTGTGACGGCACTTTCCGGACACCGAACGCCCCCGGCGCAACCTTCAGCCGAACCCCATCCGAGAAACTTACGATCCGCTCTGTATCCCCAAAGTTGTAGGCCAGATAGGTCGTCTGTGCGCCCGATTCAAAAACCACGGCGGCCGGATAATCGGCCGTGACCTGGCCGGTCCCCGAACGCAGATGACCCAACTCCGTCCAAGCGTGTACCCACTGATAGGTATGGGCCCGGGTCTCGCCTTCTTCCGGCGCATACTCAAAACCGGTCTCGGTCATATCCGCCAGTGCCGCCTCGGCATCGGTCATCGCCCAGATGTTCCACCAGATATCCCGCCAGTGTCCGTCAATCAGGCCGGAAGGCTTGCCATTGCGGGACTCACTCAGCCCCAGAGTCACATAGTCAGCCAGGTAATCCGGGTACTGCCCGAGGTGAAGCACCAACGGGCTGAGCGGCAGCCCCTGAATGCCCAGAATGTGGGCGTGCGCCTCGCTGAACCAGGTGGTAAACACATGCCCGGCCCCCCAGACAATGGAGGTGGTGAGCTTGTCGTAGGCATCGGGGAAGTTTCGGTAGATCTCTGGGCGCTCGCGATAACCGTCAATATCATTCCAGTACTCCCAGAAGGCGGCGGCCGTGGAGGCATGCAGGTAAACGCCCTGCTCCACCAGCTCTGGCTGTTCGGTCACCAGACCGTACAACACCACGGCGCCGTAGGCGGTGGCCGCCTCGGAGGTCGACTCATTGTTATTGCCGAGCAGATAATTGGCGGCCCCCGATGCCCAGGAGAAGCCGAGAGCGGGATCGAAATACCGCAGGTAGGGGAACTGAGGGTCGTCACGACCCGCCGCAAAGTCCCGGATCAGCAGCTCGACCATGGGGCCCCAGCGGTCTTTGGCGCACCAGCCCGGGTCGACCCGGCATATCTCCGCGGCGGCGCGGACAAAGTAGCCGTAATGAAAGTGGTGATCGTTCAGAGCCTGGTGAGTGCCGAATGACTCGTGCACCCCCAACACCGTGTTCCAGCGGTCGTCATAGACAAAATACCGGGCCTGCTCGGAGGGGTCGGCTGTAAACCAGTCCTCCAGCTCGGATTTCAGCCAATCGATCAGACGATTGGCCTCGGGCTCAAGCCCCTCTTCCCGGGCCAGTAGCGCCAGCTCGGCCACCTTGCCGTAATTCTTACCGGCAAAGTAGGTATCGGTCGCCCGGTTCCAGTCCTGTGGGTTCTGAGCCATAAAGTCATGCACCAGTGCCCGCAGCCGCTGCGGATCATAGTCACCCAGCCCGGCGGGGAGCCCGGGAAGCACACCGATAGAGGGCAGCTCGTAGGAAAAGCCTCCCGTCACCGCAAATCGCATGACACCCCGGGCACTGCGCACCTCGTAGTCGGTAAGCGCTTGCTTACTGTTTTTCCAGTGCAGCGGCTGAAGCCCCGCCAGGGTTCTCACTGGCTCATCCCGGTATCGATACTGATGGGAGACGGTCACCCGGTAGCTGTCCGGATCGACCCGGTAATCCACCTCAACCTCATCCACGGGCTGCCGGGCGTGGGCGATAAAATCGCCAATCATGGCGGCCGAAGGGCCGGATTCCGGTGCCGGAAGCCAGGTCAGGGTGAAGTGGCTATTGCGACTCGCGGCGGTGATTTCCGACCCATTGACCCCGGTAAACTCGGTGGTCCCGTGTCCGGTCAGCAAAAAGTGGTTCCGGTTCCCCGCCACATCGGTCCAAAGCCCCAGGGTGTTGCCTTGCCGATAGAAAATGCCTTTGCGCTCACCGTCCGGCTCCAGGGTCCGAATCTGCAGGTCGCCGCGAAACACACTGAGGTACACATAGGGGGAGCCTTGTACGAACGTCGCCGACATCACCGGGCGGTGGCCATTGCGCCACTCCAGAGACACGGTGCCGTCACTGTAGTCCCTGACATAGGCATCGAGGCGATCAAACTGGCTATTGGCAACGGCAATACCATCGAACACCTCGCTCAGGGGCTCAGGCACCGGGTAAGTAACGCCCTTCTCCTGAACCCCCAGACCGGCGGGTATTCCCATCAGGCGCATCCCGCGCTCGGTAATTCTTGCCATCAACGGGTCCGGGGTAATGTGCCCGGGGCCGTCGGGGTCATCCACCGCATGAGCACCAAAGAAGGTGACGTTGCCCCACCAGCGGTGGGCCATGGTGGGCTTTCGGGCCGCCGGAGCGACGACGTTCGGCTGCAACGGCAGTGGCTGCACCATACCGCCACAGGAGGGAACCTGCGCTTTCACCACCCCGGCGCTGGTCAGTCTGGCCTGCTCACGCTCCTCCTGACACTGGTAGCTTTGCGGCTGAACGCTGAGGCTCACCGAGCCGGCACCATGCTCCCCCGGTGGCTGGCAACCCGCCAGCAAAACGCCCAACACCACTACACTGAATACCACTCTCGCCCGTGACAAGTCGCCCTCTCTATTGTTATGTACCGCCGCCGGAGGTCCGACGCGGGTAACCGGTTTACCGGCCTTGGAGGACATAGAACCTGAAAGGGCGTAGCTCGTCGCCCCACTTTACACTTACGTGAAACTGGGACATCACAAGCGGAAAACGGGAAGGATTCAGAGAAGTGAGACGGCGGGTGCGGCCTTGGGCCTTACCGCGCCCTACGCGGGGCTCTGGTGGGCGGATCGGCCCGACGGATCAATGGCCGCACCCGCCGTAACCCAAGGCCGCCACCTACCCCGGCAGTGGGTGTAGGGCGGATAAGGGCCGCAGCCCGCATCCGCCGTTACTTGAACACTACTGCCGGATCAACTCAAACTGCTGATTGGTACTGTCGGCACTGCAGGTCCACTGAACGATATTAGCCCCATCCCCCTGACTGCGGGCCTCCACGTCCAAGCACTTCTCGCTCTGCCGGCCAATGATGCGCCAGCGCCCTTCGCCCGCGCTCTGAAAGCGGAACTGCTGGTTGTGGCCCCCAAGATACTCCCAGAGCATCAGGTTCGCGCCATTGTCGGTCGACAACCCCTCCACATCCAACGCCCGGCTCGAGGCATTCAGTGGCGAAATGCGGTGGTAATCGCCATCAACCGGGGAGATATCCCACTTTTGACAATCGTTGTTCAGCCAGCTCCACTGCTGCACATTGGTGCCGTTTCCGGTGCCGCAATTGGCCACATCCAGGGTCTTGCCGCTGTGCACCGGCACAATGCGATAGATGCCATCCACGGTGCCGTTGCTGCCGCCCCCCGAACCGCCGCCGGGCGCGGTGCCCACACTATCGCAACCGGAGACATTGATGCTGGAACTGTCTGTGCGCACCAACTGGCAGTTGGGGTTGCCGTTGGAGACCGAGCCGCTCAACACATGGGTATCTGAAGCGTCCTCCAGAAAAATGCCGTGGGAGGTGGTGTTGGCGATATCCACATAGTTGACGGTGGTGCCATGGCTGTCCGAAACACTGAAAAAGCCCCGCCCGGAGTTGCGCGAATAAACACTCTGCACGCTGACATTGGGGCCGTTATTGTTGGCCACCCGGAAGGTCGCATAACCACCGCCCTGGTTGTTGTAGTGGCCGGTCACATTGCCCACGGTGCCGTTGCGAGAATTGTTCAGCAGCAGGCCGCAGCCCCCGTTGTTGGTGACCGTCACATCGCCGATGGTGAAACCGTCAATCCCGTAGGTTTCCACCCCATGGCCCTTGGCTCCATTGATGTTGATATTGCCCGCAATGGTCAGGTCAGTTGCCGAGCCGGTGGAATCGTCCACCCGGATGCCCAGCCCGACCGGGCTGTTGTTGCTCAGGTCCATGGTGATGTTTTCCAGGGTCACATGAGAGCATCCCCGGAACCAGATACCGTAGCGCGGATTACCGGTCACGTGCAGGTTGCGTACCGTGATGTTGTCGCGACGATCACAGTACACCGGCACCACCAGATCGCCGCCGTTGGCATTGACGGTGTGTCCGTGAAAATCCAGTGTCTGACCGGCACGGGGCCGGATGGAGTAGACATTGCCCCCATCGGGGCCACTATCGCCGGAGTTGCGAATATTGACCGTACCGGAGCCCATATTGTTGATCGCGGCGTTGATCGCATCGAAATAGCGGGAACCGTCATACACCGTATTGCCATCCACCCGAGCCAACCAATTGCCATTGGTGCGGGTCACTTCGGCGTCCGCCCAGAGGCTGGGCGACAGGAATATCAGAAACAACAGAACAACCAGCGGCGAGCGCCGCAGACGAGATAGGAACATAGATTCTCTCCAGTTTTTATTGCCGTTATGGTGGAGACGCTGACGCGTCGGTCCGACGAGAGATACCGCATGTGAGGACTGCCAACCCCACTCAGGTCGGGAACCATGAACCTACAAGAGTTTTCCGCTAACTTGTATTACATTACGCTCAAAATGCGAACCAATTCACACATTATAAATCACTAAAGCGCACAAATAGTCATATAAGGGCATGAAACCCAGTCAATTCCGTCAATATCGCTACCAGACAAGCGCATAAAGCAGGTGCATAAACACCACCACTGCGGTCAACTGCCAGCGCAGTTGGGGATATCGCGCCGGGTACTGGCGATCCACGCCCGCCAGATATTCAAACAGACGCAACCCCAAAAACAGAGCCGCCTGGAGCACGAGCGCTTCCGGGGGACGCAGGAACGCAAAACCGACGATGCTCGCGACCGGGAAAGCCACCGCCACTAACGCCCGGCGCGTGGGATGTGCCGACTGGTACAATACCGGCCAAAGCACACCGGCCATAAAGCCCAGAATCAGAGCGCTGTACAGTTGAAACAGGCGTAACGCCTGACCGGTCTCAATCAGGCCCAGAGCGGACAAGGGCGGCAGGAGCACAAAAGGCAAGAGCCCCAGATAGCCGAGGCGCTGGGTGGCGTTCAGACGTTTGATAAACGACAGGTTCATTCAGGTTCTCCAGGGAATCGGTGGTGCGGGCAGGGGATCACCCTCGTAGCCGGGTACCTTGCCAAAACGCTCACTGCCCGCTTCCCACTCATCCTGAGCATCGGTGATCTCCTCCCGGCTGTGCCCGACGAAGTTCCACCAGATCAGAATTTCTTCCCCCAGTGGCTCTCCGCCCAGCATCAGCAGGCGGGTACCCGCCGTCAAATGGACGCGCACCGCCTCGCGGCCGCCGCCGATATACGCGAGGTGGTTGGCGGCAAACGCTTCACCCTCCACCTGAATATCGCCCTCAAGGGCGACCAGACCGTATTCGAAGTCAGGTCGCAAACTCAGCGTCAGATCACTGGCCTGCTCCGCCAGATATTCCACCGCGACCAGCGGACTGAAATTGAGCGTGGGTGCTCGACGGCCGGCGTACTCGCCCACCAGCAGCGTCGCGTCGACATCCCGCTCCTGCCAGCGAGGCAACTCCGGGTAGTGATCAAACCGCGGTGCCGTATCTTTGTGCGCTTTGGGCAAGGCAATCCATAACTGAGCGGCGTGCATCATCGGTTCGGGACCCGTGGCCTCTTCAGTATGGGCAATGCCGTGACCCGCGGTCATCAGGTTGACCTGCCCCGGGCGAATCACCTGCTCACTGCCGAGACTGTCCCGGTGCAGCACCTCCCCCTGAATCATCCAGGTAAAGGTCTGCAACCCGATGTGCGGGTGGGGCCCGACCCGAAAGCCGGGGGCATCCTCCGGAAAGCGGCTGGGTCCGGCGTGATCGAGAAAGCACCAGGCGCCGATGGTGCGCCGCTGTCGGCGCGGCAGAATCCGGTTCACCGGAATGCCACCCACGTCCGCCACCCGTGGAGTCACGGTCTGAATCTGGTAGCGACCATCGACCTTAGGACATTCCAGGTTGGATTCCGGGGCGGTGGGCCATTCGGTATTGGTCATAAGCGAGTCCTGTTCGGTTGGGCGCGCGTTGGGGTCCTGCTATAGTCTACCCCTATTTCCATCAACGGGATCACTTGCGCCAGAGGTCACCATGTCAGAGACACCGCACACCATTCGCTGGGGCATCATCGGCGCCGGCGATGTCTGCGAAATCAAAAGCGGACCGGGCTTTCAGAAAGCCCCGGGCTCGGAGCTGGTCAGCGTCATGCGCCGCAATGCGGCCAAGGCGGAAGACTTTGCCCGGCGCCACGGCGTCCCCCAATGGACCGACAATGCCGAGGCGCTGCTGAGCGATCCCGATATCGATGCCATTTATATCGCCACGCCTCCCGCCAGTCATAAAGATTACGCTGTTGCCGCACTGGCCGCTGGAAAATCCGTGTATGTGGAAAAACCGGTCGCGCGCAACGCGGCCGAGTGCGAAGCGATGATTGCGGCCGAGAGCACTTCAAACGGCAAGCTTTGCGCGGCTCACTACCGGCGGTTTTTACCGAGCTTTATGAAGTTGAAGGCGTTACTGGACGAGGGCGCGATTGGTCGACCATTGATCGTGCGGCTGGATATGCTGCAGCCCGCGGATTCATCCTTGATCGCCAACTCGGAAGAAAACTGGCGCATTGACCCGGCCATCGCCGGTGGCGGCCTGTTTCACGATCTGTCTCCCCATCAATTGGACCTGATGCTGCACTGGTTCGGTCCGGTGTCCCGGGCGAGCGGGTTCGGCACTAATCAGGGCGGTCACTACAAGGCCGATGATTGTGTACACGGCTGGGCCGAGTTCGACAGTGGCGTGGTGCTTCAGGGGCGCTGGCACTTTGCGGTGCCGGAATCCGAGGCGCGGGATCTGTGTGAGGTGATCGGAACCGAGGGGCGGATCACCATCAATTTTTTTGGGGAGCAGGTGTTAAGGCTTTTCAATAAAGATGGAGAACAGACTTTCCGCTTACCCAACCCACCCCATATTCAGCAACCGATGATTGAGCAGGTGGTGCGTTACTTTCAGGGAGAGAGGGACAACCCGTGCAGTATGACGGAAGCGCGGGATGTGATGGCGTTGATGGATGCGTTTGTACGGTGATGTAGCGCGAGGGGAGTGGTAACGGCGGATGCGGCCTTCGGCCTTATCCGCCCTACGGGACTCTGTGTAGGGCGGATAAGGCCGAAGGCCGCATCCGCCGCCACAAAAAAAGGCGGCCCGCTTACGCGGCCGCCTTTTTGTTTCGCGTGACGATAACCATCAATCGTTCGCGCGCTGCTCCAGAATCTCTACAGCCGGCAATACTTTCCCTTCGACAAACTCCAGGAAGGCGCCACCACCGGTGGAGATGTAGGAGATCTTGTCCGCCAGGTGCCACTTGTCGATGGCCGCCAGAGTGTCACCGCCGCCGGCAACGGAGAAGGCGCTGCTCTCGGCGATGGCGTCGGCCACGACTTTGGTGCCCTTGGCAAAGGCATCAAATTCGAACACACCACAGGGGCCGTTCCACAGAATGGTTTTGGCGTTCTTGATAATCTCCGCCACACGCGCCGCGGTTTCCGGACCGTAGTCGATGATTTCTTCATCGGCGCCGATCTGGTCGACCTTTTTCTCTTCGGTCGGGGTGTCGTTAGCCCAGTCATCGAAACCGGCGGTAGTGGTACGCACATCGGTGGCGTAAATCACTTCGGTGGTGTTGGTCAGACGCTGCGCTTCGGGGATCAGGTCTTTCTCGTGCAGAGAGTTACCGACCTCATAACCTGCGGCGGCCACAAAGGTGTTGGAGATGCCGCCGCCGACCACCAGGGTGTCGGAGATTTTGGACAGCGAGTCCAGCACGCTCAACTTGGAGGAGACCTTGGCACCACCCACGATGGACACCAGCGGGCGCTCCGGGTTATCCAGTACCTTGCCCAAGGCATCCAGCTCGTTGGCCAACAGCGGACCGGCGCAGGCGACGGGCGCGTACTTGGCCACACCGTGAGTAGAAGCCTGGGCGCGGTGTGCGGTGCCGAAGGCGTCCATCACAAACACGTCGCACAGCTTGGCCATTTTCTTGGCCAGCTCGTCGTCGTTGGCCTTCTCACCCTTGTTGAAGCGCACATTCTCCAGCAACACCACGTCGCTGTCGCCCATATCGACGCCATCGACCCAGTCGCGGATCAGGGGGACGTCTTTACCCAGAGACTCGCCCAGCGCCTTGGCGACCAACGCGAGGGAATCCTCTTCGCTGAACTGGCCCTCTTCCGGACGCCCCAGGTGGGACATCACCATGACCTTGGCGCCCATTTCCAGGGCTTTCTTGATCGTGGGCACGGCGCCGTCCAGGCGCACGGTGCTGGTGATTTTGCCATCGCGAATCGGGACGTTGAGGTCCTCGCGGATCAGTACGCGCTTTCCGGACAGGTCCTGGTCTTGCATTCGTTTTACGGTCATGAATGGCTCCAAATTCGTTGCATTCTGGGTGGCCGTCGGGTCTGACAACCACCCCGGAAAAAAATAGCCCGACTCGGGCGAGTCGGGCTAATGATAGCGCATTCGCGCCCGGCCGTCGCCGACGCGCGCTCTCGCGAGGCGCTCGGGGAGCGGCCGGAACCGCTTACAGCAGGCTTTCGGCGGTTTTGGCGATGTTTTCCGCCGTGAAGCCAAAGTGCTTCATCAGGTCGCCACCTTTACCGGACTCCCCGAAGGTATCCAGAGTCACGGTAGCGCCATCCAGGCCCAGGTACTTGCGCCACTGGTCGCCGTGGGCGGCTTCCACCGCCACCCGGGCGGTGACGCTGCGCGGCAGCACTTCGTTCTGGTATTCCTTGCCCTGCATATCGAACAGGGTGGTGCTCGGCATGGACACCACGCGCACCTTGCGACCTTTTTCGGTCAGCAGGTTGGCGGCTTCCAGGGTCGGCGCCACTTCGGAACCGGTGGCCATCAGAATGACTTCCGGCTCGCCATCGCAATCGCTCAGGATATAACCACCGCGGGCAATCGCTTCCACCTGCTCGTCGGTACGCTCCATGGCGGGCAGACCCTGACGGCTGAAGACCAGCGCACTGGGGCGATCCTTGTTCTCGACCGCGAGTTTCCAGGCGGTGGCGGTTTCGGCCGCATCACAGGGGCGCCATACGTCCATATTCGGCGTGGCGCGCAGGGTGGCCATGTGCTCAACCGGCTGGTGAGTCGGACCATCTTCACCCTGACCGATGGAGTCGTGGGTGTAGACAAAGATGTTCGGCAGCTTCATCAGTGCGGACATGCGCACGGCGTTGCGGGCGTAGTCCATGAACATCAGGAAGGTGGCACCGTAGTGAATGAAACCACCGTGAGCGGTGATGCCGTTCATCATGGCGCTCATGCCGAACTCGCGCACCCCGTAGTACACATAGTTACCGGAGGCGTCTTCTTTGGTGATCGGCTTGGAACCGTCCCAGATGGTCAGGTTGGAACCCGCCAGGTCGGCGGAGCCACCCATCAGCTCGGGCAGAATCTTGCCGAAGGCTTCGATGGACTTCAGCGACGCCTTACGGCTGGGCATATCTTCTTTCTTGGCCTGGCACTCTTTGATGAACTCGTTCGCCTTGGCAGCGAAGTCGGCCGGCAGCTCACGCTTGATCACGCGGCGCTCAAATTCAGCGGCCAGTTCGGGATGGGCTTTTTTGTACGCCTCGAAACGCTCGGTCCAGCTGCTCTCGGCGGCCTTGCCCTTCTCTTTGGCGTCCCAACCTTTGTAGACGTCGTCCGGAATTTCGAACGCACCGTGTTTCCAACCCAGCTTCTCGCGGGTCAGGGCAATTTCATCATCACCCAGGGGCGCGCCGTGGGAGGAGTGGCTGCCCGCCTTGTTGGGCGAACCAAAACCGATCACGGTTTTGCAGCAGATGATGGTGGGCTTGTCAGTCTCGGCACGGCCGGCTTCGATCGCCGCCTTGATGGCCGCCGAATCGTGACCGTCTACGCCCGGCACCACGTGCCAGCCATAGGCTTCAAAACGCTTGGGGGTATCGTCGGTGAACCAGCCTTTGACCTCACCGTCGATGGAGATGCCGTTGTCATCGTAGAACACGATCAGCTTGCCCAGGCCCAGGGTACCGGCCAGAGAGCAGGCTTCGTGGGAAATACCTTCCATCAGGCAGCCGTCACCGGCAAATACGTAGGTGTAGTGATCGACAATGTCGTGACCATCGCGATTGAACTGGGCCGCCAGGCTCTTCTCAGCCAGCGCCATGCCAACACCATTGGCCAGACCCTGACCGAGCGGGCCAGTGGTAGTTTCAACGCCGGGGGTGTAGCCCAGCTCCGGGTGACCCGGGGTTTTGGAGTGCAACTGACGGAAGTTTTTCAGCTCTTCCATCGGCAAGTCATAGCCGGTCAGGTGCAGCAGAGAGTAAACCAGCATGGAGCCGTGACCGTTGGACATGATGAAGCGGTCGCGATCGGCCCATTCCGGGTTCTGCGGGTTGTGCTGCATGAAGTCATTCCACAGGACTTCGGCGATGTCCGCCATACCCATGGGGGCGCCGGGGTGGCCGCTGCCGGCTTTCTGGACGGCGTCCATACTCAGGGCACGAATGGCATTGGCTAGATCGTTGCGAGTGGGCATGTTTTGAATAGCTCCTTCGATAATGGTTGGGTGTTCTGGGTTTTACCGGCCGCTGACGGCCCGCCGGGCAAGGGCGGCATGGGCCAAGTTGATTCAGCGCCTGGGCCAGGGTTTCTGGCCTCTGCCGGCTTCAAGTCACGCTGGCTCGGACTCCGGTCGCGTCGATTCGGAAGCGTCAGGACACGGGGTATTCATCTGTGTTCTTGGGGTCTCTGCGCTCACAACGCGGATTGTACGGCTCTTGTATGACGCTCGGGCGTCCCGACGATCGGACCCACCTGGCTGAGCTGGCCGCTAATTGTATGACATTTGGCGGAGAATTTTAACTGTTCCGCCCAACTTTCACTGCATTGATCATAAAGCGCGCTATTTTCCCTTACCCGAGGCCGACAGTAAAGCCTTGTTATAGTTTTTATGACTATTAAGGGCATTGCCAACCACCTATATCAAAATATTTTGATATAGAACCAAACCCCTGCTAAACTCCCTTCCCATGAATCAAGCCCACACCCTCCCAGACCCGGACACCCTCGCGCCGGACGCCCTGCCCCAGCTGCTCAAGGCCGCCGGAGATTCTCTGCGTCTGGACATTCTGCGGGTCATGAAACGGGACTCCTTTGGGGTGCTGGAGCTGTGCCAGTTGCTGGATGCCAAACAGTCCGGCATGAGCCATCACCTGAAGGTGCTGACCAACGCAGGGCTGCTGGCGCCGCGGAGGGAGGGCAACTCGATTTTCTACCGGCGCGCCTACCTGGCCCCGGACAATCCGCTGCAAGCCCTGCAGCAGCAGTTGTTCGCGACGCTGGACCGAGAGCCCCTGCCGGCGGCACTGAGTGAGCGTTTAAAGGCCCTTCGCGGTGAGCGAGCACTCGCTTCACAGCATTTTTTCGCGGACAACGCCCAAAAATTCCGCGCCCAGCAGGATCTGATCGCCAGCTATCCGGTGTACGCCGAGCAGGTGGGTCAACTGCTGGCCAATACGCCCCTGCCGGACAACCACCTGGCACTGGAAGTGGGCCCGGGGGAAGGCGAGTTCCTGCCGGTGCTGGCCCGGCGGTTCAAGCATCTGGTGGCCCTGGACAACGCGCCCACCATGCTGGAGCGCGCTCAAGCCCTGGCGGCCGAGCGAGGGTTGAGCAATGTCGAGTTTATCGGTGGCGATACCCGAGCCCTGAAAGCCCATAAAGTGTTGGCCGATTGCATCGTGGTGAACATGGTGTTGCACCACACCCCGTCACCAGCGGACATCTTTCAGGACCTGAGCGCTGCCCTGGTACGCGGCGGCGCCCTGCTGGTAACCGACCTGTGCCGTCATGAGCAGACCTGGGCCCGGGAAGCCTGCGGCGACCTGTGGCAAGGTTTCGAGCCGGACGATCTGTCCCGCTGGGCGTTCGATGCTGGCCTGAGCGAAGGGCAGAGCGTTTACTTCGCCTTGCGCAATGGTTTTCAGATCCAGTTACGACAATTTTTTAAGTCCGTTAATCCGTTACAACCGTAAATAGCATTCATGACTTTGACTGTTCACGACCTTGATATAGGAGCCGCCCATGGCTGAGTACTCACTGTTTACCTCGGAATCCGTATCCGAAGGCCACCCGGACAAACTGGCGGACCAGATTTCCGACGCCGTGCTGGATGCGATTCTCAAAGACGATCCCAACGCCCGCGTTGCGGTGGAAACCCTGGTCAAAACCGGCATGGCCATCGTGGCCGGGGAAGTGCGCACCTCCACTTACGTGGATCTGGAAGACCTGATTCGCCAGGTCATTCTGGACATCGGCTACAACTCCAGCGACGTGGGTTTTGACGGTGCCTCCTGCGCCGTACTCAACGCCATTGGCAAGCAGTCCTCCGACATCGCCATGGGCGTGGACGAAAACGAAGCGTCCGCCAAAGACCAGGGCGCCGGTGACCAGGGCCTGATGTTCGGCTACGCCTCGGATGAAACCGACGTGCTGATGCCCGCGCCGATTTACTTCTCTCACCGCCTGGTGGAAAAGCAGGCCGAGCTGCGCAAGAACGGCACCCTGCCCTGGTTGCGCCCGGACGCCAAGAGCCAGGTGACCCTACGCTACGAAAACGGCAAGCCGGTGGCGGTAGACGCGGTAGTGCTGTCCACTCAGCACAACCCGGATGTCAGCCAGAGCCAGATTCACGAAGCGGTGCGTGAAGAAATCATCAACAAGGTGCTGCCCGCCGAATGGCTGCACGCCGATACCCAGTACCACATCAACCCGACCGGCCAGTTCATCATCGGTGGCCCGGTGGGTGACTGCGGCCTGACCGGCCGGAAGATCATTGTCGATACCTACGGCGGCATGGCCCGTCACGGTGGCGGCGCCTTCTCGGGGAAAGACCCCTCGAAAGTGGACCGCTCCGCCGCCTACGCCGGTCGCTATGTGGCGAAAAACATCGTTGCCGCGGGCCTCGCCAGTCGCTGTGAAATTCAGGTCTCCTACGCCATCGGCGTGGCCGAGCCGACCTCGATTTCAATCAACACCTTTGGCACCGGCAAGCTGCCGGACAACGAAATCGCCAAAATCGTACGCGAGCACTTCGACCTGCGGCCCAAGGGCCTGATCGACATGCTCGACCTGAAGCGCCCGATATACCGGCCCACCGCCGCTTACGGACACTTTGGTCGGGAGCTGCCGGACTTTACCTGGGAGAAGACCGATAGGGCCGAGTTGCTCAAGAAGTATTTGTAAACGCGTGACGTAAGGTAACGGAGGATGCGCTTCGCTTATCCGCCCTACGCCACCCTCTGCAGTTCGCGTTATAAACGCGTATCGCTGGGGAACGGCGGGTGCGGCCTTCGGCCTTACCACGCCCTACGCCGCCCTCCGTGGTTCGCGTAGGGCGGATAAGCGCAACGCGCGCATCCGCCATCACCCAAACCGACACTCGCACCAAACCGAATTCAAACGCTTAACCGGAGCTACACCATGAACATTGCTGCCAACTTCACCGACTACAAAGTCGCTGCCAAAACCGCCGAACAATTCCAGAAAGACGCCGACTGGGGTCGCCGCGAAATCGACATCGCTGAAGGCGAAATGCCCGCACTGATGGCACTGCGCCGCAAATACAAAGCGGAAAAGCCGCTGGCCGGGGCCAAGATCATGGGCTGCATTCACATGACCATCCAGACCGCCGTGTTGATCGAAACCCTGGTGGAGCTGGGCGCGGAAGTACGCTGGGCCTCGTGCAACATTTTCTCCACCCAGGATCACGCTGCGGCCGCCATCGCCGCTGCCGGCATTCCGGTATTTGCCTGGAAAGGCCAGACCGAAGAAGAATTCTGGTGGTGCATTGAGCAGACCGTCAATAAAGACGGTAAGGTCTGGGACTCCAACATGATTCTCGACGACGGCGGCGACCTGACCGGACTGATGCACGAGAAATACCCCGAGCAACTGGACAAGATTCACGGCATCTCTGAAGAAACCACCACCGGTGTACACCGTCTGTTGGATATGCTGAAAAAAGGCGAGCTGAAAGTCCCCGCCATCAACGTCAATGATGCAGTGACCAAAGCCAAGAACGACAACAAGTACGGCTGCCGCCACAGCCTGAACGATGCCATCAAGCGTGGCACCGACCACCTGCTGGCCGGTAAAAAAGCGCTGGTCATCGGTTATGGCGATGTGGGCAAAGGTTCGGCCGCTTCACTGCGTCAGGAAGGCATGATCGTCAAAGTGACCGAGGTCGACCCGATCTGCGCCATGCAGGCCTGCATGGACGGCTTTGAAGTGGTCTCCGCCTACACAAACGGCGTCAACACCGGTAAAGACGAAGACATCAACCACACCGTGCTCGGCACCACTGACCTGGTGGTCACCACCACCGGCAACGTCAACGTGTGCGATGCGCCCATGCTGCGCGCCCTGAAAAGCAGCGCCGTGGTGTGCAACATCGGTCACTTCGACAGCGAGATCGATACCGCCTACATGCGCAAGAACTGGCACTGGGAAGAGGTGAAGCCGCAGGTGCACAAGATCTACCGGGACAAGGACAGCAACGATCACCTGATCCTGCTCTCCGAAGGTCGCCTGGTAAACCTGGGCAACGCCACCGGTCACCCCTCGCGCATCATGGACGGCTCCTTCGCCAACCAGGTACTGGCACAGATGTACCTGTACGAGCGCAAGTTTGCCGACCTGCCCAAGGACCAGAAGAAGGAGCACCTGTACGTGAAGGTACTGCCCAAGAAACTGGACGAAGAAGTGGCCAAAGACATGGTCGAAGGTTTTGGTGGTGTAATCACCAAGCTGACCCCGCAGCAGGCCGAGTACATCGACGTGCCGGTGGAAGGGCCGTTTAAGCCGGAGAGTTATAAGTATTAATTGAGTGATGGTAACGGCGGGTGCGGCCTTCGGCCTCCGATGCGTCGGACCGATCCGCCCTACGAATGGCTGATTTGTGTGACGGCGGGTGCGGATTTATACCGCTGCGCTCGGCCCCTACGCACTCCCCCAGTTCGCGTAGGGCGGATAAGGGCGAAGCCCGCATCCGCCGTAACCCAACCCAAATCGACGAAAAACCCAAAGAGCACCACCCAAAATGACCGACACCGATCAACCCCAGTTAAGTTTCGAATTCTTCCCCCCCAAAACCGACCAGGGCCGGGAAAAACTTCTGAACGTGCGCAAGAAGCTCTCCGAGTTCGCCCCGGACTTTTTCTCCGTCACCTACGGCGCCGGCGGCTCCACGCGCGACAACACCAAAGGGATCGTCAAACACTTCAAAAATGAAGGCGTTTCCGTGGCACCCCACCTGTCCTTTGGCGGTGATGACGAAGCTACCATCATTGAACTGATTCAGGAATACCAAGACGCCGGTATCGATCGCATTGTCGCTCTGCGCGGGGACATGCCCTCCGGCGTCGGCGGCGGCTACCAGATGGTGTACGCCAACGAACTGGTGGCCTTTATCCGCAAGCACTTTGGCGATCACTTCCATCTGGAAGTGGCGGCCTACCCGGAAATCCACCCCCAGGCCAAGAGCTACGACGACGACGTCAAATTTCTGAAAGGCAAATTCGATGCGGGCGCCAACAGCGGTATTACCCAATACTTCTACAACCCGGACGCCTACTTCTACTTTATGGACCAGTGCCACAAGGCGGGCATCACCCAGCCCATCGTGCCCGGCATCATGCCCATCATCAGTTTCAAAAACCTGACCCGTTTTTCCGACGCCTGCGGCGCGGAGATTCCCCGCTGGATGCGCAAGCGCCTGGAAGCCTACGGCGATGACAGCGACAGCATCAAAGCGTTTGGTGAAGAACTGGTCACTGAGCTGTGTGAGACACTGCTGGAGAACGGAGCGCCGGGCCTGCACTTCTATACGATGAACCAGTACGAGCCGGTAGCCAATATCGTCAGGAATCTAGGCTTGCAGCCAGAATAAAGCGTGGCACGGCGCCGGTGGTAGCCGGCATGTGGTGCCAACGAGAGTGTCGGGTTGCGGAGGATGCGCGCTTATACCGCTGCGCTCGGCCCCACGAATACTACGGCAGGTAATTGTCGGGTTACGGCCTTCGGCCTAACCCGACCTACTAAAACGTCACTGCCCAGTAGGTCGGATTAGGCCGAAGGCCGTAATCCGACACCAACACCTAACCTACACCAACAAGCATAACGTCACCTTGACTCTAAGCCGGCGGATCACTAAAGTCCCCACTCCATTTCCAGCCAGGATTCTCCCGTGGACACCATCCAGCAACTCCTCGACGCATTCTTCAGTTTCAAAGCCTACGTCATGCTGCCGGCGATCATTTTCATTATCGCCCTGGCGGTCCGGCTGCCGTTCAAGAAGTCTCTGCTGAGCACCGTTGAGCTGGCGGTGGGTTTTGCGGGGGTCTTTATTGCCTTTGATTTCTTCGTGGCGAATATCAAACCCGCGGTAGAGCAATTGATGGTGATTCGCGGCCTGGAGTACAACGTGCTCGATGTGGGCTGGCCGCCGCTGGCCGCCATTACCTGGTCCTCACCACTGGCGGCGCTGTCCATTCCGTTGATTCTGTTTCTGAATATTTTCATGCTCGCGGCGGGCTGGACCCGCACGGTGTATATCGATCTGTGGAACTATTGGCACTTCGCCCTGCTCGGGGCGCTGGTGATGGCCACCAGCGGCAGCATGGTGTTGGGGCTTTCGGCCACGCTGTTGTTGGCCGTTTACTGCTTCAAGTTGACCGAGTGGACCGCGCCGGATGTGGAGCGCGAACTGGGGCTCAAGGGCGTATCGGCCTCGCCGGTGTCGGTCAATGGCATCGTGCCTTACACCGCCTGCATCAACTGGGTATTTGATCGCATTCCGGGTTTCAACCGCCTGTCCTACAATCCAGAGAAAGCCGCCATCAGCCACGATGTGCCCGGCGCCGAAGAGGACGGCCAAGAGAGTTCCGAGAAGGATCACTCCATGAGTTGGCTGGCGTTCTTCAGTGAGCCGATGGTCATCGGGGTGCTGATCGGGCTGGTATTGGCCTTTGCCGCCGGTTACGACACCAAGCAGACATTGGAGCTCGCGGTGCACATCGCCGCGGTGATGTTCCTGTTGCCAAAGAGTGCCGGCCTGATCGGGGAAGCCATGATGCCGATCACTCACGCGTTGCGCGCTCAGGTCGAGCGGCGCTTTCCGTCCCGCAAGAATCTCGTGGTCGCACTGGATACCGGTTTTCTGATGAGTCACAAGTCGGTAATCGTCACCGGCCTGATACTGATGGTGGTGGCGGTACTGATCGCCTTGGTTCTGCCGGGCAACCGGGTGCTGCCTCTGGGCGACTTGCCCAATCTGATTTCGGTGATGTCGATTTCGGTATTGATGTTTCGTGGCAATGTGATCCGTGCCGTGATCGCAGGTATTCCGGTGATTATCACCTTCCTGCTGATTTCCACGCACCTGGCGCCGCTGTACACAGAACTGGCCAACCAGACCTCCGGCTTTGATGCCGAGGGTCTGGGCCTGATTACCGCCTTTACCGACGGCGGCCATCAAATGCGCTATCTTCTGTTCCAGCTTTATCAGGGTAACCTTTGGGCCGTTGGCGGCGTAGCGGTTCTGATAATGATGATGGTCTTCACTTGGCGGCGCTGTAAGGCACTCCAGCGCCGCTGAGTGTACCGCTAGGAAGACAGTGCCCGGGCGATGGATCGCTTAGGCGCGATAGGCACCTCGCGGTGCAGGCGCTCGGCGATATCCTCCACCGAAATGACACCCCGGATATGGTGCTGATCGCGGTCCAGCACCAGGCTATGTGTCTCGCCCGCTTCGCGCAGCACTTGTACCAGATCACCCACCGTTGCCGATGTTAAAGCCTCTAAATCCAGCGCCGGTATTGAAGCCCTGGGTAACATCAAATCGCCCGCGGTCAAATCGCCACGCTCCACGCCCTGCAGTGTCTGGGCCACCAGAATGTACTGCTCGGAGAGACGCTCGGCCGTCAGAAGTCCAATAAACTCCTGCTGAGAGTCGACCACCAACTTCCAGCTCACACCTTCCATAGCCATCAGGCGGGCAACGCCCACCGCCGACACACTGGATTCAACGGTGTGGGGTTGATGGGCGCGAAAGTCGGTCATCAAATCCAGCGCGGGTGAATGTTCAGTCAGATCCGCAAATTCTCTGGGCTGAACCAGATGATCCACAGGATCTAGTTTGTATATGTTTAACGTTTTCATGAGAATTACCTCCGGGACGGGCACCACCTATGGATGCCAGCCAAGATTCGACAATGGGCTGAAGCCCAAACTTTAAAAGATCAATCGAATCACAAACGGACCGGCGAGGCCCGGGCGGGAGGACGCTCCGAGGTTCGAAGCAGGAAGGGCGAGGACGGCAGGCTTTCACCCACCCCCGACTGGAGGGCGGCCACCGGCCAAAGAAACACGGCAGAAGAGCCATCGTCCGAATCCGTGTCAAACGATGACGCCGAGAGACCAGCGCTGTCCAGGGCCACATCGGCAAAGGCTTTCCCGTTCTCATACCCCCAATCGGCCACCACGGGGACCGAAAGGCTAGCGCTCAAAAGCAGCGCGAGCAGCAGAGTGAACAGGGAGCGATTTACCATTTAAGTTCCGTTGGCCAGTTCAATATGGGTCCATCTACGCTAGCGGAGCCTGCGCAAAGGTACAAGCGCCTTAACAACACTTTATGTTAGATGAGGGGCGGACGGCCAAAGTTCAATCCTCCAGCCACAGCCTGAGTAAATTATTTCGGCTGCGACTCAGGCGATCGAACTGCTCGGTTTTTCCGTGGGCATCAAACTCGGTGCGCAGCGCGGTATCCAGATCCAGCAGAATTTCCCGCTGTTCACTGCACCGCACCAGGCTGCGCACCCAACCGACCACCGCCATCCGCTGCCCGGTGCGAACCGCCTCCACCCGATGCAGGTAAGTGGTGGGGTACAGCAGCAGATCCCCCGCATTCACCTTCCAGGCCCGGTCCCCTGTGCTGTCCTCCAGCACCAGCTCGCCCCCCTCGTAATCTGCGGCGGGTGTCAGCCCCAGGGTGAACGACAGATCCGTGCGCTGGCCGTGAATCACTGCATCATCCATGTGGGACCCGTAATGCATACCGGGTCCATAGCGATTGATCAGGATTCTGGGAAAGCTTTTGGGCAGCGCCGCACTGGCAAAGAGGGGGTGCGCCCGAAGCCGCTCCTCCACCAGACGAACGATGGCCGCCCGGGTCTTGTCGTCCCGGGCCTGCTCGTTGCGTTTGACCTGCTTGGCCGCCCAGCCAGCGCTGGTGGCGCCGTCATCGAAGGCCTGGGAGGCCAGCCGCTCCTGCACCGCAGACAGGGCGCCAGCGTCGAGCACATCTTGAATGTAAAGAATCATTGCATATCCTATATTGAGACTCACTCTCATTTATGCCAGAATCCAGGGCATTATGCCACCCTTTCCAGAATGGGAGCTCTACCATGAAAGAACAACGCAAAGTCTGGCTCGGCCTGGGCGCCGCCCTGCTTGCCTCCAGCGCCACCAGCCAGGCCGCCGACAACACGCCCTTTGACCATCACGCCAGCCAGCAGACCCTGCAGGTGGCCGCACTCGCCGGTGAGGGCGGTGAAGGCGAAGGGGGTGAGGGAGAAGGCGGTGAGGGTGGCGGCGCCGCCGACCTGACCAAAGACGACGCCGCCTACCTCGGCCAGTTGGGCCTGGTGCGCGGCCATCTGTGGGTGGGCGTGCAACTGTACAAGGCCGGCCACAAAGACATGGCGCTCACCCACATGAAACACCCCGGTGATGAGTTGTACGCAGGATTGAAGCCCGCCTTCGCCGCTCGCGATGAAGAGGGCTTTGCTGAGGCGCTGAGCGCTCTGGCCGACGCCGTTGAACAGGGCCAGTCCGTTGAGATGGTCGAGCAGCGTCACCGGGAGCTGGAAGCGGGCATTGCCGATGCCGAGAATCTGCAAAATGCCAGCCTGAAAGTCGCGCTGGGCAGTATCGAGCGCATGGTTCGCACGGCGGCTGAGGAGTACGCCATCGGTGTGCGTAACGGCGAGATCGTCAATGCTCACGAATATCAGGACGCCTACGGTTTTGTTGAAGCGGCCAAAGCGCGCCTCGCATTGCTGAACGATGTGCAGCGCCAGGAGAGCCCGGACGCGGTGGCCGAGGTGGAGACGCAGCTGAATGCGGTCGCGTCACTCTGGCCCGCTTTGGTACCCGAGGGTACAGTCGAGGGTGATGCCAGTAAGTTGTACGGGGCTGCAGCGCGGATTCAGTTGGCGGGTTGGGAGCTCGAGTAGGTTTCCGGTTTGATGACAGACGGCGGGTGCGCTTTGCTCCGAAACGTCGGACCGACCCGCCCTACGCGGAGTTTGGGGTGCGTGCCGAAACGGCGGGTGCGCTTTGCTTACCCGCCCTACGGATCGCTCTGAGGTTGGGTTGATGGTGGATAAGCCCTAGGGGCATCATCCACCCAACCGCTGTCCACCGTACAGAATCAACGCCGCCCCACCGATACACACCAACGCCCCAAGGTAATCAAACAGCTGCGGGGAGCGGTGCTCCACCAACGCCATCCACCCCAGCGACGCCGCAATATAAACACCGCCATAGGCGGCAAAGGCCCGCCCGGCCAATTCAGCATCGGCCCGCGTCAGGAAAAACGCAAACAGGCACAACGAAATCACACCCGGCACCAACCACCAGGCGGAGCGATCCAGCCTGAGCCACATCCAGAAGGTGTAACAACCGGCGATTTCCGCCAGAGCGGCGAGGATAAACCAGATAAAGGTCATCGCCCTCTCCCGTCCTTGAGCACACCGCTTCTAATGCCATCGGAGCCCACTGGGTCACTCTCCCAATTCGGCGGGGGTAACGGACCGACGGTGCCAGAAGTAATGAAACGCCCCCACAATATGCAGCAATAACAACGCCGGGAGCACGTAAAGCCCGGTAATGACATGCAGCACTTCCACCGGCTCATGGATAAAGGCCAGGCTCTCCAGCGGGATCAGCACCGTGAACCAGCCAAACACATTGACACCTTCATTTTCGGTGAACAGGTACAGCGGGCCGGTAAAAACCTGCAGCACCAGCAACCCCAACACGAGGCGGTGCACCCACCATGCCAGTTGGCGCTGCCACGGGGTTTGCCCCTGAGTGGGCGGAAACCCCTGGTGCACGCGGTAGGCCGCCCGCCAAAGCACAAACCAGAACACAAAGAAGCCGAGACTGACGTGTACCGACATGATGAAACCTTCGGCACTGTCCGGCGCCGCTGATGCCAGCAGCCCCAGAATCAACATTGCCATCACCAGCAACACGGTAATCCAGTGGTTGATCACCGAAATCGCGGAGTAGCTTTCCCGCCCACTCGTCTGTATCAAACTGCTCATATCACCTCCTGATCAGAAAAAATCGGTTCCGTTAGGTATAGCATAGTCAGACAAAGGAAATATGATCGTTGAGGATAAAAGCACCTACCAAAACCAGAATTACACCGCCCAACACCTCCGTTCTTCGCCCGAAAGCTGAGCCTATACTCCGACCCACCATTACTCCGGTCGTCACCATGAACAGCGTTGCCAAACCGATACAACCCGCCGCGAGCAGAATATTCACCTCAACAAACGCTAGCCCGACCCCGACAGCCAGGGCATCAATGCTTGTTCCAACCGCCGTTAGCGCCAGACGGATGAATGAGTGCCGTTGAATAACCGCCTCTGGTGTCTCCTGATGTTTGCAACCTTCGATCACCATATGCAAGCCGAGCCCAGTCAAGACCGCGAAGGCGATCCAGTGATCCCAGTTTTCCACCAGGGTGGATGCGCTACGCCCCAGAAGCCAGCCTATAATCGGAGTGATGGACTCAATCAGACCAAAAATAACGCCGGTGCGAAGCGCTTCAGAAAAACGCGGGCGGTGTAAACTCGCCCCTTTCCCAACCGCGGCCGCAAAGGCGTCGGTCGACATGGCAAAGGATAGCGAAAGAAGCGCAAGAGGTGACATTACTAAATATCCAGTTCGTAAGCCATTCACAGGTTAAGATCAGGGGGGATGGGCAATGTACCACATCGCACCCGACCGATCATCACTCAGGCCCACGGAAATCTAGCAACCTCACACACACCAGCTTATTCAGAAGTGGGCAGTTCGGACAATTTCTCCTTTATCTCGACTCGTCTGCCTTCATCCGCCAAGGGTCTGTCCGGGCGGCTTTCGGCCTGAAACGCCTTCTGAAAATAACGACGAGCCTCACCATGGCGGCCCTGGTCCATGAGGAAATCCCCATAAAAATAGTTGGGATCAATGCCATTGGGATTGATGGCAAGCGCCTCTTTCAAGTAGGCCTCTGCTTTCTCGTCATCACCAAAGCCGAGCGGCCATCCGGGCACCTGGTAGTAAAGGCTGCCCAATGAAGTGTAGGCTGATCCCTGTAGCGCGGACGCATCGATCGACAACGCACGCTCAAAATCGTTACGGGCCACTTTCACCAGTTTCAGGGCACCCAGACCTCCCTTCGCCCCAGCATAAGTGCTCAACACAATCCCGTGCCAGATCAACGGTTCCGCACGCCCGGGGTATTGCTCTACCAGTGCATCAGCCTGCTCCGCCAAGGCTTCAAAGGCCTTCTCTCGCTCGGCCTCCGGCATTTTATACTGAATCTCAGCCCAGCGATGTTGAATGTCGGTCAGTCCGTCTATGGGTTTTTCCGCCAGTGCCGCTACAGAGGCGACACACAGCGAGAGGGTCAACAGGATACGTTTCATGTCAGTACTCCGATTTGAGATACGATTGAATAATGGACAGTTTTCGGCGTAGCGCGGTATCCACCACCGCCGGGATAAGGTTGTTAACAGCCACAAACAGCCGTTCAGGCCACCCCAGATACCGTCGCCCACGCTTTCGCTCAATCGTCCGTACAATCGCGAAAGCAACGGCCTCCGGACTGTCAGAACGGTTCCCCAGCGCCCGGTTCATGGCTACAACAGCCGGGGAATTCATACCCGTTTTGGTCGCTCTAGGGGCGATATAACGTACCGCAATTCCACTGTCTGCCCACTCCCGGCGCAATGCTTCGGTCAGGCCCCGCAGGGCAAACTTGGTCGCGCAATAGGCCGAGTAGCCAGGGAAGCCAATACTTCCAAACGTGGAACCAATAAATACCAATTCACCATGGCCGCGCTGACGAAAGTAGCTCGAAAAGCAGCGGGCCACGGCGTAAGCACTACGAAGGTTCACTCGCCACAACCGCTCCAGCTCCTGGAGCGGAGTCTGCTCCACGGCCGCGAAAAGGCCCTGACCGGCGCAGTGAATTACGCCATCGATGTCTGGGTAGCGCTGACAGATGTCCGCCATTTGGGCCTCGACATCCTCCGACGCAAGGTCAATCCGCACGTAAGTAAAGCCTTCTGCACGGCAGGGCGTGGGCGACCGGCTTGCGAGCAGAAGGCGAGCTCCTTTGCGGGCCATTTGCTCTCCCAGCGCCTCTCCGATTCCTCCGGAGGCTCCCAGTATGAGCCAACGCTGATTACGCCAGACCACGACGCACCTCCCTGATCCGATCAGCCGGTGACGCCAATGGAACATCTCTGAGCATATCCCCATAGAGCCGATAAACGACATTGGCCGCATCAACGATCGCCCGCTGGTCTTCCTGCTCAGTGATGCCGTTCATCAGGCTTTTAAAAAATTGAAAGTGCTCCTGATCCAGGCTTCCATGAGAGTACAGGTAGCTGAACGCAGTATCCGGCAAGTTCAAAGTACGCTGCACTTTTTCTCCCATCGGCGTTGCCACGGCCACACTCGTTCCCTCAAGCACCTGTACCATGCCAAATAGCCCCACCGGATTCCCTCGGTTGATCAGGTCGTACAAAAAAGCCACCATCAACCGGATCGGCAAATCGGGCTGACCGTTACGAACGGTATCCGGGTCGACACCACAAGCTTTCAGATCATTGAGAATCCACTCGTGGTGGCCATACTCCTCCTCGATGTACTCCACCAGTGCTTTACGCACCGGCTCCAATCGATCCGGCAAGCGGGCACCGCAGGCCATCATCAAAGGCGCGGTATGTTTTACGTGATGGTAAGCCTGACTCAGAAAATAGGTGTAGCTGTTTATATCGAAACGACCATCCTCAATGGCACTGAAGATCGGCGCCTCGAAAAGCGTTTTTCGGCCAAATTCGGAAGCATTTTGCAGTTCATCAAAAAAAGTCATAGTGATTACTCCTGGGCGAACATTCTCGGTTGAGGCTGTTCAATGGATCGAGTGGAAAGACATTCGGCACTCGCCAGCCAGGACTCCAGGCTTTCCAGCACCAGTGTCCTCCTGATCCGGCCGTTGGGTGTGACTGTGATGGAATCTATGTTCTGGAACGGGCAAGGCAACAGATACACGTGACTCAAGCGCGCATAGTCAGGCAGATTTGCATTGAGTGCCTCAATCGCCTGACGACAATCCTCCACACCGTTGTCAGTTGGTCCCGGGTACAGCAGCGCCAATGGGTGGGGCTCCCCGTCACCGAACACCAGGGCCTGCGCCATACCGGCACTTTGGGTCAGTTCCGCCTCCAGCCATTCCGGGCTGATATTGCGCCCAAAACCGGTGATCAGCAGGTTCTTCTTCCGTCCGGACACCCATAGAAACCCGTCCTGATCCAGAAAACCCAGGTCACCACTGGCTACCGCATGCGATTCATCCACGGGCGTTTCTCCCAGGTAACCTAGAAAACTGCTGCCAGAAATCTGCAGTTCACCACCGGGGCCAACATGGACATCTACATGGTCCAGAACGCGGCCCGCCGAACCGATACGATTATCTGCGGGTGCGTTCAGCGCTACCACGGAGCCACACTCCGACAACCCATAGCCCTGGAACATCGGCAATTTCAGCTCCTCCGCTCGGCGCAGTAGCGAGGGCGATACGCGCCCACCACCAACGGCCAGAAAGCGATAACCCCGGTGCTGGAGTGCGCCCGACTCCGCGCCCTCGATCAGCACTCGTGTCAACTCCGGCACCAGAATCAACGATGTTGGCTGCCAACGATTCTGCTCTGAAAGCCAGCGCTGTGAGTCCATGCCACTACTACCGGATAACCCCAGGCTGGCAAGTCCCGGAACGGACACCTCAGCGCCTCGATAAAGACTCAAATACACGCCCGCGACGTTTTCCAGAAGCGTAGCCAAAGGTAAAACCGAAAGATGCTGCGGCAGCTCCAGCTGGCTCAACCGGGTGTCCAAAGCCCGCAACGTGCGTCCCAGTTGTGCAGCGGACAAACAGACCCCTTTGGGCGTGCCGGTACTGCCGGAAGTGAACGTGATTTTCACCGTGCCCGGGGGTAACACTGACAGTTCCCGCTCAACGGGAAGACGATGAATCCACAGGCCACCGCCAACCGTCTCGGCCACCTCGTCAGCCCGCACATCGGCCGTGGACAGCAGAATCCCATCCAATCCTGCCGTTTCGACAAGATGCTGACGCTGCGACGGCGAGAAGAACGTCGGAACGGGCACCGAGACAACCCCAGCACGAACGCAGGCCAAATCGGCTACGACCCAGGCAACCGAGTTGTCACCCACCAGGCCAAGTCGCTGAACGCCCAAATCCATAATTGCCTGCGCAACCCCTTGCACACGGTTCCATAACTGTCGGTAAGTCACCGTCTGATCTTCGTCGCGAAGCGCCACCCGGCTCGGGTGCAACAAAGACCACCGGGCCAAGCGCTCAAGTAATTCATTCATAGTGACTACCTCAGACCGTGGTTTTTTCCAGCCAACCGGTGTGCCGCATTGCCTCGACACCACTGGGAACGTGCGCCAGCACCACTTCGGGGCGGTTCTGGTAATACGCCCCCCAATCTTGCGCCGCCCCCTGCAGCCGCTCGGGCAAAGCTGGGCCGAGTACCCTCGGTTTAACACCCATTTTTGTGAAACTCAGCCGGATCGATTGAGTTCCGGTAAAACAGATCCATTCGACACCTTGGGTAACCAACCATCGAGCAATCGCGGGAAAGAACAATCGACTGACGCCCTCAACGGCGCCGGCCAAGTGAGCGATCTCCACGACCCCTTCCCGATGGCCAAGGGCGCCTGGAGGTAAATATTGCTCAATGGGATGGTCCAGATAATTCTCAAGGAACAAAGGCTGATCTGCCGCGTGCCGTGTGCCCACCGCGGCCATGACCAGCCCGGACCGGGCGACAAGAATCAGAGGAGAGGGGACAACAAGCGACGGGCAACGCCCATACGCCGCACGAAAGCGCTGTTCGATGAAGAAGGCAATAGCGTCTGTGGCCCGTGATTCGGGATCTACCGAGCACAGTTTCCAGTCCCCCACGGGCATCAGCTCTGTGACGGACGGATCGAACAGGTCCACTTTTAACGGCAACAAGCAGGAAGATGACATCAAATGAAACTCCAGTGAGGCACTCTGTCCTGCTCATGCTAAGGGTGCTATCTTAATTAACGCTTAAACAATGCCCCCTGAATTCTTAAGCCAGAATTAAGAAAACTCTGCCACACTGGGGGCATCCACCATTTCCAGGCGCAACGCTGCTGCGGGAGGACCATGAGAATATTGCTGATTGAAGACGACTCGATGCTCGCCCAAACCATGGTCCGCATGCTAGAGCAGGCACAGCACCAGGTTGACTGGATCAATGACGGCAGGAAGGGGCTGAATGCCCTGAAAGATCAAACCTTTGATATTGCCATTGCTGATTTGACGCTTCCTCGGCTGGATGGTCTTGAGATTGTTCGGCAAGCCAGAAAGGCACAATGCCGAACCCCCATTATTATTCTCACCGCTCGCGAAGAGCTGGATGACCGGGTGCAAGGGCTCGATTTCGGAGCGGACGATTATTTGACCAAACCATTTAAAATGGCAGAACTTGAAGCGCGAATGAGAGCCGTTATCCGGCGCACCGACGGCTATACCGACAACAACGTCCTGACAACGGGCGCCATTCGCCTGAATTTGGACCATGCGGAGCTTCAGGTGGGGGAAAAGCGCTTCCAGCTACCCAAAGCCGAATTTCAGATCCTGCAGGTACTGATGCGCAACACGGACAGAGTGGCCACAAGGCGACGGCTGGAGGAAGTACTCTATGGGTGGGACAGAGGCGCAGAGAGCAATACGCTTGAGGTACATATTCACCACCTTCGCCAGCGCCTGGGTAAATCCGTGATACGCACGGTACGCGGCGTTGGGTACACCCTGGATAGCGAAGCCGCAAAGGACGCTGGATGATGTCACTGACTCGTACGCTCATCCTTCTGAATACAGCAATGACCTTGATTATTGTTACCCTGGCCTCGACCTGGAGCTATTGGCAAAGCAGCCACGAGCTGGAGGAACTGTTTGATGCGGAGTTGGCTCAGAATACCCGAATTGTTGAGGGCCTCGTTCGTCACTTGGCAGAGAATCGCAGCCGGCAGGAGTTACAACATACGCTGAGTGAGACTCTGGACCCCCTGGCGCTAACCGCGGACACCTCAGAGCCGGAAGAGCGTTGGTTCGAAAGTCGTGAGGACGAGATCCTATCCGGCGGCCTCGGACACCGATACGAAAAGAAAATTTCTTTTCAGGTCTGGACTGAAACCGGCCAACCGATTCTACCGAACAAGTTCGGGGTCGTGGATACCCGTGCTCCCGACAAGACAGGATTTGGGTGGCTCAGCCATTCCGACTACCGGTGGCGCACATTTACATTACACGATGAGAAAAACGGATTCTGGATTCGCTCCGTACAGCGCGAAGATATTCGGCAGGAACTGAGCGGCCACCTTGCCCTGGGCAATGTTCTTCCTATTGCTTTTGCGCTGCCTCTTTTTATCGTCGCGACACTGTGGGCGGTCCGTACCAGCTTCCGCCCGCTCCGCCATCTGCAATCCATCGCCGCCCGCCTGGGACCGGGCACCGACAGATTTTTACCATCGAATACCGTCCCTCAGGAAGTGGAGGGATTGGTCACAGCGCTGAACCAACTGTTGACCCGCCTTAACCGGACGATCGAGCGGGAACGTCGCTTTTCCTCCGATGCAGCTCACGAGCTGAGAACACCACTGGCGGCATTGCGCCTGCAACTGGAGAGCATCAGCCAAGACTCCCCGACGTTGGTCAATGAGCTGTTGCAGTCACTAGACCGAATGGCCCACCTGGTGGATCAGATGCTGGTCCTGAGTAAAGCCGACTCTGATTTCAACGACCATCCGGAACGCCTATCCCTGTCAGAGTGGGTTGCCCAGAGCGTGGCGGATGTCTACCCGCTAGCTCAGGAAAAGCAGATTGAGCTGCAGTTGCTCGAAACAGATGGCGAAGCCTGGATTATGGGCAACCCCACGCTGATCAACACCATGATTCGCTCATTACTGGCCAATGCCATACAGTACGGGCCTGAGAGCAGTGAAGTAACACTCACATTAAGCCCGACTCGCGGTGGGTACCAGCTTACAATCTGCGACCATGGCCCGGGCATACCGGAAGAGGATCGAAACAAGGCGCTCAACCGCTTCGTCCGCCTCGACCAGCGCCAGGGCTCCGGAGCCGGCCTCGGCCTGGCAATCGCCCAGAGAATTACCGAACGCCACGGCGGCATATTGACACTGGAGGAGCGCTCCGACCGTCGAACGGGGTTATGTGCAGTAGTCTGGCTCCCATCGTCTCCAACATAGGGGGATCACTTCCTGGCTTCAGTCAATTGCTAACAGAGCACCGTTACCCAATGATTGAGACCGAGAGGGAGGTATAGTCAACGATCCCTACATGGCTCTGTATCGAACTCCAGCTCAACCGTTGTATGTGCCAACTCATACTCGGAAAGGGCGTGAGAAATGGCATGCTTCAACTGTTTCTGGTCTTCAACGCTGTTCAGCGCCCCGGTTCTCAGATGCACGGACAACACATGACGCTCCCCATCTAACGACCAAAGATGCAAATGGTGCAGGTCCTCGACGCCCGGCAGCGAACGCAGGGTTTGTTCTACGGACTGCTTCAACTCTGGACTTGGGGACGCCTGCAGGAACAGTCTGACTGTCTGCCAGAAATTGCGACCCACATTGAAGAGAATGAACAACGTAAAGCCGATAGAAAGCAATGGGTCAAGAATCGGCCAATCGACGACCATCAGAATGATCGCTACCACCAAAACGGCGACCCAGCCCAATACGTCTTCCATCAGGTGCCAGTTCAGGACGCGTTCATTCAGCGTCTTACCCTTGCTGAGCTTGTAGGCGGCAAAACCATTGACGAGCACACCAAAGACCGCCATCCCCAGCATGCCCCCTGCCATCGGCATAGGCGGATCATTGAGCCGGGGAATCGCTTCACTGAGCACCCACACCGAACCGACAATGAGTACCAAGGCGTTTATGAAAGAGCCCAATAAGGAGAAACGACGATACCCGTAGGTGAAGCTGGCCGTAGCCTGCTTACTGCTCAACCGGGCCAGCAACCAGGCAAACCCGATAGACAAGGAGTCGCCCAGATCGTGTACGGCATCGGCCATGATGGCAGTACTGTTAGTCAGTACACCACCGATAAACTCAATAATGGTAAAGCCAACGTTCAGGAAAAACGCCCAGCCGATGCGCGCACCTTCGTCTCCATGACTGTGACCATGATCGTGCATCTACCCTCCCCTCCTCCAAGAAAAAGAAATTGCCGGTCGCCACGGCGACCGGCTCAGGCCTGGATCAAACCACCGAGTCGCCTTCCACTCCATCCTGTATGCGGACGGCACGACGCACGTCGGTCACAAAAATGCGACCATCGCCCCTAAGCCCAGTATGAGCCTCGGTTTTCAGCAGTTCCACCACGTCATCCACCAAGTGATCCTGGCACACAATTTCCAGTTTCACGTGTTCGGAAAATTCCGACGCACCCGCAATCGGGTGCGTTGCACTGCTGTGCGCCTTACTGCGTCCGAACCCTCGAACGTCCGACACGCTCATCCCGGTGATGCCGTCCAGGCGGTGTAGGGCCAACGTCACTGACTCCAGCCTACGTGTCTTTATATAAGCTTTAATCTCTTGCATGGTGTCACCTCAAGATGTTGCCTGGTCGTCGCCATTCGCACGATCGGCGAACCAGGGATACAGCGCTGGCAGAATCACCAGCGTGAGAATGGTGGCGGTCACCAGGCCACCGATCACTACCGCCGCCAACGGTCGCTGCACTTCGCTGCCCGTGCCTGTAGCAAACAGCAGGGGCGCCAGGCCCAGTCCGGTGGTGACCGCCGTCATTATGACCGGGCGCAAACGCGCCATCGCGCCCTGAACGCAGGCTTTCGCCATGGGCACACCATCGCGCACCAACTCATTCAGGTAGCTGACCAGCACCAAGCCGTTTTCAAGCGCGATACCGAACAGGGCAATGAAGCCCACGGACGCCGGCACCGATAGGCTCAGCCCCGCCAGCCACAGCGATACAATACCGCCAACCAAGGCCAGAGGAATATTGAGCATGATCAACAGCGCATTGCGCAGCGAACCGAAGTTGGCGTACAGCATGAAAAATACCAGCGCCAGGGTGATCGGCACCACCACCATCAAACGCTTGTTGGCCTGCTGCTGAAGTTCGAACTGGCCGCCCCACTTCAGGAAATAGCCCGGCGGAAGAGCCACCTGCTCGGCAATCATTCGATCCGCCTCGGCCACATAGGAGCCAATATCCCGGTCCCGGACGTTGGCCTGAATGGTGATAAAGCGCTGGTTGTTTTCCCGGGTAACCTGTCGTGGACCAACCACCTCTTCCACTCTGGCGAGCTCGCTGAGAGGAATCTGCTGGCCCTGTTCGTTGCGAACTTTCAGATCCCGAATCACTTCCGTTCGGTCTCTTGAGGACTCTTTCAGGCGCACATAGATATCAAACCGACGGATACCCTCGAACACCTGACCGGCGCTGTCCCCGCCAATGGCGATACTGATGGTTTCCTGTACATCCGATACATTCAGGTTATAGCGGGCAATGGCTTCCTGGTCCAGTTCGATGCGAACCTGGGGTGTGCCTCCCACCTGGTCCTTCTGCACGTCTTCCCCACCAGAGACCTGACGCATCACCTCGGCAATTTCCGTGGCTTTCTGATCCAGAACACTCAGATCATCCCCAAAGAGCTTGGCGGCCAGCTCGGCTTTTGTCCCTGTAAGCAACTCATCCACCGCTGCGGCAATGGGCTGGGTAAAGTTGAACTTGGTGCCGGGGAAGTCTTCAAACTCGGCGCTCATTGCGGAGTATAGGCCATCGAGTGTTTCCGCCGTCTGCCACTGCTCCTTGGGTTTGAGTCCGACAAAGATCTCCGCGCTGTTTACCGGGTCGGCATGCGCACCGACTTCACCGCGGCCGATCCGGGTCACGACCTGAGTCACTTCCGGGAAACGCTCCAGCAACTGACGTTCAAACAGCGTCATGGACTGTTTGGCCTTATCCAGCGAGATGGAGGGCGCCATAGTGGCCCGAATCAGCAGATCCCCCTCGTTGAATCGAGGCACAAACTCGGAGCCAAGACGAGGCCCAACAGCTACACCGACGGCAAGTACCAGTCCCGCGATGGTCACCCCAATCCAGCGGCGTCGGATAACGCCCTGCAATAGCGGTCGGTAACCACGGGCAACCAAGCCGATCAAACCACCGGGCTCGTCCGACGCCTGTTCTGACTTCGGACGACGCATGATCAAAGAGGCCACCACCGGAGCCACCACCAGAGCGAAAATCAGCGAGCCCACCATGGCCAGAGAGACCGTGTACGCCAGCGGCCGGAACGTGGCCCCCTCCACCCCCTGCAAGCTGAACAGGGGCAGGAACACCACAATAATGATGCTGATGGCAAAGAGTATGGGCCGCGCTACCGCCTGACTGGCCCGGGCCACAATGTGCAGGCGCGACTCATCCGCGGAGGACTCGCGCAACAGTCGGTCGATGTTCTCGACCACCACCACGGCGCCGTCTACCATCATGCCGATGGCAATGGCCAGACCGCCCAGAGACATGAGGTTTGCGGAGATACCAAACCACTTCATGGCAATCAACGCCAGGCAAACCGAGAACGGAATGGACAGGGCCACTACCAGGCTGGGTCGCCAGCCCCCCATAAAGGCGAGCAAGACAATCGCGACCAAAACAATACCCTGAAGCAGTGCATTGGTCACGGTGGAAACAGCGGCTTCGACCAGTTGCGCCTGATCGTAGTAGGGGCTGACTTCGATCCCTTCCGGCAAGTTGGCATTGATCGTCGCCAACTCTTCTTTCACCGCACCGATCACATTGGAGGTGTTGGCGCCAATCAGCTTTAACACCATCCCCACCACGGCTTCGCCTTCACCATCCTTGGTGGTCAACCCGCGACGGATTTCACCACCAATGGCCAGTTCGCCCAGCTGATGCAGATAGACGGGTATACCATCAACGCTTTTGACTACAATATTGCGAAGGTCATCCAGGTTTTTTGCCAGCCCCACGGAGCGAACAATATATTGCTCGTCGTTCTGAATAATAAACTGAGCCCCCGCATTGGCATTATTCGCCTCGATCCGGCGCTTGACCTGCGGTAAAGAAATGTCGTACCGCAGTAATGCCTCGGGATCAATTCGCACCTGAAACTGCTTGACGTTACCGCCAATGGACAGCACTTCAGTCACGCCCTTGACCGTCTGCAGGTTGAACTTGACGATCCAGTCCTGAATTTCCCGCATTTCGGTGCGACTGTACTCACCACTGGTATCTTCCAGCACATAGAACAGAATCTGTCCCAGACCGGTGGTAATCGGCCCCATGACCGGCTCACCAAACCCGTTCGGAATGGCCTCTCTGGCCTGTTGCAGCCGCTCACTGACCAGTTGTCGGGCGAAGTAGATGTCCGTGCCGTCCTCGAAATAGATGTTCACCACCGACAGGCCGAAGTTCGACACTGACCGAACGTGGTCCAGCTTCGGCAAGCCGTTCATGGCGCTTTCCAGGGGGTAGGTCACATACTTTTCCACCTCTTCCGGCGCGAGCCCTTCGGTCTCTACAAACACCTGTACCAACGAAGGTGAAATGTCCGGGTAGGCATCCACCGGCAGGCTCCGATAAGCGGCATAACCGCCAATCACTGCGGCCAGTGCAATCACCACCACCAGCAGCCGGTTTTGCAACGCCGCTCGAATAATCGCTTGCATAAAAACCTCCGAATGCTAGTGGTTGTGGCCCGATTCGAATTCGCTCTTGAGCAAATCCGCTTTCAGCGTGAAGCCGCCTTTTGCGACGTATTGTTCACCGGAAGTGAGGCCGGACCGGATGACCACCTGGTCCCGATCTTTTGCACCCAGAGTGACGGGCCGGGGGTGCCAACGCTCCCCCTCCCGTACAAAAACCACCTGGCGGCCCTGATATTCGATGACCGCCGTCTGAGGGACCACCACCTCGGCCTGTGTCTCGGTCAGCGTCACCTCAGCCTCAATAAACATGCCGGGGCGCCATTGGCCGGACGTGTTATCAAGATATACCCGGGCCAGGCCGGTGCGCAGCTGTTCGCTGACCATGGGATCGAGATAATCGATCCGGGCGTTGACCGGTTCGGGACCGAACGCCGTGCTGAGGCGCACCGGCTGACCTGTCTCCACACGCCCAATCTGCCGTGGGTAGAGCGCAATATCGACCCAGAGCGTGGAAAGGTCCGCCACAACGAACGCGGCGTCGGTGGGTTGAATCTGTTCACCCAGTGTTGCGGAGCGATCAATGACCGTGCCGCGAATCAGGGACTTGAGCGGAAAGCGCTGCAGGGTCTGGGAGCTCTCGCCAACCGCGAGGGTATCGCCGGCCGCAACGGAATCACCAATCCGGGCACTGACATCAACAATCTGGGCCGGGTAACGAGGGCTAACCTGAGCCACCGCTTCTTTGTTCAGGCGAACTTCTCCTGGCAGAGACACGGTCTGACTTACTCTTCCGGGGCCTGCAACTTTCACTTCTCCACCCAACGCCCGGAGCGTTTCGGGATCAACCGAGGCTCCTTGCTCTTCGTGGCCTTCATGCCCGCCATGCTCCTCGTGGGCTCCTCCGCCCGCTTCATTATGGGCTTCTTCCCCTTCTCCATGGGCTTGGTGATCAGATTCCCGCTCACCGTGGTTTTCCTCCTCACCGTGGCCCTCGTGCTCGCCGTGCTTTTCTTCGTTATGGGTTTCTCCTTCCTGCGCTTGTTCGTGCTCGTGATCGTTGTGCTCGGTTTGCTGAGCCTGTGCATTGATGCTCACCCCGGACAAGGGCAGCGCGATACTGATCATAAAAATCCAGACGGATGCTAACGGCTTCATGATTCACCTGCTTGTTCTTTAGTAAAACGGGTTTCGGGTTCGTAGGGTTCACTGACCCCTTCTATTGAGTCGGGAGTCAGACTCCATTGCCCGGTCAAACCCGTGCCAGTCAGTTGTTCGAGAGTCACCAGCGTCTGGTGAAAGTTGACGGCCGCCTGGAGCGCATCGCGCTCTACCGCCAGGCGCTCTTGCCGGGCATCCACCAACTCCAGGTAGGTATAGAGCCCTTCCTGATAGCCACGGCGAATGCTCTCAAGGGCGGCGCGCGCGGAAGGCAATGCCTCGCCTCGCAGGCGAAGCGCCGTGCTACGAAACACTTCCAACTCCTGATACAGCCGCTGGATTCGGGCCATCAAATGCACCCGAGTGGCTTTCTCTTCCAGTGCCAGTTGCTCGTACTCGGCCCGGCGGGCCCGGATTTCGCCCTGGTTCCGATCGCTGACGCCAAGCGGCATTGACAGGCTCAGGGTAAAGGCGTGGTCGTCGGTTTCCCGCACCTGCTTTACGCCGACTCCGACACGAAGGTCCTGCCGGCCACGGGCCCGGGCCAACTGCAGTTCCGCTTCTAGCAGTCGCCGTTCAGTGATATAGCGGGACAGCTGAGGAGAGTCTTCCAGGTGACGGCGGACCCGGCTGAATTCCGGCAACGCCACCAGGTCGTAAAGCGCGGCGCGAACCCGTTCGAAATCCGGTTCGGTCTCGCCCCACTGCGCGGCAAGCTCGACTCGGGCCGACGCCAACTGCTGCTGGGCCGACTCAAGGGCCAGCTCCGCCCGAGTGACCGCAATGGCCGAACGCTGAAGTGACGCATCGCTGGTGGTTCCCGCCTGGACGCGCCGCTGGATGGTTTCCCGGCTTTCCCGTGCCAACGCCAAAGAGAGTTCGGCCAGTTGGATGTTCTCCTGGGCTTCAGCGACACTCAGATAGCGACGTACCGTTTCCGCCAGGACCTGCCAGCGAACCTGACGGTACTCACTATCAACCAGGTCAGTGCGATAGCGCGCAACGTCTTCCCTCTGGCCGCGTTTACCTCCCAGCTCGATCAGTTGACTCAGCACCAGCGAGGCTTCGGCCGAGTCGGTACCGCTAAAACGACCGCTGCCGCCGATATTTTCCACTTCCACGGCCAGCTCCGGGTTGGGCCTCAAGCCCGCCTGAAGTTCACGGGCTTCAGCCGCTCGGCGACGATAGGGAAACTGCGCCAACTCGGGGTGGCGCTCCAGGGTATAAGCCAAGGCTTCATTCAAGGACAGAGGCTTTGGCGCCGCACTAGCGGGCACAGCGGCCCAGGCCAGCAGTAGCGCAATGACCCCGAATAGTCCCCTCCGCCTTGACGGAAGGGTAAATAGAGAAAGAAACATGTGTTACCTGCCTGATGATTCAGAAATAGACACGGGCCGACTCATTCCGGACGAATCGCCGGGCCAACAAGTCAACGCTTGATCACTAAGGTGTCAAATCAGGCTATGGGAGGTGGCACATCGGGTGCCATAAAGAACTGCGGAGGTAGGGGCAAATGCTCCGCCTGCCAGCGGTGACCGGTCGGCCGGAGGGAGCCAAAGTCACCAGTGGCGACAAAGAACAGATGAGCGTTGGCGTGACAGCTGTGGGCGTGAACGCAGCTTCCACCCGGGGGATGAGAATGTTCGGAGTGAGCGTGTTCTGAGTGATCGGCATCGACGGCGCTATCCGCAACCGCGATCTGCTCCAATGCCGTTGCATCTCCCCTCACCAACTCATGCCAGTCCGCCGCGAACACCAGGTTCGCGACAGCCACCAACATCAGAAACAGGATCAGGGAGCTTCTCTTCATGTCACGGAGTCTACCTGCTAACGACCAAGGACGACAAGCACTCCACACGGTCAATAGCTCATTGCACGCCACTCAATGACGGGCAAAGTTCCGATCAGACATGGTTGAACAGCGCCTGCACATTCTGTGCGCTCTGTTCATACAACCGAACCAGGGTTCGGTTGACGGTAGACAGATCCTGCTTCATCGCGAGGCGACGCTCCAATCGTTCGATGACATCGACCACTTTTCCAAGACCGCCCTCTCGGGTCAACGCGGCGGCTTTCACATCACTGGAAATATCCAGCGCATTCAGAAACGTCGGCAGATCAACGCCCAGCATCACATCCGCCCCGGACAGCAACCCGGCCAGGAACGCCCGCCCGGAATCCAGCGGTTTACCCCGGTAGTATTCAGACAGCGCGGCACAGGCCTGAGCGCGCACCAGAATCAACCGGACTTTTTCCGGTGAGCTGCCCTGCAGGGAAGAGATCAGCAACACCCAACGACGGATCGCCAGGATACCCATGCGCATGACCACCTCTTTGAGCGAGCTGACTTCCTGGCGGGTTTTGTACAGAGGGCTGTTGACGATCCGGATCAGACTCACCGACAGCATCGGGTCTTCGGACAAGACCTGGGTAATGCGATCAATGTCGGGTTCAAGTGCGTACAGAAGCCCGATCAGGCGGGCGACATTCAAGGCGGCGGGGCTGAGTTTCTTTCCGTGAATGATTTTCGGTCGGGCAAAGAAGTAGCCCTGAAACAGATCAAACCCGGCGGCGTAAAAACGCTGATGATCCTCCGGCGTTTCAATTCGCTCGGCCAACCAGCGCACCGGGTAGTGGGACAACTGTTTGCGATAGGTGAGCGCCTGATGAAAAGGGGTTTTCTCCACATCCACTTTGATGATGGATGCCATACGCAACAAAGGTTCCCATTCGGGCTTGAACTCAAAATCGTCCAGCGCAAAACTGAATCCGCGCTGGTGCCAACGCCGAACCGCTTCGATCACTTGCGCGTCCGGGTCGATACGCTCCACCAATTCCACCACGACCCGACCCGGGTCAATGGGCAGAAACGCACCGGAACACAAAAAGCTGCGGGACACGTTGATAAAAGCCGGGGCCTTGTAGCGCTTGATCTGATCGCTGACGCCCGTACAGAAGTTGAACAACAGTTCGTTGGTCGCGTTGCGCTCACCGACATCAAAGGCGGTCTGGCCCTCATCGTTTCGATACAGCAGCTCCACACCGGCCACTGCATTCTCTCGGTCGTATATGGGCTGCGCGGCCAGAAGAACATTCAGTTCACTGTCGGAATCGTCTGCCGGCAAGTCGGGGCCATTCGCCATTGGGAAACTCTAATGTAATCGTTGTCTTGACGATGTGAGTATACGTGCCAGACCCACCCCTGTCGCCCCGGTGTCGGTAAGTTTAACAGGGGTGCCCTCGAGGTGCCCCGGACCACCCAGCACGACTAGATCGTCACGGTGATCTTGCCAAAATGTTGGCCCGACTGTTCATACCGAAAGGCGTCAGCGATATCTTCCAGAGCAAATGATCGGTCAATCACTGGCTTGAAGCTGAGCACTTCCAGCGCCCGGACCATGGCCTGCTGATCGGCGCGACTGCCCACAATCAGGCCCTGCAACCGGGCCTGCTTCGCCATCAGCCGTGCGGTCGGAATATCCCCGGCCACGCCAGTCAGCACACCGATCAAAGCAATATGCCCGCCAATCGCTACCGCGTTAATGGATTGCGGCAGGGTTCCCGGACCACCCACTTCGATGATGTGGTCGGCGCCGTGACCGTCGGTGAGCTTGCGCACCGTTTTGCCCCACTCGGGATCGTTCCGGTAGTTGATCACATGATCGGCACCGAGGGCCTTGAGCTTTTCCAGCTTGGCATCGGAGGACGACGTTGCAATCACCTGCGCTCCCATGGCCTTGGCCATCTGCACCGCAAAGATCGATACCCCGCCCGTGCCCAGGGTGAGCACCGTCTCGCCCGCTTTCAAGCCACCATCGACGACCAGAGCGCGCCAGGCCGTGAGGCCGGCAGTGGTCAGGGTCGCCGCTTCTTCGTGGCTGTAGCCCTTGGGGGCCAGGGTGAAATAGTGCGCCGGGCGCACCACCGACTCCCGGGCATAACCGTCAATGCCGTCGCCGGGGGTGGTGGAGAAGTCACCAATACGGGGTGGACCCGAGAGCCACTGAGGAAAGAAGGTGGACACCACATGATCGCCCGGTTGGAACTCGGTGACCTCCGGCCCCACGGCATCCACCACTCCCGCGCCGTCGGACATGGGGATACGGCCATCCTCGGTGGGAATGATGCCGGTGACCACGCTCAGGTCGTGAAAGTTGAGGGAGCTGGCGTGCAGGCGCACGCGGATTTCACCCGGGCCGGGATCGCTCGGGTCCGGGCGGTTTTGAAGTTCCAGAGATTCGAGCGTGGCAGGGTTGCGTACCGCGATGGTTTTCATGGGGCACTCCTTCGATTTGAAATGAATGATCCCAGTGTAGCGTATGGGGAGGTGGGTGTGGTTGGGAGATGGAGGAAGTGTTGGGTGACGGCGGATGCGGCCTTTGGCCTTATCCGCCCTACGGGTACCTCGGAGCCAGGCGTAGGGCGGATAAGCCGAAGGCGCATCCGCCGTTACCGTAAGTGAACCTACGCCGTGACAGCTTCGGCTTTCGCCGTTGCCGCCGCATCATCTTCCTCTTCCACCGAACTGCGAATCAGGTGATCAAAGGCACTCAACGCGGCCGTTGCACCGGCGCCCATGGAAATCACGATCTGCTTGTACGGCACCGTGGTGGCATCCCCCGCGGCAAACACGCCGGGCATGGAAGTCGCACCGCGGGCGTCGATCTCGATTTCACCAAAGCGGTTCAACGCCAGGTCGCTGCCCTTGAGCCATTCAGTGTTGGGCACCAGGCCGATCTGGACAAACACCCCGGCCAACTCAATGGTCTGGCTCGCGCCGGTGAGACGGTCGGTGTAAGTGATGCCGTTGACCTTGTTGCCATCGCCGTTGATCTCTGTGGTCTGGGCACTGGTGATGATGGTCACATTCGGCATGGATCGCGCCTTGCGCTGCAATACCTCATCCGCCTTGAGCGTGTCGGCATATTCGAACACGGTCACATGCTCGACAATGCCCGCCAGGTCAATAGCTGCTTCGACGCCGGAATTACCGCCGCCAATCACCCCGACATGCTTGCCTTTAAAGAAGGGGCCATCACAGTGCGGGCAATAAGCGACGCCCTTGTTCCGGTACTTGGCTTCGCCGGGCACGCCCAGCTCGCGCCAACGGGCACCGGTGGCCAACACCACGGATTTGCTCGACAGAGTCACGCCGCTTTCCAGTTCCAGATCAATCATCTTGTGCCGGGCGATGCTCGCCGCACGCTGTTCGGTGATGATGTCCACGCCATATTCCTTGACGTGCTGCTCCAATCCGGCGGACAGTTTCGGACCCTCGGTATAGGGCACCGAGATAAAGTTTTCAATGCCCATGGTATCCATCACCTGGCCACCAAAACGCTCGGCCAGCAGAGCGGTGCGCACGCCCTTGCGAGCCGCGTAAACGGCCGCGGCGGCACCGGCGGGGCCACCACCGACGATCAATACATCATAGGGATCGCGCTCACTCAGCGCAGCGGCTTTCCGATCGGCCGCGCCGGTGTCCAGCTTGTTGACGATCTCTTCCAGGGTCATACGGCCCTGACCGAAGTGCTCGCCATTGAGATAGACAGCGGGCACCGCCATCACCTGGCGCTCTTCCACTTCCTCCTGAAACAGACCGCCATCGATCATCTCGTGGGTGATGTTCGGGTTCAGGGTCGCCATCAGGTTCAGGGCCTGAACCACATCCGGGCAGTTTTGGCAGGACAGGGAAATGTAAGTTTCAAAATGGAACTCGCCTTCCAACTGACGCACTTGTTCCAGCACCTCGGGGTCGGCCTTGGACGGATGACCGCCGGCCTGAAGCAGCGCCAATACCAGCGAAGTAAATTCGTGCCCCATGGGAATACCCGCGAAGCTTACCCGGGGTTCTTCACCGGCGGGGGCAATCGCCATGGCCGGACGGCGCTTGCCGTTACCGGGTTGCTGTTCAATTTTGGCGGACAGCTCGGCGATTTCACTCGCCAGGCTTTCCAGCTCGGAAGACTTGGGGGTTTCATTACCGGACACACGAATCTCGATCGGATTGACGATCTTCTGCAAGTAGGTGTCCAGTTGCTGTTTCAGCGTTGCATCCAACATCAGTGTGTCCTTAAAAAATTCGGTCTAACGGATTCGGTAAAAAAGGGCCCATCCGAAGATGGGCCTAAGGCGTGATTAAGCAATGATCAAACAATGAACGGGTCGGGATTAAATCTTGCCGACCAGATCCAGTGACGGAGCCAGAGTCTCCTCACCTTCTTTCCACTTGGCGGGGCACACTTCGCCCGGGTGAGCGGCGATGTACTGGGCGGCTTTGATCTTACGCAGCAGCTCGGACGCATCGCGGCCGATACCACCTGCAGTAATCTCCACGATCTGGATCTTGCCCTGGGGGTCGATCACAAAAGTACCGCGATCGGCGATGCCTTCCTCTTCAATCAGCACGTTGAAGTTGCGGCTGATCTGACCGGTCGGGTCGGCGATCATCGGAAACTGGAGCTTGCCGATGGTTTCGGAGGAGTCGTGCCACGCCTTATGGGTGAAGTGGGTGTCGGTGGACACCGAGTAGATCTCGACACCCAGCTTCTGGAATTCAGCGTAGTTGTCCGCCAGGTCGCCCAGCTCCGTGGGGCACACAAAGGTGAAGTCGGCGGGGTAAAAGAAGAATACGGCCCACTTACCCTTCACATCATCATCAGAAACCTTGACGAACTCACCGTTGTGGTAAGCCTGGGCGTGAAAGGGTTTCAGGTCGGATTCAATATAGCGAGACATTCAAAGCTCCTCGTTGAGTGGATTTAAGGGAAAACCTAATACGAGGCTTATGCTATTAAAAAATGTCTTTTAATAGAAATTCTATATATTAATGAGTGTGATAGCTATTGGCAATATGGGTTTAATAGTTAATAAATATGGCTTTGTGTCGCCCTGGTTACGGCGGATGCGCTGCGCTTATCCGCCCTACGCGACCTGCCGTGCTACCCGCATTCTGCGCGGCCATGTAACCTGCCGAAGTTGGCGTAGGGCGGATAAGGGCGAAGCCCGCATCCGCCGTAACCACACGTTGGGCAACCACGAACAAGCCTTCAACTCCGAAAAACATCCGACCACCCTACCCCCATTGGCTGACTCCCCTTCAAACCACGGAGCCGCTACACTGTGGCAATAGCCACAGTCACGGAGTCGTTCATGGTTCGCAGTCCCGTTCTGGTGATCAATTCAGGCAGTTCATCGCTAAAATTCTCGGTGTTTGATATGCACACGGGCCGCGAAGTCCTCGCCGGTCTGGCCGAGCGGTTGGGATCACCGGAGGCGCTGATGAGCTGGCAAGGCGAGGGCGCCAAACAGCACCGGGCGATTCCGGACCAGGGCCATGACGGTGCCTTGCGCGAGGTGCATTCGCTGCTGGATGACGTCGGCACCCTGGTCGCCATCGGTCACCGGGTGGTTCACGGCGGCGAAGCGTTTTCCGGCTCGGTGGTCATTGATGAGGCGGTCATTGAGGGGATCGAGGGTTGCGCCAGCCTTGCGCCACTGCACAACCCGGCCAACCTGCTGGGTATCCGGGCCATGCAGCGACTCTACCCGTCGGTTCCCCAGGTGGCGGTGTTCGATACCGCCTTTCACCAGAGCCTTGCGCCCGAAGCCTATCTCTACGCCATCCCCATTCGCCTGTACCGGGAGCAGCGCGTGCGCCGCTACGGCTTTCACGGCACCAGCCATCAATACGTAGCGGGCGAAGCGGTTCACCGCCTGGAACTCGACCCGCAGGATCACGGCCTGATTACCGCCCACCTGGGCAATGGCTGCAGCGCCGCCGCCATCCACAATGGTCGGTCGGTAGACACCACCATGGGCATGACCCCGCTCGAAGGGCTGGTGATGGGCACCCGTAGCGGGGATGTGGACCCGGGCCTGCATGAATTTCTGGCCGAAAAGCTGGGGCTGACACTGGCGGAAATCACCGCCATGCTCAACCGGGAAAGCGGGCTGCTGGGCCTGTCGGCCCTGTCCAACGATATGCGCACTCTCACTGAAGCGGCCCAGTCCGGCAACGGCGATGCCCAGCGGGCCATTGAGGTGTTCTGTTTCCGGTTGGCGCGGCAGATCGGTGCGCTCGCCGCGAGCCTGCCAAGATTGGATGCGCTGGTCTTTACCGGGGGCATTGGCGAAAACGCCGCCCCGGTGCGCGAGCAGGTACTGAAACGCCTGCCCCTGTTCGGCTTTGAATGTGATACTGCCCTTAACAGGCAGCACGGCGACGACCGGGGCCGCATCAACGCCCCAGGCACCACCACCGCGGTGGTCATTCCCACCCGCGAAGAGTGGATGATCGCCAACGATGCTTTTCAACTCACTCATCTGTCATCAGGCGTGGGGTAACCGCTGTGCAGCACACCTTTTTCATTACCGCCACTGGCGTCGGTACCGGCCTGACCTCCGTGTCCCTGGGTCTGGTTCGGGCACTGGATCAGCTCGGCGTCAAAGTCGCCTTCTGCAAGCCCATTGCCCAGCGCTCCGGTAACGATCGCGGGCCCGAGCGCTCCACCCATATGGCCCAGGCCACACTGGGCCTCAAGCCAGCCGAGCCGCTGCGCCTGAGCGATGCCCAACAGAAGCTCGCCCAGGGCGATGCCGATGCGTTTATGGAAGACGTCATTCAGGTATATCAGCAATCCGCGGGCGATGCCGAAGTGGTGATTGTGGAGGGGCTGGTGCCGCTGGCGGACAACAACTACATCGATCGACTGAACCAGGACATGGCCAAGGCGCTGGATGCCGATATCATCCTGGTGGCCGCCAAAAACGCCGACAGCACGGCACAGCTGAACGAGCGCATCAAAATGGCGGCCAGCCTGTTCGGCGGCTTCAACAATCCCCGGTTACTCGGCTGCGTCCTGAACAAGGTGGGTGCGCCGGACCTGGAGTACCAACAGGTGGTGGCCACCGAGGAGCCTACCAGCGAAGAGCCGGAGAACATCGGACTGGAGCGCATCATTGCCTCGCTTCCGGTGTTCTCCCAGCAGCACTTCCGCTGCCTGGGCGCGATTCGCTGGCAACCCCACCTGGTGGCACCCCGCACCCGGGATGTGTGTGATTACCTCAATGCCGAAATCATCAACGAAGGGCAACTGCTCGAGCGCAGGGTGCAGAACATCACCGTCTGCGCACGCACCATGAAAAACATGCTGCAGACCCTCAAGGCCGGCACCCTGGTGGTGATTCCGGGGGACCGGGAAGACATTCTGGTGGCCAGCTGCATGGCCGCCCTGAACGGGGTGCCACTGGCGGGCATTCTGCTTACCGGCAGCCTGCATCCCGACCCGAACGTCATGGCGCTGTGTCAGGCCGCCCTGAAAACCGGCCTGCCAGTACTGCTGGTGGGCGGCAACACCTTCAAGGTGGCGCAACAACTGAACAGCATGAACACCGAAGTACCGCCGGACGATATCGAACGCATCAACAATGTGATGGACAGCACCGCCGCCGACCTGGATGCCCGCTGGCTGATTGAGCGGACCCATGTCCGGCTGGAAAAGCGACTGTCCCCTCCGGCCTTCCGCTATCAACTGGTGCAGCGTGCCCGCGCCAACCCCAAGCGCATTGTGCTCCCGGAGGGCGACGAGCCGCGCACGGTTCAGGCCGCCGCCCTCTGTCACCAGAAAGGCATCGCCCGCTGCGTACTGCTCGGCAAAACGGATGAAGTACACCGCGTGGCGGCCAGCTACAACGTGGTGCTGCCCGAGGATATCGAGATCATCGACCCCGAAACCGTGTACCGCCATTACGTGGCACCCATGGTGACCCTGCGCAAACACAAGGGGCTGACCGAGCCCATGGCCGAGGCCATGCTGGAAGATACCGTGGTGCTGGCCACCATGATGCTCGCCCAAGGCGATGTCGACGGCCTGGTCTCCGGTGCGGTGCACACCACGGCGAACACCATCCGCCCCGCGTTGCAGTTGATCAAAACCAAACCCGACGCAGCGCTGGTGTCCTCCATCTTTTTCATGCTGTTGCCAGATCAGCCGGTCATTTACGGCGACTGCGCCGTCAACCCGGACCCCAACGCCGAAGAGCTGGCCGATATCGCCATCCAGTCTGGCGACTCAGCGATCGCCTTCGGTATTGAGCCGCGCATCGCCATGATCAGTTATTCCACCGGCAAATCCGGCTCCGGCAGCGACGTGGAAAAAGTGCGCGAGGCCACCCGCCTCGCTCGGGAAAAACGCCCCGACCTAGTGATCGACGGCCCCCTGCAGTACGACGCCGCCAGCGTGCCCTCGGTGGCCAAGAGCAAAGCCCCGGACAGCCCGGTGGCGGGCAAGGCCAACGTGTTCATTTTTCCCGACCTCAACACCGGCAACACCACCTACAAGGCGGTCCAGCGCAGCGCCAACCTGGTGAGCATCGGCCCCATGCTCCAGGGCCTGCGCAAACCGGTGAACGACCTGTCCCGGGGGGCCTCGGTGGACGACATTGTGTACACCATCGCCCTGACCGCCATTCAGGCCAGCGCCTGATTCCGCCAGCCTGGCGTCCCGCCCCGGCAAATCCGCTTGGGCTGGGCGCCCGTATCCGGTAGACTGCGCTCCTTTTGCGCCCTCCCTACCGCGCTTGCGGCGCCCACACCTCCCAGTTGGACCCCTTTGTGATCTCTACCGCCAATATTACGATGCAGTTCGGGGCCAAGCCCCTGTTCGAGAACGTCTCGGTCAAATTCAACAACGGCAACCGCTACGGCCTGATCGGCGCCAACGGCTGCGGCAAATCCACCTTCATGAAAATTCTCGGCCGCGACCTGGAGCCCTCCGGCGGCCAGGTGATGCTGGAGCCCAATGTGCGCATGGGCATGCTGCGCCAGGATCAGTTCGCCTTTGAGGAATACACGGTGCTGGATACCGTAATCATGGGCCACACCGAACTGTGGAAGGTGAAAGCCGAGCGCGATCGCATTTACAGCCTGCCGGAAATGAGCGAAGACGACGGCATGAAGGTGGCGGAACTGGAAGTGCAGTTCGCCGAGCTGGACGGCTACACCGCCGAAGCCCGCGCCGGAGAGCTGCTGCTGGGCCTGGAAATTCCGGAAGAACAGCACACCGGCCCCATGAGCGCCATCGCCCCCGGCTGGAAGCTGCGGGTGCTGCTCGCCCAGGCACTGTTCTCCGATCCCGACGTGTTGCTGCTGGATGAACCTACCAACAACCTGGACATCAACACCATCCGTTGGCTGGAAGGCATTCTGACCCAGCGCAACAGCACCATCATCATCATTTCCCACGACCGGCATTTCCTGAACAGTGTCTGCACCCATATGGCGGACCTGGATTTCGGCGAGCTGCGCATTTATCCGGGCAACTACGACGACTACATGATCGCCTCCACCGCCGCTCGCGAACGGCTGCACAACGAAAACGCCAAGAAGAAAACCCAGATCGCCGATCTGCAGTCCTTCGTCAGCCGGTTTTCTGCCAACGCCTCGAAAGCCAAGCAGGCCACCTCGCGGGCCAAGCAACTGGAAAAGATCAAACTGGAAGACATTCCACCCTCGAGCCGGGTCAGCCCGTTTATCCGCTTTTCCCAGGACAAGAAGCTGCACCGTCTGGCGGTGGTCATGGAAAAAGCCAACAAAGCTTTTGACAAGCCACTGTTCGAAGATCTGAGCCTGAGTATTGAAGCGGGCGAAAAGGTCGCGATCATCGGCCCCAACGGAGCAGGGAAAACCACACTACTGCGCTGCCTGTACGGAGACGTATCTGCCGACTCGGGCACCATCAAGTGGGCCGAACAGGCCGACGTGGGCTATGTGGCACAGGACCACTCCGATGATTTTGCCTACGAGGCAACACTGTTTGAATGGATGCAACAGTGGACCACCGGTGATGAACAGGTGGTGCGCGGCGCCCTGGGGCGCATGCTGTTTTCCAACGACGACGTGAAAAAATCGGTAAAGGTGATTTCCGGTGGTGAACAGGGTCGGATGCTGTTCGGCAAACTGACCCTGCTCAACCCCAACGTCATGCTGATGGACGAACCCACCAACCACCTGGATATGGAATCCATTGAGGCGCTGAACCTGGCGTTGGAGAATTATCCGGGAACGCTGATTTTTGTCAGCCATGATCGGGAATTTGTGTCTTCACTGGCGACCCGGATTATCGATATGAAGCCGGATGGACTGGTGGACTTCCACGGCTCCTATGAAGAGTATCTGCGCAGTCAGGGATTGTAGGGCACCCACGCGGTGCCACCGCATCCATCAAAAAGAGCACTCCAGAATATTATCCTCGCGCCTTATAGCGATACAGTATAAACAGGACGTAACTCGCCGTCTGAAGCATGATATAACGTTGCCCAAGACGGCAGTCTTCCGGTTGAATACAGACACACCCTACCTGAGGGAATCAGGCAATAAAAAAACGGATGAAAGTGCATTTTCATTCACTCTCAATAATGAATATACACCACAAAAGGATCTGGCCATGCTGATCAAGCTACCCTGCATCAAACTACTTTGCGCAAGCCTGTTTCTTCTGGCAAGCCACACCAGCTTTGCCGACAATGACAGTATCACCCAAGCTTTGCGACATGAGGTTCGCACGGAAGAGAACAAAGCACGGGATTCAGCGCGCAAGCCCGAACAGGTACTGACGTTCTTTGAAGTTACGCCGCAAAGTACCGTCGTTGAAGTGTGGCCGGGCTCTGGCTGGTATACCGAGATCCTGGCGCCATTATTGGAGAAAGAAGGCAAACTTTACGCTGCCCACTTCTCTGACGAGTTCAGTCTTCTGGACGCCGAATATATGCAGAAAGCACGGAGTGAATACCAGGAAAAACTTGAGTCGCACCCGGTTTACGACAATGTGATACTCACCGAGTTTGCCCCACTGGCCGATATCGCTATTGCGCCGCCAGCGAGCGCTGATGTGGTGCTCTCTGTTCGCAACCAGCTTTATGTATTTGAAGGCGAGAAATCAATGAATCACGCCTTGGCCAACTTTTATCAGGCGCTCAAACCCGGCGGAGTATTGGGAGTTGTGGCGCCGCGCCTGCCAGACGACTCATTGGATACGGATTGGGAGAAATCAGGCTACGTCCCCGAGCAACTATGGTTAACTTTGGCCGAGAAAACCGGATTCAGCTTTGAAGGCAAAAACGACCTGCTGCTAAACCCGAAGGATACTGCCGATCATCCGCAAGGAATCTGGTCTTTACCTCCCTCCTTGATGGGAGATGAAAAAGACAAAGAAAAGTATCTGTCCATCGGCGAAGCCAACCGGATGGTGCTGAAGTTCAGAAAGCCAAGCAATTAGAAGGTCGGAGTTTGTAATCCCGCAGGGCACCCATTGGGTTCCGCTACTCGGATTTATGCCTACGCCCCAAACCGGGAAAACGGGCTTCGCACCGCATTGCCTTCTGAACCGCTGTCTCATCAACATCCTTGACGCGCAGGCGCACCGTTTCCATCAACCGGAGACCGCTGCCGTACATCAGAGCAGCGGGCAGGAAATAGTCCGCATTGATAGCGTCGAACAGCCGGCCAACCTTATCCTCTGTCAACACAACCGGAAGCTTTCGAGGCCGCTGACTCTTCACGAACGTCAAATTGCCCGAGTGCGGTCGATCCAGTATCTCCTTGTAGAGAAAGCATAACGCATTCAATACCAACCCCTGCGTGCTTCCAGCAAGCTCGCGCTACAATACCAAATGGTCAAGAAATGCCTCTACCTCAGCATCCCCCATGGTTTCGGGGTGTCGCTTCTGGTGAAAAAGAATAAAGCGTCTGATCCAGTGTATGTAAGTTTCAATGGTGCGCTTGGCATACCGGCGACGCATCATTTCATCGCTGACTTTTTGTAGAAAAGGAGAATGGCGCACTAAACATCCTGTAATTGATTGTCAACTGGTTATCCAACCAGTATGGTTCCATATAATATCGCACACGAGGAAATTTTCCGCATTTTATGCTACCGTTTTTATTGCTATACGTTCTAAGTCATGAGTGACGCGACCTGTAGAGCATGATATAAAAACAGCCAAATGTGATAGACGGAAAGTTTCCGGGTTTAAATAGGGAAATTTTCCGTCTAACAATACTGTTAGCACTACTTAGTAAAAATCGGAGAGAACAATGATAGAAGCACTATACGGAATCGAATTTGTTTCAAACTCGAATGATGGTGGTTTTGGGGTTGCCGTACTTGAAACAGGGAGAGTTTTTGGGGGAGACTCATCATTTGTCTTTATAGGCTCATATGAATCCAGCAACGGAAATGTTACAGCCAGAATAAAGTGCACGAATGATAGAAAGCTGCTCCAGTCTATTTTTGGGGATATTAACGAATTTAATTTGGAACTCTCGGGAACTCCGGACAAAGAGCATAAAGAGTTCATCTTGCAGGGGCACATGGTTGAAAATCCGTCTATGAAAATAGGTGTAAAATTGACTCGTAGGGCCGAGCTCCCATAATCGCTAACAAGCAAATTATGTTCGCGCGTTACACGCGCCGGACGCCCTCCTGCGTCAGGCTCCGCATATTTGGACGTTAGTTGAATCATGAAACGTATAGTATTTCTGAGTTTTACCTTCATTCTGGCTTTGGGTTGCTACTCAACACGGCTAAACCCATACCAGGTTTGGTCGTCGCTAGAAACGCCCGCCGCTTTTAGTGAGAGTGAGCTATGGGTATTTGTCGTCCTCGATAAGAACGGTGCCATAAAGCAAAGGCTTACATTGAAATTCGCTGACGCAGTCGCTGAGACCTGTGCTTCGGATGAGTGGAAGAAAGTCGAAATTGTTGATGAGCACCCTCAAAGAAGCGGTAGTTTTTTGGGGGAGCCCGCATACTACCTAAACGGGGCAGCCCTAATAGTCGACTTGTCTGCCAACTTATGTGACGCAGGTTATGAATTGAAAGGGCAGCTTACAGAGGTTGGCATCCATGGCGAGCATTACCCTGTCAGTATGTTTGGTGGTGAAATACAAGGTAGTTTTTATGGGGTGCCGGTCAATGACAACTAACAAAAACAGTCAAGGCGACGCCAAAAAACGGCGCGCTTGCTGTTGGCGTTAATTGCACGTCAAAATTACTAGTAACTTTACAGCGAGGAGAAGACTATGGAACAACAAGCAGCAGGTAGCCCAGTCGTTACGTTGGTAATGTATCTCGTACTTTCAGTGGCGCTTGCAGTAGTAGCGAACCTACTAGCTCGGGAAAAGGGTCGTAATGTGACGCTTTGGACCATTCTGGCGGTAGTCCCAGTTGTAAACTTTTGGTGCATAGCATTCTTTGTCGGGGCAGCAAACTTGCGTCTTGAGCGGAAAATAGACAAACTATTAGAGTTAAGAGGAAAAGGCAATTAACAAGGCGTGCCAATACACCGCCGCAAGCGGCGGTGGGACGCTCGTAAACTCGCGCCCTTGCACGCGGCGTTAGCGACCCGAGTTCCCCAAGAAAAGTAGACACCTAATCCCCACTTAACGGAGGGTGTCATTATGACCAAGAAGACGAAGAACAAGTACAATCACTACACCGAGGATTTCCGGCGTGAGGCGGTTCGCCGCGCCGATGATCCCAACACCAGTGCCGCCGAGGTAGCGAAAGAGCTCGGTATTCACCCCGGCCAGATCTATAACTGGCGTCGGCAGTATAAACGCCTGTCCGATAAGCAGTTCAATAGCGTCCAGGGGGTGGATTACTCCATGAAAGAGAGCGAAGAGGTTCGCAAGTTAAAGCGACAAGTGGCGGATCTGAAAGAGGAGAACGAGTTCCTAAAAAAGGCGACGGCGTACTTCTCCAAAGACAAGTGGTGAGGTACGCTTTCATTGAGTCGCTTCGAGGGCAGCACACGGTCCAGAAGATGTGTCGTTGGGCGCGTGTTAGCCGCTCTGGCTACTACAAGTGGCGCTCTCGGGCGCCCAGCGCGCGCGAGCTGAGACGATTGAACGCGGAGCGAATGCTCACCGCCTTGTTCAACCGCTTTAAAGCGCGCTACGGCTCGCCGAGAATGACGGTGGAGCTTAACGAGAGCGGCTTTCCCATCAGTGAGAACACGGTGGCTAAATTGATGGAAAAACAAGGGCTTAAAGCAAGGAACGGAAAGGGCTACAAGTACTTTCCTGATGTGCTGGCCAGGAACCACGTCAGTGACAACCTGCTCAGGCGCAATTTCTCCGCCAGCAAGCCTAATGAGAAATGGGTGTCGGATATCACTTACATCAAAGTCGAAAAAGGCTTCGTGTACTTGGCGGTTATCATGGACCTGTTCTCGCGCAAGATTATCGGCTGGTCACTCGATACCACCATGACCAATCAGCTCATCATGGATGCCTTTAGAATGGCCGTAGCCTCACGAAAGGTCGAACCTGGGCTGATATTGCACTCCGACAGAGGGGTTCAGTACCGGTCAGGCGAATACCAGGCGCTCTTGCTGAACGAGGGTATTCGCCCTAGCATGAGTCGCAAAGGCAACTGCTGGGACAACGCCGCAATGGAGTCGTTCTTCGCTCGGTTCAAAGTTGAAGCGCTATACGCCGAAGATATCAGCACTAAACAGGAGGCGTATTCCTGCGTTTTTGATTACATTGAGCTATTCTACAATAGCCACCGGCGACACAGCTCATTGGGCTACAGAAGCCCAAGGGCTTATGAGAATGAGTATGCACAGATGTGCGCTTAAATCAGTGTCCACTTTTGGTGGGGAAGATCACGACGAAAACATGGAAGATTTATGATTCTTACGTTTATTATTGTGGTGCCGATATTAGGGATAATTTTGTGGGTATTCTTTCGCACTTCTCCTGCCACAAACAACGCCCAGCGCCTCCGCCTTGTGAACGCCTTCATTGTGGTTCTGGCCATTCTTGGCTCTATAGCTGTTACGTTGTGGGTTCGTATTAGCATGGCTGGCACGGGAGACGCCCCTTGGTGGCCTGTCATATCGTTTCTGTACTGCGCCGTTCTCACCCCCTCGGTTATTGTTCTAGGCGCTCTTATTAGAAACTTTGTAATTTTTCGGTCAAGGTAATTGATCGTGTTTTGGATATTATTGAAAGCTAGTGCGCCAGCCAGAGCCGCTTTGGTCTTTACGGTAAAATGTGCCCTAGCGTCAAGTTTGAAGTGCGATAGAAGTAGCTAAGCATAGTATAACTCCGAGGGTGAACGATATTGATGACGCTTGCGGGGACGGGAGTTCAACTCGTTGGCAATATGATCGCATTGTTGTTGAGTTAAGTGCTCCATGGACGTTCCTTTAGGGATATATTGTCGAATCAGACCATTGACGTTTTCGTTGCTTCCCCTTTCCCAGGAGTGGTAAGGATTCGCAAAGTAGAACTTGACCGAGCTGTGCGCCTCAATGTTCTTGTACTGATGCAACTCGGTGCCGTTGTCGGCGATGATAGTCTTGAAAAGCAGGGGGTCTCGACTGATCAACCGCTTGGTCTTTTTATTCAAGGAACGTGTAGACCGATCTTGAAGCTTTCCAATCATGAGAAATCCGGTTTTACGTTCCACCAAGGTGACAATACAGTCGGTTGACCCTTTACCCATGACGGTGTCGATCTCCCAGTGACCCTTATAGCGGCGGGTTTCTACAGTTCTAGGTCGTTCTGTAATGTGACGCTTGTCAGCCAGTCGACCCCTGTTGTCGTAGGCTTTGTAGCGCTTTCGACGAACCTTGGGAGATTGACGAAGATGTGTCCAAAGGTTGCCGCCGTTGGCCTTGTCACGCCAGATGTACAGGTAAATTGTTTCATGGGAGAAGCAGGGCTGGTTCAAGCGACGAAGATAACCCGTAATCTGCTCGGGACTGTACTTCTTCCTAAGTAGCTTGCGGACCACTTTGAAGTCGTCGTCAGAGTAGTGACTGTTTCGTCTTGAACGCCTCCTCCTGGCGATTGTGCGGCGCTGAGCCTTGCTGGGCCGGTAGGCCCCATCAATATGAAAGCAACGGTTTCGGTCCAGCTCGCGATAAAGAGTGCTTCGGTGCCGACCCATGTGATCGGCAATCTTTTGCATGGAGAGGCCTTGTAATTTCAGTGTGGAAAGGACTACCCTTTCCTCTGAGGTAAGCTGTTGGTATTTCATAGGCTTTTTCAACTTCTTGGCGGGAGTGAAAAAAGACTGATACTACAGCTTGCCTCTCTTATTTTGTAGATTGTCGCACTTAGTATATGAATTCGGGGAGCTTAACAAGTCACAGCACCGGACGCTCGCAAGCTCGCGCCGGTGTGCTCAGCGTTAAGCCTACAAAGGAATATCAAGCATTGAGTAAGTACGTCGGCTGTATTATCAATGAGCTCGATGAATCAGATAGGATTGGCGACGATTTTGAATTGTTCGTGATTTCACTAAGAATTGATGATTCTGGTGCAATCACATCAACTGAATCTATAGATCCAATCGGTAAAATCGGCTTCGATATCGAGAATGAAGAGTGCCTTTTCTATGTGAAGCCTGGCGAAGAGGCTGTGAAAATTTCCGAGGCATATGCGGAAATAGAAACGATAGATTCTGGGTTTTCACTGGCAGCGGCATTAGAGCAGGAGTTTGATGACTCTTGGGTAAGAATAGATAATCCAGTGATTGGATTTGGGGAAAATGTTGATGAAAAGCGATTCTTCATCGTGTGCAGGGCTTAACAAGCGGGAGAAATCGCTCCCTGCGGTCGCTGGGACAGCCAAAACGCTGCGCTTGTTGGTCTGCCCTTGTGCCGGGCGCTAACTGTAGACCGCTAATGAAGCTAGATATTTTCGGAAAACAGGAAATGGAGGTCGTTCGTCATAATGGTGAGTGGTTAGCTTTCTATTGTGGAAATGAGGGCAAGAAGAGGAAGGCTCAGGGGGTCATTATTCCCGAATCGTTGAGCGAGCGTGAAGTTGTTGACTACATTGATGATCTTTTTCATGAGTGGGCGACGCCGGATAAATCATCAGTTAAGGTTATTTCTGAAGTATAGACAAGTGATGTGCAATCCTGAGAGCGCGCTACAGTTAATCAACCAAGGCAGCGGAAAATCAGATGGAAGCAAGGCCGTTCAAAGAAATCGACAGGGCCCAGGTAATTGAGCTGTGGAAGACCTGCGGTCTTACTCGCCCCTGGAATGATCCTGACAAAGATATATCTAGAAAACTCGCAGTACAGCCCGAGCTATTCTTCGTTGGCGAGATAGAAGGCAAAATAATCGCCTCTGTCATGGCGGGGTACGACGGGCATCGCGGTTCCATCTACTATTTGGCCGTATCGCCACAGCACCAAGGCCGAGGATTTGGAGCGGCGTTAATGCAGAAAGCGGAAGTCGCCCTCTTGGCAATGGGCTGTCCAAAGCTCAATATCCTCGTTCGAAGCTCCAATGAGGCGGTTCTCGCCTTCTACAACCGGCTTGGCTATGCCGCTGACGATGTTGTCTGCATTGGCAAAAGATTGATACCCGATACGTAAACAAACTGTAAAACGGCGATCGTCTTTACGCAGCGGCGGGATTTTCGCTTCATGCACACTTCGCTATGACTATTGGTCGTAATGGCCCCCAATAGCAAAAATATAGACATAGTCATCGTCAAACTTGTAAATCACACGATCCTTATGGGAGATTCGCCGGGACCAGAAGCCGGACAGGCTGTGCTTTAGTTGTTCAAGCTTTCCCCCGCCCGTTGCCGGGTCGGCGCGGAGCATTTCTTTTAGCTGCTTGCAAAGTGCCTTGTGCAACTTTTTGTCCTTCTCCCGGAGCTGCTCATAGGTAACCCAGGTACAGCCTTCAAAGACGAGTGATCTCATTGATTTCCTCGTCCTTGGGGGTATATCCAGTGCCTTGGGTATGGGTAGCGGCAGACTCTGCCAGTTGGCGCATCAGGCTGCTGCTCTGAAGCACATACAGGGTTTCTTGCTCACGCTCCCAATCGTCGGCGCTCATCACCACGAACGCTTCGCCGGAGCGCCGAGTTACTTTCAGCGGGGTATGATTGCTAACTGCCTGTTCTACAAAGGCTTTCAGGTTGTCTCTGAACCTGTTTACACTCACAGAGTCCATATGGCTCACCTCAAACGTACGGAAATACCGTACATTATAGGAGCGCAATCCGCAGCAACCAAGAATGTTTGCCACGGCAAGCTATGGTCGAAAAACCCATGCGTCGCTTGTGCTCCCACAGAATTACTGCCTATTGAGGCCTTTGTGCTGCTGGAACCGGGGTAGCAAAACGATAAAATATGACCCATAATAAGCCCTATTTATAGGTCATATTTTGGTGATTTATGCGTCAGATTCTTGCTGATTTCTCCGTAAGTATCTCAGAATTAAAGAAAAATCCGTCTGCACTGCTCTCTCAGGCTAGTGGTTCAGCGATCGCCGTTCTGAACCACAACAAGCCTGCGGCCTACCTGATCCCTGCGGAGACTTACGAGGCCATGATGGATATGATTGAGGATTACGAGCTAGCCAAGCTTGTCGAGGAGCGTCTAGGGGATAAGGACCAAGCTGTATCGGTGTCGTTGGATGACCTATAAGCTCAAGTTCTTACCGGTTGCGCTAAAAGAATGGGAGAAATTGGGAGCTTCGGTCAAAAGCCAGTTTAAGAAGAAGCTGGCGGCCAGGCTGGAAAATCCAAGAGTGCCAGCGGATAAACTAAGCGGTTACGAGTCGGTTTATAAGATCAAGCTTCGTTCGGCTGGGTATCGGCTGGCTTACGAAGTGGTTGACGATGAATTGCTTGTGTACGTTCTGGCTGTAGGAAAACGGGATAAAGGTAAAGTTTATTCCGTGCTCAAAGTACGAAAGTAAGTTGTACCAATAAAACCGCCTAACAAGGTTTGGCTTTAATCCGCCGCGAGTTGCGGCAACCGCACTACCGCATCCCCCACCGTCATCCGGCCGCCTTGAATAATCCGGGCACAGAGTCCCCCATAGCCAAACATCGCTGCAGCGCCCCCTGCGCCCAGGGCTTCGTCCATTCGGGAACAGGGGTGACAGAGGGCGGTGGTTTCCAGTACGGCTTCGCCAATCTGTAGGCGCTGGTGGCGCAGCAGGTTCATGTTCATTCCGGAGATCACCAGGTTGCGCCGTAATAGCGCCGGGTCGATCTCGGAGTGGCCGGTATGACGAGCGATGGCCTCGATAAATTCGCGGCTTATCAGGGTCACCTGGCGAGAGGAGCCCGGGGTTTTGCTCATGCGGTGATCGCCTTCCAGGCCCAGCCCCTCTACCGCCCGGGCGCTGTCCACCACGTGGATGTCGCCTCGCCGCTTACTGCGCAGGCCGATCCATTCGAGCCGCCCCTCTGGCAGGCTTTGGCACAACTTGTCGAGTAAGCGGGTTTGGGCTGTCATATTGTCACCGGGATGCGTTACGGGTTCAGGCCACTAAAGAAGTTTTTGGCGTTGGTCGCCAGGGACTCCAGGTGGTAGCCGCCTTCCTGTATCACCAGGGTGGGCAGGTTCATGGCGTTGATGCCTTCGCCCATGTGCCGGAAGCCTTCGCTGCTGACCGAGACTTTGGCCTGCGGGTCTTCGTGGTACACGTCGAAGCCCAGAGCGACGATCAGTACGTCCGGCTCGTACAGGCGGATGGCGTCGGCGGCGTCGGCCAGTTTTTCGAAGAAGGTGGACTCGGGGGAGCCGTGGGGCATCGGCATGTTGATGTTGTAGCCATAGCCGGGGCCCGCGCCCCGCTCGTCTTCATAGCCGCTCACCACCGGGTAGAAGTTGGTGGGGTCGCCATGGATGGAGATGTAGAGCACGTCGTCCCGATCGTAGAAGATTTCCTGTATGCCCTGGCCGTGGTGCATGTCCGGGTCCAGGATGGCGACTTTGTCGTAATGGTCCAGCAGGGCTTCGGCGGCGATGGCGGCGTTGTTCAGGTAGCAGAAGCCACCGGCGGCGTCGCGGCGGGCGTGGTGGCCGGGCGGGCGGCAGAGGGCGTAGGCCCGCTGCTGTCCGGTAAGAAGCTCATCGGCGGCGGACAGGGCGCTCTGGGCGGACCAGTAGGCGGCCTCCCAGGTGTGGGGGCCGATGGGGCAGCTACCGTCGGCCTGATAGCGGGCACATTCCGCCAGGATACCGCGCATGGGGTTCGGTGAACGGACGAAGATGTTGGACATGACTTCCCCGCCCCAGTCTTCCGGCCAACGCCGGTGGGCGGACTCAAGAAAGCGCAGGTAGCCCAGGTCGTGCACCCGATTGATCACATCCATGCCGTGATCGGTGGCCTGTTCCGGCCGGACGCCCAGGGCTTCCAGGCCCTTGACCAGCTCCGGGGTGCGCTCGGGCAGCTCTTGAGGCGGGCGCATCTGGCCGCGGGTCAGATAGGATTGCGGGGCGTGTTTGTCCTGGGACGGATGAAAAAACGCTTTCATGGTCTCTCCTGTCTCCGGTGATCGTGTGTGTTTGCCTCTGTTGAGACTAGCACATACCGGGCCGGGTTCACCCTGGCTTTGCCCACGGACCCAGGTGCGCTAGACTAGCGGCATGAATCGCCACTTGTTCCGTCATTGGTTGTTTGCGCTACTGCTGTTTCTGGCAGGACCGCTGGGCGCCTCGCATCCGCCGATGATGGCCGAGACGGCGCCCGAACCCTGCCATGACACCATGGAGATGGCGATGGCCGACGGTGGTGCCATCCACAGTCATTCAGAGCATGACTCTACGCACCACACGGCCGCCCCGGATCACGACTGCGACAGCCAGTGCGCCTGCTGCCCCGGCTCCTGCTCCGGTTTTGTCGCCCTGACGGCGCAAGCGGTCACGCCAATCTCAACCCCGAACCACTTCCTCTCTTCAGCCACCGACGCCGTGCCCACGCGCGCGCCGCTAGAACTGCTCCGCCCGCCCAAATTCGCCTGACCACAGGATAGGTGCGCCTGACGATCGCACCCCCTTGGCCCTCCGCGGCCGTTTTTCTGTTGTGGTATTACCTTGTGGACAGGTGTTATGAACAAATCCGTATTTTTTGTGGCGCTGCTTGGGGCCTTTGCCCTGGGTGTCGGCAGTCAGTGGCTTTGGCCCGAGCCTTCGGACAACGCCGAACAATCAAAGACTAGCGACGAGAAGGAGCCCCTTTACTGGGTGGCCCCCATGGATGACAGCTATCGCCGGGACGGGCCGGGCAAATCCCCCATGGGCATGGATCTGGTGCCGGTGTATGAGGAGGATCAGAAACGCGCGCCCGGCGATGTCCGGATTGATCCGGCGGTTGCCCAGAACCTCGGGCTGACGCTGGCGGAAGCGACCCACGCGCCGGTGGGCCAGACCATTGAAACGGTCGGACTGGTGGAGGTGAACCAGCAACAGGTGCAGCACTTTCACGTGCGCGCCTCAGGCTGGATTACCGAGCTGGCTGTGGCCACCGAGGGCGACCCGGTCAAAGCCGGTGAAAAACTGTTTGAGTTTTACTCGCCGGAAATCATCAACCTGCAACGGGAATACCTGCAAAGCCTGAGAGACCAGCTTCCGGGACGGGCGGAGGGCTCCCTGTCTCAGATGCGCGCCAAAGGCGTGAGCGAGCGGGAAATCGAGCGACTGAAACGCGAACGCAGCGTACGGGAGAAGCTGCGCTACTACGCGAGCCGGGACGGCTATGTGGTGCAGCTCGGTGTGCGTGAGGGCAACTTTGTGGACCTGCCGCAGAACCTGATGTCCATTGGCAGCCTTGAAGACATCTGGGTCAATGTCGAGCTGTATGAGGCCGATGCGGGTCGTATCACCACCGGCCAGCCGGTCACCCTGACCACCGCCAGCTATCCCGGTGAAACCTGGGAGGGCACCGTCTCCTACCTCTACCCCACCCTGAACAGCGACACTCGCACGCTGCGCGCCCGCCTGGAATTTGCCAACGAGGAGGGTCGGCTCAAACCGGGCATGTTTGTCCGCGCCCGGATCGAACCCGAGGACGAGCAGGCCGTGCTATCCATTCCCCGCAGCGCCCTGATTCGCACCGGCGCCGGAACCCGCGTAGTGCGGGAAGTGGAACCGGAGGTGTATCGCTCGGTACCGGTGAAGGTTGGACAGGTCGGCCGCGAGCGCGCCGAAATTCTGGAGGGTTTGCGCCACGGGGATCGCGTGGTTGAAGACGGCGTGTTCCTGATCGATTCCGAGTCCAGCCGCGAAGCGGATTTGGGCCGAATCGAAACCCGAACACCAGAAAGGGACGCAATGGATCACGGAGACATGGACCACGGTGAAATGAACCAAGACGATATGGATCATGAAGAGATGGACCATTCCGAAATGGATCACGACACCATGAACCACGACAGTGAAGATCAAGACGCGCAGAACTCTCATGAGCATCACGACCACGGAGGAAGCGCGCCATGATTGCCGCGATCATTCGCTGGTCCATTCACAATCGTCTGCTGGTGGTACTGGCCACCTTGATGCTGTTGGGCTGGGGGCTCTACTCGGTGCGCAACACACCGGTAGATGCCATCCCAGACCTGTCCGATGTGCAGGTGATTGTCAAAACCTCCTACCCCGGGCAGGCGCCCCAGGTGGTGCAGGACCAGGTGACCTACCCGCTCACCACCGCGCTTCTGTCCGTCCCCAAAACCCAGACCGTGCGGGGCTTTTCCTTCTACGGTGACTCTTACGTTTATGTGATTTTTGAGGAAGGTACGGACCTCTACTGGGCCCGCTCCCGGGTGTTGGAGTATCTGAATCAGGCCGCCCAGGATTTACCCGAGGGCGCTCGCCCCGAACTCGGCCCGGACGCCACCGGGGTGGGCTGGGTATTCAACTATGCGCTGGTCGACCGCACCGGCCAGCACAACCTGGCGGAACTCACCACGCTGCAGAACTGGTTTCTGAAATACGAGTTGCAGGCGCTGGATGGCGTATCCGAGATTGCCACCATTGGCGGCATGAACCGGCAATATCAGGTGGAGGTCGACCCGCAGAAGCTGCGCGCCTATAACCTGCCACTGCAACAGGTGCACGCCGCCATCGTCAACGGCAATGCCGAAACCGGCGCGTCAGTCATCGAAATGGCCGAGGCGGAGTATATGGTGCGCGCCACCGGTTATGTGCAGAGCATAGAAGACCTGGCGCAGATTCCGCTGGGCACCAACGAGCGGGGAACCCCGCTGCAGTTGAAAGACGTCGCCACCATCCAACTCGGCCCGGAAATGCGTCGGGGCATTGCCGAGCTGAACGGCGAAGGCGAGGTGGTGGGTGGCATCGTGGTGATGCGCTCGGGCGAAAACGCGGCGGAGGTGATTGACCGGGTGAAGGCCCGGCTGGATGAACTGAAGCCCAGTCTGCCCGACGGCGTGGAGGTGGTCACCACCTACGACCGCTCGCAACTGATTCGCAATGCGGTGAGCAACCTGTACGAAAAGCTCGGTCAGGAACTACTGGTAGTGGTCCTGATCTGCGCCCTGTTTCTGTTTCACCTGCGCTCATCCCTGGTGGTGGTGTTCAGCCTGCCGCTTGGCATTCTCATCGCGATGATCGTAATGCAGATCCAGGGCATCAATGCCAACATCATGTCCCTCGGCGGCATTGCCATCGCCATTGGTGCCATGGTCGATGGCGCGGTGGTGATGATCGAAAATTTTCACAAGCACCTGGAGCGCCACAAAGGCGAGCTGAGCAACGAACAACGCTGGCAACTGGCGGCCCGCTCGGCATCGGAAGTGGGCCCGGCCCTGTTTTTCTCGTTGCTGATCATTACCCTGAGTTTTCTGCCGGTATTCGCCCTGGAGGCCCAGGAAGGGCGGATGTTCTCCCCGCTGGCCTTTACCAAAACCTACGCCATGGCGGCCGCCGCCGGATTGGCCATTACCCTGGTGCCGGTATTGCTCGGTTACTGTGTGCGCGGGCGCATCCTGCCCGAGCGGAAAAACCCGATCAACCGGGTGCTGATCGCAGGCTATCAACCGCTGCTGCGCGGCGTGTTGCGCTTTCCCAAAACGACACTGCTGATCGCCCTGGCGATCATGGTCATCGGACTCTGGCCCGCACAGAAACTCGGCACGGAATTTATGCCCACGCTGGATGAAGGCGACCTGATGTATATGCCCACCACCTACGCGGGCGTGTCCATTGGCGAGGCGCGGCAAATTCTGCAGCAGACCGACAAGCTGATCAAAACCCTGCCGGAAGTGGAGACGGTGTTCGGCAAAATCGGTCGGGCCGATACCGCCACGGATCCGGCCCCGCTGACGATGATCGAGACGGTGATTCAGTTCAAGCCCAGAGACCAGTGGCGGCCCGGCGTCACCCCGGAATCCCTGCGCGCCGAGCTGGATCAGTTGATCGACTTTCCGGGCCTGACCAATGCCTGGGTAATGCCGATCAAAACCCGGATCGATATGCTCGCCACCGGCATCAAAACACCGGTGGGGGTAAAAATTGCGGGGCCGGACCTGTCGGTGATTGAACAGCTTGGTCGGGAGCTGGAAACCGTGATTGGCGAGGTACCCGGTGCGAGCTCCGTGTACGCGGAACGCGTGGCCGGGGGGCGCTATCTGACCGTGGATATCGACCGCGCCAGCGCCGCCCGTTACGGGCTGAATATCGCCGATGTGCAGTCGGTAATCCGCACCGCCGTGGGCGGTGCCAATATCACCGAAACCGTCGAAGGACTGGAGCGCTACCCGGTCAACCTGCGCTATCCCCAAGCCTATCGTGACTCGCCGGAGGCGCTGGCCAATTTACCCATTGTCACCCCCAATGGAACCCACATTCCTTTGAGCGAGGTCGCCCGTGTGACCATCGAAGATGGACCGCCCGCTATCAAGAGCGAGAATGCCCGGCTGAACGGTTGGGTGTTTGTCGACATCACCGAGCGGGATCTGGGCTCCTTTGTGGCCGACGCGCAAGCGGCGGTGAACGAGCACATTGAGTTGCCCCCCGGCTACTCGCTGCGCTGGGCCGGTCAGTACGAATACATGGCGCGCGCTCAGGAAAAACTGGCGCTGGTGATGCCGATTACCCTGGGCGTGATTGTGTTGCTGCTGTACTTGAACTTCCGACGCTTCAGCGAAGTGGCGATGATCCTCATGACATTACCGTTCGGGTTGCTGGGCGGCGTCTGGTTGCTGCTGGCGTTGGGCTATGACCTGTCGGTCGCGGTGGCCATGGGTTTTATCGCCCTGGCCGGGGTGGCGGTGGAAATTGGCGTATTGATGCTGGTGTATCTGAACCTGGAGTATCAGGCCGCCGAGGAGCGCTGCAAGGAGGCCGGTCGGCCCTTCACCCGCGCGGACCTACAGCAGGCGGTGATGGAAGGGGCCGGGCTGCGCCTTCGGCCGATTGTTATGACCGCCGCCACGCTGTTCGCGGGCCTGCTACCCATCATGCTCGGCGGCGGCACCGGTTCGGAGGTGATGCAGCGCATCGCCGCGCCGATGGTGGGCGGCACCTTCACGACACTGATCCTGACCTTGTTGGTGCTACCGGTCATCTATTACCTGTGGCGCTCGGTGGGTAAGCCGGCGACTTGATCGCCGGCTTAGCTGCGCAGAATGCTCTGGATCGTCGTAAACAATAACGCCGTCAAGAGCAGAAAGCTGTAAGCAGTGGCAGTGAGTAAAAATTTAAGAACCGATTTCCACCATCCCTGACGATAAAACGTTTTGTGGCTCAGTAGCAGGTAGAGAGGCACCGACCAGAACAGCAGGCTACTGAGCACACTCAATGCCTCGGGCACCACAGGCCAGGCCGCGATGGCACCCTCAAGCATGGCCAAGCCCACCACCACCACAGCCAATTGCAACCCGAAGCTGTGGGTGTGGAGGGCAAGTATCAGGTGCTCCATATAATAGTGATGTCGTCGCCAGTAAATCAATTTCAGAACCAGGGCAAACAGCGGTAATAGCAAGAACATTACCTGGGGAGCAAGGGAAAAAAACTGATTGATGCCGATCTGAGGGTTCTCGGCAATACGACCAAAATTATATTCGAGTCGGCGATTGATTTCGTCGCTGACCAAGGGCAGCTCAAAGTGCACATCCCGGCCCGGTATGGGTGGCGCAACCAGACCGCTCCTCGATTCTGACCCCTCACCCGAGGCTCTCTCGGTCGTCTCCTCCGGTGGATTCAAGTTGATCGAATCCACCGGTATCGCCTGAGCGAACACCAGAAAAGCCACAATGGAGGTAAAGATGTACAGGCGCAGCGGCGGAACATATGGGGCTCGGTGCCCCTGAACGTAACGCAGACTCAGAAACCCCGGGCGGACCCACAGTGGCCACAAGGTCCGCCAGAGACGATTGTCCCAGTTGGTGAACTCCCCCAGGAACTCGGTGATGAGTCCGAAGGCGCTGCGTACATAATTCTTGTTGTCCTGCCCACAGCGATGGCAATAATCGCCCTGAAGCGGCGTATCGCAATTGGCGCAGAGCGAAGGCTGAGTCATGTCATCCCTGTCGGCCATTGCGCTAAGCCACCACCCGGTCGCGCCCTTCAAGCTTGGCTTGATACAGTTTTCGATCCGCGCTCTCAATAAATTCCGCCAGCTCACACTCGTGATCGGGAATAATACTGGCGACGCCGACGCTGATGGAAACCAACTGACTGGCATCGGAAGCGGCGTGGGGAATCTGCAACTTCAAAATGGCCTGGCGGCATCGGTCGGCCACCGCATGAGCGGCCTTTCCATCCGTTTCCGGGAGCACCAGCATGAATTCCTCGCCACCGAACCGGGCCAGGAAATCCCGGGGGCGGGAAGCCACAGTATCCAGGGTCTGGGCAATCGACCTCAAGCAGTCATCGCCCTGCAGGTGTCCGTACCGATCGTTGTACTGTTTGAAATAATCGATGTCGATCAGCAATACCGACAGCGGCTGGCAGTTGCGCCGGGCATTCAACCACTCGACATCGAGAATGGAGTCAAGCATGCGCCGATTGGCCACGCCGGTCAGGCCGTCCTGGTAAGACAGCGTCTCCAGCTCTTTCTGCAGTTTGATCAGTTCCTGCTCGGTTTTCTTGCGCTCACTGATATCGAACATGAAGCCGATCAGCGCTTCCACCTCGCCTTGCTCATTGCGGGCGACATGGACCACGTCCCGAATCCAGACGTAGTCGCCGTCTTTGGTCAGTGCCCGGTAGTCCGCCTCATGGTCCACACCGGACTGGGACTGACTCACACAAAAGTTCACCACCCAGTCCCGATCTTCCGGGTGCATCCGGGTCGCCCAGTCCTCTACGCTGACCCAGCTTTCCGGCGTCCAGCCCAGGAGCGCTTCAATCTGGGGGCCGATGTAGGCGAATTTCATGGTCGCCCAGTCGATTTTCCAGGGGATGGCCTTGGTGGATTCAAGCAGGGTTTTATAGACCGCGCTATCAGTTGCGTCGGAAATGGGGGAGCTCATGAATAGGTGGCCCGGTGCTGGTTGGTCAAAGCCGCTCCTCTGCCGGGAGCGATCACGCTGCCTCAATATACTCCGAACCGCCGGGGCGGCCAACACCCGCCCACCTGACTACACCTCGAAATGGGCCACTTTGCGCGACAACTGCTGAGCCAGCTCGGACAGCTCCCGACTGGACCCCGCTACCTGATCGGCGCCAGCGGAGGACGCCAGGGTCGCTTCGCTGATCCGGTTGATGTTCTGATTGACGCCCTCGGCCACCTGACTCTGCTCCTCGGCGGCGCTGGCAATCTGGTGGTTCATATCGGTGATGGATACCACCTCCTGACGAATGGTGGACAGGGCGCTCTCGGCCTCCCGGGTTTTTATCACGGTTTTCTGGGCCAATTGATGGCTGGTTTCCATCACCTCCACCGCGTCTCCGGCCCCGGTCTGCAGGGTGCCGATCATCTCCCGAATCTCCCGGGTCGAGGCCTGGGTGCGGGTTGCCAGCGAGCGCACCTCATCGGCAACCACCGCAAAACCCCGGCCGTGCTCGCCGGCGCGGGCCGCTTCGATGGCCGCATTCAGGGCCAGCAGATTGGTCTGCTCGGCGATGCCGTTGATCACATCGATGATTTTTTCAATATCGCCACTCTGGGTCGATACCGTCTGCACTTTGCTCACCGCGTCTTCGAGGGTCTGCGCCAACTGCTCAATGGCGGAAGCGGTTTCCTGCACCGTCTGATTGCCCGTATTCACTTCCCGGTCAGCGCTCTGGGTGGCGTTTGAGGCATTGGCCGCGCTGCGGGAGATCTCCACCACCGAAGCACTGAGCTGATTGATGGCGGCGGCCATCTGCTCGGTCTCCGAGGACTGCAGGCGCACCTGCTCGCTGTTGTCATCCGAAGTCCGGGTCAGCTCTTCCGACGAGCGGGCCAGGGTTTCCGCCGCCGTACGGACATCGGTAATCACGCCGGCGAGCCGGCGCAGCGTTTTGTTGATATTGGCCATGACGCTATTGGGGTAGCGAGAGTTTTCGGTCACGGTCAGTTGCCCAGAGGCGAAGGCTTCGATCACCTCGGACAGGGCTTCCGGCTCGGCCCCCAGCGTGGCTTTGATGTTCCGGATGATCACCACGGCCACCACCGCCCCGACGATCAACGCCAGAAGCAGAAACGCCACCATGACCTTGGCAAAATCACCGGCCACCGCCTGCACATGATCCACGTCTCGGCGGATATCCGCTTCCTGATAGTCAATAAACGCATTCACCCGAGCCAGCCATTCGGTATAGGCCGCCGAGACGTCGGACAACAGAAACTGGCGGGCCGCCTCGATGTTGCCGGCCTGGCGCAGGGCGATCAACTCAGAGGTCAGGCTCAGGGTTTCCTGCTCGATCGTCTGGATCCGGTCCAGCAGGCGCTGCTCTTGATCCGTCACGTTCTGGGTGTCGAAGAGCGCGTCCATCTGCCGGGCCGAGTCCTGATAAAAGGCATCCAGTTCACGCACGTCCTGCAAGTGAGCCTGCAGGGCGCGGTCGTTCTCGACCAGCACGGCATCGCGAATGGCGATGGCCCGGTCGTGGACGCTGCCCCGGAAATTGATGGCAAACCGTTGCTTCTGGGAGGCCCCCTCGTTGACAGCGGACAGGGTCCGGTCCATGACGGTCACCCGCTGGATCCCCAGAACGGTGACCACGGTAAACAGTAAAAGAATCAGTCCGAAACCCGAGCCGAGGCGCTGGGCGATGGTGAGCGATCTAGCCATGATAAGTACTCTGTATGCGGGGGTTTGCCCCGGAAATGTCCTTGGCTCTACGGCCAAGTGTTAATTTTCTCGACAGAGTACGTGTCAGCGTGTCGCATAGATCAACATTGCGATCAATGGACTGAGAATTGTTGGATTACGCGCGTTGCGCTAATCCAACCTACTCAAGTTGTGACGCTATGGTTTCCAGTGATTGCTGTAGTGCGTGAGCGAAGGCCTGGGGCTGCTCGAACTGGGGGAAGTGGTGGGTGCCCGGCAGGACGGTTTCCTGCACGTAGGGCGCACAGCGCTTTTGCGCCGCCTCGGAAATGTGCTCACCGTTCAGCGCCACAATGGGCCCTTTGATAGCGGCAAAAGCCGCGTCCGGGGACCAGCGCAACAGGTTGTGCCAGATGGGCAGTAGGCGCTCCGGGTCACCCGCGGCCATTCGGGCTTTGATCCACTCGCGGATTTCAGGGTCCAGCTCCACCACCGTGGTATTGTCCACCAGCCCGGCCATGGCACCGCGAAAATCCGCCTTGAAGGGCTCTTCAATGAAGGCAATGGTCTCGGCATCCATATCCCCATAGGGCAGCCCGAAACTGTCCACCAATACCACGCCCACCGGTCCGGACCAGCGCCGGGCCGCTTCCAGCGCCACACAACCGCCCATGGAGTGGCCCACCAGTATCAGTCGGCGGGCGCCCTTCTGATCAGCCACCTCGGTTACGGCTTTGGCCAGGCCCTCGATCGTCCAGTCATCCCAGGGTTTATCCTGCGCCTCGCCGTGGCCGGGCAGATCCAGTGCCAGGCAGTGACGATCCTGGGGCATGGTAGCCAGCGTTTGCGCCCAATCGGTGCGCTGGCAGCTCCAGCCGTGAATCAGGATGACCAGGGGTTCGCCCTGGCCCTGCTCGGTCACACAATCGTCATGGTGGTCGGACATGGTTGGCTTCTCGTTGGAATGAGTCGTGCTTGAATTAGTCATTGCAGGTTGGCGTATTTCAACGCAGACTTGTTTAAAATAAGCGAAAATCGCGCCAGAGTCGATGATTTGATCTCCCGCTGCCCGCCACATCCTCTGGCGGCGGCCTTACGGAACCACGGTGCCATGCCAGACGATACACTGCGGAAACGCTTTGCTGAGCATAACGAACAACTCCTGGGAACCCTTTACGGCAGTGCGCTGAGCAACGGCCAGTGGGGGCCGTTTCTCAAGCGGATGATCGATTTGACCGGGTCCCGCTCGGCCCGCTTACTGCTGTTGAATCAGGGCGCGAATACCGTTCAGCGCAGCATCAAGGTCAACATCGACGATAGTGCGCACCAGCGCTATGTGGAACACTTCGTCAATTTGTGCCCCTGGCGCACCGAGCTGGGAGAGAAGCCAACCGGGCAGTTGTATTCCACCTACCTCGATTTCAGTTGCCGACAGCCGACGTTTTACCAGACCGAATTCTTCAACGACTGGGCCAGAGGCCTGGATATTCATCACGGCGTGTGCGGCACGGTCTACAGCACCGAGCAGCATAAGGTGCAACTGTTGATTCAACGCACCGGCGGGCAGGGGTATTACTCCCGGGAAGAGACCAACCTGATCAACAGCGTACTGCCCCATATGCGCCAGGCACTGCGGCTCAGCGCCCAAATGGCCGACCGAGAGGCGCGCCTGACGTCGGCCCTGAATGCCGCCCAGAGTCACCCGCTGCCGTTCATTCTGTTCAACGCGAGCGGCCAGATCCGCTATCTCTCGCCTCAATTGGAGCAGGCCGCCCCGATGGGACTGCGCTTCACCTCGGACGGCGTTGAATTCACCGACCCGAATCTGAATCCGCCTTTCAAAGCGGCTCTGCAGCGCCTGACCGGCCAGGCGGCCCACTGCCAGAGCCTGGAGTGGCGCTTTGAGGTGCCCCGCCCCCACTGCCCGCCCCTGTATTGTCTGTTGACGCCGGTGTTTCCCGGCGCCGAACCCGATCTGCCGTTCTGGCAGACCGATATCCACGCCGCGCTCTATATCCGGGACCCATTGGCTCAGACCGGCCGACGCCACCAGCAGTTGGTGACCGCCTATGGCCTGACCGACACCGAGGCCAGGCTGGCTCTGGATATCGCCCTGGGGCTGGAGCTGAAAGCCATTGCCACCCGGGACCAGCGCTCGATTCACACCCTGAGAAGTCAGTTGAAATCCGTGTTCCACAAAACCGGCTGTTGCCGACAGAGCCAGTTGGCGGCCATGGTCAACCAGCTGCCGGGCCGATAGCCCGGCAGTGGCCCTGGTGCCACTTTTGCCCAACCCTGTGATATATTCATTCCCGACCCGGCATTTGGCCCCACACCCAGCGCCGGGTTTGCCATGTAACGGCAATCGCACACAGAGCCATAACAACAGAGGCCGGTAACAGGCCCGGGACTTTCGGTGTATGAAAGACGACAAGCCCACCTCGTTCGATATTGCCTATCGGGCCGGGGTTTCCCAATCCACAGTGTCACGCGCCCTGCGCGACAGCCCGTTGGTCAACGAGGCCACCCGCAAGCGGGTCCAGGCGATTGCCCGGGAGCTGAACTACAAGGTCGACAAAAACGCCCGCAACCTGCGCTCCAAGCAGACCCGGACCATCGCCCTGCTGCTGTGTGAAGATCAGGGTATTGGCGACTCCATGATCAACCCTTTCTTCCTGTCCATGCTGGGCAGCATTACCCGCGCCTGCGCCAACCGCCAGTACGACCTGCTGGTGTCCTTTCAGCAGATGAGTGATGACTGGCACGCGGATTTTGAAGACGCCCACCGGGCCGACGGAATCATTTTCCTGGGGTATGGCGATTACGTGACCTACGTGGAAAAGCTGATCCACCTGAACGAAGCGGGCGCCCACTACATTACCTGGGGGCCGGTACTGCCAGGCCAGCCGGGCATGTCCATTGGCTGTGACAATTACAATGGTGCCTACAAGGCCACCAAACACCTGTTGCAGCTCGGTCGGAAACGGATCGCGTTTATTGGGGATGCCAGCGAGCACTCCCCCGAGTTCCGGCGCCGCTATGAGGGCCACGCCCGGGCACTGAAGGAATTCGGGATTGAGCTGGACCCGGCGCTTCAGGTCGCGGCGGAAACCTCGGAAACCGACGGTAAGGCGGGCATTGAAACCCTGCGAGCGCGGGGCGTGGAATTCGATGCGGTATTTGGTGCGAGCGACCTGATCGCCATCGGGGCGATTCAGGGAATTGAGGCCGCCGGTCTGATCGTACCGGATGATATTGCGGTGGTGGGCTTTGATGACATTCCCACCGCCTCCTACACCCATCCGCCATTGACCACGGTGCAACAGAACACCCGACTGGCGGGCGAGCTGCTGGTAGACAACCTGCTGAAGATGATCGACGGTGAGAAACCGGAATCTTTCCTGCTGCCCACCGACCTGATCGTGCGAGGCTCCTGCGGCGCCCCCAAATCGAATTAAACCGTAGGCCGGATTAAACCGTTGGTCGGATTAGCCTCGCAGAGGCGTAATCCGACACTCCCCGACCAGCTCAACTAGAACGCCTGCAACTCCACCAGACGCTCAGCCAACTGGGCGTTATTCACCTCACCATCAAACAGCAACACTCGCACACCATTCCCTGGCACACCCAGGGTAAGCTGATCGCGGACGTCGAACCGCTCACCGGTATCCGCATCGCGCCACTCACCCTCGTTCAACCAGCGATCGACACTGATGCTGGCGGCGGCGTCACCCTTGTTCAGAAGCACCAGCGCGGTCTGCGCCTGATGTTCATCCTGATACACGCGCAGGAAGGAGGCGGTGTCACCGTCGAACTCCAGGTTCGCCTGCAGACCTTTCTGCAGCGCCACGGATTCCTGACGGATATGGGCGATGTGACTCAGGTTCTCCGCAATCGGGTGCTGCTTTGCCTGGTCGATTCCCGCTTCGCCAAAGTAGTTGCGGTTACCCTCATGCTCTTTGGTCCCGGGCATAAAACCAATTTCCGAGCCGTAGTAGATGGAGGGAATACCCCGTGAGGTAAACAGCCAGTTATTGGCATTGATGTACGCCTTGGTGTCCCCGTCCATACGCCGGATATCGTGGTTTTCATAGAAGGACACCAGCTCGTAGGGGTTGTGGTACGGGCTGTCCTCCAGATGCAGGTAGCTGAGAATGTCCGAGTAATCGCTCTCGGGGTTTTCAAACACCTTGGTCAGGGTTTCCTGAGCCGGGAAGTCCAGCAGGCTCAGGCCACCGTTCTCGGGCTGAGTATGTTCACCCAGAAACTCCGCGTCGAACACAAAGCTTTCGCCGAACATGAAAAAGTCCGGGTGCTCCTCGCGAATCCGATCGGTAAACTCCTTCCAGAATTCATGCGGTTTATGCCGCAATGTATCGATACGGAAGGCCGCCGCACCCTGATCAATCCACTGCAGGTAAGCACCGACCACGTAGTCCATAACCGCCGGATTATCCGCATCGAACTTACCCAACTGAGCCAGATCCTTCTCCCGCTCATAAAACGCGTGTAGCGGATTGTTCGGATTCAACTGTTCCGGCTCCAGGTTCTCGTGGTCGGCAATCAGCTCTCCATTGGGGCCGTAGACCTCGCCGAACATCGGCTGATCCTCTTCCATGGAATAAGCCGGCGAGCTGTGATTGGCCACAATATCGAGCACCACTTTCATGTCGTGTTCTTCCCGCAAACGACGGGTCAGGTCGGCAAAGGTCAGTCCCTCGGACTCCCAGTGCTCATCCACTTTGTAGAAGTTAGTGCCCCAATAGCCATGAAAGCCGGTTTTCCCGCCGTCTCCCGGTTGGGCAAAGCCCACCGGATCACCGCCGTTAAAGGCCTGATTGGGGTTATCGACAATCGGGGAGATCCACAGCGCGGTGACACCCAGCGACTTCAGGTACTCCGCGTTATCAAGGATGCCTTTGAAGTCCCCGCCCAGATAACCGACGTTGGCCTCTTTGCCATCCGGCCCCGGCATGGGCACATCAAAGGTGGGAAACTCGCCACCCTGATCTTCGTGGTTGTTGGCCGGGTCGCCATCCACAAAGCGGTCGGTCAGCAGAAAATAGATGGCCTCCTCGGCAAAGGCCTCCTGGGTGCCGTAGTAATGCGGCCGCTCTTCGGTGGAGGTAGAGGCACAGGCGGCCAGTGCCACCGAAGTGACGAGAATACTCAAACGGGTTGTCAGTGCGCGCGTCATGCGTCGACTCCTTCATCATTCACAATCAGGGTAGCGGCGGCGGCCACCAGAAACGATACGCCACCGGCCACGAGCACCCAGATGGCCTCGCCGCCGAACAGCTTGTTCAATATCAGCCCCAGCAGGCTGCCGGCAATAATCTGCGGGATGACAATAAAGAAATTGAAGATCCCCATATAGACGCCCATTTTGTGCGCCGGCAGCGAGCAGGAGAGAATCGCGTAGGGCATGGACAGGATGGACGCCCAGGCAAACCCGACCCCGATCATGGACACCAACAGCCAGACCGGATCGCGGATGATCACGAATGAAATCAGGCCCGCCGCGCCCAAGCACAGGTTCACGATATGCGCCCCCTTGCGGCCCAACTTTCTCGCCAGCACCGGAATCACGATCGCCGCCAGAGCCGCAAAACCATTATAGGCACCGAACAGAACCCCCACCCAGTCGGCGCCGTCGTTATACAGTTTGGAGGAAGTGTCGAGCGTTTCGTAGTGATAACTGGTCACCGCACTGGTGGCGTAGATCCACATGGAAAACAACGCAAACCAGGAAAAGAACTGGACAACCGCCAACTGGGCCATGGTTTTGGGCATATGAAACAGGTCGTGCGCCACCTGATAGACACCGTTCCCGGTTTTTCCCCTGGAGAGCATATAACCGGCCACCAATTGCAGTACACCGACGCCGCCCAGAAGCCCGGCCAGAACAATCACCTCTTTCTGTAAACCGAAGGCATACACCGCAATGGCCACCAGAGCGCCAGCCGCCACAAAAGCCGATCCCCAGGCGCCGTAAGAGGCGGCAGAACGGGTTTCAACCTCTGCTGGTGCGGCCTGCTTTTGCTGCGCTTTGAATTCCTCAAACGCCGCCAGCTCTTCCGGGCTGTATTCACGAGTTTTGAACACGGTCCAGAGCACCGCCAGCAACAGGATGGCGCCACCGATCCAGAACGAATAGATGACCGAATCCGGAATGATGCCGGGCTCGGCGGTATTACTGATGCCCAACCAGTTGGTCATGATCCAGGGCAGGAAAGACGCCACCACAGCGCCGATACCGATAAAAAAGCTCTGCATGGCAAAGCCTTTGGTGCGCTGTTTGTCCGGCAACATATCGCCGACAAAGGCTCGAAAGGGTTCCATGGAAATATTGATCGACGCATCGAGTATCCAGAGCATGCCGGCGGCAACCCACAGCGTTGGGGAGTGCGGCATGTACAGCAACGCAAGGCTCGCGAAAATGGCGCCGAACAGAAAATAGGGACGGCGGCGGCCCAGCCGGTTCCAGGTCTTGTCACTCATGTACCCGATGATCGGCTGCACCAGCAGGCCGGTTACCGGCGCCGCCAGCCAAAGAAAGGCCAGGTCATCAATGGGGGCACCGAGGGTCTGAAAGATACGGCTGACATTGGCGTTCTGCAGGGCAAAACCAAACTGGATGCCCAGAAATCCGAAACTCATGTTCCAGATCTGCCAAAAGGTAAGTTGCGGTTTTTGATTCATGTCGATCACTTGTTATCTGTTATCGGGTGCCTTCTAGCTTAGCATGTTCACACCCATGGGAAGCCAGCCGTTCAAATTAAGGAAGCAGGCCCGACGCGGCAATAGGCTGCATACGTATTCATCCCGATCTGTCCCTTTTTTGAGCGTTTTTTCGGTCCGACAGACAATGCATACGTATGTAGCGTATTGCTGACGATTCCGGCGCTAACGTATATTGGCTCAACACTGAAAAAGGCCGGGCATTCGACGATCCCGCCCACATAACGAACACAATAATGTGTCAGGGCTTCTCGCTATGAACTTTTTACTGACTTTTGCAAACGGCTCCTACCGACCGGGCCGGCGTGAACTTTCCGCGGAGGTAACCCATGCAAACTAACCCATGGTGGCGTGGTGCCGTCATTTACCAGGTGTACCCCCGCAGCCTGATGGACAGCAATGCCGACGGCATTGGTGACATTCCGGGCATCATCGACAAGCTCGACTACATTGCCAGCCTCGGGGTGGACGCCATCTGGGTATCCCCTTTCTTCAAGTCACCCATGAAAGATTTTGGCTACGACATCAGCGACTACCGGGATATCGACCCCATCTTTGGCAACCTGGACGATTTTGACCGCCTGATCGAACAGGCCCACGCCAAAGGGATCAAGATCATCATCGATCAGGTGCTGAGCCATACCTCTGACCAGCACGCCTGGTTTGAAGAGAGTCGCCAATGCCGGAACAACCCGAAAGCCGATTGGTATGTCTGGGCCGATCCGCGAGAGGATGGCACGCCGCCGAATAACTGGCTGTCCATCTTTGGCGGCTGCGCCTGGGAGTGGGAGCCGCGCCGCGAGCAATACTATCTGCACAACTTCCTGAAAAGTCAGCCCGATCTGAACTTCCACAACCCGGAAGTGCAGGCGGAGATTCTCGATGAAATCGAATTCTGGCTGAAAAAAGGCGTTGACGGTCTGCGCCTGGATGCGATCACGTTCTGCTTTCACGATCAGCAGCTGCGCGATAACCCCGCCAAACCCAAAGAGGAGCGCAAAGGCCGCGGCTTTTCCGAGGACAACCCCTACGCCTTTCAGTATCACTGGTACAACAACGATCGTCCGGAAAACCTGCAGTTTCTGGAGTCAGTGCGCTCCCTTATGGACCGCTACCCGGGCTCGGTCACCCTGGGGGAGATTTCCTCCGAAGACTCTCTCGCCACCATGGCCGAATATACCAAGGGCGACAAACGACTGCACACCACCTACAGCTTTGAGCTGCTGGTGGAGAAATTCAGCACTCAGTACATCCGGGAAACCGTGGAAACCCTGGAATCTCGACTGGGTGGAGGTTGGCCGTGCTGGTCCATTGGTAACCACGACGTGCGCCGAGTAATGACTCGTTGGGGCGGCACCGAGAAGCCCGATGCGCTGGCCAAACTGTTCAATGCCATGATGCTATCCCTGCGCGGCAGCGCCTGCAGCTATCAGGGCGAGGAGCTGGGTCTGACCGAAGCCGACATTCAGCAACACGAACTGCAGGACCCCTACGGCATCACCTTCTGGCCACGCTTCAAGGGGCGCGATGGTTGCCGAACCCCCATGCCCTGGCAGCGTGAGCAGCACCAGGCCGGTTTCTCCGCCGCTGAGACCACCTGGCTCCCGATTCCCCAGGAACACAAAGCCCGGGCGGTGGATGTGCAGGACGACGCCCCGGAATCGGTGCTGAACGCCTACCGCACCTTTATCCAGTGGCGCAAGGACCAGCCAGCGCTGCGTTTGGGCGACATTGCGTTTCTGGACGCACCGGAAGGCCAGATGCTGTTTACCCGGCACCATGATGACCAGTCGCTTCTGGTCGCCATGAACTTTACTGATCGGGAAACCACTCTGGAACTGGGCGATTTGTCCGTCGGTGCGGAATTGGAGGGACACGGTTTCAGTGGCGCACGAATTGAGGGTCAACAGGTCATCCTACCGGCCTACGGCGCGGGGTTTTTCCAGCTGACCCCATAAGCCTGCAAGACGGTGAAACTCGCTAAAATGCTACGCACAGCACTCAGCGCCGACTATTTTAAGGTAGTCGGCGTTTTTTATGGGGGTATCCAAACACCCCACGCCCATGCGCATTCCCTAAATGGATTCACTCTGCATACGTATTCAATTGGCTGGCGGCGGAATTCCGGGTTTGAATACGTATGCAATGAATTGCCCGCCTATACCCGATGGGATAGCCTGAGTTTCAGCAGGAAATTAGCGGAACATCGCTGGAACTGGAACCGCCCGCGCTGAAATCATCAGTGACTGGCACCAACGTTTTATCACTGCTCAACCATAATAACCTATGAAAGGGGATTGTTAGATGATGAACACCAAGAAGCTTATTCTGCCTTCCGTGATCGGCTGCCTCGCCGCCGGAATGACCGTTGCTCCCGCCTATGCCCAGGATCAAGAAGCCGGCATGCTCGAGGAAGTGGTGGTAACCGGTATTCGCCGCAGCCTCATGAACTCCATCGCCATCAAAGAGAACTCCTCTTCCATTGTGGAAGTGGTCTCCGCCGAAGACATCGGTAAACTGCCCGATACCAGCATCGCCGAATCACTGGCACGCCTGCCCGGTCTGGCCGGTGAGCGGGTCAACGGCCGCACCAGCGGTATTTCCGTGCGCGGCTTCAACGAGGACTACGTCGCGACCACCATGAACGGTCGTGAGTTGCTCGGCATCGGTGACAACCGTGGCGTTGAGTACGATCTGTACCCCTCCGAAATCATTTCCGACGCCGTTGTCTACAAAACCATGCAGGCGGACCTGGTAAACCAGGGCCTCGGTGGTGTCGTCGACCTGCGCACTCTGCGTCCGCTGGAAAACGACCGCATCATCAGCTTTAACGGTAACTACGAAGTGAACGGCATGGAGTCCGCCAACCCGGACTACGATGACACCGGTCATCGCCTGGCCTTCACCTACTCGGACACCTTTGCTGACGACACCATGGGCTTCGCCTTGACATTGGCCTCCATGGAGTCTCCCAGCCAGGAAGAGAACGTCCGCATCTGGGGTTACCCCGAGATCGAGCAGGGTTTCATCTTCGGCGGTCATGACTCCTACGTTCGCTCTGCCACCATGGAGCGCGACACCGTTTCCAGCGTATTCCAGTGGGAGCCCAACGAAGACCTGAGCGTTACTGTTGATGCCCTGTTCATCGACTTCCTGGAATCCAAAGTCTTCCGTGGCTTTGAAGAGGGTGGCCCGGTCTGGAGTGGTGCCAACTACACCGCCGGTGACGTTGAAGATGGCCTGGTCATGAATGGTCAGTTCGACGGTTTCCACAGCGTGATCCGCAACGACGGTGAAGACAAAGAGGGCGAGCTTTACACCTTCGGCTTCAACGCTGAATACCAGATCAATGACACCTGGTCAGCCGAACTGGATTTCGCCACCAGCGAATCCACCAAAGACCTGATCAATATCGAAAGCTACTCCGGCACCGGTCGCGCAGGCACCACCCAGCAGGGTGACCCGGCGGCTCGCGCCTGGCAGCAGGTGTCTCCCGAAGGTGTCATGTTCAGCGACCACCCCACCATCGACATGCCTGACTACACTGATCCGGCAGCCATTCGCCTGGCTGGTCCGCAGGCCTGGGGTGGCGCCATTGCCCAGCGCGTCGGCGGCAAAGACAATGCGCAGGACGGCTTCGTCAACTATCCGAAGTTTGAAGAAGAGCTGGACACTCTGCGTCTGTCCACCACCGCAGCAATCAACGGTGACTTCTTCCAGAGCGTTGAGCTGGGCCTGAACTACTCCGATCGCACCAAGAGCAAGCTCAACTACGGTGCCTTCCTGGTCGCTCCGGGCTTTGACGCCGATGAAGCGCGTGAAGATCAGACCGCCCTGTCATTCACTGACGCGGCGCTTGAGCCTTACTATGTCGGCACGACCAACCTGAGCTTCCTCGGCCTGGGCGGCATGGTGGCCTACGACGGCGTGGGCATGTACCGCGACGGCGTTTACACTGAAATCGATGCGACCGAATTTGAAACCGCTCGTCTGGGTGATACCTACACGGTCACTGAAGAAGTGGTTACCGCTTACGCGAAGGCCGACTTCGAAACCGGCATCCTCTCCGGTAACTTCGGTGTCCAGATCATCGATACCGACCAGAGCTCTAACGGTTTCGCCAGTGTTTCGCGTGAAGACGAAGACACCGGTCTGGTCAGCGTAGTCGCCACCCCGGTCAGCGGCGGTGATGACTACCTGAAGATCCTTCCGAGTCTGAACATGAACTTCCAGATGACGGACAACCAGATCGTTCGCTTCGCGACCTCCAAGACCCTGTCGCGTGCCCGTATGGACGACATGCGCGCAAACAACACCATCAACTTCAGCTTTGATAACGGCCGTCGCGAAAGCGCCGATCCCGAATTCAGCGCCTGGAGCGGCTCTGGTGGTAACCCGAACCTGCGTCCGCTCGAAGCGGTTCAGACTGACCTGTCCTATGAGTACTACTTCACTAACGACGGTTATGTGGCGGCTTCCTGGTTCTACAAGGATCTGCTCAACTGGCACATCAGCCAGGACGTGATCACCGACTTCGAGCCCTACTTCATCGAAGGCTATCACGATGCCGGTGTGGACAACTTCCAGTCTTTCCAGGGTCCGACTACCTCTATCGCCGAACTGGGTAAAGGCAAGGTGGAAGGTATCGAACTGCAGGGCAGCTTGCCGTTCTACACCTTCAGCGAAGCGCTGGACGGCTTCGGTCTCATTGCCGCGGCGACCTTCCTCGACGGCGCCATCGAGTATGACGGTGAACAGCAGGAAATCCCCGGTCTGTCCGAAGAGTCCTATCAGCTGACCGTTTACTACGAGAAGAACGGCTTCGAGTTCCGCGTCAGTGGTCGCAAGCGTGACGAGTTCCTGACCGAAACCCGCGGTCTCAGCCTGGCGCTGACTCCGACCACGGACCAGGGCTCTGAATTGTGGGACGCACAGATCGGCTATGACTTCGGTGCCGGTGGTTTCGACTCACTCGACGGCCTGAGCGTCACCCTGCAAGCGCAGAACCTGACCGACGAAGAGACCGTAGCAGCGGCAGACGATGATCCGCGCCGGATCACGTCTTACCAGACCTTCGGTGCTAACTACCTGCTCGGTGTGAACTACCAGTTCTAATCAGGGCATGAAGGAAAGCCCCTGCTATAGTGAAGAGCTGTAGCAGGGGCTTTTTTTTGGCTGGAGATAAAGACGTGAATCATTCCATAAAAAACGTACTGATTGTGGGCGGAGGCTCATCCGGCTGGATGGCAGCCGCGGTGCTGGCCCGGTTTTTCAGCAACCAGATACAGATTCAATTGGTGGAATCGAGCGAAATCGGCACCGTGGGTGTTGGCGAAGCCACGATTCCCCCCATAAGAACCTTCAATGACGTATTGGGTATAAAGGAAGCCGACTTCCTGAAACAGACCATGGGCACCATCAAGCTCGGCATTCAGTTTGAGAACTGGAACCAACCGGGCGATAGCTATATGCACGCCTTCGGTGAAATCGGGCGCAACCTCGGCATTGCCGGTTTCCATCACTATTGGCTGAAAGCCCGACAGGCCGGTGTGGCCGAAGACTTCTGGCGTTACTCGCTCAACGAGCAGGCCGCTCGGCATAACCGCTTTGCTCCCATGGAAACCATTCCCGGCACTCAGTTTCCGGGGCTTACCCATGCGTATCACCTTGATGCCGGACTGTACGCACAGATGTTGCGCGCCTACAGCGAAAAGCTCGGCGTCAAGCGCATTGACGGCAAAATTCAGGCGGTCGACAAGGATTCCGAGTCCGGCGATATCGCCGCCGTTCAGCTCGAATCCGGTGAACGCCTGGAAGCGGATCTGTTTATCGACTGCTCGGGTTTTCGCGCACTGCTCATCGGTGAAGCGCTGGACGTCGACTTCGAGGACTGGAGCCACTGGTTGCCCTGTGATCGCGCTCTTGCGGTTCCCAGCGAGGCAGCAGAAACCATCACGCCGTATACCCGGGCCATCGCCCACGAGGGCGGCTGGCAATGGCGAATCCCACTTCAGCATCGCACGGGTAACGGCCTGGTCTACAGCCACCGCCACCTGAGTGACGACGAGGCGACGCATACCCTGTTGTCCAACCTGGACACCCCCGCCCTGGCGGACCCTCGCCCCATCCGTTTCAAAACCGGACGCCGGGTTCAGCAGTGGTGCCAGAACGTCGTGTCCCTGGGCCTGTCCAGCGGCTTTCTCGAGCCTCTGGAATCCACCAGCCTACACTTGGTTCAACAGGGGCTGACCCGCCTGATCAAACTGTTCCCCCGCAACGGCATACAGCCGAGCGATATTGAAGAATACAACCGGCAGTCACAGATCGAGTTCGAAAAAATCCGGGACTTCATCATTCTGCACTACCACCTGAACAGCAAACCCGACAGCCCGTTCTGGCGCATGTGCCGTGAAGCGCCCAAGCCGGAATCACTGCTTCGGCGCATTGACCTGTTTGCCGGTTCGGGAAGGGTGTTTCGCGAACAGGACGAGCTGTTCAGTGAAACCGCCTGGGAGCAGGTCATGATCGGCCAGGGCATTACGCCACAGGACTATCACCCACTGGTGGACAACCTTGAAGATCATCAACTGCGCGAGTTTATGAATTCCTGGCAGCGGATAGTCGACAAAACCGTCGCCCAGATGCCCTCCCACAACGACTTTATTGCCTCTCTCAAGTAGTGGATACCTCATCATGATACGTCTGACATTATTCCTCACCCTGCTCCTTGGAATACCCGCCGCGCTTGCCGATCCCATTGACCGCATCGATCCGCCGTTCTGGTGGGCGGGCATGCACAATCCCAACGTACAGCTGATGATTCACGGAGACCGGATTGCTCAGTGGTCCGTGAGCCTGGAGCATTCTCAGGTTACAGTGACCGAAGTACACCGCGTCGAAAGTGAGAACTACCTGTTTGTCGATCTTGACGTTCGCAGCGCCTTTCAGGGCGGGACTGTCACCCTGCAGTTTGCCCATGAAAACGGCGACAACTTTCAGCATGACTATGCGTTCCACAGCCGCCGAAAAGAGTCCGCCGACCGAAACGGCTTCAACACCACCGATGCCATTTATCTGATTACCCCGGATCGCTTTGCCAATGGCAACCTGAGCAATGACACCGTCCCCGAGCTCAAAGAGGCCGCGAACCGGGACAGCAGCGTCGGCCGCCACGGCGGTGACCTGGACGGCATGATCCAGCATCTGGATTACATTGCGGACATGGGCTTTACCGCCATCTGGCCAACCCCCATGCTGGTAAATGATCAGCCCGAGTATTCCTACCACGGCTATTCCATTACCGATTTCTACCGGGTAGACCCGCGCTTTGGTGACAATGAGGACTATCGCCAGCTCAGCCTGCAAGGCAAAGCCAAAGGCGTCGGTCTGATTCAGGATATGATTCTCAACCACATCGGGTCGGGCCATTGGTGGATGGACGACCTGCCCACCAACGACTGGCTCAACTTTCAGGGCGAATTCGTCCCCACGACCCATTACCGGACCAGCGTTCAGGACCCTTACGCGGCCGACATCGATAAACAGGAATTTGCCAACGGCTGGTTTGTGAAATCCATGCCGGACCTGAACCAGCGCAACCCACTGGTCGCCAATTACCTGATTCAGAACAGCCTCTGGTGGATCGAGTACGCCGATCTCTACGGCATCCGTACCGATACCTATTCCTACTCCGACAAGGATTTCCTGACCGAGTGGACCCGCCGCATTATGGCGGAATACCCCAACTTCAATATTGTCGGTGAGGAGTGGAGCACCAATCCCAATGTGGTGTCCTATTGGCAGCGCGGCAAAGACAATAAAGACGGTTATGTGTCCTATCTTCCCAGCGTAATGGATTTCCCCATGTACGACGCCCTGCGCACCGCACTGACGGAAGACGAAGCGTGGAATCGCGGGTTGATTCGTGTTTACGAAACCCTGGCGGATGACAACCTCTACGCGGACCCGATGAGTCTGGTCATTTTTGCCGAGAACCACGATACCAGCCGACTGTACAGCCTGATTGATGAGGACGTCGAGCGGTTCAATATCGCCATGACCTTGCTGGCCACCATGCGCGGGACCCCTCAATTCTTTTACGGCTCGGAAGTGCTCGCCACCAGCCCGAAGACCCGGGACGACGGCGCCGTGCGCAGTGACTTTCCCGGCGGTTGGGCCGGAGATACACGCAATGGGTTCACCGGCGAAGGTCTGACGGATACCCAACGCTCTGCACAGGAATACCTTCGTCAGTTACTCAACTGGCGGCAGGAACAGGAAGCCATTCACCACGGCGACCTTCTGCACTATGCCCCTCACGATGGCGTTTATGTGTTTGTCCGCTACACCGAGGAACAGCGCATTCTGGTGGCGATCAATCACACCGGGGAAACCCGCCAGCTCTCCAACGAGCGTTACGCACAGGCCATTGATGGTCACTTTTCAGGTACCGATGCCCTGAGCGGCGAAACCCTGTCCCTGGATAACGACCTGACACTCGAGCCAATGAGCGCCCGAATTCTGGAATTACATTGAGGGACCACAATACTGAGCGCGCTTGAGAGGCGCACCCAGCGGACTGGCGGGGGGTGCAATCCGCTGGGCTCCCGAGATCACTGATTCGCTAGTTGATCTCAAAGATAAACCGCAGCGGAATATCCAGCCGGGCGCGCCACGCCGCTTCACTGTGGGGCGCGCCATCAAAGCGAAGACTCTGCCAGTCTGCACCACGCCGATAGCCTTTGGCCGCCATGATCCGGTCCATGTCCCGCTGATAGGGACCGTAGGCCGCATCCAGCGTTTCAGTGCCGTGATCGAAGTACCAACGGTGGACGCCCGGCTCCGGCAGATGGGTTTCAAGATACCGGACCACGGCACCGTCGCCGGCGGGCCAATGGCTCGACAGGCAGGCCGCGGCGCCAAAGACCTCCGGGTACTCGGCAACGGCATAGGCCGACAGCAAGCCCCCCATGCTGGAGCCCATGATGGCGGTATGCTTGAGGTCCGTTTTGGTCGCATAGTGCCGGTCGATAAACGGCTTCACTTCTTCAACGAGGAAACGCAGATAAGCATCGGCCCGCAACGCTGACTGCGCCACATCCGGAACACCGTGAATGCCCATGGACACCGCGCCTTGAGTCTGCGCCTGTTCAGGCATGTATTCGGCAAATCGCTCCGGCGTGTTCCAGATGGCCACTACAATCGGAAGCGGGATATCAAACTCATCCGACAGACGCGCCAGGGTTTCATCCAGCCCCCATTCCTCACCGCCGTAAGATTCATCCGCTCGAAGCAGGTTCTGACCGTCCTGCGCGTAGATGACCGGATAACGTCGGTTCGTTTGCGGGTCATACCCTGGCGGCAGCCAGACATCGACCGTGCGTGCGGGAACCTGGTCGGACGGAAAGGCTTCATAACGATGAAGCGTCCCGAACGAAAGATCGTCATCAATCAGCCGGTGCTCGGGCGCGGCGGACACGCACCCGGTCAGTAGCATTACAAAGCACCAGAGCGGTAAAAATACTTTCATAAGCGACCTGATATTTATCAAAAGGAATTATGGCAATGGGCCATTTTTAGAACCAAATGCGGTAACGCCGGTTCAAGGCACCCGAAGGATAACTCGAAATCCCCGCCGCGCAGAAAATGCATACGTATTCATAACGGTCCGACAACCTGCATACGTATGCAAGCTATTGAGCAGTCCGTCGCCCCGTTCTACGATGAATTCATGGTTTGGGAACTCTCCTTCCTTGCCAGCCCGGGATCACTCCCGGGCCGCTTTTTGAAACCTTACGGTTTTACCCTACTCTCTCATTGCTTTGTGTTGGGAAACTTTGGCGCAGTCTACTGCGCCTTTTTTTTACCCGGCCTTTCGTGCTGTCGATCCTGTCCGGTCGGGTACCAATAAACATAACAGTAACCAGTAAGCTTGGAGATACAATAATGAACGATAATACCCGCAACGGCCGGGCTATGCCCCGGTGGTTAATGCATAGCGCACGCGCCCTACCCGTGCTCGCTCTGGCGATCGGCGCTCAAGCCGACCATACCCCAGACCCCTCAAGTGTCAGCATCCCGGGTGATCTCAACCCCGCGATGGGCTGCCCGGGCGAGTGGCAACCGGACTGTACCGATGCCGCCCTTGACGCAGGCGCGGATGGTATCTGGCGCGGCAGCTTCACGCTTCCGGCCGGGGATTACGAATACAAGGCCGCCATCAATGGCGGGTGGGATGAAAACTACGGTGCGAATGCCACCTCTGGCGGTGACAACATTGCACTGAGTGTGTCTGAAGAGCAGGACGTCCGTTTTTACTACAGCCACGAGAGCCATTGGGTCGCCGATAGTGTCAATGACGTCATCGCGACCGCGGTGGGCGACTTCCAACAAGCATTGGGCTGCGAAAGCAATTGGGCGCCGGACTGCATGATTGCCTGGGTTCAGGACATCAACAACACCGGTATCTATCAATACACCACCACTGACATTCCGGCCGGCAATTACGAGGCAAAAATCGCCCTGAACGAGACCTGGACTGAAAGTTATGGCGTAGACGGTGGCAATGTGCCTTTTACCGTTGAGGCGGACGGCGACGAAGTCACCTTTACCTACAACAGTCTGGACAACAGCGTGTACGTGGGCGATGTGATTTCCGCTGGTGACCTGAGTCAATCCAAGGCCTACTGGCTGAACGAGAACACCATTGCCTTCGCGGTCACACCGGACGCCAATGTCCAACTGCACTTCGATGCTCAGGCGGACATGACCAGCAGCCCCGAGGGCGTTTCTGGCGGCGAAGCCATCACGCTGACCCACGATGCCAATGGCATGAGTGATGCGCTGGCCGAAAAATTCCCCCACCTGGCCAACTACCCCGTGTTCACCATTGCCGAGGCGGACCTCGAACAGATCGGTGACATTCTGAAAGGGCAGATCGCCGTGTCGGCCAGCAACGAAGACGGCAGCCTGGTCGATGCCACCGGCGTGCAGATTCCGGGCGTGCTGGATGACCTGTACACCTACGATGGCGACCTGGGCCCGGTGTATGACGGCGATGTTCCCAGTGTGCATCTGTGGGCACCGACCGCCCAGAACGTCACCTTCCTTCTGTACCCCGACAGCCACACGGATACCGCGCCCACCGAGCTCCCCATGACGTTCAACGCGGAGACCGGCGTGTGGAGTATCACCGGCGATGCGAACTGGGATCGGCAGTACTATCAATTCGACGTGGAAGTGTACGTCCCGCAGACCGGAAACATTGAAACCAACCGCGTCACCGACCCGTACACCCTGAGCGCCAGCACCAACGGTCAGCGCAGCCAGTTGGTCAATCTCAACGATGACGATCTCAAGCCCGAAGGCTGGGATACTCTGGCAAAGCCGACCTTCACCGCCCCCGAAGATATGGTGGTGTACGAAGTGCATGTGCGCGACTTCAGTGTTAGCGACAGTGAGGTGCCGGAAGATTATCGCGGCAAGTTCAAGGCCTTCACCGTCGCGGACAGCCTGGGCATGACTCACCTGAAGTCCCTTCAGGAAGTCGGCCTGAGCCACGTGCACCTGTTGCCCGTCAATGACTGTGCCACCATCGAGGAAGATCCGGCCGATCAGGCCACACTTCAAGACGACCTGTCCCAGTACGCACCGGACAGCACTGAGCAGCAGGCGGCAGTCAATGCGATTCGCGGCAGCGATGCCTTCAACTGGTGTTACGACCCGCACCACTTCAACCTTCCGGAAGGCAGCTACGCCACCGATCCGGATGGCGTGGCCCGCATTGTCGAATTCCGCGAAATGGTCCAGGCGCTGAACGAAGCCGGACTGCGGGTGGTGGTCGATGTGGTCTACAACCACACCAGCCAATCCGGCCTGGGGGCCAAATCCGTTCTGGATAAAGTGGTACCCGGTTATTACCACCGCCTGAACAGCAGCGGCAACATCGAGCGCAGCACCTGCTGCGAGAACACCGCCTCCGAGCACGCCATGATGGAAAAATTCATGGTGGACTCACTGATGACCTGGGCTGAACTGTACAAAGTCGACAGCTTCCGCTTTGACCTGATGGGCCACCACAGCAAAGCCAACATTCTCAAGGTCAAGGAGCAGCTGGCCACACTGACCGAGGAAGAACACGGTGTGAACGGTGAGCATATTTATCTGTACGGCGAAGGCTGGAATTTCGGTGAAGTGGCCGACAATGCGCGCTTTGAGCAGGCCACCCAGATCAATATGGCCGGCACCGGTGTGGGCACCTTCAACGATCGCTTCCGCGACGCGGTACGCGGCGGCAGCCCGTTTGACAGCGGCGTCAATCATGTCATCAACCAGAGCTTCATCAACGGTCTGTATTACGATCCCAATGCCGAAAATGACGGTAGCGCCGATGAACTGGAGCGGTTGATGACCAGCACCGACCGCATCCGCATTGGTCTGGCCGGCAGTCTGAAAGACTTTGCGTTTATCGATTGGCAGGGCAACGAGGTGACCGGTGATTACGGCGCGGCCGTGGGCTACACTCTGGACCCGCAAGAGTCGATCAATTATATCGAGAAGCACGATAACGAAACCCTGTTCGACATCAACCAGTACAAGATCCCGCTGGATCGTACGCCGGAAGATCGGGTACGGGTGCACAACATGGGTACCAGCCTGGCGTTGCTCGCTCAGGGCGTTCCGTTCGTGCAGGCCGGCCAGGAGCTGATGCGCTCCAAGTCCATGGATCGCGACAGCTACGATTCCGGCGACTGGTTCAATCTGCTGGACTACAGTTATCAACAGAACGGCTGGGGCCGTGGCCTGCCGCCGGCCCACTCCACAGAGGCGAGCTGGGATACGATTCAGCCCCGGCTGGCGGATGAGACTCTGGCGGTGGACGAGGCGCATATCCTGAGCAGCCTGGCGCACTTCAAAGAAATGCTGGCCATCCGTCACAGTTCAAAACTGTTCCGCCTGGAAACCGGCGCTGCGATTAACGAACAGGTGAGTTTCCACAACACCGGCGCCGAGCAGAAGCCGGCACTGGTCGCCATGCACATTGCCGATGGCAGCGATGACGTCGACCCGGAGCGGGAGGCGGTGATGGTATTGTTCAATGCCCATGTGGACGCTCAGACGTTGAGCTCCGAGGACTGGGCCGACGCTGAATGGGAACTGCATCCGCTGCAGCAGGCGTCCGACGATGAGACGGCTCAGGGCGCTACCTTTGATGCCGACACTGGAACCTTTACGGTGCCCGCACGGACCACCGCGGTGTTCCAGATTGCCCAGGCCGATACCGGCGACGATGACGACACCGACGGCGGCAATGACGACGATACCGATGGGGACAGCGAAGCTCCCGAACCGGATCGCGGCAGCAGCGGCAGTGCCAATGCCGGATTGCTGTTGATGTTGCTGGCGCTCGCCGGGATTCGCCTGGTATCCCGCCGGAGCTGATCTGACGACGCTAAAAAAAATCCGGGGGTGACACCACCCCCGGATTTTTTTTGGCTTACACTCCCGGTGATCAGTCGCAGATGTCGCCGGTCACTTCAGGGGTTTCAGCACTGCCGGTACCCTGGAAGCCAAACTCCACCGAGCTTCCCGGCGCAATACTCGCATTCCAGCTCATATTGCTCGCGGTGTACGGGCCCGACCCCGACAGTTCGGCACTCCAACCATTGGTCACCTGGGTGTTGCCGCTGTAATCCCAGGACACTTCCCAACCGTTGATGGTCTCGGAACCGTTATTGGTAATCACAATACCGGCCACGAAACCGGAGCCCCAGTCGCTATTGATGACGTACTCGCAAGTAGCGCCGCCGTTTCCGTTGTCACCACCGTCACCATTGTCGCCATCGTCCGCTTCGTCCACCTGCAGGAAGGCGCCGCTGTAGGCGGACGGCACTTGCGCGTACACACGGTTTTCCGTGGCGCTCTGAGCCGGCTCGACGTCACCGTCATCGTTCAGCACACCAACCCGTACATCGGTGTTTTCCCCATTGACGGCCTGAGCGAGCTCATAGGTCCAGACGGCGGCGTCACCATTGTCGACCACAAACGGTGTGCTCGGCAGGTAAACATCCGTCCCCTCATTGGTCACCAGACGCAACTGCACTTCGTCGCCCGCACTGAGCGTTTGCGCCGCGTTGGTCAGCGGTGCCACATCTTCCCAACTGGTGCCGGTGGAGGGTACGTGGGTGAAGCTGAAGGCGTCGGTGTCCGAACCATCGGCATTGCTGACCTGAACCCGGACGGTCACGTCGCTCTCAGACTGCGGCTCGGCCAGAGTCAGTACCGTGCTGGCGTCCGAAGTACTGCTCAGGGAGTACAGAGCGCTGTTGCTGGCTTCGACGCTCCAGTTATAGCTGAGGTTGCTGCCGGATGAGCCAGAGGCACTGAGCTGAATCTCGCCGGCACCTGCAAACACGCTGTTTGCCGGCGAAGCGGTCAGATCAGCCACGACCGGATCCGGTTGCGGATCGCCCCCGTTGTCACCATCGAACTGCACGTCAATACAGCCGTGGAAGCGCTCGTAGGTATAGTAGTTACGCCCCCATTCCCCGTAGATCACATGCCGCCCGGTACGCTCCGGCACCACACATTCGGTATGGAACAGCGAGCTGCCCTTCTCCGGTGTAATGTTCGGCGTGGCGCCGGGGTTGGTATCGTCATAGCCGGTGAGATCACAGAAAGGCTCACTCTCAAAGTCGTCCCAGGTCAGCGGCTTGCCCACCTCGTACTGGAAGTCCGGCTTGGTGATGTAGTAAACGAATTCTTCGGTGTCATCAAAGTGCGGGCCCCAGGAAATGTCCCAGGTGATGGTCAGAGGCCCGGGGCTGATTTCATTGGTGGGCCAGTCAATGGGCTTGTCCCACGGGGTGGCGCCGCCCTGCCAGGTCTCACTGTCGAAGCCACAGACATTGTCCGGCAACGGAGACACACCTTTACGACCCAGATCGTGAGTGAGCACACTCATGAACTGGTAACCGCCCTGGAAATCACCTTCAAATGCTTCAGCACAGGCACTGCCCGCCGGAGCTGTATCAGGTTTGGTGATGGCGCCACAGGTCCAGTTGCGTGACGCCGGCTCCGACATCACGCCATGCCCCATCACACTGGCGGACAACATCAGGGTAAATGAACCGAATAACAACGATTGGTACCGCATAGATAATCCCTCTTATAGTCAATTATTAAATAACGATTTCGGGTACAACAATCCCACAAAGCCTCACGGCTTTGGCGCCGAAACGGGTTGGGATCGCGGGTAGCTTCGTGTTTTTGGCGGGAAAAAAATATGAAGCCGGACACATCTCATACAACCCGTGACCGACATTTCAACAAGTGGGCACAAAAGTCCACAGGCCAACGAGGCTGGCATAAAACTCAACCCATCATCCGGCACGACAGGGGCGCGCTAAAGGCTTTACAATTTCCCGAGCCCAGACCACCGAGAGAGGTACTCGCTTGCCAACATCCTACAACGACTGGCAACCACTGCTGGACGACGTTCGCCGCTGCACCCTGTGTGCCCCCTCGCTCCCCCTGGGGCCCCGGCCGGTCCTGCAGTTTCACCCGGACGCCCGTATTCTGGTGGCCGCTCAGGCGCCCGGACGGCGGGTGCACGACACCGGGCTGCCGTTCAATGACCCCAGTGGCGACCGGCTCCGGGACTGGATGGGCATCGACCGCGAAACCTTTTACGACCCCACCCAACTGGCCATCATCCCCATGGGCTTCTGCTACCCGGGCAAGGGCCGCTCCGGCGACCTGCCGCCGAGACCTGAGTGCGCCCAGACCTGGCACCACCACCTGCTGGCGCAACTGCCCAACCTGGAACTGACCCTGGTGATCGGCCAATACGCCCACGCCTACCATCTGGGCAAGAGCCGGGAAACCCTGACCCGGCGGGTGGCCAACTGGCGGGACTACTGGCCCGATAAGCTGCCCATGCCCCACCCCAGCCCCAGAAACAACCTGTGGTTGCGGCGCAATCCGTGGTTTGAGGCGGAGGTGGTGCCGGCACTGCGGGCGCGGGTGTCCGACCTGTTACACCCATAACCATGGAAATTGGCGCTAAATTGCCTTAGCCTTGAACCCATTCGACGTGCGGAGTTCTAACCGCCTGAGTTACCGGCTTCATCATGATGAGGATTACCATGTTCGATCAACTTCGTCCGGACTTTTACCGTCAGACTCTCCGTGTCTTGAGCGGCTCGTTGCTCGCCCTGCTGCTCCTGAACACTTCCGCTATGGCCGAGACCGAGTCAGCCGCCGTTCCCATTATCAAAAGCCACGCCTTCGCCGCCCGGGGTGAGCCCAAATACGGACCTGATTTCGAGCACTTTGATTACGTCAACCCCGATGCACCCAAAGGGGGACAAATCGTTCTGGCCGAGATCGGCACCTACGACAATTTCAATCGCTATGCCCAACGGGGCGACCCGGCGGCCATGAGTGGCGATCTGTACGACCCGCTGATGGTCTCCAGTGATGATGAAATTGGAGTCTATTACCCGCTGATCGCCGAAAGCCTCGAATACCCCGAGGACTACGCCTGGGTGATTTTCAATATCAATCCGGAGGCCCGGGATCAGGCCGGGAAACCGATCACCGCCAAGGATGTGGCTTTCACGTTTGACAAGCTGATGGACCAGGGCGTGCCCTTTGTCAAAAACCATTACAAGAATGTGATTCGGGCAGAAGTACTGGACGAGCACCGGGTGAAGTTTCATTTTGAAAGCCCCAGCCGGGAAGATATACAGAACCTCGTGGATTTGCCGGTATTCCCCGCTCATTACTGGCAGGATCGGGATCTGTCCGAGCCGCTGGACAAGCCACCAGTGGGCAGTGGCCCCTATCGCATCAGCGAGTACAAAATGGGCCAGAGCGTCACCTATGAGCTGGTAGACGATTATTGGGCGGCCGATCTGCCCAGCCGCAAGGGCCTCAACAACTTCAAAACCATGCGCTACGACTACTACCGGGACACCAATGTCGCCCTGGAGGCCTTCAAGGCGGGTGAATACGACTTCCGCCAGGAGAATGTGGCCAAGCAGTGGGCCGAAGATTACGACGTGGCGGCAGTGACCCGCGGGGATATTCAGCGAGACGAGCTGGCTCACGATATTCCCCAGCCCGCCCAGGGGTTTGTCTTCAATATCCAACGCGAGCTGTTTGCCGACCGACGCGTCCGTCAGGCGATCAACTATGCGCTGGATTTCGAATGGATGAACAAGAACCTGTTCTACGATCAGTATCAACGCACCTACAGCTTTTTCCAGAATACGCCCTACATGGCTGAGGGCGAGCCTTCGGAACGGGAAATGAGTATTCTGGAGCCGTTCCGTGATCAGCTCCCGGAAGAGGTGTTCGGCAAGGTATGGGTGCCCAACCAGACCGATGGCTCGGGCAATATCCGCCCGGCGCTGCGCAAAGCCATGGCGCTGCTCAAGGACGCCGGCTGGGAGCTGAAAGACGGCAAAATGGTGCACGGGGAGAGTGGTAAACCGTTTGAATTTGAACTGCTGATTTACTCCTCTACGGGCGAGCGAATCGGTCTTCCATTCAAGCGCAACCTGGAACGTCTGGGCATTACCATGAACCTGCGTCAAGTCGATAGTACCCAGTTTCTGAACCGATTGCGCTCCCGGGATTACGATATGATTTTCCAGGGCTACCGGGCCAATCCCTACCCGCACCCGAATATGCGCATTACCTGGCATTCCGACTATGTGGACTCCACCTACAATCAGGCGGGCGTTCAGGACCCGGTAATTGATGCCCTGATACGAGGCATCGAAGAAAACCAGCAGAACGACGATAGGCTGCTGGCCTACGGCCACGCCTTTGATCGGGTGGCACGCTGGAATTTCTATTTGGTTCCCCACTGGCATTCCAGCTATTTCCGCATTGCCTACTGGAATCAGTTCGATCGGCCGGAAAAGCGGCCCGAGTATGCCATCGGCCTGAGTACCTGGTGGTTCGACGACGAAAAAGCGAAGAAACTCACACGCTAGTGCGTCGTTCAACGCGGAGTAAGCTGTTGTGACCGCCTACATCATTCGCCGGCTGCTGTTGGTTGTACCCACTCTGCTGGCCATCATCACGCTCAATTTTTTTATCGTTCAAGCCGCCCCCGGGGGGCCGGTCGAGCAGATGCTGGCCAGCGCGCTGAATGTTCAGGGTACAGACCTGGATCGTGTTAGCGGCGCCGCATCGGGCGAGGTGGCCCAGAACTCTGGAGATAGCCGGGGGGCCCGAGGCTTGAACCCGGAGGTGATCGCCGAAATCGAACGGCAGTTCGGGTTCGACAAGCCGCTCTGGGAGCGTTACGTCATCATGCTCAAGAACTATCTGGTGTTTGACTTCGGTGACAGCCTGTTTCGGGCCCGCTCGGTGATTGAGCTGGTCATCGAACGCTTACCGGTCTCTCTGTCACTGGGGCTGTGGAGCACGCTATTGATCTATGCCATCTCCATTCCGCTGGGCATCCGCAAAGCCGTGCGACATCACTCCCGGTTTGATGTCTGGACCAGTTGGGTGGTGGTCATCGGCAACGCCATCCCGAGCTTCCTGTTTGCCATTCTGTTGATCATCCTGTTTGCCGGCGGCTCCTACTTCAACTGGTTTCCACTGCGTGGCCTGGTGTCGGAGAACTTTGACGAACTGCTCTGGTACCAGAAAATCCTCGATTACTTCTGGCATATGGCATTGCCCGTGCTCGCCTTGACCATCGGTGGTTTCGCCAGCCTGACGATGCTGACCAAGAACTCGTTTCTGGATGAAATCAATAAGCAGTACGTCATGACGGCCAAAGCCAAAGGTGCGACCGAAAAACGTATTCTGTACAAGCACGTATTCCGCAATGCCATGCTGATTGTGATCGCCGGATTCCCGGCCACTTTTATCAGTATGTTTTTTGCTGGATCACTGCTGATTGAGGTGATTTTCTCCCTGGAGGGTCTGGGCCTGCTCGGGTTTGAGTCCACCCTGCAGCGGGACTATCCGGTAATGTTCGGCACCCTCTATATTTTTGGCCTGCTGGGTCTGCTGATCGGGATTATCAGTGACCTGGCGTACACCTGGGTGGACCCCCGCATTGATTTTGAATCCCGTTAGGAGTTGCGCTTGACCATGACCCCACTCAATCAAGAGCGCTGGCATCGGTTTCGCAACAACCGGCGCGGCAACTGGAGCCTGTGGATTTTTCTGGCACTGTTTGCCGTAAGCCTGCTGTCCGACCTGATTGCCAATGAAAAGCCCATCCTCATCAGTTTTCAGGACGAGCTGTATTTTCCGCTGTTGAACGACTACACCGAACTGGAATTTGGCGGTGACTTCGCCGTCAACGCCGATTACCGGGATCCCTACATCGCCGGTTTGATCAACGACGGAGGCTGGATGCTCTGGCCCCCGATCCGTTTCAACTACCGCACTATCAACTACGACCTGCCCACCCCGGCGCCCAGCCCTCCGACCGGTGAAAACTGGCTCGGCACCGACGATCAAGGAAGGGACGTAGTTGCCCGTCTGTTGTACGGCTTTCGCATCTCCGTGGTATTCGGTCTGATCCTGACCGTACTGACCTCCATTGTCGGCATTGCCGCCGGCGCCGTGCAGGGTTTTTACGGGGGAAAAGTTGATCTGTTCGGGCAGCGCCTGCTGGAGGTCTGGTCCAGTGTGCCAACACTGTTCGTGCTGATCATCATTGCCAGTTTTGTCCCACCCAGTTTCTGGATTCTGCTCGGCATTTTGCTGTTGTTCGGCTGGATGGCGCTGGTAGGCGTGGTGCGCGCGGAGTTTCTGCGAGCCCGTAATTTTGACTACGTACAGGCGGCCCGGGCACTTGGGGTATCGGATCGCGCCCTGATGTTCCGGCATTTGCTGCCCAACGCCATGGTGGCCACGGTCACCTTCCTGCCGTTCATCATGGTTGGCTCGATCACCAGTTTGACCGCGCTGGATTTTCTCGGCTTTGGCCTGCCACCCGGCTCGCCCTCTCTGGGCGAAATGGTCAGCCAGGGGAAAAACAATCTGCACGCCCCCTGGATCGGGCTTTCGGTGTTTGTCGTGCTGTCCGTGTTGCTCACCCTGCTGGTGTTCGTCGGCGAAGCCGCTCGCGATGCCCTCGACCCCAATCGGACCCGGTGACGCCATGACCGAAATACTACTGAATATTGACCGACTGTCCGTCCAGTTCCGCACCGGAGATGCCTATAAAACCGTCGTCTCCGGCGTCAGCCTCGCCATTGCCAAAGGCGAAACGCTTGCGCTGGTGGGGGAAAGCGGCTCCGGCAAATCCGTTACCGCTCAATCCATTCTCCGGTTGCTGCCGGAGCACAGCGCCCGCTACACCGATGGCGCCGTCTATTTTGAAGGTCGGGATTTGCTGCGCCTGGAAGAACGGGACCTTCGCCCGATTCGCGGCGCGCGCATCAGTATGATTTTCCAGGAGCCGATGACCAGCCTCAGCCCGCTGCACAGCATCGAAAAGCAGCTGGCCGAAGCCCTGTTTCTGCATAACGGCACTGCCCGCAAGAATGCCCGCCCCACGGTGTTGAAGTGGTTGCATCGGGTCGGCCTGCGCAATCCCGAGCAACGACTCGATGCCCTGCCTCACGAACTCAGTGGCGGTGAACGCCAACGGGTGATGATCGCCATGGCCCTGATCAACGAGCCGGACCTGCTGATCGCCGATGAGCCCACCACGGCGCTGGATGTCACCATTCAGGCCCAGGTGTTGAAGCTGATTCAGGATCTGCAGCAAGAACTGAATATGGCGGTACTGTTCATCACTCACGATCTGGCCATTGTCCGCCAGCTCGCGGACCGGGTCGCGATCATGCAATCGGGTGAAGTGGTGGAAACCGGACCCACCCGGGACGTCTTTCAACAACCCAAACATGAGTACACCCGACGGCTGCTCGACGCCGAGCCAAGAGGCGAGCCCGAACCGGTTCCCGATGATGCCCCGACGATTTTAAGCGCCGATCAGATGCGCGTCTGGTTCCCCATGACCCGCGGCGTTTTCAAACGTGTGTATGATCACGTCAAAGCGGTGGACGATATCAGCCTGTCGATTCGCGCCGGGGAAACCCTGGGCATTGTGGGTGAAAGTGGCTCCGGAAAAACCACGCTGGGCCGCGCCCTGCTGAGGCTGATCGGTAGCCGTGGCGATATCTGGTTCAATGAGGAAGGCGAGCAGCGCTTCAATCTCAACGCTCTGGACCACAAGGCGATGCGACCACTGCGCCGACGCCTGCAGATTATTTTTCAGGACCCCTACGGCAGCCTGAGTCCGCGCATGTCGGTCAGTCAGATCATCGCCGAAGGTCTGCGGGTACACACCTCAATGAACGCCGACGAGCTGGACCGCGAGGTGGTACGCGCCATGGAGGCAGTACAGCTGGACCCCGCGACTCGCCACCGCTACCCGGGGGAGTTTTCCGGCGGCCAGCGCCAGCGCATTGCCATTGCCCGGGCGCTGATACTCGACCCCAAGTTACTGATTCTGGATGAACCCACCTCGGCGCTCGACCGCTCGGTCCAGAAAGACATTATTGATCTTTTACGCCGCTTGCAGCGCGAGCGACGCCTGAGTTACCTCTTTGTCAGTCACGACCTGAGTGTGGTGCGGGCCCTGAGTCATCGGGTAATGATCATGAAAGCCGGCAAGATGATTGAATCAGGCGATGCAAAAACCGTATTCGAAGCACCCAAAACCGAATACACTCGCCAATTAATGGCGGCAATCCCCACGCTTTGAGCCACCCGGGAACACCCGGGATCGACAAACGTCCAAGAACAAGGCGCTATCTATAGGGAGAGGCGGTTATGTCTGAACAGATCGAGAAAAACATCCACTGCCCGTATTGCGATGAAGTGATCACCCTGTTGATCGATCCGTCGATCAGCGAGCAGTCTTATGTGGAGGACTGCCAGGTATGCTGTCAGCCCATCAATGTGGATGTGGTGATTGATGAGACCGAGGCGGTGGAGGTGTACGCGCGGCAGGAGAATGAGTGAAGGGGAGGAGCTTTCGGTGCTGCCTCGGCTTGGGTAACGGCGGATGCGTTTCGCTTCGACGCGCCGGTTTGGGTAACGGCGGATGCGCCTGCGGCTTATCCGCCCTACGGCCGAGCGCAGCGGTATAGATTCGCGTAGGGCGGATAAGGGCGAAGCCCGCATCCGCCGTTACCACAACCGAAACACCTTACGACCCTTTGGACTTGAACTGCTCCATGATGTTACCCAACATATCCACCGGCAGCGGGAACACAATGGTGGAATTTTTCTCGCCCGCAATATCGATCAAGGTCTGTAGATAACGCAGCGTCATCGCGTTGGGGTTCCTGGACAGCTCCACCGCCGCATCGGTCAGCTTGGCCGCCGCCTGGGATTCACCCTCGGCGTGAATGATTTTCGCACGACGGGAGCGCTCGGCCTCAGCCTGACGGGCAATCGCCCGGATCATGCTCTCATCCAGGTCGACGTGTTTGATTTCCACGTTGCTGACCTTGATACCCCAGGTATCGGAGCTCTGGTCCAGAATTTCCTGAATATCCTGGTTCAGCTTGTCACGTTCGGAGAGCATTTCATCCAGCTCGTGTTTACCCAGTACCGAGCGCAGCGTGGTTTGGGCCAACTGACTTACGGCTTCGTAGTAATGCTCCACATTGATGATCGCCTTCTCCGGATCAACCACTCGAAAGTAAACCACTGCATTCACCTTCACCGAGACGTTGTCCCGGCTGATCACGTCCTGACTCGGCACGTCCATTACAATGGTACGCAAGTCCACCTTCTCCATGGTCTGGATGAAAGGAATGATGATTACCAGACCGGGGCCTTTGACCTTCTGAAAGCGACCCAACATGAAGACCACGCCCCGTTCATACTCGCGTAGAATGCGAATCGCATAGGCGAGCAGTAACACCACAAACGTGATGAGTAGACCAAAGAAATATTCGTATAACATAGGGTATCTCCGTTCTTGGATAAAAGTGCCAGCCGCCCTTTACTGACCGGTAGGGCGTACCCTCAAGTGCAAACCGTCCTGCGACACCACCTCCACCGTGTCGCCAGGTTTCAGCGGTTGATCGCTGGACACCGTCCAGAACTCGCCATCAATACGAACCGTTGCATGCTCTTCACCTACCTGGGTAACGTCGGCAACCCGACCCTCCATGGCGTGGCTGACATCCTTGCGCGGCATCCGCAAGCTACGACCGACCATGGTGACAATGCCCAGCACAACCAGTGATCCCACGGCGGCCACCGCACCCACAATTTCATAGGACACTTCCATACCCGGCACGTCGGTATCCACCAGCATGATGGAACCCATCACCAGAGCGATCACTCCGCCTATACCGAGCACCCCGAAGCTGGGCAGAAACGCTTCCGCCAGTATGAGTATGCCCCCGAGTACGATCAGCGCCAGCCCCGCATAATTCACCGGCAACACCTGCAGCGCATAGAGCCCAAGCAGCAGACAGATGATGCCGACCACACCGGGCACCAGGGCGCCCGGGTTATAACCTTCCAGTATCAGCCCATAGACCCCGATCAACAGCAGAATCGAGGCAATCTGCGGATTGGTGATTATGCCCAGTAACTCACTGCGCCAATCCGGCGCATAACTCACTATGGGCAGATCCGCCGTCTGAAGGGTGAAGGGGCCGCTTTCCAATTGGACCTCGCGGCCATCGAGTTGCGCCAGAAGATCCTCGCGGTTGTCGGCCACCAGATCGATCACGTTCTGCTCCAGGGCTTCGCTGGCGGTCAGGCTCACCGCGTCGCGCACGGCTTTTTCAGCCCAGTCGGCGTTACGGTCATAGCGCTCCGCCAGGCCACGGATAAAGGCCACCGAGTCATTGATCACCTTGCGCTCCATGGCGCTGCCGGGCTGTGGCGACGCATCCGGGGACGACTCCCCGGATTCCTGATCACCCTCATTGCCCGATTCCTGCTCGCCGCTGGGCGGTGTCGGCAGGCCACCCATCTGCACCGGGGTGGCCGCCCCCAGGCTGGTGGAGGGGGTCATGGCGGCGACATGGCTACCGTAAAGAATATAGGTGCCGGCACTGGCGGCGCGGGCACCGGCAGGGTGAACGTAGGTGATGACCGGCAGGGGGGCGGCGAGAATGCCTTTGATCATGTCGCGGGTCGCGGCGTCCAGGCCGCCGGGGGTGTCCATGCGGATCAGCACGGCGTGGGCGCCGGCTTCATGGGCGGTGTCGATGGAGCGCAGGATGTAGTCTTTGGTGGCGGGTCCGATGGGCCCGTCAATGGTGAGTTCGGCCACATGGGGGCCTCCGGACGACGTATCGTCCGTTTCCTGGGCCTGCAGGCCGAGGGCGCCCAGCATCAGCAGGGCCAGCCAGAGCAGCAGCCCCGGCCGTAGTAAGGTAAAACCGCGTCGATTCCATCTCATGGGTTGCCACCTCCACCTATGAGATTAGCAGAGATTCAGCGTCACCCAAACAATACGGTGGGGGTAGGAGGCAGGATCAGTTTGTTGTGTCGGTTTGGGTGACCGTGGATGCGGGCTTCGGTCTTATCGCGCCCGACGCGAGCTATGGATATTGCATTGATTTTGGTAACGGCGGATGCGCTTCGCTTATCCGCCCTACGCAGATTTATACCGCTGCGCTCGGCCGTAGGGCGGATAAGCCGAAGGCGCATCCGCCGAAACCGAAGTCAATGTAACACCCACAAGGTCCTTAGGGCGGATCGGTCCGACGTATCGGAGCGAAGCGCATCCGCCGTTACCCCACAAGTTACGCGGGGTTATCGATGGTGCCGTTACAAATTGGCTGGAACGCCGTCAGTCGATCCATCATGGCGGCATTGCCCAGGCCATTGCGGGGGAACTTGTCCGCGTCTCCAAAGCGGCTCTGCTCACCGTGCAACGCCATGTAGTTGAGCACCACGGTTTCCACCAGCAGGTTGACGTTGTTGGCCGCCGGGGTGGAGGCGGTTTCCACGTCGCCGCTGGGACGCATGTAGCCGATCTGCTGATGCGCCTCCGGCCCGCCATTGGATTCAAGCAGCTGGGGGCGACCATTCGGGTTGTACACCAGGAAGAAGGACGCGGCGGTCTGTTGGTTATCACCGGTCCAGACGCCCTTGCCACGGCCCTCCGGTGAATCGTCGATCATGCCGTTGCTGAATACCGAGCCATCGCTGAACACATACACCATGATCGGCACGCCTTTACGGGCGGCGTATTCCAGGCAGGCGCCGATGCAGCGCCCGGCGCGCAGGTCGCGGATTTCGCCCGTGGCCCGGTCGCCGGTGTGGTAATCGTAGCCACCCATGGTGACGGTGCCCGCGCCCGCGCGGCCCTCCACCACCAGCTTCATCACCGAAGCGGTTTTGCGGAACTCCCGATCACTCATGAATTCGGCTTCCGAGAAAATACCGTTGGGACCGATGATATCCGGGTCCGCTTCCGGGTCGATGGAGGCCGGGTCGCCGAAGCGGGCCGCCAGATCGGCGCTTTTCACGTAGCCACAACTCAGAAGTTCCTTGAGCTGTTCATCCTCGGTGGTGCCAAAATTCAGGTTGTTCAGCCGCGCCCGGCTCATGCGGGTCATGGATTCCATCACCCGCACGGTGTCTTCCTGGCTGAGCATGTTGACCAGGTCCCCGGTATCCACCAGACCGGTGACATCACTGGGCTGGTCCACCTTGGTGGGGCGCACCTCCGGGTTGATCAGGGAGGCGGGCGCCAGGGAGTTGCCACCGGAGTCGTTGGCCCGTGAGCCGATCAGGGCCAGCAGCTCGCCGTTGGCGCCGGCGCGGTTGATGCCGTACATGGGGTTGTGGGGGTTATTACCCGTGTCGTTTTCTGAGCGGGCGGGAATCACGCAACCGTTGACCAACTCCGTGCGGGCGCCGGCCCGTTCCAGAATGCCGGCGAGCATCTGGCTGTCACTGTGAAACGCCAGGCCCAGGTCGGTGTTCACAAAATCCTCGGTGGAAGACTGGGGGGTCATGTCCCCCGGCAGGCCCTGCTTGCTGTAGCCGGCCGTGCTGAGGAAATCCAACTGGCCACCCGGGCCGCCCACCAGTACGTTGGAGCCCGCCATATTGGCGCCCCCGGCCAAGTCAAAGCAGATAAACGGAATCTTGCCCGCTCCGGTACTGGCGATCCCGCAGTCCTGGCGCAGCTGCTCGATGTCGTTGGCCAGGTTCACCTCTTGGGCGAGGGCGGAATTGACAATCAGCCCGCTCAACGAGCCACCGACGATGGTACCGGCCCCGGCTTTGAAGCCGTGGGAAATCAGCTCCCGCCGGGTCATGGGTCGGTGGTGACCGTCCAGCAGCAGGGGCGCATCCGGGTGCAGAGGAGCCTGTCGTTTAGCCATAATGGTTCGCCTTGTTGCTCCGGGTTGGGTCGAGATCAATGTTCATCAATAACGGTTCCTGAAAGCCGGTTACTGCACCAGCGTCAGCGCACTGCCCAATGTCGCCGCGCACAGGGCGGTAACGATGGTACGGCTGCGCTCGGCATCACCGCCGCTGACCGCCATCCGATCAATCAGATCATTCATTTCCGTGCGCAGAACCACCGGGTCCGCCTGGCTGGCCAGCGACTGGCCTTCAATTTCGGCGGCGAGCAGATGTTTCAATAACGGCTCGATCACCGCCGACCGACCGTCGGTATCAAAGGCACCACTGACACCGGCGCTGAAATCAAATCCGGCGTAATAGTCGCTGCGCTTGTCGCTGTCTGCGGTCAAAGCCGAACAGTAGACCACGGCCAGTTGGGTCACCCCCATCTGGTGCGCAGCGACAAAGCCGTCCACCTGCGGGGCGGTGGGCAATTGCTGGCGGACTTTTTCATAGGTGCCGACCACCGAGGCGGTGGTAGCCGGGATACCCGTGGCGGTAGACAGGGTGGCGTTGATTGCGGCAAAGGAGCGCAGACCGAGGCGTGGTTGATCCTCGATCACAGCGGGACTGCCCGGTGCTGGCGGCTCGGCTTCGACGCGAACAAACTCGTGCTCGCCCAACTGATCGAAGGTCAGGAAAAACTGATCACTGTCCGGCCCCTGCTGCAGCTCAATGACCGCACCCTGACCTGACAGCGGTTGGCGTCCCTCGACAAACGCCTCGGAACTGAGTTCGGTATCCAGGGCGGCAAATACCTGACCGGTCGGAGCCTCTCGACCATTGACGCCAACGCGTATGCCTTTGATCGGGGTGGGCGGTACGGTCACGTCATCATCCAGAGTCAGGAAAAAGGGCTCGGCAAACAGGTAACCGTAGTCGTCAAACTGCTGAACTTCAAAAGCGATGTACGCCGTTTGCGGATCCAGGCCGATTTTATCCGACACATCGAACAACAGATAAAACAGTGCGCCGACGCCCACCTCAAAATTGGTCCCGATCGCCTCGGGCGACAGGGCGCGATTATGGATGGCCAGGAGGCGGATGCTGCCGCTCCAGGCGTAGTCGCTGCCGGACACTTCGTTGCCGAGCACCAACGCGAAGGTTTCACTCCACTCTTCCAGCGCGGCGCCCGCCAGTGGATCTCCGTCATTGGTAAACTCACCATTCACATAAAGGCGCCGACCGTTGACCGGATCGAAAGTGGCCACCACATGTTGCAAGGTGGCCTGCAGACGTTCGTCGGCATCGTTGGTGGACAGGGCAGGCAGACCATTGACATCCGTTTCGCTGCTGCGATTGAGAAAATCGTAGTTGTAGAGCGTCTGGCCCAGAGTAAAATTGCGCACATCGTTGCTACCGGAGTAGCTGACAATGCGGGCGGTATCCGCACCGCCGTCCCCCTGGGTCACATTATCGGGAATCACCCAGGCTTCGATACTGTACTCACCAGTGGCGGTGAGCAGGTCGTGCAGCTTGCGGCTACCACTGGTGGCCGCCTGGGCCTTTCCGTCATTGCCGCTGCTGTTCAGGCGAAGCCCCCAGGAGCTCATCCACTGCACATCACCACTGAGATTGAGGTTGGCGGCGGGTTCGACACCACTGGTGTCGTAGGCGATGGGACCCTGTCCGGTTTTGAACTCGTACTTGGCAATAATGTGGGTGTCGATCCGTCCGCCGCTGCTGGCGACGATGCCGTTACCGAGACTGAGCGCCCGACTGACCACCAGATCCGGATTGATTTCTGTTTCAGGAATGCTGTCGGCGAACTCGGCGATGGCCGCGGTCATGGCATTGGCATCGCTCTGGCAGTCGTCACTCCAGCAGTTATGGCCCTCGTTCCCCAGTCGTTGCACCAGTCGGGAATCGGCCGGATCATCCAGGCGCATACGGGTGCGCGCCGCTTCGAAAGAGAGAGATACCGAGCTGCTGGCCAGGTAGGGCTGCTGTGCCGTGGGCGCGCTGCGTGTGTGACACTCGCTGCAGTATTCGGTCAACAACGGATAGACCGTGCTGGCAAAAGCGCCAGGTTCGGCAGGCATGATTTTACTGCTCCCCACGGCCTGATCATCCGGCGCCTCAAAGACCACCCGAGTACTGACCGAACCGGAGGCACTGGCCCAGGCCTCTACGTATCCCTCGATGATGTCGGCACAGGCGTCGGCGCTGGCCTGCCAACAGTTGTGGCCTTCGGCGACCTTGGTCACCAGACGAGAATTGGCGGGTTGTTCCAGGTCGATGTAATCATTGATATCCGCATAGGCCAAATTGATATCGTCCGAGCGCACAAAGGTGGGTTCCTGTCCGCCGGTGCCATGGCAACTGCCACAGCGGTTTTCCACCGCTAGTGGATCCCACACCGACAGTTTGAACTGCTGCACATCATCGGTCTGCGGCGCCGGGCCGTCGTAGGTGGCCGCCGGGGGTTCCTGATTGGGGTCAACATTCTGTTGGACGTCGCTGCCACTATCGGAGCCACAGCCTGCCAACAGGAATAGAAATCCGAGGATGATTGGAGAGTGCTTTATCAGGCTCATCATCACTCTCCCTTGCAGTAGTCAGCGGTGTCGATAAACGCGCGGCGCAGATCGAATCCGGCGTTGGCCAAGTTGGCGGTGGCGGTGTCGATCAACTGGTGATCCTCGGGGCTACCCGGTTGGCGCAGGCACACCTGACGAAAGACTTTTTCCACCTGACAGCTGGCAAACGCTTCACTGTGGGCCAGCTCCATGCCCATGCTCTTGGCGCCCTCACCGCTACCCGGCAGGGCATCGCTCCAGCCCAGCACCCGGTTGTTGCCTTTACGCCAGTAGTTGTCCCACTGGTCATCCATGGTCACATAGCCGTAACGGAAGGTATTGGCATTGATGTGGTACTTGGGCACCACGCGGGTGCCGGTTTCCGCTTCGGTTTCACCTTCGCGGTTGTAGGTCAGTCGGCCGTCCTCACCCTCGGGATCGGCGTCGGCATCATAGTCCCAGTTGTAATAGGCATAGGCCTGGGCCAGAGGATCCATGCCGTTATGACAGCCCATGCAGTTATTCAGGAAGACCCGACTGTCCCCTCCGGGGCTGCGACTGACATCCTGACGGATGCGGTCCGGGGTCAGGCTGGTGTCGTGCACCTGCTCCAGATCCCGGCACAGGTGATTGAGTAACGTGAAGCGGAACATGGCACGGTTGGTGCCCGCGTAAAAGAAGGCGCGCGCTGCGGCTCGACTGGTCATCACCCCGGCGGTCGCCTCGGCGGGCAGACCGTTGACATCCGACTGGGTGCGCTTGACCAGTACTTCCGGGTCGCCCAGCGGCAGGCCCTGGGTTTCCAGTGCCTCGTAATGCTGATTGTCGTCATTGGCATAGGCGGGCAATCCGCTGGCGCTTCCGACGTACAGAACGTTGTCGTAGAGCAGACCGCGAATGTCTTCCCCGTCGCGCACCATGCCGATAAAGGTGGCGGTGTAGTCGTTGAGCGGTGCAAACACGCTCTGATCCCGATTGGTCCAGGGCGTGGCCATGTTTTTCAGGGTGACGCTGTAAAAATGCTCATTGTCCATCGCCAACTCAACCGCAGCGTCGACGTCTCCCTCAGCGATCAGGTCGGCCATTTGCAACAGCACGCTTTCGCTGGGCGGCACGCCGGCAATCCGGTTGTGAATCTGCAGCGCCTGCTCCCGGGGGCCGGCCTGCGCCGCGACGCCAACCAGAATCAGCATCAGACAGAAAACGGAGCGCAGACGCATGACGCCGCGTAACGGAAGTTGGCGGGTGCTGTTCACGGTTATTCCCCAAGGCCATTGGTGCTTATCCGCCAGACCGGGCCACATTGGCCGGCGGGAGTCTGGTGGTTTTTGTGTAACATTTGACGCGCGTTCCAGACCATTATAGGGATGATACCGACCAGTTCCTGTGCGGGCTTAGCCACGGGTTTTGATAAGTGGGTCACACTTCCGGCATTCAATGCCGTTTTTTGGCACTGGATCCCATTCCGTCGGCCCCGAAAGCCCTGATAATGGCGCTTTTGCTCCGGGACATCCGTCATGACACTCCGTGCCATCACACGTTCGACATTGCTGCCGCTGCTGGCGCTGGGGCTCACTGCCTGTGGCGGTGGCGTGGGTGACCCGGTAGGGCCCGGCGAGGACAGCGGCGGCGGTCAGACACCGGACCCGGTGGTGGTGGATTTTCCGATTGTCTATGTGCTGCGCCCGGTACCCCGGGATGAAGACTCCGAGGAAATTCTGGCTGAGGTACTGACCGAGCCGGCCCGGTTTAACGCTGGCGCCCGACTGTACTTCCAGGACCGGGCCACCGCGACGGCGGGCCGGCGGGAGCTGACCGCCGGGCTGTTCGATGAGGAGGCGCTTTACGATGTAAAGGACATTGCCCCCCACCCGGATGGGGACCGCTTCCTGTTTGCCCTGCGGGCGCCGGAGATCGAAGACGCGGATGACGACGAGCAACCCACCTGGAATATCTGGGAATACGATCTGAACACCGAGTCCCTACGCCGGGTGATCAGCTCCGATCTGAGTGCCGAGGCAGGTCAGGACGTCAGCCCGCAGTATCTGCCCGATGACCGCATCCTGTTCAGCTCCACCCGCCAGAGCCGCAGCCGGGCGGTGCTGCTTGACGACGGCAAACCCCAATTCGCGGCCCAGACCGAAAACGACAATCAGGATGCCCTGGTGCTCCACGTGATGGATGCGGACGGGCGCAATATCGACCAGATCAGCTACAACCAGAGCCACGACCTGCAGCCGCTGATCGACGCCGACGGCCGGGTGCTGTTCACCCGCTGGGATGGTTTCGCGCAAAACCGGCTGAGCTTCTATCAGCTCAACCCCGATGGAACGGGCCTGGCGCCGCGCTACGGTTACCACAGTCTGGCCGGCAGTGAGGCACCCGCCCTCTTCTCGACCCAATTGACACTGGGCGGTCAATTGCTGGCCATTGCCAAGCCACAAGACGAGCTGCTGGGCGGAGACCTGGTGCGGGTGGATGTGGCCAACCATGTCGAGAATGATCAGACGCTGGACGGTGTCGAGGGCGGCCCGGCCCAGAGGTCACTCGCCGATCGACCCATTCCCCTGAACGGCGATATCTCCCGCGCCGGGCTCTACCACGCGGCCTATCCCATGCAGGATGGTAGTGAGCGCTTACTGGTCAGTTGGAGCCCCTGCCGGGTGTCCGTGCCCGAACCCGAGCAGGAGGATGGCGTCCGGATTCGCCCCTGTACCGACGAATGGCTGAACATCGAGGGTAGCGAACCCGCCCCACCGCTGTTCGGCCTGTGGGTGTTTGACCCGGAGGGCCCCACTCAGCAACCGGTGGTGCTGCCGGAAGAAGACCAGATGGTCACCGACCCCATCGCCCTGGAGCCCCGCCCCCGGCCCGGCTTTCAGGAGCCCCTGGTGGGCGAGTCCAACTGGGTCAGTGAAGGCGTCGGGGTACTGCATATTCAGAGTGTGTACGACCTGGACGGCGAGGCGAGCGTCGATATCGACGCGCTGATGGACCCGGCCCAGACCACGGCTGAGGAGCGACCGGCCCGCTTCCTGCGACTGCTGAAAGCCGTCTCCAGCCCGGACAACGATACCCTGAACGACCAGGACGGCGAGGTGTTCGGCAACCGCTTCAACCAGAACCGGGGCCTGCTGGAAATTCTCGGCTATGTGCCCATCGAGCCCGACGGGTCGGTAATGACCAAGGTGCCCGCGGATATCGCTTTCAGTTTCGATATCGTCGATGCCGAGGGCACCCGGATCATGCCCCCGCACCGCAACTGGTTGCAATTACGTCCCGGGGAGCAACGCAATTGTCAGGGCTGTCACAGCGCCGATAGTGAAGTCCCCCACGGCCACCCCGAACGCGGGCCGCTACCCGCTTATACTGGCGCGGATACCGAGGGCCTCCCCTTTCCCAATACCCGGCGCACGGATCGATTTGACACCCCGGTGTTTCCCGAGCTGGAGCAGACCATGGCCGAGTTCGACGCGGCCATCGCCTTCACCTGCAGCAACCCCGATGATCCCGCCACCTGCAGCCCCAGAGGTCCCCGAAATCCGGACGTGAATATCCGCTACACCGACATCTGGACCGACCCGGCGGTGCGCGAGCCCGACCCGGATCACCAGCGCCTGTACAGCGCCCTGGCGGCGGACGATTACCGTGAGTACGCCAATGGCGAAAACCCTGACGAAGGCCTGACCGTCTCGGCCACTTACCCGCCCACCAGCGAAGGCTGCCAGACCCAATGGACCGCGTTGTGCCGGGTGGTGATCAATTATGAAAACCATATTCAGAACCTGTGGGAGCGTCAGCGGCTGCTGACCGAGGAAAACGACGAGGGTCAGGCGACGTTGGTCCTGGATGAATTCTATGAGCCCGTGGACCACACCTGTGTGGGCTGTCACACCCGTTTCGACGCCGACGATGCGCCTCGGGTCCCCGCCGGCCAGTTGGAGCTGACCCGCAATGCGGCAGGCAACGGTCAGATGACGTCTTACCTTGAGCTACTCAATGGTGACGATGAGGTGACGCTGGTCGATGGCGCGGTGGTCGATCTGTTGGTGGAAACCGGGGAGTTTGAAACCGATGAGGAGGGTGAGCTGGTATTGGATGACGACGGCAACCCGATTCCGATTATGACCACGGTGCCGGTACAAGCGCCATTATCCCGAGGCGGAGCCGCTGCCAGCGCCGCGTTCTTTGCCCGTTTTGAACAGACGAACGACCTGACCGATCCCGACGCGGTGGATCACCGTGGTATGCTCAACCCCAATGAACTCCGACTCCTGCGGGAATGGCTCGACACCGGCGCCCGCTATTACAATAACCCTTTTGACCGGGCGCGACAGGACGACGAATGAGGGACTTGGTTTTTTTGCACGGGCTTGAACCTTCTGGTTTAGCTTCACGTCCGGTCAGGGGCGGGGTATACCCTTCCAGGACTCGCTGTAAATACATCCCTGTACGCTCGGGATCGCGAATCCCGCGCTCTACGGTCCTGGAAGGGTATACCCCGCCCCTGACCTCCTCACTCTGTAGAAAACTCGGGAGGAGCACCGCCCAAAGTCACTGGAGAGAGAGGGGTGAGCTACAGAGCACTGAGGGCCGATGTGGGGTGAAGCGTTTCAAGACCCTCACCCGCGGGACTAGCGGTGAGGAGCGTACAGGGATGTATTTACAGCGAGTCTTGAAACGCTTCACCCCACAGCGGACCGGACGTTCAGCCATCACCGCAGGCATAAAAACATTCCTTATTGCGATGCTGACTTTACTCAGCGCACTGACAACCGCCGACGACCCGACAGTAACCGTCGCCACCACTTATATCGACGTTCATACCGGCCCCGGCAAAGGGTATCCGATCTTTCATATCGTCGAAAAAGACGAAGCCATCACCCTGGAAAAACGCCGCACCGACTGGATCAAAATCACCACCCGGCGCGGCAAAACCGGCTGGATACACGCCGACAGCCTCGCCAACACCTTCGATGGTAACGGCCAGGCCCCCGACATTCGTGCACCCAGTCGCGAGGACTATGGCGAGCGGCGTTGGGAACTTGGCTTTGCCGGGGGAGACTTTGATGGGGCCGACTCCCTCGGACTCAACCTCGGGTTTCGCTTTACCGAACACCTCACCGCCGACCTGCGTCTCGGGCAAAACACCGGGCAGTTTTCTGACAGCCGGATTGCCAGTGTCGGGTTGATGCACCAGCCCTTTCCCGACTGGTGGGTCTCGCCCTATTTCCGGCTGGGTACCGGGCAGATCCGTATTCAACCGAGTGCGACGCTGGTGGAAGCCGAGGACCGGGAAGACAATCTGTTTCAGACCAGCCTGGGTGCTTACGTCTACCTGACCCGGCGCTTTTTCCTGCGCCTGGAAATGACCCAACATCAGATACTCACCAGCCGCGACACCAACGAAGAGGTTAACGAATGGCAACTGGGTTTCAACGTCTACTTCTGACACTCGCCCTGGCGAGCACGGCACCGCTGGCCCTCGCTCAAGACGGGCCGCTGGGTGATATTGTCGGCCCGGACGAGGAGCGCCGGCGGATCAGTGAGCGCGACCTGGACACCGAGAATTTCGAGCTGGGTGTGTTCTACGGGCTGATGAGCGTGGAGGATTTCGGCAGCAATCCCGTGGCCGGGGTCAGCCTGAGCTATCATGTCACCGAAGCGATTTTCCTGCAGGCCAACGCCGCCCAAACCGAAACCCGGGAAACCAGCTATGAATTGCTGAGCGGTGCGGTGGAGCTGCTCACCGAAGACCAGCGGGACTACACCTATTACAATCTTTCCCTGGGTTACAATTTCCTGCCGGGGCAGATTTATCTCACGGAAAACTGGAGCTTCAACACCAGCGCCTATGTCATCGGCGGCGCGGGCAATACCGAGTTCGCCGGGCAGGATTACTTTACCTACAACCTGGGCGCCGGTTTCAAACTGTACACCACCGACTGGCTGGCTCTGGATCTGGGCATGCGCGGCCACGTGTTTACCCACGAGCTGTTCGGCCGGGAAGTGGAAGTCAATAATCTGGAGGCACGTCTGGGCGTGTCGCTGTTTTTCTAATCATGATGATCAGGTTTTAAGAGAGGAATTGAGCCATGAGATTGACGCACTATTTGCTGGTTGCCCTGTTCGGTTTCGCGGCCTCGGCTTATGCCGAGAAAGCGCCGGACTTCACCCTGAAAAGCGACAGCGGCGACAACGTCCGGCTGGAAGAGCAGCGTGGCAAGGTGGTGATGATCAACTTCTGGGCCTCCTGGTGCGCGCCCTGCCGCAAGGAGATGCCGCTGCTGGAAGAGCTACACGATCGCTACGAGCAGGCCGGCTTCACCCTGTTCGGCGTCAACGTCGAGCAGAACCCCAAAGCCGCGCAGAAATTCCTGGATGACGTGGGCGTCACCTTCCCGATTCTGTACGACCCCGACAGCACCGCCAGCCGCGCTTACCAGGTGAGCGCCATGCCCACCACTGTGATGGTGGATCGCGATGGCAATGTGCGTTACGTCAATCGCGGCTACAAAGACGGTGATGAAGCCAAGTACCGCGACCAGATCCGGGAGTTGATTCGCGAATGAAGCCCCTTCGCTACAGCCTCGCGCTCACCGTCTGCGCACTGCTCGGTGCCTGCAGTGTGCAGCCCTGGGTACAACCCTACGAACGCCAGAAGCTCGCCGACCCGATCATGAGCTTTGATCGCGACCCGGCCTCCAGCAGTTATCTGGGGCATGTGCACGACGCCCGGGAGGCCGGTCGTGGCGCTGATGGCAGTGCGGGAGGCGGCTGTGGCTGCAACTGATCGATCGCGCACGCGGGTAAGGCACTGGCTGGCGCTGCTGGTTGTCGGGTGTTTTGCCGGCACCGCCGGGGCGTCCGTACTGCCCGAAGAGCGCATCGATGTTCTGTATCACAGCTACGATGGGGGCGGCGTCAAGATTGACGGGCCTTCGGTGTTGGTGCGCAAAAGCATTGGCGAATCGGTCTCGGTGTCCGGTAAGTATTACGTCGATACCGTCAGCGGCGCGTCCATTGATGTGGAAGCCGCCGGGGTGGACGTCAACTCCGCCGCCAGTCCCTACGCCGAAGAGCGTACCGAGTACAACGCCGGTATCGACTATCTGAACGACCGCACCTTGATCAGCGCCGGCTACGCTACCAGCCAGGAAAATGATTACGACGCGGAAACCGTCAGCTTTGGTATCACCCAAACTTTTTTTGGCGACCTGACCACCGTCAGCCTCACCACCAGCTACGGCGACGATGTGATCGGTCGCAACGATCGACCGGACTTTGAAGAGCATCTGGAGCGCCGCCGCTACGGACTGACCCTGACCCAGATTCTGCGCACCGACCTGATTGCCGCGTTCAGTTATGAAGCGGTCATTGACGAGGGTTTTCTGAACAATGCGTATCGGCAGGTGCGCTACCGGGACTCAAGTAGCGCCCGCGGCTACAGCTATCAACCGGAAGTCTATCCCAACACCCGCAACAGCGACGCCTTCGGTCTCCGGGCCATTTACCACCTGCCCAACCGCCGCTCCGCTCTACGCGTAGAGTACCGATACTTTCAGGACAACTGGGCGATCGAAGCCCACACCGGTGAGCTGCGCTACACCCACAGTCACGACGACAACTGGCTATTTGAATTGAAGCTGCGCCACTACGACCAGACCGGCGCGGACTTTTACTCGGATCTATACGACTTCCGCGACGCCCAGAACTACCTGGCCCGCGATAAGGAAATGGGGCCCTTCAGCTCCAATACGATTGGCTTGGGTGCCACCTATAATTTACCGCGCTTCGCCATCCCGGGTTTTGAACGCAGCAGCATCAACCTCTATTGGGACCACATCCGTTTTGACTACGAAGACTTTCGCGATGTCCGGGTTTCCCCCGACGAATACGCCGCCGGGGAAGAACCGCTGTATCAGTTTGATGCCAACGTGATCCGGTTTTATCTATCCTTCTGGTTTTAACATTGCCAGCGTTTTGGCATATTACGCTGGCGCTTAAAACCGGACTGTCGCTTCGACACCGAAACCGTCCAGCTCTCCGATATCCTGATAAAAACCGGAGAGACTCCACCGATCGGTAAAGAATTTCCTGATCCTCAGTTGATTCCCATTGATGAACTTTGGTCCACTTCCAACCCCTTCGGACCGCTGGTAACCAACACTCAACGTTCGGTCAATATAGTAATCCACCGCAAGCGCCAAACGATCCTGACCAAAGTCATCATAGTCGTAATTCGCCTGAACGGCTAACGATGGGCCAAAGTGATCAAAAACGTACTTGGCATTCAGGTTCCAGTTCTCATCCAGCTCCTGATCTTCATAAAAGGTACTGTAAACCAACAGCCCCTCAACCGGCGTCAGGCCCAGCGATGCGTTCCAGGTCGTGTCACTGGAAAAAGGAGAGTCCGAGTCATAGTCAAAGCGACGGGCCGTCAGGCCAACATAAAAAAGGTCGCCCGGAACATACAATTCCGCACTGATATCGGTTCTATCGGTCGTAGCATTCGTGCCGAGTATGGTGTAACTGCCAAAGTCGTCAACAATCTCCCGGTCCTGGGATGAGCGGTCAATACGGGAGTGCCGGACACTTAAATTACTTTCGCGCTCCAGGAATGCGGCTTCCGCCAGAGGATGATCGCGGGTCTCAACGGGTGAAAAATAGTAGGTTCCCGAGACAGAGACATTATCGATATCCGTTGTTGGGGTGTCTATTTGATTGTAGTGCCCACTGAGTTCCCACTGATATTCATCGGCAAGGGCACCAACGGTGGGGAGAAGAAGCGCGGCCGGGAGGATACATCTCGTTATTTTTGACGTACGTTTAATCATAAAAAATCTCCATAAATCGCATTTCATCGATCTGGCAAATACTCCTGATGCCATATCCTGTAAAACCCCTGTACTCCTGGGGCGTCAGATTAGTGTACGCAAAAGATCGGTAAGTTCCACAGCGTCGCCATGCATTAACATAACTTTTCTGCGACATTCGGCGATAAAGCGGCCTTGTGCGACAAGCAGGCAAGGCCGCCACGCCGACCTTACTTGCCTCTGGGACCGATAAACAACCAGATGATAAAACCGAGGAAGGGAAGGAACAGCAGGACCAGAATCCAGATGAGCTTGGCGGTGCTCGACTCCTTGCTCTGGGCCACCTGCAATAGGGCGTAGATCACGCACACGAGCAGAATAAGACCCAGAATACCGGTAATCTCAATGGACATAGAGGCGCTCCTTTGTTGATTTGGTGGCGCTTGGATGGATGCCGAGACGCCTGTGGTCAGCGACCTTATCTCGGCAAGAAATCGAAAGTATAGTTCACTTGCGTCACGGTCACATCGGCATCGGGGAAGGTGATCAGCAGAATTCGGGCCAGCAGGCGCTGTTCAAGTTCTTCACTGTTCAATTCACTGGACTCGATCCGCGCTTCGGAGATTTCCCCGCTGGGCTCGATGACCATACGCACCACCAGTTTACCCTGCAGGAGCGGATCCTGGCGCAGGGCGCGGTTGTAGATGGCAAAGATGGCGCCCATGTGCTGATCGATGACCTGACGGATTTCCTCGTCGCTGCGAGCGGCCAGCTCTCTCGGGCCGCTCGCAGCGGCTTCCGCCTCGGCGGCTGCCAGCGCTTCGGCCTCATCGCTGACCCGGGTGGATTCCCGGGCGGCCAGCTCCCCACCGCCGGTATCCCGGCTGAGTTGATCGGTATCGATGCCACCGCTGTCCTCGGCGACCTGCCCTTCCAGGCGGTTGCGTTCGGGCCGCTCGGCCTCGGACTGACCCTCGGACAGGGCGGCCTGCTCGACCTTACGGGTATCCAGGGTATTGCGCATGGCGGCCAGAGCGTCCCGATGTTGCATCAGGCCACTGCGAGCGGCGGTTTCCCGGGCCTCTTCCACCCGGGCAGGGGGCGGTGGCTCAGGTTGAGGCTCGGGTTCCGGCAGGGGTTCGGGCTCAGGCTCCGGTTCTGTCTCTTCCGGCTCGGGTTCGGGCTCCGGTTCCGGCTCGGGCTCAGGAGGCGGTGGCGGCTCCTCTTTTTCCAGTATCACCCGGGCCAGTTGCGGTGGCAGCTCCGGTGCCTCGTCCCGGCTGGGCTCTGGCAAGGGCACGAACGGAATCACCAGCCCGAGAATGAGCAACAGTATGATCAGCCCGCGCAGAATTCGCCGGTAGCGCTGATCGTCCTCGGCGCTGGATTCCCAGGGCAGCTCGGTGTTGGGGCTCGGATATCGGGTCATATCAGCCCTCGGCCTCCGAGGCGATCTGGTCGACCGCCAGAGCGATATCGCGATAGTCCGAGGCGGCGCAGGTGGCCATCACTTTTTTCAGCAGTTTATAGGGAATGCCTTTATCCCCCATGATGGTGATCGGTCGGCCGATCTGCGCCTCGGCCTCCGTCAGCGGTCGGGCACGCTCGGCGCGCAGGGCCAACTCTTCCGATAAACCGGGGATCTCTTCGTCCTGCTGCGCCAGAACATCGGCCACGGACGCCACCGGTCGACCGTTTACCAGAATCTGCTCATCCCCCACCACCAGCAGCAGACTTTCATCCGGTTGCTGGTCCGCCACCGAGGCGGGCAACTCGATATTTTTATCCCGGCTGAGCACTTCCACCTCGGAGGAGTTGACCAGCAGGAAGAACACCAGAATGGTGAAGATGTCCATCAGGGACACCAGATTAAGCTTGGGCAACTGACTCAGGCGACGGTGGTGCCGGGCCATCCGGCGGGCGCGCATGGACTGCTTCATTCGCTCGCCTCCTGTGCGGGGGCATCGCCCAGGGAAATGACCGGGAAGAGTTCCGCGTTCACTACCGATGCGGCCACTACCGCCCTGAAGGATCGGGCGGTGTCCATCGCACTGACCAGCGTCTGATAGGGACTATCGGGCTCGGACAGAATGACAATATCGTTTTTGTCGATGCCCTGATTCTTGAGCGTCTGTTTCACCTGCTGGAGCAATTCCGACAGGGCGGGCAGGTCCGGCTCACCGTCTTGATGAGGCACCCGCTCGACGGGAGCACCGGCGGGGAAGTTCACCTGGAAATAATCGTCACGAATAATCAGTTCAATCTGCTTATTGGGCTCGTCGGTTTCGCTCGCTTCGCTGCTGGCACTTTTGGGCAGTTGCAAATCCAGTACGGTGATGCGGGCGAATACCATGCTCATCAACAACACCGGCACCAATATGATCATCAGATTCATAAAGGAGGTGATGTCGAGTTCGGCTTCTTCTCTGTGTCGATGGCGCCGTCGATGAAACATCGCGCTTGCTGTCCTTTAACCGGGTAAGAAGGCCGCGAGGACGGCGTCAGGCTTGTGCCGATGGTTCAGAACCGGGCTTACCGCTCGCCCGCTGAGCCGTGCCCACCCCCATCAGGTTCAGGCATTTGACGCCCGCCATTTCGAGACTGTCGATGATCTCGGTGGTTTTGGTCTGCAGGGTGGCGTGAAACAGCAACAGGGGAATGGCCGACATAAGGCCAAAGGCGGTGGTGTTCATGGCCACAGAAATACTGGCCGAGAGCAGGTTGGCTTTTTCCGCCGGGTCGGCATCGGCCACCGCAGTGAAGGCGGCGATCAGACCGATGATGGTGCCGAGCAGGCCAAGCAGGGTGGCGATATTGGCCAGAGTCGCCAGATAGGGCGTGCGCTTTTCCAGACGGGGCATGGCTTCCATGACCCCCTCTTCCATCGCCAGCTCAATGTCGTCGCGACGCTGGGACTGGCTCATCCGGGCGACGCCCGCACTGATGATCCGGGCAATGGGGGCTCGGGAGGTCTGGCCGAGTTTCATCACGCCGGCGTAATCGCGCTTTTTCAGCAGTGGCATCAGTTGCTGAAAGGCCTTGCGGTTGGCGGACTTGGCGTGAGTCAGGTAGAGCCAGCGCTCCAGCGCCACGGCCACCCCAACCACCAGCACCAGTGCAATGGGATACATGAAGGGGCCGCCGTTCTGGAAAAAACGCAGCACGGTAGTGATAAATTCCATGGGTATTGCCCTCAAAATGCAAACGCGACGTCGCCCGTATAGAACGACGGATGTTTATAAAGCCTGCTATGTTTTTTGAATATATTTTTTGAAATAGTGTTGAGACGGGCAAACCCGCCTGACGCGTTGATCATTATGCCGACTTGGCCGCAGCGAAACTGTGAAGCAGGTTGGTTTTTGGGAGGATTCCGCTGCCGTTCAGTCGGCGATTTCGACCGTCTCTTCCCGCTGACGCAAGGTGCGCTGCAATTCATCCCGTTCGACGTGACCGAAGACGCTCTCCAGTTGCCGCTCCAGGGGGTCATAGTCCGGCTCAGGACTTTCCGGAGTCTGCCAGGGCACCACGTGAAAAACCTGGGGCTGCTCGCGGTTGCCGGTCACCCGGGATTCCAGCTCGATCACCGGCCCGGCGTCCCGCTCAGTGTCGGTTTCACTGTCTTGCGCCCAAAGCGACGCGGATAACCCCGCCAGCAGCAAGAAAAACAGCCCTCGAGTCCAATGGTTCATTGTGCCTCCTCCGCGGCCAGGCGCCGCTCCAGATCCACGATCCAGCCCGCCACCCGACGGTCCGGTTCATCCTGACGCTGCTGGTAGGCGCGGTAGTGCAATAGCGCCTGTTCACCTTCGCCCCGATACAGGTCCAGCAAGATCCCCAGGTTCAGGTGGCTTTGGGCGTGAAACGGCCAGACCGTCAGCGCCTGCCGATAGGACTGCTCGGCGGCCTCGAAATCACCGGCCTCACGCTGCAACAGGGCCAGCTGGTTGTAGGCGTCCAGGTTATTGGGATTGATCGACAGGGCCTGCTCAAGGGCGGCCTTGGCCTCCGCTACCCGACCCTGTTCACTGTGAATTTTCGCCAGGTTGACCCAGGGGCCGGACAGTGCGGGATACTGCTCGGTCATCGCACTCAGCAGCTGCTGTGCCTGTGCGTCATCGCCCTGGGCCATGGCCGCCAGAGCCCGGTCGAAGTCCGCCCGGGCCTGAGCGCTGACACTCACCGCCATCTGTTCGTAAGGGTTGGGGGTTACCGGGCCTTGGGGCAGCGCCGATGGCGCCGATGCCTCGGTTGACACGTCCACCTCCGCCTCCGGCTCCGATTGGGGCGCCGTGGCACAGGCGGTCAGCCCCAGAAAGGCACACAGCATAGCCAGCCTCCGCACAGCATTCAGATCAGTAAATCCCACGGCTGACCTCCGCCACCTGTTCTTCCTTGCCATAGCGGGCCGGCAGTATCTGAGCCAGGGCTTCGAAGCTCTCTTTGACCCACAGGTCGTAAACGCCGCGCTGGGTGCGTCGGGCATTGATTTCGTAGAGCTCGATGGCTTTTTCCTCGAAGGGATAGGCCTGCTCTTCCAGTAGAATGTCGTACTGCTCCAATTCCAGCACCCCCAGACCTTCCGGGCGTTCGGAGTCCATCAGATCACGCCCCAGTTGATGGTAGATGGCCGCCATGCGATGACTGGCTCGGGTACTGAATTCCGCCACCCCGTAGTCCAAAATGGCCTCCTGATCCTTCAGTGCGCGCTCCAGTGCCGCCTGTTTGCGCTCCAGGCTCGGCCCCAGAGGCAGGCGCAGTTTGATTTGACTGAACGCATTGAAACTCGACTCCGCCAGTTCGCTGGCGGCGAAGGCGGCAAGGTAGTTGGAGCGACCGTCCCCCGACTGATGACCATCCACCAATCGACGCAACCAGAACGCGCGTTTGTCCGCCTCACCGGTTTCCCGGTAGAGCTCGGTCATCTGGTACTCCGCCTCGCGCCGGTCGGCCGCCGGTTGCGGATAGTTGTGCGCATAGCGTCGAAAGGCGTCGATCGCTTCACTACGTTCCCCCGCACGCTGGTATAGCTCAGCGGCCAGGTAGAGAGACTCGCGCTGCAGCTCGGGATCGTCGCTGATCTGCTCCACGCGGCGCAGCTCGGCGGCGGCCGCCAGCCAGTTTTCCCCGGCCTGATAGACCCTGGCCAGACGCACCGGAATCTGCGCCTGACGGGGGCTGTCGGGATAGGCCGCCCGGAACGTCTCCAGGGCCTGTTGCGCCTCGGGCCAGCGCTCGAGCTGCATCAGGTAGTGCGCGGTATCGAACTGGGCCTGCGCGGCCACGTCGGTGTTGGGCAGCGTCTGGGGAATTTCCGTGAGCAGTGCCACCGCCCCTGAGACATCGTCGGCATCCAACCGCTGGCGGGCGCGCTGGTACATGCTGGCGGCAATACGCTCGCGCACCTCGGCCCGGCTGGGCGTGCCGGCCATCATTTCGGCACTACCTTCGTCAGTCTCGGGCCAGCGCTCAAGCACCTGCCAGTAGGCCCGCTCCGCAGCGGCAAACTGCCCCAGATCGAACTGACTGTGGCCGAGTACCAGCCAGGCGCTGAACTGCTCGTCAGGACTGGCCGGCGGCTGCCAATCAAGCAGTCTCTGCGCCAGGGCGGCGGCGCTATTGAGCTCGCCGCGCTCAAGCTGTCCGCGGGCCAGGTGACCGAGCACCCCGGTCGCTCGCGGGTCGTCGGCATACTGATCCGCAAACTGCTGGCCCACCTCCAACCGCCGGGCCCACCAGTGATCGGTCTCCGGCCCGGCGCGGCGCTCCAGTTCATCGGCGAGCAACACCGCCGCGTAGCCGGCCTCGCGACCGTACTCCGGGTCCCGGTGGTCAAACGCCACCCGGCGGTAGTGCTCCAACGCTTCGGGCCACTGCCCGGCGGCATTGAGGGCTTCGGCCAGCAGAAAGCGCTGCTCCGGTACGGCCGGATCGTCGGGGAAACTGGCCACGAACTCCCGGTACCAGGTGGCGGCATGGGCAAACGCCTGACGGGTCCGCTCTTCCCCGGCACTTTCGTCCGCCAGGCGTTGGGCTCGGGCGTGCTGAAAGTTGGCCAGCGCTGGCAGAAACTCGCGCAGTGACTCTTCGACCAATGCCCCCGGCTGACCGCCGCGGCTGAACCAGTAGGCACTGAGCAGCCCGTAACGGCGCACAAACTCCTGTTGGCCGGCGCGCACCAAGGTGGGGTAGCGTCCCTCCCGGTAGGTGTCAATCTGGGCCAGGGTGAAGCCCGGCGCCAGATCGCTGTCGGGGTTTTCGGCCACGTACCGTCCGTAGGTGTCGGCGGCGTCGCGCACCCGCTCCTGCTCGCGGTAGGTTTCCGCCAGGCGTTGATAGAGCCGGTGCTCATAGGGGCGGGCGCCGATCCGGCGCTCCAGCTCACCAATGCTGTCAGGCCCCTCGAGGTAGGCGAAGGACAGGGCCATGGCGCGCAGGGCATCGCCCGCCACTTCGGCCTGGGCACCACTGAGTTGCGCCCAGGCCCGATCCAGTTGTGCCGCGTCATCCGCCGGCAGGAGCAGATGATCCAGGACGCCGGCGAAACTCACCAGTGCCTCGGGGTAACCCCCCTGCTTGAACTGGGCCCAGGCGCGCATGTAAAGGGCGTTCTGACCGAACTCGGGAACCGCGCCCACATCCGGCAGCAGCTCGCGGTAAAGTGCCTCGGACGCCGCGTAATCCCCTTGCGAGAAGGCCCGCTCGGCGCGGCGGAATTGGGCCTCGGCGTAGTAGCGCGATTCGGGGAACTGCTCGGCAAGCGCCACCAGTGTCCGATTCGCTTCCTCCATACGGCCATCCAGCGCGTAGGCTTTGGCCAGTTGGTAGTAAAGATGATCCGGGGAGGCCGGCGGTTCGATGCCGTCCTCCGCCCAGCGGCCTTCACGGTAATCGCTCAGCAGGGCCCGGTAGCGCTCGATCGGCTCGCCAAATTGCGGCTCGGCACTGTCCGAACGTGCCAACGCCGCTTCGCTGCGGGCCATCGCCAGATCCGCCAGACGCCAGCGAATGTCCAGTTGCAGCGCGGGCTCCTGCGCCACCGCCAACGCCCGTTCGTAACGCTGGGCAATGCGCTCGGCAGACTCCGGGGTAAGCGCTTCGGACCCCGGCAGCCGGGCCTCGGGCAAAGCCTCCAGGCCACCGTGCGGATTCCCGGAATTCACGCAACCTGCCATCAGGGCCAGGGCACTGATCAGGCCCAGGGCTCTCAGGACGCAACTCACGGTGCACCTCCCTGTTCGCGCAGCGCGCGATCCTGCAGTCGGGCGGCGCCCAGTCGCACGCGGGAAAGGTATTGCGTCAAACGGTTTTCGTGTTGTTCCAGGTGCGTCTGCAGGTTGTCCGCGAGCTGTTCGGCCTGACGCTGCTGCGCCTCATCAAGGCGTTGCTGCTGGTGCGCAATCGCCTCGGTCTGCTCGGCGATGCGGGCCAGTGCCGGTTCAATATCCGGGTTGTCCGCAATCACGGTGCGGACCCGGTCTTGCCGGGTGCGCAACTGCGCCAGGGCCCGGTCCAGGTCCCGCTGCTGTTTGCGCACCCGCCACAGATGGTCTGGATAGTCCTGAGCGGCACGCCAGAGCAATATACCCCGGTACAGCGCCAGTCGGTCCCGGGTTTCCCGGGGGTTCTCCAACTCGCCCGCCGCCGTCAGCCGATCGGCCCGCTCACGCGCCGCCTCGACGCGCTCGTATAGGCGGCGGGTTTCGTCATCCGCCAGGGCCAGATAATCCGACCGGGCCTCGATGTCCGACAAGCGGGCGACCAGAGGGGCACGTCGTTCACGCAACTGCCCGATCTGGGCCCAGAGTTGGCGTCGCGCGACCTCGGCCTGGCGGTCAGTGCGCAGGGCACGCTTGTTCCGCAACAGTTGCCCGTAGTGGGCCAGCTTCTCGGGCCAGCCCGCCAACAGTTGCGCTTGATCTCGCAGATCACTGAGCGCCTGTACCTGACTCTGAAACGGACTCTGATTGACCCAGTCGGACAGATAGGGATCGGCGCTGGCGGCAACGGTGGATTCGGTCAGTGTCAGCCAGTTTTCACGGCCCTCCAGGTATAACGTGTCCCAGGGGTCGGTCGCCGCCAGTTGGCGGCGCAGGTAGGTGGGGGTCAGTTGTTGCCGGAGCTGATCTACCTGGGCAAGCTCTTCCTCCAGACGCGCATCGGCCCGATCGTAAGCATCCAGCGCCGCCTGGGGGGCGTCGAGCTGGGTGTAGGCGTAGGGGAGGGCCACCAACGCCTCCTGGGCCGCGCTACCGGTAAGTGAATGCTCACTCAGAGCCTGCCAGGCGCGGACCGCGCGGGCGGGTTCCCCCCGCTCCAGGGCCGCCCAGCCATAGCCCAGCAGTGCCTGGTCCGCATCCTCGCGGGTCAGGCGCACCTGATCAAAGGCCTGCTCGGCGCGCTCGAAATCCTGTTCCAGCAGCGCCGTAAACCCCAGGGCGGTAAAGGCCCGATCGCGCAGGGTCAGGTATTCGGCTTTGTGACGCTCTTGGCGGGGGACTTCCTCCACCAACACCTGGTAGTAGTGCCGGGCCTGCTCCCGATCACCGGTCCGGGCGAAAGCGCCGCCGAGGTTGTAGAGCACCACCGGGGCCCATTCACCCAACTGGTCCCACAACGTCTCAGGGTCCACGGGCTCGGGCTCACCGATGCGCAGGCGCCACTGCCACTCAAGTGCACGACGCTCCCGGGCTAGATCCGGGTCGAGGGCATCACCCACTCGCGCCCAGGCATCGGTGGCCTGCGCCCAGTCGCCCCGCAGATAGTGAAGCTTACCCAGATAGAAACGTGCCGCGTCGCGCTGCTTCGGGCGGCCCGACAAGGCGGACTCCAGCAGATGCTCGGCACTGGCCGACATGCCGAAGGCCATACGGATGGCACCCTCGTGGACCGCCCCCCGGTCAAGCCCGAGGTCCCCCTGCTTTCGGGCCACCATCAGCTCGCTCAGGGCCGGCAGGTAATCGTTCTGATAGTAGTGATAGCGAGCCACGCCTTCACGCAGCTCGGCCTGGCCCCAGGTAACCGGAGCCAGGCCGAGCAGGGCAAACGACAGTGGCAGCGCCCAATGCCTCATTGCAGCGCCCACTCCTCAATGGCAAAAACCGGCTGCAATTTGCGCTCGGAGTCCACGATTTTCAGTTCCAGCACCAGCGGCTCCTGACCTTTTTCCACCAGCAGATCGGCGCCGCGTTTGTAATCCCGTCCGTCGGGCCCAATGCCGGTAAACACCGCACTGATCTCATGCTCGCCCGAGTTCAGGTTGCCCAGATAGAGCCTCTGAACGCCACCCCGATATAAGGCGTCACGCTGGGCCTCGGTATACAACTGAGCGGCCACCGGCTCGCCGTCGACCTGCAGGCGCACCCCGTCCAGATGAAAGAATTCCCCGAGATCCACCGACAGGTACACCGCCAATTGGCTCGATGCCGGATAGAGCAATTCTTCTTCCAGAATCAGCAGGTCGCGGTTGAGGTTGAGGGTGTCCTCCTTGAGCTGCTCCAGATCGGCCTCAAGGTAACTCTGAGCCCAGGCCAGGGGGACGGCCAATAAAAGGACCACACAAAGTCCGACTAGCCGCCGTACCGGACGGAAGAAATGGGATGACATTGGAAGGCTCTCCTGACGGAAACGTGCGAGTTCTGGCGCAGCATACAACGGCTTATTATTCTAGTGGCACCAGTGCGCTGGAATTGTGACGGCGCGCACACTTGGCCCATCCTAGTCTTCCGGGTCAACCAGCCCGTCGCTGTAATGCACTCGACCGTCGTCGGTGATCACAATGGCTTCGAATTCCGGCTGCCGGTTGATCAGCGCCAGACCCGCCTCCAGACCGAGAACAAATACGCTGGTTGAGAGCGCATCGGTGTCCATGGCCCGGGGACCCAGCACCGTCGCACTGATGATGCCCCGGGCCGAGGTGCCGGTGCGAGGATTGAGAATATGGTGAATGCGCTCGCCCTGCGCATCCACGAAGTAACGCTCGTAATCGCCGGAGGTGGAAATCGCTTCGTCGCTCAGGGGTACCACAATGGCGACATCCTCGGGCGCACGGGGATTTTTGATCCCCACTCGCCAGGGGCGACCACGATGATCGCCCATCAGGCGGGTATCGCCACCGGCGCTGATGCTGGCGTGCTTCACACCCCGTACACGTAACAACTCAATGGCCCGGTCCACACCGTAGCCCTTGGCGATGCCACCCAGATCGACATACAGCTTGGGATGGCCGAACCAGACGGTGTTCTTCTCCCGGTTCAGGTGAATGCGTCGATAGTCGATGGCCGCCAGCAGCGCTTTGCGGGTCGCGTCATCGGGCTGGCGCCCCGAGCGGTAGTCGTAGAGACGCCCGACCGAGCCGAAGGTCACATCGAATGCGCCGTCGGTCAGCTCGCCGTACTGCATGGACTGGTGCAACAGCTCGGTGAGCTCGGAACTGATGGACAGGGGATTTTGGGCACTGGCTATGGGCGCCTCGCGATTAAGCCGGGACAATTCACTGTCCGGTTTGTAGGGGCTGAAGTGGCGGTCGATACGACGCAGTTCGTTCATCACCGCGGCCAGGGCGGCCCGCCCCTGCTCAGGGTCGTCGTGCCAAAGGCGGGCCACCACCTCGGTGCCCATGATGGCCTGCTGGTCGCTGTACCACTCGGCGGTGCTGGGCGAGCTGACCAGAGCCAGGAGCCCCAGCACCATGAACCTGAGAGCGATGACGACCGGGAGGTGGGGCATCATCCTGGACCGCCGTCAGAACTGCAGGTCGACGTGGTAGCGGTTGCCCTCTTGGTGGTCGAGCACCATGGGCAGCCATTCGCGCGCCTGGATCTGGTCGCTGAAAGCGCCGGTCAATTCCAGCTCGCCTTCCACAAAAATACCACCGGCCAGAGGCAGCCGGGTTTCCACTTCCAGGTCGATCGGGCCGTCGAGGTCAAACACATCCGCCACCAGCGCATCGCGCTCGGCATCGTAGCGGGCCTCGGCGGCAAAGCTGCCGAGTGTCACCCAGGTGCCGTCGGCCTGAACCCGCGCGCCGGTCCAGCTGAGGTTGCCCTGCAGTTCGGACAGGCGCCCGGCCTTCATACGCATGGTTTGAATATTGGCGGCGAGCTGCCCCTGAATCGGCACCGGAACCCCCGCCTGAACCAGGCTGGCCGGCGCATCGACGCTGGTGTCGCTGACCCGGACCGAGCCGCCCAGTCCAGCGCAGACCCGCCCGTCGATGTTCTGGTTTTCCAGGGTGGCGCTGACATCGGCGCAGGGAGTCAGGGTCAGCAGGGACCAGGGACTGAGCTCCCAGCGCAGCGCACCCAGTGAGTAGTGCCGATTGTCGATCTCGATACTGGCCATGCGCGCCTGCCCCGACCAGACGGTGCCCTGCACGCCGCTGAGTCCGAGGGTATTGCCCTGGGTCATGAAGTAGGCGGCCCAGGTCGCGGGGATGCGGGTCAGGGCGAACAGCAGGGTCAGGACGATCAGCAGGAGCATCCAGCGGATCGGGGGAATGAATTTTGACAGGGTGTCCCACATAGCGTTGTCGTTATCTCAGTTTTTTTGCAATCGAATATTGACGGTCACGCGACCCTGTTCACTGGTCCCGGCCATGGAGAAGTCCACCACGGAGACGCCATGCTGGTACTCCATGTCGTAGAGCCATTGGATAAACCGGTCGTAGGGCACGTCGTCCAGGCGCACTCTGACCTGGCCCCCGGTACCCGGCTGGAAACCACTCATGCTCAGGTTGTTGGCCCGCAGGCTACTGTCCACCAGGGCACTGAGGTTACTGTCGTTCGCCCGATCACTTTGAGCATTACTGCGCGCCTGTTCAATCTGGGCGGCCAGCAACTCCACTCGCCCGAGTGACTGACTCACGGCCCGGTTGGCATTGAGCTGGCGCTCTTTCCAGTCCGCCATGGGTACCAGCACCGCTTTCCATAACAGGTACAGCACTACGGCCACGCCGCCAATCAGAAGAATGGTCTGCTCGCGCCGGTTGTACCGGGAGAGCCAATCAAATACCGCTTTCATGGGCGACCTCCGGTGACTTTCAGGCGAGCCGTGTGACTGTCGCCCTGAGCGCTGGCGCTGAGTAGTTCGGCTTGCAACCCTCGGGTCTGAATATCGCCGCGCAAGGACTCAATGGCGTTGAAGGTGTCGGCTCGGACATTAAGGCTCAACTCACCACTGCGGGCCGCATAGGACACCGCACTGAGAGTGACCCCGCCGGATTCCGCCAGTGCCGGGAACAGATCCCCCAAAAATGGCGTCACCCGGCCAGTGGCACTGGCCGGCTGCAGCTCGGTCAACTGCTGACGCAGCTGCCGTTCGGCGTCCACCAGATTGCCCGGGCCCGCCACCGAACGGTACACCTGCTCGATGTCCCGGCGGATCTCGATATTCTCCGCTTCCAGTTGATTCACCTGATAAACCGTCACTCCCACATACAGGACAAGGCAAGCCGCGGCCGCCACAACCACGCCCTGCCAGGAACGCCACCAGCGCTCGATCGGCAGTCGCTGGGAGAACTCACCCTGACACAGATCCACGCGGCCGGTTTCGGCAAAGTCCAACTGCCAGAAAGGCACCACGGCCTGTTCGTCAATACGGTCCTGGAGTTCATCTGGCAACAGCGCTTTCAAAGTGACCAGTTCCGCATCGGTCTCTGCCCGCAGGTTGAGCCGGGGCAGGTTATCCACCCGGTTCTGGGCGGTGAGCAGCATCTGCAGGCTCAGGCGTGCCTGTTCCCGATCAAGGCTAAAGCCCAGGTTGGGGGCGTACCGCACCAATAGCTGATCGCCCTGCATCTGCAGGGTCCAGTAGGGATACTGCTCGGACAGGTCGGTCTCTGGTGGCAAGGGCAGCATCAACGGCAGGGGCCAGGTGCGCTGAACCTCGATATGATACTCGCCCAGACGATCGAACAACTGGCGCAACCAGGATTGCTCGACATAGGCGGCAATGGCACGCCCTTCACGTACCGGACCGAGCGCGAAATGAAACTGCTCAATGTCGCCAATCACACTCTCTTCAAGCTGGAAGGGCAAAAGCCGGCGCAGATGCTTTTTTTCGGCTTCCGCGTATTCCAGCTCGCGGGTGACCACCTGGTTTCCCGGCACCAGCAACCAGACACTGTGATGCCCCTCCCCGAGCATCGCCCCCAGGGTATCGAGATCCCCCGAGGCGGCGCTGTCGAGCAACGGTTGCCCGTCGGCATCGAGCCAGCACCAGCGAAACGGGTCCTGGGCGCGGTTGGTGTAAAGCACAAGTTGGTTGGCCATAAGCGCTATCGTTGTGGTTCCGTTATCGGACGGCTGATCCCGTCTGTAAATTGATTGGGCGAATACCCACGCCCGTCAGTACACATCTGTGCGACGCACCACGTTCAGCTCGTCATTCGAACGCTGCAGGATACTGCGCATCGCCCGGCGCTGCTCCACCAGTGAGGCGATCGTATTGACCGCAAAGTGACTGGTGCTCACCGACAGGGTTCCGGTTTCCGGCGTCACCCCCAGGCTGGCCCAAACACTGTCACCCCGGAAGCTGTTGACGTCCGGGTAAAAACCTTCCGCCGGCCAGCCCTGACGGAGCAGATCGACCTGGGACTGACTGAGCGGCAGCAGGTCCTCGGTGCTGTTGACAGTCCGCAGCACACGGTCGGACATCGTGTTGACGTTGGTCGGCAATCCCGCCGGCAACACCGTCAGGTGCGGCCGCAACAGCTCCATCAGGTCCGGCGTGATATGCCGCACCAGACGCAGCTCCTCCACACTGGCAAAGCTCCGGTTGGCCGGCAAGTATTCCGGGTCCAGCCCCAGATAGTAATCACCCTCGGCGCCGCCGAAGCCGCTCACTTCGTTATCACCGTCCATCCAGTCCACCACCGACTCGAGTATGGCGATCGCCTCATCGGGGTTCAACGGCACCCCCTCCTCATCAAACGTCTGCAGCAGACGAATGAAGCGCCGCTGCATTTCCGTGTAGCGCTCCGGGTCATTGTGGGCCCGCTGGGAGTTCAGGTTGCCATCCCCGAGGTCATTCAAGTTGATGCGACTCTGAGCGTCGGTAATCGACACAAACAACCAGACGCCGCCCAGCTCCACCGGGGTTTCGCCGCCCCAACCTTCTTCCGGATAATCAACGGCCGGGTCCGGATCCAGTTCCAGCACATAGCGGGCCACGGTCTCCGCCGCCAGCAGATAGGAGCGCGCCTGGGCCCCGTGCCAGCGACTCTCGGCCTTGGCCAGGCCCAACTGATACTCGCCGGTGAACTTCACCGCGAGCCCGGCCACCACGCTGACGATCAGCAGGGCCATGATCAGCACGGCGCCGCGCTCAGAACTGGGTAATTTCAAACAGGCGTTCACTGACACCGACGCCCTCCATTTCTATGCGCACCAGAACCGCCAGGGGCAACTCCGCCGGGTTGCCCCCGACCTGATCCGGGTCGGGCCAGGCCTCGGCCCAGTCCCGCAAGTAATCGTCACCATCCAGAGCGCTGCGTCCAGAGCGGGCCAGCAGCGCCTGGGACAGGAAGCGGAGCTCCACACTCGTCACCCCGTCCAACAGTCGCTGTCGAAGCGCCTGTTCTTCAAAATCATACTCATCGAAGGGCCGGTTGCGGACCGGCCGATAATCCCGCCACAGCGTTCCCTCTTCGAGGCGGTAACTGACTTCCTGCAGGTCACTGCGCAACCGTTCCATCGGATTCAACCAGGAGTGGCGGGTAAAGAGCATCAACCGCTCCTCCTGACCGATCCCCCCAAACGGATCGGCGGCAAACGGATTGCGTAGCCCGGTGGGGCCCCCCGGCTCCGGCGCCAGAATATGGCGCAGGTCCGCGCTGATGATCTGCCAGGCCCGGTCCAGTCGGTTAATGCCCTCCATGACTTCCCGGCTGCGCTCGGCACCGCGACTGGCCGAATCCAGGGCCTGGTACGCCATGGTCGCAATGGCCGCCGCGATCGCCAGCGCCACCATCATCTCCAGCAGGGTAAAACCCCGCTGACGGACCCGATACCGTTTAGGGCTCAGCATTGAAAATCCCTTCCAGACGGGCCAACACATTGTCCGGATCGGTCTGTGGCGATACCGCAATTTCAATCTGTCGAAACGCGGCCATCTCGCCGTATTCGCCCACCTCCAGAGCCTCATTGCTCAGTTCCCAGCGCCACTCCCGGCCCGCCAGGGTCACTTCCCCCTGGTCCTGATCCGGCAGAGTGAAATCATCCAGCCAGTTACTCTGCAGGTGCAGCCGGGTCATCTCGTTTTCGGCCACCCAGAACGCCAGGGTTTTGTTCCGGATCGCGGCGGTACCATCCAACTGGGACATCACCAGCATCAGGAAGGCCGGCAGAGCCACCGCAACCACCACCAGAGCCACCATCACTTCAATGAGGGTGAAACCTTTCGACCGCCTGATAGTCCCCGAGACCCGACGTATCACCGGTCCTCCCACTCGCGCGCTTCTTCGCGGTTCAACCAGGTCAGATCTCCCATCATCGACACTTCCACCCGCTGGGTTTCGCTATCGTCGAACTGCGCTGGCATGATCGCCATTTCGTAGGGCGTGGCCTCACCGCTCGGGTAAAACACCAACACCGGGCGCTGCGGATCCTGACGGGGATCGTACTGCCACTGCTCCCCTTCCGAGCGGACCTCCAACTGGAAGTCCTCGGGCAGACAATCACCCCGAAGGTTTTCGCTCACCGGGCTCCAGGCCTGATCCCGGAAGCGCTGCCAGTGATAGCACCAGCGCTGGCGAGTGGTGCCCTCGCTGGTCCTCGGCTCCCAGAACAGGCCGATGATTTCCTGGTTGAGTACGGTCTGCTCTGAAACGAAACGTGCCTCCAACATAAACTGCTCGGTCGTTTCTTCGGCCCGCGAGGCGCTGTCATCACCCCCGATAGAGAGTGACGCCATGGCCACAGCGATGCCGATAATCATCACCACCACCATGATTTCCACCAACGTAAAACCCCGCTGGTGGTTCATCGGGCAAGGGCGATTCATCAATCGTTCTGGACGCTCTCGTCCCAGACGCTGATATCCGCATTCTGGTCCTGGCCGCCGCTGACGCCGTCGGCTCCCAGAGTGTAAATATCGTACTCGCGGGTTTCGCCCGGGCTCAGATATTGATAGGGCGAACCCCAGGGATCCTGCGGCAATTCATCCAGGTAACCGCCCTGCTTCCAGTTGCGCGGCTCGGGGGCCATGGTCGGGCGCTGCACCAGGGCTTCGAGCCCCTGCTCGGTGCTGGGGTAGACATAGTTATCGATGCGGTACAGTTTCAGCGCGGTCTGAATCGCCTTGAAATCAGCCTGCACTTTCTGCAGACGCGCTTCGTCGGCACGGTTCAGTACCGCCGGCGCGACGATGCTGGCCAGCAGCCCGATGATGATGACCACCACCATGATTTCAATCAGGCTGAAGCCGCTCTGACGGCCAAGGCCTTTAAGGTTCCGGTTCATAGGTGTGACTCCCACTGTGTTATTGAAGGTCTCGGATCAGATGAGACTGTTCATTTCAAAAATCGGCTGCAGAATGGCCATCACGATCAGGCAGACGGCGCCGCCCATAAACACCACCGTCGCCGGCTCGAGCAGCCCCATGGCCACTCCGAGCATCATCTCCAGCTCGCGCTCTTGATCCTGAGCGGCGTTCTCGAGCTGCTCGGGCAGGGTGCCGTTGGCTTCACCGCTGGCCACCAGTTGCACCAGCAGCGGCGGAAAGAAACCGGCATTTTCCATCGCCCGGTGCAGACTGGTCCCTTCCTGAACATCTTCGGCGACCGCTTCACAGGCTTCCTGCATGATCTTGTTGGTCATCACCTGCCCGGCAATCCGCAGCGCCTGCAGCAGCGGTACGCCACTGGAGGACAACAGGGCCAGGGTCGCCGCAAAGCGGGCCGAGTTGATCTGCCGGATCAGGTTGCCCATGACCGGCAGCTTCAATTTGATTTCATGCCAGCGCCGCAGTCGCGCCTCATTGCGCAGCAGGCGCCGGAACCCGACCACCAGGCCGATCAACGCCAACAGGGTGTAGTGCCCATAGTTGAGGATGAAATCACTGCTGGCAATCAGAAACTGGGTCAATGCCGGCAGTTCCCGCTCCCCCTGCTGGAACACGCTGACCAGCTTGGGCACCACAAACGCCATCAGGGCCACAATGACCGTGATACTGATAAACAACAGAACCAGCGGATAGATCATGGCCATTTTCAGCCGCTGCTGAATCTGCTGGTTGCTCTGGGTGTATTCCGCCAGACGCTCCAGCACCGGAGCCAGATAACCGGAGCTCTCCCCGGCTTTGACCAGCGCGCAGTACATGGTATCGAAGGCGCCGGGCACTTCCGCCAAGGCCTTGGCCAGACTGAACCCTTCAAGCACCTTAGTGCGCACCTGGAGGATGATCTGTTTGTTATTCGGTTTCTGCTGTTGCTTGGCGGTGGCCTGCAGGGCTTCATCCAGGGGCAATCCGGACTTCACCAGAGAGGCCAGCTGCCGGGTGATCAGGCTCAGATCCCGGGCGTTCATCTTACTGCGCCAGCGCTGGCGCAGCCCCGCCAGACCCGGCTCGCCTTTGGTGGCTCGACGCCCACCAGTGACGCTACTGACGTCCAGGGGCTTGAGTCGCTTGGCGCGCAGCTGACTGCGCACCTGGCGCTCGGAGTCCCCCTCGAGAATGCCTTTGACCGTTTTACCGGCCTCATTCAATGCTTGATAACTGTAGGCACCCATGGCGTATCGTCTCGCGGTTACGTCGGCTAGCTGGCGGTGGTGACCCGGAGCACTTCCTCCAGGCTGGTCACCCCGTCGAGCACGCACTGGCGACCATCATCACTGATGGACGGACTGTTCTTGCGCGCCTCGGCGATCAGTTCGTGTTCACCGGCCTGTTCGTGGATCAGGTGACGCATCCGCTCATTGATTTCAATCAGCTCGTAGATCCCTTTACGGCCCCGATAACCCATGTTGTTGCACTGTTTGCAGCCCACCGGTTTGTAGATGGTGGCCCCCTCAGGCAAGTTCATCAGTTCCCGCTCTGCCTGATCGGCCTGGTGGGGCTCACGGCAGGCCTGACACAGTTTGCGCACCAGGCGCTGGGCCATGACCACTTCGAGACTGGAGGCCAGCAGGAAGGGCTCAACGCCCATGTCTTTCAGGCGCATCACCGCACCGATGGCGGTATTGGTGTGCAGGGTGGAAAGCACCAGGTGACCGGTCAGACTGGCCTGGATGGCGATTTCGGCGGTCTCGCCGTCGCGGATCTCACCCACCATCACCACGTCCGGGTCCTGACGCAGAATCGCGCGCAGCCCTCGGGCAAAGGTCATATCGACCTTGGAGTTGACCTGGGTCTGGCCGATCCCCGGCAAGAGGTATTCCACCGGGTCCTCAATGGTCAGGATATTGCGGCTGCGGGTATTGATGTGGCTCAGGCCCGCGTACAGGGTGGTGGTTTTACCCGAACCGGTCGGGCCGGTCACCAGAATGATGCCGTGGGGCTTGAGCAGGGCTTTGGCCAGCCGGTCGCGCACAAAGGGCGGCATGGCCAGCTGGTCCAGGGTCAGTTGCCCGGCCGCCTGGTCGAGCAGCCGCAATACAATCCGTTCGCCGTGGGCCGAGGGAATGGTGGACACCCGAATATCCACGGCGTGACCCGCCAGGCGCACGGTAATCCGGCCATCCTGGGGCAGGCGCTTCTCGGCAATATCCAGGCGCGCCATGACCTTCAGGCGCGATACCAGTACCGGGGCCAACTCGGCCTTGGGGGACAGGATTTCACTCAGCACCCCATCAATCCGGAAGCGCACCGACACCCGATCTTCAAACGGTTCCAGGTGAATATCCGAGGCGCCCTCGCGAACCGCCTGGGACAGGATGGCATTGATCAAGCGGATGATCGGGGCATCGTCATTGCCTGCCAGCAGGTCGGTCCGATCGGCCAGGTCCTCGGCCATGGACGACAGGTCGTACTCGGCCCCCAGATCCTCGGCCGCCTGTTGCGCGGCGCCATCGCCGCTCTGATAAACCTGGGTGAGACGCCGCTGAAAATCTTCGGTGGGAATTTCTTTCAGGCGAAATTCGGTTCCAAGGTATCGTTGCAGTTCGAGCAATACATTGAGATTGAGCCCGGGACGATAGAGCAGGGTGGCTTCGGTTTCTTCCTCGTCCAGCATCACCCCATGAGTGGAGGCAAAGGAAAAGGGCAGACGCGCGTGGGCCGCGTCCTCACCGGCGCTGGCGGCCTGAACCTCCTCTTCCTCCGGCAGCTGCGGTGAAGCGTTGTTCTCTTCAAACTCTTCCAGCATCGACTCTACCGCCACAGATTACTCCTCGACCCCGTCGGCCTGATCATCCTCACGCTCCTCGCTCATCATGCGAATGCGTTCGGCATCGTCGACCTTTTCTTGCCATTCGGGCAGCATCGGAATGTCGTCAGTGCTGAACAGCATGCCACCTGCGCGGCGACGGTTTTCCTGCTGTTCCCGCAGCGCTTTGTACTTCTCCGCGGTGGCGCCTTTAAGCAGCTGGTCATCCGCGATCACCGTCGCGCGAATGAACACCAGCAGATTGGTCTTCGACAGGGAGTCCACCTGATTGCGGAACAGGCGGCCCATGATCGGCACATCGCCCAGGAAGGGGACTTTCTGCACCGAGGTCTGAATTTCCTCTTCGATCAACCCGCCCAGAACCACGGTTTCACCGTTCCCCGCCAACACCTGGGTTTCCAGTTTGCGCTGGTTAGTGATCGGGCCATCAGAGTTGTTCAGGTTGGACAGGCTGGACACCTCCTGGGAAATATCCAGCACCACACTGTCCCCCGCGTTCACATGCGGGGTCACTTCAAGAAGAATACCCACGTCGCGACGCTCAATGGTCCGAAAGGGGTTTCCGGGATTGCTGTTACCGCCCGTCGAGGCATAGGAGCCGGTGGCGAAGGGCACGTTCTGGCCCACGGAAATGGACGCCGTGTGGTTATCAGTGGTCAGCAGGTTGGGCGTCGAGAGAATGTTGGTGGAGCTGTTTTCCTGCAGCATATTGAGAATGCCCAGGAAATCGGTGCGCTCACCCAACCGGCCAATACCGAATACCTGGCCCTGAGTGCTAGACAGGGCACCCGCCAGACTGACCAGCCCTTCGTCGCTGTCGTCCAACGCGCCCTGGCCGAGATCGCCCAACTGACCGCTGCCGGTGGTGGAGCTGCCGAAGCCGCGTTTGTCATCCCGGTACATCCACTGGATGCCCAGCTCACGACCATCAGTGTCTTCCACTTCTACAATGATTGCTTCGACCAGCACCTGGGCGCGACGAATATCGAGGCTATCTATCACCGCCAGCAATGACTCCATGGTATCGCTGTTGGCGGTGATCAGCAGGGAGTTGGTGTCCTCGTCCGCCTGGACATTGGTCTCCTGGCGGCGGGCGTTGTTGTTAGCACCTTCTTCCGAACGGGCGATGTTCTGCATCACGCCGTTGAGCACTTGGGCCACATTTTCCGCTTTCGCGTACTTGAGATAGACCACTCGAACATTACTGTCTTTGGTGCGCGGCCGGTCCAGGCGCTCCACCAGTTGGCGAATGCGTTCGCGCTGGAGATCATCGCCGTGCACCAGTACCGCGTTGATCCGGTTGTCCGGCACCACGGTGAGTTCGGATTGACCGCCGTCTCCGGCACCGGGCTTTTCAATCTGGGTCACGGCGCGGGCCACGTCTTCGGCCAGCGCAAACTCCAGCTCGATCAGCTCGGTTTCCACCACAGAGGACTGATCAATCTGGGAAATGATTTCTTTCAACCGAAGGATATTGGAGCGGGTGTCGGTGACGATGATGGCATTGCTGGGATCGTAGGCGGACAGGTGACCGTGCTGGGGAACCAGCGGGCGAAGGGTGGGCAGAACCTTGGAGGCACTGATATTTTCCAGCTTCAACACCTGGGTCACGTAAGTGTCATCCCCGAGTGGATTGGAGCCCAGGTCCGTGGGGACCGGCAACGACCGGGCGTCCCGGTTGGGAACGATACGCACCACATTGCCATTCTCAACGGCGGTGAATCCCTGCACATCCATCATGGACAGAAACAGCTCGTACAGCTCTTCTTTATTGACCGCATCCTGGGAAATGACCCGCACCTGCCCCCGCACTTTGGGGTCCACCAGGATGGTCTTGCCGGTGGCATCCGCAACGAATTTGATCACTTCCTGGATATCGGTGTCCTTGAAGTTCACCGTCCAGGTCTGTTGCGCCCAGGCATTGAGACTGACGCAGAACAAAACCGCTGCTAGAGTTCCTGTCAGACGTTGCACACACACTTTCACTGGTCTTCCTCGCTGTTATTCGAGCTCGATGTCGATTGAGACTTCCTGGCCATCCCGGTCAATCAGAAGGCTGGCGGAACGGGCATCACCCATTTCGCGATAAATTTCCATGACGCGCTGCGGGCTGGTGAGTTCCACCCCATTGACCGCCTTGACCACGTCGTCGGCCTGCAGGCCAAGTGAATCAAACAGTTGCCGATCCCGACCGGGACGGATCTTGTACCCGACGATCTGACCGTTCTCCCGGTGAATACTCATGGACACCACGTCGGACAGAGACTGGCTGCCGACCCGTGCGGCAACCTCATCGGCGGCTTCTTCAAGCTCCTCCTGCGGTGCCTCGCCGGCATCCTCGGGCGTTTCCGCCGGGGTATCGTAAACCGGCTCATCCTCGCCCTCCCAACTGCGCCCCGGGGTATCGGGCACCGGCTGGTTGGCGGCGAGGTTGCTGCTCCAGTCGTCGTCGGTATAGAGCCACAGGGATTCGTAGCGTCCGGCGTTGTTCAGGATCACCCGCAGGGGCAGTACCTTTTCCAGGGTCACGCTGCCTCGCACCGGCAACTCGTCACCGGGCGCATATATCGCCTGGTCTTTGCCATCGGCAATGATCGCACGGGCAGCGGTCTCGTCATTACTGCCCATCACGCCCCGCAGTACCAGCTTAAGGTCGGTATCTACCGCCTGATCCTCAATACTGGGGCCGCTCGCGGGACCCGCGGCTTCCCCGTCCAGCGCGTCGGGTTCCTCGCCGACCGAGGCCTCGCCAAAGATATTGAGTGAAGCCAGCGCCGCGATATCCACGGCTCTGGCCGAGCCGCCACTGCGCTCGGAGGTCACCGCATTCGGCGCCACTTGCGCTTTGGGAATCTCCGGCGCCGGTATCAGTACCCACAGCAGTTGGGCCAGGGTGTAGCTGAGCCACAGGACAATGAGAAATTTGGCACCAAAACGCCAGACACCGGACGGCACCCGAGCCAGCCATACGCCACCCTGACGCAGCCACTCGGCCAGTCGTTCACTGCGCCAGTCGGTCCCTGCGGATGCCGACGGATTGTGTTGCCTTTCTGTGTTCGACAATTGACTACTCCACGCACGCTCGAACGCGCTACCACTGGCGATCTGCCCGCGCCACGATGGTTTTATTCTTATCCGGCCACGACCACGGATTGTACCCCAGATCAGTCAGGCCCGGAAAAAGACGCCAAAGCGCAAGAGGCCTTGTAACCGATGGTTATGACACTATTATGCCAAGGTAAATTCCGCTCGCGGAAAAAACGCTCGGCGAGCATACCGTCTCTGCCCCGGAATTGAAACCGAAACCCCTCCGGAATCGCGACCAGGGTCACGTTTGGCGGGGTCTGCCGGCCATTCCCGGGTCGCTACTCAGAGACCGGGGCCCGGTACAGCAAATCCCACACACCATGCCCCAGACGGGCACCGCGCTGTTCAAATTTGGTGATGGGGCGGTAGTCGGGACGCTCCGCGTATTGCCCCGGCGCCACCGCATTGGTGAATCCCGGAGCCGCCTCCATCACCGCCTGCATATGCTCGGCGTAATTCTGCCAGTCCGTCGCCAGATGAAAAACACCGCCGGGCTTGAGCTTGGTGCGCACCTTTTCGACAAAGGCCGGCTGCACGATGCGCCGTTTATGATGTTTCTTTTTGTGCCAAGGATCGGGGAAATACAGTTGAAAGCGATCGATGCTGCCCTCCGGGATGCAATCATCCAGCACATCAATGGCGTCCGCCATATACACCCGGAGGTTATCCAGCCCGGCATCGGCGGCACCTTTGATGAGTCGCCCCACGCCGGGCGGATGCACCTCGATGCCGATAAAGTCTTTGTCCGGCTCCTGCTGTGCCATGGCCAGCAGGGAATCGCCCATCCCAAAACCGATTTCCAGCACCCGAGGGGCCACGCGGCCAAAAGTGGCCTCCAGATCCAGTCGTCCATGGTGAAGGCTCAGCCCGTAACGGGGCCAGCAATCGTCAAAGGCCGCCCGCTGCCCCTCGGTAATCCGCCCGGCCCGAATCACGTAGCTTCGAATGGCCTTGGGTTTGTACTCCGGGCGAATCATCAGCCGGCTGTCATCTTGTTCAGTCATGAATTCCACTATCGTCGAATGAGTTGAGGCTTCCCAGGTCGCCTCAGGTTTTCAGGGCCCGAATGCCCACCGCCAGCAACAGGACCCAGCCCACCATGAAACACAGGCCACCCAGAGGCGTCACCGGCCCCAGCCAGCGCGGACCGCCCAGAGCCAACCCATAGAGGCTACCGGAGAACAGCAACACCCCCAGGACAAAGGTCCAACCGGCGGTCAGCAGGGAGAGCGTCGGGCCGAACCAGCGCAGCAGCGCAACCACCGCCAGCAGCGCCAGAGCGTGGTACATCTGATACTGAACCCCGGTCTCAAACGCCGACAGGGCGGACGCCGGTAGCCGGGCTTTCAGCCCGTGGGCGGCGAAGGCGCCGAGCATGACCGATAGCAGACCAAACAACGCGGCCAACACCAAAAACACAGCCGCCATAGCGCACCGCTCCCCATAAAAAGTTCAGTTACACAAAAAAGCCGCGCGAGGCGCGGCTTTTTCGAGGGCCATTGGCGGCGCTTGATCAGGCAGCCAGTATGGCAGTTTTCACCTTCTTCATGGCGTTCTTTTCCAACTGACGGATGCGCTCGGCGGATACGCCGTACTCATCGGCCAGCTCGTGCAGGGTGGCCTTGCTTTCGCTCAGCCAGCGCCGCTGCAGAATCGCCCGGCTTCGATCGTCCAGGGTTTCCAGCGCCTTCTCCAAGTTGTTGACGCTGTTTTCCTCCCAGTTGGCGTCTTCCAACTGGGTGGCGGGATCGTACCGCTTGTCTTCGAGGTAGTGGACCGGGGCCACGTAGTGGCTGTCGTCATCGTCTTCTTCACCAGCATCGAAGGCCGCATCGTAAGAGGAAAGACGTCCTTCCATCTCACGCACGTGCTTGACGTCTACGCCCAGATCCTCGGCCACCGCTTCGGCTTCATCGTTGTTCAGCCACGCCAGACGCTTCTTGGCACCGCGCAGGTTGAAGAACAGCTTGCGCTGGGCCTTGGTGGTGGCCACTTTCACAATGCGCCAGTTGCGCAGAATGAACTCGTGAATCTCCGCCTTGATCCAGTGCACCGCAAAGGACACCAGACGAACGCCCTTCTCCGGGTTGAAGCGCTTGACCGCCTTCATCAGGCCGACGTTGCCCTCCTGGATCAGATCCCCCAGGGGCAGGCCGTAACCGTTGTAAGAGCGAGCGATGTGTACCACAAAGCGCAGGTGCGACATCACCAGATGACGCGCCGCTTCGAGGTTGCCATTGTAGTACAGGTCCTCCGCCAGCTTCTGCTCCTCTTCCGCGGCCAAAACCGGGAAGGCGCTGACAGCCTGAACGTAGGCATTTAGGTTTCCACCGGGGGACAGTACCCCGGCCGGCATCAGGCCAGTGCTCATTCACTTACCTCCTGAGAATTTGACCGTTGAGTGTAGCACTGCAGGGTTAGACTGCCAAGCCCTGAAAAGTTCCCTTGCCTTAGCATAAAAACCTTACGAATCAGTGGGTTAGGGTAAATATAGAGGTTTGGGGTGACGGCGGATGCGGGTTATGCCGCTGCGCTCGGACCCTGCGGGTAACGGCGGATGCGCTTCGCTTATCCGCCCTACGGCCGAGCGCAGCGGTATAAATCCGCGTAGGGCGGATAAGCGAAGCGCATCCGCCGTAACCACGCCCTTTCACTGAATACGTCAACGCGGCTCTATCTGGATCAAATGCCGCGCCACCGCCAGCCAGGCCCCCACCAACCCGAGCAGGCCGGACAGCAGCACCAACTGCAGGCTCTGGGTCAGATCCAGCCCCTGTAGGCGGAAATCACTCTGATACAGGTCCGCCAACCGGGCCACCGGCCCGGACAGCCACCACAGCCCCAACGCCAACAACACCAGCGCCAGAATGCCGCCACCGAGGCCGTACCAGAAGCCGGTATACAGGAAGGGGCGGCGCACAAACGCATCGGTGCCACCCACCAGCTTGACCACCAGAATCTCGTCCCGGCGGTTCTCGATGGCCAGGCGGATGGTATTGCCCACCGCCAGCAGCACCCCCAGGGCCAGTAGCGCCGCCAGAGCTAGCACCACCCGCTGGCCGAGCACCATCATTTCCTGCAGGCGCTTGACCCAGGCCATATCCAGGCGCGCTTCGGCCACGATGGCCTGCCCGGACAGGTGATCCCGCAGCTCGGTGAGCGCCTCCGGGTCATTGGTGGCCGGACGCACCAGCAGCACATCCGGCAACGGGTTCTCATCCAGCCCCTCCAGCACCCGACCGAGGCCGGAATAGGACTTGAACTCCTCCAGTGCCGCACTGGGTGGCACATGCTCCACCTGGTCCACCCGCGCATCCTCGTTCAGCGAGGTACGCAGCGCGTCAATCGCCTCCGGCCGGGAATCCCGCACGAGAAAAACCGACATCTGCCCGGAATCCTGCCAGCTGTAGCCCAGATTCTGGACGTTGCTCAACACCAGATACAGCGCGGCGGGCAGGGCCACGGCGACGGCCACCACCAGCCAGGTGAGCAGGCTCTGCAGGGGCGTGCGAAACAGCCGCTGCAGACTCTCCACCGCGGTGGTGCTGTGGTGGGCCTGCCAGGAATCCAGCCGGTCGGTCAGGCGGGTGCGACTCTGGCTCGCACCCTGACTGCGCGGCTTCGCCGCCGGAGCGGCGGTTTTACGGGCAGTGGGTCGACGGGGGCTCACGGCAGGACTCCATCGTGTGCCACCTGACCGCCGGAGAGGCCGAGCACCCGTTTGTTCATGCGCTTGAGCAGGGCCAGATCGTGACTGGCGATCATCACCGTCACACCCACTTCGTTGAACTGCTCGAACAGGTTCATGATATCCGCAGACAGCTCCGGGTCCAGGTTACCGGTCGGTTCATCCGCCAGCAGCAGCGGCGGCTTGTTGACCACGGCCCGGGCAATGCCCACCCGCTGTTGTTCACCGCCGGAGAGCATGATCGGGTTGTGCCGTTCCTTGCTAAGCAGCCCCACCTTGTCCAGCGCCGCACGCACCCGACGTCCGACTTCCGAGGCCTGATAGCCGGCAATCTGCAGGGGCAGGGCGACGTTATCGAACACCGTGCGGTCGAACAGCAATTGGTGGTTCTGAAAAACCACGCCCACCTTGCGGCGGAAGTAGGGAATATGTCGGCGGGACAGCCGGTTGAGGTTGCGATCATCGATGAACACCTGCCCCTGGGTGGGGCGCTCCATCAGCATGATCAGCTTCATCAGGGTACTTTTACCCGCCCCGGAGTGACCGGTGAGAAACAGCATCTCCCCCCGGGCCACGTCGAAGCTGACCCGGGAGAGGGCATCCTGGCCGCTGCCGTAGCGTTTGCTGACGTTATCGAACCGAATCACGCGGTCACTCTCCTCGGTCAGCCGCGCTGTTCGCCAAACAGGGCATTGACGAACGGCTCGGCGGCGAAGGGTTGCAGATCATCCACCCCCTCGCCGACGCCGATAAAGCGCACCGGCAAATTGAATTCCTTGCTGAGCGCGAAAATCACACCGCCCTTGGCGGTGCCATCAAGTTTGGTCAGCACCAGCCCGGTGACGCCGGCGGACTGAATGAATTCCCGCGCCTGACTGACGGCGTTCTGGCCGGTGCCGGCGTCGAGCACCAGAAGCACTTCGTGAGGGGCGGTCTCATCAATTTTGGCCATGACCCGTTTGACCTTGGCCAGCTCGTCCATCAGGTGGCTTTTGTTATGCAGTCGACCGGCGGTATCGGCAATCAGCACGTCGGTGCCGCGGGCCTTGGCGGCCTGCAGCGCGTCGAACACCACCGAGGCACTGTCCGCCCCGGTGTGCTGGGCGATCACCGGCACATTATTGCGCTCGCCCCAAACCTGGAGCTGCTCAACCGCGGCCGCCCGGAAGGTATCCCCGGCGGCGAGCATGACTTTTTTGTCCTGGTTTTGCAGATGTTTGGCCAGCTTGCCGATGGTGGTGGTTTTACCCACGCCGTTCACACCCACCACCAGAATCACATAGGGGGTTCTGGATGAGTCAACCACCAGGGGCGACTCCACCGGCGCCAGCAATTCCGACAACTGCTCGCGCAGGGCCTTGAACAGGGACTCGGGGTCATTCAACTGCTTGCGAGCGACCCGGTCAGTCAGGTTGTCGATGATGTCGGTGGTGGCCTCATAGCCCACATCGGCCACCAGCAATTGGGATTCGATTTCTTCCAGCAGCTCATCGTCGATGGTCTTGCTGCCCAGAATCAGATTCCCCAGCCCCTCGGAAAAGTGGCTGCTGGTGCGGCTCAGGCCGGCCTTGATACGGGCGAACAGGCCTTTTTTGGGCTTGGGGTCTTCCGGGGTGTCGCGGGCCGGGTCGGACGCAGCCTGTAGGGGCTCAGCCTCTCCAGACTTTCCAGACTCTGCAGGCTCTCTAGACGCTGAGGGCTCTTCAGTCGCTGATGGCTCTACCGACTCAGGCGCCTCCGGTGACGATGCCTCGGATGAGGGTTCCTGGCCTTCGGACGCCTCGGGCGTAGGCTTCTTGCGTTTGAAAAACAACATAAGCGAACGGGTCTACCTTTAAGGAACGGGCGGAAAGGCGCTATCCTACCACTTCTACCCGGTTCAGAGAGAGGCCCCATTGACCCGCACCCGAAAAGCGCCCCAGCGAAGCGTGACCCAATCCGCAAAACCCACCCCGGGCAGCCAGCCCCTGCGCATTATTGGCGGTCAATGGCGGGGCCGCAAGCTTACCTTTCCAGCGGTGGACGGTTTGCGCCCGACCGGCGACCGGATTCGCGAAACGCTGTTCAACTGGCTGGCCCCCTTCCTGCCCGGCGCCCACTGTCTGGACCTGTTTGCCGGCTCCGGCGCCCTGGGGTTTGAAGCCCTGTCCCGGGGCGCCGATGAAGCCCTGCTCCTGGAGCGAGACCCCAGTGCCGCCGCTCAGTTGCGCGAGAATCTCAAGACGCTGAAAACTACCGCCGGCGAGGTGATTCAGGCCGACAGTATCGAGTGGCTCACTACCGCGCCGGCCACGCCGTTTGATGTGGTCTTTGTCGACCCGCCGTTTCAACACGACCTCTGGCAGATCAGCATCGACCGCCTGGCCGAGGGCGGCTGGCTGACGCCGGATGCTGCGGTCTATATCGAGTCGGAACCGGACACCCCCATCGTCGTCCCCGAACACTGGCACTTGCACCGGGACAAAACCAGCGGACAGGTGCGCTATCGGCTATATTTCGTAGACCGCTGACCGGCACGCACCGGAAACTGGCGCCCCGGGGGCAAATTCATTACCATCACCGCCTTTGATGACCGCAACCAAGAGACTTCCCATGCGCACAGTGGTTTATCCCGGCACTTTCGACCCGATTACCAATGGCCATATCGACCTGGTGGAGCGGGCCTGCCGATTGTTTGATCGGGTGATTATCGGTGTCGCGGAAAGTCCGCGTAAGCGCCCACTGTTCAGCCTGAACGAGCGCGTCTCCCTGGCCCGGGACACCCTCAGCCACCTGAGCAACGTCGAGGTGTGCGGTTTCGATTCACTACTGGTGGATTTTGTCCACGAGAAAAAGGCCCAGGCCGTGCTGCGCGGTTTACGTGCGGTCTCCGATTTCGAATACGAGTTCCAGTTGGCCAATATGAATCGCGCCCTGGAACCCAACATGGAAAGCCTGTTTCTGACGCCCGCCGAACATCTGTCTTTTATCTCCTCATCCATTGTGAGGGAAATTGCCAGCCTCAACGGCGACGTCAGCAAGTTTGTTCCCCACCAGGTTGAAACGGCACTGGCCCACAAGTTCGGCCACAAACCCCACCACTGAGCATGATCCGCGACTCGCTTTTCGGTCGCCGCCACTGGGTCATCGCCACGGCGGTGTTCTGCTGTTTTCTCTGGGGTAGTGCCTATCCCGCGATCAAAACCGGCTACCAGTTGATGGCCATGGCGGCCACCGACACCGCCTCCCAGATGCTGTTTGCCGGCTACCGGTTTCTCGGCTCCGGCGTCATTCTGCTGGTATTGGCGGCCCTGATGGGCAAGTCCCTGTGGCGCTTCTCCGCCCGCGAGTGGGGTCAGCTCGCTCTGCTAGGGCTGCTGCAGACCACGCTTCAGTATGTGTTTTTCTACATTGGCCTGGCCCACGCCACGGGCGTCAAAGCGGCGATCATGAATTCCACCGGCACCTTCTTTACGGTGCTGCTCGCGCATTTCATTTACCGCAACGACAAGCTCAGTACCGGCCGAAGCCTCGGCTGTCTGATCGGCTTTGCGGGGGTGGTACTGATCAACCTGGGGCAGGGCCCCCTGGACTTTGATGTCACCCTGCTGGGCGAGGGTTTTATCGCCATCGCGGCCCTGGTGCTGTCGATCTCCCTGATGTACGGCAAGCGCTTGTCCCAACACATCGACCCGATGGTCATGACCGCGCAACAGTTGACCATCGGCGGCGTGGTTCTGATTGGTATTGGGTTGAGCGGCGGTGGAGATATTCCCCGGCTTACTGCCACCAGCGGGGTGCTGTTTTTCTATCTGATGGCACTGTCCGCCGCGGCCTTTGCGCTGTGGAGCTTCCTGCTCAAGCACAACCCCGTGGGGCAGGTGATTCCCTTCCAGTTTCTGATTCCGATCTTCGGCGCGGGCCTCTCGGCGCTGTTTCTCGGGGAAACCATCCTGGCGTGGAAAAACCTGCTGGCATTGATATTGGTGTGCGGGGGGATCTGGTTGGTGACGCGGCCAGCGTCACCTCTTTCGACGGCCACTCCATTGGGCTCTTCACGGGAAAGATCACAGAAGCTCTGACCACTCTCCTTGCTGCGTCGCTCTGAGAATAACCTGATTTGTTGTTGACACCCGAAAAATTAGGAGCCGGGCCTGTGGCTTACTGGAGCCGCTACTCCGCTTTCAGGGTCCATAGCATACATTGTGGACACTCCCATTCTCGTCAACCCAAAATATATCAAGCGCCTACCTGTATCGTACTCGAGGTATCGAGGAGTCACCGTGATGACATCCTGAAACCCTAATTGAATAAGGCGACTTTGCCGCGCTCCAGATTCAAGGTCGACGACAATAAAACGCTCTTCTGAGAGAAGATTCGGTAACACATAAGCCTCGCCTCCTGATTCCTCGACCTCCATGTTCAACGGTGAAGACTGAATTTGCCGCTCGTCGAGGCCCACACTCGTTGCAGCCGGAGATAAAACCTCGGCAACAACACCATCGTCATGCCATCGAACACTGGAGACATCGCTGTCCAGTGCGCCATTCCTTACCACAAGCAATTGCTCACCAGCAGAGTCCCAAGCCAACAACGCGGGGTAGTCCACTGCTCCCGCTCCGGTGTTCTGATTGGTAACTTCGTGGCGATCCCCTGTCTCTATATCGACAGACAATACGGTGCGAGCATGGTTATTCGCAACCATCAGCTCACCATCTCGTCCCAAAACGATGTCGGCTGGATGCTCCAGTTCCGGCCCGTCCCCCCTTTCCGCCCCAGACAGCAGCTCGCGACGACCATCCTCCATACTGACCCGATACAGTATCGGCTCCAGTGCGTCATCTTCCGGGCTACTCGCCAAGTAAAAGAATCCGTTCTCAAAGTCACAAACCATTTCAGTCAATGCCATTTGCCGGACGCCTTGCGACTCATCGGAAAAGTCTGTAAGCGATTCACCCCGGTTACCCGTTATCAGGTTGATAGGAATAATCTCTGTTAGGCTGGCACTGCCACCGTCGGTCAAGACCCAAAGCACCTTCCCGTCATCATCTACACACAGGGAAACAGGAGTTCCGAAAGATCGACCAGTGCCTATCCGGTGACCACCCTGCATAGTCAGTTCGGCCGCAACTGTTGTAATTCGGCCCTCAGAGTCCTTCGCCCTCACCCGGAGCTCGGTGCTTTCAAGGCCATCGGGCAATACCGCTTCACCCACTCTCCAACGGCCATCACTCTCCACTGTCGCTGGATATTCACCTACCGCCGTTATCACTACGACCGACTCGACATCGGCGCCCGCCATTCCAGAGACCGTACCAAGTGCTGGAATGGTTCCTCTAGAGTACAAGGTCTGTTTTGGAGGGAAGTGTAACGCGAGCTCAGGAGCATTTTCGGGAGTAATCGTCACTGAAACTGAATCGTCACTCGTAGCGCCATCACTGTCCGTCACACTGAGAGAAAACGTCAAGACCCGCTCTGTCATCGTGGAAGGCGCCTCGAAAGACGCCTGTGCCTGATCAGCATTTGCCAGATCTACAGCGTCACCACCAGTCTGAACCCACTGGTACTGGATAATTTCTCCGTCTACATCACTAACTTCGGGCGACAACACTACCTCTGACGTCCCTTTCACAGAAAAGTCTGTACCTGCATCCACTTCTGGAGCGTCATTCACGCGGTGTACGGTTACCATGAGCGTATCAGATGCTTCACGCCCAGATTCATCCTCAATGGTAATGAGAATTCCGTACTGTACTTGGTCCTCCACACCAACATCGGGACCAGTAAATGAGTAGTGCATCTCCTCGTAGTCAATAACCTGCAGAGACATTTTCAACCCTGAGGAGGGCGGTGAGAAAGTTCTGCCCGTAATCGCACCTTGAGCATTACTATAATTTACTTGGAACTCAACAGTCTCTCCCTCATCAATGGTTAAATTCGGCCCCATATCCACAGCGAACGATTCGGACCCTGAGGGGCCTTTATCTTTATTCGAGGGAGAAGCTCCGCCGGACGAGCCACCACCACAGGCGGAAAGAACCAAGGAGAGTATAATAACGACTGATTGCTTCATGGACGCCCGAAGGACGTCGCTCCCGAAAATTGCATCCATAACACCACTCTTATTTGTTGTTAACGGCATCCCTAACACCATGCTAATAAGACCCGAAAAGGTTTACATCTTAACCTACCAACATATATTCTAAATGACTAGATCATAAAAACAACAATGCTTGAACTTGTCTTGTGATCACCGTCACAGAATTGGTCACTACATTACTCATCTGCAGATACCACCAACCGATCTGAAGCCTCCAAATGGTTAAGCAGGACACGGTAAAACCCACAGACCTGCTCTGCGTAAAAACACCAGTATTCGTGCTGAATAAGAACCGCAGCCGAGGAGTGGACGTGGCGCTGAAGTGCTTCCAGCTCTGCATCAAGCTGCTGCCTGACCTGGCTGACCGCCTCCAACATGGACGCCGGATGATGGTCGTTCTCCTTGGCCCAAGCAGCCAATGGCCCTGTAGGATAATTAGGCACCATCTCAAAGCGGCAGATCCGGCGTTTTACAGCTTGAACCAATGACATAATCACTCCCTGTGATCGACCCTAGCGGCGAAATTGACGGGTTGGCTGCCGCAAGAACGCCAAGCGGGTTTTGTTGTTCGGGTTATCGCAAACGGCCTGATAGTAACGGTGGATTTGGCGACAGTGACCGAGCAGATCAATCAGGGACCCGTCTATTGTCGGATCTACCTGCCGAACTGGCATACTGGGCTCACCAAGGGTAGGGCGGACCGACCAAGCCCCCTCCAGCTCCCGACTTAGGTCTCGCTCGACTTCTTCAAGCTTCGCCAAAATCAACTTGTCGCACTGCTGTTCGGCCCAGTCAGCGAATTGGGGGAGTACGTCTCCCTCGGGAGAGTGACAAATAAACTCCAACCGGGCTCTAATCAGGTTGTTATTCAGCATAGGCGCTCCATGTCCCACAAAATCGCTCGGATTATTGCTCCGTTAGCGGAGCAATAATGGCGGATATTCCTGAGAAAATCAAGCTCCGAAGTCGGAGCAGTTTATGAATATCATTGGCCCTCAGGTCCATCACCTTCGCGAAGAACAAAATCTGACACAAGCTGAGCTGGTAGCCCGTTGCAACCTGCTCGGCTGGGATATCAGTCGGGGGACTCTGGCCAAAATTGAGGCGCGGGTTCGGCGGGTGACAGATCAAGAAGTTCTTCTATTATCCCAAGCTCTCAAAGTCCCTGTAGAGCAGCTTTTTAGCTCAGTCTGATGAACACACTCTTGACCGACGTAAGAGAAATCGGGACCGCAAACTGTAGCCATATGAACAAACTTCAATCTCCCTTTATACCCTGCTTTATTTCCTCTCGAACCCGCTCCATTCTCTTTTTCTGCCGCCTCTCTCCAAGCTTAAAGAAGCAGTAAAAAACACCTATAAGAACCGGCGCGGACACAACGAACGCGAGGGCGGACACATAGTTCCACCGAACCAGGCTTACACTGTGGTAGGTATCTAACCCCTCCCCAATGTAAACCTTGTAAGCTACCCTTAGGGTAAACCCCAAGATAACAATACTCACCAGAATCCAGTAGAGCTTTTTATACTTGAGAAACTGATCCATACACAGACTCGAAAGATATCAATCCATAAACGTTTATCAACGTCTCTCGAAATGAATTTTCATGCAGCAATTCAACAATCCCAAGCTTTTTCGTCAGGGATTTCGCACTCAACAATATAATTGTACTCAGACTTTGCACTCATATCGCCCCCTTCCCACGCTTCCTTAAAGTAACTCGCCGCCTTAACAAGATCCTTTTCTATACCAACTGTCTCATATCCGTTCTTATAAATGTAACCCAGGTCTTTTAATGCGTCTGGATATTTCAGCCCAGCCGCTCGCCTAAGCCAAGCGATAGAGTAACCGCGTGCGCCTTGTATGCCATAAATATTGGCCAATAAATTAAAATTCTTATAAAGCCGATACATAGCACCAGGGTCACCACTTTTCGCTTCTGGATAATCATCTTCAATGGCTTCAAGGTAGTCAGAATAAACACCTTCCCTATGCTCACTCGTCATTATATCCATGAGCTCGCCATAAGACTCTTCACTCGAATCCGGAAAACATACAGAGGGAGCAACTAGAAATGCAACAAACACCGCATAGTAAATATTAATCATGAAAACCCTCAAAGCAATATCAACTCAACCTAAGCTTATAGTTGCCAAACTCTTAATCTATCTTGTTTAAGGAGGAGGAAAACAGTAGCCCCAAAAAAAGAGGCGATTAATGCCGCCGTGACCCATTCGCTATCGTCTCTGAGAATCGTTCGATCAGCACCAGATATCGCGACATTCCGGGTGACTCAGTTAAGGCATTTTCATCAGAAGAGATCTAATGATAATGATCCCCTTCTCTTCTGACATTACCTGTCTTGGCGACCCCCCTTCCAAAGCTGGTATTTTTTTATCCACCCAATGAATCGCCCTTTCTTTATTACACCCCAATTTCCACACGACTACTTTCGCTATATCTTTGGGAACTCCTGTCTTAGTGAGTGCTGACAGGTCAGCACAGTCAACGGAGAAGGAACTTGAAAAGTCTTCCCACTCACTATCACCTGAATAATCATATTCTAAGCTAGATAACGTCATTTTTAATCACTGTTTAATATTACGATATTTGACCCTGCTTTATCGCGAGCTGAAGGCGCCAATATACCATCATAACCCTGCTCTTTAGCCCACTTTCCTAAAGTATGTGTCACGCTATAACTATCGGATATCAGATCTTCCAACTTGACACCTAAAGACTCTCTAACTCCGGAGTCTGTCAAATCTAAAACATTATTCAAAGAGATTTCCGAAGTAGTCGGAACTTTGCCTTCCTCTGCACCGTAATGCTTGACTTCTTGATAAGCAGTTCTCTCGGAAGTTCCTCCATAAACGCCCGGTTGGCCAGGTTCAGTATAACGATGATTAGCATTAACGTTCCCTGGATGAGCATCCCACGTAGTTTCTATTCTCTCTGGATAGTCAAATCGGTAAACCTCACCACTAAAACTTTTACCCGCCGGAGGTTCTATCTTTTCCAAACTCTCCATGCCGCCATCCAGGCGGTGTGGAGCGGACACCTTCGCCACCTTCCCGGCCGGCACCGGAACCATCCCCGCAATCTCAAGCCCTAGCTCCAGATCGCTGGCCGTTTGAGTCCTTCCCGCACTATAGTGGTCGCCCTGAAGCGCGTCCAGCCGGGCGTTGATGATGGCGTCCTCTCGTCGGTCTTTGATGTCACCTAGCGTCGTCGCCGGGTCTGCCACCAGTTTCAGGGTGCTGGCCGAAATGGCCTCCCCGGCCTCCATTGGGTTTTCAATGGCGTACGCCAAACCCGTCAGCACATTGCCTGCCACTTCCCCAACACCGGCGGCTTCGCCCTTGGCGTAGTCCAGATTGTCCTGCAGAGTATTATCGGTGCCCAAGTTCTGCTCGTAGAACCGGCTCTGTAGCGACAGGTCGTTGGTCAACCCTTCGCCGCTGTGGGTGCGACTCTGGTATAGACCGTTGTGGTTGTCGCTATAGTCCGTCAGGTATTGCTGGATGGACTCCGGCGTGTCGTCAAAGACTGGTTCCTCCCCGACGGCGTAGGGAACGTCCGAGTCGTTGTTCGGGCGGTAGCGCTCTCCCTGACCTTGCAGTGCCTCACCGAGGTAGGCCAGGGCGTCGGTGTCACTGTCTCGGCCTGACTGGTCAAAGCGTTCGCTCCAGCTTTGGTCCACGTGACTGAGCAGCTCTTCGGCCATGCGCTTTTCCGCGTCCCGTTCACTGATGCCCAGGGCTTCGGCCATTTGGGGTGCGGTATCCTGGATGGCCAGCATTTCTGGTGCCAGGAGCTGCCGGTTATCCACCCACGCACTGCCCACCTGATCGGCCCGCTGGGTGCCCTGAAATACGGTTTGGCTATTGCCCAGATCGGTGTAGAAGGTGTCACCGGCGGTGGCATCCAACCCGTCTTCGTATAGGCCATCCACCCGGCTGGACAGGTGCTCCCCAAACAGTTGGGCCTGGGTTTCTTGGGTGGCGTCATTGGCGGCGCCGGTCTGTAAGGTGAAGGTTTCCAGTACCTCGTGACCCAGGGTGTTGACCTGCTCTTTTTTGCCATCACCGGCGGTGGCGTTGAGGAAGATGTTGCCGTACTCGGCATGGCCTTCTTCCAGCACGGTGGCGCCACGGGTGTCCTGAAGGGCATTGAACGCCAAGGCGGTGCTGTCAGTGGCGTCGCCGTCGTAGTGGACGATGTCGGTCAGGTCGATGCCGAACTTGTTCTGGGCCAGGTGGCCGAGGTCTCGAACGGCCTGGGCGTAGGCCTCCGGGTCGTCACTTGCCAGCCCTTCGCGGATGTGGGCGAAGTCCGGATTGCGCGCCAGGTCGTTTTTCAGCTGGGTGCCTTTGGCGGTCTGGTCCAGGGTGCTCCACAGATCGGTGATGCCAAGATTCTGCTCGGTGGCCACGGCCGAGACGGTCCGGCCGGTATCGCCCAGAGCGTCGGTGGCGTTTTCTCCGACCTGGCCCCAGGCATCGGGACTGACGGTGCTGGTCAGGTTTTTGCCCCACTGGTTGAGCGTATTGTCCTCACCGGTTTCCTTCAGGCCCTTGAGGCTCTCCACGCTGGTGGTGCTGGCATAGACGTCGGTGGTCTCATCCTGGTCTTTGAGGATTTCCTGGGCGGTGTCGATGTCGCGGTTGAGGTCGCTCAGGTCCTGGTCCGGGTTGTCTCGGACAGTGATGTTGCCCTCGCCGATGGTGGCCCGGGTGATCTGCTGGCGATCTTTATCCCGGCTGGTGAAATCGAGGGTGGCGCTGTCGCCCTCAAAACTCTCCGGGGCGCTGGTCTGGGCGTTGGCGCCCGCGTTGCCGCCGGTGCCAAAACCGACGCTGGCGTAGTCGCTGTTTTCCCGGTCGTGGTCCTCGAAATCGGTATAGCCGAGCGTGCCGGTATCGAGATTGAGGTTGCCGCCATCGGAGCCATCGTCTTTGATGTTGGCGATCAGGGCACCGTCCACCTGGGTGTGGCCGTCCACCTGAATGTTGACGCTCTCCGAGCCGATCAGGCTGGTCTGGTTGCTGACCCAGGCGGTGGAGCCCTCGGTCTCGCCCTGGCCGACGTTGGCGCCGCCACTGACGCCCGCGCCTACGGTAATGCTGCCGCTGTAGTCCTCCCGGCGGCCGTCGGCGCTGCCGGTGTCCTGCACGGAGGCGACGGTGAGGTCGCCGCCGACGCTGACGTTCAGGTGCTTGGCCTCGGCGTTGGCTCCATTGATGGTGGTGTCGTTGCCGCTGGTAAGGTTGATGGCGTTACCGGCGGTAAGCTGACTGTTGGTGTGCTGGGTGGCCTCGCGGTTCAGGCGGTCGCGGCCGCCGGCGGCCTGGGCGGTCGAGGTCTCAAGCGTAAGGGAGAAGAGAACAGTAGCCCAAAAGGAAAGACGTTTAATGCCGCTGCGACCCATTCTCTTTCGTCCCTGAGAATCGTTCGATCAGCGCCAGAGTATCGCGACATTCCGGGTGATTCAGTAACGTCTGATAGTAGACTTTCACCTGATCGGCATAAAAGCACCAGTATCCGTGCTGGATAAGAACAGCGGCCGACGAGTGACCGTGGCGCTGAAGCGCTTCCAGCTCTGCCTCAAGCTGCTGCCTGACCTGGTTGACCGTCTCCAACATTGCCGCCGGAGGATGGCCGTTCTCCTCCGCCCAAACAGCCAATGGCCCGATAGGAAAATTGGGCACCATCTCAAAGCGGCAGATCTGGCATTTTACGGCTTGAACCAATGACATACTCACTCCCTGTGATCGACCCTAGCGGCGGAACTGACGGGTTGGCTGCCGTAAAAACGCCAAGCGGGTTTTATTGTTTGGGTTATCGCAGACGGCTTGGTAGTAACGGTGGATTTGGCGACAGTGACCGAGCAGATCAATCAGGGACCCGTCTTTTGTGGGGTCTACCTGCCGAGCTGGCGTGCTGAGCTCACCAAGGGTAGGGCGGACCGACCAAGCCCCCTCCAGCTCCCGACTTAGGTCTCGCTCGACTTCTTCAAGCTTCGCCAAAATCAACTTGTCGCACTGGTGTTCGGCCCAGTCGGCAAACCGCGGGAGTACGTCGCCTTCGAGGGAGAGGCGGGTCAGCTCCAGGCAGGATCTCACAGAGTCCTTGTTTAGCATGGCATCCTCTAATTGGCAGGAAATCCGATTCATCGGCCAATGATTCTAATGATTACAAAGTAATCTTTGCAAGTCAACAGAAAAGATTTCATTGTATTCGCCGAAATCATCCTGTCTGGTTCTATATTTTGGTCTGTTTTACCGCATGAAAAAGAAAGATGCCGTTATCACCGTCCGTGTCGAGGCTGAGGTCAGCCAGGTTATTCAACGTCTGGCGGAGGAGGATGACCGAACCGTGGCCTGGATGACTCGCAAGCTTATTCTGGAAGCTCTTGAGAAGCGTGGATTATTGGACGTCAAATCTATGTGAAGAAAACCAAAATAAACTTCAAAGCCCCACCTGAATCAATTCATTTGGTAGTGAACGGTAATTTCGTTACTTACCAATATTTCTACACCTAGAATTTCCCCCTCGACTTTTTTTTCATCTCTAAGGTTCAGGGCTTTTCTAAAAGCGTCAGGATTCTTTCTATCATGAATTGAAAAAGCCACAGTTTTATCAATCAAAGTCTGTATGCACTGATTTCTTAATAAATCATTTTTGAAATTAAAATAATTTACAACAATCTCATGATCCCCCCAAACCCCACCAACTTTCCTCGATTCAGACCTATACGTGGAATAATTTTCAATCAATTTTTTTGAATCACCAAGCAAAACAATGGAGTTTACTCCTATACTTGAAACATATACTTTTGGAAAATCTTTAGGAATACTAGTCATTCTTCTATAACCTCAATGACCCATTGATTGATGATGTTAGAATTATTCACGCGATCTTGTGCGGGGTTTACGACTATTTCCGGAGCGCCGCTTGGCAAGTGATTGCCTGGCCCCCTAAATAGATCATTTCCGACTAAGGGGCTTGCGGGGCTCACTTCATCGCTAAGACCGATCTGTCTAATCACCGATCCCGAATCCAACTGCTCCGTTAAACCAAGCCCTTCCTGCAAACTATCTAGCTGATCTCTATGCACTCGAATCACACCACCTTTTTGAGGAAAAGAGCCGAGTATTTCTTCAAATGCCTGCGCATCTGTCAAAAAAGTAAAGCCTCCTTCAGGGCCATTTACAGGATTTGGATTCCCAAGAGTTCCAGTTGGAAAATCTAGCTCCGACTGCGCGTCAGTTATGTTGTACCCTTTTCCATCCTGAAGAAGCGCTTCCTATCGTTAAGGAACGGTAAAACCCACACACCTGGTCCGCATAGAAGCACCAGTATTCGTTCTGGATCAGGACGGCCGGGGAGACAGTGTCACTACGCTCAAGAGCCTCCAATTCAGCGCCGAGTTCCTGCTTGACCTGACGAACAGCCTCCAGCATTGCCGCAGGGTTATGACCGTTCTCCTCAGCCCAGGTGGCCAGTTCCCCTATGGGATAGTTGGGAACCATTTCAAAGCGGCAGATACGGCGTTTTACGGCGTGAACCAATGACATAACCACTCCCTGTGATGGAGCCTACCGGCGAAACCGACGAGCCGGTTGGCGCAAGAACGCCAAGCGTTCCCTGTTACTCGGGTTATCGCACACGGCCTGATAGTAGCGGCGAACCTGACGGCAATGGCCCAATAAATCAATCAGGGAGCCGTCAACCGCCGGACTTACCTGCCGAACTGGCTCCCGGCGAAGGCCAGAATCGGCGCGAGCTGCCCACGAAGCCTCCAACTCCTGGCGCAGCTCCTGCTCAACCTCGTCCAAATTCGTCAAAATCAGCCTATCGCTCTAATGACAAAAAGATTTTGCAATTTCATTTTTTAAAATTTTTGACCTGAATCGTTCCATCGGAAATATCAACCGAATAGTCTACGCCGTTCCAGTTTCCAGCAATCAACTCCCCATCCCTACCCAATGATATTGATGTAAACGGCTTATCTTTCTCTGTTCCATGCGGACTTTCCTCAATTTGCCATAGGATTTTTCCACGATCTAGAGCAAATACGTTTCGGTTATAAGTATCACCTACATCCGGCTCTACTCGAACAATCAGCAAGCCTTGTACCTCAAGACATTGTGCCGCGGAACGTGATAGATCTATCACTTTTCCTCCCACGAGCGATAAAATCCCACGCAGACCACTATCTAATTCGCTCACTGCTCAATTCTCACCGTATTTTTGAATGCTGATTCAGGCAACTTCTGAAGAATCTCATACTGGACAGTATTGCCCACTCCTTCAAAGACAGGATTTACCCTTTCCAACTTTACTCTCGTGCAGAGATAGATATCATAATAGGAACTCCAGTTTCAGCTAGAGAACTGATGGATAGCCGCGCTTAAGCTCTACCTAGTTAGTTTCTTTACCTACCTAATTGATGAACACTTTTCAATGATTTTTTTCATCAAACCATCATCATTCAAACCTATGCGTATAGCGCAGCCGAGTCCATCCTGATATATAGCTGTTGCCTCACCAAATGGAAAGCTTATATCTGCCATACCGGAGTATGGATACTGCTGGATTCCGGTGACTTCCGCACCCAATTTTTTATGGATCAGATCAAGAAATTTATCAAATCCATCTTCAGAATCATACTCACGGAACACAATAAAGGTTCCGTTTGGCTTATTCATCTGGAGGATTTTATCACCGACTTTAATCATTTCTTGGCCCATCTCCTATGAAATTGAACTGGGTATTGACTGACTCTCTGGACTTCTGGGAGGAGTTAATAATGCTATTCCAAAGATCATCACCCAAATATTTCATTGATTTGATCGTAACTAGCTCATCCCAAGTCAAGTTGGGCTCATTCATTCGCAAATAATCAGCTGTTTCTTGGTCAGCCATAAGATTCCTTGCAATGGATCGTAGCTCATTTCGGATTTCAAAGGCTTGCTTGGCCTGATATTCAAGTGGTTTACTAGTATCCAGCTGGCTCGGTATTTCCATCTCTTTTGAAAGATACCAGGCTCTTGCCTCTCTATTGGTTCACGAGCGTCGTCTGAAACGCACCTAAACTGAGATTTACTAGAACCTTTTTAGAAAGACCTCCCTTCATATAGAGATGGTCTCAGGGCTACATCTTTAGCAAACTTATCTAAATAAGTTTTCCCGTGTTTTCTATAGTCTAAAACCTCTTCGTCATTCAATTTAATCCTCATCTCGTAACCCGCTACGCAACCGCACATAACCCCAACATATTTTTCCCCGTCTTCATTCTCAAATAGACGGTACATATTTTGGCGATCAATATAAATATCATTTTCCAGCATTATTTCAGGCCCGTATTAGAAATTGTCAGCTCTTTAAGTTTTACCGAATCAATCATTACCTCTTGAGGAACCTGGTCAATCACAATTTCCGGGAGTCCTCCACTTGTATAGCCACCCCATTTGAACTGCTCATTTGCACCTCTCTCTAGTCCAGAAGGGAGTCTGGCGTTATGAAGCAGTGGGTTATGTATATCAATCCGAATTATTTCTTCATTCCAGTACTTCTCCGGAATCCCGAGTTTCTGCTTGACAAGCGTCAGGTCACCGTTTGCATCGGATAAAATTTTATCCATTGTGGCTTTAGTAGTAATAAATTGCCCTGACGGATCTCCAATCAATTCTTGGCCAGAAAAAAGATCTATCATATGCACTTTTTGGAACCAGAAAAGAGCCTCCATCCCTAAACTCATCGAGATGCAAACGCACTCCCGCTCTATTATCTGAGAGCCATGGACTTGTAGAGGAATCGCCCAAGCCCTGAAGCTTAAGGGAGTCAGCGCTATCTGACATCTTTCCAAGCTTCCCCACCTTCCCAGCCGGCACCGGCACCATCCCCGCAATCTCCAGCCCCAATTCCAGATCGCTGGCCGTTTGTGTCCTTCCCGCACTATAGTGGTCGCCCTGAAGCGCGTCCAGCCGGGCGTTGATGATGGCGTCCTCTCGTCGGTCTTTGATGTCACCTAGCGTCGTCGCCGGGTCTGCCACCAGTTTCAGGGTGCTGGCCGAAATGGCCTCCCCGGCCTCCATTGGGTTTTCAATGGCGTACGCCAAACCCGTCAGCACATTGCCTGCCACTTCCCCAACACCGGCGGCTTCGCCCTTGGCGTAGTCCAGATTGTCCTGCAGAGTTTTATCGGTGCCCAAGTTCTGCTCGTAGAACCGGCTCTGCAGCGACAGGTCGTTGGTCAGCCCTTCGGCGCTTAATTACGTCCTCTGACTCGGAAAATAATCCCACATAGATTTAGAGTGCTCAACCAACCTATCTTTATAAAAAAGATTACATAATTCCACTCCTTTTTCAGGGAAGAAATCTTCTAAAACCCTGCTTAGAACGTACCCTACATCTTGATATCCTTCCACTTTATTCGGATGATTCTTTCTCATAGATCTCATCAAAAAATCGAATATTTTTCTTCTGGCAGAGGAACTTGTCTCAATATTTGATAAAAGGACACCCAGTTCCCCTTGTGAATCTTTGAAATCCGAAATCACAAATTCAACAGTTTTCATTGCATCCAAAATTTTTCAGGATCTCCCCACGGCTGACTCATTCTTCACCTCCAGTTGAGTCGTTATTAGATTTACTATCTTTCCCCGAGGTCGTGGTTTTGTTTTCAAACCTACCAATACCCACAGGTACCAAGGTGGTTTTACCACTAGGTATCACCACTTGCTCTCCTCCTCCGGAACCGTATTGAGGATTTGCTCTGATCTCACCAAGAGCCGCCGGTGTAGGGCAACAACTTCGAAAGTTTCGTATTGCTGCCTAATAGTGGGTTGATATAGCTCATTATGAGGAACCTGAAGAGATTCGTGAATATGGCCGGGACTATCACCATAATTCGTTAATGTATCATCAGTGAAAAAGAATGGGCTGTCGCCACCCGGTGTCAACTGATGCACTTTTGCCCCTGGAAGAAGCGTAAAGCTATTATATTCGTCAACTCCCGGAAAGGCTCCTTGTCCTTGCTGAGCTCTGGCAAATTCAGATGGATCAGTTCCATTTTTGGAGATTCCCCTAGATAAAGTACTTCGCGCACTCCCCGGCAACCCACCAAACAAAGTCCCCACAAGATCCGGCGATATATGCACCGTAGTCGCCAGGAAAGGAGAACCGGTGGTGTCCAGTGTCGCATTACCCGCATTTTGCATCTGCTCGTCGATGGGCGCAAACACCTGACCGATAGTATCGAAGGTGTGCCGTGTACCATCAAGCTTGGGCGTGTAGCCATAGTTGGCCATAAAGGCATCGATTGTTTGAGCACCTGCCTCCCGACCTTTGAAGGGGGTGACGGCCAATCCACCCACGCCGGCCACACTCATGGTGTAGGCATTCCACCCCAGGATGCCGGCGGTTTCCGCTGCTACCAGCGGGAACTCCGCCGCTTGCCGGCCGGAGGTGGTCACGCTGTCCACCCAGGCGTCGTGATCGGCGATCAACGGTTCGCGCCATTCAGGATACGCCGCCAGGTGTTCGCGTTCGGAGGCAGACCCCAGTTCGGGGGCCGTCAGTTCATCAAAGCGCTGGTTACTTGCCCCCAGAGCGGTGTAATACTGATCGTCCGTGTTGCTCCATACGTCATCCAATGTGCCGTTCAAGGCATTGATATAGGCGTCGGATTCTTCTACCAGCGCCAGTTCCGTCGCCTGCCGTTGTGAGCGCTCTTCCAGCTCGGCGGCGAACTGCTGCTCCAGATCGGCGTCCATATAGACCGGTACGCCATCCACGTCAGCGGCGGCGATGTCGCCGTTCTGGTCGAGGTAGAGCTGGAGGCTGTCGGGGACTTCGCCGTCGTTCTGTTCGGTCAGCTCCCGAACAATCTGGTCGCGCAACTGTTGGTTTTTGGCATCCAGTTCGGGTGGTAGCTCGCCGGTGACCCCCAGGGTTTTCTGGGCCTGTTCCCAACCGGACTTCAGCTCGTCGGCATTACCGAGTTGTGCGGCGTTGTCGGCCAAGGCCTTGTAGCTATCGGTGTCCGCGATGCTGCCAATGTTGCTGGCCCATTGGTTGGGCGTATTGTCCTCACCGGTTTCTGTCAGGCCCTTGAGGCTTCCCACACTGTTGGTGCTGGCGTAAACGTCGGTGGTTTCATCCTGGTCTTTGAGGATTTCCTGGGCGGTGTCGATATCGCGGTTCAGGTCGCTCAGGTCCTGGTCCGGGTTGTCTCGGCCGGTGATGTGGCCTTCACCATAGATATCCAAATGCTTGATCAATACAATAAATGGCTACAACCCTAGCCGACCCAACATTTCATTCTCCCTCTTTAAGTAATCTTCTTTAAACGGAAGCTCAGAATAGCCTTCAGCTTTTAATACACTTAGATTTCTCGAAAGAAACCCTAGGAGCTGTTTCACCTGCATACCCAGGTACATGAGAACCTCTTCACTATTCAGTTCTATATCTTCACTTCCACCACTAACACCGTAAGCACCCTTAAACTCTTCAAGCCTATCTATGTCAGCCGTTAAGCATTCAGGCTCCAACAATTTTCTCAGAACCAGAACTGAGTATTTATTGCCATTCTGATCAATTACCTTTGATGTAATTGAAGGCATGTAATACCTTTCCACAGATATCTCAACAAAGGTATTTCCCAACGAGAAAATGGAACGATGCTTTTCATCACGTAACAGGCTAATTCCAAGTTGGTGAAACTTTTCTGTATACGAACTTAGTATACTTCCATATGGCTCTTTCATTTAACGTAACCTCAGTCTTTAACCATCTTTCCGGAAACTTCGTCATACCGATATCCGCTATCAATAAGATACTCAATTTCTCGTCCAAACCCTGTCAAGGAGCCATCATCCCTATATAGGACATCAGCCTTTGGTTCTGTTGCCAAGATTATTTCGTCACCGCGATTTACAGCAATATCAAGAAAAGGTTTATTAACTTCCTCCCAAAACTGACTAGGTGATTTGAACATTTCATCTGGAACATTAAGAACATTAAACCCACCCGGCTTAGGATCGAAGTTTGTTGTTTTCGGGTACTCCAACTGCGTATTTATTATATTATCCATGTCCTCAACATAGTTCCCGAGAATGGTAGTGGTCTTATCCGGTACAGGTTGAATTACTACACCACTCGTCGTGCTTACCCTCTCTGGTATATTTCCAAAATCACTTTTTAAGCTCTTTGGAACCCTACCCAAGTTCCCCATCTTTCCCGCAGGCACCGGCACCATTCCCGCGATCTCAAGCCCCAGTTCCAGATCGCTGGCCGTTTGTGTCCTTCCCGCACTATAGTGGTCGCCCTGAAGCGCGTCCAGCCGGGCGTTGATGATGGCGTCCTCTCGTCGGTCTTTGATGTCACCTAGCGTCGTCGCCGGGTCTGCCACCAGTTTCAGGGTGCTGGCCGAAATGGCCTCCCCGGCCTCCATTGGGTTTTCAATGGCGTACGCCAAACCCGTCAGCACATTGCCTGCCACTTCCCCAACACCGGCGGCTTCGCCCTTGGCGTAGTCCAGATTGTCCTGCAGAGTATTATCGGTGCCCAAGTTCTGCTCGTAGAACCGGCTCTGTAGCGACAGGTCGTTGGTCAACCCTTCGCCGCTGTGGGTGCGACTCTGGTATAGACCGTTGTGGTTGTCGCTATAGTCCGTCAGGTATTGCTGGATGGACTCCGGCGTGTCGTCAAAGACTGGTTCCTCCCCGACGGCGTAGGGAACGTCCGAGTCGTTGTTCGGGCGGTAGCGCTCTCCCTGACCTTGCAGTGCCTCACCGAGGTAGGCCAGGGCGTCGGTGTCACTGTCTCGGCCTGACTGGTCAAAGCGTTCGCTCCAGCTTTGGTCCACGTGACTGAGCAGCTCTTCGGCCATGCGCTTTTCCGCGTCCCGTTCACTGATGCCCAGGGCTTCGGCCATTTGGGGTGCGGTATCCTGGATGGCCAGCATTTCTGGTGCCAGGAGCTGCCGGTTATCCACCCACGCACTGCCCACCTGATCGGCCCGCTGGGTGCCCTGAAATACGGTTTGGCTATTGCCCAGATCGGTGTAGAAGGTGTCACCGGCGGTGGCATCCAACCCGTCTTCGTATAGGCCATCCACCCGGCTGGACAGGTGCTCCCCAAACAGTTGGGCCTGGGTTTCTTGGGTGGCGTCATTGGCGGCGCCGGTCTGTAAGGTGAAGGTTTCCAGTACCTCGTGACCCAGGGTGTTGACCTGCTCTTTTTTGCCATCACCGGCGGTGGCGTTGAGGAAGATGTTGCCGTACTCGGCATGGCCTTCTTCCAGCACGGTGGCGCCACGGGTGTCCTGAAGGGCATTGAACGCCAAGGCGGTGCTGTCAGTGGCGTCGCCGTCGTAGTGGACGATGTCGGTCAGGTCGATGCCGAACTTGTTCTGGGCCAGGTGGCCGAGGTCTCGAACGGCCTGGGCGTAGGCCTCCGGGTCGTCACTTGCCAGCCCTTCGCGGATGTGGGCGAAGTCCGGATTGCGCGCCAGGTCGTTTTTCAGCTGGGTGCCTTTGGCGGTCTGGTCCAGGGTGCTCCACAGATCGGTGATGCCAAGATTCTGCTCGGTGGCCACGGCCGAGACGGTCCGGCCGGTATCGCCCAGAGCGTCGGTGGCGTTTTCTCCGACCTGGCCCCAGGCATCGGGACTGACGGTGCTGGTCAGGTTTTTGCCCCACTGGTTGAGCGTATTGTCCTCACCGGTTTCCTTCAGGCCCTTGAGGCTCTCCACGCTGGTGGTGCTGGCATAGACGTCGGTGGTCTCATCCTGGTCTTTGAGGATTTCCTGGGCGGTGTCGATGTCGCGGTTGAGGTCGCTCAGGTCCTGGTCCGGGTTGTCTCGGACAGTGATGTTGCCCTCGCCGATGGTGGCCCGGGTGATCTGCTGGCGATCTTTATCCCGGCTGGTGAAATCGAGGGTGGCGCTGTCGCCCTCAAAACTCTCCGGGGCGCTGGTCTGGGCGTTGGCGCCCGCGTTGCCGCCGGTGCCAAAACCGACGCTGGCGTAGTCGCTGTTTTCCCGGTCGTGGTCCTCGAAATCGGTATAGCCGAGCGTGCCGGTATCGAGATTGAGGTTGCCGCCATCGGAGCCATCGTCTTTGATGTTGGCGATCAGGGCACCGTCCACCTGGGTGTGGCCGTCCACCTGAATGTTGACGCTCTCCGAGCCGATCAGGCTGGTCTGGTTGCTGACCCAGGCGGTGGAGCCCTCGGTCTCGCCCTGGCCGACGTTGGCGCCGCCACTGACGCCCGCGCCGACGGTGATGCTGCCGCTGTAGTCTTCCCGGCGACCGTCGGCGCTGCCGGTGTCTTGCACGGAGGCGACGGTGAGGTCGCCACCGACGTTGACGTTCAGGTGCTTGGCCTCGGCGTTGGCACCGGTAATGGTGGTGTCGTTGCCGCTGGTGAGGTTGATGGCGTTACCGGCGGTGAGCTGGCTGTTGGTGTGCTGGGTGGCCTCGCGGTTCAGGCGGTCGCGGCCGCCGGCGGCCTGGGCGGTAAAGCCAGCGCCATTGCTACCGAAGTTGACACCGACACCGCCGCTTTCATGGTCGGAGTCGCTGGCGGTGTTTTGGGTGTGGGTGCCGGCCAGCAGGTCGATGTTGTTGCCGGCGGTCACATCGATGTTCTCGCCGGCGCTGAAGTCGCTGCCCCGGACGAGGACGTCGTTATCGGCGGTCAGGGCGATGGAGCCACCGGCGGTGAGCTGGTTGCCGACTTGCCCGGTGGTCTGGGTGGACTGCTCGCTGTCGGCCTTGGCGTAGCCAGCGGTGAGGCTGGCGTTGGTGGTACTGGCCTGGAGGGTGGCGCCGGTCTGCTTGAAGTCGGTGCTGTGTTGTTGCTCGCCACTGGTATTGGCCGGCAGCAGGACGACGTCGGTGCCGCTGATCTGAATGTCATTGCCGGCGTCCAGTTCGACGCCGGTCAGTTCGGCGCGATTGCCGGCCGCCACGTCGATGTTGCCACCGGCGCTGATGCGGCTGGCACGGGCGCCCTGGGTGTGCTGTTCGCTGGCGGTCTCGGTGGTGGTTTTACCCAGGTGGGCGCTGGCACTGGGTTGGGCATTGTTCAGGGCGTCGGCGGCGCGCAGTACGCCGCTGACCTTGCTGACGGTGTTGTCGCCCTGGCCCAGGTTTTCCAGGGCATCTTTGGCCTGGCCCAGGTTGTGGTTGAGAGTGAGGCCCAGGCCATCGCGCGTGGTGCGCTGGCCCTGTTCGGTGCTGGTGTCGGTTTGCCCGGCGCGGATAAGGACGTTGTTGTCGGCCGTTAACCGGGCATCGTTCCCGGCGGCGACGTCGCTGCCTTCGATGATCAGATCGTTGGCGGCGTGGGCGGTGACATTGTTGCCCGCCACCAGGGTGCTACCCTGGCCGCGCACCTGAGTGACCTCCGAGCTGGTGCGTTCGCGCTGGTTGCCGACAAAGGCGTTCACGCTATTGTCGTCGGCCTCCAGGCTGGCGGTGGGGGAGCGCTTCTGGGTGGCCTGGTAGTCGCGGCGGGATTCCATGCCTTCGCGGAGGGTGAGGCTGCCGGAGTCGTCCAGCACACCGGCCTGAGCCTGCAAGTCGTTGCCGGCGGCCACCTGGCTGCCGACGATGTCGGTGTTGCGGCCAGAGACCAGGGTGGCGTCATTGGCGGCGGCCAGTTCGCTGCCGGCATAGCCGGTTTCGCTCTGGACGCTCCAGTCGCGGCGGCTTTTGAGGCCGCTCCAGTCCTGCTTTCGGCTCTGACTGGCGGTGTGGCGGGTTTCTTCGGCGCCTTCAATGGTGATATCGCGCTGGGCGCCCACCACCAGATCGCCCCCGGCCACCAACTGGCCCGATTCGATCTGAACGTCGCGGCTCTGCTTGAGGGCAATTTGGCCTTCGTCGGTGAGGCGACTGTTGACGGTGATGTTGCCACCGGCCTGAACGCGGGTGCCCACCACGTCGGTGGTTTCGCTGTACTCGGAGCGGCTTTTGCGGCGCCCCAGGGAGCCTTCGTAGGAGGACTCCAGTTCCTCGGTGCGGGTGTTAGTGACCGAGAGCAGGCGGGTGTCCCGCTCGGCGTGCAGGTCGATATTCTCGCCCGCCTCCAGGCTGGCAGCACGGGAGGTGAGGTCGCGGCCGGCCGACAGCGCCAAATCGCCTCCTGCGCTCAGGTTCGTGACTTCATGGCCGGTTTCGGTGGTGCGGGTAATGTGGCTGCGTTTGCTGCTGACCCGCCCATCCATATCCGCGCTACGGGTTTCCAGGGCGTCGAGGGTAATGTCGCGCTCGGCCCGCAGGCGGGCGTCGCCGCCGGCGGTCAGGTCGCTGGCGGTGAGCTCGATGTCCCGACCGGCGCTCATGTGCAGGTTGCCGCCGGCGCGGATGTCGGCCCGCCCGGCCATGCTGACAATGTCACCGGCCCGACCCGTGCGGCGCTCGGTGGCCGAGCGGCTGATGATATCGCCCTCTTCGGCAATCAGGGTCAGGTCGCTACCGGCCTGGATGCGACCGCCTTCGCCGTCGGTCTGGACCACGGAGACGATGTGGCTCTTGGCGCGAGCGACCAGGTCGCCCCGGGCTTCCAGGCTGGACCGGTTTTCTATCTGACCTTCCAGTGCCCGCAGGGTGAGGTCGTTGGCGCTGATGCGCCCGCTAAGCGCCTGAATATTGCCGGTGCGGGCAATCAGGTTCATGTCGCCACCCCGGCTTTCGATCACCGCCTCGCGCAGGTCATCCACCCGTTCGTGGGTGATGCGGCCGGCGTCGATGGTGATGTCGCTGCCACCCGTGATGCGCCCGACGTTGCTGAAATCCCGCTCGGTGCGCAGCGCGACCTGGCCGTCCGCGGCGATGGTGCCATCGTTGTTGAAGCCACCATCGGCGTTGATCTGCACCTGGGCGCCGGCGATGACCGCACCCCCGCCATTGAATTCGGTACCGTTTGCCGTAGTAGCGTAGTACACCGGCACCAGTACCTGTTGGCCGTCGACTTCCTGCTCTTCCAGCCAGACGATGTCCTGGGTGAGGCGGGAGGCCTGCTCGGCGGTGAGGGCCACACCAGGACGGAGTTCCAGGTCCTCACTGGCGGCAAGGGCGTTGTCCATCAGGTATTGGAACTGCGCTTCGTCGGACTCGAAGGCCACGCCGTCGGTGTTGGTGAGGAAACGGCGCCCCCGCGTACTCCAGATGGCCTCACGTACCAGGTCGGTTTCGTAGAAGCCATCGCCCAGGCGCTTGCTCAGGTCGGCCGGGTCAACGCCCAACCGCTCCAGCAGGTAGTCGGAGGAGAGAAACTCAAGGTAGTCGGTCAACAGCGGGTTGGTTTCTACCAGATAGTTGGCCGAGGGCTCCGGGCTGATCACGAACAGGCTGCCATCCTGCGGGAGGCTGATGTTATCCGCCGGGTTGTAGATCTCGGCCAGCTCGATGTCCTCTCCGCTGGCGACCGGCGCGGGCGGCGGCTCGGGAGGCTGGACGGGCTGAGGATTATTGTCCTCGGTCGCGTCCGGAACGGAATCCCGCTGGCCGCCTTCAGCCAACTCCGGCGTTTGAGTTTCGGGGGCATCGGGACGGTTCGCGTCCGAACCGGCGCCCGTGTCGGTCAGTGAGCTCGAGTCACGGTTGGATGATTCGACCTGTACGCCATCCCGTTGACTGCCTTCTACCTCCAGGGACTCGCCGTTGCTGGCGATCTGTTCACCAGAGCGCCCCTGGCCCTCGAAGCTGTCCTGGGCACTGCCGCTGGTGACCGTTTGTGCTTGGGTGCTGTTTACTTCATCAGCTGTGACGTCAGCCCCTTGGTGGGTCGCTTGGGTAACGTCCCCACGACCACTTTCAATGGCTTCGGCGGACGCGCCGCTGGTGGCGGCGGTGGCATTGTAGTTGTCGGATTCGACCGAGGCGTCCAGGTTGGCTGCTGACTGCTGCTCAACGGCGGCCCCCGAGCGTGCCTGCACCGAACCGGGTGAGGCCGTGTCCGCTTCCTCGTTCAGTATGTTGGATTCGTGGTCGTATCCTTCACGAATTGTGACGTTGTCGACCTGGCCAGTGAAATCACCCAGGATGACGCCGCCGGCGAGGATTTCGGAGGCGTAGCTGTCGTAGAGTTCGTAAAAGTAATTTACGGTGTGGGCGTCTTCGTTATCCCCCTCGCCCACGGGGAAGGAGACTTCCTTGAATTCATTGTAGATTTCATAGGCCTCATTGGCCAAGTTATTACCATTAAATACAATGTTGCCACCCGACATCATTTGACTGGCGGAGTTGGTAATGTTACTCGCCGAAATGTTGAGATCTCCCCCCGCACTCAACAGAGCCGGTTCGGAAAAATCCACCGACTCTACCGTTGTCGAGTAACGGTGGAAACTGTAGTAACTGCCTCCCCCGCCATAGGTTTCGCTGAAATGGCTTTCTTTGTAGGTAACGTTCGTTCTAGCCCGCTTGTTGATGAGTTGATTCGCTTCTATTCGGACATCGCCGTTGCGGCTTTCCAGACGGCCTGACAAATTCTGAACGGTGGATGCTTTCAATTCCATGTCGCCGATGGCATACAGATCGGCATTGTTATGGTTACTGAACGTAACACCACGCTCGCCCGCGAGGGTTCCATTGAGCAGAAGTGTGTCGCCGGAAAACATCAGTTTATAGTTATCAACAGTGGTAAACGTCCCCTCGAGGTGTTGACCGGCCACGACCGTCTCATGATTTCGGAGGGTTCCTCCCGATAGGTCCACCACCTTACGGGAACCAATAACGCCGTAGTTGGCGACATTACCGAATTCGATTTCCAAGCGCTCGTCACCGGTTAAGGTACCGCTGGTGCCATTCTCGAACAGTCCGCCGCCCGTGACATTCCGAATCGACAGGGTATCAGCGGCTTCGACGGTGCCCCGGTTGCTGAAAAAACCATCAATATTCAGGTACAGGCTGCCTTCGGCGGACACCTTGCTGCCGGCTTGGATATTGAGATTATCCGCGGTGTTAATGGTGAGGTCACGCTTGGCTTTCAGCTCACCGTCACCAAATGAAAAGCTGTCCAGCGAGAGCGTGAGGTCCATTAAAGATTCGAGGCTCCCTCCCGTATTGCTTAGACCATTCAAGTCCAGGGTTGCGGGGCCCTTGCTGTGGAGCACGCCATTGTCGTTATCCAGTTCGACTCCGGACATTATCAGACTGTCGGTTCCCGTTGCGATCATTGTGCCAAAGCGGTTTTCAACCTTGGCATTGGCATCCGATCCGGTCAGTTCAATATGGCTTGCGCTGATCAATGACGGCGGCATCGTGTCCGTGCCGTTGTTCAGGAGCGCATCAAGGCCGGTAAACAACACACGGCCGTTGGAACTCAGAAGGGCCCCCTGGGGATTTCCTTCCGCATCACTACGGCCGACCAGGGTGCTGTTATCCACCCGTGGTGCGGTGATCATCAGGTTGCCTGTGCCGCTGTGGGCCAGTTCACCATCAACATTCAGTAATGAGTCACCCACCTGAAGAAACTGCTCACTCGCTCCGCCATTCAAGTACAGCGAACCCGAGGTGTTATCCAGGGTGGTTGTGGCGGTCAGTCGATTCTCGCCATTGCCATAAGCACTGATGGCCCCCTCCTGGTTGTCGATAGAATTGGCGCTGAGCTGGAGGGTCTGGTTGCTGCTGATGACACTGCCCTGATTGTTGAGCGCGCCAATGGTGGACAGACTCAGGTTGCCTCCCGACGCCATGGTCGCCTTGGCACCGTCTGTTGCCTGTGTGCTGAGTATTTCAGCGGCGGATAGCGTCAGGCTACCGACACTTTGAATGGCACCACCGCGATTGAGCAGCTGCCCATCGCTGGTGACCGACAAGTCGTGAGCGTCGCCCTGCAGAATATCGCCCTTCGAATTATCCAGACTTTGAGCCTGGAGCGATGCCGACCCACCGGCGCTTTGAATCAACCCCGCCTGATTGGTCAATGCGCCGCCTGCGACCAAGGTGAGCGCCTCGCTTTCACCGGCGAGCCCGAGCGCCGTAATTTTGCCACCCTCATCATTATCGAGATGTTCTGTGGTGCTCAGGCTCACCTGACCGGCCTGTACCGTACCGCTCTGGTTTTCCAGTGCATTGGCTTGCAAGCCAATGCGCTCGGCGGCAAACAATACACCCGCTCGGTTACTGAATGCGTCCTGGACCTCGACGTCCATGGATCCGGCGCTGCCAAGTTCGCCATTGTCATTGTCGACGGCGCCGCTCACGTCGAGGCGCAAGGCACCTTGTCCGGCATGGTTGATGACGCCGCCCGCTTCCGTATTGACACGAGCATTGATCAGGCTGCCCAGGGTCAGCGTCAGGCGTTCGCCATTGGTCAACAACAGACCATCCGTATTGTTCAGCGATTGACGAACGGTCAGTGCGCTGTCCGCCGCGCCCGCGCTGAACAGGGAGCCTTGAGTGTTATCGAACTGTTCCGCTTCCAGAGTGAGGTTTTCGGCGGTATCGATGAGGCCCTGATCGCGGTTATCCAGCGCTCCGGACATAGACAGTGTCATGCCTCCAAGGCTCTGTAGTGTGCCCGCGGCGCTGTTGTCGAGATTGGCCGCGGTGAGACTGAGGGCACCGTTGGAAAGAGTTGCTCCGCCCTGGTTGTTCCAGTCGTTGTCGCTGATCAGTTGGAGCATGCCGTCGCCGGCATGGATCAACCGCCCCCCCTGGTTCATAAATTCAGCGGCGTGGAGCTGGACATTCGATGCATTGGTTTCTATTCTTCCGCCGCGGTTATCAATAACCAGCGGTGTACCCAGGTCCGAACCGAGCGTCAGTTGAGCGCCGGTCTGCGCATAGGCACGAAGCTGACCACCATCACTGTTGGTGATCGATTCCTGAATGTTCAGTGCCAGTTGTTCTGCTTCCAGCAGGGCGTTGTCGGTATTACTCAGGCGATCCGCCGTGAGGGTGATGCGTTCGCCCAGTATTGTGCCGGCGCTGCGACTGATCAGCTCGGGCGCCGTCAGTTGCAGCTCGGAGGCGGACGCCAGCTCGCCGCCGTCATTGTCCAGCTGTTGCGCCACGGTGATTGCCAGCCGGTCTCCGGAGTGGTGCAGGGTTCCCTGATTGACCACGCGGTCGGCAGTCAGATCAAAATGGCCGGCATTACTGAGAATGGTTCCAGCGTTATTGAGGTCGCCGGTAAAGGTCCATGCAACGTCTCCGGCACCGGCACTGAACAATTCACCGTCCTGGTTACTCAGACTGTCACCGGAGAGCATGAGGCGACTGCCAGCGCTGACCAATCCCTGATCATTGGTCAGTGTGCCCTCTGCCACACTCACTGCCATATCGCGTCGCGCAATCACCTCGCCGTTCTGATTGTCCAGTGCACTGGCGTTTGCAGTAATCGAACCGTCGGTAACGATCAGCCCTTCACGGTTGCTCAGGCCGCCCTCGTCGGCAGATAGATCAAGTGTTCCATTGGCCAGGTGCAGGAGACGTCCGCCGTCGTTTACCAGTGCCGCCGATTCAATGGCGGCGCTATCGGCATTGGTCTGCAATGTGCCACTCTGATTATCGATCGTTCCGGCTGCCGTGAGTCTGAGTTCGGCGCTGCCTGTTTCGCTCATCGCCGATATCAATCCGCGGTGCTCGCCCGAAGTGTCGTTGATCAGATCACCGGAGAGCTGTATATCCAGACGTTCGCCCGACAGGGTGCCGCCCGTGTTGTCGAGACGCGCCAGTAAGGCCGCTATCTCTGGTGCGTAAATAAGACCCAGCTGATTGTCCAGCTGTGCCCCGCCATTCAACATCAGGCGTGTGTTGCTGATCAGCTCGCCGGCGCTGTTGTCCAACTGGTCGGACACGTTGAGATGCAGCACGCCTTGACCGGCGTGATGAATCTGGCCGGCCTGCCCTTCGAGCGCCTGATTGATCAGCTCATCGACGTGAACGGTGAACTGTTCGGCATTGCTGACGGCTCGCCCGCCGGAGTTATCAAACCTGGTCGCGTTAAGGGTGCTATCCGCTTCACCCGCGGCGGACAGAACGCCGGCACGGTTGATAACGTCGTTTGCTTCAATGCTGAATGATTCGGCGCTATCGATTTCGCCCCGCTCGTTGTTCAGTTGCCCGCCAATCTGCAGATCAAGGTGGTGCTCCGATACCAGGCTACCCGCTGTGTTATCGAGTCGTCCGGTGGCTAAAGAAAGGGCGCCATCCGAGTCGATCCGGCCGCCCCGGTTATCCACCTCCCGCAGGTCCAGACTCAACGTCCCGGTGCCGGTGTGCAGCAGCAGCCCTTCCTGATTGACCAGCTTGCCACCGACCGTAATGGCCCAGTCGGTGCCGGCGCCGCGTATCACGCTGCCTCTGTTGGTCAGGCTGCCACCCACCTGAATCGACAATGAGTCCGCTTCGCCGCTCAGCGCCGAAATCAGTGCCTGGGTATTGTTTTCGGTGCCGACATGCACCCCGTTATCCAGGCTCCCGGTTAACGCAAGCTCGAGAATGTCCGCTTCCAGAACCCCGCCCGAGTTGATCAGATCCCCAGCACTTATCGCCAGGGTTTGTGAGGCCAATACCCCCAGCGTATTGTCTATTGTCAGATCACTGGGTACGGCGCTCTCCAGACTCAAGGCACCGGCGCTGAGCACCTCTCCCTGTCTGTTATTCAGTTCCTTATCGACTTCCAGGGACAGGGTATTGCCGTTGTGCTGAATCAGGCCCGCCAGGCCGGCCTCATCAGCGCCATTGTCCAGGATTTCGGCTGAGAGGGTGAGTTGGTCCGCGTTGCTCAGGAGCTTCCCGCCCCGATTGTCGAAGAGGGTGTCGACGGTGAGTTCACTGGCTTCCGTTCCCGCACTCAGCAGGGTGCCGGACCGGTTATCGATGGAAGCGGCCTGAACGGTCAAACCGGCGCTGGTATCAATCAGCCCCTGACGGTTATCCAGGTGGCCGGTCTGTTCCGCCCCCGTCAGGTTCAGCGACACTGAGTCCCTGGCGAGTAATTGGCCCGACTGGTTATTGATACGGCCGGACGCGACGCGCAAGGCGGCGTTGGTATTCACCCATCCACTTTGATTGTCCAGCTCCTCCTGAAGATCAAGCTGTAAAGCGCCGGAACCACCGTGCAGAATGCGTCCGGATTCGTTGCGCAACGACCGAGCGGCGATAACCATTTCATCGGCGGAACTCTGCAGGCTGCCACCGGTATTATTCAGCGTTTCTCTTACGCTCAAGGAAAACCCGTTCAAGGCGGTAATGAGACCAGCCACCTCGTCCTGCTTTCCGTTGACCAGGGAGTCGGAGAGCGCCATAAACAGATCTTCCGCTTCGATCAACCCTCCGGTGTTGTCCAGGCCAGTGCCGCTCCAGGTCAGTTGCGGTGCGTAAAACTCCCCTTGGCGGTTAGTCACATCGGCAACGGAAAGATCAATACGAGCGTTACTGAGCACCGATCCTTTGTCATTAATCAACGATCCGGCATCGTCGTCTCTTATGATCAGCGCACTCGCACCGGCGTGACGAATCACGCCCTCGGTGTTGTCCGTTGCCGTTGAAGTGAGGGAAAGCGTGTCGGCATTGCTCTGAATAAGGCCGCGTCGATTATTCAGGCTGGCGCTTGTTATGTGACTGTTTTCCGTCCCGGATGCAGACAGGGTTCCGTCCACGTTATTGAAGTGGCCCGTATTCAGAGTCACCGTCTCGACGGTATCCAGCATTCCGCGTTCATTGGCGAATGTGGCGTCGACGTCCAAATGAGCCTGACTGGCGGCGATCAAGCCATCCGTGTTGTTCAGCGTTGTCGTGCTGACATTTAACGATCCGTTTGATTCAATAGAGCCTTCTTCGTTGTCCAGATCCGTAGCACTGCCCAAGCGCAATTCGCCTTCTCCCAAGTGCAGGATCTTGCCGCCCTGATTTAACAAGGAGGAAGCCTGCAACTGAGCGCTTTCGGCATTGGTCTGAATACGACCGCCCGTATTGTTCAGCACGCCGGTCGAGGCGATGTTCAACGCATCGGGATCAGTCGCCAAGACGCTGATCAGGCCGTTATCGGTATTGACCAGGTCGCTCAGCAGTGCCAGCGCCAACGTATCGGACTCAATGACGCCACCCCGGTTTAACAGGGTGCCACCATCGACTATTAAGCCCGACCCTATCAGTTCCCCCTGGGAGTTATCGATCTCACTGGCGTTTAACCGTGCCTGGGAGCCCGCCGTAATACGGCCACCGGCATTGTCCAGATTATGAGAAGTGATTCGTATGTCCGACTCGCTATACAGCTCCCCGCCCTGATTATTGAGTCGTCCCGAAACAGTCAGCTCCAGAGCATCACTGGCGCCTAGCCAACCGTCCGTGTTATCCCAATCAGAAGTCGTTATGCGTAGGCCCTGACCAGCATCAATCACACCATCACGGTTACTTCCAGACAAGCCCGAAATCACCACCTGGTTGGACGTGATATGCCCCGCGGTGTTGTCCAAAAGGCCGGAGTCAAGATTTACACGGTTCCCTGCCGTCACTTTACCGGCGGCGTTCGAGAGCTCATTGCCAGCCGATACGTCGACCGAGTCGGTCGCCTGAATCAGGCCTTCGTTGTTATTGATATCCGTAGCCTGTGCGAGGATAGCTCCCTGTCCGATCAGTGCCCCCCGGGTGTTATTGATCGACTCGACCACCTGTATCCGGGCGTCACCCTCGCCTCCGTGCCAGATCAGGCCGTCGCGGTTGTCCAGCGCAGTCGCGCTCATTGTAAACTGACCGTTGGCGAATTGAACCTCACCAAACTGGTTGTCAAGCCGGCCATCGACTTCAATGGTCGACGCTGTACCGGACGATCCCAGCGCACGGATTAACGCCGGCGCTTCCGAAACGCCGGTATTGTTCAGGTCTCCGGAGATGCTAAGTGCCAAGCTATCGGCCTCAACCAGACCTTGATGATTGCCGAAATTCCCGGTCACGACTGACAGCGCTTTTGAGAATAGCTCCCCAAACGCGTTGTCCACTTCGGTCGCGGACAGACTCAGTGCCTGATTTGCACTGATTTCGCCCCGTTGATTGCTAAGGCCATTATCAATGACCAGCGTTAACGGTTGTGCACCGGACTGGTTGATCAGGCCGGCATCATTGTTCAGAGAACCCGCTGTAATGTTCAGTTCGCCGTCAAGGCTGTAGATCGATCCGCTGTTGATCAGGCTGTCCTCAACGGCGATTGCGAGCCCACCTTCGCCTTTCGCCGCCAAAGCCCCCTCGATATTGCGAAGTTCTCCGGCCTGCAGCGACAACTCGTTGTCGGACACCAGTGCGCCGTCAGTGTTTTCTACCGACCCCAGCACTGTCATGTTCAAACGATTCTGAGCGTGCAGTTTTCCACCGTTGTTGTTCATATCCTCGGTGACTGTCACGAGAATATCATTGGCATTGAGGCTCGCTTGAGTGTTATCCCATCTCGTCACGTCCACATCAATTCGATCGCTGCCCAGGGCGCCCTGCGTATTATCAAAGTCGACCGCCGTCACACCAAGGAGTTGATCGGCCCACAAGGTTCCCTTTTGGTTGTTGAAGCCATTGATTGAAGACAGACGTAAGGTGTGTTCCGCACCGATGTATCCGGAGTCGTTGTCAATGGTGCCCGCAGACAGATCAATGGACCCGGCACTGGCAAGGTAACCATTCTGATTGAGGAAGCTGTTTTCGATATTGAGCTCAAACAAGCCTTCTCCGAGATGGGAAATTTGACCGTCCCGGTTGTCCAGCTGATTGAGATTCAGGGTCAGACTATGATCTGAGAAGGCGGTCGCCGACCCACGGTTGTCAAGATCGCCGGAAACGTCGAGGCTTTGCCCTTCGCTCCCGCCAATGGTGCCACCACTGTTGCTGAGGCTGCCGCCTACATCCAGCGCAAGCGCCCCCTCGGACTCGATACGACCATCGGCGTTATTCAGCCGATCGGTTACCGTCACGGTCGCTGCCTCTCCGCCATGGACAAGACCAGCCGAGTTATTCAGATCCTGTGTAGTCAGGGTCAGCTCATCGTAGACGCTGGTAATAACACCACCGGCGTTATCGGTTTCGCCCGACACCTGTATTCCAAGCGCTTCGTCAGCGATGATTCTGGCACCGTCCCGGTTGTCCAGATGACTTGCTTCGAGCTCTACCGTACCCTCACTTTGGATCAGGGCCTGATCACCGGTGTTGCCCAGGTCCCCTCCCAACAGTTTCAGGGTGTCGGAGGACACAATAGACCCAGAATTTTCCAGACGGTCTGCCGACATCAATAGCAGCCCGTTTCCTGAAGATTCACCTGTGTCGCTATAGCCGGCGGCGACGGCACCGGAGTTGTTGATACGCTCCGCCCTGAGATCAACCTCTGAGCGACCTAATACTTGATCGCCCGACAGCGTTAACTGCGATCCAGACTGGACATCAATCCGGTCGGCACTCAGATTGCCGGTAGACACGACATCGGCAGGACTGGCAATCCGGAGCCGGTTCTGGCTGAACAGATTATTGACTTCCACCTTGCCCGATTGGTCAATGACCAGATTACCCGCGTCAGTGGCCATATCTCCCGCCAGCCGGACCCCAACGCCATGTTCCGTACCCAAAAGCGTAATTGCGTTGGCGTACATTCCGCCGAGAGCGGAAGAATCCAGGGCAAAATCCGGCTCATCGCCTTCAGCCTGAATGGGGTCGACGCCGCCGGATGCATAATCGATCTGGTTAGCTCCAGTGAGCATACGCAACCGGTCTGCATGAATGTCGGCATTGATTTCCGCAGATCGTGCCAGAATGTCCACGTAGTCGACATTGCTTGCGTTCAGCCCCTCCCCAATGATGGACACATCGCCGCGAGTGACGCGGATTGCACTGAGTGATCCGTCTTTCATCTCCGGCCGGCCGGTCGCGAGTGTTACCTTGGGGGTATTGACGAAACCGCAGCCGTCACAGGTAATACCCCACTGATTAGCCAATACATATTCGGCCTGATCACCGGCGATTTCAGTAAAGCCTTCCAACTGACTGCGGTGGCCTCCGGTCACTTCGTTCAGAATAATATCGGCTGTTCCTTCCCGGAGGTTGCGGTTACCGGCGATATAGCCACCCAGTTGGGTATTCACTTCGCTTCGGCTGTTGTTGAGAATGATGCCTTCTTCCGGCACATCAAACCGACTGAATTTGTTATGCGAAACCCCCGCCTTTGAGGCCGCGGCAATGTTCACAATGTCGACACCGTTCTGAGCACGGTCCAACTCGGCTCTGTGTTCGGCATTGGCATTACTGTCTACAATGACTTCGGCACTGGCCGCGAGAGGTTGTCCCACCATGCAGAGCGAGACCGCCCATACAATGAGACGATTGGCGTAGCTGTTGATTCGTTTCATGACGTTGCTTCCATTACCAACTGGCCTTCATGGTCACTGAAAATCCAAAATCCTGGTTGTCTTTGCGCTCAAACCGCTCCGGGGCCTTTACCGGCTCGCTGTAGAACAGCTCCAGATTGATGTATCGGCCGCTGGCGCGCACCCCGACGGTGACGCCCGCCAGGGTTTCACCGCCCGACACTCGCCCCACATCTAGGCCTAAATAGGGAGAAACTGAATAGCGCGAAAAGCGTGTTGAAGGGAAATAGGTCTGACTGATTTCATTGCGCCAGTAGCCACCATTTGCGCCACTGACGCCATCCTGCTCAAAGCCCCTTACGGTGTAGCGACTACCCAATGAGAGACTTTCGGCACTGTAGAGTGAGTCCTCTGAGTATTGGGCGCTGAAGCGACTACTCCATTGAGTGTTATTGCCAGGAATCGGAACGGGCGCCCGGTACGAAACGTTGACATTCAGTTTTTCGAACGACTCGGTATAAAAGCTGCTGACTTCACCGGACAGGTTGTTATCCAACCCTTTCACGTAAGAAGCCGCCAGCAACAAAGTCGAACCCTGTTGAAAGTACCGCTCATGGTTAAGCGTCAGCTCGGCTGCCCGGTATCTGACACTGCTGGTTTCCAGGCGCACGTCTTCGAGGTAGTTATTGTTTTCCTGCTGCTTTAGCAGGAGTTCTGCTGAGGTTTTACTGCTCTGGCTTCTGTGCAGCGTTCGCTCGAGAGTGAAGCGGTGTGCCTGACTGTCACCGGAGGAGCGGAAAGTGCGCGAGGATCCCTCCACCAGGGTCAGATAATCAAACTGATTGCCACCGATAGAGACCAACCAGTGTCCGTAGGGTATGGAGGTGTGATAGCCATAGCTTTCACTGGACTGTTCTGCGCGGTCGCCCTCGATATTGCGCTGATAGTTCAGGTTAAGGTAATCGCCATAGCCGGTCAGGTTGTTCAGGCTGACGTTAACGAGACCCTGACGACGACCGGTAGACTCCTGCCCACTGTTATTGACACCAACGTCGACGTTGGCCCACTGATCCTGATCGACTTTGAGCACGACCACCGTGCCGCCCACCTGGTCTCCGGGGGCGAACTCCACGGTCGCGCGAACACCGGCCAGACGGTTGATTTGATCAAGCGCCTGCTCAATGGCTCGCAGGTTCAGGATATCGCCCTCTGCGGAAGGTAGCAGGGTTGTCGCTATACGCTGTGGGGCGCCCTGAACGTCAAGCGCCTCGATACGCCCCTCAACGACCTGCACTACAAACAGGCCGCCGGAGAGATCCTGGGGAGGCAGATAGGCTCGGCTGGTGACATAGCCCGCTTCCAGGTAGGCCTGGGTGATGGTGCGCACCAGATGATTGATGTCGGTTCGGGTCAGGCATCGGTCCTGGTAAGGAGACGCCCATTGATCCTGTTGTTCTTGGTCGAATCGAGTGACCCCTTTGAGCTGGACGACCTCGACAGAGAAGCACTCCTCGCCAGCGGAGTCACGCTCCATTTCAGGCGATTCGTGTAATTCGAACGGAATAAACGTGTGTTCTCGTTGCTGGGCGCGACGCTCCTGTCGCAGTGCGTCCTGACGCTGGCGTTCCAGCTCCTGCAAACGATTGGAGGTATCTGCGGCTCCCTCCTGGGCAGCTAATTCGCCACCGACACCGCATAGTAACGCGATGATGAATGCCGACGCGAGTACGCGTCCCCACGGCATAGAACTGTCCCTGACCACCTTTGACCGACTCCCCGCCCTGTTTGATTATTGGTGCTTCCTACGGTTTACCTGAATCAATCAGACCCCTTAATGTCCAATCGATTATATGTCGCACGTATCATCAGGATCTTACCTGTTCCTGAGGGTGGGGGAGAAATAACAACGAGCTATAACGCTTAAAATGTGAACTCAACCGTTTTTACTGTGTGACAGGAGTCGCATTATTGAGCTATTAACGCTGGCAATCGGTGCAATACACCGTCGTCCGGTTGTTCATCCGGATTTCTTTCAGCGCCTTACCACACTGCCTGCAGGGCTCGGCGCCTCGGCCATACACAAGCAACTGCTGTTTGAAATAGCCCGGCTGCCCATCACCACCGACGAAGTCTCTGAGCGTGGTGCCGCCCTGATCAATGGATCGCTGCAATACAAACCGGATCTGCTCGACCAGCCCTTCGCTCTGCTGACGGGTCAGTGTTGACGCCTTGCGGATCGGCTTGATGCCCGCCATATACAGCGCTTCATTGGCGTAGATGTTTCCCACCCCCACGACGGTTTTACTGTCCATCAGAAACTGCTTGATGGGAACCCGGCGCTTGCGGCTGCGCTGGAATAAGTACTCAGGCGTAAAATCCTCTCCCAGCGGTTCCGGCCCGAGGCTTGCCAGCAGGCTGTGCTCGTAGGGATCCGATGCTACCCAGAGCAGGCAACCAAAGCGGCGCGGGTCACAGTAGCGCAGCACACGGTTGCCAAAGGCGATATCGAAGTGATCGTGAAAGCGCGGCGGCTCATCGGGTTTTACGATGCGCAGACTGCCGGACATGCCCAGGTGAATCAGCGCCGTGCCACTGTCGAACCCCAGCAGCAGGTACTTCCCCCGACGGCCGACCTCGCGCAGTCGCTTGCCCTGTATTGCCGCCGCGAGCGGTTCGGATACCGGCCAGCGCAGCTTGGGCTGACGGATGGCGACCTCGGTAACGGTTCGGCCTTCGATGTGGGGAGCGATGCCCCGGCGGGTGGTTTCGACTTCGGGTAGTTCGGGCATAGTGTCCTGGGTACTGCTTTTTTGAGGGGAGCTTACTATAGCACGCTCGGCGGTAGCGTTAATCGACGGTGGTTTTATGCCACGACATGCGTGACCTGCGGTTGGGTAACGGCGGATGCGGCTGCGCCTTATCCGCCCTACGCGGCCCACCGGTGTGGGGCGCCGCATGGGCGCCTTACTCGGTGGGGGGCTGGCTGAAGATGCAGGTGAAGGTGCTGCCCACGCCCACTTCGCTGCTGATCTGCAGCTCGCCGTCGTGGCGCAGCAGGACGTGTTTGACGATGGCCAGGCCCAGGCCGGTGCCACCGGTGCCGCTGTTGCGACTCTGTTCCACACGGTAGAAGCGTTGGGTCAGGTGCGGAATGTGCTTGCTGTCGAAACCCGGGCCGTTGTCCTGCACGGAGAAAAAGATCTGCCGGTGCGCCTGCCACAAGCGCATGGCAATCTTGCCACCGGCCGGAGTGTATTTCACGGCATTGGTAACCAGGTTGGAGAAGGCACTGTGCAGTTCTTTTTCGTTGCCCATAAGCTGCAAGTCGGGCGACTCGCATTTCAGTGAAATTTCATGCCCCCGTTCGCCACTGAGTGCCGTGGCCTCGGAGCGAATCGCTTGCAGTAACGGTTCCAACTTCACCGGCTTGTGGTTGTAACCCGACTCCGTGGTTTCCAGTTTGGACAAGGTAATCAAGTCGTTGATCAACAGCGACATGCGCTTTGATTGCTGCTGCATCTGATCCAGCGCCCGCCGCCATGGCGGCGTCAGATCGGTACCGCTGTCCGACAGGGTTTCCAGGTAGCCACTGATGACGGTCAGCGGGGTGCGCAGCTCGTGGCTGACGTTGGCCACAAAGTCCTGACGCATCTGTTCCAGCTTATGCAGTTGAGTCACATCACGCACCACGATCAGTCGTTCGTTGCGGCCAAAGCGGGTGATCTGAAACTGCAGACGCTTGGAGGTGAAACGCGGCGAGGGAATTTCCAGCGGCTCGCTGTAGCTGCCCTCTTCGAAGTAATTCACAAACTTGGGGTGGCGAATGAAGTTGATGACCGATTTGCCCTGATCACTGCTGTGAAACCCGAGCAGTCTTTGGGCAGAGGGATTCCACCAGTCCAGACAGCCGCGCCAGTCGAGCACAATCACGCCATCGCGCAGCGCCGCGCTGGTTTCCTGAACACGGTTGATGACCGCCTGCAGGCTGTTTTTCTCCTGCACCTGACGGCGTTGCAGGTGATAAATATTGTCGAACAGGTCGCCCCAGATGCCGCTCGATTCCGGTGGCGACTCATCGTTGTTGCGCAGCAACCATTTATTCAGCCGGCGGATCTGCCACACCATCCAGGAGACGTACAGCAGACTGCCCGCCAGTAGTGCCCACACCACATGGTCGAACCAAAAGCCGACCAGGGCGCACAGGGAAAGGATTATCAGCAGGCGCCGAACTTCGACGCTGTAACCACGCAGCAAAATAACCGGCCTCTTCAGGGAGCCAATGCACAGGCCCCGCGATTCAACGGATGTTCAGGAATCAACCTGCCTGGGTCGAAAACCGGTAGCCGGTGCCGCGTACGGTCTGCACCAGATTCTCGTGGTCGTCTATGGCCAGAGCCTTGCGCAGGCGCCGGATGTGGACATCCACCGTGCGCTCCTCCACATAGACATTGCCACCCCAGACATGATCGAGCAACTGGCTGCGAGTATAAGCTCTTTCCTGGTGCGTCAGGAAGAACTCCAGTAAACGATACTCGGTCGGGCCAATATCTACCGGCCGGTTGTTGATGGTGACCCGGTGGCTGGCGGGGTCCAGGCACAGCCCCTGAACCCGGATGGGATTACCGTTGACCTGAGGGTCGGCCCGGCGCAATACCGCCTTGAGGCGCGCCACCAGCTCCCGGGGAGAGAAAGGCTTGGTGATGTAGTCGTCGGCGCCGACCTCCAGCCCCTGGATCTTGTTATCTTCCTCACCCTTGGCGGTGAGCATGATGATCGGAACTTCCGCGGTCACTTCCTCGCGCTTGAGCCGGCGGGCCAGCTCAATGCCACTGGTGCCGGGCATCATCCAGTCCAGCAGCACCAGGTCGGGCCGCTCGTCGACGATCAGCTCCAGCGCCTCCTGGGCATTGCTGGCTTCAAGACACTCGTAATCCGCCATCTCCAGGGCCACCCGGAGCATGTCGCGAATTGCGGCTTCGTCGTCAACTATGAGAATCCTGCGCCCTGCCATAATACCTGCCTGTCATCAGTGAACGATCGGGACGGCGGCATGACGCCGGCGCCCCGAGGTTGGAAATCAACCTTCGCGCCAGCGTATTTAATAAACTCAGTGTTACACAATTATGACAAAGCGGAAATGAATAAGGTTATTGTGACACCATGAAGTCAATCACGATGCCCGCAAAAATGACAAAGCCCACCCAATTGTTGTTCAGAAAGGCTCGAAAACAGGGGTCCCGTTCCCGAAAGCGGATCAGGTACTGGTGGTAGCCAAAGAGCCCGGCCGCCGCGACCAGCCCCAGATAATAGGGAACACCCAGCTCAAAGCGTCCGCCCACCATCACCAGCGCGTACAGGGTCAACCCCTGCAGCACCGCCACCATGGCCCGGTCCAGGTCGCCAAACAGCACGGCCGTGGACTTGATGCCCACCTTGAGGTCATCGTCCCGATCCACCATGGCATAGAGGGTGTCGTACACCACCGTCCAGAGCAGCACGGCGGTGTACAGCAGCCATACATCCGTGCCCAGACTGCCCCGCTGGGCGGCAAACGCCATGGGAATCGCCCAGGCAAACGCCGCCCCGAGCACCACCTGGGGCAAGTGGGTGTAGCGCTTCATGAAGGGGTAGCAAAAGGCCAGGGCGACCCCGCCCAGGGAGAGCTTCACGGTGAACGCGTCGGTGAACAGCACCAGGACAAAGGCCAGCAGACAGAGCCCCACAAATAGACTGAGCGCTTCCCGTTCCGAGACTTCGCCGGTGGCCATGGGACGGGCTTTGGTCCGTTTAACATGACCATCGAAATGCCGATCGGCATAGTCATTGATCACGCAACCGGCCGAGCGCATGACAAACACCCCCAGCACGAAGATGACCAGCAGATCCCAGTCCGGCACGCCGCCGGCCGCCAGCCAGAGTGCCCAGAGGGTAGGCCAGAGCAACAGAAAACTGCCGATGGGACGGTTCAACCGGGTCAGGCGCAGATAGGCGGACAGCCTCCCGCGCCAATCGATTCGGGACGAACTCGAGCCGCCACGACGGCGGGGGCTTTGAGCTGACGGTCGTTTCATAGACTCACACGCTCCACAAAGGCGGGCAAAAACACTTCACTGACCAGCAGCGGACGCCCCTCCAGGCGAAAGACGGACCGCCTCCCCCAGAGGGTCTCACCCCGCTGCAATGACGGCGGCACGTAGCGCTGGCCGGGCTTCAACCGGCTGATTTCCATCGGCTCGCGCTCCAGGTCCGGCTGACGGAACAGAAAGCCCCCCAGGGGCCGGGTGTTCAATTGACGCAACTGGCGCAACCGCCCCTTGAGACTGCTCAGGGGCAGCAGGCTGCGGGCAAATACCCAGGATTCGCCTTTGCCCATCAGGATGACTTCCCGCACCAACACCCAGCGACCGGGGCCGACCCCCAGACAGCGGCGCTCGGACACATCCGGCCGGGCCAACCCCTGGCGCAACACGCGGACCCGGAACTCCCCCTGACTGAACACCATCAGCTTGGCCGTCAGAGAGCCCTGATCCAACAGCCAGGGCCTGAGAGCCACCGGCCAGTCGCCCTGTCGACCCTGGCGGGCCGGATGCCAGCGCGGCGCCTGCAGGCCCGGCGCAAATCCTCCGGCCGCCGGGCGAGTGGCCGGTAATACTGGAATGTCCTGTGTCAAAAATGCCTCCCACTGGCATGGCGTTCGCCGTGGCTAGCCGGCGCTGCATAAGCTCACATCGGCGGCTATTCTAACAGCTTCCCTCAGCGCTGCAGACGGCGGGCGACTTTACCCGGCCGGCCGGGATTGCTTTAATGGCCGATCCTTTATACCGATAAGAGTCCGCTATGACCCTGACCAAACGCATTCTGCTCGCCATGATTCTCGGTGTCGGCACGGGGGTGCTGATTCACCTGATCGCACCCTCCGAGGATCATTTTCTGCGCGCCTGGCTGGCCCGGGGTCTGTTCGATGGCATCGGCCAGGTGTTTATCGCCTCCCTGACCCTGTTGGTGGTTCCGCTGGTATTCGTCTCTCTGGTGTGCGGTAGCGCCGCGCTGGGAGGGCACAGCCGCATGGGCGCCATGGCGATCAAGACCATTGGCCTCTACCTGGCCACCACAGCGGTGGCCATTACCCTCGCCCTGGGCATTGGGCAACTGGTGAAACCGGGGGAAGGCATTGATATGCCCGGTGAAGTGGAAGAGTTTCAAGTCGCCGACAAGCCGTCCTTGAAAGATACCCTGGTGGGTATCTTTCCCAGCAACCCGGTGGAGGCCATGGCCGAGGGCAATATGCTGCAGGTGATCGTCTTTGCCCTGCTGCTCGGCATCGCCATCTCCCGCAGTGAGCACAAAGCCTCCCACTACATGCAGGAATTTTTCGGGCACCTGAACACGGTGGTCCTGAAACTGGTGATGATTCTGATGCACCTGGCGCCCTACGGTGTCTTCTGTCTGCTCGCCAAACTGTTTGCCGACCTGGGCTGGAGCGCCATCGCCGACCTGGCCCTGTACTTCTTTACCCTGCTGTTTGTGCTGCTCCTGCAGGGACTGGGGGTTTACAGCCTGTTGCTCAAACTGCTCACGGGGCTGAGTCCGGCGATTTTTCTGCGCAAGATGCGCTCGGTGATGGTGTTCGGTTTCAGTACCGCCTCCAGCAACGCGACCATACCCGTGACCCTGCGCACCGTGGAACAGGACCTCGGGGTGGACAACCGGGTGGCGTCTTTCTCCGTGCCGCTGGGGGCCACCATCAATATGGATGGCACCGCCATCATGCAGGGCGTTGCGACAGCGTTTATCGCCCAGGTGTACGGTATCGATATTGGCCTGATGGGTTATCTGATGGTGGTGCTGACCGCGACCCTGGCGTCGATCGGGACCGCCGGGGTGCCCGGCGTCGGGATGATCACCCTGGCGATGGTATTACAGCAGGCTGGCCTGCCGGTGGAGGGCGTCGCGCTGATCATCGGGGTGGACCGGCTGCTGGATATGGTGCGTACCGCGGTCAATGTGACCGGTGATGCGATGGTGTCGACGGTGGTGGCGAACAGCGAAAAGCTGCTCGACCGGAAGCAGTTCGAGCGCCCGATCTCCAACGAGGAGTGACGCTCACGACTCAATCAGGAGGCAAACCACGTCCGAATGGAATCGGGCAGGGGCCGGGATTTGCCATCGGCGCCGACCCAGACCACCTTGGAGTGGGCTTCGGCGCAGGGCTGTTCGAGGTTGTCGGTGGTATAGAGCCTGTAATAGGCCACAAAACTGGAGCGGCCCGGCTCCGCCGCGTAGCAGTCGATACGCAGGATCGCCGGGTAGACCACCGGGCGCAGAAAGGTACAGCCGACGGTCACCACCACCGGGTAGCTGTCCGCCGCCAGCGTGATCCCGGCCCGGGACAACCACTGGAAACGGGCCTCTTCGCAATAGCGCAGATACAGCGTGTTGTTGACGTGCCCGAAGGCATCCATATCCCCCCAACGCAGGGGAATATCACAGGAAAAGTTGGGTTTTTCGGGTAACTTGTCGGCTTTCATCCGGCGTATCTCCGTCCCTGAATCACGCTTCAATGCGCGCCTTGAACGACACGCTGATTTCCCCCAGCTCACCGAACTGGACCCGCACCGGCTCTTCCATCGGCGCCTCGAGCACCCCGGCATAGGAGCCGGTAATAACGATCTCACCGGCTTTCATGCCCTTCCCCCGGCTGCGCAGGAACTCCACCAACCAATACAGCGGCGCCCGAGGCCGGGTGTTGGGGTGGCGCCCCTGGTGGTGCTCGGGCCCCGCGCTGCGGGTGTGCAGTGTGATGGGCAGCTCGCTCGCTTCCAGCGCCAACTCCGGGTCCACTTCCGGGCCGATGAACAGTCCCTGATTCAGCAGGCCGTCAGCGAGCATCTCGGGAAACGCCGCCTCGGCCGGATCGGCGTAGCGGCTGTGAATTAACTCGAGGACCAGGTGAGTGTGGGCAATGGCCTGATCCACTTCGCTATCGCTGTAGGGGTAATCTCTGGGCGGCAGGTCCCGGCCCAGCACAAAAGCCAACTCCGGCTCAATCCGCGCAAAGCCCTCCGGCGCCCACACGGAAACCGGCACGCCCCGGTGAATGTCCTCCGCGTGAATCGGTGCCACCACCAGGCGGCCCGGCGGTGGCTCGAGGCATTTCCAGCCACCGATCTCAGCTCCCAGATCCCGGGTGACCTCGGCCTGAATGGCGAGGGCAGACTCAAGATCCTCGGGGCGACAGTCCCTGGGCAGGCGTTCCGCCTGAACACCACTGCGACGTCGTTCTGCCAGAATACGGGCCGCCTTGGCGATCCCTGACGGGTTCAACATAGCGTCTTCTCTCGACTGAAGGAGCCACCTTGGTGATTGGCCCCGCGCTAACGATGGTGGCGACGGCGGTTAGCGGGGGCTGAGCTGTAAAGCAATGTGGTCCAGATCGTCCAGGGACTCCATCACGTTAATGACTGTGGCCTGGGCCTTGTCCGGATCGAGGTGCAGATCGGCGAACACCGAGGCCGGGATTTCCAGCTTCGGCCCCAGACCCACACCCTGCTGAAGCAATAATCGCTCGGCGACATAAATCAGTTTGGCGTACTGGTGGTGCTCGCCCTGATAGCGGGGATTGTTCTGGTGGCGCAAGGCAACGACCACTTCGTCCGGCATGGACCAGAGCGACATCAGGGTGCTGGCGAGCTGCTCGCGGGTCACGCCCAACAGGTGCCGCTCGATCGGCTGGTGTGTACTGTGGGGATTGGCTTCGGTCATCCGGCAGTACTGGCTGAAGTAGGGAGGAAACAGCTCTGCCAGAATCAGGAAGCCGAAGTTGTGCAGCAGGCCGGACAGATAAGCCATGCCAAAGGTGGGCCGCTGCTCTCGGGGAATGGCGGTTACCAGGCCTTCAATGGTGGCTGCCATGTACACCGACTTCTGCCAGTACCCCAGATACCCCTCCGGACCGTCTTTGGGCATGCTCAGGCTTCGTCCCAGGGCGAGCCCCAGTGCCAGGTTGAGCACCATATCAAAGCCCAGCACCCGGACGATGGCATCGTGGATGGATTTGATTTTGCCGGGGGCGGAGTAGTAGGGCGACGCCGCCCAGCTCACCACCTGAGCGGCCAGACTCGGGTCGGTTTCCACCACCTGGGCCAGGTCGCTGATGTCGGCGTTGGGGTCCACCCGCAGGTTGATGATCCGCTGCGCCGTTTCGGACAGCGGCGGCAGCTCCAGGGTTTCCTCCAGGCGCTGCCGGATGCGAAGTTGCGTAAAGTTGCGCACCGCACCGAGAATCTGTTCCTCGTCCCGCTCCGCACTGATATCCACTTCCAGTGGGTCCAGGGGCGTGGCGATATCACAGATGATGGCGTCTTCAAGAACCTGCTGAAAATCATCCCGGTTGATGTGCAACAACTGGGTATCGTCACCGGAGTCGAGCAGCAGGCTTTCCCGGCGCAGCAACTGTTTGTCCACCAGCGTTGGAAGACCGGCCAGTTTGGGCAGCGCGGGCACCGACTGCAGGCTGTAGGTATCACAGAACTGACGCACCGCATCCTGGTTGGTCGCCCGAAGCTCCCGATCCATCTGCCGATTGACGGCGTTCAGATCGAGCAGCGTGTCGGCGGAAATCACTGCGAGGATGCGACCTTTTTCATCTTCCAGAAGAACCGCTTTGGCGGCCCCGACATTGCGCAGATGCTGGTCGTGCCACAGCGGTTGGTTGTTGGCATCCACCGGGGCGGTGGCCAGGTCATAGTGAATATTTTGGCTGTTCAGCAACGATTCGACGCTGGTGGGTAGCGGCACGTTTGACTCCTTTTTGTTCAACAGACGCCCGTTCTTGATCTGGCTCGGCCAGTGTCGCCGAAAATTACGACTCCAATGTGACGTTCAGTGTGTAAGAAGCCGGGCGCTTGATCAAGCGTTTTATGCACAGGTTCTGTTTATTGAAGCCCGCCAGACGCGGGCTGTATCTGTTATTCAGTTTAGTCGATGTCCACCGCGCCGATGTCGACTGGTGCACAGTTTGGCATCTCACACCTGAAAATATCGTCGGTTATCCCCCAGCCAGCGTTCCATGATGGCATTGCACAGCGCCGGGTGCCGACCGAGCAGTTGTTGGGCGCCCGCCTGGACCCGGGGCAACAGATCGGCATCGCGCTGCAGATCCGCAATCCGGAACTGCATCTCCCCGGTCTGCCGGGTGCCCAGCACCTCACCGGGGCCGCGCAATTCCAGATCCCGCTCGGCAATCACAAAACCATCGCTGGAATCGCGCATCACCGCCAGGCGCTCCCGGCTCTGGCGCGAGAGCGGCGAGCCGTACAATAAAACGCAGTGACTGGCCTCGGAGCCTCGCCCCACCCGACCGCGCAACTGATGCAACTGGGCCAGGCCGAGTCGTTCGGGATTTTCGATGATCATCAAACTGGCGTTGGGCACATCCACACCCACCTCGATCACCGTGGTGGCCACCAGCAGATCCAGCTCCGCCGCCTTGAACGCCGCCATCACCGCCTCTTTTTCCTTGGCCTTGAGCCGACCGTGCACCAGCCCTACCCGCAGGTGCGGCAGGGCAGCCGCCAGGTTCTCCGCGGTGGCTTCCGCCGCCTGGGCGGCCAAAGTTTCGGATTCCTCAATCAGCGTACAGACCCAATAAGCCTGACGGCCCTGCTCACAGGCACGGCTGACCCGTTCGATCACTTCCGGACGACGCTGCTCGCTGATCACCACCGTGGTCACCGGCGTGCGGCCCGGGGGCAGCTCATCAATCACCGAGGTATCCAGATCGGCGTAGGCGCTCATCGCCAGTGTCCGGGGGATGGGTGTGGCGGTCATGATCAACTGATGGGGACGCAGCCCGGTGCGACTGCCTTTCTGGCGCAACTCGAGGCGCTGGTGCACCCCGAAGCGATGCTGCTCGTCGATAATCACCAGCCCGAGATTGGCAAATTCGACCTCCTCCTGAAACAACGCATGGGTGCCCACCACCACCCTGGCTTCGCCGCTGGCCAGGCGGGACAACTGCTCCCGACGCCGGGCGGCGGTCAGCCGGCCGGTCAGCCAGCCGAGCTCTATTCCCAAAGGCTCAAGCCAGGCGCCAAAGTTATTGCGGTGCTGCTCGGCCAGGATTTCCGTCGGCGCCATGATCGCCGCCTGATAGCCACTGGCCACGGCGGTCAGCGCCGCCAGGGCCGCCACCAGGGTTTTGCCCGAACCGACGTCCCCCTGAACCAGGCGCAACATGGGGATGGATTTGACCAGATCTTCGGCAATCTCCCGGCTGACCCGCTGCTGCGCGCCCGTGAGCTGAAAGGGCAGCTGGCTGAGAAACTGTTTGTGCAACGCCGGATCCGGGGCCAGCGAGGGCGCGCCCTCCGCCTGGGTCTGCTGACGCAGTACCAACAGGCTCAGGTGGTGAGCCAGCAGCTCTTCAAACGCCAGTCGCTGCTGGTAGGGATGGGTGCCGTCCATCAGCCGCGCCACATCCGCCCGCCGGGGCGGTGCGTGCAGGTAGCGCAGGGCATCGGCCAGGGGCACCTGATCCAGCTCCCGACGCAGATCCTCGGGCAGGAGCTCGGTCAGCGGGTGTCGATCGAGAAAGGTCAGGGCCTGGCTGGCCAGAGCGCGGATGCGCTGCTGGGTGAGTCCCTCGGTGGCGGGATAGACCGGAGTCAGCCGGTCATCCAGGGCCACGGCCTCGGCGCCGTCGAGAAATTCATACTCCGGATGATAGAACTCCAGGCCCGAGGCACCCCGACGGCTCTCGCCAAAGCAGCGCAGACGGGTACCCGGAGTCAGGCGCTGCTTCTGGGCGCCGGAGAAGTGATAAAACCGCAAGGTGGTGGTGCCCGAGCCGTCCTGCAGTCGGCAGACCAGGCTGCGGCGGCGTCCGTAGACCACATCCACCGCCCGAATCTCACCCTCAATCACGGCATTGACGTTGGGCTGCAGGGCCCCGATGGGGGTCACCCGGGTGCGGTCCAGGTAGCGCAGCGGCAAATGAAACAGCAGATCCTGAAGGGTGTTGATCCCCAGCTTGCCAAGCTTTTCCGCCAACTTGCCACCGACGCCTTTCAGGGCGGTGACGGATACTTGATCCAGGTTGGCCGGGTCCTTGGTCACGCAGCGCTCCGGTTATTTGGCGTCGGCGAGCCGGCACATATTGATGGCTTTGCGCAGCGCCTCAATGGCTTTGTAGCGGGGAAAACTGGCCCGCCAGGCCAGGGCCACGGTGCGACTCGGTGCCGGCTGGGTGAAGGGACGCGTCACCAACATGTTGTTGGAGTAGTTGGCCGTGACCGCCGCGGACATCGGCAGAATGGTGATCCCCAACCCGGAGGCCACCATATGGCGCAGGGTTTCCAGAGAGCTGCCCTCGGCGGCGGTGCGGATGCGGCTGTGGGGGTCGTCCATGGACGACTGCAGGTTCGGGCAGGTGGCCAGCACCTGATCCCGGAAGCAGTGTCCCTCGCCGAGCAGCAGGACATTTTCGGCGTCCAGCTCGTCGGGGTGGATCGCCTCCTTTTCGGCCAGCGGATGATCGTGGGGCATCAACACGACAAAGGGCTCGTCGAACAGCGGCTGGGTCACCACGTCCGCCTCGGTAAAGGGCAGGGCCACGATGATCACGTCCAGCTCGCCTTTGCGCAATTTCTGGCGCAGTGTCGCGGTGTACCCTTCTTCCACGTACAGCGGCATTTTGCTGGCAATCTTCTGCAGTTCAGGGATAAAGTGCGGCAACAGGTAGGGGCCAATAGTAAAAATGGCCCCCACATGCAGGGGGCTGCTCAGTTGGTCCTTGCCGGCGTTGGCGATATCCTTGATGGCGGCGGTCTGCTCCAGCACCAGATTGGCCTGGGCGACGATCTTCTCCCCCAGAGGTGTGGCCTGGACCCGGGACTTGGACCGCTCAAACAGGGCAACCCCCAGCTCTTCCTCCAGTTTCTTGACCGCGATGCTGAGGGTCGGCTGACTGACAAAACAGCGCTCGGCCGCGCGACCGAAATGCTGTTCCTGAGCGAGGGTTACGATATAGCGCAGTTCTGTTAAGGTCATGCTGATCCCGTAGTAGCTCTGACGCCCGGCGGAACCGCCCGGCACTCCGATAATCTGACCACAAGTTTGCCCTGTTATGATCGAAGACGCAAAGGTAAATAGCCAGAAACTATTGATCGTCGGTTGCGGCGATCTCGGCCGTCGCCTGGCGGAGCGCATGGCGCCCCTGGGGTACCGGGTCACCGGTCTGCGCCGCCAGCCTCCCGCCGACACCGGGAGCCTGCATTACCAGGCGGTGGATACCGCCGATGCGGCCGCCTTTGAGCGGGTTCTGGCCGAGGACTTTGACGTGATTGTGGTGACCATGACCCCTTCGGAGCGCGGCGATGAAGGCTACCGCCGGGCCTATGTGCAGACCTGCGAGCACCTGATGGCCGGGCTGAACGCCACCGGAGCCTCACCGCGTCTGATTCTGTACGTGTCCAGCACCGGTGTCTATGGCCAGAGCGACGGTGAGTGGGTGGATGAGCAAAGCCCAACCCAGCCAAGCCGCGCCAGCGGCGAGCGTCTGCTGGAAGCGGAACAGATTATTGCCCGGAGTGGTTTCGAGCACTGCATTGTGCGCTTCAGTGGCATTTACGGCCCCGGCCGGGACCGCATGCAGACGCTGGTGCGCCAGGGCCGGGCCACCCTGAGCGGCCGCTACACCAACCGCATCCACGCCGATGATTGCGCCGGGGTGATGGCGCACCTGATTGAACGCCATCGCCAGGGATGCCCCATAGAATCACTGTATCTGGCGAGCGACGACGAGCCCGCCCCCATGGCGGAGGTGGTCAACTGGCTGGCCATGCAGATGAAAGTGGATCAGGCGCGCTTTGCTCCGGATGACGGCGGCCTCGGCAAGCGCTGCGACAATCGTAGGCTCAGAGCCAGCGGATACGAATTCCGGTATCCGAGTTACCGCAACGGGTACGAGATGTTGCTCAGTGAGTACCGGTAGGATTACAGGAAAAACAGTCCGGTTACCGTGCCGTACATGACAAACGCCGCCAGAGGAATGTATCCGGCGAGCGTCGCGAGCTCCACTCCCTGTGGCAGCGCAGGTCGCCACAGGTTGATCAGCAGGTACGCCGGAAAATAGTAGCGCGGGTCCACCATCGGGTGGGCCACCACCGCCAGGGGCGCAATGAGCAACAACCAGTAGCAGCGCCGATCCGGGTAGGGCATGACCACCAGCGTCAGCGCCATCCAGGCCATGGGCACAAACAGCAGCCCACGCAGCCACAGATACTCCTCCAGCAGATGCAGCCAGCCGTTGTGCACAAAGAAGGTGTAGTGCGTGCGGTTATAACCGTGCTCGTTCGCGTAAAAGCTCATATAAAACGCGAACGCCGCCAGCAGCCCCCCCGACACCCAGGGGCGCCGCAACAGGCGGACAATGCGGGGCAACTGCTGAAGACACAGGGGCAGAAACAGCAACCAGGCACAGAACAGAAAGCCGCAGAGGTTACTGAGGTTGAAGCGCATCATTGGGTGGCTGCCACTGTCCCCGATCGCCACACCACCGTTGATCAGCACAAAACCGATGAACGCGGCAAACAGCGCCAGAAAAACCGCCCCCCGCAGCAGCGCATCCCGAAGCACCGCACGCCAGGCGAAAGGACGACTCAGCGTCAGGTGTTCCGTGGACATATACAGGTAGGCCAGCCCCAGCCAGATGATGGCATCCTGGCGGATCAGCACCGCGCCGAAACCAAACAGGCCTGCCAGCCAGGGCCTGCGTTCAAGCACCGCCAGAAAACTGAGCGCAATAAGCAGCAGTGCCTACAGGTCGGTGTAGACCAGAAAGTAATAGGGAAATATCAGCGGTGCGAACAATAGTTGCGCGGTGCGGGCCGAGGCGGTGGCGGGCCGATAACGGCGCACCATGCGGTAAAACACCGGCAATAGGCACAGCGCCACCAGCAGGTTGACCAGGCGCAGCAGATAATCGTGGTAATAACCGATCAGGTTCATCACCGAGGCGATGATCTGGTGATAGAAGGTGGGCGTGGTGATGGTGTCAAAGGGCTCGTTGCCCCCGACGTAGTAGTGCCAGATCTGATGCGCGTGGAAGCCCTCGTCCGAGGCCGGCCCACCCAGTACGCAGGAGGCCGCGTAGCCAAAAACCGCTCCGGCCCAGACAAGCAGCCAGAGCGCACCGCGGTTCGCCCCGGCGTCTGCCGTCACTGGGCGTGCTCCACAGCCTCCGGAGTGCCCTGGAGCACCTCGAGGAAGTCGGCGCCAAAGCGCTCCAGCTTGCTGTCCCCCACACCGCTGACATCGAGCAGCTCACCCGGGGTCTGGGGACGTCGCTCCAACATATCCCGCAAGGTCACATCGTGAAAAATGACGTAGGGAGGCACCCCGTGCTCTTCCGCCAGCCGGCGCCGGCAGGCCCGCAGGGCTTCCCACAAAGGACGATCCGCCTCGGTAATATCGGCATCGGGGCGACGGGCGGTGCGGGTGCTGGTCGGCTTGCGGGTACGGATATCCCGGCGCAGGTGCACCCGCTGCTCGCCGCGCAGGATCGGCCGGCAACTCTCAGTCAGCTGCAGCCCGCCAAAGCCTTCAGGGTCCACATCCAGATAACCGGCCGCGACCAGTTGGCGCAACACGGCCCGCCACTCATCGGCGCTCATGTCCTGGCCAATCCCGTAGGTGGACAACTTGTCGTGCCCCTGGGTCAACACTTTCTCATTGCTGCTGCCCCGCAGCACATCGACGATATGGGTGGCGCCGAAGCGTTGGCCGGTGCGGTACACGCAGGACAGCGCCTTCTGCACCGCCTCGGTGGCGTCCCAGGTCTGGGGCGGGGTCAGGCAGGTGTCGCAATTGCCGCAGGGCTCATCCAGTGCATCGCCAAAATAGCGCAGCAGAATCTGCCGTCGGCAACTGGTGACTTCACACAGGCCCAGCATGGCGCTCAGGCGCTGCTGCTCCTGACGTTTGAACTGGTCATTGCCCTCGGACGCGCCCATCATCTGACGCAGCTTGACCACATCCTCCAACCCGTACAGCAGCAGGGCCGTGGCGGGCTGGCCATCGCGGCCGGCCCGGCCGGTTTCCTGATAGTAGGCTTCGATACTTTTGGGCAGATCCAGGTGGGCGACAAAGCGCACATCGGGCTTATCAATGCCCATGCCGAAGGCGATGGTGGCCACCATGATGATGCCGTCCTCGCGCAGGAATCGGCTCTGGTGGGTTTCCCGCAGATTACCCGGCAAGCCCGCGTGGTACGGCAGGGCGTTAAACCCTTCTTTCTGCAACCACTCGGCGGTCTGTTCCACTTTTTTGCGGGACAGACAGTAGACGATGCCCGCCTGCTGGGGGTACTCGTCTTTGAGAAAACCCAGCAATTGGCGGCGCGGATTGTCTTTCTGCTGAATCCGGTACTGAATGTTGGGTCGATCAAAGCCGACAATGAATTGCCGGGCCTCACTCAGCTGCAACCGCTCAATGATCTCCTCCCGGGTGCGCATATCCGCGGTGGCGGTCAGGGCGATGCGCGGTACCTGGGGGAATTCGTTGTGCAGCAGATCCAGACGCAGGTAGTCGGCCCGAAAATCGTGCCCCCACTGGGCCACGCAGTGGGCCTCATCAATCGCAAACAGGGCGATGTTGGCCTGGTGCAGAAGATCAAGGGTGCGCGGCTGGATGAGTCGTTCCGGGGCGATGTAGAGCAGGTCGAGTTCGCCGCTGAGCAGGGCCCGCTCGGTGTCCACTACATCGGGCCAGGCGAGGGTGGAGTTCAGAAAACCGGCGCGCACGCCCAGCTCCCGCAGAGCGGTCACCTGGTCTTGCATCAGGGCGATCAGGGGGGAGATGACGATACCGGTGCCGGGCCGGGCGAGGGCGGGGATCTGATAACAGAGGGATTTGCCACCGCCGGTGGGCATGAGCACGAGGGCGTCCTGGCCTTCGATAACGGCGTTGACGATGCGCTCCTGTTGGCCGCGAAAGTCGTGATAGCCGAAGACGTGCTGAAGAATGTCCTGAGGGTTCTGCATGGCGGGCAGTATACGGGGCGATCCCCAACAACGCCAGATGTGCGGGGTACTTCGAACGGAGCAGCTCGCAAGTAGGTTGGATTAGCGACAGCGTAATCCAACAGAATAGCATTGCACTTAATGGGCTCGCACTCCGATTGAAATGCTGCGGGAGGGTATACCTGTCCAAGACACGGACTCAGCGCATCTCCACACGAAGCCTATCGGTTTGCATCACGTTCGGGCCAAGAAGGGGAAGCCCTTTCAAGACACGCCGTAAACCCATCCCTGGGGGCTCGACGCGCGGAGTCCCTCCGCTTACGGTCTTGAAAGGGCTTCCCCTCCTTGGCCCTAAGTGCCATATCTACCTTTCGCATGCTCATACAATTGCTTTGGGAAGGTGCTAGTTCCCGGAACGTTACGTTGGCAGCGCGGAGGCTGGGTAACCCCTTGTGAGACCGTCGCCTGCCTGGACGGCAGGCGACCGAGCCCCCATGGATGGGTTCACGGCGTGTCTCACAAGGGGTTACCCAGGCGGAGCACTACGATTCAGCGCTCACCCTCCAACACTAACCGAAACGAAACGGTGCTATTCACAAACAGCTCCACTGACATCGGGAACTTGCGCGGAGCCGCTGCCGCCCTTGTTCACCTGGAAGCCGAACTCCACGGACTGGCCCGGTTGCAGGGTGCCGTTCCAGCCCAGATCGGTGGCGGTATAAGGGTTGCTGCCAGAAACCTGTGCGTTCCAACTGTTGGTGACCGACGAGCCATCCGAATACTCCCAGTTCACCGACCAGCCATTGATCGCCTGGGCTCCCGTGTTGCTGATCAGAATAGCCGCAGTGTAGCCCGTGCTCCACTCATTGCTGATCTGATACTCACACTGGGCCAGGCCACCATTATCGGAACTTGAACTCGAGCTGGAAGACTCACTGCTCTCGGATTCGCTGCTGCTCTGACTGCTCTGCGAACTGGAGCTGGATGAAGAGCTGCTGTCGTCACCGACAATGCCATAGGGGTCCGGCTGGGACTCGCAGGTGCTCGGCGCGATGCAGCTCTGGTTATCCTCCCAGCCCCAACCGCTCTGGGTCTGCTCGCACAGCGGGTATAGCGTGCCGTACCAGTTGCACTGTTGCCCTGCGGGTTCGGAAGACGAGGAGCTGGACGACGAACTGCTGGAGGTGCTACTGGAACTCGACTCGCTGCTCGACGAACTGGAGGATGAACTGCTGGACGACGAGCTCGAGGAAGAACTGGATGAATTGCCCCCTTCGGCGTAATCATCGTGGAAGGCGAGCACCCAGGCCAGCGCACTGTTCCAGTTGATGGTGATCTCGTTGGTGGACCAGGCGTCGATATCATCCAGGTAACACGTCGCCGGAGCCGATTCGCAGCCGCTCAGGGCATTGCGGGAAACGTCGTCTTCCAGTCCGTAATTCGGGCCGCCGGCCAATGCACCGGGCGGTAGCCACGGATAGCTGCCATCAAGAGCGCCGGCCCAGAACCGGTGGTGCGGTTCGGTCAAGGCATCTTCGCCGTGCCCGGAGACAAACGAGAACGACAGGGTATTGCGACCGAAGAGGTAATCAATCCCCGAACCCACACCGTGAGCATACTGATCGTCTCCGGTGAAGTCGTAGGCCAGCCCCAACAGGAACAGCTTGTTGGCGATCACATTGTTCGACCCCCAATAGTATTCCTCATCAGTATTGGGCACCCGATAGCCGGTGTTGGCGATGGTGATCAGATGCGTGTCAGCCACCGACTGGATGTACTGTCGCGCATCGCTGCGCAGACTGGCGGTGTGCTCGGCCGGCACCGTGGCAAGCGACATGACCCCGGGCAGTTCCGTATCGGGCCAGCCCCAGTCGATACGCTCCAGTTCATAGTTCTGCAGCGTGGGCAGGTAACGGCTGTCGCCCGTGGTGATGTACAGTTCCGCCGCCGCCCAGTAGAACTCATCGGCGGGTTCGTCGTCGCCGTAGGCACCACCACCGTTGTCGTAACCGCTGGTGTAGACATCCCCCGGATTCGCCTCGGCGGCGTCCCAGGCGCGCTCGGCGGCGGTCAGGCAACGATCGGAGAATTCACTGTCGATGTCGGCCCAAATACGGGCACATTGCGCCGCCGTTGCCGCCAGGTTCAGGGTGGCGGTCACACTCGGTGGTACCAGGGCCCGGGCACTGCTGTCTTCGTGCGGTGCCAAAGGCAGACCGGTCCAACCAACATCATGCATTTTGTGGTGCGCCATACCGGCTTTGGCTTCACCCTGGGGCACCTGCATGGACAGCAGGAACTCCATTTGCCAACGCACCTCGTCGAGCAGATCGGGGGTACCGTTACCGCTCTCGGGAATGTTCATCGTGCCGTCGGCAAAGCGATCCAGGTTGCCGCCCAGGTGCAGAGCGCGCTCATACATATTGAGCAGCTTCCAGGCAGAGATGCCGCCATTGACCACATACTTGCCGTGATCGCCCGCGTCATACCAGCCCTTGGTCACATCGAGGGAATAGTTACAGGTACCTTCCCAACAGGGCACATCGTAATCGCCCTGATTCACGCCCTGGTTCAGATGGCCGGCCGGACGGGACCAGCGGGCATCGGCCGCGTAGCTGGTGTTGCCACCGCCGGTGTACTGGGTTTCGATCTCGATGCCGCTGCGGTTGTGGTAAAAATATTTCAGCGAGTCGTATAAAGGGCCGGTAAAGTTATCGGCCGAAATGGAGAACGGGTAGCTCTCATCACCGTCGATCATCAGCACATAGCCGTCGCCTTCCACCGTGACATCGGAAAAGCCCAGATGGTGTACGTGATCACCGGACGCCGGGTCCTGGCCGACCGGCACGGTTGTGCCTTCGGCGACCAATGAGCCGTTCTGATACAGACGCCAGGCTTTGCCTACCGTGCTGTCACTGACATAGGTCGCGACTTTTTCGCCGTTGGGCAGATAACCCACCTGGTTGACCCGGGGGTTACCGACGTCGGCGAATGCCTGGGAAGCCGTTGCCAAAAGTACCGCGCTGGCCAGGGTGTTACGAGCCACGGTGAACCGTGACGATTGCCGATTTGAAGCTGTTACCTTCATGGTTATTATCTCCGATTATTGTTGGCGGTTCAGTTCCATTGCAGTAACGACTCGGGGGCGACGCGCTGATGTAACTCACGCACCTCCCTGCCCTCGAGGTCCATCGTGCGCACAGACAAAGTACGCGCATCGAGTGTCTCGGCGAATAAAAAACCGATGCGACGCCCGTCCGGGGAAAACACCGGCGCACCATGTCGGCCTTCGCCCTGAGTGAGCTGACGGGCATTGCCCGACCGGTCACTGAGAAAAATCTGCATGCTGCCTTCGTACACCTGTTCGCGCTGCGCCTCGTCGTAATGGAAATCAAAATCCACCAGCGCGGCATAGAGCAGAGCTTCACCGTCCGCCGACCATTGCACCGGGTTCTGTACGTGATGCTCCGGGTTGGATAGACGCCGACGCTGCCCGGTCTTCAGGTCATACAGATATAACCGGCGGGCACGATCCGGGCTGTTGACGATGTAGGCCACGGCGGAGCCATCGGGGGACCAGCTCACCCCGGTAATGACCGAGCCGCGCTCTTCTGGCTGCAGGTCCGGCAGCTCGGGATCACGCTTCCCCGGGGCCGCGACAAACTCCAGGCGCGATCGACCGGGATCAAACACCACCACCGCAAGAGCACGTCCGTCGGGAGCCCAGGCGTAGTCGAGAATGTCCCGGGCCTGAGTAACCGGAGTCGCGCCGCGCGCATTGAGCTCGACTACTTCCAGTGCGGCGTTCCCGGGCCGGGCGTGAATGTAGGCCACCGCCTCCCCGGTCGGGCTGAAGCGGGGCGTTACCGCACTATCGTCAGTGTCACTGATGAGCTCGGGCTCGGCATTGCCGGGGTCGAGCAGGAAGATCTGCAAGCGTTCGCGATCTTTGTCCAGATGAATCTGATCGCGACCGTGACGGTTGGACATAAACACCAGCGTTCCCTGCGACGACCAGTGCGGTTGTAAATCCCGCCAGCGCTCGCTGACCAGCACCGGTTCGCTTTTCCCGGTCGGGGACACCCGCTGCAACTGGGTCACCGGGCCCATCTTTTTCTGTACAAACGTCAGTTGGCCGGCCACTGTGGCCGACGCGTGGGATGTGGTCTGACAGCCCGTCAGGCCAGTCAGCACCAGAATCAGTGCAGCGAGTGCGCACTGAAACCAAGGGGAATATTGAAACCGTAAACTTTCAGTACTCATGCAATAACGCTCAATCAAAGCCTGGCTGATTGTTGGCTGGCAAACAGAAGCGAGACGCCTCTATTGCGATTCGTACATCGGGAAGCACACCACCGCCCGAAGGCAGTGGTGTGCGACCGGCGGCGAAAGGGGGGGGAACACCGCCGGTCAATTTCACCTGTTTCCGCGCAACATCAATCCAGCGGCGGATAGGCGTTCTGCAGGTACAGCTCGAAGGCCTCCGGGAACCAACGACCGGCATGCGGTGCATTGGGCAATGCTCCGGTGGGAACCCCGGCGTCTTCGTTGTTTTCATTGGGGTTACACATGCCATCGTGCTGCTTGGCCGGATCGTTCGGATCTGGCTCGAAATCCGGATCGGAGATACCGTCGGATTCACCCTGCGGTTTCACCCAGACATAGGCGTCGATGCCCGGAGCCGGGTTGGCCTGGGGACGCTCGCCCACACCACCGGGCTGGTTACACCAGTTCCCGCGATGGTGACGACGGTCGATGCGCGACTCATCCACATAGGTATCCAGATCCGTGCTGGACGACACGCCCGTGGGACGATCCGGTCCACCCCAACCGTTACGGCCGGTGTCGATCAACATACCGATGTCACTCGGGAAGCCCTGTTGGATCATCGACTGACGCCAGTCCTGCGCGAATTCGATTTCCCCGAAGTAGGGGTTCCATTCATAGAAGGAACTGGAGCGAACCGGCTGACCACCCACCTGCAGGCTGGGGTCGGGCAGATACGGCTCTTCCAGCGGCGTGTAGTTGGCCGAGTTGGTGACAAAGCCCGCGATGCTGTCCACACCTTTGTCAGTGCCTTTGATGGTATTACCGATAAGCTGAACGGCCTCGCTGAAGTTGTCGCTCCAGCCCAGCCAACCGCTGTGGGCAATATCAACATAGGAATACACATTGGGCAGGGTGCTCAACTCATTGAGCGCATGCTGAATGCCATCCTGGTAACCACCGGGTCCGGCCGCTTCCTGACAGTCGGGTTCATCCAGGTTGGTGACCAGATTGGGCAGGGAGTCGACTTCCACAATGGCGACGATGTGCAGGTCGCTGTATTGCGGCTGACCCAGGAGTTGCACGATTGGGGCAATATAGTCCTGCTGATAGATTTCGAAACCGTTCTCCGAAATCCGCAGCTCGCCGTTGGACGCCAGCGCGGCACAATCACGATTGGGCAGGTTGTACACCACAAACATGAAGGTGTCCGCACCCTGATTGACCGCTTCATCCAGGTGGCCTTTCAGGCCGATACCGTCGGTGATCGCACCAATGCGATCCATCCACACGGCGGTATTTTCAAAGGCAATGGCCTCGCCACCGGGTTCCGCCAGCGCTTTTGCAGACCAGACCGGATCGACGTACAGGGTGGTGCCGTCAAATGGGTTGTCGACACGCGTGTAATTGCCATCGGAAGATGAGCTGCTGGAGGACGAACTGCTCTCGCTGGAGCTGCTGTCACTGCTTGAAGATTCAGAGCTGGAGGAGTCCGAACTGGACGACTCGCTGCTCGATGAGGAGGAGCTCGACGATGAAGAAGAGCTGCTGCTCCCGTCGCCTTCAATCACCCCATAGGGGTCCGGTTGCGCCTCACAGGTGCTGCGGGCGATACAGCTTTCATTGTTTTCCCAGCCCCAACCACTGTCGGTGGTTTCGCACAGGGAGTAAGTCGTGCCGTACCAGTTGCACTGCTGCCCCACGCCGCCCGGGTCACTGCTTGAGGACGCGCTGCTGTCACTCGACGAGGACTCGGAGCTCGAGCTGGAAGACGAACTACCGTCCTCACAGAGCGCGCCCTCCAACGTCGGCTGTTCCGCCGCGCCCCCGTTTTTGTCCACCTGAAAACCGAAGCTGACACTCTGCCCCGGCTGGAGCGTGCCATTCCAGCCCATATCACTGGCGGTATAGGGATTGCTTCCAGAGAACTGGGCGTTCCAGCCGTTGGTCATGCGGTTGGCGTCAAACGTCCAACTCACATCCCATCCGCTGACGGCGCTGGCACCGTCATTGGTCAGGGTGACCTCGGCGGTGTAGCCGTTATCCCATTCGTTATTGACCGAGTAGGCGCATTCGGCTGACGCGCCGTGACTGGCGGCGGCAATAGCCAACCCCAGCAACGCCAGACCACTGCCTTTTTTTACTGTCGTTATCATTGTATTGGATCTCCTTAAAACGTACTTGGAAAGTTAAGTACTGCGTCGCAGATGCCACCACCTCCCGGTGAGTCCGCCGACGACCTTTCGCCGACGGTAGTCGTTTCCCTGACAGGCCAGGAAGCGCGGGCGATCGCACCGACCCGCGCAATTCAAGCTCAGGCGACGCCCTGCAACCCGCGCCGCCCGACTAATCCGTTCAGTCACACAGCGGGCCCGACAGGCTGGGCACTTGGGCATCCGCGCCCCCCTTGTTGACCTGAAAGCCAAACTCGATGGTCTGTCCGGGTTGCAGGACACCATTCCAGTCGAGGTTGGCTGCCGAGTAGGGGTTATTACCGGACAGCTCCGCGTTCCAACTGTTGGTGATACGTGAGCCGTCGCTGTACTCCCAGCTCACTGACCATCCGTCCACGGGCTGCGTACCGGAGTTGGTCAACCGGATGGCACCGGTATACCCCGAACTCCATTCATTGGTGATCTGATACTCGCAATCTCCAGCACCTGGCTGTGCGCTGCTGGACGATGAATGACTGCTGGAACTGCTGCTTGAAATACTGGAGCTTGAGGATGAGGAACTTGAGGAGGCGTCGCTACTGGACGATGAGCTTTGACCTTCGTAGACCGTCGCGGTCTGGGCCGTCTGGCGCAGTCCGTTACTGCTGTTGATCAGAAAATCGCCCCAGGAAGACAGGTTGTCAACATCCCAGTTCAACGTGATATCCAGCGAGGCAACTTCGCTGCTGTTACCCGACCAGGACCACCCCAGATAGCCAATGCCATAGTCTTCGGCCACGGACAGAACCGACGCTTCATCAACCTCATTGCCGTAGTGATCCGCCCCGAATTCACCCACAATCAGCGGTAAATTATGGGTGGACAAGAATGTGGACACATAATTCTCAATAGTGGAACGGTCCTGGTACACCTCGTACATGTGAACGCTGAACAACGTGTTATTGCGCTCATCCGCGGCGGCCACGGTGGAGGCGTTATCGCGCATCACACCCTGCCAGTCCTGTCCCCAGTTCGCCGCATCCACCAGCAGTGTGTGGGTCAGGCCGGCTTCGCGCAGGCGCTGGATAGCGTCGACATGCTGATCCACCCAGGTACTCGCAGCCACCCCGTTTCCGAATGGCTCGTTGGCGATATTGATGATGACGTAATCTTCCTGCCCCTCAAGTACCGGAGCGATGTCGAGCCAATAGTCGACAACATTTTCCAGCGTTCCCGCACTGTCCTGCTCGCCAGAACCGGTGGCGTCATGCACCTCCAGTACCGCAATCAGCTCGTTGTCTTTACACCATTCAATCACCTGCGCCACATCGGCGGCACTGTTGCGCGTCCACTGCTGGCCATCGGACAACACTATACGGACGGTGTTGGCGTTGACGCTGGCGATATCGGACAGCGCCTGCTCGGTGCGACCGGTAAACCAGGTGTGAGGGTGGTTCACTCCGCGCATGATGAACGGATTGCCATTGCCATCCAGCAGTTGGGTTCCCGATACCTGAAATCCTGCCTGTACACCGATTGCAGCCGACAGGGCACTGGCACCCAAAGCGGCGCACGCGAGGGTTTTCTTGATAGCGTTCATGGTTCTTGCCTCTTTCTTTTATGAAATGGAGCAACGTTAAAACCCGAGTGTTTGAAACGTTCGGGTCTAAATTGCTTTCAACGTTACCCAAGCGTGAACCGGTCGCACCTATTGTCGTCCCGGACGGCGGCGCGTTTTATTGTTTTATGATTTTCGGTGACCGAACGCGTCTCTTTATCGAATGCTTTGCAACGCGTTTTGTCTCCGAGCCGGCGACACCCTAAAGTACTTTTTGACCATAAGACAATCCTGAAAACGCGATCGTGGCGCGTAATAGCGTGTGCTGTGTCACGAATCAAAAATGTCAACGTCGAGGCGGGGTATGGATCACAGAAGCACTGTCGTTTCAATCAAAAATGATGCGATTGAGTGCAACTGTTTCCTAATAAATAACATTTTCCGTTATTTGAATTTTTGCTAACAGCTGTGGGAAAGGTGGTTTAATCCGACACAAAAAAAGCCGGCACAGAGGCCGGCTAAGTCAAAACGTTTTTTTCAGATGCCTTTCAGCACCGCAAGGCTCTATGGAACCGGATCAATCGGCACAAACTGACTGTAAAGGCCATTGACGTCAAAGACAGCGATGGAGAACTCGTAGATTCCGTCTGCAAGATTCAGTTCATGAGACGTGGCGTACGCATCGTTCACCACAACCGACTGAGACTCACCATCGGCGCCCTGCTGGTAGCGGATTTCATAGCCGCCAATTTCATTCAGCTCCAGGTAGCTACCATTTTCGCGCTGATCCGGGGTCGTCCACTCCAGGATCACGCCGTCACCCACAACCTGCTCACTGTTGGTGGTGACCACCAGCGTGGTGCTGTTTTCGGACCAGTTGCCCGCCGCATCACCCGCGCGCACCGAATACTGATAGGTGGTTCCTGAGGACAGGCCCGTGTCGGTGTAGCTGGTCTCGGGCGCCAACAGTTCCGTGATTCGGGCGCCATCGCGATACACCTCATAGCTCATCACCGCTTCGTTATCAGTGGATTCCGACCAGGACAGGGTCACGTAAGAGGTGCCAACCGCGGTATCGTTCAGTGAACCCGGCACCGTGGGTGCCGTCGTATCCACCGTTTCCTCTTCAGTGGGTTCTTCCTCGCCGGTAGAACCATCACCGGTGGAGCCATCATCAGAGCCGGTGTCGGTATCAGAGCCAGTGTCGGTCTCGGAGCCGGTACCGTCATCAGTGGAGCCATCGGTGCCATCGGACGGTGAGTCGGCGCTGTCGACCGGATAACCGAACACCTGCATTTCCCACAGTGAGTGACCCCAGGATGTCGCCCGGGCCAGGCCCATCATGCGTACATAGCGACCGTGACCGTCGACGACGAGCTCATCGGTACCGCCATTGCCATCGACAATGTGCTCGACCGTTGTCCAACTTTGGCCATCGTAGGACGTCTGAATCTGGTATTCACTGGAATACGCCGTTTCCCAGTCAAGGTTAATTCCGGTGATCTGATGCGCCTCGCCCAGATCAACCTGCAGCCAGGCGGTATCACCGTAAACGCTGGCCCAACGCGTACTGCCGCTACCGTCAAAAGCATTTTCCGGCGCGTAAGCATCCCGCTCGGTGGACGAGGCGGTTGCCGGACGTCCCTCGGACACCAGTTGCGGTTCCGGTGCAACGTAGGGTTCCGCTCCATATACCTCAAGTTCCCACAGCGAAATGCCCCACTGGGTGGCGCGCTGTACGCTCTGAATGCGGACGTAGCGACCGGTTGCGCTCAGCTCAACAACGTCCTCACCACCATCGCTGTTCGTGACCGACTGGACCGTCTGCCAGTCGTTGGCGTCCGCCGACACTTGAATATCGTAGTCTTCGGCGTGCGCCACTTCCCAGCGAAGAATCAGGGAGGAGAGATCATAGGTCGCGCCAAGATCCACGGCGATCCACTGATCTTCGCCGTACTCGCTGGCCCAACGCGAATTCATGTCGCCGTCGACCGCCTCTTCGGGCAGCCGGCTGCTGTTCTCGGAAGAGGAGGCGAACATCGTCTGGTTTAACGCCAGATTCGCGCCGTCCCCTGAGGTGGTTTCGGAATCGGTTGTGGATTCAGGTTCAGTTTCGGGCTCGGGCTCGGGCTCGGGCTCGGGCTCAACACCGTAAACTTCCAGCTCCCACAGGGATACACCCCACTTGGTGGCACGCTTGACGCTTTCGACACGAACATAGCGCGCGGACCGGGTCATGGCGAAACTGTCGACACCGCCGTTGCTGCTGGTTACGGCGCTGACGGTTTCCCAATTGCTGCCGTCCAGCGAAACCTCAAGATTGTACTGCTCGGGATAGGCCGTTTCCCATTGAAGTATCACGGAAGAAATGTCGTAAACACTCTCCAGGTCAACAATGATCCAGTTGCCATCGGAAAAATCGCTGCTCCAGCGAGTACCGACATTGCCATCGACGGCAAACTCGGCATCACGATTTCTGTTCTGGGAGGAGGAGGCGGACACCGGCTTGTCCAGGGCCAGATTTGACGGCGCGGCAGCCACCGCGCCATAGGCGGGGGCCAGCAGTGCGGCGGCCAATACGGCAGAAGCAATGTATTTCATTGAATACCTCGAAAGTGTTGATTGCTACCGCTCACTTTCGAGGTGCGTTGCGTCAGGTGCGGCCGGACATACTCCCGCCGTCACCTTCCGCACTTCGGAAGGAAGCGATAACCCAGTTACTGATGCAACCCATGGAGCTATTCATAAATGGAATCCATCCGACCGTTAAATAGCTTTGAAAGAGAACGAGTGGCCCGGGAGCCATTCGCGTTGGTGGCAAGAATAGGGATCATTTTTCGTCTGTCAATCGACGGAAGGAGTTCACAATTTCAGAAATCTTTGCGGGGCGATATGCATTGATAGCGAGTGATCAACCACAGCGTAAAATAGGTTGAGCTGCTAACCAATTAGCATCGCTCATGTGATGAAAGTCCGCACCCGGAAGGACACAGGCCCAGATCGTCGTTTTAATAAACAGGTGTATAACCGGGAGTTTGGATGTTGCTTACGGACGGGGGAACCGCGTCGCACTTTTACCGGTAAACCATCGGGCGGTGGCGTCTCAAAAATGTGAACTGTTATATAAAGACATGCTTGACATTTCTTTTCCTGATAAGAAAACAAGGCATCAGGTCGCCATTTCAAGACCATTTGGCGATAAAAACACTCGTTCTATAATTAAAAAATTGAATAAAACGGAAAAAATCTTCGGCTTTCCTGCTTGAAACCCCGATTTTTGTGGTTTGGCGCGACAACCTCCGAGATGGGCACCGTCGAACGATCGCCGCCACCCTCATCATGGCTTGATTTTATAGCCGGTTTTGAAGAGCCACGCGATGACCCCGAGACAGAGCAGCATAAACACCAGAATCATGGTGAGACTCAGCCCGACTCCCACATCGGACACGCCATAAAAACTCCAGCGGAAACCGCTGACCAGGTACACGACCGGATTGAACAGGGTAATGGTCTGCCAAAGCGGAGGCAGCATGTTGATGGAATAGAAGCTGCCACCGAGAAACGCCAAAGGAGTGATCACCATCATGGGAACGATCTGCAGCTGCTCAAAGCTCTCCGCTACCACACCGATGATGAACCCCAGCAGGCTGAAGCTCAGCGATGTCAGAATCAGAAACGCCAGCATCCAGAAGGGATGCTCGATGGAGTAGTCCACAAACACCCTCGCGGTCAGCAGGATGATCACGCCCAGGATGATGGACTTGGTGGCCGCCGCGCCCACGTAACCAATGACAATCTCCAGAGCGGAAACGGGGGCGGACAGTATCTCGTAGATGGTGCCGGTGAACTTCGGCATATAAATACCGAACGATGCGTTGGAGGTGCTTTCGTTCAACACCGTCAGCATGATCAGCCCCGGAATGATGTAGGCACCGTAGCTGACGCCGTCGATCTCTACCATGCGCGAGCCGATCGCAGCCCCGAATACCACAAAGTAAAGCGAGGTGGACAACACCGGCGAGGCAATACTCTGCATGAGGGTGCGCCAGGCCCGCGCCAGTTCAAACAGATAGATCGCCCGAATCGCATACCCGTTCATGCGCGCTCCTCCACGAGGCTGACAAAAATATCTTCCAGTGAGCTCTGGGACGTGTGCAGGTCCCGATAATCAATATTGAGTTCGGCCAGTTGCCGTAACAGCCGGGCAACCGCCACCGGATCACCCTGCGCATCGTAGGTATAGGTCAGTTGATAACCATCATCGGACAAGGTGGTCTGTTCCGCAGGCAGAGCGGTCGGCACCTGATGCAGGGGTTCACTGAGCTGAAGGGTCAGCTGTTTCTGTCCGAGCTTCTGCATCAGCGCGGCTTTTTCATCCACCAGGATGATCTCGCCGCGCTGGATGACCCCCACCCGATCGGCCATATCTTCGGCTTCTTCAATATAGTGGGTGGTGAGAATGATCGTCACGCCGCTGTCGCGCAGTTGACGGATCATCCGCCACATATCCCGGCGCAACTCGACGTCCACACCGGCGGTGGGCTCATCGAGAAACAGAATACGCGGCTCATAGGCCAGGGCCTTGGCGATCAGAACCCGACGCTTCATGCCACCGGAGAGCGCCATGATCCGGCTGTCTTTTTTATCCCACAGTGACAGATCTTTCAGTAACTGCTCCAGGAACGCATCATTGGGTGGCTTGCCAAACAGGCCCCGGCTGAATCTGACCGTGCTCCATACGGTTTCAAAAATATTCACTGCCAATTCTTGCGGCACCAGGCCTATTTTCTGACGGGCCGCCCGGTACTCTTTCACGATATCGTGGCCATCGGCCAACACTCGACCGCTGGTCGGATTGACGATGCCACAGATGATGCTGATCAGCGTGGTTTTACCGGCGCCATTGGGCCCGAGTAACGCGAAAATTTCGCCGGGGTTGATGTCCAGACTGACATCCGTCAGCGCCTGAAAGCCCGATCCGTATACCTTGCTCAGGCCCTGAACTGAGATTATCGGTTGCACAAGTACTCCTGATGGTTTCCCTGGTAAGTCGCCAGTGTACGGGGTAACGCCGGCCAGAACTACGCCCCGACCACCTCTTCCTGCAGGGGCACCCAGATCTGGATACCGCCCCACCCGGTGCGAAAATCAAACTCGGCGCCATAGCGTTCCAGGAGCAGGGGGCCATTGCGACGCTGGGGGCTTAAATTGAGCCCCGGCAGGCTATGGGCAAAAATGGTGTGCAGGGCCGGGCGCAACTCCGACACATGATCCCGGTGCAGAAACACCGCATAGCGCTGCGCCGGCACCGTCAGGCGATCCCAGTCATCATTGATTCTCTGGAAACCGGGCACTTCCACCGCGGTCATATAGTCGAAACCATCCGGCGAGTCGGCCGCGGGTAATAACACGCCATAACTGTGTTTATCGGTCTGATCCGGAATCCAGCCCCGGTAGGGCGAAAACTTCTCCCAGAACCCCGGAATCGCGGTCGATGGTAATCCCTGGATTTTTCGCCTCAGCCCCACCAGCCGAAATCCTGACAGCGACTCCACTCCCAGCAGCCCGGGAACGGCCGTAGCGGGCGCCTTGAAAAAATGCATACCTGTCATGGATGAGTCCCCTTCATTGTCATCGATGTTGTCGTCTGCCCCCCCCACAGATCGACAGCCCGTTACCGAAGCCATGGAATTTACCGGACAAATACGACATTATTTGACGTACATCGCCTCCACAATGACGACGAACCAAAATTGAGGGGTCAGCCCCATGGCGAATACCGCGACACGCCTGTTCAATCTGATTGCTTATCTGCAGCGCCACCCCAACAGCTCAGCCTCACAGTTGGCCGAAGCACTGGATGTTTCGGCGCGCACCGTTCAGCGCTATATCGTCATGCTCGAGGACATGGGTATTCCGGTGTACGCTGAGCGCGGTGCCCAGGGCGGCTATTCCCTGGTGCGCGGTTACCGCATGCCACCACTGATGCTCTCGCCGGAAGAAGCCGTTGCGGTACACCTGGGGACTGGGCTGATTGAGTACGTGTGGGGCAAGCTGTTCCGGGGGGCGGCATTGAGCGCCATGACCAAAATCGAAAACGTCCTGCCGGAAGAACAACTGCAAGAAATCGCCTGGGCTCGTGGCAACCTCATCACCCAGGGCATTCCGCGGATCAACCCCAATCTCGATATGGAACAACTGGAGACTCTCTACCAGGCCGTTCGGCAGGGTTTTCAGGTGCGGATTCTGTATCAGGGAAAACAACAGCCCGCCCCTCAATGGCGGACCATTGAGCCCTATGTCCTGGTCTACAGTTGGGGCCAACAGTATTGCATCGCCTATTGCCGGTTGCGCCAGGCCATGAGGTCCTTTCGGGTCGACCGGATTCAGGCCATGGAGCGGCTCACCGAGACGTTCAACAAGCCACCCGAATTTGACCCGGCTCAGTACCTGGACGAGCACTTTGAAGGTCAGTCGTCCTACGAAGTGCGGCTGTTTTTCTCCGCCGAAACCGCCAGCGTGGCGCAGGACTACCGCTGCTGCTGGGAAAGCTTCGAGGAGCGCCCCGATGGATCGGTGGTGGCGGGCTTCCGCGCCAGCGACCTGGACACCGCGACCCGCCGTGTCATGTGTTTTTTACCGGACGCGCGGGTGCTCGGCCCCACAGAGCTCAGGCACCGAATTGCCTCGACCAGCCGGGCCATTGCCGAACAGTACGAACCGGATACTGCCATGGCGCGCTGACTGCCATGGCGCACGGAAGAGCGCGCTAGACCTGAAGCTGGCGAATCGGACGCACCTCAACGCTGCCCACCCGCGCCGGAGGAATACCGGCGGCGATGGTGATCGCTTCATTGAGATCCTTGGCGTCGATCATATAAAAACCCGCCAACTGCTCTTTGGTTTCAGCAAAGGGCCCGTCGGTGATACTCACCTGCTCGCCACGTACTCGCACGGTGGTCGCGGTGGCAACCGGCTCCAGCGCCTCGCCGGCCAGCATATGACCACGCTCGGCGAGGCTCTGAGCGTAGGCGTGGCACTCGGTATCTTCCGGGCTGTCGGGCAGACCGTGGAGATCCTGTTCATCACTGTACACAAGACAAAGGTATTTCATGGGACGTTTCCATTTTCAGGGCTAGACGTTAGGTGGCAACCCGCGTGATTACACCGTCGGGCACCGTTCAGCTACCAGTGATCAGTCGTTTCCGGCCCGGTGAATTCGACACCGGGTGAACGCTCCACTCCGAAATCCCGGCTGTTGTTATTGCAGTGCCTTCAGACGCCCCTGGAGGTAGCGTCGCTCCGGCTCCTGCTGAACCAGCGCCAGGGCCTCGCCATAGGCCTCCCGGGCCTCCCGGTCGCGCCCCAGTTTCGCCAACAGGTGCGCCCGGGCGGCGGGCAACAGGTGGTAGCCCGCTAGCGCGCCCTGATCACGCAACTGATCCATCAATGCCAGGCCCGCCGACCAGCCGTCGCGCATGGCAACGGCGGCGGCCCGATTCAGCGCCACCACGGGCGAGGGCGACACCTGCAGCAACAGGTCGTACAGGCCGACGATCTCCACCCAATCGGTCGCCTCCCAACTTGGCGCTTCGGCGTGGAGCGCCGCGATGGCCGCCTGCAGCGCGTAGGGGCCCGCCGGGCCCTCGCTCAATGCTCGACGAACCAGCCTCGCGCCCTGTTCAATAACGTCGACGTCCCAGCGACTGCGGTCCTGATCCTCGAGCAGGATCAAGTCACCATCGGGGGTTGTCCGGGTTTTCCGGCGGGCGTGATGGACCAGCATCAGCCCCAGCAACCCGTGCACCTCCGGGTCCGGCAGAAGCTCCTGGAGCAGATACCCGAGGCGGATAGCCTCCTCGCTCAGGTCCCGACGCTGAATCTCGGGCCCAGCGGTGGCTGAGTAACCCTCATTGAATACCAGGTAAATGACCTGCAATACCGCCTGCAACCGGTCCGGCAACGCCGTCGGGCCCGGCACCTCGTAGGGTATCTTCGCAGCCTGGATCTTGCGTTTGGCACGCACAATGCGCTGCGCCAGGGTCGAGGTGGTGGTGAGGTAGGCCCTGGCGATCTCCTCCGTGCTCAAGTCACAGACCTCCCGCAGGGTTAAGGCGATTTGGGCGTCGGGGGACAGACTGGGGTGACAACAGGTAAAGATCAGGCGCAGGCGGTCGTCTTCAATCCGGTCATCATCGGTAAGCAGGTCGCGCTCGGTCTGCTGATACAGGGTATCGGCAATCGCCTGCTGAGACTCGTCAAAGCGGGCTCGTCGACGCAGCTGATCAATCGCCTTGAAGCGGCCCGTGGACACCAACCAGGCGCGCGGGTTATCGGGAACTCCCTCATTAGGCCACTGGGTCGCCGCCGCCATAAAGGCGTCATGCAACGCTTCCTCGGCCAGATCAAAGCTCCCCAGCAGCCGGATCAGCGTGGCCAGTACCCGGCGCGACTCCCGCTGATACACCTCGGCGAGCTGTTGCTGGCTGGAACCCTGATCAAGCATGCTGCCCCTACCGACGTCCGCTCACCGACCTCAGAAACGATAGTCCCATTGCAGGGTGTAGGTTTCAAAACGGTAGTCATCGGTTTTGACCAACTGGCGATATTCGATATTGAAGTTCAACCGCTTGTTCACAAACCAGCCCATACCAATGCCATAGGATGTGCCCGACAGAGAGTCGTCAGCCTGGGTGCCGGTATTGCCCTGCCAGCGCGTTACCTGGGTATCCAGCTCTGCGTAGCCCAGCAATCCATACAGCCGAGCTACCTCATTGGTGATTTCCGGGCGGTAGTACAGGGCCGAGTAGGTCTTTACCTCGCGTTCGATCTCGCTCAGGCTGGCATCGGTTGCCTGCTCAGCCAGAAAATAATCCGAGCTGATGTCCCGGTCGTCCTTCAGTCCCGCACCCAGTCGAGCCTCGAGCCCCAACAGGCCGTTGTACTTGTATCCCGCCGAAAATTCGACCACCGGCATCTCGGCTTCATCGTAGGGGGTGCGGGCGTCTCCGGTGACCACCCCGCCACCAATACCGGCATAGAAACCCCGGTGGTTATCCGCAAGCGCGGGGACGGCCAACAGCACCAGTGCGGCGCCAATACTCCAAGCGGTTTTCATAAGCAGCTCCCTGAGGTGGGCGTTATCGGTCATTGTCACTTGGCGGGAAGTATCGCACAGCGGCGCGGGGGATCAACGGTCGGGGGACGATTTTCGAACCGGATTCACGTTTCAGTGGCGCAATTCCTACCCCTGAAACGACAGAACCCGGCACAGGGGCCGGGTTCTGATCGGAACGAAGCACAAAATCGCTTACTTGATTTTGCCTTCTTTGTAGACCACGTGCTTGCGGGCAACGGGGTCGAACTTTTTGATTTCCATTTTTTCGGGCATGTTCCGCTTGTTCTTGTCGGTGGTGTAGAAGTGACCGGTGCCCGCGGTGGAGTTCAAACGAATCTTATCGCGCATGGGAATTCTCCTTTAAACTTGTTCGCCGCGAGCGCGCAGATCGGTCAGTACGGCGTCAATGCCGCGCTTGTCGATTACACGCATACCTTTGGAGGAAACCTTCAGCTTCACAAAACGCTTCTCGGATTCCACCCAAAAACGGTGAGAATGCAGATTGGGCAAAAAACGACGCTTGGTGTGGTTTTTTGCGTGAGATACATTGTTTCCAGTAACGGGACGCTTGCCGGTTACCTGACATACCTTGGACATGGTCTTGCCTCGTCGTATTCAGCGCGCTGCGCTGCGGGTTGGTTGCTGCCACACCACAGCCCAGCACGGGGTGTTTTTGTAGCCTGATTCGATCAATTTGCGGCCCGGGGACACGAGGTCCGGGGGCGGCTCCTGGCGCTATGGCCGGCTACCCAGCCGCATAAGGGCGCGTTTTATACCAAAACCGACGAGCAATAGCAATGTTTTCTCCCGATTTTGGTGTTTTTTTAGTCAACACCTAGGAGCGTGCTTCACGTCCGGTCCGGTGTCGGCTGTACTGTTTCTGGACACGCCGTACATACGTCCCTGTAGGCTCGGATCGCGGGTCCCCCGCTCTACGGTCCAGAAACAGTACAGCCGACACCGGCCCTCAGTGCCAAACATCATGCTATCGAACTTTACCCACCCAAAGCCTTTTATGGGCACTGAGGCCGTGAGCGGGGTATACCATTTGGAGACTCTCTGAGGCATGGATGCCGATGAGAAGCCCCCATGGACGGGTTCACGGCGGGTCTCCAAATGGTATACCCCGCTCATGGCCGGACCTGGAAGCAATCGCTTAGAGCGGTTAGAGCCGTATTCGCGGCGTGCCTCAAAGGAACCCTCCGTCCCGCAGCACTACAATACAGAGCGGCAGTAATACTCGAGGGATCACAACCAACCGCGCTCGGCGAACGAGACGACTTCACCGTCGCCGACCACCATGTGGTCCAGCACTCGCACCCCCACCAGATCCAGCGCCTCCCGCAAGCGCTCGGTGATCCGGCGGTCCGCCTGGCTCGGTTCTGCCACGCCGGAGGGGTGGTTGTGAGCCAGAATCACAGCGGCCGCGTTGTGAGTAAGTGCTCGCTTTACCACCTCTCTCGGGTAAACACTTGCGCCATCAATCGTGCCCTGAAACAACTCATCAAAGGCCCGGAGTCGGTGCTGGTTGTCCAGAAACAGCACCGCGAACACCTCGTGCGGGCGATGGCGAAGCTGGGCGCTGAGGTACTGGCGGACCAGATCCGGGCTGGTCAGGGAATCGCCCGCCTCCAGGCTGGCGGATAAATGGCGGCGCGCCATTTCCAGTACGGCCTGTAACTGGGCAAACTTGGCGCTGCCCAGGCCCTGGCCCCGGCAGAACGCGGCCTGCGAGGCCTCCAATAAAGGGCGCAGGCCACCGAATTCGGCCAAGAGCTCCCGCGCCAGGTCCACAGCGGATTTGCCGGCGCAGCCGGTACGCAGAAAGATGGCCAGCAGTTCGGCGTCGGAGAGGGCGGCGGGGCCGCGGCTGAGCAGTTTTTCCCGGGGGCGTTCGGCCTCGGGCCATTGGGCAATGGACATGATGGGACTCCCTGTCTTGAAACGTCTGACTTCTGAAATCGTCTGGAAATGCGTCGTCCTAGTGATTCGGGGCTAGAGAATGGTATCTTAGCCGGTTCAAGTCAAGCTGTCAGACCTCCACAGACCGGATCGCCATGAGTTCACTGACCAACAAACGTATTCTGTTAGGTGTCACCGGCGGCATTGCCGCCTATAAGAGTGCCGAACTGGTGCGCCGCCTAAAGGAGCGGGGCGCGGACGTGCGCGTGGTGATGACCGCTTCGGCGCGCGAATTCATGACCCCGCTGACCTTTCAGGCGCTGTCGGGCAATCCGGTGCATACCGATCTGCTCGATCCGGCGGCCGAGGCGGCCATGGGGCATATTGAGCTGGCCCGCTGGGCGGACCGGATTCTGGTGGCGCCAGCCAGCGCCAACTTCATGTCTCGCCTGGCCGAGGGCAGGGGCGATGACCTGCTGACCACCCTCTGCCTTGCGACCCGGGAGCCCATCATTCTGGCACCGGCCATGAATCAGGGTATGTGGCAGAATCCGGCGACGCAGGCGAATCTGGAGACCCTAAAAGGGCGCGGTATTCACTTGCTCGGTCCCGGCGACGGCAGCCAGGCCTGTGGTGAAGTCGGCCCCGGCCGGATGCTCGAACCCGACACGCTGGCGGAGGCCATGGCAGCCCAGTTTGCCACCGGGCAGCTGGCGGGTCGCCACGTGGTGATCACCGCCGGCCCCACCCGGGAAGCCATCGACCCGGTGCGCTACCTGAGCAACCACAGCTCTGGCAAAATGGGCTACGCTTTAGCCGAAGCGGCTGTTGAAGCAGGCGCCCGGGTGACGCTGATCAGTGGCCCCACCGGATTGCCGACCCCCGAGCGCGTCACCCGCATCGACGTGACCAGCGCCCTCGAGATGCTTGAGGCCAGCCTGGCGCAGGCACCTCAGTGCGATCTGTTTATCGGTGCGGCCGCCGTGGCGGATTACCGCCCGGCCGACTATCAACGGCAGAAAATGAAAAAAGGCGATGAGGACACACTGCAGATTACGCTGACCAAAAACCCGGACATTATTGCCGCCGTTGCCCAGACAGAAAACCGGCCCATCACCATAGGCTTTGCCGCCGAGAGCGAACAGCTGCTCGAATACGCCCGCGGCAAACGGGAGCGCAAGGGGCTGGATGCGATCATTGCCAATGACATCAGCCGCGAGGGGCTGGGTTTTAACAGTGATGACAACGCGGTCACCCTGATCGATGCCGAGCGTGAGCTGGCCCTGGGCCCGATGAGCAAAACCCGGCTGGCCCGCGCCCTGATCGCTGAGCTCAGCCGATATACCCGCTGACTGACGACAACCATTCCAGAGACCGACAACGGGAATCCGATACCGTGGCGAACCGAACTTCCAAGGAACAACGACAAAAGCAGGCACGTCTGGCGCGCCAGAAGCTGATTGGCGCTTTGGTGCTGGGGGTACTCGTGCTGAACGGCCTGCTGGGTTACTGGCTGTACGGCATTCTGGTAACGGATGTTCAGGATCGTCGACTCGAGGCGGCGGTGCAGGCTCAGACCGAGCAGCGTGCGCAGCCACTGCAGGACTATATTCGGGAGCTGCGCCAACGCGTGGCGGCACTGGCGGCAGAACCGGCCACCGCTGCAGCGCTTCAGGGCTCAACGGAGGTCCGACAGTCAGCGGCAGAAGCGATTGCCGCGCGCATTGAGCACAGCATGGCCGCACGCCTGATTCCGGTGGGCAGCGCTCGGGTCGAACGCGACCACCCCGCCCCCATCCGATTTGCCGAGCTCGACCTGATCCGCCGGGCGGAGCGCCGTGACAATCACCTACCGGAGCTGGCCAAAGTGGATCAACAGTGGCAGTTGCACGTCATTGAACCCATCCCGCCGTCCGCCGACGAGCCCGTGGAGGGAACCCTCCTGGTCACACTCAATGACACCGGCTGGCGCTCACTACTGGATGCCGCCAGTAAAAGCCTGGGGCGCACCGAGCTGCACCAACAGATTCCGGGCAGCAATCCCCTGGCGGTCTATCTGAGCGGTCAGGGGGAGGGCGGCGCCAAGCACTCCGTCGCCATCCCCAATAGCCACTGGCGCCTGAGCTTCACGGCCTCGCCCGAGCTGGTGGCCCAGACCCGCGAGCTTCCGACGCTCTGGCTGCTGGTCCTGTCCACCACCACCATCGGCGGATTGCTGCTGGCCTGGTTCAGTGGCCATATGATTGAGCGCCGACAGCGCCAGAGCGCCCGTCCCATTCAGGTGCCCGGCGCCGCGCGCTCGGGCGGCAAAAACGCCGACGCGCAGGACGAGCACGGCGAAGAAGAAATCGGCATGATCAACACGTTGTACCAGAACCAGGACATTCTGGATCTGGATGTCAGCGACGAGGACGAGGACATTCTCGCCCTGGACCAGGCGCCCACCAAAACCGCCGCCGCCGACGCGACCCAGGCGGGCCAGTCAGGCCCGAGCATCCCCGAGGGGATTTTCCGCTCCTACGACATTCGCGGTCTGGCCGATACCGAAATCACCCCGGAGCTGGCCGAGCATATCGGGCGGGCGCTGGGCAGCGAGGCGCTGGATCACGGCGAAACCGATATGGTGCTCGCCCGGGACGGCCGGACGCACAGCCCGGTATTGGCCGAAGCCCTGCGCAGCGGGATTGCGAGCACCGGTTGCAACGTGATTGATCTGGGCACAGTCCCCACCCCCCTGATGTACTTCGCCACCCATCACCTGAGCGAAACCAGCAGCGGCGTCATGGTCACCGCCAGCCATAACCCCGGTAGCTACAACGGTTTCAAAATGATCATCAACGGGGTCACCCTGGCCGATGATGCGGTACTGGATGTACGCTCGCGGATTCAGCGCCAGCACTACCACCAGGGCGAAGGGGAGACCCGCAGCCACGACATCATCACCGACTATATCGAACGCATTTTCTCCGACGTCGCGCTGGTCGGTGCCGTGTCGCTGGTGATCGACGCGGGCAACGCGGTCCCCGGTGTGGTCGCGCCCCGGCTGTTCGAAGAGCTGGGCTGCGATGTGACACCGCTGTACTGCGACCTGGACGGGACCTTCCCCAATCACGACCCGGACCCGACTCAGGAAGCCAACCTTCAGGACCTTATCGCCAAGGTACAGGAGGTCGGTGCCGATCTCGGCGCGGCCCTCGATGGCGACGGCGATCGCCTGATCGTGGTCACCCCCCAGGGGCGGATCATCTGGCCGGACCAACTGTTGATGCTCTTTGCCCGGGACGTGCTCGGACGCAACCCCGGGGCCGATGTGCTGTTCGATGTGAAGTGCTCCCGCCAGCTGAACCAGTTGGTGACCAGCTATGGCGGTCGGCCGATCATGTGGAAAACCGGCCACTCCCACATGAAGTCGAAGATGATCGAAACCGGCGCGCTGATCGGCGGCGAGTATTCCGGTCACATTTTCATCAAGGACCGCTGGTACGGGTTCGATGACGGTTTGTACACCCTGGCGCGCCTGCTGGAAATCATCACCTTGCGCGATCAACCCATAGACGATATCTTCGCCGCCTTTCCGATTCTGCCCTCCACCCCGGAGCTGAAAATTCCGGTGCAGGACGACCAGAAATTCGCCCTGGTGGAACGGTTGATTGCCGAGGGCGACTTCCAGAGCGGCAAGCCGAGCACCATTGACGGGCTGCGGGTGGACTTTGCCAAAGGCTGGGGGTTGGTCAGAGCCTCTAACACCTCCGCGGCCCTGACCCTGCGCTTTGAAGGCGAAACCGAGGAAGCGCTGAACAAAATTCAGCAACTGTTTAAACGCGAGCTGTTGAAAATCGACAGCCAGCTTCAGATCGACTTTTAACCAACGTACCCTCAACAAGGTACTTTTAAACAACGGACCCCGCTATGTCACTGAACCGCACCCAGGCCATGAACGTGGCTCAGGTACTGACCGAGGCGCTGCCCTACATTCAGCGCTTTACCGGCAAGACCATCGTGATCAAATTTGGCGGCAACGCCATGGTGGACGAAGAACTGCAGAACAGTTTTGCCCGGGATATCGTGCTGATGAAACTGGTGGGCATGAACCCCATCGTGGTCCATGGCGGCGGGCCCCAGATTGGCGATCTGCTCAAGCAGCTCAACATCGAATCCGAGTTTGTCGATGGCATGCGGGTGACTGACAGTAAAACCATGGACGTGGTGGAAATGGTGCTCGGTGGCACCGTGAACAAACAGATCGTCAGCCTGATCAATCACAACGGCGGCCACGCCATCGGCATTACCGGTAAGGACGGGCAACTGATCCGAGCCAAAAAGCTCTCAGCCAAGCGCCAGACGCCGGATATGCAGGCGCCGGAAATCATCGACATCGGTCACGTGGGCGAGGTTGCCAGTATCAATACTTCGGTGATCGATATGCTGATCAACAGTGACTTCATTCCAGTGATTGCCCCGATCGGGGTGGGCGATGACGGCGCGTCCTACAATATCAATGCTGACCTGGTGGCCGGTAAAATTGCCGAGGTATTGCAGGCCGAGAAGCTGATGCTGCTGACCAACGTGGCCGGCCTGCAGGACAAGAATGGCGAAGTATTGACCGGGCTGACCACGCAGCAGGTGGACGGCCTGATCGCTGACGGGACCATTTACGGCGGCATGCTGCCCAAAATCGGCTGCGCGCTGGATGCGGTGAAAAGCGGCGTGAACAGTGCCCACATCATTGATGGACGGGTCGCCCACGCGGTATTGCTGGAGATCTTCACCGACGCTGGCGTCGGCACGCTGATCACCAACAAGGCGCAGCAAGCCACTCAGTAACGCGCCCGAAGGCCGCGCTGATCACCGAAAATCGGAGGCGATGGGGCAAGCCCCGCATCCTGTGCTAGGATATCCCCGTCGCCTGAAACGTCCTGAGGCCGCGCCGAAGGATCCACCCCTGACAACCTATGGACCGCCATGAGCAAGCCCACCGCCAAATCCTCCCGCCGCCAACAGATTCTGGAGTCTCTGGCTCACATGCTGGAAGCCAGCCCCGGTGCCCGTATCACCACGGCCGCCCTGGCTCGGGAAGTGGGCGTCTCCGAAGCGGCGCTGTACCGCCACTTCCCCAGCAAGTCCAAGATGTTTGAAGGGTTGATCGAGTTTATCGAAGACACGATTTTCACCCGCATCTCCCTGATCCTGTCGGAGGAGCCGGCCGCTTTGCGCCGGTGCGAGAAGATTCTGCTACTGCTGCTGACCTTCACCGAACGCAACCCCGGCATCACCCGGTTGCTCACCGGCGACGCCCTGACCGGCGAAACCGAACGGCTTCGGCTGCGCGTGGCCCAGCTATTTGAGCGGGTGGAAACCCAGTTGAAGCAGGTGTTGAGAGAAGCGGAATTGCGAGAGGGGTTACGGCCCAATTTGCCCTTGTCGGCCGCCGCCAATCTGTTGATGGCCTGCGCCGATGGGCGGATCACCCAGTTTGTGCGCAGTCAGTTCCGGCGCCCACCGACCGAGCACTGGGCCGAACAGTGGCCGGTACTGGTGAGCGGCCTGATGCGCGAACAGGTTCCGGCCTGATTCGCGCCTCGGGGGTTCAGCGGCGGCCCTCAGCCGCCCGGATCTCGGCGAATGCCTCAATGTCCTGATCAAACTTGTCCGCCACCTCGTCGTACTCCTCCTGGCGATGACGGATCTGCGCCTGTATTTCCTGCACTTCGGTTTTCAACGTCCCCCGATTGACCAGTACCGACTCGGGCACCTCCTGGCCACTGCGCTCCAGACGCGCCGCCCGACTCTCCAGGTCCCGAATCTGCAAGCGCACATTGCTCAGGTTGCTCTCCAGAATACTGATATTGCCCTGCAGCTCCGCCAGACTGCGCCGTTTCGCGTCCTCGATATCCTTGACCGTGCTGTACCGGCGCTTCAGTTCCTGCTCGTAGGCCTCACGCGCCTGTCGGGCCTGCCGCTCGCGGGCCTCGGCTTCCAACTCTTCATCGCTGGGCGCGGGGGGCACGGTTTTAAGCACCTCCCCGTACATGGACACGACTTCGTAACCTCTCGGGACGTACTTGGGTGGGATGCGATCTTCCAGCACCTGCACGCCTTCATCGTTGGTGTATCGGTAGTACACTTTCTCTTGCGCCTGGGCCAGCGACGCCAGACCCAGGAGGCAGGATACCGAGAACCACAACACTGATTTACGCATAACGCCCTCGTTGCTCCATCGCGCTTGGGAGCGGATTCTGATTACACGCCGTACTCGGCGCGATAGGCCTCAATGGCCGCCACTACCTCTGGGCGGGCTTTGTCCGCTTTCAGGTAGGCCACCACATCGTCCAGATTGACAATACTGATCACCGGAATGCCGTACTGCTGCTCCACTTCCTGGATCGCCGACAGGGAGCCCTTGCCGCGCTCCTGACGGTTAAGACCAATCAACACCCCCGCCGGTTCAGCGCCCGCCGAACGAATCAGTTTCATGGACTCACCCACGGCGGTTCCCGCAGTAATCACATCGTCCACAATGAGCACCCGACCGTCCAGCGGTGCGCCCACCAGAGAGCCGCCCTCGCCGTGGTCCTTGGCCTCCTTGCGGTTGAACGCGTAGGGCAGATCCCGGTCGTGGTGGTCGGCCAGCGCCACGGCGGTGGTGGTGGCCAGGGGAATCCCTTTGTAGGCCGGGCCGAAGATCAGGTCCACTTCAACGCCAGAGGCCATCAGCGCCGCCGCGTAGCAACGCCCCAGCCTCGCCAGTGCCCGACCGGTCTGAAACTTGCCGGCGTTAAAAAAATACGGGCTGACCCGGCCGGATTTGAGGGTAAACTCGCCAAAGCCCAGGGCCTGGTGCTCAATGGCCAACTCAATAAAGTCGCGCTGGTAGTTCTCCATGCAAAACTCTCAAAAGTACGCTAGATTGAAAAAGAATAACGGCTGACACTGCAAGGGCTCGCCATCAACCACCGGTCACGCCCGTGCCCCCAATTATAACCATCGAGGGACCGCCTGCACTGCCCAGCCGTTCACTGGTCCCGAACTAAAGTGCGGAAATGGCCTCCAAACGGCTGAATTCCGGGGTTTTTCTGTCACTAATTAACACAAAGATAACAAGCTCGGGTATCATACACAGTCCGTTAACAAGGGGCTAATATGAGAGTTATCAGTCTTAGCGTCGATGGTATTTTCCAGGCGGCTCAGCGCGGTCTGTTTGACTGGCTGGACAGCCAGGACGCAGACGTCATCTGTCTGCAGGATCTGCGCGCACTGGAATATGAACTGGAAGACAAGCCGGTATTTCAACTGGACGGTTATTTCAGCTACTTCTTCGACTCCGGGACACCGCACTACAACGGCGTGGCCATCTACACCCGCAAGCAGCCCAAGGCCCTGATTTTTGGCCTGGGGTTCTCGTCCGGCGTGGATATGGAAGGTCGTTACCTGCAGATTGACTACGAACAGCTGAGCATTGGCTCAATGCTGGCGCCCAGTGCTACCTCGGAAATGGAATCCCAGGAAGTGAAGATCAAGTTCTTCGACGACCTGCAGGCCCATCTGGACAAGATTACCCGCAAGCGCCGCGAGTTCATCTTCTGCGGCAACTGGGCCATGGCGCACACCCCCCGGGATGTGACCAACCCGGAGAAAAATGAGCACGAATCCGGCTTTCTGCCCCACGAACGGCAGTGGCTGAGCCAGGTGTTCAACCAGATCGGCTATGTGGATGCCTTTCGCAAGGCCAACAAGGACCCGGACGAATACAGTTGGTGGCCCAGCAGCAAAATCAATGAGGGCGAGGGTTGGCGCACCGATATGCAGATCGTGTCAGCGCCCATTGGCCAGCGGGTCGAGCATGCGGCCATTTACAAGATTCAGCAGTTCTCCAGCCACCTGCCGGTGATTGTGGATTACGATATCGAGCTTTGATGCGTTCGGGTGGGGTAGCGGCGGATGGGGTAACGGCGGATGCGCCTTCGCTTATCCGCCCTACGCAACCCTCGGTTGCATCCATCGCAATCCGGTCCGGGTTACTCCGCCAACGCCGCCTGCTGCAACCGATTCAACTCCCCAATCCCTTTCTTCGCCAACGCCATCATGGCTCCAAACTCGGCTTCGGTAAACGGCTCGGCTTCGGCGGTGCCCTGGATTTCGATGATGCCACCGTCATCGCCCATGACCACATTCATATCGGTATCCGCACTGGAGTCCTCGGGATAATCCAGATCCAGCACCGGCACGCCCTTATAAATGCCTACGGACACCGAGGCAATGGCGCGCTTGAGCGGACTGTCCTTCACCAACCCCTTCTCCTGCAGAAACGTCACCGCATCGGCCAACGCCACCCAGGCGCCGGTAATGGAAGCGGTACGGGTGCCGCCATCGGCCTGAATCACATCGCAGTCGAGCTGGATGGTGTTCTCGCCCAGCGCGTCGAGATCAATCGCCGCACGCAGGGAGCGGCCGATCAGGCGCTGGATTTCCACCGTGCGCCCCCCTTGCTTGCCACGGGCCGCTTCGCGATTCATCCGCGAGCCGGTGGAGCGGGGCAGCATACCGTACTCGGCGGTCAGCCAGCCCTGGCCCTTGCCGCGCAGGAAAGGCGGCACGCCCTCGACCACGCTCGCGGTGCAGATCACCTTGGTGTCCCCAAATTCCACCAGCACCGAACCCTCGGCGTGCTTGGTGTAACGGCGGGTCAGGCGCACATCGCGCAACTGGTCGGGCTGGCGGCCACTGGGGCGCTGAACGGTCGTCTCGGTCATGATCGGAGTCCTGTACTGTCAAAGGGTTTGAAAAAGTCGTCTGTGGTAACATCGCCGGTTTAATGGGAGCGAAGCCTACCAGCTCCGCCCCCACAGTGTCACCGCCGCATTCAGACAGAGGATCGCCCATGCCACGCAGTATGACCGGTTTTGCCCGCACATCGCAGCAGTTCGACTGGGGCACACTCACCTGGGAGATCCGCAGCGTCAACCACCGCTACCTGGAGCCGGCCTTCCGTCTGCCCGACGATCTGCGCGAAATCGAGCCCCATCTGCGCGAGCGCATCCGCAAGAGCCTGCACCGGGGCAAGCTGGAGATGAGCCTGACCGTGCAGAAGGAAGAGGGCGCCGACCAGGCTCTGGGCATCAACCTGCCCAGAGTCCGCCAGCTCGCCGAAGCGGCGCACACCATCGGCAACGAGCTGCACGATGCCGCACCGATCAACCCGCTGGAGGTGTTGCGCTGGCCCGGCGTCTTGCAACAGGCCGAACTCAATCGCGACACCCTGATTGAAGCCGCCCTGGCGCTGTTTGACCAGACTCTGAAACAACTGCTGGAACATCGCACCCGGGAAGGCGGCGAGCTGGTGCAGTTCATTCACCAGCGGCTGGACAGCATCAGCGCCGAAGTGGTGAAACTGCGCGAGCGGTTACCGGAAATACTGACCGCCCAACGCGAAAAACTGCAGAGTAAAATCGAAGCACTGAAGGTCGACCTGGACCCGGAACGCCTGGAGCAGGAGATTACCCTGCTGGCACAGAAGGCCGACGTGGACGAAGAGCTGGATCGCCTCGACACCCACGTCGCCGAGGTGAAGCACACCCTGACCCAGAAAAACTCCCTGGGCCGCCGGCTGGACTTTCTGATGCAGGAGCTGAACCGCGAGGCGAATACGCTTTCGTCAAAAGCCATTGTGGCGGACACCACTCAATCGGCGGTGGAGCTTAAGGTATTGATCGAGCAAATGCGGGAGCAGATCCAGAATATTGAGTGACCTTACCGCAGTCTGGTAATACCGCGCGAGCGGACGTTGCGTCCGGTGAAAGTCAGGCCCCAAAAAAATCCTCAGCGAACACACACCCGATTTCGCCCCTGATGCTTGGCATTGTAAAGCGCCCGGTCGGCGCGCCCATAGAGCAGGCTTTTGGTGTCGTGCGGGCAGACTTCGGTAATACCGAAACTCATGGTGACTTCACCGTAACGACCGCCATACTGCGCCACCAGTTCGCGCTTGCGCTCGGCGACCCTGATCGCCTGTTCCGCTGTAGTGCTCGGAAGAATAAGCGCAAACTCCTCACCGCCCATGCGCACCAGCGTATCAATTTCCCTCAGCCCCTGATGCAGGCACTGAGCAACATCCTTCAGCACCCGATCGCCCGCGTCGTGACCAAAGCGGTCGTTGATTCGTTTAAAGAGGTCAATGTCCGTGAGAACGAGTGCAAAAGGCGTGCGCGTGCGGTGGAACAGCGCCAGCTGTGCCTCTATCTGTCGATCGTAAACCCGGCGATTGGCCAGGCCGGTGAGCGGGTCTTGTGTTGCCATCAACTCCAGTTTTGCGTTGAGCTCGGAAAGCTGCTCCTGGCGCTGCTCCAGTTCATGGGCGAGCGCCTGTACCTGCTCCAGAGCCAGGGCCTTTTCTTCCGTCGCCTGCTCCGCTGTCTTGCGCGCCTGCTGCAGTTGTTCCTCGACCAGGTTGCGTCGCTGCATGGGCAGCAGCAGTAACTGATACCCCGGTTCATCCCCGGCTACCGAGGATGCACTGAGCAGCACCGGTAGCGGTTGCCCGGAAGCGTTGGTAAAGGTCAGGGTCATTTCCTCGGCGTGGCCGTGCAAGCGCAGCGCCGGTAACACATGCCCCAGATAGTAGATTCTGGAACCACCGGTCATCCGGCTCTCTGGCGCATGCCCCACCAACTCAGTCTCGGCCCGGCCCAGCCAATCGCAGAGCGTGCGATTGACGGCGGTCACGATGTTGGCCTCGTCGAGAACGATAAGGCCTCCCGGCAGGCGGTCTATGTCAGGCTGCACCCTGGGCGCCCTCAATCACGGCACGGGCCACCGCCCCAGGGTTGCTGACCTGAGGGTAGTGCCCCGTGGCGTCGAGCCGCCGGATGATTCCTTTGGGGAGCGCCCATTCGAGGTATTCGATCACTGCGGTCGGGACAATCACGTCCTGCTCGCAGTACAGCACCAATGTGGGTACCTGAACGTGCGGTAGCTGAGTGCGTATGTCACAGAGAAAAGTGGTTTCGGCAAAACGCCGGGACATGGCCGGATCGGCATTGAGAAAACTCTCACGCAACTGCTCGGCGAGGGCGGGGCGGTCACCGTTGGCCATGACGATCGGTGCCAGATAACCGGCCCACTCGAAGTGATTGCGCTCCATCAGGTCCAGCAGCTCACCCACGTCTTCGGCCTCAAACCCACCGATATAATCCGGCGGATCATTGATGTAGCGGGGTGAAGGCCCGATGGCAATAATCTGGCGAAACAGCTCCGGCTCGGCCATCGACGCCAGCCAGCCAATGGCACCGCTGACCGAGTGCCCGACCAGAATGGGCCGCCGCTTCAGGCCGAGGGCCTGCACCAGCTCGACCAGATCCTCGGCATAAGCCGAGAGGTCGGCGTAACGCTCAGCGTCGAACGCGCTTCGGTCGGAGCGGCCGCAACCGATGTGATCAAACAGCACCACCGGATACTCCCGGGCCAGGACGTCCGCCACCGGCGCCCAGATCTGCTGATCACAGCCAAAACCGTGAGCAAGAATCAGCGTCGGTCGATCGGTTGAGTCGGGGGCAGGCCCCAACCATGAAGCCTGGTGTCGCCTGAGAATGTCGGCAGATAGCATGAGTACCTCGGTCTGGGGCCTCCGGCCCGATACCTCTTCAAGATAGCTCATAGTAGCAGGGGCTGCCGCTTATGCGGACCACTTTTAATGGTTTTTGTGCCAACCTCCGATCGCGCAATGGCAGATCAGTCAGCGGCGCGCTGCCGCAGTCGTTGCCACTCCTCATCCAGGGTGTTGTCCGGCAAGGTCTCTCCCGCGCGACGATACCAGTACCCTGCATTGCCCAGGTCGCCCTCTTCGCGATGCAGGTAGCCGTGAATCAGGCAGGAGAGAGGGTCATCTTGAGCCTGCACCAGGTCGTGAGCGCCGTGCCAATCCCCCTCGCGGGCCAGTTCCAGTGCTTTGAGTTGAGTATTCACACGTAAGTCTCCTCGGACGGTTCGTAACAATACTCCGCAAGGATACCGCATCCCGCACTTGAGGCTCCACGCTGGCGTAAGCGCTTGAGGGGCGTTTCAGAATCATGGCTGCCCAACAACGCACCTGTTCACGATATTCACCGCTGGCCTGTAGTGGACGGCAAGGAGACCCGGTGGCGCTCCCACGTAGGGGGCGTGGCCCGGCTCCTGTTGACCGAGGAATAGCCTTCGCTCACAATTCCGGAACCGACCAGGAGACCGAACTGTGAGCGACAACGTCATAGCCTTCAAACGGCCCAGCGCCAAAGAAAAGCACAAGGGTAAAACCTTGTGCCGCAGTGGCTTTCATAAGTGGAAGGTGGTTACCGAGCAGAAGTTTGATGTCAAGCAGGGGAAGTTGGTTACTCTCTACGAGTGCACTCGGTGCGGAAAACGAAAAACAGCGGCCCATTGATAATAGGCCGATGATCGTTTAATGCTCGCATTGGACTTAACGATAACTGAACGACTCGCCATCAACGGCGCGACTTGCAGTAATGATTAATAAATTCCTGATGGGTTGGAAGCTTGTTTACCGCATCGGAAATTGTTTTACGAGTATTGCTCAGGTGACCCACCATCTCCTCATCCGACATGGTGCTAAATATCGAGTGATAGCGTTTCGGCATAATACCTTGGCCTAGCATTACGTGTAACCAGGAGCTAAGCCTGAACAGTTCATTCTCACCCAGAAAAACCAGAGCGTTTTCTTTAAACAGCTCAAGACGATGGGATAGCGACTCTGGAATATCCATGTGCTTGCAATAGCGCCAGAACTCGCTATCTTCGCGAGATGTAGCGTGGTAGTGCAGTATAATAAAGTCACGAACATTTTCCAGCTCAGCAATATTTTGCTTGTTATATTCATCAATGACTGGCTGGGTAACTCCATTGAAAGGAAACATCCGCATCAAACGAATGATTCCGATCATGAACATATAGATACTGGTGGACTCCAGAGGTTCAACAAAACCACTTGACAGTCCGAGTGCAACACAATTCTTGGTCCAGAAGACTTTACGTCGCCCGGTCTTATATTTTATTACCCTGGGCTCAGTTCTGACCTCGCCTTGAACGTTATTCAAAAGGTGCTGCGTTGCTTCATCGCCCGACATGAACTTACTACAGAAAACATTGCCATTTCCCACTCGATGCTGCAATGGTATTTGCCATTGCCAGCCGGCTTTGTGAGCCGTACAGGTAACGTAAGGTCGAGGCGACTCAACCGACTCGGTTTGAACAGCAATGGCACTGTCACACGGCAACCAGTGCGTCCAATCTTCATAAGGCACTTTCAACGTTTTATCGATCAACAGGCCGGTAAATCCCGTACAATCAATAAACAGATCGCCTTCTACCACTTCGCCGGACTCCAACTGAAGCGCTTTAATGTCACCATTCACGTGTTGCTGCACGTGTTGAATTTTTCCCTCTACACGTTTGGCCCCTAACTTTTCACTGAACTGTCGTAAAAACTGGGCGTAACGGGTGGCGTCCAAATGATAGGCGAAATTAAGGCTGCCTTTCTTCGAGATGGCAAATTTATTGGCTTTGGCTGCCTGTGCGGCTAAGCTATAATCTTCAAATTCAGCATGTATGCCTTTGCTCTTTCCATACAGCCAAAAGTTCTGAAAATCAGCAAGGTAACTACTTTGGCCCGTGGCGCCAAAAGGATGAAAATACTGCTCACCCACCTGCCCCCAGTTCTTGAACTCAATACCGAGCTTAAATACCGCCTCAGTAGAACGCATAAACTCTTGTTCATCAATACCGAGCAGTCTATGAAATGCTCTCATGGGTGGAATTGTCGCCTCACCCACACCAACCGTACCAATTTGATCGGACTCAACCAAAACCACGTCGATCAGTTTCCCGAGCTGGTGGGCCAATGCTGCAGCAGCCACCCAGCCAGCAGTACCGCCGCCAGCTATTACCACTCTTTTTACACTAGTATTTTGCAACGCTAACCACCCACATCACCAACAGGCTTCAACAATTTATCGGTTAAGTTTATTTAGCAGAAAAGCGCGCAACATCCGGGCTTTAGCTGAGTCAATTTCACCAAGATATCCACGCGCCTCCTCAGGTAAATGAGCGCCTGCCCGGTCCGGGTCACCGAAGATGTAATAATCGAAGATATGTTTCCAAGCTTGTTTTTCGTGCTCGGGTTTATCACGCAAGCTCAACAGTGCGTGGTACAACACATTCATTGCTGGGCCCATATGTTTGGCGGAGTCACTCCACCAATAATTGATCAGGACATTAAAGCGACTTTGGGACTCCACTTGATGCCACCACATACTTGGCAGATACAAGGCATCGCCGGGCTCTAGATCAGCAACCTGCCCGTGCTCTATTGCTTCGGCAAAATTGGGGTATTGTTCGAAATCCGGATTATCGAAATCAACCATGCTTAACGCCTGCCCCCCAGGAGTGGGAGTCAAGGGTCCTGGGTAGAGATTGGCTATTTGATCAGGTGGAAAGAGTGTAAACCGACGCTTGCCCACTGCACAGCACGCTAGATTATCCGAGGCATCGTAGTGGCAGCAAGCGGTCGTACGGTTGCCAATCCAGATACTCGCCCGAACGTCTTCAATTGGGTAGCCCAAATCCGGCCTGGGAATTGCAATGTCATTTTCCGCCCTGAAACCAGGGAAGTGAGTATCAATAACGTTGGATGCAATGTAGTAAGAGGTTGGATTTTCCTCTGCAAAGCTTTTTTCTATAAGATCAAGAACTTCATCTATTGTCGTCTTTTTAATATCGTAATTAAGCTGTGTGCGTTGATCATTATAAAAGTAGCGCCCCTGGATTTCAGGTGGGCCGATACAGGCAAACGAAGGTCGGCCATTATAATATGACTTTAGATAGCGTATGGCGCTGCTGTCTGACTGCCGTCCTTCATCTACGAGCTTCCAATGTTTAACCAGACCTTTGATAACTACCGGATTTTTAGATGCTATGACGCTCTCGTCCAAGGATTCGCTTGAGTAGTCGGTAATAACAGCAGTTTTAGTGGCAATCGTTACCATAATATATCTTCATTAAGCTCAATTTGACCATTTTGACATCACCGCTCTCTGCCATTTTTGATTTCTATCAACTTCCGTATATTTGTCATAGAGGCAATTACAGCATAGGCCAAGGGGAGAAAACCACGCTTGCTCAGTTGCTCCAGTTTATCCCCACTAAGCGACGCGAGCTTCTCTTCATTTATAGTGTAGTTCCCGACGAGTTGACGTTTCTCACCGTTGTTCAAATCTATATCGATAGCGACCGGCTCAATCAAGCCTAATTCCGAGAAGGCACTAAACATAACGTCTTGAGTGGCGATACCTTCATGTATTACTTTCAGAACGCTCGTTATACGCTCCAAATATGGGCTAGTCCCGCCATGCTCTAAAAATAGCGGATATCCATCCTGCTCGCTCACTTTAGGGTGATCCAAATCTATATGGACCACAGGCGCGTCACTGGAGCCCTCATCTTGAGACTGCATGCCAATCAAAAATGGGCCTTTAGCTATTGCCGCAGGGATATAGTTTGCAGCCCAACCCGACCTACAAGTTGGATCCAAGTAAAGATTCTCTTCTTTATTGAACCCTAAAAGGGCGGTCGCTTGAAATGTTTTCGTTTCAGAGTTCTTCCTGATCAAAATAGGATATTCTTTTTGCAACTCGACAAACTCTGTCGGGAAAGCCAAAACGCTAGCAACGTTGTCTCCAAGCTCAGCGCTATAGCTTGGGATCACTTTCAAATCGTGATGGGATACATTGTTCAGAAATACGGGATTTGTCATGGTTTTCTTATTTGACCTTCAAGAAAATTGGGAAGCTTACTGAGCAGATAAAGAATAACAACAAAATCTAGCGAGTGAAATAAAAAAGCCGCTTTGCAGCGGCTTTTTTACTTATCAACGATAAGACTTCTAATTAAAATTTAGATCATTTTAGTTAGAAGGTATAGCGCGCACCTACAGTGTAACGCGGACCCAAGTCACGCAAATCCCACATCATCTCGTAGTTGCGGCCGTGAGAACGGCTGTCTTCGCCGGTGATGTTCAAGCCTTCGAAGGATACAAACAACCCATCGATGATCTCATAACTCACATTCACGTCAATTTGAGAATAGTCCTCAATATAGCGTGGGTTAGCGAAGGCCCCTCTGGACGTCTCGTTCAGGTACTTGTCACGCCAGTTATAAGCAATACGAGCCTGGAAGCCATAATTCTCGTACAAGCCTACCAGGTTTGCAGTATCGCTTAAACCTACCAGAGCGAACTGAGACTCATCCGGGGAACCCAGGTTATCGAAGCCTACATCTCCACGAACAAGCGTGTAGTTGGCCTGAACACCAAAGCCGGTATCACCAAAGAAGTGCTGTACCGCAAATTCAGCACCGTGAATTTTAGCTTCCCGAGCGTTGTTTGGCGTATTGGTTCTGAAGATAGTCTCAGGATCTTCCGGACGTGATCTCAGATCCCAGAGCCCGCCTGGCTGACCTGAGAGGAACTCGTTCTGCTCTTGGGTTGCCGCATAGTCAACATTGCCAAATTCATTGACCCAGGCGTCGTTGTAACTGCCGTTTTGGTCAATAAACTCATTGAAGACCATCATTCCGTGCAGGTTATCGTCGTTAAGCGCAAAGCCCCGGTCAGTCAGCTCTTCAGCCGCCTCTTGCGCCCGAGGACCACTGGTGACGTCACGAATGCCAAGCAACGGACGCTCTACCTGTTGGGAGCCGATAAAGTTGAACACATTTTTCTCAAAGAACCCAACTGACGCGTAGCTTGTATCGTCGTAATACCATTCCAGCGACAGGTCGAAGTTGGTCGACTCCAAGGGTAGCAGACCGGGGTTTGACGCGGACGCTGTAGGCCGTGCCCCCAAGTAGGTTGAACCACCGCCAGCTCCGAAGCTGTCTGCCGAAACACCCAGGTCACCCAGTCCCGCCCGAGCAATGGTTTTGCTGGTTGAGAAGCGACCAATCAAATCGTTGGTAATATTGAGGGTGAAATCGAAGCTCGGTAACAGGTTGTCATAGCTGGCCTCAGCTGAAACCAGGCTAGAGGGCTGCGAGGGGTCGACGTTAATCGCAACGTCGTTGTTGGATTCCCAAATAGTGACATAGCCCGCCGCCAGAGAGCTGGACTCTACGTCCGTGGTTTCATAGCGTAAACCAGCCAAAATATTGAACGGCATATCACCCAGGTCGCCGTTTACCGACACTTGGGCAAAAGCCGCTGTCATCTGCTCATTGACCAGATTGTCAGCCGATTGATTGAGCGGCGCCGGCAAGATATCAGAGTAACGTGGAATCTCATTCGTGGCATAGTCGTACAATTCGGCGGCGTTAGCCCTGAAGCCATAACCATCAAGCGGATTGAAGTCTTCAAATTCGCCTTGAATGTCAAAGGGCTCTACCAGATCGCCAAACTCCCCAGGATAAGCCCCCTCCCAGCCACCTAGGGCAACGTTGCTTGCCGTGTAGTTAAGCGTGTGAGACTCCATCTCGCGTGATTCAATACCAAAATCAATCGCGCCGTTGTCGAACTCATAGGTACCGTCAAGCTGAACCTGGGTGACGCTCATTTTTTGGTCGGCTTGGCGCAAATTGAGCATGGTTGAGCTGACATCACCGGGATCAACAACGCCGTTGTTGTTTGCATCATTTATGCTGTCATCATACTGGTTTTCAACAATAGGGAACTCTCGGCCAAACCACCATTCACGACCAACAACGACGGGTGCAGCCAGAGCCATACGTACCGAACCAGTACCGAAGGGCCCAGTACCGCGAGCGTGCATTTCTGAGTCGTGCACATCCAGGTCAAAGCTTAGCGCATCATTGACTTGATACTCGAGGTTTACACCAAATGATTCCAGAGTATCGGTTGTCTCTGCCCACTGCTGCTCATAGCCTTCATCGATACCACCGGCGTATGATTCACGAGCATAAATCATGGTGGCAATTTCCTGGTTGTCAAATTCAACCGCCTGGATATTGGCACCTTGCTGCATCCAGTTACCGGTTTGCCCCAGTGCTTCTTGAACTTCATTTTCGGCAAAGGTGTAATCAACGGTCGCCGTAAAATCTTCATTGGGCGCAAACTGTAGCGTTAGCTGCGCATTATCGCGGGTACGCTGGGTATCGGTAAACTCATACCGCAGATCAAAGAAACGGGAATACAGCTGACCTTCTTCTGGAGCATTTTCCACATCTACATCGGTGTTATTCCACGCTCTTTGTGGGGCATTAATGCTGTCCCACTCGTAGATACCCCAATCGTTGACGTTGGCACCAATGGTACCTGAGTCACGCTGCTGGTGACTTGCGCTTAGCGAAACACCCCAGGTAGCGTCGTCATTAGAATAACTGATCAGTGTGGACAGCTCTGGCGTAACGTCGTCGCCGACACGGTTGGTGGTGTCCATCATCGCCTTGCCACCAACAGTTGCGTTAAAACCGGGGTTGTCCAACGGCCGCGCTGTAAGAATGTTGATGGTGGCACCAATACCACCTGTGACAATCGATGCCTTACCGGTCTTATAAACTTCTACCCCGCTAACAGCCTCGGATGCCAGGTTACCAAAATCAAAGGATCTTGAACCGCCGCCTTCCCCGCGGTTGATGCCTGCCGTCGGCATGACACGACCATTCAAGGTCACCATATTATTACCCGCGCCAAAACCACGCACGGTCACTTCTGAACCTTCACCGTTTTCGCGACTGATAGAAACACCAGTGATGCGCTGTAATGATTCAGCCAGGTTGGTATCGGGGAACTTACCGATATCCTCCGCCGAAATAGCATCCACGACGCCGGTCGAATCACGCTTGATATCCATTGACTGCTCAAGCGAGGCACGGATACCCGTCACCACCACCTCTTCAAGCGCTGGCTCACCCTGCTGGGCGATTGCTCCGCCACTGAAGCCAGCCAAGGCCGATGAGGCCACAACTGAAGCTATCAGGCGTTTTTGAAAACTCTTACGATTGGGATTCAT